>JADJNC010000031.1 GCA_016709335.1 Candidatus Propionivibrio dominans | reverse complement strand
TTGTGGAGTCGTAGGTCGGGTTAGCGTAGCGTCCCCCAGGAGGATTTGCTTCGCAGCATAACCCGACAATTGTCGGATGTGGGTTGCATTGGCGTCGGGTTATGCCCCGCAGGAAATCCCCTTGTGGGACGCTACGCTAACCCGACCTACTTTTGCTGCACTCGAAATCAAGTGTTGCAGCGAATTTCAAAAGCAAAGAGCCTCATAGCAATTCCGGATGTGTTGCTGCAAGCCATTGCTGAAAATGCTGTTGCAGGTTGATCGCCTCGCCGATCACGGCAGCCACTTCAATAACCGAGGGGTCAAACGAGCCGTCGTACAGGCCCAGGCCTCGTTGCCGGCGATATTCATCCAGCAAGCGAATCCTTTCTCGTGGATAGCCAATGGTGGTGGTCAATGTTTGCAGCGCAAGTACATGATGGCCGCCACGGGAGTCTGGCCTGAATCCGTTGGCGCGCAAGGAGGCAAGTCCGATTTGCAGCAGCGCCTCGTAGGCGACGTCAAACCGGGTGTCGAGGCTGAGCGTCTCGCTTTTTGCGTCAACCAGTTTGGTGGCGATCTTGGCACGAAAGCGGGTTATCTCAGCCTGGCTGGTTGGCTCACGCTGCAAACCCTTGCCGATAAGGTTCTCAAGCGTCATCTGGCGCTCCCAGCAATGGCGTCAGGGGGCCGGTCATCACGCCTTCGATAAAGTGATCCTGCCGGGCGCGGCGCGCTCGGTACTCTTCACGGGAAAAAATCCTGACGCTCACTTCGCGGCCGATGCGTGCTTCAACGGGGGCTACGGCGGCAAGTGCTGTCTGCAGATCGATGTCGCCCACGATGAGGAGGTCGACATCGCTTCTGGCGTGGTTGGTTCCTTTGGCCAATGAGCCGTAGATGGCGGCAAACGCTATCCGGGCAACGTGTGGAGCGAATGCGGCTGTCAATTGCGCGGGGACGCCGCAGGTCTTGCTGACCAGCCCCTGGAGATCGGAAAATGCCGGGTGTGCGATATTGGCCTGGTAGGTGACGCGGTTGCCATCCTGCGAGCGGACGACGAGGTCGGCTTTGTGCAGTTGGGTTAGCTCATGCTGCAGCGGCCCTGGGGCGATACCACTCATGCGCGACATCTCGCGCAGGTAGTACGATGCTCCGGGTTGATCAAAGAGCAGTGCCAAGACGGCTTGACGGGTTTTGCCAAAAAGGACAGCCGCAGCGGAGTCCATAATGTTCCTTTTATAAGAACTAACGTTCCTAATATTAGAACACATTAAAGGATCAAGGCAAGGTGTCATGGTGCCATATGTCATGGTGCCATACCGTCGCGGTTGGGAGGGGTTGAGTATATTGTTCACGTCTGCTTGCTTTCAGGTTTGACGTCCTCCGGCCTGAAGGCCGGAGATTCTTTACGGCGCTATGCATGAGCAAGCTTCACGTTTAGTCGCTTCGGCGGGTTCCTGCTTCGCAGAGGGCCTAACCGCGCCGACTCCACAGGCTAACAAGCGATGCCCTCGCTCTAAAACATTGATCGCGCCGACAAGATCGGCATTGGCTTCGTAGCCGCAATCGACACAGCCGAACTTGGCTTGCGTCTGGCGGTTCTCTGCCGAGACATGCCCGCAGGCTGGACAAGTCCGACTGGTGTTCCTCGCGGGAACCGCGATCACTTCACCGCCTCGCCAGACCTGCTTGTACTCCAGTTGCCGCCTGAACTCGGCCCATCCTTGATCGAGAATGGATTTGTTCAGGCCCGACTTCTGGCGCACATTTCTGCCGGGCGCTTCGCTGCTGCCTGCCGCTGACTTGGACATATTCCTTACCTGCAAGTCCTCGATACACACGATTGCGTGGTTTTGGCTGATCGCGGTCGTGGTCTTGTGCAGGAAATCGCGGCGAACGTTGGCGATTCGGGTATGAATCTTCTGGACTTTGGCCTTGGCCTTTTTCCAGTTGTTGCTGAACTTCACTTTGCGAGACATGGCCCGCTGGTAGCGGGCGAGTCGTGTTTGGTGTTTCCTGAAGGTGTTGAGCGGCTCGATGTGGCTACCGTCGCTCAGGGTGGCGAATCGGGTGATTCCGACATCGATGCCAACGATGGCCGTGGCCGGGTGAACGGGTTGCTCGACTTCGCGCTCGGTCTGGATAGACACAAACCATTTGCCGCCGTTGCTCGATACGGTGATGTTCTTCGCTGTGCCGAGCATGTCCCGGCTGTTGCGATAGCGAATCCAGCCCAGCTTGGGCAGGAAGATTCGGGAATTGCCCTGATCGAGCTTGTAGCCTGCGGGTAGCGGAAGCTGTCCGATTGGCCTTTTTTCTTGAAGCGCGGGAAGTCGGCGCGTTTGGCAAAGAAGTTGGTGTAGGCTCGTTCCAAATCCTTGAGGGTTTGCTGCAATGCCTGAGAGGGTGTTTCGGTCAGCCAAATCGTCTCAGTTTGCACTTTCCATTCGGTTAGCGACTTGCACAGACCGGCGTAGCTCAGCTTCTTCTCGCCCTGCTCGTATCTGACTTTCTGCATCGCCAGCGCCTTGTTAAAGACGAAGCGACATGCCCCCTGCGAAGCGGCGCATATTGCGCTGCTGTTCGCAGTTGGGCTGTAGTTCACTTGTAGGCTTGCAAGCGGTTCATAGGTCAATTATAGTTTGGTCTATGCCAACAAACAATGATATTCGACACGGGCGGCACTGTGTTTTTAACATGCATAAACCACCTGATTTTTGTGGCGAAATATCGCCGCAAGGTCTTCGATAGCGATGCAATTTCCCGGCTCAAAGAACTGTTCGCTAAAACATGTACCGGCTTTGAGGCAGAACTGGTGGAAATGGACGGCGAGCGTGACCACGTGCATTTGCTGGTGAACTATCCGCCCAAGGTTGCCGTATCGGCCTTGGTGAACAGTCTCAAAGGGGCTTCTAGCCGGGTTCTGCGCAAGGAAAGACCGGATATGGCCCAACACTACTATCTCAAAGGTGGATTGTGGTCGCCAAGCTATTTTGCCGCCTCCTGTGGCGGCGCACCGATTAGCATCATCCGGCAATACATTGAGCAGCAGGCAACACCCGATTAACAACCAAGGGCAAGGACGCCTACGGCGTCCGCGCTATCCATCCCCGACCAAACTCCACGGCTTCGCCTAAAGGTTGCTTCGCAACCAGATCGTTTGGACGAGGCTTTTCGCGCATTTGGGTAAGAACACCACGCATTGTGGCTTCGGCCCTGGTTGCGGCAACAATGCGGAATAACATCTCAGTCGCCGGCTTGGCCGCAATCAATGCCGCATGAAAAAGCTCCGATTCGCTCATGTATTCATGCACAAGCAGATTGCGGGGTTTCCGGGCACCGATGAATGCTTCGGCATCTTCCACCCACCCCATACGCTCGGCATACCCCAGAACATCAAGCAAGGACTTCGGCTGTTCGCCGAGAAGTATTGCAAATGCGGGCAATAGCTTCTCGCCGATATGATCCTGGAGGCGACCGAAGCGAGCAACGAACGCGTCAATCTTTTCCGCCAGATCTTCCCGTTCTGCAAGCGCCTTGACCCAGGCGAGATCAATAGCCTCGGCGTACAAGGTATTGCAGGTGTAGCCAAGATGCGCCGATTCGCGTTCGGCAAGATCAAGGGCGGTCCGCGCAGATTCGGCATGTTCGGGCAAATAGGTCAAAATCACAGCAGCACTCCCGTCTTTCGGGCGGCAAGGGTGATCGGTGTGTCGGCGGTGCGTGCGTCCTTGAGCAGGACATCGATCTTGCGGTTGCCAAGCCGCACGACCAGCGCACCCTCGAGCTGGCACAACGCACCGACCCGGCTTGGAACAACCGTCTCCGTTTCAATCAGAAGATCGATATCGCCGCCACGTTTGCTGTCATCGACGCGCGATCCAAAAAGCCAGATGCGAGTCCCTTCTCCGATAACACGGGTCACGGCAGACTTGATCGACTGGCGCTGATTTTCAGTCAGGCGCATAAAGACCTTTCTCCTGAAGCTTGAGTTCGCTGGCGGAAGCTGTAAGCCGCGGTGGCCGGCGATTCAGATTTTGGCATTCTTGTCCATTTGTCGATGGTGTACAACTCTGGCGCCGCCTGAGTTAGCGCCAGAAAAAATTCGGATAAACGTTGCTCGTTTTCTTCATAGTCGTGATTGACGGCATTGCGCAGTTCTCGGATAACTTTCCAGCGTTCGGCGGTATCGAGAATGCCCAGCTTTTCCATAAATCCTAGAAACCGCAGTGAGCGCGACTTATTGGCTGCAACACCATGTTTGGCAGGGTTTGGCCTCACCCGACCCTCTCCCGCAGGGAGAGGTTTTCACCCTTCGCCCTGCGGGAGGCCTACGATATGGCATTACGCTCAACTGAGTTTTTTAGGATAAACCAGCACGAAGCTGAAAGGTTCTGTGCTTTGCTCTTCTTCCCGGGCTATGGCACGCATGATTTTTCCCAGATGTTCCTGGAACTCACTAAAGCGGACACGGAAAGCCGCCAGCGTTTCATGTTGCGCTGGTGTCAGTTGGCGCCAGTCGCCAATCGGCATCAAGGGCAGCGTCTGTTCAAGCGAGTAGTCCAGATAGCCGCGCATCCGGCGCAGATGCTCAATTTTCTTCCAGATCAACTGAATGTTTTCACTCACAGTTTTAGCCCCCGCGTTCTAGCTATGCGTGCTATCGGTGATGCATCGAATGGCTGCCGTACAACCAGATCCACCGGGAGGTCCAGGCCTTCTTCAAGTTCGATCTTGCAGCGAATTTCATTGAGTAGCGGGTGGGGGGGCGCTTCGACATAAAGGTCAACATCTCCCCCTCTTGTGTTGTCGATAACGCGAGAGCCAAAGAGCCAGATGGCTGCACTATCACCCAGATACTTGTGTATCTGTTTGCAGATGATCTGTGTTTGTTCCGGATTGATGCGCATGAATATTGTTCGCTCGGTGAAGGTTGGGGTGGTGTCTGGCGTTCAGTCGTAGGTCGGGTTAGCGTAGCGTCCCCCATGGCCCGAGGCCACGTCGGGAGGATTTGCTTCGCAGCATAACCCGACAATCGTCGGATGTGGGTTGCATTGGCGTCGGGCTATGCCCCGCAGGTTACAGGGCCTAGGGCTCAAATCCCCTTGTGGGACGCTACGCAAACACGACCTACTTTTGCGTATTGATGCGGTTGCTCCGAAGCGAGTGGGGGATTCAAAGCGGTGTGCTAGCGAGTTTGTTGGCAGCTTCGGCGATTTCTTCAATGCTGAGTTGCGGGAGGCCGGTGCGGCGCCATTCGGTGTAATCGAATTTGTCACGCGATACTGCGGCAAGGAAACGTTCCGCTTCAACCAGACCTAATGCACTGATCAACGCCTGCATTCCCTTCATTCGAATTTCTGCTTCAGTTTTCATACCAGTTCTCCAATAACGCTAAAGCTGCGCCTGGTAGCATTACCGGGATATTAGCTAAATCGGCCATTTTCTTTATGAGCCGGTCGTCGGTGGTCACAAAAAGCGTTGCACCTGCAATCTACTCGCTATGCAGCCTGTTCAAGTGCTGAGCCTTTCACAAGCTGGTTCTTGTATAAATCGATGATCGGGAAGCACAAGTCGTAGTCTCCCCAAACGAGATCGCCATATTCAATACGAAACGATGAGAAACGCTGCGGGTCGAGATAAGCACGAATATCGGGATGCAACGCGCTGGCCAGAAACGGCTTGAAGTCGATTTCCTGCGTGGTGTCGTCGTCAAAGGCGATACGAAGTTTGTAATCGCCAATTTCGGTTGCCGAAACAGCATGGATTATCTGGGTGTTCATTTCAATCTCCGGGTAATACGCTCGGGTTTTATTGACTTGTGGAGTACGAAAAAGTCGATCCACTTGCTCACAATCTCGTTCGCACGAGCTGCGACAAGCTCGCTAAAGTATCGCATTTCATGCAAGTCCAAAGGGAGCCTTGCCCGCGACAGTGCTGTAGCGAACTTCAGTTACGATACCATTGATAACCACAATTTCAGCACGCGACTCTCGTCCTTGTGACTTGCCATGCACATGCACCGGATCATGTTCATTGGCATAGAACATGACAATCAGACCAAAGTATTCGTAAAGTTTTGGCATGGGGCTAGTTATAACTGGGCAATGAAGGGCATCTGAGAAATTAATGGTAGGTACATCATGCAGTCGTTACGTAACCCGACCTACTAACTGATAAGGGCAGGCCGGGAGGGGTTAGGAATGGTGTTCATATGCACGTTATTTCAGCTTCCCGGTTTCCAGGTCAAGACCGGAATGGCGTTATAAGTCTCAAAACGTCATTCCGGCGAGAGCCGGAATCCAGGTTTTTGGAGCACAAACTGGGTCCCGGCTTTCGCCGGGACGACGGTTTCCGGAAAAAATTGCTCTGCGGAGCCTCGACAATCAGGTGTGCGCCGATATCGACTGTCAGTTGCACAGCACGACTTAGATTGAGCGAGACGATATCCTGCAGGTCAAAGTCTGCGACCAGGGTGGCAGCATCGGCAGGGCATTTGGTTTCGATGCGCTGCAAACAGCGGCGCAAGGACTCCAGTTTTTGCTCGACTATTTCCCGATCCATGCCATCCGCCTTTCCGCAAGTATTCTGGCCTGATAGGGCATGAAGTCGGCCTGCTCAAACAGATGCTTGCCGATCAGCTCACCGTACAAGGTGTCGCTGCCAAGCACTCGCCGGCCATGTCGCACGATTTGCCCAAGCAAGGGTTCGCCAACGACACTGAGGTCGATGAGGTCAATTGCTCGCCCGGTGCTTTCGGCCAATGCGCCGATGAGAGCAATTTTTTCATCGACTGTCAGCGGGTGGCCAGTACTTAGCGCGATATCCAGATCGCTGTCGGCGCGCTGTTTGCCCGAGGCAACGGAGCCGAACAGAACCACGAGCACGACTTTCGGGAAATGTACGAACACCTCCCTGAGTTGGGCATCGATGGGATGAGGCGATTGGGCTTTGGTGTGCATTGGGGCGATTCTGTTGCCTGTTTTGGCGATGAGGCGATTTCAATCGGTGACAGTCGTAGGTCGGGTTAGCGTAGCGTCCCCAGGAGGATTTGCTCGCAGCATAACCCGACAATCGTCGGATGTGGAATACATTGGCGTCGGGTTACGCTACGCTAACCCGACCTACGAAAACTACGGCAACTGCCTGGCGCAAGGCTGTGCATCGTTTCCAGATGTTTGTTTTTCGAGATAGAGTGTGTCCGGTGAGATGTCGATATCATCTGACCATGCCACTGTGCCATTTAATACATGGGCCAGTTTGAACTTTCCTGGTTCTTTTAAGGCCTGGTATACCGGGTACTCCAGATAGGGGCGCATCGAAAAACGTCGCCTCGCGCCATCGGCGAAGCTGACGAGTAGCTCGAAATTCCCTACGACAACAACGTTGGTTACGTCTGGGGTCATTTGCAACTCCTTTAACGAAGTGGCTCAATTTTGTAAGGGCTTCGCCGGAAACTGACAATGCCCAGTCCGCCATAAGTTCATCGGTGTGCAATGCAATCCATGCCTGGACAAGCTTCATTTGTTTGCTTGGCAGATTTCCCTCCAGCGTGTTTCCGGAGGGTATCTCAATCGAGGCCTTGTACTCTGCATATCGAATATGAATGTGGGGCAAATTGTGTTTTTGTGTGTCAAGCGCGTACATCGAAACAAGAATCCCGTAAAACATACTAATCGTTGGCATAGCTCGCTCCAGAATCGGGGGCAACATTACTCTCGGTATTTCAGATGTTAAGTTAAAGCTAATTATAAATCCTTCAAATTTGATGGAATTAGCTAAGCGACTTGCTTTGCAGATGACTTTATTTCTATCTGGTTTTCAAAGCCATGATCGGGGACAGCAGAAGTGAGCCCCCCAAACCAGTCGCCAATTTCTTGGAAACAGTTTCTGAGCTTTCACGGAGTTGCGCATCGTGGGTGAGGGGATTGGGCTTCGGTGTGCATTGCGGCGATTGGGTTGATGTCTGTTGGTCAGGCTGGGTAATTTAGTCGGGTTTGTCGGTTTATGCTGCGAAGCAAATCCTCCTGGGGGACGCTGCGCTAACCCGACCAACGTGCACTGGTTTTCTCCTCCCCTGACAAGGGGAGGCCGGGAGGGGTTAAGGGGATGCGGAACCTGGCGGCCGAAGTCTCACGCTGCCGTTGCGCCCTTCATTTGGCGTCGGTCTTTGAGCTTGACTCCGAGTTGCAACAGCGAATCGACGCCCATGATCAGCAGCAGCGCGCTGAGGAAGAGGACCATGCCGGCAAAGCCGTGCAGGAAGCCCTGGCCGGCTTCGTCGCCAAAGTGGTAGGTGATCAGCGTCAGCACCATGACGCGGAAGACGTTGGCGGTGAAGGAGATGGGTACGATGAGGATGGCCAGCGTCACGTTGCGGAACAGCGAGTCGTGGCGAACGATGTTGAGGTAGAGCAGGCCGAGCGCTTCGAGGGTGAATAGCGTGTGCAGGCCGGCGCAGGCGTCGGCGACCAGCAGCTTGTATTGCCCGATCTGCAGGATGACGCCGGTGCGGGCGATCGGGTAGCCGACCCAGTAGAGCACCTGTTCGGCCACATAGGAGACGGCCATTTTCATCGGCAGGGTCACCGCGTCGACGATGGCGCCGGGCAGCGGGATCATGAAGAGCATGAAGAAGAGCGCGAACCACTGCGCCTTGAGAGCGGCGGTGCCGCGCGTGAGCAGCAGGATGGCGGTGAGCAGCCAGATGACCGAGCCGATTTCAAAGAGCAGGATGTCCTGCGAGCGGCCGATGGCGTAGAGCAGCAGGCCGAAGATGAAGATCGGCCAGCCCCAGGCCGAGGTTGGCTGCCCTTCGCTGGCCTGCCACATGTCCGGCCATTTGCGATACGCCAGCCAACAGGCGATGGATAGGACGATGGGGCCGTGCTTCTGCTCGTCGGTGCTCCAGATGCCTTGCAGCAGGTCGATCAGGCTGGGAACGTAGAGCACGATCAGGCCGGCGATGATCGGCAGCCAGACGAGCAGCTTGCTGATCGGGCTGGCGGCTTCGTTGCCGGGCAGGGGTTGGGTCGTTGAGGGGGCTGGGTCGTTCATGAGACCTGAGTATACCTGTGGTGCGTTGCGGGGGTGTTACGGGGTCGCGATAAATTCATTCCGATGAAACGCTGAATAAGCCGTCACACCGGCGCACCCCAGGAGTGTTTCCTTCGGGGCAGAAGCCGGTGTCCAGCGCCTTGACTTTTCTGGATTCCGGCTTTGCCGGAATGACGGATGGCAATGAGCCGGAATCCGGAAAAAATTTACGGGGCTGGGGCAATGCTGAGATAATCGGCGGCCGGGCGCAGGAGTTCGCAGCGGGTGAGTGGGTTGGCATTGGAGTATGGATGGGCATTTTGGTTCTTAGGCGCGTGTTGGAGCGTCATTTGCGTGTGCTGGCCATGCTGCTGGCGCTGGCGATTCTGTTCGGCCTGTTTGTCCTGGGCGCGCAGCCCTTTGCGGTGGGGCTGATTCCCGTGCCGTGGGACAAGGTCGCCCACGCCGGCGTATTTGCCGTGCTGGCGGCCACCATTGGCCTGGCCAGCGGCCTGCGCGGCTGGCGCATGGTCTTGCTGGCCGTTGGCGGAGCGCTGCTGGTCGGTGTGCTCGATGAGTGGCATCAGGTAATTTTGCCCGGCCGGCAGGTCGGGTTGGACGATCTGGCTGCGGATGTCGTGGGCGGTTTGATCGGAGCGCTGCTGGTGAGCAGGTGGTTGTCGGGTTATGCCGCGAAAAGTAGTAGTAGTAGGTCGGGTTAGCGGTTTCATCGCGTCCCCCATGGCCCGAGGCCACGTCGGGAGGATTTGCTTCGCGGCATAACCCGACGGCAGGAGCGGCAAATCCGACAATGGCAGGAATTCACTCGGGGGGCTTGATTTGGTGAGGTTCATGTTTGCTCGCTCACTTTATCGAGCACGGGGATGACACGCTCGATCAGGCGTGCATAGTCGGGAATCCGCGAAAGGATTCCGGCAAAGGTCGCTTCATCGTAGTTATGGCTCAGGAGGTTGCGATCATCAATGGCCCTGAGCAGTGACAGGTAGTCATCCTCGATCACATAGTCCGCAATATGAAAGGCCTTGATTATTTTTTTCGGCGTCGCTTCGTCGATACCTTCCTGCTGCTTGAGGAAGTCTTTGATGCATTTCCAGCACAGTTCGAAGGTGTATTCAAACTTTTGCGCCACCCCGTTCCTGAGCCCGTCAATCAGCCGTGCGTCGAGTTGGTTGGCCAGAGCATCCATGTCGACCGAGACGAGATAAGTCAGGCTCGCGCTGGCCTGCTTCAACGCATCAAGTCTTACATCCATCGCTTTGCCTCATGTTTTACACGCTTGCCGAATTCGCCCTGAAGTTGACGCGTGCAAACAAGGTCGACGCCGAAGGGGACGATGGATTCTTCAAGTTGCTCTTCGATCTCGAGTATTTTCTCGCGCGGTACGTCGGCATCGACCCAGAAGTCGAAATCGGAGTTCCATCGATAGTCGCCCCAGAACGCGAACCAAAGATATACACCGGTGCCCCAGCGGGTAGCGCGCCACGCAGGACGTTCCGGATGATTTCTTCAGATGCGTTGAGGAGTTCGGATCGGGTCATGGGTGGCGGTCAATCGGCCAATCGAGGGGATCAATTTTCCGTATACGTTCCATTGCAGATTCATCCTAAAAACGCAGTTGAGCGTAATCCCAGCGTTGCAAGCCCTCACCCCAACCCTCCCACAGGGAAGAGGGGGTTTGCACCCTTCGCCCTGCGGGAGAAGAAGGGCCGGGGATGAGGGCTAAACACTCGCCAAACCTGGTGTTGCAGCTTTCGCGCTCAACTGCGGTTTCCAGGTTCATTGCTCAAACGTCGTTCAGCACCGAGCCGACGAGCGTGGCGCCGGATTGCTGGAGGCTGCTGGCGATTTGCGCCATGTCGGGGAGCGAGCTTCTGTTTTTGCGGGCGAGCATGAGGGCGGCGCCGGCGCGGACGGCGATGGTTTGTGCATCGGCATACTCGCTGGCAGCGGGGGTGTCGATGATCACCACGTCAAAATCACGGCTGACCGTGAGCAGGGTTTCGATAAAGGCCGGGCGGCCGAGCAGTTCCTGGGGGTTGGGCGGTATGGCACCGGCGGGCAGTATGGAAAGGCCGAGCAGCGAGGGTACGCGCACTACGGCTTCGGCGTTGGCGCGGCCGGCGAGCAGGCCGGAGAGTCCGGCGTTGTTGCCGAGTTTGAACAACTCGTGCTGGCGCGGGGTGCGCAGGTCGGCGTCGATAAGCAGGGTGCGCTCGCCGAGTTGCGAGAAGACGATGGCCAGGTTGGCGGCGATGAAGCTGCGCCCTTCGCCGGCACCGGGGCTGACGATGGCCAGCGACTTGCGCTGCGCTGCGGCGTCGAACCAGCGCAGCATGAGCTGGCTGCGTAGCGCGCGCAGTTGCTCGACGACCGGGCTGAACGGCTTGTAGGCGGCAACCAGCTCGTGGCTCAGGCTGTTGTCGCCGAGCGGCAGGTAGGGGTAGTCGAACTGGCTGGAGAGGGCGAAGCGGATGTCGTCTTCGGTGAGCAGGCCCAGCTCGATGGCGGCGTCGCCAAAACGTTTGCCCTGCTCCTTTTGCAGGCGCAGGATGCGCTCGGCGTTGTCGGCGGACAGGCGCCCGCTATCGATCAGGATGACGCCTATCGAGCGACCGCGAGTGATGGCTGCGGCGCTGGCCGCAGCGGCAGCACTTGCTGCGCTTGCGGCGGCCGCCTGGCTGTAGAGTGTGGGTTCCATCGGGTTCATTTTCGGGTTCCGGCTGAAGTTCAGGAGACCGACGCTACGGGCGCGGCGTGCGGCGCCTTGCGACGCGAGAGGAAACTGCGCAGGGTATCGCGCAGGGTTGGCGGCGGCAAGGTCGAACTGATCGCCGCGAGCACCGGCAGGTCGATCGCTTCGGCCAGGTCTTCTGCCGAGCGCACGCGGCGGTTGCCGAGTTCAAGCATCAGTGCGGCACCGACGCCGAGCAGGGTGCCAAGGAAGATCGAGATGAGGAGATTAAGCAGGAACCTCGGTTTGGAGTGCTCAATGGGCACGTCCGCCGGACTGAGCACCACGGCGTTGGTTTGCACCGAGAGGCTCTCCAGGCGCGTTTGCGCCGAACGTAAACTGACGCTCTCAAAGGCGCGCTGCGCCGATTCGACATCGCGCTTGAGCACGCTGATTTCGTCGCTTTGCTTGTTGAGGTCGAGAACACGGGCTTTCTGCGTTTCGATGGCTTCGAGCAGCTCTTTTTCCTTCTGCTTGCCGACCGTGTACGAGGTGCCGATGCTGCCGGAGATTTTCTGCGTTTCACTGGCCAGCTTGGCTTTGAGCGAAGCCAGCTCGGATTCGGTGCGCAGTGTTTGCGGGTGGTTCTTGCCGAGGTTGACGTTGCTGTCCTGCAGCCTGCCTTCAAGCCGGGCGATGTCGGATTTGAGACCGTTGATCAGCGGGTTCTGCATGACTTCCGCCAGTGTGTCGGAGCCACCGGCCGACTTCTTCTTGCTCAGGCTGTCGGAGGTTTGTGCCTGCACCATGGTGAGCTGCGATGACAGCTCGTTGAGCTTGGCCGTTTCGTAATCCAGACGTTCGTTGGTGGCGACAATGCCGGTTTTTGCTGGAAACTGGAGAGCGCTGCCTGAGCGGCTTCCAGCTTGTCGCGCACGAGCTTGGTCTGCCCCTCGAACCAGACGGCGTTTTGCCGAGCCGGTTCGACCTTGAGGTCGAGGTTGACGTCAATGTAGGCCTGGGCAAAGGCGTTGGCAACGGCAGCGGCAAAATCGGGGTCGGCACCGGTGTAGTTGATGTTGATCAGGTTGCTCTCGCGCGAGGGTTTGACGTCTAGTTTCTTTTGCAACAGCGTGGCCAGCCAGACGGTGACATTGCCCTTGCCATCGGTGTCGTCCATCCACTGCTCCTTGATTACCGGGCTTTCGTCCATGCGCAGCAGTTTGACGACGCGCTGGGCAACGCGGTCACTGTTGATGATGTCGACCTGGGTGGCCATGTAGCCGGGCGAGATCAGGCCGGGCAGCACCATGCCGGCGATCGGGTCGGGCGACTTGACGTCGATCACCACGGCGGTGCTGGCCGTGTATTGCTTGGGCAGGAGCAGGCTGACGACCATCGTGGTGAGTACGGTGGCGAGAAAGATGTAGAGCGCAATTCTGGCGCGCGCGCGCAGGATGAGCAGGAATTGTTGGAGGGTCATGGTAGTTGGCGGCTCCTGGAGAAGCACTGGTTAAATTAAGAGGATCGTCATTCCGGCACAAGCCGGAATCCAGAGTAACCGGGAACTGGATACCGGCTTGCGCCGGTATGACGTAAAAATAACAATTTCCTTAAAAAATGCTTTCGCGGATATAGATCACATCGTTGGGCAGTACGGGATCGGTCAGTTCGGGCGAGATTTTTTCGATCACGCCCTCGGCATTCTTGCGGTGCAGGCGGATGCGGTATTCGCTGCCGCGGGGTGTTGGGCCACCGCCCTGGGCGAGGGCCTGCATGACGGTCATGCCGCGCTCGATGCGGAAGGCACCGGGGCGCTGCGCTTCGCCGTAGATGTAGAAGACCGGGGCGCGGTGCACGTAGATGGTGTCTCCGCCGGAGAGAACGAGGTCGGCTTCGGGCTTGTCACCAATGTAAAGCGCCGGGATGTCGATCTCCTTGCGGAAGGGTTGGCCGTTGCGCAGGCCGCTGACGATGACGACGTCGTCACCACCAGCCGTGGCGCCGCCGGCGGCGGCGAGCATGTCGCTGACGCGGGTGTTGAAGGTTTCCAGCGGAAAGCGGCCGGGGCGGTTGACCTGGCCGAGAACGGCGACCTGGTTGCCGCGTACCTGGATGAGAACGATGTTGACCTGCGGCTGCTGCACGAAGCCACCACTCTTGAGGGCCTGGGCGATTTTCTTTTCCGCTTCGGCGATGGAAAGGCCGCCAAGCTGGACTGCACCAATCAGCGGATAGGTGATCGAGCCGTTTTCCGAGACCCGGGTTTCAATGGTCAGGTCGGGGTTCTGGAAGACCTGGACGCGAATGGCGTCACCCGCACCGAGCGGGTAATCGAGTTGCTGCGCGGCCTTGTCCTGCGCAAAGGCTCCGGTCGCTAGCAGCATGGCGATAATCAGGAATGCATTTTGTAATCGTTTTAGCATGTGATACTCCGATTTATCCTGGCAAAACCAGTGGCAAGCTCTTTTAATGTCTCGCGAACCGGCAAGTCGGGTTACGGCGCAAGAAGCCGCGCCTGACCCAACCTGCGTAGCTGGCCCTCACCCCAGCCCTCTCCCGCGGGAGAGGGTGCGCGACAGCGCGGTGAGGGCTGGCCGGGTTGAAATCTCCATAAATGCCTGATTCATAATGACCGATTAGGCGGTGTAGTTTTACAGCTTACTTCAGACCGGCAACGCCTTTTTCTATGTTGGTGCTGGCCGGTTTTTTCTCGGCAGCGGGTGCGGGTGTCTTGGCCGGTGGGGTATCCGCTACCTTGGCCGGAGTTTCAGCCGTTGCGGGTGCGGCAGCGCTTTCGGCAAATTCACCCATATAGGTGATTTTTGCATTGGCCTTGAGTTGCTTGAACTCGCTGGCGGCGGCTTCGCCGGCGCGCTGGTTGCCGAGGAACTGCTGTACGCGCGGAATGGCGACGGCTTCGGTGACCGGGGCAGATTGCGAGGCGGCCAGGCGCATGACGGTGATGGTCTGGGCGTTTTCGAGCAGCAGGCCCTGGCCGTCTTTCAGCGCGTGGACTTTCGGCAGCAGGTCGAGGGGGATCTGCTCGGCCGGCCGCGTGGCGCTGCCGCCGGAAAACTTGATGTCCTTGCTCTTCAGCCAGTTGGCAATGTCATCCATCGATTTGCCAGCAGCGACCATATCGCGCAGGTTGGCGGTGGCATTGCTGGAGGCCGGCAGGACAATTTCCTGGATGTTGAAGATGCGGCGCTCGGCGAACAGTTGCGGGTGCTCGGCGATGTATTTTTTCGCTTCATCGACCGTCGGCTTGGGTTGCGCAGCGGCGATCTGTTCGAGATAGGCGCGCGAGAGGATTTCACGGCGTGCGGCCTCGATGGCCATTTGCACCTCGGGCTTGCGATCGATCTTCTTTTCGATGGCCTGATCGACGGCGAGCTGCTGGTCGATCAGCTTTTCGAGAATTTCACGGCGCACGCGCGGTGCCTGCTCCGGGGGTATGGCGGCGGTGTTGCTGCGCCCGAGCACGAAGTTGATCTGGTGCACGGAGATTTCTTCGGAATTGACTTTGGCGGCGACCTGGCTGGCGGGCTTTTTTTCGTCCTTGCTGCCGCAGGCAGAAAGACCGACAAGCAGGGTGGCGGCAAGGATCGGCAGGGCGATTCGGGTGCAGAGCTTATTTCGCATGATCGTGTTGGTTCTCTCGGTTAAGACGCTACAAGATGTCTGGTAGCAGGGCAATCCGGTGTCAAAGCAGCCGGTATTCTATATCGGTTAGGGCAAAAGCGAGAAACAGCCTAAAAATCGAGTTACAGCCTGAATTCCAGGATCGGTTTCGCTCACGCATTTTATGCGGGTCCGGCAAAGCTACCGCCTTGCCCCGGCGACAAAAAATTCAAGGTGCAACAATAACAGCGTAAGCCGACAAGATAAATAGTCCATTCGGGCTAATCAGGCTGTCATGATTTTGTTATGTGTTTGTTTTTTGGCCGCTGTTCTGAGCCGATCTGCGAATTTTTCGGCCTTTGCGTCGGATTATGCCGCGAAGCAAATCCTCCCGAGTGGCCTCGGGCCATGGGGGACGCTGCGCTAACCCGACCTACGAATACTAACCCGACCTAAGTATTACGAATTGATACTCAAAAACTGAACTGGACGTTGATGCCGGCGGTGGCGTTTTTGTAGTCGCTGTCCGGCGCGCTGGAGGTGCGTCGGCTGTCGGTCACTGTGGCGGAGAGCGAGAGGGCATTCAGGGGTTGCCAGTCGACGGCGAGCAGGGCGGTATTCAGCGTGTCGTTGCGGCCGTTGAGGGAGGTGGGCGCGATGGCGCCCTTGTAGTCGATGGTGGCGTAGTCGTAACGAAACCGCAATGCGGTTTTGGCGCTCATCTGCCAGACAGGGTTGACATAGAAGTTGTCAGTTGCAGTGTAGCTGCTGTAGAGCGTCTCGTAGGCCGAGAGCTGGCGCGTCCAGCCACCGCGAATCAGGGTCTTGTCGGTGATGTTCCAGTTGACGCTGAGCGCCCCGATGGTGCCGCTGAAGTCGCGTTCGGTGTAAGTGTCGTGGCTGCGATCAAGCCAACCGATGCGGGCGTCGAGACTGGTTTTGTCGGTGATCGGCCACTTGAGGCTCAGTTCGTTGATCGTTTGATCGAATTGGTTGTCGAGCAGGACGACGGGTATCGGGACCGGTCGGTTGTCGTAGACGCCCCGCCCGGTGCGGTTGATGTATTTGAGGGTGGTTCCGGAGGTGAAAACATAGCGGCCGCCGGCTTCGAGCGAGTTGATGGTGGTATCGCCTTCGGCAACGAAGATCTCGCTGTTCTTGCTGACGTCCTGGGTCACGCCGCCGAGCAGGTGCCAGCCGGCGCCGAGATTGAGGTCAGCATCGAAGCGCTGGTTTTCAACAGTGCGCAGGTTTTGCCTTCTGAAGTTTCGCGTGTCGTAAAAGTTGTTCATCGATTCCTGGTAGCTGCTGGTGAGGTTACCCGTCAGGTAGGGTGTAAGGCTCCAGCGCCAGGCGGCGGTGTAGTTCGGCGCGGTGAAATTGAGGTAGTCAAAGTTCCTGTAGCGGTAATCGATGATGTTCAGGTCGAGTTCGAAGCGTTGCATCGAGTAAGGCTTGCTGACCTTGAGGCCCAAGGTGGTGGCGGTGAGGATGTCCGATTTGTCGGAGGTGCCGATCAGGAGCCGGGCGTCTGCCGAGGCGGGCAGCAGGAAGAGGTTGCTGTAGTACGTTACGTTGGTGCCGACAAAGATGTTCCAGGAGTCGAGATTGTCGGCACGCGCTACGCTCGCGCAGAGCAACCCGGCCAATGCAAGCAGTGCGGCACGTCGTGGGCGCCAGAGGCAGCAGGGTTTAACACGGTTCATGGCTGCGCTCAGACCAGCGTGCTGATGATGGTTGGCAGCATGCGGACGGTGGCTTCGCGCAGGCGAACGGTGATCAGTTGTAGCAGCAACAGCAGCAGCTTGTTGCCGAGACGCGGGTGGTCGATGAGGATTTCGTTCAGCGCCTCATGCGAGAACACGGCAAAATCGGTCGGTTCGGCCGTTTTGCAGGTGGCCGAGCGTTGCTGGCCGTCAACCAGCGACATCTCGCCAAGGAATTCGCCCGGCCCAACCAGCGTAACGATCTTGTATTCGTTGCCCTGCCAGTGCTTGATGACGTTGACCGAGCCGGTGAGGATTATCAGCATGAAG
Source organism: Candidatus Propionivibrio dominans (assembly GCA_016709335.1). GTDB lineage: Bacteria > Pseudomonadota > Gammaproteobacteria > Burkholderiales > Rhodocyclaceae > Propionivibrio > Propionivibrio dominans. The sequence goes on along the minus strand of JADJNC010000031.1, from coordinate 44,200 downwards.
TCTCCACTCTCGCCTTCCTGCATGATGGTGGTCTGGCTGGGCGCGCCATAGCATTCCATATAGGAACAGAGCAGGCTGCATTCCTCGCGGGAAAAATTTTCCAGCAGCGACGGCGATTTGAATAGTTCAAGAATGTCATCGATGAAGTTGGAGGCGCTACCGAGCTGCTCAAAAGTCTCAAAACTGTTATATGGCATGATTGTCTGGCCTAGTAAGCGGACTGGTCCTTGAAAACGACGAGGATGGTCTTGAGGATGATTTGCAGATCGAGGGACAGCGACCAGTTGCGCAGATAATCCAGGTCGTAGTCAATGCGCCCCTGCATCTTGTCGAGCGTTTCGGTTTCTCCTCGAAAACCGTTGACCTGCGCCCAGCCGGTGATGCCGGGCTTGACCTTGTGGCGGATCATGTAGCCCTTGATCAGCTTGCGATACAACTCATTGTGGGCGATGGCGTGCGGGCGGGGGCCGACAATGCTCATGCGCCCTTGCAAAACATTGACGAACTGCGGCAGTTCGTCCATCGATGACTTCCTCAGGAAGCGCCCAAGCGGGGTGAAGCGGCTATCGTTTTTCTGAGCTTGCCGGATGCTGCCCCCGTCCTCGCAGACGGTCATGGTGCGGAATTTATAGACCAGGATTTCCTTGCCGTCGAGCCCGTAGCGGCGCTGCTTGAAAATGACCGGTCCGGGCGAGGTGAGCTTGACGGCAATGGCGATGCACAGCAGGAGCGGCGAGATCAGGGCCAGGATCAGTAGCGAAAGTACAATGTCGCTGCTGCGTTTGACGAGGCCGCTGCTGCCGGCAAAAGGCGACTCGCAGACCGATATGACGGGCATCCCGCAGACGGACCCGGTGCGCCCCTGGATGAGGTCGGTAATGAACATGTCTGGAACGAAATAGATCGACGCCGTGGTGTCCATGAGCTCGTCGAGTACCTGCAGGATGCGCGGCTGGGAGGCCATCGGCAGCGAGATGTAAATGCGCTGGATGTAGTGTTGCTTGACGTAGCCCGGCAGATCCTCAAGCTTTCCGAGAATTTTGAAGTTTCCCGGATCGTTAAGGCGCGCTGTTCTGCGGTCGTCGAAGAAGCCGCACAGGTCAACGAGCAGATAAGGATTCTCCTTGATACGGTTGGCCAGTGCCATGCCTTGCTCGTTCATGCCAACAATGATGGCGCGTAATGGCGGCCCTTGCATCGATATAAAGATGGGTGCCAGAACGCGCAGGGCCAGGTGGGCACCAAACTGGGATAGCGGTGCCACCCACAGCCAGGTGATCAGCAGTTCGCTGGAGAAAACTTTAAGGTAGCGGCTGGCAAAGCCGAGGAAGAGAAGCAACCCGGCAACCCACAGCCAGTTGATCGTAATGTTCAGCATCAGGTTCCAGACCGTGGTCTGCAGTTGGGAGGTGCCGGGAAAGGTGAGCGCAAAGAGCAGTACTGAGAGCAGCAGATAGGGTGGCGGGAATTCGCCTTCAAAGTGGAGGGTCAGCAGCCAGAGCGATAGGGTGAGGACAACGGGATCCAGAAACACCTCGAATGCGCCGAGCAGGTTGTTGCGGTCTATCGGAGCGGCTTTGCTGTGCATTGAGGCAAGATTGGCGGCGGATTGCATGGCTCAGTTCCCGAAGGCTTTTGCGTGATTTCGTACTTTGAGACCGCCTGCGTACGATTGAATACCCCCAGCTTCTTGAATACCCGCTGCAGATGGTTTTTCACCGTGAAGGCGCTGATGTCAAGTATCTGGGCTATCTCGACGTTGGTTTTGCCCTGCCGCACCTGGTTCATGATTTCAATTTCGCGCGAACTGAGGAGTTCATCGCTCGCCTCGCTCGGGGCGTCCTGCGGGTTGGCTTTTTCGTTCTGACGCGGCAGGTGGGCGACTTGTCGCAGTGCGGTGTCGAGGTAGGGTAACAAACTCTGCATGGCTTTGCGCGCCAACTCGTCGTGTGTGACCTTGCTGCTGAGCATGACATAGAGACAGTCGTGGCGACCGCGCTCATCGCTGATGCCATGGATCAGCGATGAGCGCATATCCTTCAGGGCGCCGCCAAGAGCACACTTGATGCTGCTTCCTTCAAGGGTGATTCCGGATTTTCCGGAAACCAGACTGAACGACTTTTTGCCAATGTCGATCCAGTGATCGAACATTTCGCGCAGAAACGGGTGCAAAAGCTCGGCATTGTAGTGCTCAGTGCGTACGCCAGGCAGGTCGGAAACGATGTCGTGCCGGATCAATCCAAGATTGAAGTCTCCCCACGCGGCGATCATGATCTCGTGCGGCAGGTAGCTCTGGATGTCGCCTTGCAGCCATTGCAACAGCTCATAGTGTTTACGGATGTCGACCGCATCCTGTATGACCTTGAAGTAGCGTCTCAGGTCAGCGGCTGGCAAAGATGCAGGAAAACTCATGGGCGGGGACTAACATCAGTTTTAATCTCAGCGGGTTCAATTCAGATCGTGCTGCGCAGACAGCCTGATCTATTTAGGTACGCTCCAGTCAATCAGGCGCAGATTATAACGTATGGCGCTGAAGGCTGAGTTACAGCGCGCGTTTGATGCTTTCTGTAGCTTTCTGCAGCTCCCTGAAGGTCAGGTTAGCGTAGCGTCCCCCAGGGGGATTTCCTACGGGGCAAAACCCGACAACATCGGATGAAGCATGGACAAGTGTCGGGTTCACCCGACCCGCAGCTATTCGCTGCTGCCGTTGACCCAGCGTAAAGACTCGGTCAGGCAGGCGTTGAGCTTGCCCCGATCAAGTCCGCTCGCGTGAAGTTGAGCGAGCAGCAGGTCGCAGCCCGGACTATCATCGGCATCGAAGCATTCGAGCAGGGCAAAGGTTTTCCCCAGATCTCCTGCATGCGCTGTCAGCGCTTCCATGACCTCGGGTTCGAGTGAGATTTGCTCGAATATCTCGTTCATCGGCAGGCCAAGAGCCGCCGGCATCATCGACATGATTCCGGTGATGAAGGCCTGATCGGCCAGTATGTGATCCCGCGGACGGCTGTATTCGATCAGCATTTCCATCATGCGCCCACGCAGTACGGCGACCTGGAGCAGGGGGGAACGGCTGACATCGGGAGTTTTGCCCGGTGGCGCCATCAGCAGCAACTGGAGCCAGCGTTGCAACTGGCGCCTGCCGAGCAGGGTGATGGCGTGACGCAGCGAGCCGATGCGCCGGGTCAGGCCGTAGCCGACCGAATTGACAATGCGCAGCAGGTTTACAGCGAGCGCCGGCTCGTGCTTGAAAGCGTCTTCGATCCTGGCCGTGTCCGAATCGCGGCCGGCCAGGTTGATTAGTTGTATCAGGCTGGCCTGTGAGGGCGAGAGACGGCGTCCGCTGACGATTTGAGGACGGGCGAAGTAGTATCCCTGAAAAAGCTGGAAGCCGATTTTCTTACAGCGCTCCATTTCTTCCTGTGTATCCACGCCCTGCGCGAGCAGTTTGAGCGGCAGTCGGGTCAGTGGCCCGGCGAGTCCGTTGAGCGTCGCGTCATCGCATTGACGGATGTCGATCTTGACCACGTCGAGCAGCGTCAGCACGGGCCGGCTGCGTTCATCAAGACCGGAGTAGCTGCCCAGCGCCAGCGAAAAGTGTCGAGCACGCAGGGCGCGACAGCGTTCCAGGGTGCGCTCGTCAGGCGCGGCATCGAGAATGAGTTCGAGCACAACGGCGTCTGCTGGCAACGCCTCAATGGCATCGCCATGAAAAAAATCCAGATCGACGCGCAGGAAGGCCTTGCTGCGACCCAGTGCGCTGCGGATGCCGAGTTCGGCGTAAACGGCGCAAACAAGCGTTGCTGCACGCGAACTGTCATGCATGCCTGCGATAGGGGCGACTGGAGGCAGGAGCGTCAGTTCGTAACCGACGAGTTCCTGTTGCAGGTCGAGTACCGGCTGGCGGCTGAGAAGAGCTTCGTAGATGGCTGAGTCACTCATGGGGAAGAATGAAAATGCAGGCCGTTAAACGCCGGGGGCGCTCGAGCCCTGAACTTGTCCCAGCCCGTTGGCCCAGGACAGGGCCTGCGCCAGACTGGTTCCAAGACAATCGGCATTGATACCGGGAACGTGGTGCAGTGCTTCTTCCAGCGCGAGCGGGTCGGTCTGTTCGCTGGCGGCAACGAGCTGCAGTACGTGTCCGAGCTGGCCGCTGTGCTCGCCTTGCCCGGTCAACGCCTGTTTGACGCGCAGGGCAACGGGCAACTGCGTGAGGATCTCCTCCATCGCCACGCCGAGCAGGACGGGCATCAGCGAGAGGATGCCGACCATGAAGGCGTGATCGGCGAACTCGCGGTTTTTGGCGTGCAGACGCTCGGCCAGCAGTTCCATCAGCCGCCCACGGGTGGCGGCCAATTGCAGCAAGGGATTGATGTCCTGCGCCGTGCCCGTCGGGTGGGCATAGATCAGGAGTTGCAGCCAGCGCTGTAACTGCCGGCGGCCGAGAATGGTGATGGCGTGCCGCAGCGAGGTGATTTTCGTCGCCAGGCCACAGCTTACTGAATTGGTCAGACGCAGCAGGTTGACGGTCAGCCCCGGTTCGAGCTTGAAGGCGTTTTCCAACTCGCCGGTATCGGCGTCTTCGAGCACCAGTCCGAGCAGGCGAATGAGCGCTAGTTGCGAGGGGTTGAGCTTTTTGCCGACGAGGAGGGTCGGCCTGGCGAAGTAATAGCCCTGAAACAGGTCGAAGCCTAGACTTCGGCACAGGGAAAACTGCTCGACGGTTTCAACCTTTTCGGCGAGCAGTTGTTTGCCAAAAAGCTTGAGTTGGGCAACGAGTTCGCGTAGCCGTTCGCCATCCCGTTTAATGATGTCGAGCTTGATGATGTCGGCCCATTCCAGCAGTGGGCGATAAGCCGCATCGATCTGAACCCTGTCGTCAATGGCCATGATGAAGCCCTTGTCGTGAAGTTGCCGACAACGCGCGACGACTTCTTCCGTGGGAATGGAGCTTTCGCTGATTTCAAGACCCACCCGTTGCGGCGGCAGAACTTCGATCAGGTCGCTGAACAGGAGTTCGTGGTCGACCTTGATGAAGCCGCGATAGGGGCCGAGCGCGTCACTGGTGGCCAGTTCGGTAAAGGCATTGGCGATGACTGTCGCCGTGGCCTGGGTCGGGTCGGGTAAACCGGTGTGCTTGCCACTGGCGAGGCCATCGCGGAAAAGCAGTTTGTAGGCGAACAAGTTCTGCTCGCGCCCGAGAATCGGCTGTCGACCAAGAAATATCTGCGAACATTGGGTTTCGGGCATGATTTATCGGTGCGGCCTTGGCGTTGATAGCAAATCGTAGCACGAGCAAAGAGTGAACGTTTAACCACCTGCGGACGATCATTGAGGAAATCGGAGACGAGCGCAGGCCCAGGGAGTCATTCGCGTAAAGGAGCGTATCCGGCTCGGCGTCCGTAGTTCGGGTTTGCCCGCAGGGTGTTCCCATGGCCCTGGCTCAGACTAACGTGAGTCCCCGTCACACTGTTTCTCCGAGTAGCGAGCGATGACATGATTTTGTGAGAACATGGATTGGAATCGCGACTTGGTGCCCCCTTTCGGTGCCTTAGCGTGACTTGGTGCGCCCTTTCGGTGCCGTAGCTGACAAGACTCCTGTCGGGATTTTTTACACTCGGCCTATGCAAAGCTGAGGTGACAACCGGGTAATTAAAGGTTTAATGATTAAGATCAATGCACTACAAAATTAATCAAAAGAATGGTATGGTTATTGCTGAGGGAAATAATGGAGGTTGGAGCGCATTCCAAGCTAAATTCGTGTCAATTGTGTTGTTTGAAAGCGCGAAGCCATGCCAACCTTTTAGTTTCGAATTCGTTTTCTGCTCTGTCTGAGTAGTGTCATTAGTCCAAATGGACTATTGACACATCGCTGAAAAGAAAACAGAATTAGACCACGACATTGAATCTTCAATGTTTTTTTGATTTATTGTTGGAGGAATACTCATGAAAATCAAATCTTTCACCAAAAAGGCCATTGCGCTGGCGCTGTTGTCCGGTGCTGCCATTGGCGCTAATGCGGCCGTAACTGACCTTGGCGCTATAAGTGCTGGGGTGCCGAAACCTTTTAGCGGCTATGTTCTAAATCCAGACTCTGCACCATTTGTCACTTTCACTGATGTTTTCTTATTTACGCTTCCGACGAATGCTGGTTCCGGCTATAGCGTTATTGCCTTTGACATCAGTCCATTTTTCAGTTCCACCTTTAATACGCTCGCGCTTCTTTCATACGGTCCTGACGGGATCCCCGGTAACGACGATGTTACAATCAATGTAGTCACTTCCCCCCCCGCCCCCGACCCCAAAGCATTGAGTTTTTCACAGTCCACACTTCCGGCCGGACCTTATTATCTCGTAGTAGGAGGCGTTGGAACCGGACAGTTAGGTGGTTTGTACAGTGGCGCCATCTCCGTGACGGCAGTCCCCGAGCCCGAAAGTTATGCGCTGTTCCTGGCTGGGCTTGGCATCATGGGTGCCATAGCACGTCGCCGGAGCAAGGCGAACGCCGCCTGATTCTGTGATACCGGCGTTGATCAAAAAGGCTTGCGTTCAGCAAGCCTTTTTTTCGGCCAGAATTTTCCATCCGGTCAGGAAATCCGGTATTCCGCATTCGCCGCTTGTCTGCAAAAACTAAACCCCTACCTCACTTGCTGGAAGAAATGCAGGAGACGATCCGATAGCCAGGCGAGTCGTCCGGGACGGCTTCCACTAACAAAACCGACGTGCCCCCCTTCGCGCGGGTAGTCGAGTTTCACTGCGGTGGCAACCCGATCGCTGCTCGGTAGTGCATGCGAGGGCAGGAACGGATCGTTCTGCGCGTTGAGCACCAGCGTCGGCAAGCGGATGGCGCTTAGCCAGGGTTTGCTTGACGCGCGTCGCCAGTAGTCGTCGGCGCCGGCAAAGCCGTGCAGCGGAGCGGTGACGACGTCGTCGAACTGGAAAAGGGTGGCGGCTTGGCGCATGCAGCGTTCGTCAAACAAGCCGGGGAAGTGCAGCAGCTTGGCGCAGCGCACTCTTTGAGCGTTTGCAGAAAATGCTGCGTATAGACGCTGTTGAATCCGCGCGCCAGTTGGTGGCCGCAGGACGGTAGCCTGCCACACTCCGCCACAACGTTGGGTGTCATGACACTTGGCTTCTGGTGCGACGCCTCCGCAGAGGAAGATCCCGGTCCGGCTGCCCGGTACTGCGCCATCGAGTTCATGAGCTTGCGGTGCGCAATGCCCAGCGTGGAGCATTCCAGTTCCACAGCTCGCACATGCAGATTCACCATCAGGATCGCGTGCGCAAACCGTTCTTCGCTCCGGCTGCCCTGCGCAAGCGAAAAATAGACAGGTCGCAAATCTCCAGTCGGGATCGGGAAATCTGAACGTAGAACGCGCCGGGCTCCAATACCAGGTTGTCGATTACCTTGACATCTCCCGGCTTGCCGTCCGATATTAGATGAAACTGACGATGTTGCTTCTCAAATCGAGCAGCGTATGCATCTTCACCGTCGACTTGCTCGAACGAAACAGTGCCCACGGAAAGAGCGACAGGCGCAGATCGATGGTTTTCGAATCCAGCGCGTAAGCCGTGTTCTCCAACTCGATGTAGAAGCTGTCGCCGATATTGAGCTTGGGCGCCTACACGATCAAGCACTGAGCGAATTCGGCGTAAATGCGCCAGTCCATTGTCTCGTTGGCATCAGCACGTTGGCATCAGCTGGTTTGATTTGAACCGGATTGGCCTTACAATCCCCCAATCAACCGTCTGAGCGGTGGTTCAGTTCAACATGGTTTATCCGCCGATATGACTCCGCTCTCGACAATTTCGCCTGCGTCGGCGGATAAACGCTAACCGGTAGCCATCAAACAGTGATGCGGGAAGGATTATGAAGAGCATTCTGGAAACCAATGAAATCGTAGCCTGCACCAGCGATATCGAGCAACGCGTTTACACATCACGTCTTCTCGGGCGAGACAAGACGCTGGTTCTTCACGGTGGTGGCAACACCTCGGTTAAGGCGTTTCAAAAGAATCCATTTGGCGAGGATGAAGACATTCTTTTCGTCAAGGGGAGCGGCTGGGATCTCGAAAAGATAGCTGAGGAAGGATTTTCACCGGTCAGGCTGGACCATCTCAAGCGGCTGGCCCAACTGAAGACATTGTCTGATCCCATGATGGTCAATGAACTGGTAACGCACATGACAAGGGCTTCTGCGCCTGTGCCTTCGGTCGAAGCCATCCTGCATGCGATCCTGCCTTATAAGTTTGTCGACCATACCCATGCAGATGCGGTGGTGACCGTTACCAACGCGGTTAACGGCGAGGCTCGTATTCGTGAAATCTATGGCGACTCGGTAGTCGTCATTCCGTATGTGATGCCGGGTTTTGATCTGGCTCGGTTATGTGCGGAGGAATTCGTGCAACAGGCCGATCCTCAGACGATAGGTATGGTGCTGCTGAACCACGGCATTTTCTCTTTTGGCGAGACAGCCAGGGAATCCTATGAACGGATGATCGATCTGGTTGAGCGCGCCGAGGTGTATCTCAAGCGCAACAGGGCCTGGGATATCGAGTGGAACGTGGCTAGAATTCCGGAAGAAAATGTTGGTCACGATCTGGCGCTTCTGCGCAAGAATATTTCAGCCGTTGCCGGTTTCCCTATGCTGATGGCGCGGCATGCGGATGCGCAGTCTCTCTCCTTCGCTGGGCGTAAAGATGTTGCTACGATTGCGCAACAGGGGCCCGCAACGCCGGATCACGTGATCCGCACCAAGCGGCTACCGATGCTCGGGCGCGATGTCCATGCCTACGCGGAGGCTTACCGTGCCTATTTCGCTGCCCATGAGCCGCAGGCGAAGGAACGCAAGACCATGCTGGATCCCGCCCCGCGGTTGGTACTTGACCCACAACTGGGCATGTGCGCGGTCGGTCGGTCGGCGAAGGACGCTGCCATCGTAGCGGAAATCTACGCCCATACGATGGAAATCGTCGTTCGCGCGACGGCGCTAGGTGGATATTGCGCGTTACCGGCGCGCGATATTTTCGATGTGGAGTATTGGGATCTGGAGCAGGCCAAGCTGAAGAAGGGCAGCAAGCCGGCCGCGTTCGCCGGCGAGGTTGCACTGGTGACCGGTGCTGCATCAGGTATCGGCAAGGCTTGCGTCGACGCCTTGTTGGCAAGAGGGGCCGCAGTGGTCGGGATTGACTTGAACCCGTCCATTACCTCGCTTTACGAGCGACCGGATTTTCTTGGTCTTGTATCTGATGTCGCATCTGAAGAGCAATTAAAGGCCGTGCTGGAACGAACGGCCAATGCCTTTGGTGGGCTCGATATGCTGGTGTTGAACGCCGGAATATTCCCAGGTGGCTGCCGCATCGACGCGCTTGGAACAGGCGAGTGGCGCAAGGTCATGCAGGTCAATCTGGATGCCAATTTCGTGCTGATGCGGGAAGCGTATCCCTACCTGAAGTTGGCACCGCGTGGTGGCCGCGTAGTGATCATCGGCTCGAAGAACGTGCCTGCTCCCGGACCTGGAGCAGCAGCCTACTCTGCATCGAAGGCCGCGCTGAACCAGTTGGCGCGGGTGGCGGCGCTTGAGTGGGGTGGCGACAACATCCGCATTAACTCGCTGCATCCAAACGCAGTCTTTGATACCGGTATCTGGACAGAGGAGGTTCTGGCCTCACGGGCGAAGCATTACGGCCTCACGGTCGATGCCTACAAGAAGAATAATTTACTCAAGACCGAAGTGACCAGTCGTGACGTGGCCGAACTGGCGGCGGAAATGTGCGGGGTTCTTTTCGCCAAAACTACGGGTGCGCAATTGCCTGTTGATGGTGGCAATGACCGGGTTATTTGATCCAGGCCTGGATTGGGTGTTGTGAATTTTTTTGGGGAGGTGGTTCATCATGGGGCATGACAAGCGGCCGGCAGTTCTCGGCATTATCGGTGGTAGCGGTGTCTATGACATCGAAGGGCTGACCAACAAGCGCTGGGAACGCGTCAATTCACCCTTTGGCGATCTATCTGATGAACTACTGTTTGGCGAACTGAACGAGCAGAAGATGGTGTTTTTGCCTCGGCATGGACGCGGACACATGATTCCGCCCTCCGAGATCAACTTTCGCGCCAACATCGACGGCCTCAAGCGTGCCGGTGCGACCGACGTGATTTCGGTTAGTGCGGTGGGGTCGTTGCGGGAGAATCTGCGACCGGGGATGTTCGTGATTGTCGATCAGTTCATCGATCGCACCTTTGCTCGGGTCAAGAGCTTTTTCGGCAACGGCTGTGTGGCCCATGTGTCGATGGCGCATCCGGTGTGCCACCGGCTCGGAGATCACCTCGAAGCAGCTGCACGCGAGGCTAGTATCGAGGTGGCACGCGGCGGCACCTATCTGGTGATGGAGGGGCCGCAGTTTTCCAGCCTGGCCGAGTCGGAGCTTTACCGTAGTTGGAATTGCGACGTGATCGGCATGACCAATATGCCTGAAGCCAAGTTGGCGCGCGAGGCAGAACTTTGCTATGCCACGGTGGCCATGGTGACCGACTACGATTGCTGGCATCCTAATCACGATGATGTCACTGTCGATGCGATCGTCAAAGTACTTCTCGCGAATGCAGACAATGCAAGAAGTCTGGTCAAGAAGGTTGCGCCGCGTCTGCATGGCGACGACAAGGCGGTCACTTGCAGTTGCCGGTCTGCGCTCGAACATGCCCTGATAACCGCGCCGGAGGCCCGTGATCCTGAGATGCTCAAACGTCTCGATACCGTTGCCGGTCGTGTGTTGTATCCACGCTAACCCCATCCCGGAGTAATACCATGCCGATCAAGTCTCGCATCCGTACTGTCCCCCATTACCCCAAGCAGGGGATCATGTTTCGTGACATCACCACCTTGCTCAAGGATCCGGTGGGCTTCCGCATTGCCATTCATGAATTGGCCAACCGCTATACCGGAATGAAAATCGACAAGGTGGCGGGTATCGAGTCGCGAGGCTTCATCCTGGGGGCTCCGTTAGCCTATCTGTTGGGACTCGGTTTTGTGCCAATCCGCAAGAAAGGCAAGCTACCGGCAGAGACCATCGGCCACGACTATGAGCTTGAATATGGCACTGATCGAATCGAAATGCACGTCGATGCCGTGAGCAAAGGCGACAAGGTTTTGCTTGTCGATGACCTGATAGCGACCGGTGGCACGGCAGAGGCTGCGGTCAAACTTATCGAGAAAATGGGCGGCAATATCGTTGAGTGCTGTTTTGCCATCGATCTGCCTGATATCGGTGGCCGTAAGCGTCTTGAAAAAATGGGACAGAAGGTATTCACACTCTGCGAATTTGAGGGTGACTGAGGGGCAACGAACGATGGCTGCGCAGAATCAAGCCGTGGCTACTCTGCGCTGGCGGGACGGCAGACTGGAGATGATCGACCAGCGCGTTCTTCCTGCGCAATTTGAATATCGGGCTTATCGGTCAGCAGACGAAACTGCCGAGGGCATCCGTTCCATGGTGGTGCGAGGAGCACCTGCGATTGGTTGTGCCGCTGCCTATGGTGTGGCGCTCGAAGCTTTGAGGTTGCGGAATACCTCGGTCGCCGAGTTTTCTGCAGGGATGGAGAAAGCGTTTGAGGTATTGGCGGCAAGTCGTCCGACGGCGGTCAACCTGTTCTGGGCGCTCAAGCGCATGCGGGCCAGGTGGGATGGTCGCGCTGTTGGAGCAATTGCCAACACGCTGCTGGCAGAAGCCCACGAGGTTCTGGCGGAAGATATCCGCATCAACCGGGCGATGGGTGCTTTTGGCGCGGCTTTGCTCTCCGACGGAGCCCGTGTACTTACCCATTGCAATGCGGGAGCATTGGCGACGGCGGGGCACGGAACGGCGTTGGGCGTGATTCGCTCTGCTGTAGAGGCAGGGAAGCGCATTTCGGTGATCGCGGATGAGACTCGTCCATTCCTTCAGGGCGCACGGCTTACGGCGTGGGAAATGGTGCAGGAAAACATTCCCGTCACCCTGATTACTGACAACATGGCTGGTCACATGATGAGCCTTGGCGACTTTGATGCGGTGGTGGTGGGGACGGATCGTGTCGCCGCCAACGGCGATGTTGCCAACAAGATCGGAACCGATATGGTCGCGGTTCTGGCGAGACGTCACAATATCCCTTTCTATGTTGCCTGCCCGCTCTCGACCATCGATCTCAGTATTCCCGACGGTTCGGCGATTCCAATTGAGGAGCGTGCAGTGGAGGAAGTAACGGGATTCCGTGATTGCCAGTGGGCCGCACAAGGCGTATCGGTAAGAAACCCAGCTTTTGATGTCACTCCAGCCGAGCTGGTTACCGGGTTGATTACTGAAAATGGCGTCGTGCATCAACCTAACCGGGACAAGTTGGAGGCTTTGTTCAGTAAGAGATAGGAAAGCATGTGGTAGAATCAACGCGGACATTGTGTGATGTTAGGGGTAAGATTTAACACAAATTTTTTAAGACCTTCCCGGTCTTGTCAGACGGAACTAATTGCCAAAATCCAGGTTTTGGTCGCGCACCAATTAAGGAATTTTCATGACGTTTGATAATCATACTTTGGAGACGGTAAAGAAAGAACGTATCCTGATCACGGGTGCCGGCGGCATGTTGGGAAATGCCATATTCCCTTATTTTTCCTCCCGTTTCGAAATCATCTCTGCCACCGATATTGACGTGAGCGAGCCTTGGATCGAGTATCTCGATGTTCGGGATACCGCGACATTGCGGCGCAAGTTTGCCGAGTTCAAGCCTAACCTGGTGCTCCACCTAGCCGCCTGCACCGACCTGGAATTTTGCGAGATACATCCGACCGTGGCGGAGGAAACCAACGCTGCGGCAACGGGCGAGGTTGCGGCACTGTGCGACGAATTCGACGTAACGCTGGTGTATATTAGTACTGCCGGCGTCTTTAATGGCCTCAAGGAGGGTTTCTACACGGAGGAGGACGAGCCCAAACCCATCATGGTTTATGGCCGTACCAAATACGAGGGCGAGAAACTCGTGGCTGCGCGCTGTCGGAAGCATTTCATCGTGCGCGCCGGCTGGATGGTGGGCGGCGGCTCAATAAAAGACAAGAAATTCGTGCATCGAGTCCTGGGGCAGATTGTTTCCGGTGCGAAAGTAATCCGCGCTGTCAATGACCCCTGGGGAACGCCGACCTACACGCACGACTTTGCGCTCAACCTGTTCCGGTTGCTGGAAAGTAAGCAATACGGTACCTATCACATGGTTTGCGAAGGGTCAGGCACGCGTTTTGACGTGGCGCAAGCCATCCTGGAAATCTGCGGTCGCGCCGACATCGAGTTGATACCTGTGGATTCTTCCTATTTCGAGAGCAACTACTTCGCTCCGCGACCGATATCGGAGATGATGCGAAATGCCAAACTGAGTGCGCTCGGTATCAACCTCATGCGCCCCTGGCGCGTAGCCTTGCACGATTACATCAGACATGAGTTTCCGCACGCGTTAGCCGGTGCCGACGCGCAAGCGGAACGCCGCTCGCGCCAGGAACGGCGCAAACGTGCCCTTGCCTGGAAGGGTCGGGAGCGCCGCAACTCTAAAGGCCAGCGCAAAGCCGATTTCGACAAAAAGGATTGACCGTAGGATGGCGACGCCGCGCATCGGATTGCTGACGCTATCGATTGTGATGACGACCGGTTGCGCTTCGGTTAATTATCCAGTTCCACCGCTCCCTTCACGCGAGGAAGCCCCTGCATATTACAAGCCGGCAGTCGAAAAGGATTACCGCCTGCAGGTTAGTGACGCCTTGGCTATTCGCTCCTTTTTCGAGCCGCAGCTCAACCAGGAAATGGTGGTGCGACCCGACGGACGCATATCGGTCTTGCTCATCGGCGAGTTGTCAGTGGCTGGAATGAGGCCGGAAGATCTGGCGCTCAAGATCCGGGAATCCTATCGGCGCATGGTCGGCAGCACTGACGTGACTGTCGCTGTTACCCGTAGCGTCGGCATGAACATCTTTCTGAGCGGCGAGATCAAGTCCCCGTCGCTATTGCAACTGGACGGCGATCTGACCCTGCTCCAGGCAGTGGCACGCGCCGGGGGCTTTCTGCCTTCGGCAAATACCGGTCAAGTGCTGCTCCTCCGCAATACGGACGATGGCACTTTGACGGTTAGCAAGGTTGACATCGAGAAGATCCTGCGCAATGAAGCGCCGGATGTCTTCCTCCAACGGCGCGACGTTGTCTACGTGCCGAAGTCCGCAGTCGCCGAAGCCGGCAAGTTCGTTGAGCAATACATCAATGCTATCGTGCCGCGCCTTATCCAGTTTCAGTTCGGCTGGATCTATTCGCGCGTGAGATCATCCGATTCGACCTTGCAGGTCACCCCCTCGGTCCCGTGAAAGCACACGCGAGCGAAGCGCAATCGACTGTTGAATCGATACGCGCCATGCCGGCTGACGATCAGGGCAATGAAGCTCAGGAGCGCGCCGCAGACAACCGTTCGCGTCCGCTCATTGCCATCGAGGTGGATCCACACGCACCCCGGGACAACCCGCTTGCGGCGGCCTGCTACCGCGTTTTTGAATTCGCTGTTGCATTTACCGGACTGCTGTTGACCCTGCCAATCATGCTCGTCGAGGCTATGATCATCAAACTCGACTCTCCTGGCCCGGTGCTTTTTTTCCAGCCGCGATTTGGCCGCAGCAAGATCATGCGCGGCATAGAATTGACCGGCCGCACAGACATCGCCCCGGTCACCGGACGCTTCCGGCCGGACAAACTGTATTACGTACCTACCCTTGTCACGTTCGTCAAGTTCCGTACCATGTACATCGACGCGCGACAGCGCTTCCCCGAACTTTACCGCTACGAATTCCGCAGCCGCGAGGAGTTTCGCGCCGCCTATTACAAGCTGGACAACGACCCGCGTGTGACGCGGGTTCAGCGCTGGCTGAGGCGATCCACACTGGACGAGCTACCCAACTTATGGAACGTCCTTACAGGCGACATCGGTCTTGTCGGCCCTCGCCCGGAGGGACCTTTTTATCTGCCGTATTACTCGGCAGAAGAAATGATCAAGTTTACCGTCCGGCCCGGCATCACGGGCCTGGCGGTGATCAAAGGCCGCGGAGAACTCTCTATCGGCGGTCAGATTGACTGGGATCTCACGTACGTCCGGGAGCGCTCAGTGATGCTCGACTTGAAGATCCTTGCAGTCACTGCGTGGCTGGTGCTCACCCGCCGCGGAGCAGTCTGACCCCTTATCCGGAGAAATACGCGCATGAACAGTCAGCTAAGAATGCCCCCTCCGCCGGCGGACCCGCGAGAATACCTGAAGCTGCTCGCACAGCAGCGTGGGTTCATAATCGTTTTTGTGATGTCGGCGGCCATAATTTCGCTGGCCCTGACCTATATAGCTACGGAGAAGTACGAATCCTACACAGCCATCACTTACCGTACGCAGGAAGTTACCCGCTTCAAGGCATATCAGACCGAGGCCATGGGCTCGCCTGCGCCACAGGCGCCGTTCAAGGTGATCAGCCAAACTTTGCAGGAAGTGCTGAAAAGCGACGCCATCCTCCGTAATGTCGTCACCGAACTGGGCCTGGATCAGAAACCCAAGATGCAGTATGACGGGCCATGGTACCAAGTTTGGTATAAGAAGACCCGGGACTGGGCCAAGGAGTACAGCGGATATGCATGGACGCTGCTCAAGTATGGACGCATCGTCGAAGATAACCCGACCGCCGCAGCCATCAACGAACTGCGCAACAACTTCACGATCGTCAACCGAGATTCCTACATTTTCCACCTTAGAGTACGCGACAGAGAGCCTGAGCGGGCTGCCAGGATTGCCGATCATATGGGCAAAGTATTGGCAGCGTTGCTGTTGGACCTCGACCGCGAGCCCAATAGTGCCCGTATCGAGCAGTTGCGCGCTCTTCTTGAGGAAAAGCATGAAATGATGAAACAGCGTCGCAAGGAAATGGAATCGCTGCTCGCGGATAATCGCTCGGCATCGATTCAACTGGAAGTAGAACGGCTAACGGAAAACCGCTCCACGCTGCAATTGGACGAGTCACGACTTGCCAGCGAGATTGCGCGCGCCCAGACGCGTTTATCCTCGATCGAGTCGAAGCTTTCAGTGAAGCAGCGCATTTTGGAAATGTCCCCGACACCCACCGATCCGGTCGAATATATCCAACCGGAGGACTTCAAGAAGCTCGCATCCCAGCGCGTATTCGACGACATGGATCTGAAAAGCCTGGTATCCAAGCGTCATTCTCTCCAGACCTCCATCGACGCACTTACGGTGCGCCTGGGCAATTTGCCCAAGATACAGAATCGTCTCGACACCCTGAAGGTAGAACTTGCCTCGATCGAGCGCGATTACACGTTGCTCAACGATAGTTACCAGGAAGCCGTCTTGCGGGCCAGTTCGGCCGTCAGCGAAGTGCGCGTCCTGCACCCGGCGGTAGTGCCGACTTTCCCCGTAGCGCCCAATAAAATATATTATGTGCTTCTGGCCTCAGGACTCGGGGTGTTGTTCGCGACGGGTCTGCTCTACCTGCTGGCTTACCTCAACATCCGGATCCTGTTCCCATCCAGTGGCATTCAGGGGCGAAGATCGCCGAGCCCTGTCGCAGGACCGCCGCCGGGCACCAGCGCGGAGCCGTCGAGCGCGCCCCCACTACCAGAAGGAAAGGAGAACACTAAAAGTGACTGAGCAGCGAAACGATAAGCCACAAATTCCGCCGCCGGCAGCTCCGCGCGAGTATCGTGACCGGAGGCGGCGCCTGCCTACGCTGGTGCGCTACTCTATCGTCGCATTGTTCGGCAGCCTGGCTGCCCTGGTCGCCTACTTCCTCCTGCGTACGATCGGCTATTGAAAAGCGTCATGCCCGCCAAAGCCTCGACAGTTCGTCGCCTCAGAATTTCCAGTCAGACCCAATGCTGCATAAGCATGTGTTTTCCCCTTACCTTGAATTCATCACTTCTGCGCACTGCGATCAATCGGAATCTGCACGGCGAAATGCGCGCTGGCGCTACTCCGAACGGGAAAGCAGGAACGCGCCGGATGGACGGCCCGGGCGATAGTCGCGGGGAAGATCAATGAATGTCGCCACAGAACATGTTCCGCTGATTAGCGTCGTTCTATCGACCTATAATCGCGCCCATACGCTGCGGCGGACCCTCGATCACCTGGCAAAGCAGGACCTGCCCCCGCAGAATTTCGAAGTGGTCGTCGTGGATGACGGTTCACCCGATGACACCGGGTCCGTCGTCGCAGAGATTGCGCCGACTGTTCCTTTCACGCTTACATACCGGCGCCACGAAAACCGAGGGCCAGGATATACTCAGAACCGGGGCATTGAGTGCGCGCGGGCGCCGTTCGTGCTGTTGCTGGCAGACGACATCTTTATGGCCCCGCAGGCGTTGCGCATTCATCTCGAACATCACCAAGCGCATCCGGAGCCCCCGGTAGCAGTGTTGGGCAAAGTGGTGCAATCTCCCGATCTGTACCAAAGCGTGTTCCTGCGCAAGTGGGACCCATTTCGATTCTATGAGCTTGAAGAACTCGCGGAACTACCTCCCTATAGGTTCTTCGGCATGAACGTTTCCGTCAAGCGTGATTTTATGATGCGCAACGGCATGTATCTCGAACACAGAGGCCGTGGCGGTCCGTCCTGCATGGAGGATCTTGAACTCGGTTGCCGCCTGCACCAGCGGGGCATGCGCCTGCTATATTCGAAAGCAGCGCTGGCTTACCACTATCACGTCGTGACCCTCGATCAGGCGATCACCCGATGGCATGAGCGAGGGCTCAATTACGGCGAATTTCGCCGTTACACGCCAAATCCGGAACTCACAGTGTATTTTCATGTGCTGAACTTCCATACTGTTCGTGAGTACATTCGCGTGCTGCGTGGCCCGAATTCGTTTCGTGGCGCGGAACGAAGCCTCGCCTGGCACCTAGTCCGGCATGTCGGGCGAATGATTACGCTGAACCGCCTGACGGCGAGGTGGTTCTGGCGTCCGCTATTCGATCTTGCAGAGCGATGTCCGCAACTGGCCGCGCTGGTTAAGCCTAAGATGTATCGTGCGTTTCTGTACTACCATTTTCTGCGCGGCGTCGGCGACGGACGTCGTATCTACGGAGACTAGCAACGAATCAGTTCGCCCCCTGTACCGTGACACTGAGGAATAAACCTGCGGATCAGACGGGCCGCCTGCCCTCGGCTGGCATGCGGGTCTCCGTGCTGCTTTTGAACTCGTTGAGCACGAGCATCACCCCCGTTCGGATAAACAGTGCCAAGGCAGCAAACAATGCGCGGGGATCGAGCACCCCTCGCGTGTAATGCTTGCGATAGAGGCGATATGCGCCAATGTGAAAATGACAGATTCGCCATACGCTCTTTTTCTTACCTGCTCGATTGTTTTCATGATGCACGATGCCCACATCTGGAACGCAGTAAATGGCCTTGCCCGCGCGCTTGAGTTGTGCACACCAATCGGAGTCCACCCAGTAGCACCGATATCCTTCATCCCAAGGGCCCACCTCGTCTATCAGCGAACGCCGCATGAACATGCAGGCAGCCGATACCTGCGACACCTGAAACGGATCCTTACGGCTTATATGCTCGGTGGCAAGATAGCGACGTGAATAAGGATTGTTCGGAAACAAACGCGTCAAAAACGATTGTCTCCCAAAGAGCCCGTTCATCGCGGATGGCAAGTTGCGCGCGCTCGGTTCGATTGCGCCTTCCGGGGTGTAAATTCTGGGTGCGACAAGAGAAATGTCAGGCCGCTGGCGCATAAAATCCAGAAGGCGGCTGACCGTGCCCGCCTTTACTTCAGTATCGACGTCCAGCAGCATGACGTAGTCGCCGCGCGCGGCACGCAGCCCGCGGTTGACAGCAGGAGGCAACCCAAGATTTGTGGGGCTCTGTTCCAGCCGGATATCCGGAAACTGCTGTCGTAGTTTGTCAACTGTGCCGTCGATCGAGCCATTATCGAAAACCAGAACTTCGTGTTCCTCCGCACCAACTTTACGAATGGACTCCAGACAACGCTTCAAATCACCCCAGGAATTCCAGGTAACTATCAATATAGTCAGATTTGTGCTTGCTGAGGAGTTCATGAAAATTCCTTAAACTTCGAATCTCCCGAGGGCACGGCGCTCGATTGCGATCAAGGCATCTCGAAGAGTGATATAATGACCCTTATGGTAATCTTAGCATATCGATCTGACAACATCTCTCTTTGCCGAAACGCTGCGCTTCGAAACCTCATGGTATCGGGAGACGGCAACCCGGCACGGTTACAGTCATGGAAAAAATAGCTGCGGTAATCCTGGCGGCCGGGAAAGGTACCCGGATGCACCCTTTCAGCAACTATTATCCCAAACCGGCGTTGCCGATCTGCAACATCCCCTTAATCCAATATTCCATCGAAATCTTTCGTGACCTGGGAATTAGCGAAATCTTTATCGTTATTGGCCATCTTGGACATGAGCTGGCCCAAGCGCTCGGCAATGGCAAGTCCCTTGGCGTCAAGCTCCGATACGTCGAACAAACCAAGATCCTCGGCATTGCATCCGCACTGGGGCAATTGGAATCCTACATATCATCTCCGATTTTTCTCGTCTTAGGAGACATCTTTTTCAAGGCGGATAACCTGGCAGTCATGATCAAGATGATGGATGATTTACATGCCAGCGCCGTTCTTGCTGTTAAGCACGAAACGGATCCCGAGGCGATCCGACGCAACTTCACGGTCCTTCAGGATGACACAGGCCGGGTACGTCGTGTAATCGAGAAGCCGCGCCATGTTGCCTCCAACATCAAGGGTTGCGGGCTCTATCTCTTCGATCTTCCGGTTTTTGACGCAGTCAGGCGCACACCCAGGACAGCCATGCGTGATGAGTACGAAATCACGGACACGATCCAGATCATGGTTGATGACGGTCTGCCGGTATTTACCGCTGACGTCGTTAAGTGGGACGTGAATCTGACGTCGCCGGCGGATGTACTGACCTGCAATCTTTTCCAGTTGCAACAACTCGGCCTGGAGAAAATTGTCGGCAGTGAGGCGCAGATTCATCCTGGCGCAAAGCTGCACAACGTCGTAGTCGGAGACCGATCCAGCATTCAACAACCCATTGCTGTCAGCAACAGCGTCATATTCCCCAATACGATAGTTACGTCGAAAAGTGATTTTGACCGGTTCATTGTCACGCCGGAAACCCAAATCGACTGTCGGACATTTACCCGAACCGGCAGCCATTATGATGAATGACAAAGTTCTCGTAACCGGAGGCGCTGGCTTCATCGGTTCACATTTGGCGCGTGCACTGCTGGCGGAAGGTCACGCAGTTACGATACTCGTCGACCTTTCGATGGGGAAGGAAGAGAACATTCCGGTCGGTGCCAGTTTCATTCAAGGCGACGTGCGCTCGCAGGAGGACGTTCGCCGAGCTATTCTGGGTGCCGGCATCGTATTCCACGAAGCGGCGCGCGTCAGCATCCGAGCTTCCGTCAAGGAGTTCTACGAGGACGCTGACACCAACTTCATGGGAACCTTGAATTTGCTGAAGTGCTGCTCGAAAAGCGACGTAAGAAAGTTTGTATTTGCGTCCTCCATGGCGGTGTATGCGGATAGTGCTTCACCGAATCCGATTGCTGAGGACTACACGACGGAACCGATTTCACCTTACGGCATAGCCAAGCTTGCGGCGGAGAAATACTGCATGCAGCTAACGTCTGAAATGGGGATCGGCTGCCACATTCTGCGCTATTTCAATACCTATGGTCCCGGCCAGACGTATACTCCATACGTCGGCGTTATCACAATATTCATTCGCCAGCTTCTGCAGGGGCAAAGCCCCCGCGTTTTCGGTGACGGTGAGCAGAGACGGGACTTCGTTCACGTCAGTGACATCATCGCGGCCAATCTGTTGTCGATGAAGTCCCCGCTTGCAAGGGGAATCTTCAATGTCGGCACCGGCAAGGCGACATCGGTGAATGATATCGCGTCGCTGTTGTGCCGCAGGATTGATCCGCAATGCCAGCCCTGCCACGCCGATGCTCACCCGGGAGAACTCCGCAATTCCATTGCGGACATTCGCTCTATTTCCGCGGCCCTGGGATATCGCCCCGCCGCGGCCCTGCCGGAGAAGATAGGCGAAGTGATCGAGTTCTACAGGAAAGGCACGGGAAATCGCGGGAAGCAGGTGGAGGAGCCACCCGAGCGTGATCGTTCGCCTATCCCGGCATCCAGCGGATCAGGCAACAGGCGTCCGTGAAAGGCGTTGACAACAGCGGCCGCGCATTCCCCAGATACTTATTGACCGGGGTGCTCGGTGCGATGTTCGCCCTGTGCCCTTACCCCGTTTGGGACCTCGAAGGCCGCTGGTTCGTCATCGCCATTGTGGGAATCGCACTGGTTTCGATCTCCATGGTGTTCGCCGGGCGGTTTTCCAATTTCCTGTTGATTGTGCTGCTATTCTGCGTTCCGCTGGCGGGGTTCGCCAAGTGGCTGTTCCTCGACGATTACTCGGATTTTATTAAGACTGCCGCCCCGTTATCCGGTGCGCTGAGCCTGGGCCTATTCGAATTCCTCATTGTCGGGCTGTACTTCGCCTGGGCGTTCAGGATATTCGTCTTGCGAGAGGAACCGATGCCGCGCCTGGAGAAGATCGACGCCCCGGTGGCGGTGCTGGTCGTGTCAAGCGCCGTTTCCCTGTGGGGCGCTGCAGAACAGCCATTGGGCATTTTTTCGCTTGGGCATCTGCTCAAGCATGCCATGATCTATTTTTATGTGTCCCGCAATTTCAAACGCACGCACCTGCCCTGGTTCATGGCCTCCATCGCCTTTGCCATTCTTGTGGAAGCCATCATCGGCATTCTGCAGTACGGGCAGATCCTGCCGCCCGGATTGATGCGGGACAAAGGCGCCGGCTCCGATCGGCTTGAGCAGCTTTACGACGTGACCGGCATCGAGGACATCAGCCGGGCTCACGGCACTACCTATGACTCCCATGCGCTGGGCATTTACCTGTCAATGCTGATGCACTTTGCTTTGGTGTTCCTGTACAAGAGCGCGTTGCCGGCGCGGATGCGACTGGGAAGCGGCTTATTGCTGCTCCTGGGATTCGCCGGACTGGTTGCCTCCTACTCCAGGTCGGCCTGGCTGAGTTTCGCAATTTCAGCCGGCTTCACGGTATTGGTGCTGATCGCGTGGCGCGAGCGGTATGCTCTGATGAGCACGATCTTTGTTGTGGCGGTCGGGCTCATCACCGCGCCGTGGGTTTTCGCCAAACTTTTCGCGCGCTTGTTTGAAGCAGACTCGGACGCTTTGCTCGGCAGGTTTGACCAATATACTGTTGCCTGGACCATGTGGCGCGAAAACTTCCTCTTCGGGGTGGGGGCGGGCAACTATAATATGCAATTGGAACATTACAATATGAACTGGGCAATTGAGGGGCCGGTTCACAATGTTATTCTGTTAATCGGTTCCGAGACGGGACTGTTCGGAGTCATCGCTTTCTACGGGCTGATCACGGTGGTCTTGTACAATCTGTGGCGCCTGATCCGGCTGCGCCATGAACCCGATTGCAGATTTGCTCTGGCCGCGTTCGGAGGGTTGTTGGCCTTTACGCTCGACGGCTTAACCAATCCTCTGTTTCGCGAGGCTACTGTCTACATGCAATTTTGGCTTACCGTTGCCCTCAGCGTCGCGCTCGCTCGCGAGGCGAAACCGCGACCACCGGTCATTTCCCACATGAATTAGCCGGAGCAGGCATGGATGCAATTCCGAACATCAGCGTGGTGGTTGCAACCTACAATCGCGCCGAGACGCTGCGCGAGACGCTGCGCCATCTGGAAGCACAGCGCATCGTACCGGAATCATTTGAGGTCATCGTCGTAGACGACGGATCGACAGACGACACCCGCGCGACGGTTGAGGCTGCGCAGATACGATCCAGATTTGCTCTCCAGTATCTCTACCATGCCAATCATGGCCCGGGTTACACACAAAATTGCGGCATTCGTGCGGCGCGCGCACCGATCATTCTGTTGATTGCGGATGACATCTTTCTGGCCCCCAATGCCTTGTCAGCGCATCTTACCTGTCACACACGCAATGCGGCTTCGGGCGTCGCGGTTCTGGGCCGCGTGCTGCAGTCTCCGGCGCTCACGCATTCGGTTTTTCTATCCAAGTGGGAACCTTGGCCTCTGGGCGACCTGCCCGACGGCAAGTTAATGCCTTATCACATGTTTTGGGCCTGCAATATCTCGTTCAAGCGTGACTTCATGCTCGAATACGGGATGTTCAGGGACGAACCGGGGCGGGCCGGCGCAGCCGCGCATGAGGACGTCGAACTGGGCTACCGTCTGCACCAGCATGGCTTGCAGGTCATCTACGGACGTGAAGCACTCGGATATCACCATCACGTGGAAACGCTGAAGGGCACTCTGCAACGCAGCTATCAGCGCGGCTTGAACTGGCACGATTTCAGGCGGCGCGTGCCCCAACCCGAAATCGACATTACTTATCGTGCCTACACGCTCGCGACGCTGCTCGTCAGGGGCAGGGAAATCAGCGGACCGCGCCATCGCTACTTGCTGGACGCAGACAAGAGGCTGCCACGACTGGCGGCGCGCTACCTGCTGCGCCGCCTAATGTTCAACCGGCTGACCGTAAACCTTCTGTGGCTCCCTCTGTTCGCGGCTGCCGAACGCGTGCATTGGCTCGCCTCGTGTGTGCGGGGGAACTTGTACCGGGGCGTCATTGTCTACTTTTTTCTTAAAGGGTGCGATGACGGCCGCAGTCGATACCGAACCTCGCCGCAGTCGCAGCTCAGCGGGTAAAAAAGTTACGGAGAAAAAACATGATTACTTCGTTACGCTCGCTACTCGGTCGGCTCATCGCCGGTCTCAAGTCGTCGCTGTTCGCCGCAGGCATCGTGGCCTTTTTCGCCCTCTGCAGCGCTTCGGTGGCGAACGCTGCCGAGACAAAACTCTCGTCGCGCACTGGGATCGTCGCAACGCCCAAGAACTTTCCGAATCAAAGCATGGATGACCTCGCCGATATGTTCCGGCTCAACGCAGAGCTGGGCAGCTTTACGGTCATGCGCGTCAACTGGAGCGACCCAAACCGATTGAACATAGCGCAAACCCTGATGGGGCTTGCTGAGCAGAGGAATCTAAATTCCGTGGTCGAGCTGACCCCGTTCAAGGCGAACGAATTGAAGGGTGCCGCCGTGGACCCGCCAAAGGATGTCGCCGAGGCGGCAGGCAATCGTCCCGGATTCTCCAATCCCGCTGTGTCCGAGTCATTCGCCAAGGCGGTGCTTGAGATCGCCGCTATGAAGCCGGCGTTTCTCGCAGTAGCCACCGATGTCAACCTGCTCGCCTTGACGGACCCTGCTGAATTTGCGGCCTTCGCCGAGGCGTACCGCAAGCTGTACCCGCGAATCAAGCTGAGTTCGCCCAATACCAAGGTATTCGTGACTTTCCAGTGGGACGCGATGCAGAGCAGGGGCCTCGAGGCAAATCGGAAGTTGATCGATGCGTTCCGGCCTAACCTTGATTTGCTCGCTTTCAGCTCTGATCCACGCAAACTATTCGAGAAGCAGGGTCCGCGAGGTCTTCCTTCCGACTATTACGCTCGCATCTCCGGTTACAACTCCGGGCGGGCGCCGGTCTTCGTTGAGCTCGGCTGGCCGTCTGACGGAAATTCTGGCGAGGCAGATCAAGTGGCTTTCATCCATGAAATTCCCCACCTGATGTCCTCAATCGATCCTTCAATGCTGGCGTGGACATCCTTGCACGATGTCAAAGTCCTTCTCTTGTTCACGTACAGGGCAGGTCTCATCAGCACCGATGGCAGTCAGAAGCCCGCTTTCATTGCGTTCCGGAACATCAGTGATGACAGGGCACCCCCGCAATCAGCAAGTCCAGCAATGACGGTGGCGCCGCGCTCCAAGCCAAGTATTGCAAACAGGGCGTCGGCACATTTTGGAATCTATACCTCGAGGCTCGATGGCAGTGACATCCAAACTATCATCACCAGCGACGATCAGGAGATGACCCATCCGAGAATCTCGCCCGATGGAAAGCGGATCACCCTGACTAGATATAACAAACGTGGGGTGGACGGCAAGGCAAATGAGGGTCAAGGCTACGATTACACCGAACTCATGATTGTCAACCTCGATGGAACCGGTCTCGAAACCATCATTCCTGCCAAGCCGGGTGTGATTGCCGCCAATGGCGCCTGGACCCCCGATGGCAAGTCGCTCATCTTCCTTTCAACGGACAACCCGCAGCGCAGTCCCGAGATCCGACGCATCGATCTGGCGACACGCCAGATCACGCGTCTGCCAACGCCGGCGGGATTGAAGGTGGCCGACCCGCATTGGGAGGCGAACAAAATTGTGTTTCCGGCAAAAGCCGATGCCAAGGGCGCGGACACGTTGTGGATCATGAACGCCGACGGCAGCGGCGCACGGCAGATCACGCGCCCAACGCGCAGCAGTAGCGCCCCCGGCCTTTATGGCGACTTCGACCCCAAGCTTTCCCCCGATGGCTCGAAAGTGGCCTTCATGCGCATCGACGGCGGGGATAGTTGGCGGGTCATGGTGCTGGATCTAGGCACCGGCGCGGAGCGACTTCTCACCCCGAAGGGGGTCATGCATTGGCTCCCGACATGGTCGAGCGACGGCAGGCTACTGCTTTACGTGCATGTCGACCGCAGCAATCTGAAGGAAACCGGTCTCTACACCATGACGCCCAACGGAGAGCATCGAAAGATGATCCCGCTGCCGCGAGGCTACTTTTATGGCAACAGCAACTTCTTCCCCGGCGACGGATCCACGGAGTCGGCCCGCATCATTTTTACGGGCACGAAGAACCCGAAAATGTGATGCTGTCACCGCCGCCCGACGGTGTTGCCCTCGCGGTACTCCTTGAGGGGACAGCACCACAAGCGCGCAAGCGAGTGTGACTTCTTGGTGCGCAAATCCTTTTCCACCGCATCCTGGCTATCCCACAGCTTCGTGCAATAGGGGCGCCCTGCGCGTACCCTGCTGTGCTGATGCTCTTGTTAGTTTATTATCATTCCGTGCCGATGGCACGCGCGGTTAGGTTACGCCACGTGTTCCTCGCCCCAGTTGCCCCAACCGCGTTGCACCTGAAGGATTACATGAATCCATGTCCAGCGTTAAAAACAGTCAGACTAATTCGGAGGATCATCAACCCGGCAACCCGGCCGGCGTTTTCCGCCGGGCGCATATCACGTTGCTGGGAAGCGCGATCGGCGGTGCGCTTGCGATTGTCAACGAGATTCTCTGCGCGCGCTTTCTCGGAGTGAACACGTACGGGCTGTACGCACTCGCGCTCATTCTGGCGCGGATATTTGAAATCGTATCGATAATGGGTATCCCAGTGGGTGCGCTGCATTACGTATCCATTTACCGGGCACGGAACCAGTCCCGTTACGTGTTGGGTACTATCCTGGCGTCGTGCTTCCCGCCTTTGCTGGCCGGCCTAGTGTTCACCACAATTCTCTGGTTATTCGCCCCGACACTGGCGGCGGATGTTTTCGATAACGCAAAAGCCGGTCCGTTCATGCAGGCCATGGCGCTTGCCATTCCGTTCATGGCACTCTCCGAGGTGTTGGGATCGATCACGCGCGGATTCGGCCACGCGGCTTATTACGTCCTTGTGCGCAATCTTGTGCCTCCCTTCGTGTTTCTGGGCCTGCTGCTCCTGATCGCATCGCTCAGAAGCGATCCCCTTTGGGTAAGCAGAGCATTCGGCGCGGCCTACCTGATCGCTGCGCTCACAGGAGTGGCGTGCGTGGTGAAGGTGAGTGGCAGGAAGCTATTGCGGGAGCGGCCCGTGTTCCGCTTCCGTGAACTGTACGCTTACTCCTTCCCGGTGTTGCTGAACAATATGCTGTACCTCGTGGTCGCATGCACGTCCATCCTCCTTCTGGGTATGCTGCAGAACGACAAGGAGGTAGGAATATTCCGCGCCTGCATGCAAATCGTAATGCCGTTCGACATGGTGGTAATGGCTATCAACGCAGCCGTCGGCCATATCTACCCGGTTCTCGAAAGCCGCCACCGGCGCAAGGAATTGGCGGACCTGGTGGCAACGGTAACCCGCTGGATGTCAATGCTGGCGATGGGCCTGTTGCTCATCGTTGCGCTGAACCGGCACGATTTGCTATCTATCATGGGGCCGGACTTCGTCGGGGGTGCCAACACGCTGTTGCTGCTGGCGCTTGGACAAGCCATTCAGGGTAGCACCGGCAGCGCGGGATTCCTGCTGGTAATGAGTGGACGACAGAAATTCGAGACCGTCAACGCAGTGATCGCGGCGCTCGCTTGCGTCATTCTCAATCTGCTGCTGATTCCCGGCTACGGCAGTGTCGGTGCGGCCATTGCGACCATCCTATCCTGCCTGTTATTCAGCGTGCTGCGCGTGACCCAGGTCAAGCGGCAAATGGGGATCCAGATTGTGCGCCGTTCTTTTCTTTTGATTGTGGCGCTGGCGGGCCTTACCGCGCTAATGATTCTATTATTGTCGGCCTACCTCCCCATTGGCGAGGGCCGTGGCGTTATGGTCATGGTAATTCGCATGGGGCTGATAGCAACACTGTATGCCGCCCTGTACTGGTTCATCGGGCTCGATCACGAAGGCCGCCAGGTCGTGAAGAATCTCGCGCGCACTTATTTCACGAGGCAAAAACTGCCATCATCTTAACGAGCCGCCGGACTTACTTCTGCCGATCAACATTTTTCGGGACAACGCAGGTCTATCCTGCAGCGAATCTTTACAAGATAAAAGGTTTGTCAATGTAAGAGCATCGGAAAGCCGTGTGCGGTAGCACCGCAAGCACGGTTTGATGAGGGAGAGCAGGTAAAGCAGTCTATGGTAAGGCTATTGTGGCACCGCCAGACGATAGGGGCGGCAACAGCTTGGCTTGGCCTAATGAATGTCAGAGCCTGTTGTTCTCTACTCTACCCTTTTGTTCGCGCCGGCACGTGAGGCGCGCTGAGGCGTCACCCGGTTACTTGGCTCCTACCGACCCACCTTGCCGCTAACGGCGCGGGCGATGCGCCGGCGCGTGAAGGTCATCCAGATGAGAAACGGTTGCAATTTCTGGCCGAGCCGGACGTAGGGATGGCTGGTGATGCGGAGCAGTTGCTCGCGTTGAGTGGCCAGCTGTTCTTCCAGCATCCTCATTCGGCTTGCTTCGCTCGGGATCGCCAGCGGCACTTCGATCCCAGGATGATGCGCCACAAACCACTGCTGCGGATCGGGGTGGCGCCACTCGATGGGAGTGAACTCGAGCCCCTGCTCCTCGACCAGTTCGCGCATGCGCGCCCGGGTGTAGTTCGCCTTGACCACCCAGTGGTTGCCTTGATAGTTCATCGACGCCTCGAAATACGTGGCCACAAGGAGCCCGCCGGGCTTCAGAGTTCTCTTCGCCTCCAACATGCAGCGCTGGATCTGTGCCTGCGAGGTGTGGGAAAAGATGGACTGCGCGAGGATGAAGTCGAACTGGCGGCCGAACGCGCCCAGTGAGAAGTCCTCGTCGTACCTGAAGGTTGGGCGCTTGAGGCTGACCATCGACGCGCCGATTTCCTTGCCGATACCTGCCTCGACGAGCCAAGGAAGCGGCTCGAGGCCGAAATAGTTGCCGGCGGCGAGGTAAGGGATGAAGAGCCTGCCGGCCCGCAGCGAGCCGCACCCGATGTCGAGCAGGGAATGCCCTTCGCGGAGCCCCAGCGCCGTGACCAGGTTGAACTGGATCGCGCTCAGGAGGTCATAGAACTCGACGGGCCCGACATGGGCCCGGTACTCCTCCACCTTAGCGTGAATCGCGCCGGCGTATGCCGGCGATTCCTGGCTGGCCACCGCTTCAACGGCCGGATGTGCGCTCATGTATCCCTTCTCGCAGACTCGTTCGGACGATGGTTCGATTAAAAAGGATAGGAAATCCAATTAGCTTTCGAGGAGTGTGGCTGATGGCGGGTGCGGCTGTCAATCGCCGAGTTTGGACCGGCATGCGTCTCGATTTGCAGAATGTCCCAGATTAAAGGGGTCGAGAATAAAGGGGTGTTCAGTCCAATGGCACTACCTTAAGCTTATGGCATAGAAAAACTATCCCGCCAGCTTTCGCAAGAGCCTTTTAAACCGGCGAAAGCCGGTGTCCAGAATGGTGCTCCGATACTGGGTCCCGGCTTTCGCCGGGACAACGCTTAACTGCCCGCTGTCTTCGCAACTGCGTGTTGTAGAACGGAAATATCTGATGTTAAAAGCTTAAGGTAGTGTCATTGGACGACGACCCCTTTTGCCCGGATGTTTCATAAACCCACTGCGTGATGTTAAAGTCGTGCCATTCCAGCCGTAATGCGATTCAGCTTGCTGCGAATTTTGCTGCCAACCTGCCATGATCGGCCAAGTACCCCTACTTTTGAGCGTCACACCCTGCCGCCATTGATCCCTGGAGCGAGTGCAGGCGAGACTGCACCTCAGCTCAAGCGGATTCGAGTCGGTAGCGTGAGACGGCGTCGCCGCGTCGATCAGGCTGGCGCAGGAGGGCGCGGCACGAGGTAGAGCAACTCGGTCACCCGCGCTAACACCCCCTTCATCGGGCACGCCGTGGGCAGGGACAGCTTGATCCGATCCTTGTACTGCACCACGCGCACCGCCAACTTGAACAGTTTCAGGATGATCGACACCGGTTGCGCCTTGGCCAGCTTCGTATGCACCAGCGTGTTCTCGCGCAAACTGTGGATCAGGGTATAGGCCGCAGACGAATAGAACATCCGCAGGTGATTGGCGAGGAAGGCATGATCAGACGTGCGATCACTGGCCAAATCGTTATTGACCGCCTTGATGAAGTTCTCGTTCTGCCCCCGGGCGCAGTACAGATCTTTGTAGAGTAATTCAGGGGTCGGATCGGTCAAGGACGTGACCAAGTACCGAGGATTTTCGCCCAAGGCCACCACCACGGCTTTGACCACCACGCGGTACGCCTTAAGCCAGGAGCCCACCTGAAACGCCACCTCGTCGTACTGACGGGTCGCCGCCGGCTCGGCGTTCCCCAGGCACCGGGCGTTGGCCCAGTGTGTCTGGTGCAGCGCACGGGCTTTTTCCAGCAGGGCTCGGCCTTGGGCGAGAGCACCTTGTTGCCGGCCAGGCCGAAGAGGAAGTCCAGATGCCGATCGGACTCGCACAATGCCATCAGTTCGGGATTCGAGAGGTGATCATCCCCTCGGAGCAGGATGTGGGTCTCGGGCCAAGCCTGGCGGAGCACGCGCAGCACGCGCTTGATGATGACCGCGTTCTCTTTGCCGGTGGGGCGCTTGCCCGGACTCGGAACGGCGGTGATCAACTTGCCGGAGAGCCATTCGAACAGGAACAGCGACCGGTAGCAGTGATTCCCGCAATGGTGGTTGTTTAGAACGCCAACTCCTGTTGGCCATGGGTGGCATCCTCGGAGTGATCCATGTCCAGAACGATCACGGCAGACGCCTGGGCGTAGCAGGCAATGAAGGCCTCGACGAAGCTTTTAGCCAGCCAGTAAATGTCTTTGCGCGATACGCTGCTTTCCAGTCGGGAGAGCGTAGGGTCGGAGGCCAGGTCATTTACCTCGTCCAACGGGGCACGACCTACCGCTAGCTTGAACATGGGATCTCGGAGCAGCGTGTTGGCGTCGTTTCCGTCAGCGTAGCCGCTGGCGGTCTGGAATATCCGCTAGCGGAGCAGGTCGGCCAGAGTTTGGTCAATGTACGAGGCGTGGCGTTTGTCGTGAATCGCGCTGACCAAG
The DNA here is from genome assembly GCA_016709335.1 of Candidatus Propionivibrio dominans. Taxonomy (GTDB): domain Bacteria; phylum Pseudomonadota; class Gammaproteobacteria; order Burkholderiales; family Rhodocyclaceae; genus Propionivibrio; species Propionivibrio dominans. The sequence goes on along the minus strand of JADJNC010000031.1, from coordinate 13,385 downwards.
CGAGGTATCAGTCCCGTTTGCAGGTCGGCGCCACGTAGGAGCAGGGCGCCAAAGTAGTAGGACGTCGCTCCGCCGTCAAACTCTGCCCGGATCGTAAATCCGGCACTGGCGGGAAAGCGAAGCTAGGTTGGGGTAGAATTGTCCATGGGCAGTCTCGTTGAGGCTTCTAACGAAGCGTTATTGGCGTAACCACAATTATATCAAAGGGTTAAACGAGATACGCCTGCTTTTATGAAAAATTCGGGATAGCTGCCGCAACCGGGATTGTTGCCTATCACGTTGGGCATGGCGTAATGACTGGAAGGCGGCTGGTGGTGAGACTACCTGGTTTGGTTAATGGGCGGATGGGGAAAATCGCGTGATCGCCGGTAATCTGCGTGTCGCAGGGGTTATTGTCTTATTCAATCCGCCTGAAACGGTAATGGCGAACATCCGCTCGTACGTTCATCAGATTGAGACGCTGTATGTCGTGAACAATTCCGACGTTGGCGATCCGATTCTTGAGCGTGAGCTCATCGCTCTCGGAAATGTCATCTACCTGGCGAACCTCGGAAATCCGGGGCAGGCCCACGCATTGAACCGCGGCATTTTAGCCGCACTTGAAGCGGGCGCCGACTTCATACTCACCATGGATCAGGACAGCCGGGCACGTCCCTCGCTGGTTTCGCAGATGCTGGCGGTGCTCGACGAGATTCCGGGAGGGGATGTGGCTATCCTCGCACCGTTCCATCTGACAAAACTTTCCCCGACCCCGCCGCCGTCACGCTGGCAGGAGGTGTTCACCACCATGACATCGGGTAACCTTCTCAAGGCCGATGCTTACCGCAAGGCCGGACCATTTCGGGAGGAACTGTTTCTCGATTTTGTGGACGTTGAATACTGCCTTCGTCTGCGAAATAACGACTTCCGCATCATCCAGGTTAACGGGGCGTTACTCGACCACTCATGGGCCAATATGACCGAGAACAGTTTTTTAGGCAGGCGGGTGGTGCACCTCAATTACCCGCCATTCCGCTGGTATTATATAGCCCGTAACTTCTGTTACGTATATGCGATATATAAAAGCGTGTTTCCTGAATCTTACAGATTGCACCGGCGTTTTGTTTTAAAGCAGGCCGTATGGGCATTGATTTTTGAGCGGAGCAAACTGCTCAAGCTGAAAATGATGTTCATCGGTCTCCGCGATTTCAAAACTAACAGGCTGGGCAAACTAAAATATTCCGATTTGCAGTCAGTCAAAGGCAATGAAAGCGGCTCCCAGAAAATATGATCGGTTCGTTCCCGACCCGTATTCACAGAAAAACAAGTATGGCGAAATCGAAGCAAGAGAGAAGTATTGTGGAGCGGATTCGTGCCTGGTATGCAGCACTGCGTGATGGATCATCTGACGCACTCAGTCTCGCAGGTAGCGCCGCTCGATGAGGTTGGCTTCCACCAGCACTGAAACCATAGCCCTCGCCGCAACGCGTTGGCCTTCGTCGTTCCAGTGCCCTTCTCCCTTGAATATCAGGCGATCGAGTCCATCCCGATCGGACGGGAACTTGTCCATCAGGTCGAGATACTGGAAGCGCGACACGTTTAGCGAGTAAGTGCGCGTCAGACATTCGTTGTTTCTGGGGAGAAAAACCAGGGCGAAACGGGCGCCCTTGGCGTGGGTTTTTTCAGCGATCAAGTTAAGCATAATGAGCGATTGGTCGACCGCGCGCTGGCGTTTGGCTGCGCCGCCAGAAAGGGTGCGGAACAGTGCGCCGCTGACTGGGGCATTAATTGCGCGCGACCACAGGCCCTGAGACAGTGTAAGGGTCTGCGGGAGTTCGCGGTATTGGAACGTGCCGTCGCTGAAGTCCGGATAGTTTCGCAACTGTTGGCTGCCTTCCGACCCGTTCGAGAGCATCAAGTTTCGCAACGCGGTACGCTCTGCGAATGTCTCATAATTGCGTGTGAGATCCTCGGTTAGCGGCGCGAGGATAACCAAGTCACCATGTCCGATGCGATTCTCGACCTCAAGAAAGCGCAGGTATATTTGCGTCATGCCGTAGCCCATCACGCCAGCATTATGTATGTTGACTCGATCGTCGAGATAGCGCTCTGCGATGACATAAGAATAGGTCTTTTGATCGGCCACGCCATGCCCGAACGTAAATGAGTCGCCGAAGAAAAACAGATTGAAGTCGGGATGGGGTACACCGGGCATCTTGCGCAGCCCATCCGCGTCAATGCCATAGGTAACATCGAACAGGCCCCGATAAAAATGCCGGCCGGTTCCCGGCCTAGGTTTCCAACCGAGGCGAGCATCGACTTCGTTTACATCCTTGATATATGTCACGCTGTTATCGATTTTCACACCGGCCAGCCACATATCGATCGTTAGCAACAGTGAGCCGCACAGGAGTATGACAAACCCGGCGAGCGCGATATTGGCAACCTTCAGCGTCTTGCGGTGAACAACCAGCAGCAGCCCAGAGATGGCCAAGGCGAACTCAACGGCAAAAATCATCAGCCGAAGATCAAGGTGAACGAGATCGCGCTCAAGCAGGCGGGACAACATCCACGGGTTTATCACCATGGCCGCAAACAACAGCAGCGCGCCGGTGCCCAATATTACGGCTTCGTTTCTTGTCATGTCGTCCTCTCTGTTGAAGCGCTCAGCGGTTGCACTGGTCGTACAGAACCGCTTCGATCAAGGTTGCCACCCTTCTGCCGCCTAGAGACTCGACGAGAAACCCACGCAAGCCAAGTATCGCGGGAGCGGAATCGATCAGGTACCTAATCATACTGCGTTAAGTAAATTGCGTTCGTGCCGTTAAGACCTTCATTGTAGCCACGATGAAGGAGTGCGAGATGGAGTTGACCGAGGAATTTAAACGTTATCTTGAACATGTCAGTGAAGGGCTGGGTCGATCGGAGCGGAAGGCTGGCCTGAAGAGCTATTGCGGAGGACTGATGTTGCCCTTGAAGCGCAAGAGTATGGAGCCCCTGGCGGCAGCGATCGATCCGCATCGCGTGCAAGCGCGTCACGAGTCGCTGCAACATTTCGTGTCGGACTCGCCGTGGTCGGACGAGCGTGTGCTCAGTCGAGTGCAAAGCTGGGTGTTGCCGAAGATGCGCACCGAGCGGCAGGGGTGGGTGTTTCTGATCGCTGACGATACCGGCCTGCCCAAGGCCGGGACGCACTCGGTCGGCGTGGCGCGGCAGTATTGCGGCCAACTGGGCAAGACCGACAACTGCCAGGTCGCGGTCAGCCTGTCGATCGCGACAGCGGAAGCCAGCCTGCCGATCAAATATCGGCTGTATCTGCCGGATACCTGGAGCGACGACCCGACCCGGCGCGAGGCAGCCGGCGTGCCCGAGGACATCGTCTTCATGACCAAGCCGCAGATCTCTTTGGCGCAGATTAGAGAAGCCAAAGCCGCCGGTCTTCCCGGTGATATTGTGGCGGCCGATGCCGGCTACGGGGATGACACGGCTTATCGTGACGGTATTAGCGGATTGGGGCTGCTCTACGTACTGGGCATCAAGCCGGGAACAACGGTCTGGGCTCCGGGGACCGGGCCGCTGCCGCCGAAGCCCTGGGTCGGTCGAGGCAAGAAGCCCACCCGTCTGCGCCGAGATGAGGCGCACTCGCCGGCCTCGGTCAAGGCCGTGGCGATGTCGTTGCCGGCATCGGCCTATCGGACTCTGACTTGGCGTGAGGGAACGAACACGAAACTGTCGTCCCGCTTTGCCGCCGTCCGCGTTAGGGCGGCGCATCGGGACTACCAGCTGGACAGTCCGCGCGACGAGGAGTGGTTGCTGATCGAGTGGCCCACAGGCGAGCCCGAGCCAACGAAATACTTCCTCTCGACGCTGCCTGCGGACATCTCCCGCAAGGCACTGGTTAGCGCCGTCAAGAGTCGCTGGCGCATCGAGCGTGACTATCAGGAGCTCAAACAGGAGTTCGGCCTGGACAACTTCGAGGGGCGAAACTGGCGCGGTTTCCATCACCACGCGACCCTGTGCATCGCCGCGTATGCCTTTCTGATTGGAGAACGTCTGGCCCAGGGCCCGGACACTAAAAAAAACACTGTCTTCCGCACGTCACCTGCCCTACCCGAAGGTTACACCCGGCGGCGCGCCGGTTCGACCTCAGCGCCATGTCTCTGACTCGATTCCGACTCTCCGCTGGTACATCGCCGCGGCACTGGCTCAACGTCTGGCGTGCTGCCCCTGCTGCGGTAGCAGACCAGAAACCAAGCGACGTAGGTAACACAGTATGATTAATATACTACCCTATAAAACCTTGAACCACAGATAGACGCCGCTTTGGTAAATAAAGTTATGAGGTTGCCGCCAGATGTGAATGCACCAGTTGAGTAAACATCGCTGCTGATATAACACCTTGTATAATCTGCATTAATCGGCGTCTATCGGCGGTTTACTGCTTTAACGGATTCAAGAAATCCGATGAAGCTGGTTGGTGCGACCAGCCGTCATTCTCTCGTATGTGCCGCGCTGAGGCGGCTTGCCGCCCAGCGTCGTCAAGGAGATTCCAATCCCTGAAGCGATGGCTCATCAGCATGGTGTCTTGCAAGGCGATTGCCTCGCCACTTTTCCTTGGCAGATACTGCGGACCGATTACGGGCAGCCCAATTGTTTTCCGAGGCCGTGATGCCGGCGGTGCTATATGAATATCAGCCTGCAAATTGCAGGGAACGATATCACGCGCTATCTGCGTGCAAGTATCCGACGACCGATTTCGGCCCCGATCAGCGTGTGCGTGAATTCCGATATGTGATGAGTGCCGTGAGCGACATGGATCTCGGCAACCCCGTCGTAATTCTGAAGCAAAGTGTCACTCGGCACGAACTCGATATGCGCCGCCGCGAACTTCTCGATCAATGCCGGCGGTAGGGAAGATCTGTAGCGATAGCGCTCGATAAACACCGGGATATCGACGACGATGAACCGTATTCCCCGTTCGGCGCAGAACCGGTGCATGCGGTCGATGAGAGCCCACGCGAGCGCGATTTGGCGCGGGGAGAGCGTCTCGCTGGTCGGCACCGCATACTCGAATGCTCCCTCTACTGAGGCGGCAGGCGCACCCTTCGCTGCCTGCTGCACAGCGGCAGTACCGAATTTTTCCTTGAAGTAGTTCCAGACTTTATTGAACAAAAGCGAGTAGAAATATGAGTTTTCTCCCAGCCATTCTACGCCCGGAATTCTGTAAATCACTTTCTGAATGCGCACTCCCGGCAAGTGTTCGTATTTCTCCTCGACCAGTTTGTTCTGAGCGTCTAGGCCAAACAGGCCGGCTATGAAATTATCCTCGAAATCATTCGCGAAAAACCCGAGCACCACTACATCCGGGTCGTACCTGATGCCCTCGTTTTCCAGAAAAACGAGTTCCTCGGCGTTGCTGAACCCGGAAACGCCGGCATTGATGACTTCTGCGCCCTTCGTTTGGCGGATCAGCATGCGCTCCATAACGGCCGAGTACGTGAATTCCTGGCGCACCTCCAACCCTTGCGTCTGAGAATCACCGAGGCTCAGCACGCGAATCGTTCCTGCGGGTTTGGCGTACGTGAAATCCCTGGTATTTCGAAGCCCCTTGCTATTGGTGACGAACTTCCACGAGCCATCAGCGGAGGTGTGCCAGTACTCGGCATTCGCTCGGACACCCCGTATTGTGTAGCGGCCGTACTGGTAGTCTGTGTTATTGCGTGGAAACAGCACCGTGTCTTCCTTGTACAGAAACCGGACCGTGATTTCGGCAAACGCAAAAGAGATGGCAAGCGCAATAACCGCCAACCCAGCATTCGCTAGAAATCTCTTTACACGTGCAGACACGATGTAGCTCCAGTCAATTAAACTCGCCAGTCGTAGAACATGACAAAATCCCCGCCACCTGACCCTATTCCACCTTCGGACGGCCGGTAACTAATTGTGCACCCCAAGATTCGGGTGCGCATGGTGGTGGTGATTGCCCGTTTTTTGCGCCTGGTTGCAACGCGAGCAACGTCTGGTAATCACGCAGCACTGTCATCTGTTCCGGAAAAGCCAACGTCTCCGGGGTCCCAAGTACCTCAGCAACCGGCCGAAAAACGACTTCAGACGCCTCCTGCGTAACCAACCCGGCTGCCGGAAGCGGGCCAGACAGGTGTGCAAGGTAGGCCACCTCCAGAATGCATAGATGCCGCCCGCGATAGAGATAGTCGAGCAGTCCGACACTCAGAACTGGCCCGATCTGTACCTCAACTCCGGCCTCCTCCCGCGCTTCCCGCGCCGCCGCGGCAGCGGGCGCCTCCCCATAACGAATAAAACCGCCCGGCAGGCACCAGTGACCGATTCCGGGCGCAGTGCTGCGTTTCAGGAGCAGCACGTCGTCCGCTCGATCCGGATGCTTCAGCACTACCACGGCCGAGGGCAACGGGTTCTGGTAGAAATCGAAGCCGCATCCAGTGCACAGGAAGAGGTGCTCGACTGGGTAAAAATCCTGCGGTCGATAGGCCACGCCGCATCGGGGGCAATAGTGGATCTCGCGATAGCGCGGGGCTGGAATCTCGTCCTCAGCGATTGGCAACTTCGGCCTCCTGAACCGCATCATTCGCGGTAATCGATTTGAGCGCCTTCTCGCCTGCCTGCAGGCCGCTCATCATCGCTTCGTCGCTCCAGAAATAACTCCATAGCCCGTAACGGCCGGCCGGCACGACGCCGGATCCGATCAGCCATTCGCGCACCGTGCGCACTGCAGACCTGCGCTCGAAATCGTATATGCAGTACGCATAGCGAATGTCCCTGGTCATGCTGAATACAATGGGATCCTCGCGCTTTAAAACGCGAACGCGGATGAGATCGTCCACCACTCTGGCGACGATGTTCTCCCGATCGATTGGGCGCTCGGGAGAATAAGCCACCTCGGCCGAGATCGCCGACATACCGCGTGGGGTTACGATGTTGCTGAAATTATGCGGGAAGCTGATGCGGAAGAAGCTCACGTCCTTCTCCGGAAAATGAGCCCAGTGCCAGTCGCTGAGACCGCTCCGGCCAATTCCGAGATTCACCACCAAAATGCTGTTGGTGCGCAATTTGGCCGCCGCAGCCCGCACCGCCGACGGTGCATCCGTACAGATGTTCACAAGATCGGGCAAAGGGATGGTGCTGATCAGGCGCTGGTATTGCACCGCCATGCCATTATCAAAATGCACGGTGCGCGCACGCACGTCAAGGCGGTTGGCACGATGCCCACGGCAGACCGGTCCGGCTTTGTGCACCAGAGCCTCGGGAATGGCACCATAGCCGTGCTCACTATCCGGATAGCGGAAGTCCGCATTAGTGCCGATACGCGTCTGCTTGCTCCACAGCGCGCCGCGCAGCACCTGTAAAGTAGTCGGCTGCGGCACGCGGTTGCCCGTCCACTCGTGGGTCATCTCGCGCGGATGCACAGTCCAGAACTTTTCACTATAGGGAATCAGGAAAGTGTCGGCGAAACCACGGCCCAGGTTGGCGTACATCCATTCCTCGTAATTACGAGGTTTCGCCACCTTCTCGCGATTGAGGTAGCCCCAGACACAGCGTGCGCGTAAGGCGAGCGGCAAACCCGCAGTATTCACCTGAAACGGATACGGAGAATAGGTATCGTGGGAATAAATGTATGCTTGGCGACTGCAATCGTTCAACCGGACGCCGGTATCGTCCAGCAGCTTGAGCACTCTAGCATTCTTCGTCTGCAAAACATGGATGCCGCGGTCGAATGTGAATCCGCTGCCACTGTCGGAAGCTGCCACGCCTCCGACTCGCGAGTCCGCCTCATAAATCGGCGCACCTGTGACTACCGACGCAGCCAAACCGGCCACGCCGCCGCCGAGTATGACTATGGATTCGGATCGCGCCGGATGATGAGATGTGTTCACCTTGTTGTACCGTTCCATATGTATGGCCGATATTTGCTTGCCCGTATCAAATGGGGTTCCGGTAGGAAGGGATTGGATGCTTGAAGTATCCATGCGATTAATCTCGTCGTACGCGACTTAAGTCGACGCAGTCTTCAGGTTCGATTCAAACTTGAATTGGCCTGCTTTCCGGCTACAACACCGCCAATTGAGTAGGGGCGACCGCGGGCATTGAAGAGGGCAAATCCAATTCGGGTTGATTGACCCGCATGCCGATCTTGTAGTTGACGAATTCGGTGGAGTTGACTGTCAGCCAGGCAAGCTGGCGCAAATGTTCCAGCGTTTCGGCAGGCACCGCGAGGCCCTTCAGCACGGATTTGGTCCACTTCATCTGATCCGTGTCGAAATCGGGATCAAGCTGACCATTCTGGATAACCATGTCGAAAATCTTTGTTCCGGGGAAAGGACACACGGCAAACAGCGCGGCATGATTCATTCCCTGCTCGACATGCATCTTGGCCATCAGAATCGTCTTATGAATCTCAGCCAGCGTCTCATCCGGATAACCGATCATATAGTTGCCCGCCGTCATGATGTCAGCCCGATGACACTCCTTGATCAACTTATTGGTGTCCATGTGGTTCATGTTCCACTTGCCGGATGAATATTTATCCACCAACCGCTGGTTGGCCGATTCAAAGGGGAGATGCAACATATGGAATCCCGCTGTAGACAGGATTTCAAGAAATTCAGTGTCGATATCCAGGTGGCCGTTGAAGTTCTTGAGCAGGTGAACGATATTAATGCCGTTTACGTCCGACAAATGTAGGCCCATTTCCGCGACCGACTCAAAAAGGGTATAAGCCCTCTTTTTCTTGGCGAAGAGGCTGTCATCCTCGAAGAAAATATACTGGGCACCCAGGTCCTTCAGCGTCTGCAGTTCTTTGAGAACGCGATCGATCGACTTCATCCGGAAATTCCCGACCGGACCCGCGACTTCGCCATCCACCTCTTTGGAAATGTGGCAGTAAAGACACTGGAACGGGCAGCCACGCGATGTTTGTAATGAGGCGTATTGGATACGCGCGCCCTCCGGAAATTGTCCTCCATGGGGCCGTGACAAATCCCAGTATTTCTTCAGCGGCAAAAGATCCCAAGCCGGCAATGGCAATTCATCCAGATTTTCAATCGGACGGCCAGCCTTATTCACGATTTCCTTGCCATCCTCACCGCGGAATGCGATACCCGGCACGTCGGTAAGACGCATTTTTCCCCGTAACGCCTCCGCGATCTGTACGATGATTCTCTCCGCCTCCGAGAGAACGATGATATCGGCACCGGCGTTAAAAAACCTGTCGCGCAAATTACGGGCGTTAACGCCCCCTGCGATGACGAGCTTGCCCGGGTGCGTCTGCTTTGCCAGGCGAATGAGGTCCAGCACCATCGTCGTTTGGGTCGTGAAAATCGACGAAACGCCGATAACGTCGAAATCCGCCATTTGTCGTGTTATCTGTTCCGGTGTCATGCCACAGCGAATCAGGCCGCTTGGCAACATCCTCGTGTTGAAAAAGCTCTCCTCGATGGGGTCGTCTTTGTCCCCCACCGAAACGTCAAGAATTTTGACGTCATAACCGGCGTCGCGAATGGCACCCGCGAGGTAAGGAAGGCTTAGTGAGCCGTCCGGCTTGGCCATTTCTTCGGGACCAAACTGCAACGCTGAATACATCAGAAGAAATTTTGGGTTGCGGAACTGAAAAGCATTTAGTGCGTTTAGTTTGTCAGCCATGTGATTGTCCCCTGTGATTTCCTGAAATGGAACCTCACGATGCGAGGAACCAAGCTCACTCCAATTTAAACATTAACCCGAAAGTCTCAAAAAACTTACTGCCTGATACCCCAAGGCATTCGTATGAATGCCATCATCGTAATGTACTAACATCATAATCCGTTTACAAATTTTACATTCGACAAGGCCTGTAAACAGAGGTTCCATATCTTGTGTACTTTTCAGTCTTTTTTGGGGGGTGAGTCATGGTGACAGAAAACACACTATGGTTGGGGGAGGTATTCGGTTCGGGCTTGGCTTTGGAAGAAAATAGAAGGATTGATGTTATGTTGGCACGGCACGACTCGTCAATAGTCCGAAAGTACTAATGCCGATTCGCCTGCTGCATATCATTTGGCATAAAGATGTCCAGGGTTTACAGGAATTTTCCTGGCTTGTGCTACATTCAGTTCGATTCAATTGTTAGTTGTAAGCCAACAATAACACGTTCAAGATTTTCGCTGCCGCACTGCTGCTTGCGCTCGCTGGCAGTGCTCAAGCCAGTACGATCAAGATTGAAACGGGGTTTTCGAACGCAGGGCCACTGGTTGACGCTGCCGCGTACAAGACTGTTGTTGACGCCGCTGTGGCCAGCCCCGGGCCTGGTTATGGTTTAGCAATGCCCTCCATTTACGACAACATCTCAAATCAGATTTTGTTTGGTGGTTCGGCTACCAATATTGCTTTCAAATCGACCGTTGACTTTGGTGTATCCGCCGCCAATGCGGGGACATGGGAAATTCGCTCGGGCGTTGATTTCGGTCGTGGCGGTGCACTTTTCGTCGATGGTGTAGCACTAGTCTTCAATTCAAATGACATTTGATGGGAAGGTAGCTATGCCAACTCAACGCACTTCCTCGGCATTACATTGAATCTTGCCGCCGGCAATCACACCCTCAACCTCTACGGTCTTGAAGGTTGCTGTGACGGTCCTCAACAAGCCCAATTCAGATTCGGCGATCGTCAATTCGAAACGTTCAGCACAAGAGACGATGTGGCGCCGGTTCCCGAGCCCGAAAGCTATCCCATGCTGCTGGCTGGTCTGGGGGTGATGGGTGTGATAGCTCTTCGACGCAAGACAGTTCAGAAGTAACTGGTTTTCACTCAATCAACAGCCCGTCGCTTTTGCGGCAGGCTTTTTCGTTGACATTCCGCATTCGCCGCTTGTATGCAAAAGCCATACTTCTACCCCTCTTCATGCCGAAAGAAATGCAGCAGACGATCCGGTAGCCAGTCGAGTCGTCCGGGAAGGCTGCCGCTGACAAAGCCGACGTGTCCGCCTTCGCGCGGGTATTCGAGTTTCACTGCGGCGGCAACCTGAACACTGCTCGGTAGCGCGTGCGAGGGCAGGAAGGGGTCGTTCAGCGCGTTGAGCACCAGCGTCGGCAGGCGGATGGCGGGTAGCCAGGGTTTGCTTGACGCGCGTCGCCAGTAGTCGTCGGCGCCGGCAAAGCCATGCAGGGGGCCGGTGACCACGTCGTCGAACTGGTAAAGGGTGGCGGCTTCGCGCATGCGGCGTTCGTCAAACAAGCCCGGAAAGCGCAGCAGTTTGGCCGCAGCGCCTTGTTTGAGCGTTTTGAGAAAATGCTGCGTATAGACGCGGTTGAATCCGCGCGCCAGTTGGTGGCCGCAGGCGGCGAGGTCGAGCGGTGCGCTGATCGCGGCGGCGGCGCCGATATAGCGGCTGGCGGCGGACTCGCGCTCGCCCAGCCATTTGAGCAGGGCATTGCCGCCGAGCGAGACGCCGACGGCGTAGAGCGTTCGTTGCGGATGTTGTTGCTTCAGGCGCCGCAGTATCCACTCGATTTCCTCGCTGTCGCCCGAGTGGTAGGCGCGCGGCAGCCGGTTGGGTTCGCCGGAGCAGCCACGGAAGTGGATGACCACGCCACCCCAGCCAATGGCGGTCAGCCGCTGCATCAGGGCGCGCGCATAGTGGCTGTTCGAACTGCCTTCAAGCCCGTGAAAGAGAGCGACGAGCGGCGTCTGCGGGTTATTCGCAGCGCAGGCGGCGGTTTCGTACCAGTCGAGATCGATGAAGTCCCGATCCGGTGTTTCCCAGCGCTGTCGCCGGTAGGGCTGCGGGACGGGCTTGATGAGCAGCGGGTAGATGGTCTGCAGGTGGCCACCGGGGAGCCACTTCGGGGCCTGGTAGGCGATCAATGCAGGGTACGCAGCGGTGGGGCTTGCGGCGCGCTGCCGGCTTCTGCGCTGCCGGTATCGGCGGCGGCCGAAGCGTGGTGCGAGAGCAGGCGCCAGCCGTTGGCGCCCCGCTGAAAGACGTTGGTCGACAGCATCGGGCCGTGCGGTGTCGGCTCGTCACCGAGGTAGAGCGTTTCAACCACACTATGCACGGCGATCAGCAGGCCTTTCCAGCATACGCTGCGCTTGAGGTGCACAGTGAGGCGGGAATTGCCGGCGAAGATGCTGCGCCAGCTTTCGCGTATCGCCAGCGGGCCACGCAGGCGTTGCCCGGTCGGGTGAATGCAGACGATTTCCTCGTCGTCGGCCCAGACACTCATCAGGGCGTCGAGATCGCCACGGCCAATGGCCTCATAAAAGGCCTGTTCTGCGTCTTCGGCGCTGGTGTATATGACACTCATGCAACAGATTCCTTCAGGCAGGCATCAAGCACGCGTTGCGGCTCCAGCTTGTTCAGGCAGTCGAGGTGTCCAAGCGGGCACTCGCGCTTGAAGCAGGGGCTGCAATCGAGATTGAGGCTGATGATTTTAGCGCGTGGCGAGAGCGGCGGCGTAAAACCGGGTGACGAGGATCCGTAAACGGCGACCAGCGGTCGTTCAAGCGCGGCGGCGACATGCATCAGACCGGAATCGTTGCAGACGACAAACGTGGACGTGGCGATCAGGTCGATGGCCTGAGTCAGCGAGGTGCTGCCGCAGAGGTTGACAGGCGCCGGGGCCACCGAGGCCAGGCGGACGATGTCGTCGCCAACTGCCTTGTCTTTCGCCGAGCCGAGTAGCCGGATGACGTAACCGCGACTGGCCAGTTGATCGGCGAGGGTGGCGAAATGGCGTGCCGGCCAGCGCTTGGCCGGGCCGTATTCGGCACCGGGGCAGAAAACCGCCACTTTATCCGGGCGCTTGATGCCGAGTGCAGCGAGCGTCGCGGCTTGCTGATTGGTGCTGGAGGACAGGCGCGGCAGCGCGAGAGGCCGGGGCAGCGGCGCCCCGACGGGTTCGGCGAGTTGTGCAAAGCGATCGGCCATTTGCGGCAGCGCGATCGGGTCCAAGGTGTGGCGACGGTTGATCAGTGCGTAGCGGGCTTCACCGGTAAAGCCGATACGTTCCGGGATGCCGGCAAAGAAGGGAATAAGCGCCGACTTGAGCGAATTGGGCAGGATGTAGGCACGCTGATAACCGGCTTGTGCCACCTGGCGCGCCAGACGGTAACGCGCCGTCAGTGAAAGCTCGCCATGAATAAAGGGGCTGTCGATGATCTGCCCGATCTCCGGCATGCGTTGCAGTACAGGAGCCACCCAGCGTGGCGCCAGCGCGTCGAGTTGCAGCCCCGGCATGTGCTGATGCAGGCGCTTGAACAGTACTTGCGCCATTACCGTATCGCCGATCCAGGCGGGGGCGACCACCAGTGCTTTTAAGGTGTGAGGAGTGGGGAGTGAGGAGTGAGGAGTCAAATCGTCGCTCCGGCTGCCTGGTTTTTACTCTTCACTCCTTACT
>JADJNC010000030.1 GCA_016709335.1 Candidatus Propionivibrio dominans | reverse complement strand
CGCCGTCACACCGACTGGAATGTCGAAATCGAGTCGGTCATAAACCTCGTACGACTGCTTCTTGCGCAGATCCCAGGCAATGCCCGAACCACGCAGCATCGGGCCGGTAAAACCCAGTTGCATGGCACGCTCGGGAGAGACGATGCCGACATCGACAAGCCGCTGCTTCCAGATACGATTATCGGTGAGCAGGGTTTCATATTCATCAAGGATTTTCGGGAAACGGCTGACAAAGTCCTCAAGAAAATCGAGCAACGAACCGCTGCGCACCTCATTGATCTTCTTGACCTCTGCCGCGCTCTTCCATTTCGACTCGCGATACTGCGGCATGCTGTCCGGCAGATCACGATAAACGCCACCCGGCCGATAATACGCCGCGTGCATCCGGGCACCGGACACGGCTTCATAGCAGTCGACCAGATCCTCACGCTCGCGGAACGCGTAGAGAACCATGGTCATCGCACCGACATCGAGTCCATGCGCACCGATCCACAACAAGTGGTTGAGAATGCGCGTTATTTCGTCGTACATCACGCGAATGTACTGGGCGCGAATCGGCACCTCGATAGCCAGCAGTCTTTCGATCGCCATGCAGTAGGCGTGCTCGTTGCACATCATCGACATGTAATCGAGGCGATCCATGTAGGGAACCGACTGTATCCAGGTTTTGGTTTCCGCCAGCTTTTCAGTCGCGCGATGCAGCAATCCGATGTGCGGGTCAGCGCGCATCACGACTTCGCCGTCAAGCTCGAGTACCATGCGCAACACACCGTGCGCGGCCGGATGTTGCGGTCCGAAGTTGAGCGTGTAGTTCTGGATATCAGGCATTTTCCACGTCCCCGTAGCTCTCTTCCCGGACAATCCGCGGCGTGACCTCCACGCGGCTCGATGCTTACCGGCTGATAAATCACGCGTTTCTGATCGGGGTCGTAGCGCATCTCGACATATCCGGACACGGGAAAATCCTTGCGGAAGGGATGTCCGATAAAGCCATAGTCGGTCAGAATCCGGCGCAGATCGGCATGCCCGGGGAAAACGATTCCGTACAGGTCGAAGGCTTCACGCTCGAACCAGTTCACCGAATTCCAGATCGAAACGATTGATGGTATCGAGGGAAAATCATCATCTGGTGCGAAACAGCGAACACGGACACGCCAGTTGTGCGTTACAGAAATCAGGTGGCTGACGGCGGCGAAACGCTTGCCGGCCCACTCGCCATTTCCATAGGTGGAGTAATCGACCCCGCACAGATCCATCAACTCCTCGAATCGCAATTCCGGCTCATCGCGCAGCATCGTCATTACGCCGGGATAATCAGCCACGTCGACGTCAATGGTGATTTCACCCAGGGCAAGCTGTAGCGACCCGATTCGATCGCCGAGATGTTTTTGCAGGTTCTGGCTAAGCATTTCAAGCTTGGCGGACATGACGCACTCTCGGTTGGTTTATCGGGCGATGGTACTGGTACGGCGAATCTTGTTCTGCAACTGGATCAGGCCATAAATCAGCGCCTCGGCAGTGGGCGGGCAACCGGGAACGTAGATATCGACAGGAACGATGCGATCACAACCACGTACGACTGAATAGGAATAGTGGTAATACCCACCCCCATTGGCACAGGAGCCCATGGAAATCACCCAGCGTGGCTCAGCCATCTGATCGTAAACCTTGCGCATGGCCGGCGCCATCTTGTTGGTCAGCGTTCCGGCAACGATCATCACATCAGACTGGCGCGGACTCGGGCGAAATACGATGCCGAAGCGATCCAGATCGTAACGCGAGCAGCCGGCATGGATCATTTCGATCGCACAACAGGCGAGACCGAAGGACATCGGCCACATTGAACCGGTGCGCATGTAGTTGATCAGCTTGTCGGCTGTCGTGGTAACAAAGCCTTCCTGGAGTATGCCATCAATCGCCATCGTTCACTCCCAATCCAGTGCGCCTTTGGCCCAGGCATAGGCATAGCCAACGAGCAAAATGATGATAAAAACCAGCATCTCGACAAAGCCGAACCACTTGACCGATTCGGTGTTGACGATCTCCTTGAAGATCGTCGCCCACGGCACAAGGAAGGCCACTTCGAGATCAAACAGGATGAACAGGATAGCGATCAGGTAGTAGCGCACGTCGAATTTCATGCGCGCATCCTCGAAGGCTTCAAAACCGCACTCGTACGGAGAGAGCTTTTCGCTATCGGGGCGATGGGGAGCGACCAGCAGACCGGTAATGACCGGGGCAATACCAAATACGATACCAATCAGGATGAAGACAAAAACCGGGAAATAGTTTTCCAGCATGATCCGCCACGCTATTGCTTACATTCAGACCAGAGTCACCCGAACCGGACAACTCCACTTGGTGCCGACGATGAGACTCGAACTCATACGACCTAAGTCACTACCCCCTCAAGATAGCGTGTCTACCAATTTCACCACGTCGGCACAGCTATAGTCAGACGGCGAGGTACAACTACGAGGGGAAGCACCCCTCGCCGCTTTGTTGCAGTCAATCTACTTCGGAATATCTTTTGTCTTCGAGCCAGAATCCACGGGGCTTCCAGCCTTGTCAGCGGCCGCCGGAGCGGGCGCTGGAACAGCTTCGGATTTTACCGCATCCTGCATTACACTGCCAGTCGTTTTTGGCTTGTGGGAAGCAATATAGGCCAGTGACAGGCTGGTAACAAAAAACACGGCGGCCAGTACTGCGGTTGAGCGGCTCAGGAAGTTGGCAGACCCCGTCGCACCGAACAGGCTGCCCGAGGCACCACTACCGAAAGCCGCGCCCATGTCGGCACCTTTGCCATGTTGAACCAGCACCAGACCGATGACGCTGATCGCCGCCACAATATGAATGACCAGAACCGCAGAAAACAGATAATCCATGTTGTTATTGAGCCGCTGCGCGACAGATTGCCAGAAAGTCAGCCGCTACCAGGGACGCGCCTCCGATCAGGCCGCCATCGATATCCGGCATGCCAAACAGTTCGACGGCATTGGACGGCTTGACGCTGCCACCGTAGAGAATTTGCAGACCCTCGGCCACTTTGGCATCGGCACCGGCAATCTGTGCGCGAATTGCGGCATGAACTTCCTGCGCCTGCTCCGAGGTCGCCGTGCGACCGGTACCAATGGCCCAGACGGGCTCATAGGCCACAACAGCGCCGGAGAAGGCGGCCACGCCCGTACGCTTCAGAACAGCATCCATTTGCGCCGAAACCACTGCGACGGTCTGCCCGGCTTCACGCTGGTCAAGCGTCTCACCAACACACAGAACCGGACACAAACCGGCTGCCAGCGCAGCAGCAAACTTCTCGGCAACCAGCGCATCGGACTCGCCATAGATGGCACGACGCTCGGAGTGCCCGACGAGTACATAACGACAGGCAAAATCCTTGAGCATTGCCGCACTGACTTCGCCGGTGAAGGCACCCTGAGCCTGCTCGCTCATATTTTGTGCGCCCCAGGCGAGCGATGTTCCGTTCAACACGGACTGTGCCTGAGCCAGATAGGGGAAGGGAACGCAAACTGCCGCCGACATTCCACGCAATTGGGCCACGCCGGCAACAACGTCCTGAAGCAACTGCAGGTTGGTCTTGAGCCCACCGTGCATCTTCCAGTTACCCGCTACGAGCTTTTGACGCATTGTACACCCCCAAGAAAAAGGGAGGATTATAGTCAGACAGAGCCCTTCAGGTCAATAAAAAGACGGCAAGTGCATTTGCGCCAGCATGAAAAAGCGGCCGCAGGAAAGCGGCCGCCAGTGCAGGAAATACAAGGCAATCCGCCGTTTCAGGCTAACCAAAACGGCCGGTAATATAGTCCTCGGTCTCCTTCTTGTTGGGCTTGATGAAAACCTGGTCGGTTTCGCCAAACTCGACCATCTCGCCGATATACATGTACGCGGTATAGTCCGAAATCCGGGCGGCCTGTTGCATGTTGTGCGTCACGATCAGAATCGCCACCTTCTCCTTCAACTCGGTGATGAGTTCCTCGATACTGGCCGTGGCGATCGGGTCAAGTGCCGAGGTCGGTTCGTCAAACAACATCAATTCCGGATCGGTCGCCAAAGAACGGGCGATGCACAGGCGTTGCTGCTGCCCTCCCGACAGATTGGCGCCCTGTTCATTGAGACGATCCTTGACCTCTCCCCACAGGGCCGCGCTGCGCAGTGCCGCCTCGACCTTGTCGTCGATTACCGAACGTGCGCTTTCACCGCGTACACGCAAGCCGTAGGCCACGTTTTCATAAATCGATTTCGGAAACGGATTGGGCTTCTGAAAGACCATGCTGATGCGCATGCGCACCTCGATCGGATCGACCTTTGACGAAAGCAGGTCGGTATGATCCGGATGGAAATCGATCGCACCCTCGTAACGATTACCCGGATACAGATCGTGCATGCGGTTGAAGCAGCGCAAATAGGTCGATTTTCCGCAGCCCGAAGGTCCGATCAGCGAGGTTACCCTTTTGTCGTAGATCGGCATATTGACGTTCTTCAGCGCCTGAAAATTACCGTAAAAAAAACTCAGGTTTCGGGCTTCCGCCTTGAGCGGTAACTGCGTCTCTGGCATAGTTTTTTCAGTCATAAAATTTAGCCTGGTATCCCTACCAATTGATATTCTTGCGCAATCGGTAGCGCAACCAGATGGCCAGTCCGTTCATGGCCAGAGTCATCAGAACAAGAATGAAGCCGGCCGCCGCGGCATTGGCGAGAAAGGCCGCCTCCGGGCGTGAAGTCCAGTTGAACATCTGGATCGGCATCACGGTAAAGGGAGCAAACAGCCAGTCAAACAAGCCTGCCGGCGGCTCTCCCGTAAACGGTGCCGGAGGCAGGAAGGCAATGAAGGTCAGTGCGCCGACGGTAATGATCGGTGCGGTTTCTCCAATGGCTCGCGCCATGCCGATAATCACACCGGTCAGAATTCCGGCACTGGAATAAGGAACGATATGGTCGCTGACCACCTGCCAGGTGGTCGCTCCACAGGCATAAGCGCCCTCCCGGATGATCTGGGGAATCGAGCGGATCGCCTCGCGGGTGGCCACAATGACCACCGGTAAAATCAGCAGCGCCAGGGTCAGGCCGGCGGTCAGGATGCTTTGCCCGAGGCCGAAGGTATAAACAAACAGGCCAAGCGCCAGCAAGCCGTAAATAATCGACGGCACGCCGGCCAGATTGCTGACGTTGATCTCGATGATGTCGGTCACCCAGTTCTTACGAGCATATTCTTCGAGATAAACACCGGCGGCCACCCCTAAAGGTACGGCAGCAAATGCGGTCACCAGCATCACCAGCACCGAGCCCACCCAGGCCGAGAGTATCCCCGCATCTGCGGCACGCCGCGAGGGAAAGGAGGTCAGGAATTCCCAACTGATTCGTCCCACACCATTGATCGCCATATCGGCGAACAACGCGGTGAAGGTCATCAGGGCGATCATCAGCGCCAGGATTCCGATCAGACCGAATATCATATCCCAGCGCTTGTGCACAACGATCATCGTGCGCAGCGCCTGCAATTCCTGTTGATTCATTTCAGTACGCCTCGCGATACTTCTTGCGCATGTAAAAACCGATCAGATTGAATACCAGCGTCAGCAGCATCAGCGACAGACCGGCGGCAAAGATCGTCTGATACCCGATACTGCCGTGCGGCAGGTCACCCAGCGCCACCTGAACGATGAACGAGGTAATCGTCGCACCCGGCTCCGCCGGGTTGAAGGTCAGATTCGGCTGCATGCCGGCTGCCACCGCAAGAATCATCGTCTCGCCGACCGCCCTCGAGATGCCGAGAATGTAGGCGGCGGCAATCCCCGAGGTGGCTGCGGGCACCACGACCCGCAAGGAAGTCTGCAGGCGGGTGGCTCCGGTGGCATAGGATCCTTCGCGCAGTGCCATGGGAACAGCGCGCATGGCATCTTCAGAAAGTGAAGCGACATACGGAATGATCATCACCCCCATGACCAGCCCCGCCGAAAGCAGATTGAAGCCGGGCAGTTCAGGGAATATTTTTTGCAGCAAGGGGGTCACGAAGAGCAAGGCAAAGTAGCCGTAAATGATCGTTGGAATACCGCCGAGTAGCTCAAGAAATGGTTTGGCAATCTCCCGAACACTGAAGGGTGCAAACTCGGAGAGGTAAATGGCGATGATGGTCCCCAGGGGGATTGCCACCAGCAAGGCCACCATCGAACTGGTTATGGTTCCGGAGAGCAGAACCATGATGCCGTAGTGGGCATCATCGAAAAGCGGTGTCCACTGCGTATCGAACAGGAAATCGGTCAGCGGAACGTGTTGAAAGAAAATCCAGGACTCTTTGAGCAGAATATAGACAATCGCTGTCGTGGTAAAAACCGAAAGAAACGCCGCGAGAAAAAGGATCGCCTCGATCACCCGTTCCTTTAAATGGCGGGAAAAGTCTTTTTTCAGTCGATCACTAACTTGCTGCATAAGGACAATATTTTCGGCAGTGATAACGGTTGAATTCACCGGCAAAACCCCCAGGAATAGCCTGCTTGAGGCA
Source organism: Candidatus Propionivibrio dominans (assembly GCA_016709335.1). Classification (GTDB taxonomy): domain Bacteria; phylum Pseudomonadota; class Gammaproteobacteria; order Burkholderiales; family Rhodocyclaceae; genus Propionivibrio; species Propionivibrio dominans. Next base: position 59,819 of record JADJNC010000030.1, on the reverse strand, counting down.
TTGAAAGCCCCCGGCCAGGCCGGGGGGTGTATTCAGGGAGTCTTGTTACTTGGCTTCCAGTTTCATCAAATCCTCGATGGTCAAACCAACCTTGTTCTCGCCGCCAAACTTGGTGCCCTTGATTCGCTTGGCAAAATGATCATCGTTGTACGCATAGGCCTTGGCAGGCAAGGGAACGTACTTCACTTCCTTGGTCAGCTTCTCGGCGTTCTTCATGTAGTACTCGACGAACTCCTTGACTTCAGGCTTGTCGGCCGACTTGGCATTAACGTAAATGAAGATTGGTCGCGCCAGCGGCTGGTAGCTACCGTCAATGACCGTCTTGAGTGACGGGGCAACCGCCGGATTGCCATCCTTATTGACAATCGGCACCGACCTCAGTTTGTCCTTGTTTTCCTCATAGTAGGCATAACCGAAGAAGCCGAGGGCACCGATGTCGCGAGCCACACCCTGAACCAGAACATTGTCGTCTTCGGAGGCGGTGAAGTCGCCGCGGCTGGACTTCGACTTGCCGTTGATGGCCTCGGTAAAGTACTCGAAGGTACCAGAATCCGCACCAGGACCAAAGAGTTTCAGCGGACGATCCGGCCAGGCCGGGTTAACCTGCTTCCAACTGGTAATCTTGCCCTGTGCTGCCGGTTCCCAAATGGTCTTGAGTTCGGCGACGGTCATCGACTTGATCCAGTCGTTTTTCGGATTGACAACTACAGTCAACGCATCGTAGGCCACCGGAAACTCCATGTACTCTATCCCGGCGGCCTTGCAATCTTCCATTTCCTTCTTGGTAATCGGGCGCGAGGCATCGGAAATATCGGTCTCGCCACGGCAGAACTTCTTGAAGCCACCGCCGGTGCCGGAAATGCCGACCGTAACCTTGACGGCATTTTTCTTGGACTTCTGAAAATCCTCGGCAACCGCTTCGGTAATCGGATAAACCGTTGACGAGCCATCAACCTTGACCAGCACATCCGCCTGAACCAGCCCGGAAGCAGAAACTGCGGATAGAACCAAAGCCGCGGTAGCGGCATATTTAGTAATCTTCATGCAACATTCTCCTTTGGTGAACATGATTAAAACAACGAACGGTAACTAGTTTATCCGGTGAATGTTACAAGTCTGTTACATCATGATTTTACTGCTTCATGTACTGCCGCTGCCAGTTTTTCTGCTGCCGCCCGTACTTTCTCCGCATCCTGCCCTTCGACCATGACGCGCAGCAGCGGCTCGGTTCCCGAAGCGCGCAGCAGCACCCGGCCCTGACCCAGCAGCGCCGATTCCACTTCCTGCAAAACGGCGCCAATCAGCGGATGATCCTGCCATGGAAAACCCTTGACCAGAGGTACATTGATCAATAACTGCGGATACAGCGTCAACTGACCGAGCAGGGACGCGAGGTCGCCGCCCTCCTCGCGCAGCGCCGAGAGCACCTGCAAGGCCGAAACGATGCCGTCTCCGGTAGTGTGCTTGTCGAGACAGAGGATGTGTCCCGAGTTTTCCCCCCCGAACAACCAGCGCTTCTCGCGCAGCATTTCCAGCACGTAGCGGTCACCGACGTCGGCCCGGGCAAAAGGCACATTCAATCCGGCCAGGGCGTGTTCAAAGGCCAGGTTGGTCATCAACGTTCCCGCCACACCGCTCACCGGACCTTGCCGCAGACGACTACGCACCAGCGCCAGGAGCAGTTGATCGCCGTCATAGACCTGGCCAGCGGCATCGACCATCATTACGCGATCCGCGTCACCGTCGAGGGCAATGCCCAGATCAGCCTGGTGCGCCAGTACGGCCTTGCTCAACGCTGCGGGCGCCGTCGCTCCGACATCCTTGTTGATATTCAGGCCATTGGGTTCGGCGCCGATGGCGACCACCTCGGCACCCAGCTCGTGAAAGACGTGCGGCGCAATGTGGTAGGCCGCGCCGTGGGCGCAATCGACCACGATCTTCAGTCCGCGCAGATCAAGATCATTCGGGAAGGTGCTTTTGCAAAACTCGATGTAACGTCCGGCCGCATCATCGATCCGGCGGGCACGCCCGAGTTCTGCCGATTGCACGCAGACCAGCGGCTCATCGATCCCGGCCTCGATCCTTGCTTCCAGCGCATCCTCCAGCTTGGTGCCATGCCGTGAAAAGAACTTGATGCCGTTATCGTAGAAGGGATTGTGCGAGGCCGAAATGACGATCCCGGCCTGCAGGCGCAGTGCTCGTGTCAGGTAGGCGACGGCCGGTGTCGGCATCGGCCCGACCAGGCAGACATCGACTCCTGCGGCCGAAAAACCGGCTTCGAGCGCCGCCTCCAGCATATAACCTGAGATCCGCGTGTCCTTGCCGATCAGCACCGCCGGTCGCTCGCCGGGCTTGTGCTTACCGCGCACCGATTCGTCGGCAACCAGCACCTTGCCCGCCGCAAAGCCGAGGTGCATCACGAAATCCGGCGTAATCGGCGACTGCCCCACCCGGCCGCGAATACCATCGGTACCAAAATATTTTCTTGTCACTTGTTCTCTCCCCCGCCGTCCCGGAATGGTTATTCGCCAAAGCCCGACATTGTACTGAAACCTCTGGCGCTTGAGCTACTGCATAGCACTCAAGCCATCGATGATGTGTGAGGCATGGGGCAGTGATCAGAAACCGATTCTTCCCGCTTTGTCGACAAACAAAATATGGAATGCGAACAGATTAGATCGATCAACTGACTTCAAATCGGATTTTGAATGCCAATCAACCCATTCATTCGCCACGAGGAAGGAAGTTACGCCAGGGACGCCGTCAGACAGGCGTGCAGTGACGGGTCCGCTCGACGTCGCCCCACACTATAAGCAGCCGGCGGTTCATCGAAAAAGAGCTGATTCAGTCTTGACGATTCGGAAAAATATCGCGTCAAAAAAACCGACCAGCAAAACTCGTCAATAGGCCATTCCATCACTGTCTGCCGTGCAAGCCTGATGAGCAGCGCCTCCCACGACATCGGTCTTCGTGCGGCCCTGCCAGCCAGCCGCTTATTGCCAGGGTTTTTTGTTGCTCAGGAAACCGCGCAGTTCTTCACTCAAGGCCATGACAAGGAGTTGGGTTCGACCGGCAATCCAGCCTCGTGTCAGCGGATCCGGTTCGCCTTTCGGATGCACTTCCTTGATCAGACGCGAAGCCGTGACCTGATCGTTGAGCGTACCGAGCAGATCCTGAATTGATGCGAGGGAAGCCTGATAAGCCATTAAACGCTTGCGCGGCAGGATCGGGGCAAAAAATTCGAGCGCATAACGCAGCTTCTTGAAGGCGATGCGTAATTCATGTCGACGTTCGGCATTCATCCTGGCGTGTTGGCTGACCAGCCCTTCAATCATCTCTGCCCGTTTCTGCAGCCGACGCGCGGCGAACTTGCGCAGACTCAAGACTGAGGACTTGTGCCGAGCGGCTATCGTTGGCGGTTCAACTCTGAACAGTGCGGCAGAAAAGGCCAGCAGGAGCTGGCTGTATTCCTTCTGCTTCAAGGTAATGCCTGCCGAGGCCTGCGCCCTGGCCTTGGTTGCCTCGCCTCTGGCTCGCAAAACCGCCAGATCGGGATCCCCTGGAAAGGCCTCTTCCAGCGGAGCCAGGGTCTCCATCAGAAATACATCCCAGTCGCGCGCACTGCCGAGCCCCCCCGCCATCTCCCGCCAGCGCGGTGAATAAACCTCGACAAAGCGAACACCAAGCACCGGTGAGAACAGCCTGAAAGCCGAGCGCAGGCGACGGATGGCGACTCTGGCCTGATGCACATACTCCGGGTTTTTTCCCGCGATGGCCCCGGCTTCGTTGCCTTGAAGCTGCATCAGGCACGACAGTGCTATCGATCGAAAGGCATCGACCGGGGACATGCCCTTATTGACCGGCGAGGCAAAGGCCTTGACCGGTTTGGCCAGATCCTGGTCGGCCAGTGCGTAGCCGCGTTCCGCCTTGCTGGCCATCTCCGGGTGAAGATGCAGGTCGGTCGCCAGCGCGATGGCCAGCTCAAAGAGGGCATCGGGCGATGCGCCCTCAAGCAGTTCCAGTTCCAGTTCGCAAAGCGGTTTGCTGACCGGAGCGGCGCCACCAGCGACGGCTATGGCGTTGATTTTTCCCCGGTCAAGCGCCAGCTCGACCAGCGAACCAGAGCGCTCAAGAACCCATGCCGTACGCGTGAAATCGGTCGAAAAAACGGGTTGCAGCCGGGGATGACAGGACTCCAGAAACTCGCGCAAACCGGCATCGGTAATGAGGCCAAAATCGAATACTCCGGGCTGCGTCGGCGCTTCCCACTCACTGCGCTGAGCCAGGCCAGCGGCACCGGAAGCAGCACATTTAACCGTCATCAGCCAGACAGCCCAGCCCTTGCGCCGCAAACGCAGGGCAATGCCGCGCTGGCGCAGATCCATCTCCGGAGTGTCATAGTAGGTATTGAGCAGCCGATACTTCTGCGGTTTGTTTCCGGACAGCGCCGGGTGGGCTTGCAGGCGACGCGCCTGGGTGGGCGAGGCGCGTAATTTCAGCTCGATTTCCGTTGACATTCGGGTTTCTCTCTTGGGTATCTTCCTGATGTGCCCGTGACCGACCAGGCCAGAATGATAAGCGACCGTCACAGCCAGGGTTTTCAACGCCTGGAAGTCAACGGCAGAGGTTAGCAGAATTCCAACCCGCTTGTCTTGTCAGAAATTATTACAGCTTTGTTACAAGCGACGATCCGGCTGGTGGAATGAATTCGCCGTAGAAGGTCAGCCCGGGCAAACCGCCTGCCAGACCGCCAAGGCGTCACGTGTTTCGCGAACGTCATGCACACGCAGCATTCTGGCGCCGCGCTGCAGCGCCAGCAAGGCTGCGGCGAGGCTGGCTGACAGGCGCTGTTCGACCGCTCGCCCGGTGATGCCGCCGAGCATCGACTTGCGCGAAATACCGGCCAGTAGCGGCAATCCGTCGATCGCCAGCATGTCGAAATGACGAAGCAATTGCAGGTTGTGCTCCAGCGTCTTGCCAAAACCGAAACCCGGATCGAGCACCAGGCGATCAGGAGCAATCCCGCCGGCAACAGCCGCGGCGACCCGCTGGCCAAGAAAATCGCGCACTTCGCCGAGCACATCGCCATAAAGTGGGCTGTGCTGCATGGTCAGCGGCTCACCCTGCATGTGCATCAGACAAACCGCGCAAGCACTTCCGGCAACGACCTCCAGCGCACCGGGCATGCGCAGCGCGTAGATGTCATTGATCATCGACGCGCCATGAGCGATGGCCGCACGCATCACTTCGGGCTTATAGGTATCGACCGAAATCGGCACGCCGCAGTCCGCCAGCGCATCCAGCACCGGCAGCAGGCGAGCGAGTTCTTCATTGAGCGAGGCTGGTATGGCGCCAGGGCGCGATGATTCGGCCCCGATGTCGATAAGATCCGCACCGGCCTCGATCTGAGCGCGGGCGTGCGCAATGGCTTGAGAACTATCCGCTGCCAACCCGTCGCCGGATAAGGAATCCCTCGTCAGGTTGACGATACCCATGACCAGCGGACGATCAAGGGACAGTGCAAATTTTCCGCAACGAAGCATAACTACCCGGCGTAAAAAAACCGGGGGAATCTACTCCCCCGGTCTGTTTTGATTGATCCGGCTCAAGCCGGCGCGGTGGCGCTCGGCGCCGCATCCGGTGGCGGCATGTCCGCAGGATTCGTCGCTCTGGTCTGCGGCGGCTTCGGTGGCCGTGGCGGCTTTCCGTCCATGATGTCGTTGATCTGGTCGGAGTCAATCGTTTCCAGTTCGAGCAGCGCAGCCGTCATCGCTTCGACCTTGTCGCGGTTTTCTTCGAGCACCTTGCGCGCCAATGCGTACTGCTCATCGATGATGCGACGGATTTCGGCGTCGACCTTCTGCATTGTCGTTTCCGACATGTTCTTGTGCGTGGTCACCGAACGCCCGAGGAAAACCTCGCCCTCGTTCTCGCCATAGACCATCGGGCCGAGCGCATCCGACATGCCGTAGCGGGTGACCATATCGCGTGCCATTTGCGTGGCGCGCTCGAAATCGTTGGAAGCACCGGTCGTCATCTGGTTCATGAACAGCTCTTCGGCAATGCGGCCACCGAACAGCACGGCAATACGGCTCATCAGATAGACCCGGTCATAGGCGTAGCGATCCTCTTCCGGCAATTGCATGGTCAGACCCAGCGCACGACCGCGCGGGATGATCGTCACCTTGTGCACCGGATCGGACTTGGGCATCAGTTTGGCGACCACGGCGTGACCCGCCTCGTGATATGCCGTATTCCGACGCTCATCCTCGTTCATCACCATGCTGCGACGCTCGGCACCCATCAGAATCTTGTCCTTGGCTTTTTCGAAGTCGTCCATATCCACCAGACGCTTGCTGCTGCGCGCCGCAAACAGGGCCGCTTCATTGACCAGGTTGGCCAGATCGGCACCCGACATTCCCGGCGTTCCGCGCGCCAGGATATCCGCCTTGACGTCGGGCGACAGCGGTACCTTGCGCATGTGCACGACGAGGATCTGTTCGCGGCCACGGATATCCGGCAAAGGCACGACAACCTGACGGTCAAAACGACCCGGACGCATGAGCGCCGGATCGAGGACGTCCGGACGGTTGGTTGCGGCAATCACGATTACGCCAACGCTCGCCTCAAAGCCGTCCATTTCGACCAGCATCTGGTTCAAGGTCTGCTCGCGCTCGTCGTTGCCGCCACCGAGTCCGGCTCCGCGCTGGCGACCGACGGCATCGAGTTCGTCGATAAAGATAATGCACGGCGCATGCTTCTTGGCGTTCTCGAACATGTCGCGCACCCGCGCCGCTCCCACACCAACGAACATTTCAACGAAATCCGAGCCGGAGATCGAAAAGAACGGCACCTTGGCTTCACCGGCAATCGCCTTGGCAAGCAAAGTCTTACCGGTACCCGGATTGCCGACGAGCAGCACGCCTTTCGGAATACGCCCACCCAGTTTCTGGAATTTTGAAGGGTCGCGCAGAAAATCGACCAGTTCGGAAACTTCTTCCTTGGCTTCGTCGCAACCGGCCACATCGGCGAAGGTGATGCTGTTGGTCGACTCGTCGAGCAGACGCGCCTTGCTCTTGCCGAACGAGAACGCGCCACCACGGCCACCGCCCTGCATCTGGCGCATGAAGAAAACCCAGACGCCGATCAATAGAAGCATCGGGAACCAACTGACAAAGATACTCATCAGGAAAGACTGTTCCTCTTCCGGCTTGGCCTCAACCTTGACGCCATGCTTGAGCAGATCGGAAACCATCCACAGATCGGGTGGTGCGTAGGAGGTCAGCTTGCGCCCGTCGCTGGTGGTTGCCTTGAGCACACGCCCCTCGATCACTACCTTGGTAATGGAACCCTGGGCGACCTCCTCCATGAACTGGGAGTACTCCATCGACGACTGAGCGACCTGACGCGTATTAAACTGGTTGAAAACTGTCATCAGCGCCAGACCGATGACCAGCCACACCGCCATATTCTTGAACATGTTATTCAATGCTGTACCTCTTCCTCGTTGCTCATCAGGGGACTCCTGAAGGAATATGTATTGCGAAAAGATTTCATTCTAAACCTTCTAAGGCGATTCAGGCAGTGCAACCCGAAGCCTTTCAAAAGGATAATCAGTCCTTCAAGCCCTTGCCCAACAGGTACAGCTCGGCACTTCGACCGCGCGAAGCATCTGGCTTGCGTGATGAAACCGACTTGAAAACCCGCTTCATTTCGCGAACAAAGTCTTCATAACCATGGCCCTGAAAAACTTTGACCAGAAAAGCACCGTCAGGTTTCAGCCAGTTCCGGGAGAATTCGAGCGCCAATTCGGCCAGGTGCATCATTCTGGCCTGATCGGAGATGAGAATACCTGACATATTGGGGGCCATATCGGAAAGTACAAGCCCCACTTTGTCACCCGCCAGCATCGCTTCCAGACGCAGCAGTACGTCAGGCTCGCGAAAATCGCCGTGGATGAAGTCAACGCCCTGCAAAGCTTCCATTTCCAGAAGATCCAGGGCAATGACCCGACCCTTGCCCTGTATCCGCCTGGCCGCCACTTGCGACCAGCCACCGGGTGTCGCCCCAAGGTCAACGACGACCTCGCCCTGGCGAATCAGTCGATCCCGCTTGTCAATTTCCATCAGTTTGAACGACGCGCGTGATCGATAACCTTCGGCCCTGGCGCGCTGCACGTAGGGATCATTGACGTGTTCACGCAACCACGCATTACTCGTTCTGCTTCGTATGAAATCACCCACCGCTAAAGCCTTTGGCTTGTAGCGGGGGTTTCTCGGTTCAACGACCAGAGCGCAGGGGTGTTGCCACCCAAACGGCTTACCGTAGTCTCCCCGAGCGTTGGCGGCATGACTGCCGTCGATTCGGAGCTTTCCGCCCCTATCGCTTTGCGCTTGGTGATCCTGCACTCTTTCTTTTCTTTCCGACCGCTTTGCCCGGAGAGCAACAGCGTGACACCGCGCTGGGCGATGACTTTGCTCGCATTGCGATCGGCGTTGTCGGAATGTCCACAGCGTTGGCAGACGAACTCGGCTTGTAAGCGTCGGTTGTCTTTGTGAATGTGACCGCAAGCGGCACATTCCTGTGAAGAATAGTGCGGGGGGACGTCGATGCAAAGTTTCCCTTGCCGACGTGCTTTGTACTGCAAAAATACTTTCGTCTGGCCCCACATCGAGGCGAGGATGCGGCGGTTGAGTCCGGCTTTCTGCCGGACGTTCTTGCCCGGTTCTTCGATGGAGCCCCTGGCACGGGCCGTCATGTTCTCGACCTTGAGCGCCTCGAACACGAACAACGTGGTCTGCGGGTTATTCGCCAGGGTGTGACTGGTTTTGTGCGCCACGTCGCGGCGCACATCGGCACCGTAGCGGCTGTAGCGAGCGACCCGGCGCTTGGCCTTGATCCAGCCTTTTGATCCTTTGGTGCGTCGCGCCTGCCGCCGTTGCCAGCGTTTCTTGGCAAGCGTGTTTTGGTCGAGACGCGCTTTCTGGACGGGTGAAAAGTCGAAGGCGTGTCCGTCGCTTGTCGCTACTGGAATCGCTAAGCCACGATCCAGCCCGACGGTCATTGTGCGCAATTTAGCTTCGTCGAACTGCACCAGCCAGGCGGTGATGTCCTGGTCGGTCGGTTCCGGGATGTTGTCGTCGTAGTTGAACGAGACGTGCCAGCGCCCGGCGTGGATGCTGATGTGCAGCGAGGCCGGCCGCTGGTAATCCTGATGTGCCTTGAAAGCCAAAACGCCGACGGGAAATTTCGGGATGCCGATGTGCAGTTGGTGGCCGGTGATCTCGCCGGTATCGGCATCGACGACGGGAACAAACTTGAATACTTCCGATGTGAGCCACACCGACTGTTTGCCGTGCTTCGTGTGCGTTCCCGGACGACCGCCTAGCTTGGAGAAATACCGGTCATAGGCTTGCTTCCAGAGTACGGCGCCATTGCGTAGCACAACGCCGGGCACTTCGGGAAGCCACGGCGTGAGTTCGCTTTTGAACTGGCTGTACTGCTGGTCGATTGGCGAAAATTCGCCGGTGAGCGACAACGATTGACGCGCAAAGCGGCGGAAATACCGATCTTCGCCCACCTTGGAATTGTAGATGTTCCGCTGACAGCCGATCCACCGCAACAGGGTTTTTTCCTGTGCAGGGGTTGGGTAACAGCGGAAGCGGTTGCCTAGTTGTGCCACGGCGAAAATGACCTTGAGTGCCTACCTGCTATACTAGCACAATTGGTTAAGGCGCAAAAATGGAAAGAAATAATAAATCAAGTTCTCACGCAGTTTATAACATTAAGCTACACATCGTTTTTGTGACGAAATATCGCCGCAAGACGTTGACACCGGAACTGCTGGACTACCTCAAGGACGCGTTCGCCGATTGCTTCACCGCCTGGCGCTGCACGTTGGTCGACTTCGGCGGTGAACCAGACCACGTCCACTTGCTCGCCGACATCCATCCGGCGCTTGATATTTCGGTTCTCATCAACAACCTCAAGACGGCCAGCGCCCGAAGAACGCGCAACCGTTTTGCTGAACACCTTGCTACGTTCTACAAAAAGCCGCTTTTCTGGCATCGGGCGTATTTCGTTGGCAGTGTCGGCGGCGCAACCTTGGAGACGGTGCGTGCCTACGTCGACGCCCAGGGAACCGAAGAGCACCCCCGCAAGGCGGTCGCCAAAGCAAAAGCGAAGAGCAAACCGCCCGCTTGACCCCCTCCTGTCTGGTCGGCTTTGCCTATAGGTTCGCAAGCGAACCAGTCAGACGAGCAAGGGGAATGCGCAGGCATGTGTTCATCGCAAAAAACTCGTTAAAATGCATTCTTTTCCGGGGTTTACCGAATGCTTGATATTAGCGCCGACCAACGACGTGCCCTGCGGGCTCGCGCCCACGCCCTGAATCCTGTCGTCGCCATCAGTCAGAACGGGCTATCCGACTCGGTGCTGCAAGAGATCGGCAGCAACCTGGACAGCCATGAACTGATCAAAATCCGCGTTTTCAACGACGATCGGGCTGAGCGAGAAAAGTATCTGGCAATCATCTGTGAACAACTCAGTGCCGCAGCGGTACAGCATATCGGGAAACTCCTCGTCGTCTGGCGCCCGTCGCCTGCCGTCATGGCAGCGAAATCTCCTCGCCGCCGCGCTGAACCACGGCGCAGCAAGCGAAGCTTCCAGGGCAGTTCGCGCAGCTAATTCTAATGCGCGTTCATATTGAGACTAACAATCCACGGCCAAGCAGTGATGCTGCGCACAGACTCCGTATTTGCAGCGAGTTTCGGCAGGCCGGATTCGAGTTGGCGAGTGACTCCGGCCAAATCTGCAAATACCCGGTTGGGGAATTCTTTTTCGCGCAGTTCGTCCCAAATATGCTCTTGTGGGTTGAGTTCCGGCGCATAGGGCGGCAAACGGAGCAGGCGCACATTTTCCGGTACGGCCAATTCCTTGCTTACATGGGAACTCGCCCCATCCACCACCATGATGATGAAGTCTTCACTGTGTGCCTCACTCACCTGGCTGAGGAATTCGCTCATGTGCGATGTGTTCATCTGCCGACAGATCATCCAATCCAGGTCGCCTTGCAGCGGACTGACCGCACCATACACATAGACAAATTCGCGTTCATAGCCGTTATTGACGACGGGACGCTCGGGTACCATGGCCCAGCATTTGCGAATTCGCACCATGCGCCCAAACGCGCCTCGTCCTGAAACATCAGACGTATGTGCCGGCCCTTCACAACGTCGGGTTTGGCGATGGCCGCCAAGTTTTCGGGAAGTTTTTTTTCCAGTCTTCCTGGGCTTTCGCATCGCTTTTGGGATGCCGCGTGTCGGGAGCCACCTTGCGCCAACCATGCCGTTCCAACAGCCGATATACGACGGACGCCCTCACAGTACGCCCCACTTTTTGCGAAAGCGCTGCGCGCAATGGCGAGACCACCAACATGTTGCCCGTTCTGGCCAGGTCCGCCCACGGCGCCAGGAATTCGCGCTCCTCTTCGAGCGTCATCAGTTCGTGTCGTCGCCCTCCACGGGCGGGTTCGGCAACGTCCGGTTGTGAGCATCGGCGCCGTAACGCATTTTGCAGGCGCGGCACCGTTGCCCTGCTGACGCCCAGCAGAGCTGCCGTTTGTTCCAGCGTAGCGTTCAACATCGCAGGCAATAGAACGGCTTGTGCGCCACGTAATGTGTGCAAATCTTTTGCTACGGCGGCAATCTCTTGGGCTTTGCCAATCAAATCTGAGTCGATGCGGCGCGGTCGAGCCATGATAGTCTCCTGTGTGGAATCCTATCGTGGATAATAGCGCTAATAGTCTCATTATGAAAGCGAATTATAATAAAGCGTACTGCAGCGCCAGGCACGGGCAGAATTTCGCCTATTTCAGCCCACGTCCGGCACCAACCACCAGCAGCAAACCGAGCACACTCTGCAGCAGATAGAGAATGCTTGAAACACCGTGCCAGGCAGCAAAGCGATCACGCAGCACACTCTCCATCACTTCGCGCGGCAAAGCGTCGGCCTTGAGTTGCGCGAGCAAGGGCTGGATACCGAACTGGCTGAGCACCGTCAGCACCAGCATCGCCACCAGCAGCCAGAAAACGCCGCGTTTCAAGGCGCTGCGGCCAAGGCGAATAAGCATGAACAACAACAGGTAGGCGGCACTGACCAGACCAACCCAGCCGATCAGCGCGAACAGCTTGCCGGCCAGCAGGCCGGCCAGTTGCCGATCGGCCAGCGTGGCGAAAAGAACGGGGGCGACGAGATAGCCAATCGCCCACAAACCGCCGACCCATAGCGTCAGCGTTATAAAGTAAAGCGCTTCGGAAAAACGTCGCACGTTCGGCTACCTACTCGTAACGAACGTCAAGCACTTCGTACTGACGCAGCCCGCCCGGAGCCTGCACCTGTGCAATATCACCTGCAAATTTACCGATCAATGCCCGGGCGATCGGCGAATTGACCGAAATTTTCCCGGCCTTGATGTCGGCTTCATCCTCGCCAACAATCTGATAGGTGACCTGGGTTCCGGTATCCTGATCCTCAAGATCCAGTGTCGCCCCGAAAACACAGCGTCCGTCGGCATCGAGCAGTTTGGGGTCAATGATCTGTGCGTTGGACAGTTTTCCCTCGACTTCCTTGATGCGGCCTTCGACAAAACCCTGACGTTCCTTGGCCGCATCATATTCGGCATTCTCCGAAAGATCGCCATGCGAGCGCGCCTCGGCGATGGCCGCGATCACGCTTGGCCGCTCAAGCGTTTTCAGTTGATGCAGTTCGGCGCGGAGTTTCTCGGCGCCGTTAACGGTCAGAGGTACTTTGCTCATGGTCTTTACTCACGTGGTTCGCTGGCAAAGCAAAACCGCCGGCGCCCGGAATGGCGTCACCGGCGGCCCGGGGAATGTTCAACTCAGCTGGGCGTGCAAAGCCTGGATCGAGTAGACCTCAAGCTCACCGCGGTTCTTTATGCCAACGGCTGCGGCTTCGGCACCCCATACCGTTGTGTACATGGTCACCCGCGCCGCCAGGCCGGACGTCCGGATCGAGCGGGAATCATTGATCGCCTGACGTTTCTCGTCCACCGTATTGATGATCAGGGAAATCTCGTTGTTCTTGATCATGTCGACAACGTGCGGACGTCCTTCGGTCACCTTGTTGACTGCCTGCACGGGTATACCCGCCGCCGCAATCGTCGATGCCGTACCGCGCGTGGCCAGGATACTGCATCCCGCCGAATGCAGGTCGCGGGCAATATCGACGACCTTGTTCTTGTCCGATTCCTTGACGCTGATGAAGACCTTGCCGGAATCAGGAAGTTTGACATTGGCCGCCATCTGGCTCTTGACGAAGGCTTCCTCGAATGTCCTGCCGACTCCCATCACCTCACCGGTCGACTTCATTTCCGGACCGAGAATCGTATCGATACCCGGGAACTTGTTGAACGGGAAAACGGCTTCCTTGACCGAGAAATAATGCGGAATGATTTCCCTGCTCGCTCCCTGGCTGGCAAGCGACTTCCCGGCCATGCACCGCGCGGCGATCTTCGCCAAGGGCAAGCCCGTCGCCTTGGAAACGAAGGGTACCGTACGCGAGGCCCGCGGATTCACTTCCAGCACATAGACGACGTCGTGCTGGATGGCAAACTGCACGTTCATCAGGCCGCAAACATTGAGCGCTCTGGCCATCAGCCTGGTCTGCCGACGCAGTTCATCCTGTACTTCTGCTGAAAGCGAATAGGGTGGCAGCGAGCAGGCCGAGTCGCCCGAATGCACGCCGGCCTGTTCGATATGCTCCATGACACCGCCGATGATGACCTCATCGCCATCGGACAAAGCGTCGACGTCAACTTCAACGGCATCGTTAAGGAAGCGATCAAGCAACACCGGCGAATCGTTCGAGACCTTGACCGCTTCGCGCATGTAGCGCTCAAGGTCGCGTGGCTCGTGGACGATTTCCATGGCACGACCGCCGAGAACGTAGGACGGACGAACGACCAGCGGGTAGCCGATTTCGGCAGCCAGAAGCAAGGCATCGGGTTCAGTTCGCGCCGTACGGTTTGGCGGCTGCCTGAGGCCAAGTTCCTGCAGAAGTTTCTGGAAACGCTCGCGATCTTCAGCCGCGTCGATCATGTCCGGACTGGTACCGATGATGGGCACTCCGTTCGCTTCAAGGTCGCGCGCCAGTTTGAGTGGCGTCTGGCCGCCGAACTGGACTATGACGCCGACCGGCTTTTCGATAGCGACGATTTCGAGCACGTCTTCAAGCGTCAACGGCTCGAAGTACAGGCGATCCGAGGTGTCGTAGTCGGTGGATACCGTCTCCGGATTGCAGTTGACCATGATCGTCTCGTAACCGTCTTCGCGCAGGGCGAGAGCCGCATGCACGCAGCAGTAATCAAATTCGATGCCTTGACCGATGCGATTCGGTCCGCCACCGAGCACCATGATTTTCTTCCGCTCGCCCGGATTCGACTCACACTCGTCCTCGTAGGTCGAATACATATAGGCGGTACTGGTCGAGAACTCGGCCGCACAGGTATCGACCCGCTTATAGACGGGACGGATACCCAGGGCGTGGCGACGGGTACGCACATCGGTTTCGCTCGTCTTCATCAACTTGGCCAGACGACGGTCTGAAAACCCCTTGCGCTTGAGTTCACGCAGGGTCGCTGCATCGATCTCGTCAAATGACATGTCATCGAGCTTCATCTCGATCCTGACAATATCCTCGATCTGGGCGAGGAACCAGGGGTCAATATGCGTCAGCTTGTACACTTCATCCAGCGAAAAGCCATTCTCGAAAGCGTCGCCAACGTACCAGATGCGCTCCGGCCCAGGCTCGCCGAGTTCGCGCTCAAGTTCCTCGCGGTCGGTGGTGCGTTGATTCATTCCATCAACGCCCACTTCAAGACCACGCAGGGCCTTCTGGAAAGACTCCTGAAAGGTGCGCCCGATAGCCATCACTTCGCCAACCGACTTCATCTGTGTGGTCAGATGTGAATCGGCGGTCGGGAATTTTTCAAAGGCAAAGCGCGGCACCTTGGTCACGACGTAGTCAATCGAGGGCTCGAAAGAGGCCGGCGTCTTGCCGCCGGTTATTTCATTGGCCAGTTCATCGAGCGTGAAACCCACGGCCAGCTTGGCCGCCACCTTGGCAATCGGGAACCCGGTCGCCTTCGAGGCCAGTGCCGACGAGCGCGAAACGCGCGGGTTCATTTCGATGACAATCATGCGACCGTCTTCCGGGCAGATCGCGAATTGCACGTTGGAACCTCCGGTATCCACCCCGATCTCGCGCAGTATGGCGATCGAGGCATCGCGCATGATCTGGTATTCCTTGTCGGTCAAGGTCTGGGCCGGAGCGACGGTAATCGAGTCGCCGGTATGCACGCCCATCGGATCGAGGTTCTCGATCGAGCAGACGATGATGCAGTTGTCCGCCTTGTCGCGCACAACCTCCATCTCGAATTCCTTCCAGCCGATCAGCGACTCCTCGATCAGCAGTTCCCTGGTCGGGCTGGCCTCGAGGCCGCGCTTGCAGATCTCGACGAATTCTTCCTGGTTGTAGGCGATGCCGCCACCCGAACCGCCCATCGTGAATGACGGACGGATGATCGCCGGAAAACCGATCATCGCCTGCACCTGCTGCGCTTCTTCCATCGAATGTGCTGCCGCCGAACGTGCCGAGGCGAGACCGATCCGGGTCATTGCCGCCTTGAACTTGAGGCGATCCTCGGCCTTGTCGATGGCCTCCCTGGTGGCGCCGATCATTTCGACGCCGAACTTTTTCAGCACGCCGTTTTTTGCCAGATCGAGCGCACAATTGAGCGCCGTCTGGCCACCCATGGTCGGCAGCAGCGCGTCGGGGCGCTCCTTTTCAATGATCTTCTCGACCACCTTCCAGGTGATCGGCTCGATGTAGGTGATATCGGCCATTTCCGGGTCGGTCATGATCGTCGCCGGATTGGAATTGACCAGGATGACCTTGTAGCCCTCCTCGCGCAGCGCCTTGCAGGCTTGTGCGCCGGAATAATCGAACTCGCAGGCCTGACCGATGACGATCGGGCCGGCGCCAATGATGAGAATGCTCTGGATATCTGTACGCTTGGGCATGAGTTACTTTCCCGCCGCTTTCTTGTCTTGCATCAGCGTGATGAAACGGTCAAACAGATAGGCGATGTCGTGCGGGCCAGGGCTCGCTTCCGGGTGCCCCTGGAAGGAAAAGGCGGGAACGTCGGTCCGCGCCAGGCCCTGCAACGAGCCGTCGAACAATGAAACATGCGTCGTTCGCAAATTGGCGGGCAAGGTGTCGGGATCGACGGCGAAACCGTGGTTCTGGCTGGTAATCAGCACCTGTCCGCTATCGAGATCCTTGACCGGGTGATTGGCCCCATGATGGCCAAACTTCATCTTGATTGTCCTGGCTCCGGAGGCCAGTGCCAGCAACTGGTGGCCAAGGCAGATACCATAGGTCGGAACGCCGGCAACGAGCAGTTCGCGAATGGCGGCAATGGCGTAAGCGCAGGGTTCGGGATCGCCCGGGCCATTGGACAGGAAAACACCATCGGGCCGGTACTTGAGCACTTCGGCAGCGGAAGTTTGTGCCGGCACCACCGTCACCTGACAATTTCGCGCGGCAAGCATGCGCAGGATGTTGCGCTTGACACCAAAGTCATAAGCGACGACGTGAAACTCTGCTGCGGGGGCCGGCTGATAGCCTTTCAGGGACCACTCGCCCTCACTCCACTCGTAGGGCGAATCGACGCTCACAAGCTTCGCCAGATCCATTCCGGCCAGCCCGGGGAAAGCCCGCGCCTCGGCAATGGCCTTCACCTCATCAACCTCAACCGCCATGATGCATGCGGCCTGCGCACCTTTCTCGCGCAGGATGCGGGTCAGCCTGCGCGTATCGATTCCGGCAATGGCGACCACACCATGCTTCTTCAGATATTCTGGCAAGGTGTCCTGCATGCGCCAGTTCTCGCCGCGGATCGGCAGGTCGCGGATGACCAGACCGGCAGCGAAATTGGCGCGCGACTCGAAATCCTCGTCATTACACCCGGTGTTGCCGATATGCGGGTAGGTCAACATCACAATCTGCTGACAGTAGGAAGGATCGGTAAGGATTTCCTGATAGCCGGTCATTGCCGTATTGAACACCACCTCGCCGCGGGTAGTGCCCTGGGAGCCGATGGCGTGACCACGAAAAACAGTTCCATCGGCCAGTGCGAGAATCGCGGGCGGAAGAGAGGGTAACAACGACACAAAAGACTCCTGATCCCTAGCTTACATACACAAAAGCGGGACGGCGCGCAGCCCTCCCGCTTGAATACCTGAAAACCTGCGGATTATACCTGAGAGCCCCTTTATCGGCAATTCTCCTGCGTGCTGCAAGCGCGGCTTAACGGGTGTTGTGCCGAATGGCATACGGCTCTATTCGACAACACCGCGCTGTACAAAACGTTCCATTTCAGGCTTGAGTCGAGTCATTTCCAGCACCAGAGCTTCGCCGAGCTGCGTGCAACGCTCCCAGTCGACAGCCTCGGGCGCCTTGGCGGAGTCTTCCAGATCAAGCGCGATACGCCGCGCCGTTTCAGCGTGGAAAATAGCCAGCAGGCTCTTGACGGTGTGTGCATCCAGGCAAAGTTGCGCAGCATTCCTGTCGCGCAAATCGGATTGAATCTGCGACAGATGCTGATCCCATTCATTGACCAGCATTCCGGCCATGGTCTGCAACAAATGGCGATCACCCAGATCGCGCATTGCGGCAACCAGATCGAGCGAGGTATCCGTCATCGCAGGAGCAGACCGCGAGGCGGGCTGATCCATTTCGCCGGCCAGGCCAAGACCACGATCGATAGCCGCGTAAAGCTCTGCCGGTTTAATTGGCTTGGCCAGGTAGTCGTTCATCCCGGCCTGCAGACAACGCTCACGATCGCCATCCATCGCATTGGCTGTCATGGCGATCATATAGACCTGCTTGTATTCCTGTGAGACGACCCAACTGCGCCTCATTTCGCGGGATCGTATCGATTCGGCCGCTTCGATACCATCCATGACCGGCATCTGCATATCCATAAGGATCAGATCGAAGGATCTTTCCTCGAAGCAATCCACGGCCTCTGCGCCATTATTGGCCAGGGTCACACGATAACCCCGCTTTTTCAAAAGACGTTCCGCGAGTTCCTGATTGACCGGATTGTCCTCGACGAGAAGCACATCGAGCCGGGGTGATTGATCGGTCTCAATTCGATCAGCAAAATCGAAAGGGTCGCACATCGGTTCAGGCTCACCTTGGCGGACGGAGACAAGCTTCAATGCTTCAATCAAATCTTCGCGAGCAATCGGTTTTACGAGATGGACATCAACGCCAAGTTCGCGCAGATGCTTTAAATTCTGACGTTGCTGCTCGGTATTGAGCAACATGATCAGTTTCTCGGAGTGCTCGCTACCCTGCCATGACTCAGCCCATGCCATGCCTCCGGGCAGGGTGATCTGCGCGTCGACCAGAACATAGTCGTAAGGGAAACCCAGTTCCCGTGACTTCTCGATTGCGGCAAGCGCTTCCTGTGCCTCGGCAATGTGCGTCACCTGCATTCCGCTTTGCGCCAGATAGTCCAGCAACTGCGCCGCGAGCGCCGCATTGTTTTCTACGAGCAGTGCTCGCTGGTTGCCGTAGCGTTGTTCCGGCGCTACCGCAACATGGGCAGAATCGACACCAAAGCGGCCCGTACAATAGAAGCAGGAGCCCTCTCCTTCAACACTTTCGAGCCAGATTCGACCACCCATCATCTGAATCAGATGCGAACAGATCGTCAAACCCAGGCCGGTGCCGCCAAAACGCCTCGTTGTTGAATCATCCGCCTGGGAAAAAGCATCGAAAATCGCCGCCTGCCTGGAAACCGGAATACCGATGCCTGTGTCGCGAACGGCAATGCACAGAAGCACCGAAGAAGACGCCTGCTCGACCAGGGTAACGTCTACCGAAATTTCGCCACGCTCGGTAAACTTGATCGCGTTACCGACCAGGTTGGAGATCACCT
Source organism: Candidatus Propionivibrio dominans (assembly GCA_016709335.1). Lineage (GTDB taxonomy): Bacteria > Pseudomonadota > Gammaproteobacteria > Burkholderiales > Rhodocyclaceae > Propionivibrio > Propionivibrio dominans. The sequence goes on along the minus strand of JADJNC010000030.1, from coordinate 40,789 downwards.
GACGAACCCGCGTTGGATCCCCGACGATACGGGGAGGCACGTCGGCCGCCAGCGAAACGATGACTTCCAGGCCTTTTTTGTGTGCCGTTACCGACTGCGTACGAACCGCTTCAAATACCAGATTCGAGAGCGAGAACGGAATCTCCTCAAAGCGCAGCTTGCCGGCCTCGATCTTGGAAAAATCGAGGATGTCGTTCACGATGATCAGCAGCGAATCGGCTGAGGTCTTGACCGTCCTCAAATAGTGTCGCTGCTCGGCATCGAGCTGGGTATCGAGCGCCAGTTCGGTCATGCCGATAATCCCGTTCATCGGCGTACGAATCTCGTGGCTCATGTTGGCCATGAAAAAGCCGCGCGCCCGATTGGCCGCCTCGGCTGCCTCCCTGGCCGTCAGCGCATCCGCTTCCGACTGCCTGAAGTCCTTGATATCACGATGCAGCAACAGTATTCGCGAAGGTTCCCCGCGGGCATCTCGGGCAACTGCCAGACCCTTCAGGAACAGCCACTTCCAGTTGCCCGCCTTGGCTTTCAGCCGGCATTCCGCCTGGAAAAAACGGGACTTGTCGCGCACGTAGGCGGCTATGGCCGCGTCGAAGGCAAGAAGATCATCCGGATGCACCAGACACCGCCAGGTGGCGATCAGGTCATCCAGTTCATTGTCATCGTAGCCGAGCAGTACTTTCCACTGTTTGCCGGAATCGATACGTCCACTTTTGAGATTCCAGTCGGAAAAGGCATCGGCGGAGAGTTCGGACTGTAACTGATGCACGCCGAAAAGCTTTGCTATCAGGTTATCGGCCACATTCAGAAGTTGCTCGACACCCTGCGTCAGGGCCGGATGCTCCTTAGCCGCTCCCTTAAGCAACTGCTTTAATTCCGGCTCGCCATCTCCGCCAAAAATATCGCGAAGTTTGCCGGCTAGAAGCTGGGATTTCATTCCTGGGAGCCAGGCTGTCCGTTTGGCCGAATAAACTCAGCGCAAACCGAGAACATCCTGCATATCGAACAAGCCGCTTGACTTGTCTGCCAGAAAGCGAGCTGCTCGCAGGCTGCCCAGCGCGTAAGGCATGCGGCTGCCTGCCTTGTGACTGATCTCGACGCGTTCGCCGGTCCCGCAATACATGACGGTATGGTCACCAACGATGTCGCCGCCACGCACGGTAGCGAAACCGATGGTCGATGGGTCACGCTCGCCGGTTAACCCCTCACGGCCATAGACTGCGCATTTTTTCAGGTCGCGCCCGAGGGCCTTGGCGACCACCTCGCCTATGCGTAGCGCGGTTCCGGAGGGTGCATCGATCTTGTGCTTGTGATGCGCTTCGACAATCTCGATATCGTAGCCCTCGGCCAGGATTCGCGAAGCCGTATCGAGCAACCTGAAAACAACGTTCACGCCAACGCTCATGTTCGGTGCAAAAACGAGGGGAATCTCGCGCGCCGCATCGGCAATCGACTGTTTGCCTGCCTCGTCAAAACCTGTTGTTCCGATCACGATGGCCACCTTGTGGCGACGGCAGAGGGCGAGATGCTCCAGCGTACCTTCAGGGCGGGTAAAGTCAATCAGGCAATCGGCCTGGGCGATCCCGGCCTCGACGTCAATCGTTACCGGCACGCCACAGGGCATCCCGACCAGTTCACCGGCGTCCTTGCCTATCGCCGGCAGGCCCGGCTGGTCAATGGCCGACACCAGCCGGGCCTGGCCATCCTTCAGGGTCGATTCGATGATCATCCGGCCCATGCGCCCACTGGCGCCAACGACAGCAATCCTGATTCCACCCATTTCAGAAACCCACGCTTTCCATCATTTTCCCGAAGAAACCCTTTTCTTCAAGCGGCGGTGCAACGCTACCCTCGTCAATCGAACCCAGATCGATCTCGCGTGTCCGGCTCTCCGGTACCGCAGACGCATCCGCTGCCTGAGCGGCCTGCACATCGCCGGTAACACGTGCCAGCCTGCCGTTGACATCAAAAAAGGTCGAGAACTTTCTCATCTCGATTTCTCCGTTCCCCTTCTGCATTCGATAGACGTAATCCCAACGATTGGCATGGAACATATCCGTCAGTACGGGTGAGCCAAGAATAAAGCGCACCTGATCCTTGGTCTGACCCGGTCTGAGCTGGGCAACCATATCCTGAGTCAGAACATTGCCCTGCTGAACGTCAATCTTGTATTCATTGACGATGCGTGGCACCGAGGAACAAGCGGAAATAGCGGCCGCCAGGAGAGCCATCAGGGCAAGTCGGAAAAGTGTCATGCTTGAGTTGTTTCTTGGTAAATTGTCGGAAACGCGCTGCGAAAAGAGGTCGGCGTGCTTAAAATCGCATCATGCGGTATATCATAACCGAAAAGAACACCTCCTGTCTCCGCCGATCAAGCCAAGTCATGAGCCAATCTAGCGATCTAAAGAGCATGGGGCTCAAAGCCACCCACCCCCGCCTCAAGATTCTCGAGCTTTTCGAAAAGGCCACGGTACGCCACCTGAGTGCCGATGATGTCTATCGCATGTTGCTCAGCGAAAACATGGATATCGGGTTGGCCACCGTTTATCGCGTACTGACCCAATTCGAACAGGCGGGTCTGCTTGAACGCCACCATTTCGAATCTGGCAAGGCGGTATTCGAGATCAAGGCCGGCCAACACCATGACCATCTGATATGCATCAACTGTGGTCACGTTGAAGAGTTTTTCGACGAGGAAATCGAACGCCGTCAGAAGAAGATCGCCAAGGGACGTGGTTTTGTCATTCAGGAGCATGCGCTTAACCTGTACGTGGAATGTACCAAAGTGGAATGCCTGCATCGGGACAAATCCGGGAGGGCCGATTGCCAAACGGGTTACCCTGAATCGAATGCTGGCCTTGCTGACTGATCAGGCAAAGAGATCCAGTCGCCCGCCCACCTGGGCTGTGTTGCCATCGCCCTGTTCGAGCACCCGATAAATACGGGTACTGTCCTGGTTTGCATTTGCGGCTTCTTCCCGTTTCAGCTCGGCCAGTTCAATCCGCGCCTCGCCTTCCATGCGAGCGGCCTGCGCTGCGACGCTGCGATCCTGAGGAGAAGGGTCGGCGGGAGCCAGGGCCGTGGCGCGAATATGTTGCGCCTTGGGAATGGTTTCTTCCGGAGTCCGAGCGGGTGTAGTGTCAATTGACACTTCGCCGGCCACCGCGTAAAGCATGTTATCCGGCCCGCTCGTATAGGAAAAACCGGGCCGCCACGCACCAGCTCGGCACCGACCGCCAGGTGTCCCTGCTCATGCGCACGAACCTTGCGATCGCTCTGCTTGAGCTCTTGAACCTACTGTTGCTCTTCAGGCGACAATTCACTCGTCTGACCCGACGCAGAACTCGCAGAACGACGTGCGCTGAACCCCGATCCCGGCTGCTGCGATACTTGCGAGCCGAAACGTACAGGGTTCCCAATACGGTAATCTGGCGGGCTGTAACTACTTGCCGGACTCTGGATCATCGAAGAAATGGCCTTGAAAACAGAGGGCTATGCAGCCAAGAGTAGCCCATCAGCCTTTGCTTTTCAATCGCTGATTACGCGAGGCCTGACTCAGGATATGTTGAGCATTTCTCTGGCGTGTTGCCGGGTAATGGACGTAATTTCGACCCCACCGAGCATGCGCGCCAGTTCTTCAATCCGGGCATCATCCTCCAGAGTGACGACGCGACTGCGCACCAGTCCGTTCTCGGCGCTCTTGATCACCTGCCATTGCCAGTTGGCGCGCGCCGCCACCTGGGGCAGATGCGTCACGCACAGGACTTGCCGTTCGGCACCCAATTCGCGCAACAGGCGGCCAACGACCTCGGCCACCCCGCCGCCAATCCCAACATCGACTTCGTCGAAAATCAGCGTCGGAACGCTCGCCGCCTGACTCGTCACCACCTGAATGGCCAGACTGATGCGCGACAGTTCGCCGCCCGAGGCAACCTTCGCCAGCGCTCGGGACTCGCACCCCGACAAGCCGGAAATGCGAAACTCGACCTGCTCCAGACCATAAGCCGTACCTGCATCAAGCGGCACCAGTCCGACCTCGAAGCGCCCGCCGCCCAGCGCCAGTTGCTGCATGACCCGGCTGACTTCGTTGGCCAGCAAATCAGCGGCCTTGGCACGGCTCGTTGACAGTCGTCCGGCCACATCCTCGTACTGTTTGCGTGTTGCGGCAACACGCAATTCCAGTCCGGCAATATCGGCCGTCTCCCCCAGCACAGTCAACCGTTCCTGCCAGCGGGCAAGCAGCGCCGGCAAATCTTCCGGACTTGAGCGGAATTTGCGCGCACAGGCGAGTACTGCCTCTATCCGGCGCTCAACTTCATCCAGACGTTGCGGATCGAGATCAACCCGATCCGCGTAACGGCGCAATGCCAATACCGCTTCGGCAAGTTCCGCCTGTGCCGACTGCAGCAAGGCGGCAACATCAGCCAGCGCCGGATCGTACTCGGCCAGGCCATCGAGCCGGCGGGTCACCGTATCGACCTGCACCTCACAGGCGGCATCGCCCTCCGACAGCAGGGCCAGCGAAAAGCGGGCACCTTCGAGCAGACTCGCGGCGTGTGCCAGACGCTTGTGCTCAATATTCAGGCTTGCCCATTCCTCCAGCGAAAAACCGAGGGTCTCCAGTTCCCGAACCTGCCACTCAAGATGCTCGCGCTCCTGCGCCAGCGCCTCGGCCCCCCCCGCCGCCGAATCCAGCAGGGCTCTGGCCTCGCGCCACAGGCGCCAGGCGGCAGAAACCTCATCGAGCAGAGGATTTAGCCGGGCATGTGAATCAAGCAGGGCTCGCTGCGCATCGTTTCGCAACAAGGACTGATGGGCATGCTGCCCGTGAATATCGACCAGTGACTCGGCCACCTCGCGCAATTGTGCAAGCGTAACCGGCGAACCGTTAATATAAGCCCGCGAACGGCCATTGCCATCAACCACCCGGCGCAGCAACAAGCCTTCTGCGGCATCCAGATCCTGCGCGCATAACCATTCGGCGGCGACTGGCGAGCCCTGCAGATCGAACTCGGCGCTGACTTCGGCCCGTTCGCTACCGCTACGGATCAGGCCGCTATCGGCGCGTTCGCCCAGCGCGAAGGCCAGCGCATCGACGAGAATCGATTTTCCGGCCCCGGTCTCCCCGGTCAAGGTCCCGAAGCCGGCCTTGAACTCGAGTTCCAGCCGATCAACCAGCACGAAATCCCGAATTGTCAAACGACGCAACATGGAGTGAGAGTGGACTTCAGTGCAATCTAGTGGACTACCGGCTTCTCGCTCCAGTGCAACTTCTGGCGCAGCATGGCGAAATAGCTGTAACCGGGCGGATGCAGGAGGCAAATCGATAATTCCGATCGACGGATACGCACCGAGTCATCCGGCCTCAGATCAAAAGTCACCTGACCGTCAAAGTGCACCCGTGAATCCGTTGCATGCACGATGCGGATCTCGATTTCGTTGCGGTCGCCCACCAGAATCGGCCGGTTGGTCAGCGAGTGGGGACACAGCGGCACCAGAGCAATTCCGGAAACATGAGGATGCAGAATGGGGCCATCGGCCGACAGCGAATACGCTGTCGAGCCGGTCGGCGTTGAAGCGATCAGGCCATCCGAGCGCAGGTTGTAGATAAACTCGCTATCGACGAACAGCTCGAACTCGATGAGGCGACCGATCGAACCTTTATCGACCACAACGTCATTGAGCGCAAGATTGGAAGCAATGCTCTGCCCGTCACGCAATATTTCGGCAACCAGCAGCATGCGATTCTCCGGAGTGAACTTGCCGCCGAGCAAGTCGTCCAGGCAGGTCAGCATGTTGCAGCGCGCAATATCGGTCAGGAAGCCGAGGCGACCCTGATTCACGCCAACCAGAGGGACACCGTAGCGCGCCAGTTGCCGCGCTGCATTGAGCATGGTTCCGTCGCCGCCAAGTACGATTGCCAGATCAGCCTGCTCGCCAATCGCCGCAAAGTCACAACTCGCCCAGTTGCGCAGATCGGCGGGCGCCTCGGAATGGTTTGCCGTCGCTTTCTCGACAATGACCGTCATTCCACGCTCATGGAGATTTCTCGCCAGAAGACATAGCGACTCCATAATCTCGCGACTGTGGTACTTTCCGATCAGCGCAATGGTTCGGGGCGAAAAGGCACTGGTACCGTAGGTAGAAACGGGATCATCTTTCATGAAGCGAATTAAACCACAATTTGAATCACTTTCGCCGTCACCTGCCAGGTCAAGTACGATATGAAACCCCAGTCCGCAACACGCGGGCGAGCAAAACAGCACAGAACTGCGATAGACACCGATTGAATTCCAAGAAAACTGCGGCCTGGCCGGAATGCCGGAATGCCGGAATGCCCTGATGCGAAGACCAAATCGTTGTGGGTAACATGATGGATCTTGTATCTCGACGTACTCGCGGTCCGATCAAGATTTGTCTCACGGCAACATTCTTCATGGTTAAACGTTCTTACTTTTTGTAGAATCGACCCCATGCTTGACGAACGTTCCAGAACCCTGCTCAAAACCCTGATCGAACGCTACATTGCGGACGGTCAGCCCGTCGGATCGCGAGCGCTATCCAGGTTTTCGGGGCTCGACCTGTCAGCGGCCACCGTACGCAACGTCATGGCCGACCTCGAGGATCTGGGTTTCATTGCCAGCCCGCACACCTCGGCCGGGCGCGTACCGACACCACGCGGCTACCGTTTTTTTGTCGACAGCCTGCTCACCATGCAACCCCTGGCGACAGAGAAAATCCACGACATGGAGGGGCAACTTCATCCCTCACAACCACAACAACTGATCAGCAGCGCATCGCACCTGCTCTCCGGTCTCACCCATTTTGCCGGCATCGTGCTCACACCGCGGCGCCAGACGCCCAGAATCCGGCAGATGGAATTCGTCAGCCTGTCCGATAAACGAATCCTGCTGATACTCGTCACCACCGACGGGGACGTACAAAACCGCATCCTGTTCACCGAGCGTCCCTATTCGCCAGCGGAACTCGTTGTCGCCACCAACACCCTTAATCAGTACTTTGCCGGCCACGATTTCGAGCAGATCCGCCACCGGGTCAAGGAAGATCTGCTCAAACTGCGCGGCGACCTGCAGGGCTTGATGGCCGCTGCCCTGGCCGCAGGCGACGATGCCTTGAACCGGGCCGATGAACACTACGTCATCTCCGGCGAACGCAACCTGCTCGAAGTGGAAGAGCTTTCGTCGAACATGAAGCGGCTGCGCGAGCTGTTCGACCTTTTCGAGCAGCGCACCGCCCTGATGCAACTGCTCGACATTTCGCACCGCGCCGACGGGATCCAGATTTTTATTGGTGGCGAGTCCGGGCTGGCACCGCTTGACGAATGCAGCGTCGTCACGGCGCCCTACGCAGTCGACGGCCAGATCGTCGGATCGGTAGGCGTCATCGGCCCGACACGGATGGCCTACGAACACGTCATTCCAATCGTCGATATCACCGCCAAACTGCTCTCCTCCGCACTGACCTACCGAGCCAACTACTGATGCCACGCTATCTGCCCGAACCCGGCTATCGTCACGGTACGGCGGCAAAGACCGCCGTTTTGCTGATCAATCTGGGCACCCCGGAAGCGCCAAGCACTCCGGCGGTTCGTCGCTATCTCAAGGAATTTCTCTCCGACCCGCGTGTGGTCGAAATTCCGCGTGCGATCTGGTGGATGATACTCAACGGCATCATCCTCAACATCCGGCCAAAAAGTCGGCTGAAAAATACGCCTCGGTGTGGACACCCGATGGGTCACCACTGAAAGTACATACCGAACGACAAGCCAAAATGTTGCGCGGCTTCCTCGGTGCCGCCGGACACCGTGTGCTGGTCGACTACGCGATGCGTTACGGCCAGCCGTCAATACCCGCCACCCTCTCCCGGCTCAAGGCGGAAGGCTGCACGCGCATCCTGCTGCTGCCGCTTTACCCGCAATATTCGTCAAGCACGACGGCTACCGCGTTTGACGCGGTCAGTGCCTGGGCCGCTTCAATCCGAAATCAGCCCGAAATCCGGACGATCAGGAGTTTTGCCGACGACCCGGGCTACATCGAGGCACTCGCCGGCAGCGTTCGTCAGCACTGGATGACCAATGGTCATCCGACCACCTCCTACCGTCTGATCATGAGCTTTCATGGGGTACCGCGCTACACGCTCGACAAGGGCGACCCTTACCACTGCGAATGCCATAAAACGGGTCGTCTGCTGGCCGAAGCCCTGAATCTCGGCGCCGATGCGTACCAGATCTGCTTTCAGTCGCGCTTCGGTCGTGCCGAATGGCTACAGCCTTATACGGCACCAACGCTGGCGGCGCTGGGCAAACAGGGCGTACAGCGCGTCGACGTCATTTGCCCAGGGTTTCCTGCCGACTGCCTTGAAACACTCGAAGAAATCGCCATCGAAGGCAAGGCCGAGTTCATTCAGGCCGGTGGCCAGGATTACCGCTACATTCCGTGCCTGAACGAGCGCGATGAGTGGATTCACGCACTGGCCAATCTGGCCGCCACGCACCTGCAAGGCTGGCCGACCCGGAACACCCCGGATCCGGCCGCGCTCGAGATCAGTGCCCTGCGCGCGAAAGCGCTTGGCGCGAGTCAGTAACCAAAACAGTGCTCAAGTGATCGTCTTCCGCCGCCGTTAACCCTGTTCCGGAGTTAACGCAAGTAGAATGAGGTCGCCATGAAAATCGCCAGTTCCGCACTGCAAATGGAATCGAGCCACAACAAACTGCAACAGCACGAAATCCGTGAATCGCTTCGCACCTGGGTCGGTGATCGCCGCCCCGATTTCGAAGGAAACCAGCGCGCGCGCCTGCCAGCCTTTGATCGCGTCCAACTCTCTGACGCCGGCAAAACCGCACAGTCGAGCGAAGCCAGCACCATTCAGGACAGCATCGACGCGGCTGAAAAGGACCCGATGCTGCGCCTGATCATCGCCATGGTGGCCATGCTGACCGGCCGCGAAGTCAAGGTTTTTGACGCCAGAGAACTGCAGGTGGATTCCCCGGCGCCCGCAATACAGGATCCGCACAGTTCAAGTCAGTCAAATCAGGCTCAGGCAGCGCAACAGGCGGCCGGTTATGGTGTCGAATATGATCGCCACGAGTCCACCACCGAAAGCGAGCAGACGCGCTTCGCAGCGGCTGGAGTTGTTCGTACTGAGGATGGCAAGGAGATCAATTTCACCGTTTCACTGTCGATGGCGCGCAGCTACCATGAGCAGTCCGATGTCAGCATAAGGCTTGGCGATGCCCGGAAGAAACAGGATCCACTGGTTCTCAACTTCAGCGGCACAGCCGCCCAACTGACCAGCCAGCGCTTCAGGTTCGACCTCAATTCCGACGGAAAGAGCGAAGATATCAACTTTGTGACCGGTGGCAGCGGTTTTCTTGCACTTGACCGAAATGGCGACGGCAGGATCAACAACGGTTCGGAGCTATTCGGAACCACAAGCGGGAACGGCTTTGCCGAACTGGCGGTACTCGACGCCGATCACAATGGCTGGATCGACGAAAACGACGCCGCCTACGAGCAGTTGCGGGTATGGACCCGGGATGTTTCCGGCAAGGAGCAACTGTCGACGCTCAAACAGGCGAATGTCGGGGCACTTAGCCTTGCCCGAGCGGAAACCCCATTTGACCTCAAGGACAGCAATAACGACCTGCAAGGCCAGATCAGATCGAGCGGGTTATTTTTGCTTGAAGACGGCAAGGCCGGTACGCTGCAGCAGATCGACCTGACGGTCTAGCGGGTGTTGACATTCATTTCATGGGCGAAATGAGTGTCAACACCCCCTGGCGAATCAAGGCGGCGCCAGCTCCAGATCACAGCCGGCACTACTGCCCTGTACCGCTGATTGACCCAGCTTGGCCAGCGCCTTGTTGGCCTCGCGCAGTCGGGAAAGCACCTTGGCAATCAGTGTCTTGTTGAATCTTTCGAGAACCTCGTCCGAGCTGAGGTCGAGCGCCGCACTGTTGATTTCCAGAAACAGGGTCGGTTCCAGGGTAACAACCGTTGAGGAGCGCGTCGTATCGCTCGGATGAAGATAGGACATCTCACCGACCACCTCGCCGGCATTGAGCCGGCAAATTGACTTGCCGCCCACCGAAACCTCGACGAATCCTTTGATTATCACCCCGAAAAGACGATTTTTATCACCCTCACGTATCAAAACGACCTTTTCTGATACCTCCCGCCAAACGCTGATGCGCAGGACCTCCCACAGTTCGATATCTTCAAATTCGGTGAAGAATTCGAGTCGGCGCAATTTCTCGAAATGCGACATATCCTGCTGGGTGGAATCCTCGTCCAGCATCTGATAGCGGACTGTCGACAGATCCTTGGCGAACTCGGCGCCATTGCGATAACGGCTGTAAAGATCCTTCTCCAGCGCCTTCTTGATTATTGGATCAAGGCCGACCGGCAGGTTCGGATTAAGTGCGCACACCGAAGGGGTGTCCGAATTGACAATCTTGTAAACCAGCGCCCCCTGATTGCTGGCGCGAAACGGCAAGCGCCCGGTCAACAACTGGAAAAGTACGACGCCAAGCGAATAAAGATCGGTCTTCTGGTTAAGCGGATAATTCTTGATCTGCTCGGGGGACATGTAAGCCGGCGAACCCACCCCCATCACGAAAGTCGAATCCTTGTTCATGTCCTTGTGCAGATTCAGTGCGAGACCGAAGTCGGCTATTTTTGGATTATCGTCGGCGTCGATCATGATATTGGCCGGCTTGATATCCCGATGGACCACACCCTGCCGAAAGGCATGATCGAGCGCCAGGCAGCACTTGAATATGATTCCGATCACGCGATGCATGGGCAACAGGCGATTGATCGCACAATAGTGGTCTAGGGCCGTGCCTTCAATAAATTCCATGACGAGATAGGCTCGCTCAGGCTCAATCATGGCATCGTAGATTTTGACGATATTGGGATGATCAAGACGCCGGCCGATCGAATCCTCGGTCTGAAAAAGCTTGCGCAGACGGCGCGACATGGCCGCATTTTCCTCGCCGAAGTGAATCAGCTTGACCGCCACCTCACGATCAGTATCCGGGTCGCGCGCCAGGTAGACGACAGCAGTCGCGCCCTTGCCCAGGGTGCGAATGATTTCGTACTTGCCTATTTTCTCTACCATCCCAGTACCGGTCATTAACGAGGAAGTCGCGCGTACGACTCGCGGACCCCCGCTCGCACTTTGTCAGGGGGAGTGCATGAAACGGAAATGCCCAAGTTTCTGATTATATGAGTTGGTAGTAAATCCATGCCCGGTAACCGGAATGATGCCAGAATTTAAACTCTACAGCAGAAGAACAACGCATCAAAATATATACCAATGCTAAATAAAATGCGCGAATGTGCTTGAAACCGGGAAGTCCGCCCCAAACTACCCGCATAGTTTTATGGGAGACCGCCAATTATGCAAGCACCAGACAACGCCGATGAAGCAAGTACCGAGAGCACGGCTGCAGGAACCGAGAACACTGCGGAAGATTCGCCCAGCCTGGAAGAGTTGCTCCGGCTGGCCGAACTCAAGGCCGAAGAGCACCACGACGCCTGGCTGCGTGCCAAGGCTGAAACCGAAAACGTTCGCCGGCGGGCGCAGGAAGATATCGCCAAGGCGGCCAAATTCGCTATCGAGCGCTTTGCTCGCGAATTGCTGGCGGTCAAGGACAGTCTTGAAGCGGCGCTCACTGCCGAAGCACCCAGCGTCGACAGCATGAAGGCTGGTGCTGAATTGACGCTCAAGCAACTGGTTGCTGCCTTTGAAAAATCAAGCCTGAGCGAAATTGACCCGCTGGGCGAGAAGTTCGACCCCCATTTTCACCAGGCGATCAGTATGGTTGAGGCCAATCAGGAGCCCAATACGGTCGTTAGCGTCCTGCAAAAGGGCTATCTGATCGCCGACCGCGTGTTACGCCCGGCGCTGGTCATCGTATCCAAAGCAAAAGCTTGAAAAGAACGCAAGCAGCCCCATCTGGGGCCTGTTACGAAACATTCCGGCATTCACAAATCATCTTAGAACACAGAAAAGGACACTGACATGGGCAAAATCATTGGTATTGACCTCGGCACCACCAACTCCTGCGTTGCCGTCATGGAAAACGGCAAACCGAAGGTCATCGAAAACTCCGAAGGTGCGCGCACCACCCCTTCCATCGTCGCTTACGCCGAAGATGGTGAAATTCTCTGTGGCGCGCCAGCCAAACGCCAGGCCGTCACCAACGCCAAGAACACCTTGTACGCCGTCAAGCGCCTGATCGGTCGCCGTTTTGACGAAAAGGAAGTACAGAAGGACATCGGCCTGATGCCCTTCAAGATTCTCAAGGCAGACAACGGCGACGCCTGGGTTGAAGTGCGCGGCAACAAGATCGCTCCGCAGCAGATTTCTGCCGAAGTATTGCGCAAGATGAAGAAGACGGCTGAGGATTATCTGGGCGAGGAAGTCACCGAAGCGGTCATTACCGTTCCCGCCTACTTTAACGACAGCCAGCGACAGGCGACCAAGGACGCCGGTCGCATTGCCGGCCTTGAAGTCAAGCGCATCATCAACGAGCCGACAGCAGCAGCACTGGCCTTTGGCATGGACAAGAAACAGGGCGACAAGAAAATCGCCGTCTATGACCTGGGTGGCGGCACCTTCGACATCTCGATCATCGAAATCGCCGAAGTCGAGGGCGAACACCAGTTTGAAGTGCTGGCCACCAACGGCGACACCTTCCTCGGTGGGGAAGACTTCGACCAGCGCCTGATCGACTACATCATTGACGAGTTCAAGAAGGAATCCGGCGTCAACCTCAAGACTGACGTTCTGGCGTTGCAACGCCTCAAAGATGCCGCTGAAAAGGCCAAGGTCGAGCTTTCGTCCGGCCAGCAGACCGAAATCAACCTGCCCTACATCACCGCCGACGCCTCCGGACCGAAGCATCTGGCGGTGAAGATCACGCGCTCAAAATTCGAGTCGCTGGTCGATGAACTGATCGAACGCACCATCGAGCCCTGCCGTATCGCACTCAAGGACGCCGGTTGCAAGATCACCGACATCAACGACGTTATCCTGGTCGGTGGCCAAAGCCGCATGCCCAAGGTACAGGACAAGGTCAAGGAATTCTTCGGCCAGGAACCGCGCCGTGACGTCAACCCGGATGAAGCCGTCGCCGTTGGCGCCGCCATTCAGGGCGGCGTGCTTCAGGGCGAGGTCAAGGACGTGCTGCTGCTCGACGTCACGCCGCTGTCGCTGGGCATCGAAACGCTGGGCGGTGTCATGACCAAGCTGATAAAGAAGAATACGACGATCCCGACCAAGGCCAGCCAGGTCTTCTCGACCGCCGACGACAACCAGAACGCGGTGACCATCCACGTCCTGCAGGGCGAACGCGAAATAGCCGCAGGCAACAAGAGCCTCGGCCAGTTCAACCTGTCCGACATCCCGCCGGCACCGCGCGGCATGCCGCAGATCGAAGTCACTTTCGACATCGACGCCAACGGCATCCTGCACGTTTCGGCCAAGGACAAGGCCACCGGCAAGGAAAACAAGATCAAGATCCAGGCCTCCTCCGGCCTGTCCGAAGAAGAAGTCCAGCGCATGGTGCAGGATGCCGAACTGCACGCTGAAGAGGACAAGAAGGCGCACGAACTGGCCGAAGCCCGTAATCAGTGCGACGGAATGATCCACATGGTCAAGAAGTCGCTCACCGAATACGGCAAGGAACTGTCGGCGGAGGAAAAGGCGGCTATCGAAGCATCGATGAAAGAAGCCGAAGATGCCATTCGCGGCAACGACCTGGAGGTCATCAAGGCCAAGAGCGAAGCCCTTGGCACGGCGGCGCAGAAGCTGGGTGAAAAGGTGTACGCCAAGCAGCAGGCCGAAGCTGGCGCGGCAGAAGCGGCCGCCGGAGCGGGTGCGGGTGCGGCCGGCGAAGGCAAAAAGGACGACAGCGATGTCGTCGATGCCGAATACACCGAAGTCAAAGACAAGAAGTAAGTAAGCATCAGCAGTAAGGGGCGAGGAGCGTATAATCGCGCCTCGCCCCACCCCTCTTACCGTTCAAGAAATCATGGCTAAACGCGACTTTTACGACATTCTTGGCGTCAACCGCGACGCTTCCGAGGAAGAAATCAAGAAGGCCTACCGCAAGCTGGCCATGAAGCATCACCCGGATCGTAATCCGGACAACGCCAAATCCGAAGAACACTTTAAGGAAGCCAAGGAAGCCTACGAGATTCTCTCGGACGGGCAAAAACGTGCAGCCTATGATCAGTATGGTCATGCCGGGGTAGATCCGCAGGCCGGAATGGGCGGTGGCTTCGGCGGCGCCGGAGCGGGCGGGTTTTCGGACGCCTTTGGTGGAATCTTCGACGAGATTTTCGGCGGCGGCGGCGCTCGGGGCGGGCGTTCCAACATCTATCGCGGTGCCGACCTGCGTTACAACATCGAAGTTACGCTTGAACAGGCCGCCTTCGGAACTGAAACCAAGATTCGCATTCCCACCATGGAAGTCTGCGAACCCTGCCACGGCACCGGCGCCAAAGCCGGAACGCAACCCAAGACCTGTCCGACCTGCCAGGGAAGCGGTCAGGTGCGCCTGCAACAGGGTTTCTTCTCGATCCAGCAGACCTGCCCCAAGTGCCACGGCACCGGTCGCTTCATCGCCGATCCCTGTGGAACCTGCCAGGGCGCCGGCCGCACCAAGCAGCACAAGACACTGGCCGTAAAAATACCGTCCGGAGTTGATGAAGGCGATCGTATCCGTCTCACCGGCGAAGGCGAGCATGGCATTAACGGCGGGCCGTCCGGCGATCTGTACGTACAGATTCACCTCAAGCCGCACGCCGTTTTCCAGCGCGAACAGAATGATCTGCATTGCGAAATGCCGATCAACTTTACCACCGCGGCACTCGGCGGCGACATTGAAATCCCGACACTGGATGCTGTCGCCAAGATCAAGATTCCCCCCGAAACACAATCAGGAAAGACCTTCCGTCTGCGCGGCAAGGGAATCAAGGGCGTTCGCAGCCACAGCCATGGCGACCTGCTTTGTCATGTGGTGGTTGAAACCCCCGTCCATCTCACGGATCGCCAGAAAGAACTGCTACGCGAACTTGAAGAATCCAGCCGCGAAAACGCCGGCCACCATAACCCACGCGCCAAATCGTGGATGGATCGCGTGCGCGAGTTCTTCGCTGCCAGCTAAATCCTTACCCCGAACAACTCTGGGGCCTGTCGCTTTGACGTTGCGACAGGCCTTTTTCGTTAACACTACCGAACAGCCTTGAATTTTTCACTGTAAGACAGGCGTCAGTTTTCTTGGTCATCCTTTCATGATAATTGGGAAAATTTCGTTCTTTCACGGTCAGTACAAAAATAGCGGGGGTTTGGCATGAGAATTTTTCGAAAGGCTTTGCTGCTAGTACTTGTCAACTGGATCGGCTGCGTTGGCGCCGCCGAGGTCGGGGTTACCGACACCAGCATTTTAATCGGCATGACGGCACCGCTAACCGGCCCTAGTGGTGCCTACGGGTTGGACATGAAAGAAGTCATCGGCGCCTACTTCAAAGCAGATCAACGACGCTGGGGCATCAACGGGCGCAAGCTTGAACTGCTGGCCCTGGATGACGGCTACGAAACCGAGCGTGCTGTGGCCAATACCAGAGCGCTGATCAACGACAAAAAAGTCTTTGCCATGATCGGCTCTTACGGCTCCAGCCCGACAACCGCCGCCATGAACGATGTCTTCGGACCGGCCAAAGTGCCACTGATTGGCACCATCTCCGGAGCCGATTCGATCCGTCAAACCCCCAAAGACAATCCGAACAATCGCTATATGTTTAACATTCGTGCCAGTTACGCCAATGAAACCGAGGCCATCGTCAACCAGTTGGTGTCAATTGGCCTGAAAAACATCGCCGTCTTCTACCAGAATGACGGTTTCGGAAAATCCGGCCTGGACGGTGTTAGCGCAGCACTGAAGAAGCGCAATCAGACGCTTGCTGCCGTTGCCACACATGAGCGCAACTCACTCGATGTCAGCCAGGCAGTGGAAACAATTTCCAAGGCGAATCCTCAAACCGTCGTCATGATCACGCTGTACAAGCCGACGGCCGAATTCGTTCGCCAGATGCGGAAAGCCAAACAGCACCCGCAGTTCATGACGCTGTCACCGGTGGGCGCCGACCTGCTGGTCAAGGAACTCGGCGATGACGCGCGCGGCATCGGCATTTCGCAAGTCATGCCCTACCCCTGGAACGATACGATTCCTATCGTGCGCGACTACCACAAACTGCTGGGCAAACAAGGCAAATTTTCTTACTACGGTATCGAAGCGTATGCCATGGCCAGGTTGATGGCTGATGCGATACGTAAAAGTGGCAGGGACCTCAGTCGCGAGAAACTCGTCAGCACGCTGGAAAGCTTGCAGAATCACGATCTCGGTGGCTATCAGGTCAGTTACTCGGCCAATGATCGGCTCGGATCCCGCTTTGTCGACCTGACCGTGATTGGTAACAGTGGCCGCGTGCTGCGCTAGTTGGCTATGCAAAAAACCCGCCAGTCAAGCGGCGGGTTTTGCCGAATGATTCTCAGGCGCGGCGCCAGCTTGTCCCCTGAGCCCCGTCTTCAAGCACGATGCCTGCGGCCAGCAATTCGCGACGGATGCGGTCGGCTTCGGCGAAGTTTCTGGCCTTCTTGGCGGCGGTCCGCTCGGCGATCAGCGCTTCAATTCTTTCGGACGATTCAACCTCAGCGCCCTCACCCTCGCCACCGCCCGGTGTAGCCTGCAAGAAGGCTTGAGGATCGCGCTTGAGCAGCCCCAGCAGTCCCGCCAGCGCTCGTAACTGCCCGGCGAGAGGCGCAGACTTGCTGCGATTGACCTCGCTGGCCAGATCAAAAAGTGCCGCACAGGCTTCCGGGGTATTGAAATCGTCATCCATCGCCTGCCGGAAGCGCTGGGCATGCGCCTCGTTCCAGTCAATGCTCACGTCCAATTCCGGCACGGCCTTTAGCGCCGTGTACAGCCTGGCCAGTGCCTGACGGGCATCGTCGAGATGAACGTCGGAATAGTTGAGCGGACTGCGGTAGTGGGCGCGCAGGATGAAGAAGCGCACTACTTCGGCGTCGTACTTCTTCAGCACCTCGCGGATGCTGAAGAAGTTGCCGAGCGACTTGGACATTTTCTCGTCATCGACACGGACGAAGCCGTTGTGCATCCAGTAATTCACGAACTGGCCGTTGTGCGCGCCTTCGGACTGAGCGATTTCGTTTTCGTGGTGTGGAAACTGCAAATCCTGCCCGCCGCCGTGAATGTCGAAATGCTCGCCAAGCAGGTCGGAGCTCATCGCCGAGCATTCGATGTGCCAGCCCGGCCGACCTCTCCCCCAGGGCGACTCCCAGAACGGCTCGCCTTCCTTGCCGTGCTTCCACAACACGAAGTCGAGGGGATCCTGCTTGGCCTGGTCGACATCGACACGTTCGCCGGCACGCAGGTCGTCGATCGTCTTTCCGGAGAGCTTGCCATAGCCGGGAAATTTACGCACCGAAAAGTTCACGTCACCGTCGACCGCCTGGTAAGCCAGACCGTTCATTTCGAGCCGGCCGATCAGCTTGAGCATCTGCGGAACATAGTCGGTGGCACGCGGTTCGTGGTCGGGCTTCTCGACGCCAAGCGCGAGCGCGTCTTCGTTCATGAAACTGATGAAGCGGTTCGTCAGTTGGCCAATGGTTTCGTCGTTCTCCAGCGCCCGCTTGATGATTTTGTCATCGATATCGGTAATGTTGCGCACATAGACCACCTGCAGACCACTGGCCCGCAACCAGCGCTGAACCATGTCAAAAACAACAAGAACCCGGGCATGGCCGAGATGGCAGTAGTCATAGACGGTCATCCCGCAAACGTACATGCGAACCTTGCCAGGCTCGATAGGAACAAACGCCTGTTTTTCCCTGACCAGCGAGTTGTAAATTTTCAGCATTTTCGGGCTCACGAGAGCACCCCGCGAAAAAACGGGAGCATAAGGAATACTTTGGATTCGACGCGCTTCTTGTTAGAATTGGTCAGTTAAGTCACCAACTTTTTCGAAGCATACCATAACGATGCGTCCCAACTCCCAAACGCCTTCACTGGCGCGCCTTTCAGCCATTATTCTTGGCCTGCTCCTGAGTGCTTCCGTTTCATTCGCCGATGCTCAAACACTGCCTGAAATCCAGCGCTTGATGAAGCAGAACCAGATGCCGCAAGCGCTTGAAAAAGTCGATCTCTATATTTCGAGCAAGCCGAAGGATGCTCAGGGACGTTTTCTGAGAGGGCTGATCCTGACCGAAATGGGACGCCCCGCCGATGCCATCGCAGTTTTTACCAAACTGACCGAGGATTTTCCCGAACTTCCCGAGCCCTACAACAATCTCGCCGTGCTTTACGCCCAGCAGAAGCAATACGACAAGGCGCGCGCCGCTCTCGAGATGGCCATCCGGACGCATCCAAGCTACTCGATCGCGCATGAAAACCTCGGTGATGTTTACGCCAAACTCGCCAGCCAGGCCTATGACAAGGCGCTTCAGCTCGACTCGTCGAACACCGCCACACAAACCAAGCTGTCGATGATCAAGGAATTGATCAGCACCTCCTCCAAACCTGGGGTAAAGCCAGGGGCTGCGGCCTCACGTCCGGCGAACGAACCGGTAAAAACTGCTACCCTTGAACCAACCAGGGCGACCCCGGCGACATCGCCCGCCGCCGCACCGGCTGTGGCAGTCGCGCCAAGCAATCCACCGGGCAAACCGCTTGAGAAAGTAGCGGAACCGAGCACCGCTGCCAAATCGCCCGAAGCCGTGACGCCCGAGCCGCCTGCTGAAAAATCACCGCTTGCAGCAGCGAGTGAATCCGAGGTCAGCAAAGCGCTGCAGGGCTGGGCCAGTGCCTGGTCCCGCAAGGACGTCAAGAGCTATCTTGGCTATTACGCCAACGATTTCCAGACGCCGAACGGCATGCCACGCAAAGCCTGGGAAGCCGAACGCACGCAGCGTATCGACAAGCCGGGCAAGCTTCAGGTCAGTGTTGATGAGATCAATGTCTCAGTCAACGGCGACAAGGCGACGGTCAGGTTTCGTCAACACTACAGCTCGCCAACGCTCAAATCTTCCGCCAACAAGACCGTGGTTTTCGTAAAATCCGGAGGCAAATGGCTCATTCAGCAAGAACGCGTCGTCTGATGCGGCGAGCCGCGCTCGCCATCGCCCTGATTGCCGTGTGCGCAGTCGGGCCAATCGTTGTCGCAGGTGCAAACAGGCCGCAGACCACCTTCTCCGACTCGGGTCCGGAACCGCAACTCTCCAGAATTCTCGTTGAAATCGAAAATAACCGCCTCGATAGCGCCCTCGAACAAACCGAATCGCTTCTCAGACAGTACCCGAATTTCCGTCTGGCTCACCTGATCAAGGGCGACCTGCTACTGGCGCGCAGCATGCCGCTGCTGACCTTCGGCAACGCCAGCAACGCGCCACAGGAGAAGCTCACCGATCTGCGTGACGAAGTCATTGCCCGGCTCAGGGCCTACCGCAACCGCTCGGCTACTGCGAATTATGTACCGCGCTATCTTTTGCAGATGCAGCCTGACCAGAGGCATGCGATTGTCGTCGATACGCAGAAATCGCGACTCTACCTCTACCAGAACGACAATGGCCGACCGCGCTTTGTCGCTGACTACTACATCACGCACGGCAAGCTGGGTGCCGACAAGACTCGCGAAGGCGACAAGAAGACGCCGATCGGTGTCTATCATGTGACCTCAAGCTTGCCGCTAAAAAAACTGGGCGACTTTTACGGCACCGGCGCCTTCCCGATCAACTACCCCAACGAATGGGACAAACGTCAGGGCCGGAATGGTCATGGCATCTGGCTGCACGGCACACCCTCCGATACCTTCTCACGCCCGCCAAAAGCCTCCGATGGCTGCGTCGTGCTAGCCAACACCGATCTCGACGCATTGGCCAAGAATCTGCAGATCGGCCTGACACCGGTCATCATCAGCAACTCGATCGAATGGCTCTCGCTCGACGACTGGCAGAACGAGCGCAGCGCACTTGACAAGAAAATCAACGAATGGCGCAGTGACTGGGAAAGCAGGGATGTAAGCCGCTTCCTGAAACACTACTCGAAGAAATTCCAGACCAGGGATCAAAACCTGGATCAGTTTGCACAGCAAAAGCGCCAGGTCAATGCCGGCAAGGAATGGATCAAGGTCAAACTGACCAACCTCTCGATGTTCCGCGACCCCGGCAAGGAAGAACTGGTCGTCGTGACTTTTGAGCAGGATTACCAGAGCAACAACCTCAACAACCAGATGAAAAAACGCCAGTACTGGATCCGCGAGGAAGGTACCTGGAAGATCATTTTTGAAGGAGCCGCCTGATGTTCAAACAACTGGCCATGATTTCCGCCGGGCTAATGCTTTCTCTTGCCGCCTGCGCCGCCCCCAGCGTCGAAATGCAGACCAGCATGGGTACCATCGTCATTGAACTCGATTCGGAGAAAGCGCCCAAAACCGTGCAGAATTTCCTGCAGTATGCCAGAGACGGCTATTACACGGACACGATCTTTCACCGTGTCATCGACGGCTTCATGATCCAGGGCGGCGGTTTCACCCGGGGCTTGGAACAGAAACCGACCAGCAAAAGTGTCGAGAACGAAGGGAAGAACGGTCTTAAAAACGTTCGTGGCACGATCGCCATGGCTCGCACTTCAGACCCGCATTCGGCCACTGCCCAGTTCTTCATCAACCACAAGGACAACGCCATGCTCGACTATCCTTCGCGCGATGGTTGGGGTTACGCTGTTTTTGGCAAGGTAGTCCAAGGCATGGACGTGGTCGACAAAATCGCCAAAGTGCCGACCGGCAGCCGTGCCATGCACCAGAATGTCCCCGTCGAGCCGGTCGTCATCCAGTCTGTCAAAATCATCTCCGATAAAAAGTAAGGATTATCCATGATCAAGCTACACACCAATTTCGGCGTCATCACCCTCGAACTCGATGCCGAAAAGGCACCTGAATCGGCCAGGAATTTTCTTGCCTATGCCGAAGCCGGGCACTACGACAACACGGTTTTCCACCGTGTCATCCCCGGCTTCATGGTTCAGGGCGGGGGCTTTGAGCCGGGAATGAAACAGAAGCCGTGCAAAGCTCCGATCAAGAACGAAGCCGATAACGGCCTGAAGAACGTCGCCTATACGGTGGCCATGGCACGCACGTCCGACCCGCATTCAGCCACCGCCCAGTTCTTCATCAACGTCGCCGACAACGAGTTTCTCAATTTCAAGGCACCGAATGGCAACGGCTGGGGCTACTGCGTTTTCGGCAAGGTTATCGAAGGCAGTGACGTGGTTGACAAGATCAAGGGCGTCAAAACCGGCAGTTCGGGGTTCCATCAGGACGTTCCGAAAGAAGACGTGATCATCGAGCGCGCTGAAATCTGCTGAACACCCCAATCTGCTACGCTCTGAATCTGTCGTGATCTATTTCATTTCAGATCTGCACCTTTCGCCGCAGGCACCTGGCGTTACACGCCTCTTTCTTGCCTTTCTCGGTGCTCGCGCACGTGCTGCCGAGCATCTCTATATTCTCGGCGATCTCTTTGATGCCTGGCCGGGCGACGACTGTATCGACGATCCGGAGAACGCCTTCGACCACTCAATCGTCGGTGCCTTGCGTGCCCTGACCGACTCTGGAGTCCGCTTGTCGGTCATGCACGGCAACCGCGATTTCCTGCTCGGCGAGGAGTTTGCTGCGCGTAGCGGAGCAAGCCTGCTGCACGACCCCTACGTTCTGTCGCTGCCCACCTGGCAATTTATTCTCTCGCACGGCGACGCGCTGTGCACCGATGACAAGGACTATCAGGCATTTCGCGCGCAGGTTCGCGACCCGGCCTGGCGCAGGGACTTTCTCAACAAACCCTTGAAAGATCGCAAGGCCATGGCTGCTGCAGTGCGCCAGCAGAGCGAGAATGCCAAGCGCGACAAACTGGAACAATCCCAGCAGTACCTGATGGACCTTAATCCCGCAGCCACCGACGACTTCCTGCGTGAGCACGGCTACGCCACCTTGATTCATGGCCACACGCACCTTCCAGCAACCCACGATCATCTGGTTGACGGTATCCATGTCGAGCGCTGGGTGATGTCTGACTGGCACGAAGATCACGGTGAGTGCCTGTGCTGGGATGGCGAACACCTCAGCCGTGAAGTGCTGATCCAGACTTAGATTCTGTTCACCACCAGGGCAACAGTCACAAATGCCGAAAAGACCGGATCCGCACATCAATCCAGCATTCTTGTGTCCTTTGCTCCTGGCTCATGGCCCGATGATAAAATTCTGGCTTCCGTAATTCAGCGCTCTGGATTTTTCATGAACCCCACAGTTGATGTAGCACCCGCCAGCCTGCTCGCTGCTGAAATCGAGCGCAACGTCGCGGCGGCACTGGCCGAGGATGTCGGTAGCGGCGATCTCACGGCACAACTCGTTCCGGCCGATGTCCTTACGCGCGCCACGGTGGTCTCCCGTGAACACGCCGTCCTCTGCGGCACGGCATGGTTTAGTCACTGCTTCGAAAAACTCGACCCGACGATCTCGATCACCTGGAAAGCCGCTGATGGCGATCGCGTCATTCCCGGCCAGACGCTCTGCGAAATCGAAGGCCCGGCACGGGCACTGCTCACCGGCGAGCGTACGGCGCTCAATTTTCTGCAACTGCTGTCCGGCGTAGCGACCAGGGCACGGCAATACGCCGACGCCGTTGCCGGCACCCGGGCGCAGATCGTCGATACGCGCAAAACACTTCCCGGTTTGAGGCTGGCACAAAAGTACGCCGTCAAGTGCGGTGGCGGCGGAAATCATCGCCTCGGCTTATACGACGCCATACTGATCAAGGAAAACCATATCCTCGCCGCCGGAAGCATTGCAGCGGCCATGGCGGCAGCCAGACAGGTGGCCGACGCTACGGGCGGACGCTGCCAGTTCATCCAGGTTGAGGTCGAAACATTTGCCGAGTTGAATCAGGCACTCGCGGCCGACGCAAAGATGATTCTGCTCGACAACATGAGCCTCGACCAGATGCGCGAAGCCGTGGCGATAGCTTCGGGGCGTGCCGTTCTTGAGGCCTTCGGGCAACGTCAATCTCGATACTGTGCGTGGTATTGCCGAAACCGGTGTCGACCGGATCTCGATCGGCGGCCTGACCAAGGATGTGCGCGCCCTTGATCTGTCGATGCGCTTTCAGGGTCAGCCCTGAGCGAACTGACGTCCTGCATCGGTTGAAATCAGGCATCAGAGGAAAGTATTGTCGCTATAATTGGCAACAGATAATACGAACGCAGCTTGTTTCACCCGCAGCACAACAAGAGAAAGGGATATTTCATGCTGTTCGCGCTGTTTTATGTGGTTGCCATCACTATTCTGGTCATGCACTTTACCGGATTTCTGGCGCGGCATAATCTGGAGTGGCTGGTGCTGGTGCTCGCTGCCGCCGTCTTCCCGGCCGTAATCTATCTCTAGCCCACTGCGGCATTAAAAAGGGCACCAGCGCTGCTTTGCTCTCTGCTTGCCAAAGCTCAACAGGAATCAGGCGCCCAACCTTGATTCGATGAACCGTTTCACCTCATCGACACTGACATCCATCACCTCGACCCGCTGTGGCAGCATTTCAATGCCCCGCATCGCTGCCGGACGCTCAGGAAGACGCCCAAGCGCCTCGACAATGGTTTCTTCAAACTTGACCGGCAGCGCCGTTTCAAGCACCACCATCGGGCTATCCGGCGTGCGCTTCTCGAGCGCCACTTTGAGGCCGTCCGCGGTATGGGTATCGACCATCACAGCGTACTTTTCATAGGTCTGACGAATCGTTGCCAGACGGTCAGCGTGGCTGCTCATTCCTGAAACAAAGCCGAACTTCGGCAGACTGGCGAAGTAAGCCGTTTTCGAGAGATCGAAGCTGCCGCCGGCATCGACTTTAGCCCACAGTTCGCGGATCAGCGCCGGGTCGCGCCCGACGAGGTCAAAAACGAAGCGCTCAAAGTTGGATGCTTTGGAGATATCCATCGACGGACTCGACGTCGTGTGGGTTTCTGCCGTTGCCCGCGGACGGTAGACGCCAGTGCGGAAAAACTCGTCGAGCACGTCGTTCTCGTTGGTCGCCATGACCAACCGGCCAATCGGCAGCCCCATCATGCGCGCAATATGGCCGGCGCAGATATTGCCGAAATTACCGGAAGGCACGGCAAATGCAACCGGCTGGTCGGTTGATCCGTTCGCACCTCCGGTCGCCGCGAAGTAGCCCTTGAAGTAGTACACGATCTGCGCCACAACACGCGCCCAGTTGATCGAATTGACTGCCCCAATCCTGTACCTTGCCTTGAAGGCGTGGTCGTTGGACACCGCCTTGACGATATCCTGCGCATCGTCAAACATCCCGCGCACCGCGATATTGTAGATGTTGGCATCCTGCAGCGAGTACATCTGCGCACGCTGGAAGGCGCTCATCCTGCCATGCGGCGAAAGCATGAAAACACGCACGCCGTGCTTTCCGCGCATCGCATATTCGGCCGCCGAACCGGTATCACCCGAGGTGGCGCCGAGAATATTGATCTCTTCGTTCTTTTTCGCCAGAACGTATTCGAACAGGTTGCCGAGCAACTGCATGGCCATGTCCTTGAAGGCCAGCGTCGGCCCGTTGGACAATTCCAGCAGCCCCAGTCCCGGCTCAAGCCAGCGCAGCGGCGTGATATCGCGTGCATCGTCGCCCGCACGGCCGTTGCAATAGACTTCAGCGGTATAGGTCTTGTCGACCAGTGCCTGCAGATCGGCAGAGGGAATATCGTCAATGAACTTCGACAGCACGGCAAAGGCCAGACCGGCGTACGACAGGCCGCGCCATTGATCCAGTTCGGCGCGCGTTATCTGCGGATAAGTTTCCGGAAGATAGAGACCACCATCGGGCGCCAGGCCGCCAAGCAGGATTTCAGTAAAGGTTTTTCCAGGAGAATCCTGTAAATCGCCGCGAGTCGAGATATAGCGCATGGTCATGACCGGATGGAGGAAACTGCAGGCTTTCGCTAAACCACGAGTTTACCATGCCCCTGGCCCTGCACTGCCCATCGCGGAATCTACTTCGGTACCGGAAAACAGAAAGAAGCAATGAGATCGTTAAGGAACAACAGCAGCCCACCGGCCGCCAGCCAAAGCCCCTCGTTATGCCCGAAGGCCAGCAAGACGCCACCGCAGATAAAGAGCAAGGCTCGCATTGCCCCTCTCTTGACAAGTACTTCACGCGCCCGGTCACGGACCGGCGTGCGCCGGCCGGGGTAACGCCATACCGGCAGCAGTTGCGACAGCGCCCCGCTTACCAGCGGCAAGAGGAAAGCCGCCATGAAGGCCGGTATCGCATTACGCCCTTCAAGCAGCCCGAGGGCATGGGCAACACCAAAGGCCAGGAGCAGCAGGAAACCACACAGTGACGCCGCCAGCCCTGCAGACGCACCATCGGCGATGATCGCCGGCAGACCATAGCGGCTTAGCCAGGACAGCCCGGGGCGACAAGTGATGTAAAACAAAAATCCGGCACCAACAAGAGAGAGTGGCAAGCAGAAGGCAGCGCCCAAACCAACCAACAGCACTCCGGCAACCGCCAGCGGTAAATCCAGGCGCAGACGGGCGGCGGCATCGGTATCGGGTCCGCTCAGGACTGTCGGCAGCAGAACTTGCAGGGTGCCAATAGCGGTCAATCCGATGAACCCCAGCGTATTCAGATGCAAATGCAGCAAACGAAACGCCTGCCGCTCAGCCGGCCAGTAGTGCATGACCAGAACCAGTGCCAATCCGGTCACCAGAAAGGCAAGCGAAGCAAGATACCAGCGCCAGCCGGGATGCGGCTTGCCAAGGCAGCGTCTGGCCCTGACCATCAACCAGCCGGCAAAAGCAAGGGCTAGAAGCAGGGAAATAACCGCCGCCAGATTCAGAGCGCTGGTATTGGCCACACCGAAAAAATGCAGGAAAACCAGAAATCCGGCCCCCTGAAGCAACAGTGGCGCCAGCCAAATACCTTGAGGCGCCCCAGCGCTACGGGTCAGTACCGGAACAAAATGGGCAATGGCTGCGAAGACAAGCGGCAGGACAGCCAGGGAAAAAACAAGGTGCGTCGCTGCCAGGTAAGAGGGTTCCCCGAGCAGAAGAAAAGCCAATGTGGCAAGAATGACGAAAAGGGCAGAAAGACCGAGGTAGAACAGCACGCCCTCGCCCTTTCTGTTTCAGGCCAGTTTGGCGAAATCGATGACAATGGCGCCGGCTTCGCGCTGAACATATTTGATCGCGATGGCCTGGCCGTAACGGGCCTGCAATTGCCCAAGCAAGGGCAAGGGATCGTGATCGTTGCAGAAGCGCATGGTCTCGCCAGGGGTCAGCGCATCCATCGCGCCAAAAATGGCGGCATGGCGAAAACGTTTGGCGATACCACGCGCGTCAAAGGAATAAAGGGCTTCCGGGGTAGGTTGATCGCACGCGTGCATGGAAAACTCCTGAAAAACACCGAGTTGGCGGGAACAGCCATTGTCCAGCCTGTAGCGCCTCAGGTCTTTGATGTAGACCAGCAATCTCCCTTGCCGCGTGTCGGACTTGACCGGGTTCCGGTTTTTACAGGCACCCGGCAAATCCCCGCATTATTACAGGAGTTCTTCCAGACGCAGCCGGGTGATTTTACCTTTGACCACAGCCAGTGCCTCGATCCTGGTGATCGCCGCATCGACGTTCTTCTCGCGCGTTTTGTGCGTGAGCATGATGATGTCGGTCTGGTCTTCGCCTTCATCCGGCTCGCGCTGAATCATGGCGTCAATCGAAATCTGCTGATCGGCAAGAATGCGTGTAATGTCGGCGAGGACACCGGGCTTGTCCTCGACACGTAAACGCAGGTAATAGCTGGTGATCACCTCGGACAGCGGCAGGATCGGCAGATCGACCATCGCATCCGGCTGAAAAGCGAGATGCGGGACACGGTGCTCGGGGTCGGCGGTATGCATTCGCGTGACGTCAACCAGATCGGCAATGATCGACGAAGCGGTCGGCTCGGCGCCGGCCCCCTTGCCGTAATAAAGTGTCGGGCCAACGGCATCGCCCTTGACCAGCACGGCGTTCATCGCCCCTTCGACGTTGGCAATCAGCCGTTTGGCCGGGATCAGCGTCGGATGCACACGCAGCTCGACGCCCTCGGGCGTGCGTTTGGTGATGCCCAGCAGCTTGATGCGATAGCCCAGTTGTTCGGCATATTTGATATCCGCCGCTTCCAGCTTGCTGATACCCTCGATGTGCGCCTTGTCGAAGCTCATCGAATTGCCAAAGGCGATGGCACTCATGATGGTCAGCTTGTGCGCGGCGTCAATGCCTTCAACGTCGAAAGTCGGATCTGCTTCGGCATAACCGAGACGCTGCGCCTCCTTCAGCACCGTCGCGAAGGGCAGCCCCTTGTCGCGCATTTCGGAGAGGATGAAGTTGGTGGTACCGTTGATGATGCCGGCGATCCATTCAATGCGGTTGGCCGTCAAGCCTTCACGTAGCGCCTTGATGATCGGAATGCCGCCGGCAACGGCGGCTTCAAAGGCCACCATCACGCCTTGTTTCTGGGCCGCAGCAAAAATCTCGTTGCCGTGCGTGGCGAGCAAGGCCTTGTTGGCGGTGACCACATGTTTACCATTTTCGATGGCCCTGAGAACCAGTTCCCTGGCAACGCCATAGCCACCGATCAGTTCGACAATAATGTCGATCTCCGGATCGTTGACCACGGCGAAAGCGTCGTCGGTCAACTGGCAGGCGCCGCCGGTGACTTTCCTGGCCAGTTCAAGATTCTTGTCGGCAACACGTGTAATCAGAATCGGCCGGCCGGCACGGCGAGTAATTTCCTCGGCATTGCGTTTGAGAACGGTAAAGGTGCCGCCACCGACGGTGCCGATGCCGAGCAGTCCAACGTTGATCGGTTTCATTTCAAAATCTTCCTGAAGCAAAACGAGGAAACATGCATTCCCTCGCGAAAATAAAAACGGTGTGCACGCTGACGCTGCACGCCGGAGTCCAGCGCCAGTACTTCACAGCCCAGCGCAATGGCTTTTTCTTCAAGCCAGTCGAGCATCATCTTGCCAGCACCCTGCGAGCGTCGTGCCTCTTCACTCACCAGATCGTCGACATATAAACGACGCCCTTCGTAAGTGTTTTCAATCAATCGCCATACTGCGAGTGACAGTACCACGCTGCCATCAACGACCAGCGCCATGCGCGCTCCGTTGGCGAACATCCCGGACAGACGCGATACGTAATCTTCCGGAAGTTGCGGCCGCAGTTGCCGATGCACGGCTTCCGCCTGGACCAGCCAGCCCGGCTCAGTCATCCCGCCGGCGTCGTCGGTAACGGCAACAACGCGCATCTCAGGTGCCATGCCGCTTGCGATACCCCTCAAGGAAGCGCGCGATACGGGCAATCGCTTCGCGCAGATCGTCTTCGTGCGGCAGAAAAACAAGACGGAAGTGATCGGGATTGGGCCAGTTGAAGCCGGTACCCTGAACCAGGAGAACCCGCTCCTCCTGCAACAGTTCGGCGATGAAATCCTGATCGTCGGTGATCGGGTAAACCTTCGGGTCTAGTCGCGGAAACATGTACAGCGTGGCCTTCGGCTTGACGCAGGTGACGCCTGGAATGGCCGTGATCAGTTCATGCGCCAGGTTGCGCTGGCGGCACATGCGCCCGCTTGGCGCGATCAGGTCATCGATGTTCTGGTAACCGCCAAGCGCCGTCTGAATGCCGAACTGCCCCGGAACGTTGGCGCACAGACGCATCGAGGCGAGCATATCAAGCCCCTCGATGTAGTCGCGGGCATCGCGCAGATCGCCGGAAACGACCATCCAGCCGGCGCGATAACCGCAGGAGCGGTAGTTTTTCGACAGGCCATTGAAGCTGAGCATCAGCACATCCTCGGCCAGCGAGGCAATCGCCGTGTGCGTCCGGCCATCGTAGAGCACCTTGTCGTAAACTTCGTCGGCATAGATGATCAGGCCGTGCTCACGGGCGATGGCGATGATTGCCAGCAGCATGCTGTCCGGGTAGAGGGCGCCGGTCGGGTTATTCGGGTTGATGACGACGATGGCGCGGGTCTTCGGCGTAATCTTGGCGCGAATGTCGTCGAGGTCCGGCAGCCACTCGTTGTCCTCATCGCACAGATAATGTCGCGGCGTCCCGCCGGAAAGGCTGACCGCTGCCGTCCACAGCGGATAATCGGGTGCCGGCACCAGCACTTCATCGCCTTCGTTGAGCAAGGCATTCATGGCCATCACGATCAGTTCCGAAACGCCGTTGCCAATGTAGATGTCTTCCAGCGTCACACCCTTGATGTGTTTCTGCTGGGTGTAGTGCATGACCGCCTTGCGGGCGGGGAAAATGCCTTTTGAATCGGAATAGCCTGCCGCGTAGGGCAGGTTGCGAATCATGTCGAGCTGGATTTCTTCCGGCGAATCGAAGCCGAAGGCCGCAAGATTGCCGATATTCAGCTTGATGATCTTGTGCCCCTCGTCTTCCATCTGCTTGGCCTGCTGCAACACCGGCCCGCGAATGTCATAACAGACGTTGGCCAGCTTGATCGATTTGAGTACGGGTTCCATTACATTCAACCATTGCGGCTGCCCTGGGGCAAACCGTCCTTTCTGATTACAATCCAGCTACTGCAAATGGCGGCGGGCAAGCTCACCTTCAAATAACGAGCAGCAAAAAGCTATAATCCTACTTTATCGCCTGGTGCACCGCAATTTTATGAAGCTGCAGCTCGTCCAGATGGAGGGTCAGAATGCCTTTACCGCTTACGGCGAGGGCTATGTCAGCGTCAATGCCATCCGCCACACCAGCAACCTTGTCGTACTTCCCGATCGACTGATCCCCGACTGGACTCAGGCGAGCTTCGCAACGCTCAATGTTACCGATTTTGAATTGCTCGCCTCCCTCGATGCCGAGATCGTTCTTCTTGGCACGGGCAAGCAACTGCGCTTTCCACGTCCCGAACTGCTCAGGCCGCTCATCCAGGCGCAGAAAGGTCTGGAAGTGATGGATATTCAGGCCGCCTGCCGCACCTATAACGTTCTGGTCAGTGAAGGGCGCAAGGTCGCTGCCGGTCTGATCTTTGACTGACCTTCAGAACTCAGACCCTCATCGCAACCTGCCGGCTTGCCCGACAAAAATTCAGACAAGACAGTCATGAAACGCATCGCACTCAAGATCGACGTCGACACTTACCGTGGAACACTTTCAGGCGTTCCGGCACTGATCGAAATCCTCCAGCGCCACAATGCCGGGGGCACCTTCTTTTTCTCGCTTGGCCCCGACCATTCCGGCCGCGAAGAGCTTTCCTCGTCCCTTGGCCGCTACTATGGTCTGAGCACTCGCCTCTATGGTCGCCTGCTACCGGGCCCGAGCATCGGAACCCGCTGCACCGAAATACTGCGTCAGGCAAACAACACCGGGTTTGAAACCGGCATTCACGCCTGGGATCGTGTCGGCTGGGAACAGAAAGTTCATCAGGCCGGAAATTCGTGGATCGAGGCCGAAATGAGCAAGTCCTGCACGCGCTTTGCGGAAATATTTGCCGAGATGCCAAGAACACATGGCGCCGCCGGATGGCGGATGAATCGCCATGCACTACGCCTGACCCAGCGGCTCGGATTCTCCTACGCCAGCGATTGCCGCGGCAACCATCCCTTCATACCGGTGATCGACGGAGAAATTGTCGCCTGCCCGCAACTGCCGAGCACGCTACCGACCCTCGACGAGATCCTCATGCTGGAACCCGGGTGTTCTCCAGACCAGGCCGCCGATCGAATTCTGCAACTGTCCAGTGCCATCGTCGGCGACCACGTTTTCACCCTGCGCGCGGAACTGGAGGGAATGAAATTCTGCAGCGCGTTCGAGCGCCTGCTTGGCGGATGGAAGAGCAAGGACTATCAACTCGTCGCCTTGCGAGAAATTCACGCGACGCTCGACATGCATCAACTGCCGCTGCACGTCGTCCGCTTTGCCGAAGTCCCCGGTCGCGCCGGCCCGAGAATGATGCAGGGCGAAGCCTTTCTGCAGGACTGAAACAAAAAGGGCGACCATTGTCGCCCTTTTTTGGAGAACCTCAAGCGTTTCAGTCGCGATCACCAGTGAAGGCCATCAGCAGATGCAGCAGGCTGACAAATACGTTGTAAACATCGAGATACACCGCCAGCGTTGCCGTGATGTAGTTATCCTCGCCGCCATTCACGATGCGGCTGATGTCGTAGAGAATGTATGCCGAGAAGATCATCACGGCAACGGCCGAAATGGTCAATGACAAGGCCGGGATCTGGAAGAAGATGTTGGCCACGGCGGCAAGCAGCACAACGATCACGCCGATGAAGAGGAACTTGCCGAGGAAGCTGAAGTCCTTCCTGGTCACGGTTGCCACAGTAGCCAGCGTAAAGAAGATGGCACCGGTACCACCGGCTGCCGTGGCAATCAGGGTGCCACCATTGGAGAAGCCCAGCGCAACCTGCAGAATGCGCGAAAGCATCAAGCCCATGAAGAACGTAAAGCCGAGCAACAGAACAACACCCATGCCACTGTTCTTGGTGCGTTCGATACCCCACATGAAAGCGAAGGCGACTCCCAGAAACACCATGAATGAAATCATCGGGCTGCCGGCAAAAAACGAGAAGCCCATCCGCACGCCAAGCAGAGCGCCGATTACCGTTGGCACCATGGACAAGGCGAGCAACATATAGGTGTTACGCAAGACCTTGTTCTGTTGCAGCGATAAGTCCTGGGTGGCCTGACCTGTCATCTGAAATTGCGGTTGCATTGAAAAATCCTCCAAAATAAATTGCTGAATGCCGTCTTGAGACCGGCCTAGGGTGCCACAAGTTGCAAGACAGGGGGTAACAGTTTGTAACGTGTTATCATACGCCCCGCCGCAGCCAGGCAAGCCTGCGGCCTCAAACTGGAAGCGTGGCAGAGTGGTCGATTGCACCGGTCTTGAAAACCGGCAAAGGGCAACCTTTCGTGAGTTCGAATCTCACCGCTTCCGCCAAAATAGCACATTAAGTCATTGTATATAATAGATATATTTATATTAAACTATTGACGACTATCAAAACAACTATCAATTAGTGCCCCGGTTGGCACATCCTCGCCGTCCCGACATCACCGATTTTCCTGTACTGTTTCCCGTCCGTTTTGCAGCGTAATCAGACGTTCAGGCCAATATTGCTGTCGGCCAGTTGCGGTTATGCAAGGCACGGCAAATAACGCGACTCTATTGACAACTGGGTCAGGCCATCTGCGCAATCAGCTTCAACTGCCCCGGCAAACAGATCCGCTGCAAATCATACCTGTCCACAATGGTCTGCCGCGCACGCGCCCTCAAGGGCTCAAAGTGTGCCAGATCGGCCAGGGCTGCAACGACACGCTCAGCAATCTCCTCCGGCCTGAAGAAATCCACCAGCACCCCATTCTCCCCATCGCGAATCACTTCCTCGACCGGTGCGGTTTTTGAGGCGACCACCAGACAACCCGCCGCCATGGCCTCCAGCATCGACCAGGAAAGTACAAAGGGATAGGTCAGATAAACATGCACGGCTGAAATTTGCAGAATCTTCAGAAAGACCGGATATGGCACCTTCCCCAAAAAATGCACCCGGCGGCGATCCAGCGAATCGCCCAGTTCATCGAGCAGGCGTTGCCGGTACGAGTGGCCTTGTGGCAGGCGTGCGCCGTAGCTTACCTCATCGCCACCGACGATCAGCACCTGCGCCTGCGGTCGCGCACTGAGGATGGCCGGCAGGCTGCGCATGAAACTCGGGAAGCCCCGATAAGGCTCCAGATTGCGCGCGACATAGGTCACCACGTCATCGCCGGCGGCCAGGTGCAGATCGCTTCCAGGAAGACGCAGGCGTGCCTGAGGGTCGGGAACCACGGTATCGGTATCGATGCCTTCATGAACGACGTGCAACATCGAGCGATAGCGCTCGGGATACGTCGATTTCTGCCACTGCGAAGGGCACTGCCCCCAATCGGCGGCCTCCAGCCCGAGCAGGTTGCCGGCATTCCGGGTGCGGATGCGCGGTGCGCTGTCGAAGCTTGGCTTCTCCGTGGGGTCGAAGCCGACGTCGGCGCCGGCAAAACGATAGAAGAACTCGAAGTACCCGAGCAGCGGGGTCTGTGGAAACACGTCCTTCAGGTACCAGATCTCGCCCCAGCCGTTATGCCCGAGCATCACATCGGGGATGAAACCGGATTTCTTCAGATCAAGCGCCACACGCGCCACCGCCTGCGCATTGAGTACCCCGGCCTCGGCCTCCTTCAGATAATGGTGCAGGTGCCGGGTCACTGTGCGCTGCGCTTTGTAGACGAGCTTGCGCACACCGCGCAGGGCCGCGTCTTCGCGCTGCGTGATGAACACCACTTCATGACCCGGCTGAGCCGCCAAGTGGCGGGCCAGGTGCAGGTATTGGCCGGGAAAGTTCTGATGCACGAAAAGGATACGCATGGCGCTTCTGCTTCTGCTTCCGCTTCAGCGCTCCCGCCCCGCCTCGTGCCACGCCTTGCGCACCGGCGAGAGCAGAAACTCCATGACGCTGCGCGTGCCGAGCAGGATTTCGGCCTGCGTCTGCATGCCGGCACCCAGGGCAAAGCGCTGTTCGCCCATCTCCAGTTGCATGGCCTTGAGCGTCACCAGCGCCTTGTAGAACAGGGGCGGGCTCCTTGCCGGCGCCTTGTCGTTGGCCGTGCTGTCCTTGTTCGTGGTGCTGTCGGCCGAATCGGCGCTGACATGCTCGACCACCCCGTCGACCAAGCCGTATTTCTGGAAGGGAAAGGCGGCAAACTTGAGTTTCACCGGCTGCCCCTGGCGCACAAAGCCGATGTCCTCGTTGCTGACCCACACTTCGGCGCGCAACGTCTCTTCTTTCGGCACCAGGGTAAGCAGCACGGTGCCCGGTTGTACGACGGTGCCGGTGGTATGCGTAGACAGATCCTTGACCACGCTGTCCTGCGTCGCCTTCAGTTCCATCAGCGACTGTCGGTGCGCCTGCTTGGCGACCTCCTGCGCCAGTTTGTCGGCCTGGCCATGCACTTCGTTGCGCTCCGTATGCAACTGGCGGCGGTAGTCGCTGTCGATCTGCGCCAAGCGCTTCTCCGACTGCGTGACATAGGCGCGGTTCGATTCGATCAGGTGGCTCTGGTTCTTCAGTTCCTGCTCTTTTTCGATGCGCTCGCGGTGCTTGTCGCTGGCCATCAGCGTGCCGGCGAAACCCTCCTTGACCAGTTTCTCGAACGCCTGGTCCTGGTTCTGATAGTGCGGCAGGGTTTGCGTCAGTTTGGCTTTAACCTGCTCGCTCGAGGCCAGGTCGAAGCGGTATCGGAGCAGGCGGCTGGTCTCTTCGGCCAGCGCGGCGTCGCGTGCGGCGCGGTTGGCGCGGTACTGGGCGGCGATTTCGCTGGCCAGCGCCGGCGGATCGTCGGTTGCTGGCAGATAGGGGGTGTCGGCCAGTTCGGCCTCGATGCGCGCCAGCGTGGCCTTCTTGCGGCGATACTCGGCCGCGATCGACTTGCTGTCCGCTTCGCTGATCAGCATGTCCATGCGCATCAGCACCTGCCCGGCCTGTACCGTTTCGCCCTCGTGCACCAGGATTTCCTTGACGATTCCCGACTCGGCCGGCTGCACGATCTTCAGGTAGCTGTGCGGGATGAGTTTGCCTTCGGCGACGGCGACGATGTCGAGCTGGCCAATTAGGGCCCAGAGCAGCAGCGCGGTGAGCAGCATGAGCAAGGACCACAGTACTTTGCGGCCGACCGGGTTGGGCGGCGAGTCGGTCAGGCGCAGCAGCGGCGGATAGAAGTCCAGCGGGCGCGGGTCGGAGGCCGGCAGGGCACGTTCGAAAGCGCCCTGCATCCGTTGGTAGCGGGATCGCAACGCGGACAGCGGCAAATGCTTCATCAAATGCCCCAATAGTCTGGCGAAAAATTTGGCCTTGAAAGCGTTTAATTACAAATAATAATCCAAGGAAACCAGCGGTCTTCTGCCGTATCCCGTGGAAAACGACTAAAGCCCCAGTTCGCTGTGCGACCCCAAGCGAACCAGTTGCAAGGTTTCGAGATCCGGCTTGCGATAAATCAGAACCAGGTCGGGCTTGATGTGGCAATCGCGGTGGTCGGTCCAGTCGCCAGCTAAGGGATGATCGCAATACCTGGAATCGAGCGGCTGGTCTGCGGCCAAGCTCGCGATCACGGCGACAAAATCATCTTGAAGCGCTTTGCGATGCGGCCCCCTGGATTCGCGTTTCAGGTCGCGTTTGAATTGCCCGGTTTGCTTAGTCGTCCGCATCGAGCACCGACTGCAAGTCACGCAGGGTCACCGTCTCCAGATTGCCGCGCCGCGCTTCTTTCATCGCCGCTATCGTTTCGGCATTGGGTACCAAGGGGTCGAAAGGCAGTCTCTTCTCGCTGGCTACCCGTGTCAGCATGATCCGTAAGGCATCGGACACGGTAAGCCCCATGGCCGCCAGTACAGTGGAAGCCTCTTCTTTGATGTGCTCGTCAATTCGGGCACGGACAACAGCATTCGCAGGCATTACAAACTCCTTTTACTTTGTGTAGCTACATTGTAGCACACAGCAAGGATACGCAAGCCAAACCTTTGCGTAACAGCCAGCGAGGTAAGGCGAGCTTCGAGTGTCGCCGCACCGCCCCCGCCTGCAAGCCGGCCAGAGGCCTGAGAGTTAACCACGGAGCGCACGGCGGACACGGAGAAAAACGAAAAAAGAACTATCCATCGGGTGACAAATACTACCGACGTGTTCTCTTGTATTACTCCGTGCTCTCCGTGCCCTCCGTGGTTAATCGCTTTTAAGTCATTCCCCCTACCCCAAACGCACCGCCCCCGCCTGCAAGCCGGCCAGCGGCCTGAGGGCCTGCGCCTGGGTACCGAAGCCAGCGTCGCCAATGACTTCCTGGGCGGCGGTCAGCCCGATCCCGGCCAGCGTTCCGGTCTTGCCGTACTGGTAGGCCAGATCGCCGCCGAGCGCGGCGCTGTCCGAGCCGGCCAACTGGAAGTTGAGCAGAGCATTGCTCAGCGCCCAGGTGGTCAGCGTCGGGGTGGCAATACGCGCCGCATCGAAGGCGCCGGCCAAGCCGGCGAAGTTGAAGTTCTCGACCTTCTGGTTCAGGAGCGGGTCGGCACCGCCGGCCGCGAAGCCGGCCATCGCTTCGGCGATCACTTGCAGGTTGAGCACCGGCTTGGACGGTGTTGCGGCGTACCAGTCCTTGAAGGTGAGCTGGTCGGTCGTTCCGACCTTGAGCACCAGGTCGTTGGTTGACTTGCTGAAGGTGAGCTCGCTGTAGGCGAAGCTGCCGCCGAGCGAGAGCGTGTCGCTGCCGGTTCCTCCGGTAGCGAAAGTATCCTGCCCGTCGCCCTTGTTGAACAGGATCACGTCGTTGCCGGCGCCGGTGGTGAGGGTGTCGTTGCCGAGCCCGCCAAGGTAGAGTTCGGCGGATGCGCCGCCCGTCATCGAGTCGGTACCGGCACCGCCGTTGAACAGTGCCGTGCCGCTCGTGTCGGTGAGCGTATCGTTGCCGGCACCGCCTTCGAGGATGTCGTTACCAGTGCCGCCATTGAGGACGTTGTTGCCGCTGTTGCCGCGCAGCAGGTTGTTCAGCGCATTGCCGGTGCCATTGAGGGCGGCGCTGCCGCTCAGCGCCAGCGCTTCGACGTTGGCGGCCAGGGTCAGGGTCAGGCTGCTGTTGATCAGGTCGATTCCTTCATTGGCGTTCTCGGTGACGACGTCGAGGGCGTTGTCGACGGTGTAGATGTCATCGCCCAGGCCGCCGAGCAGGGTATCGGCGCCAGCGGCACCGTCGAGGCTGTCGTTGCCGTCACCGCCGGTCAGGGTGTTGGCAGCGCTGTTGCCGGTGAGCACGTTGTCCAGCGTATTGCCGGTGGCGTTGATGGCCGTGGTGCCGGTCAGGGTGAGGTTCTCGACGTTGGCGGCGAGCGTCCAGGTCAGGCTGGACTGGACGAGGTCGGTGCCTTCGCCGGGATTCTCGGTGACGACATCGCCGATGTTATCGACGACGTAGGTGTCGTTGCCCAGACCACCGATCAGGGTATCGGCGCCGGCACCGCCGTTCAGCGTGTCGTTGCCGTCACCGCCGGTCAGGGTGTTGGCAGCGCTGTTGCCAGTGAGCACGTTGTCCTGCGTGTTGCCGGTGGCGTTGATGGCGCTCGATCCGGTCAGGGTGAGGTTCTCAACGTTGGCGGCCAGCGTCCAGGTGAGGCTGGACTGGATGAGGTCTGTACCTTCGCCGGGATTCTCGGTGACCATATCGCCGAGGTTATCGATGACGTAGGTGTCGTTGCCCAGACCGCCAATCAAACTATCGGCGCCGGCACCGCCGTTCAGCGTGTCGTTGCCGTCGCCGCCGGTCAGGGTGTTGGCGGCGCCGTTGCCGGTGATGGCGTTGTTCAGCGCGTTGCCGGTGCCGTTGATGGCGCTGGTTCCGGTCAGGGTCAGGTTCTCGACGTTGGCACCCAGGGTGTAGGTAATGCTCGACTGGACCTGGTCGGTGCCTTCGTTAGCCGCTTCGACGACCGCATCGCCACTGTTGTCGACCACATAGGTGTCGTTGCCGGCACCGCCAGTCAGCGTATTGGCAGCGCTGTTGCCGGTGAGGACGTTGTTCAGCACGTTGCCGGTTCCGTTGATGGCCGTGGTGCCGGTCAGGGTGAGGTTCTCGACGTTGGCACCCAGGGTGTAGGTGATGCTCGACTGGACGAGGTCGGTGCCTTCGTTGAGATTCTCGGTGACGAGGTCGCCGACGTCATCGACGACATAGGTGTCGTTGCCCGCGCCACCGCTCAGGGTATCGGCACCGGCGCCACCGTTCAAGATATTGGCAGCACTGTTGCCGGTGAGAGCGTTGTTCAGTGTGTTACCCGTACCGTTTATCGCGGCTGTGCCGGTCAAGGTGAGGTTCTCGATATTGGCGGTCAGCGTGTAGGTGATGCTCGACTGCACCAGATCGATCCCTTCGTTGGCGTTTTCGGTGACCACATCGCCCACGTTGTCGACGACATAGGTGTCGTTGCCCAGCCCACCAATCAAGGCGTCGGCGCCGGCACCACCGTCCAGGGTGTCGTTGCCATCGCCGCCGCTCAGGGTGTTGGCCGCCGTGTTGCCGGTGAGGACGTTATTCAGGGCGTTGCCGGTGCCGTTGATGGCGCTGGTTCCGATCAGGGTCAGGTTCTCGACGTTGGCACCCAGGGTGTAGGTAATGCTCGACTGGACGAGGTCGGTGCCTTGGTTGAGATTCTCGGTGACCGTGTCACCCACATTGTCAATAACGTAGGTGTCATTGCCCAATCCACCGAGCAGGGCATCGGTGCCGGTACCGCCGTCGAGCAGGTCGTTCCCGTCGTTACCAAAGAGCGTATCGTTGCCGTTTCCACCATTCAGTGTGTCGGCACCATCGCCACCGCTCAGGGTATCGTTTCCGTCATAGCCGTATAGACTATTCGGGCCGCCATTGTGCCCGCCCAATGAGTCGGCTGCGGCCGTGCCGAACACACTCACTTCATGGGCAATCAATGTCGCCCGGTTCCAGCTCGTACCGTCGGCAAACTTCACGGTATCGATTTGATAGGCGCTGGGGCTATAGATGTCGAAGAAGTTCTGTACCTTGATCGATTCGCCGGTGTCCTTGATGACGAAGGCCAGATCGTAGCTGCCCCATTTCTCCAGCCGGATGTCGGCCGGGTTAAGTCCGTCGAGCAGCAGCGTGTCGATGCGAGCAACCGACGTATCGTAGTTGCTGATGCTGTCAGCCCCTCCACCGCGCCGGAAAACGTAGGTGTCACTGCCCGCACCTCCTGTGAGGTAGTCGTTGCCTGCTTCGCCGTCGAGCAGGTCGTTCCCGTCATTGCCAAATAGCGTGTCGTTGCCGTTGCCGCCATAAAGCGTGTCGGTACCATCGCCACCGCTCAGGGTATCGTTTCCGTCATAACCATATAGACTGTTCGGACCCCCCATTGTGCCCGCCCAGTGAGTCGGCAGCAGCCGTGCCGAACATTATCTCTTCCTGAGCCAACAGCGTCGCCCGACTCCAGGTTGTACCGTCGGCAAATTTCACCGAATCAATCTTGTAACTATCACCGTAGATATCGAAGAAATTCTGGAGCCTGATCGATTCGCCGGTGTCCTTGATGACGAAGGCCAGATCGTAGCTGCCCCATTTCTCCAGTCGGATGTCGACCGGATTCAGGCCGTCGAGCTGTAAGGTATCGATGCGCCCAACGGAATAGTCATAGTTATTGATGGTATCGGCACCACCGCCGCGCCGGAAAACATAGGTGTCGTTGCCGTTACCCCCATTGAGGGTATCGTTGCCGACGCCTCCGTCGATATTATCGTTACCGTCGTTGCCGTTTAGTACGTCGTTACCTGCATCGCCATAGAGCAGGTCTAGGCCGGCATTACCACTGAGGGTGTCGTTTCCGTTGCCGCCATACAGGGTGTCATTACCGTCACCCCCACCCAGATTATCGTTACCGTCATAACCGTAAAGACTATTCGGGCCGCCGTTGTGCCCGCCCAGTGAGTCGGCTGCGGCCGTGCCGAACACACTCACTTCATGGGCAATCAATGTCGCCCGGTTCCAGCTCGTACCGTCGGCAAACTTCACGGTATCGATTTGATAGGCGCTGGGGCTATAGATGTCGAAGAAGTTCTGTACCTTGATCGATTCGCCGGTGTCCTTGATGACGAAGGCCAGATCGTAGCTGCCCCATTTCTCCAGCCGGATGTCGGCCGGGTTAAGTCCGTCGAGCAGCAGCGTGTCGATGCGAGCAACCGACGTATCGTAGTTGCTGATGCTGTCAGCCCCTCCACCGCGCCGGAAAACGTAGGTCTCGTTACCCGCACCGCCGGACAGGTAATCGCTTCCTTCCCCTCCATCGAGGGTGTCATTGCCGTCATTCCCATTGAGCGTGTCATTACCTGTGCCGCCATCGAGCAGATCGTTTCCGGTGTTGCCGTAGAGGGTGTCATTGCCCGTACCGCCATACATCGTGTCAACACCGTCACCTCCGCCCAGGTTATCGGCGCCATCCAACCCATAAAGAATGTTCGGCCCACCGTTGTGACCGACGAGGGTATCGTTGCCGGCACTACCGTACACCGTCATTTCACGAGCCGCCAGGGTGGCCCGATCCCAGGTCGTGCCGTCGGCAAACTTCACGAAATCGAGTTTGTAGCTGTCGCTACTAAAGTAACTCTGAACCGTAATCGATTCACCCGTGTCATTGATCACCAAGGCCAGATCGTAGCTCCCCCATTTCTCCAGCCGGATGTCGGCCACATTCAACCCGTCGAGCAGCAGCGTGTCGACACGACCGACGGTGCTGTCATTGTTGCCGATGATGTCCGCACCCCCACCGCGCCGGAAAACATAGGTATCGTTGCCCGCACCCCCCGTCAGGGAGTCATTCCCCGCTCCACCATCAAGCAGGTCATTACCGTCATTCCCGTTGAGGGTGTCATTGCCCGCTCCGCCATAGAGCAGATCGTTGCCCGCATACCCATTCAGCGTATCGAGGCCCGTACCGCCATAGAGGGTGTCGGCGCCGTCGCCGCCGCTCAGGGCATCGTTGCCCTCGTAGCCGTAGACTACATTCGGGCCGCCGTTGTGGCCGTTGAGTGTGTCGTTGCCGGTGC
>JADJNC010000029.1 GCA_016709335.1 Candidatus Propionivibrio dominans | reverse complement strand
TTTTCCACACATCGGCCAGCATGATCGGCAGCGAATAGATGTTGTCCACCGGGATATTGAAGAAGCCCTGGATCTGCTCGGCGTGCAGATCCATGGTCAGCACCCGGTGTACGCCGGCAGCGGTCAGCAGGTCGGCCACCAGTTTGGCGGCAATCGGCACGCGCGCCGAGCGCACGCGGCGATCCTGACGGGAATAGCCAAAGTACGGGATGGCGGCGGTAATACGGGTCGCCGAGGCACGCTTCAGCGCATCGACCATCACCAGCAGCTCCATCAGGTTTTCATTGGCCGGCGCGCTGGTCGATTGCAATATGAAAACATCCTTGCCGCGCACGTGCTCCTGGATCTCGACGGGTAATTTCGCCGTCCGAGAAGCGCCCGACATTGGCTCGTCCAAGCGAAATGTTCAGGCGCTTGACCACATCGGCAGCCAACCTGGGATTGGCGTTACCGGTAAATACCATCAGGCTGTCGTAGGCCATATCGCGCATCCCGTGACGCTGAAAAAAACGTCGTGTGAAAACGAAACGGGCGGCAGGCGGACTACCTGCCCGTGTCGAAATAAACCGAATGGCTGGGGAAGAAGGATTCGAACCTTCGAATGCCGGAATCAAAATCCGGTGCCTTAAATCCGTCTTGGCGACTCCAGCAGTCACCCGCTTGATGAGCCTAGCGAGCGAGGCGCGGATTATACAGGGCTTTTTCCGAAAAAACAGGGCGTGACAAGGTGCAACAAGGCAATCCGGGGGTACTGCTGCCAAGGGGTTTAAGACTGGCCTTGCTCTGTAGCGCACGAATTGTCGGCATTTTGTTGTCGGCTGAAATTGCCCGCAGGCTTATAGCGGCGGCCTGGTTTGCGGAATGAACGAAAAAGCGTCAGGGGCGGTACTCCATTTGATGCTCAGGCCATCGACCACAACGTTCACCGGAATTTCGTGCACCACGCCCTTGTGTCTGATGCTGGCAATCCCTTTGTATTGCTTGTCGCCGTCCACAGCAAGCTGAACCCGAACGACCTCGACGCCGGTACCCTGGAAGCGAGGATCGACCTTAAGCACATCCTGGATCGACGTTCGGGCCATCTCGCCAACCGTTTCCGGTGTGGGTGAGCAGCCGATCAAGGCCAGCGCAAGGGCCACTACGCTGACCAGAAACTTGAATTTTCGGAATTGCATAAAATTATCCTTGCTTGTCGCCGGGTAAAGTTCAGCACGGCACACCCTATAGGATACACAGATCGTGACCATCTGTTTTGCAACGCTTGCGCCGGCACGCTCCAGAGACGGCAGCTTGGTTACAATAGAGCCCGTCAACCCCACTGAAGAGGCCTGCCGTGACCGACCGCGAACACCTTTCTGCAAACGCCAGCTCCTTGCTGCCTGCCGTCGAAATCGAAACCGGCGCCCACCCGGCCTGCGCCGTCATCTGGTTGCATGGCCTGGGGGCCGATGGACACGATTTCGAGCCGATCGTCGATGAACTCGATCTGGCTGACCTGCCGGCCATCCGCTTCGTTTTTCCGCATGCGCCGATGCGGCCGGTCACGATCAACGGCGGTTATGTGATGCGCGCCTGGTACGACATCGTCTCGATGGATTTCTCGGACCGGCGTGAAGACCCGCAGGGCGTGCGCGAATCGGCCTTGCAGATCGAGGCCCTGATCGCCCGCGAAAATACGCGTGGCATTGCCGACGAGCACATTGTGCTCGCCGGTTTCTCGCAGGGCGGAGCCATTGCCTTGCATGCCGGCTTGCGCCACAGGCAGCGGCTGGCCGGCATCCTGGCCCTGTCGACCTACCTGCCGCTGGCCGACATGCTGCCGACCGAAGCGCATGCGGCTAACCGCGAGGTTCCGATATTCATGGCACACGGCCGTGGCGATGCGGTGATCCCCTGCGCACTGGGGCAGCGCTCGGCTGAGCGCTTGCAGGCCATGGGCTACCCGCTGCAGTGGCACACCTACCATGCCGAGCATGGCGTCTGCATGGAAGAGTTGCGCGACATCGAGACCTGGTTCCGTGCTGTGTTCGCTACCCCTGGCTAGCACTGCCCGTTGCCCACAAATAACGCTGGACATTTTGTGTGCCGCGTTTATCGTGGCATCGTGGAAGTTCAAAACCAGATCAAGCGCGCCCTGTCCGAGCAGAGTTCGATCGAGATTATCCGTGGGCTGTTGAATGAGGATGCCTATGCCTACCGGTCGGCGTTTGCCGATGCGGTGTGCCAGCACTTTGGATTTCACGATGCACGGGGTCGGGTACAGCGAAGCGGCTGCATCAAGGCGCTGCGCGAGTTGGAACGTTCGGGGCACGTTGTGTTGCCCGCGGCCAGCCCCCGGGGGGCCAAAGGGGCCCGGAGTGCGCGCCGTCTTGGCGTGCCGGTCCCGGACCCGCAAGAGGTACCTGAGCGGGCAGGTGAAGTACGCGATCTGTGTTTGATCAAGGTCGACACGCTGCCGCAGATGCTGATCTGGAACGAGCTGATGCTGTGCGAGCACCCCCAGGGAGCCGGGCCGCTGGTCGGCGCGCAGATGCGCTATCTGATTGGCTCCGAGCACGG
This sequence comes from Candidatus Propionivibrio dominans, assembly GCA_016709335.1. Lineage (GTDB taxonomy): Bacteria > Pseudomonadota > Gammaproteobacteria > Burkholderiales > Rhodocyclaceae > Propionivibrio > Propionivibrio dominans. The sequence continues at coordinate 46,214 of JADJNC010000029.1, read as the reverse complement.
CTGGCTGGGCGGACTGGGGTTCAGCGCGGCAGCGATTCAACTGGCCGATCGGGACCAATGGATCGGCTGGGACGTCAAGACACGGCGCGAGCAGCTGCACCGTATCGTGGGCCTGAGCCGCTTTCTGATCCGTGCCTCGGTGCGATGTCATAATCTGGCCTCCTGCGTGCTGGGGATGGTGCTGCGGCGTATTGATCTGGATTTCGAAGATCACTACGGGTACCGTCCCTGGCTCATCGAGAGCTTCGTGGAAACCGACCGGTTTGCGGGTACCAGCTATCAGGCGGCCAACTGGATCGAGATCGGCAAGACCAAGGGACGCGGTCGCCAAGACCGCGAGCACAGCCATGCCAAGAGCGTCAAAGCCATCTATGTGTATCCGCTGCAAGCGGATTTCCGACAGCGCCTGGGCGGTGTCGAACCCGTCGTGGCACATGCCCTGGGGATGGCCGAGGGCATGGAGGGCGATGGCTGGGCACGGCAGGAGTTTGGCGGTGCCAAGCTGGGGGATCGGCGCTTGAGCGAGCGACTCGTGCAAAGCGCGCGTACGCTGGCCACGATGCCCGGCCAGGCGTTCTCTGGCGTGGCGCGAGGAGACTGGGCGGCGGTCAAGGGCTACTACCGGTTGATCGACCAGCCCGATGACTCGCAGGTCAGCGTAGCGGCGATCCTGGCGCCCCATCGTGCGCGTACGGTACAACGGATGAAGGCGCACCCGACGGTACTGTGCATCCAGGACGGCACGGACCTGAACTACACGGAGCTGGCGCAGTGCGATGGGTTGGGCGTGATGGGCGCCAACCAGACTGGCGCCAGAGGTTTGGGGCTGCACCTTCACTCGACGCTGGTGGTGAGCACCGAGGGCGTGCCCATCGGCGTGTTGAACGCCCAGTTCACGGCGCCGGCGGCCAAGTCAGAGCAGGACCAGCGCCCCTCGCACGAAATTCCCATCGAGGAAAAAAAGAGCTTTGCCTGGATCGCTGGATTGCGCGAGTGCGTCTCGCTGTGCAAAGAACTTCCCCAGACGCGCCAAATCTGCGTGATGGATCGGGAAGCGGACTTCTTCGAACTGTTTGACGAGCAGCGCAAGAGCGCCAAGGTGGAGTTGTTGGTGCGTGCCAAACACGACCGAGTGATGTCTGGCGAGGCCAACCTGTTCGAGGTTGTCCGCCAAAGTGCGGTGCAAGGCGCCCTTCAAGTCGTGGTGCCGCGACAAAGCGCACGACCCAAGAAGAGCAAGCAAAAGGCGCGCACCGCCACCGAACAGCGCACGGCCGAGGTGCAATTGCGCTACGTTCAGATCGCGTTGCCACCGCCAGCACACCAGAAGGCAAAGGCGCCGATCACCCTGTGGGTGGTGCATATCCTGGAGCCTTCAGCACCCGAGGATACCAAGCCGCTTGAGTGGTTCTTGCTGACCACTTGCGCCATCAACTCGATTGACGACGCACAAGCCTGTCTGCGCTGGTATTGCCTGCGCTGGCGCATCGAAGACTGGCATCGGGTGCTCAAGACCGGTTGCCGCATCGAAGATCTCGCACACCACAGCGCCGAGCGACTCGAACGCGCCATTGCGATCAACCTCGTCATCGCCTGGCGCATCATGCTCATGACGCTGCTGGGGCGGGCCTGCCCGGAACTTCCCGCCGAGGTGCTGCTCAGCGAGATCGAGGTCACGGTACTGAACGCCTTCGCTAAACAAAACAGAATCAAGTCGCCTGCCAACCTTGGCGATGCGGTGCGTCTGGTGGCCCGCTTGGGCGGCTATCTTGGCCGCAACAATGATCCACCCCCGGGGCACCAGCTCATGTGGCACGGCTATGCGGTCCTGCAAATCCTCTGCCTGGGCTTTTCTCTCAGGCCGCCGGATACAAGTTGATGCACTTATGGGTAATGGTAGTAAGCAGCCTGTCGGACTTGATGTGTCGAAGCGAAAAATGTGGGGGACGAGCGCAGTTTTTGCGAGCTTTCGCCTTGCAGCGAAATGCCTGCTTACCCCATTGCACGGATTTCAAGCGAATAGTTGTTCTATTCGCACAGAAATACGGGGAAAAATGAGCCGTCTTCCCACTTTTTGCAGCCGACTTGGTCAAGTCCGACAGGCTGCCAGGATGTCGCTTCCGGGCGCTCGCTCAGCCAGCACCGATGCCACCGTAATCGGCGCTGTCACCCTGGGCGGCTATGGCGTAGACTCTCTACGCCTGCCAACCTGGTATAAGCCGGATCAGGCACTACACTAGCGTAACCCTCCCGACGATTTTCAATCAAACTTTCACGAGAAACCAACATGGCGCTGAACAATGTCCCCTCCGGCATCTCCCTCCCCAACGATTTCAATGTCATCATCGAGATCCCGATGCACGCCGACCCGGTGAAATACGAGGTCGACAAGGCCAGTGGCGCGATTTTCGTTGATCGCTTCATGTCCACGTCCATGCATTACCCCTGCAACTACGGCTATATTCCGCACACCATCTCCGATGATGGCGACCCGGTTGATGTCCTGGTACTGGCTCAGTTTCCTCTGCCGCCGGGGGTGGTCGTCCGCTGCCGCCCGATCGGCATGCTGGAGATGGAAGATGAGGCCGGAGAAGATCACAAACTGCTCGCTGTCCCGGTCGACAAGCTGACGACAATGTATCGCGACATCGTCAGCCAGCGCGACATACAGCCGATCATCCTCGATCAGATCTCGCATTTCTTCGCGCACTACAAGGATCTGGAGCCCGGCAAGTTCGTCAAGCTCAAGGGCTGGCTCGGTGTCGAAGAAGCAAAGCAGGAGATCATGACCGGCGTCAAGCGCTTCAACGACGCCAAGGAAAAACCGGCTTATTGATTGATTTTTCCCGTTAGCGGTGCTGTATTGTCCGTGACAGGCACATTCACGCAGCGAGTTCGTGCAGCGGATGGAAATCCAGCCCGGCGGCGATCCAGCCGCTCATTCCGGCAGGCAACTGGCCGATCACCTGCGCAGCCGCTTCCTGCGACCCGAACTCGGCAAAGACACAGGCGCCGGAGCCGCTCATGCGCGCCTCGCCAAAAGCGGATAGCCAGCGAAGGTGTTCGGCGACAGCAGGGAAACGGGATACCGCCACCGCTTCCAGATCGTTGCCGCCGATACCCGGTTTCCAGTCGACCGCACGCATCGGCGCGCTGTCGCGCTTGAGTTCTGCAGCGCCGAATATTGCTGCGGTTGGCACCTGGACAGGCGGTTCCAGAACGACATACCAGGCCGCTGGCAGTTCGACCGCTCGCAGGCTTTCGCCGACTCCCTCGGCAAAAGCATTGCGCCCGAAAATGAAGACAGGCACATCGGCGCCCAGCGTCAGGCCTATTTCCTGCAAGCGCCGGCGCGACAGGCCAAGCTGCCAGAGATGGTTGAGGGCCAGCAACACGGTGGCGGCATCCGAGCTGCCCCCCCCCAGGCCACCGCCCATCGGCAGGCGCTTGTCGATGAAGATTTCGACTCCCTGGCGGCAACCGGTTTCAGCCTGCAACAAACGCGCTGCGCGCAGCGTCAGATCGTTTTCCACCGGCACTCCCGGCAGCGGATTCACCAGAATTACTTCGTCATCATCGCGCGCGACAAAGCGCAGGCGGTCACCAAAATCGATGAAGCGGAACAGGGTTTGCAGCAGATGGTAACCGTCGGCGCGCCGTCCGGTAACGTGAAGAAAAAGATTCAGCTTGGCCGGCGCCGGGTAGACGCTCTGCCAGGTCCATTCCTTCAATGACACTTCGCTGTTCACGGCTCCCGCTTTCCCGGCAACGTGCTGCTCCACTCGTCAATGCGCAGGCGCAATGCGAAGCCACCCGCACGTTCGGCGAAGATGCGATCGGGCGGCGCCTGGGGATCATCGCTGGCGTAGCCGTAGTCAATCAGCCAGTCCTCATGACGCAGGCGCAAGGGTCGTCCAAGGGCATCCCGCTCGGAAATCCCGGCCGCAGCGCCCCACCCGCGCACCCAGTCGGTGAGTTGATCCAATGGCAGCGGGTAACCGAGAACCTGACGGGTCAGTGTTTCGGCATCTGACGCCTCATATACCCTGCCATCGCTGCTGGTCAGCCGTGCGTATCTTTCGCTGGTAACAATTTCAGCCATTCCCTGACCAAACGGTGAAGACAGCAGCAACTCGTTGTTCATCCCGGCGTGCCGCCAACTCAAACGTCCGGAGTAGCTTTTGTCTTCATGGCGCAGGGAAAACCGGGCCTCAAGCGTGAAATCGACCAGCGCGTCACGCGGCGGCGCTATGCCTGTCGATGCAGGAAGATTGGCGCAGCCACCGAGGAGCAGTACGCCGAGAAGAAGTCCGAGGGTGCGGTAAAAGCGCATGAAACGAGGATTCGACGGCATCCGTTTAACGAGAGTGTCGCGCGCGTGACACACACCCTATCCCCCGCCCGGCAGGATAAGCCGCGGTCTGCCCGAATGGCGTCTTGTGCCATCACTTGGGCAAGTACTGAGCGAAACGGGCAGGCAATCGCTTCTCATGATGAATGGGCTTGGTAAATCTTTGCACATCAGAGGGCAAACTTCTTGATCAGGTCCGCCAAGGCCTCATTGGTGGGGAATTTCTGTTGCGCCTCACGCAAGATGCGTCCCGCTTCCTCCTTGCGCCCGAGAACCCACAGCACTTCGCCCAGATGCGCCGCAATCTCGGGATCGGCTCGCTTTGCATAGGCTCGTTCAAGGATGCTCAAGGCGCCGGGCAAATCGCCCTGCCGGTAGAGTACCCAGCCCAGACTATCGAGAATGAAACTATCCTCAGGCGCCAGCTTGAGCGCCTTTTCAATCAACTCACGCGCTTCAGGCAGACGAAGATTGCGCTCGGCGTAGGAATATCCCAGGGCGTTGTAGGCCTGCGCACTCTCCGGGCGCAATTCGATGAGCTTGCGCAGGCGGCTTTCGAGAAGGTCCAGGCGCCCAAGTCTTTCAGCAAGCAGAGCACTTTCATAAAGCAGTTCGGGTTGCTCGGGCTGACCGGCCAGCGCCTGATCCAGCAGATCGAACGCCGCCTGCGTCTGCCTGGCCTCACGCAGCAAGCTGGCTTCGGCGATCAACAGTTGCACACGTTCTTCGGGCGTTCCCGCCTTTGCTTTACCGAGCTGTTTGCGTGCTGCGTCAAGCTGCCCCTGACCAGCCAGCAGTTGTGCGCTGCGCAATTGCGCCGGAAGGTAATGTTCGCCGGCACCGACCTGCGCGTAATGGGCCAGCGCCTCGGCGCTGCGTTTGTCCTCCTCGGCAATCTGCCCGAGGTAATAATAGGCCAGGCTCTTGTCCGGAATATCCAGAGTCACCAGAAGTTTCAAGCGGGCTTCGGCAAGCGTTCTGTCGTCCTGCTGCAGCGCCAGTATGGCTGCCGGATAAAGAACTTCCGCTCGCTCCGGATAGGCCGCCAGCAACAGATCGAAATGGCTTCTGGCTTCACCATAACGCTTCTCGCCAATCAGCGCCCGTGCCAGATACAAGCGGACGTCAAATGCTTTCGGGTTGCGCTCGACGAAGCCCTGCATGAAGCTGATTGCCTCGGCAGGCGACTCACGCGACAGCAGTTGTGCTTGCAACAAGGCCGCCATTTCCCAGTCCGTGCGCAACTCGAGCGCCCTCCGCACCTCAGCCAGCGCCCGTTCGTTGACCCCGGCCGAAACCGCGGCCAGGGCCACGGCGTAATGCGCTTCGGCAATACCAAAGAAGGGTCTGGTAACCTTGTCGATCAGGCTGAAAACGGCTTGACGATCCGGATTGCGGGCAAACATGCGGTTCAGCCCGAGGAGATTATCGGCAAGAGACTCCTTGTCGACTTCGAGCATGCGAATCAGGCCGGGAGCGAGATCGTCAAGCTGATTCGAAAGAATCATTACACTGACCATCATTTGCTGTGCGCGTTTCGATGTGGGGTCTACATCAATCCACAGGCGCGCCGCTTCAAGCGCCAGATCGAAACGACGGGCATAGCCCGCTACTTCGACTGTCCGCTCCAGAACTTGCGGATCGCGGGTACGCAAGGCGAGATCGGCGTAAGCCTGGCTGGCCAGATTGGCATCACCGCGCTGCAGGGCGATTTCGGCCAGCAATACCTGATAGATCACCTGCCCGGGCTGATTGGCATACTGCGTATCGCCTGGCCGAAGTTCAGGGGTCGTCGGGCGTTTGGTCTCGCGCACTGCCGGCGTGCGTTTCCGGGCCGGTGCCGCCCCATCAGCAGCCAGTAGCGGCAGACTGTAGACGATGGACAGCGCGGCGAAACAGAGGGTGCGTCGAATGTGTTTCATGGATTCCTTGCAATTATCAATCAGACCACTTCAGTGTAGAGTCGTTTGCTTCATAATGGTTTTACGCATGTTATGGACTTTTATCGGTAGCAGCAATGCCAGAACTCCCTGAAGTTGAAGTCAGCCGTTTAGGATTATTGCCTTTTCTGCCCGGGCAACGCATGGTCAACGCCATTTTCCGGACGCCAAAACTTCGCCACGACATCCCTGCCTGGCTTGCCACGCGACTCACCGGTCTGCGCGTCGACGCGATTTCCCGGCGCGGAAAATATCTTCTTTTCGACTGTGAAAGTGCCGAGGGCGGTGGCTGGCTGATCCTGCACCTTGGCATGTCCGGCAGTCTGCGTCTGGTCAGGACGGGTACGCCGGCACAGAAGCACGATCATGTCGATCTGGTTTTCGCCCGCACGACCTTGCGTTTTCGCGACCCGCGGCGTTTCGGCACGCTGCTCTGGCACGAAGGCGATGACGTTGTCCGGCACCCGCTGATCGCCACGCTTGGCATCGAACCTCTGTCCCCTGTGTTTGACGGAGACTGGCTGTTCGCCGCCACCCGCCGGCGCAGCGTGCCGATCAAACCCTTGCTGATGGACAGCCATCTGGTCGTCGGCATCGGCAACATCTACGCCTCCGAAAGTCTTTTCAGAGCGGGCATTTCACCCTTGCGCGCGGCCGATCGGATCAGTCGCAAGCGCTACCGGATTCTCGTCCCGGCCATCCGTTCAACACTTGAAACGGCCATTGCTGCTGGCGGCAGCAGCGTACGCGACTATGTACATAGCGATGGCGGTGCGGGCTGCTTCCAGCTTTCCTGCGCAGTTTATGATCGTCTCGGTGAACCCTGCCCGACCTGTGAGCAGCCAGTACATTCGGTTCGTCAGGCGGGTCGATCCACTTTCTACTGTCCGCGCTGTCAGCGGTGAATCATTTACATCAACAGGGCAAACCCATGTGATTGATTGGGCAAGACTTTGTGATAGAGTGAAGAATCTTTTGTTGCGTTGGAACTGATCATGACGCTTGCTCAACAATTTGCTGCCTACAGTAAATGGCGCACTCAGCTTTCTGCTGGCCTTGAGGCTTTCCGAAAATGCCTGTCCGAAAACGAACTGAGCGATGCCCAGACTGAACTGCGTATCCGGCAGCTACTCGAAAAACTGCGCGAGGATCGTCTGAATGTCGCCTTTGTTGCCGAGTTCTCGCGTGGCAAGTCGGAACTGATCAACGCCATATTCTTCGCCGATTACGGTAACCGCATGTTGCCCTCGACGGCCGGTCGTACCACCATGTGCCCGACCGAACTGATGTATGACCCGGGCAAGCCGCCCGGCATCGAACTGCTGCCGATCCAGACCCGTGAAAGCAATTCCAGCATCAGCGACTACAAACGTTTCCCCGACGAATGGAAAGTCGTTCCGCTCAACACCAAATCGGCCGAATCGATGCAGGAGGCGCTCCGTTCGGTCAGTGAAGTCGTGCGCGTTTCTCCTGACATTGCCGAAAAACTGGGCTTTGCCAGCGGCAACAGCGAATCCTCCGTGGTTCGGGTTGCTGAGGACGGAATGGTCGAAATCCCGCACTGGCGCCACGCCATCATCAACTTCCCTCACCCCCTTCTGAAACAGGGTCTCGTCATTCTCGACACGCCGGGTCTCAACGCCATCGGCGCGGAACCTGAGCTGACGCTGTCGCTGCTTCCCAATGCACATGCCGTGCTCTTCATCCTGGCAGCAGATACCGGAGTGACGCAGTCCGATCTGGCGATCTGGAACGAACACATCGGCGCACCCGGCGGACGAAAAAAAGGACGTATTGTCGTTCTCAACAAGATCGACAGCATGTGGGACGAACTCAAGTCGGAAGACGAAATCAACGCCGAAATCACCAGGCAGACCAACAGTTGCGCGTGGACACTTGATTTGCCTACCAGCCAGATTTTTCCTGTTTCGGCGCAGAAGGCGCTGGTGGCCAAGATCAACAAGGACGCTTCGCTACTCAAACGCAGCCGTCTGCCCGATCTCGAATCCGCGCTTTCCGGAGAGCTGATTCCAGCCAAGCAGGAAATCATTCACGAAAATACCGACGCCGAGTTTGCCGACATCTACCTGCGCATGCACAGCCTTGTCGAATCACGCCTCACCGGTCTGCGCGAACAGCTCGGCGAACTGACCGAACTACGCGGAAAAAACAAGGGGGTCGTTGAATACATGATGGGCAAGGTCCGTATCGAAAAAGAGGAGTTCGAGGCCGGGCTGCAACGCTACTACGCCCTGCGCAGCGTCTTTTCGCAACTGACCAACAAACTATTCGACCATCTTGGTCTTGACGCCCTGCGCCTCCTGACATCAACAACCCGCGAAACCATGCTCGAAGCGACGTTTTCAAAAACGCTGTCGGATGCAATGAAGAATTTCTTCAGCGTCGCACGCGACAATCTGATCAAATCAGACGGCGAGATCGGTGAAATCCGCACCATGATGGAAGCAATGTACAGGAAGTTCTCGGTAGAACACGGCCTCAATCTCGGCGCACCAAGCAATTTGTCCTTGCTTCGTTACCAGAAGGATATCGAGCGCCTTGAGTTCTGGTGCGATACGCATCTCAACACCATGTTCCAGTTGATGACACATCAGAAGAACAAGCTGACCCAGAAGTTTTTCGAGGAAGTCGCCACGCAGGTCAGACGCGCGTTCGAACGCGCCAACCGTGACGCCGAATCCTGGCTGAAGGCCATCATGGCGCCCATGGAAACCCGGGTTCGCGAACATCAGATCCAGCTCAAGCGACGACTGGAGAGCATCAAACGCATTCATCAGGCAACCGACACACTGGAAGATCGAATCAACGAACTGCTGCATGTCGAGAACAATTTTGTGTCACAGATCCAGTCGATCGAAAAGGTCGGTCAGGACGTCCAGCGGATTTTGAAAGTATCAGTCAGCCATCGAAACCTGCTGAGTGCCGCCTGATCGCTTCAACCCATGAATTCCATTGAAAGTAAAACATCAAAAATTACGGTTTCACACCGGTCGAAATAGCCTTGGCCATGAAGTTGTGGTACAACTTGTCTGATGAATTCATCCCCCGGCCAGCTACCATGAAATGGCAACAAGAGATGTCCAACTGATGAGCGCTTTGATCTACCCGTTGCCGAGCACCACGGCCATCCCGGACCTGCAGACCGGGCTGCAGATGCTGTCTCTCCTGACTTTGGCCAACCCGCAAAAGGCAGAAGGCGAGATTAACCAGTTTCTCGATAGCCTGTTGCAATCGCCACCCCAGGCTGAGGTTTATCTCAATCTGCTCGAAGAATTACGGGAACCCCTCTGTTTCGTCGAAGAAGAGCTGGCCCGCCACTACATCAACAAGCCGCTGCCACTGGACGAGGTTGAGGAGCAATGTTTCCGCCAGGTCGTTGCCACCTGGCTCAAAATGGCCAAGGCCTATGCGCACTGCACCCGACTTGACAGCGCAGCCATCGACGCCGCGCACCTGTTGCGCAGAGCACTGACTCTGCAGCGCAGCATTTCCTATAGCGGTCTGGCCATAGTCGAGCACCAGCGTGCACGGCGCGAGCTGGCGCCGGGATTGTGGTTCGATCTGCATGGCTATTACTCCGCTGCCGAGAAATGGGGGGTGGTCACCCTGCCCGTTCCCGATACCCTCGATCCGCTCGGGCGCAGCACGAATTGCACGGCAAGCTTCCTCAGTGTGTTGCTCTCCGAACTGGCCGGCCCTTACAGTCTCTCGATCCGCGACCAGAACCTGGCGCGTCGCTGGGCCAGCAACTGGTCGCATCTGGTCAGCCTGCACCCCGCCCTGCCGGGTGAGTCTTTGCCACAGTTCGTTATCGACCTGTCGCAGGACGTCGGTCTGCGATTGACCGCCGACTGTCTGCAGACCGAGCATTTACGCCGTCTCGACACTTCGCGTCTGGCCACGCAGTTAAGCCAGATTCGCCAGAAATTGAGGCACAAAATCCCTCCGGCGCAGATTGGCCTCGGCGAGGATTGCTCTTCCGGCCAATGCCGACACTTGCTCGAACACCTCTCCCGCCCGTGGTCGCAGGCGCGCGCCACGCGCAAATTCCGCCGCCGTTCGACTTCAGGGATAGCCAAGCTGTGCATTGGTTTTGATGCGATGTATTACTACATTTCCGGCAAGGAGTTAACCCCGGAAAACGTTCGCACCTACTCCCGGCTGGAATTCGAAAGCCTTTTTGCCTTCCGTCACATGGTCGACCCGACGCAGGAACTGGCGGTACGCCAGGAGCTGCTCGGTTTCACGGTCGATCAGTGGGAAGTGGTGAATCAATCGCCAAACGGCTTTCGTCTGATGCGCAGCACCGCCGGCAAGAAAATGGCGCACGGACAGTTACTGGCCATCTGCCCGAATGAGGGTGAACGCTTTCTGCTGGCCCAGACAACCTGGCTGATGCAGGAGCAGAAGGGCGGCTTGATTGCCGGGGTCGCCGCCCTGGCCGGCATCCCGCAGGCCGTTGCTGCCCGCCCGCTCGGCCAGGGCTCTGTACACAACGAAAGGTACAGCCGGGCTTTCCTGCTACCCGCCGTTCCCTCGGTCGGCACCGATCAATCGCTGGTCATTCCGCAGGGCTGGTATCGGGCCGGTCGCATCCTCGAGATCAATGCAGAGAAACCCTGGCGCATGAAACTGATTCACGTACTGGATGAAGGTCCGGATTTTGAACGCGTGAGCTTCGTCGTGGTTTGACAGCGCTCAGCCCGGTCGCTTGTTACCCGTCAGTTTTTCGTACTTCACCCACAACTGCTCGTCGCTTTCATGATGATTGTCGTCCTTCGGGATGCAATCAACCGGGCACACCTCGACACATTGCGGTGTATCGTAATGACCAACGCATTCGGTGCATTTGTTCGGGTCAATCTCGTAAATTTCTTCACCCTGGTAAATCGCCTCGTTCGGGCATTCCGGCTCGCACACGTCGCAGTTGATGCATTCGTCGGTAATTATCAAAGCCATGACTACAGTTCCTTCAGTTCATTGAAATTTTTCGGATACTCTTTTCGCCAGCCGCTCACTGATTGCCGGATGGACAAATTTGCTGACATCGCCACCAAGCATGGCAATCTCGCGCACCATCGTTGCCGAGATGAACATGTACTGCTCACCCGGCGTCAGGAATATCGTTTCGACATCGGGATAGAGGTTTCTGTTCATCCCGGCCATCTGGAATTCATACTCGAAATCCGAAGCTGCGCGCAGGCCGCGCAATATGACTTTGGCGCCTTTGACGTGCAGAAAATCCATCAGCAACCCGTCAAACCCGCAGACTTCGACATTCGGATAGCGCGCCAGCAGATCCCGCGCAATCTCGACCCGTTCAGCAAGCGAAAAGAAGGGGCGCTTCGAGCGGCTCTCGGCAATACCAAGGATGACATGATCAAACAGACAGGCGGCACGACGAACAAGGTCTTCATGACCCCGCGTGATCGGATCAAAGGTACCTGCGTAGATTGCCGCCCGTTTATTCAGCGTCATTGGACTCGCCTCGTCGCATCAAGTGATAAAAAACCTGCCCGGCCCGACCTTTACGCACTGTACGCCATTCTCCGCATGCTTCCAGTTCTCGCTCGGCCTCAACGTAGAGTATGCCTTCATCGACCAGAAGATCCGCCAGCAACGGCGACAATCGATCCAGCCAGCCCTGCTTGTAAGGTGGATCGAGAAACAGCACATCAAAACGAAAGCCGCTTGCACGCAGAGAGGAGGCGAATTTTACCGCATCTGCACGCACAATCTCCAATTGGCTGTCAGCATCCAGCAAACGGGCGTTCGCTGCAAGCGCCGTCACCACCCTGGGCGAATTCTCGACCATCACTACCTTCACCGCGCCGCGCGAGGCCGCTTCAAAGCCCAGCGCACCGCTTCCGGCAAAAAGGTCAAGGCAGGACAATCCCCCAAGATCCTGTCCGAGCCAGTTGAACAAGGTTTCGCGAACCCGATCCGGCGTCGGGCGCAGCCCTTCGGAATCAGAAAAATGCAGGAGGCGCCGCCGCCACTTTCCACCGATGATGCGAACCGTGTTCAAATCGGGCGTCCGCCTTACTCGCCGGCGACCACCACCGTAACCATGTTCTCCGGCCGCACATGGCGAGCAAACGCCGCCTTGATCTCGGCGGCCGTGACCTTTTCGACATTCTCGGCGTAGCGATCAAGGTAGTCGAGCGGCAAACCATAAAAGCCGATCACGGCCACATTCTCAAGAATCTTGCGGTTGCTATCCAGACGCAGCGGGAAGCTGCCGACCAGGTTCTGTTTCGCCGCCTGCAACTCGGCCTCGCCCGGACCTTCGGCAAGAAAGCCGGCGAGCACTTCGCGTGTCACCTTCAAGGCGTCGTTGGCCTGTGCCTTTTTCGTCTGCAAGCCGATCTGGAAAGGCCCGAGTTGGGCCAGCGGATGAAAGTAACTGTGCACGCTGTAGGCATAGCCGCGCTTCTCGCGCACTTCCTTCATCAGCCGCGAAACAAAGCCGCCGCCACCGAGCGAGTAGTTGCCGACAACCAGAGCAAAGAAGTCGGGATCGCCGCGCTTGAGCGCCGGCAGGCCGAGCAGAACGTGAGCCTGTGCTGCCGGGTGGGCAATGCGTTGTTCGACTGCTGCCGGCAGTTGCGGCACCCCCAGCGCGGCCACCGGACTACCCGCGGGCAAGCCTGCCGTGAGCTGCTGGGCCAGCGCTTCGGCCTGCGCCCGCGAGAGGTCGCCGACGATCGACACGCTGGCCCGCTGTGCCGTGTAGTGCTTGCGGTAGAAGTCCATCAGGTCGGCGCGCTGCAGGGAATTCACCGACTCCGGCGCGGCCTGCCGACCATAGGGGTGCTGCGGGTACATTGCCGCCCAGAAGGCCTTGCTGGCGATCGCTTCGGGTCGCGTCAGCGCCTCTTTCAAGGCCACCACGGTACGCGCACGTTCACGCTCGAAGACCTCGGGCGGAAACTGCGGGGTGGTCAGCACCGCACGTAAAACCTCGAGCGACGGAGTGCGCTTGTCGGCCGCCGAAAGCGTGCGCAGACTGAGCGAAGCGCGATCCATATCGGCGCTACCGGACAGCAGTGCGCCCAGATCCGCCATGCGGTTGGAGATCTGCGTTTCATCCATGCCCTGCACACCCATGTCGAGCAGCCCCTGGGTCATTGCCGCGAGACCGTATTGGCCTGGCGGGTCAAAAGACGAGCCGGCGGCAAAATCCACCTGCACGTCGAGAATCGGCAGGGTGTGGTTTTCGACAAAGAAAACACGGGCGCCCGAAGGAGCAATCCAGTGCTCGATCTTCGGTCCGGCTTCGGCCATCCGGCCGACCAGACAAAAACACAGCAGAGCAAGCAGTTTGGCTGGTTTCATCGAAATTCTCTCAATGGCGGCCGGCTGGCGCCGAGCGTGGGCGCGGCGCCTGCGGCAGCGGTTGCGGGTCGAGTTCGGCAACCGTCAGTTGCTCGTCGCGGAAATACTTCTGCGCCACGGCCTTGACCTGTTCCGCCGTCACCGCTTGCAGTTTTTCAATCATTCGTGTGTTCGACTGATAGGGAATCCCGGCGGCTTCGAGCTGGCCGATTTCCATGGCTTGGGCAAACATCGAATCGAGCTTGTAAATCTGGCTGGCGACCAGTTGCGCCCTGGCGCGCGCCAGCTCGTCGGCGGCTACGCCCTCCCTGGCAATGCGCGCGATTTCGGCGCGCAAACCGGCCTCCAGTTCGGCGCGCGTTTTGCCCTCGCTCGGCGAACCGAGCAGATAAAACAATCCCGGGCCGCGCGCCGTCGAGTCGTAGCCGACACCCGCCGAAGTCGCCAGCCGCTGTTCGCGGATCAGGTTCTTCGAGAAGCGCGCCGCCTCATGGCCGTCAAGAATGGCGGCGAGCATTTCCAGCGCGTAGGGATCAACATCCTTGTCCACGTCACGAATCACCGGCACCTTGTAGGCCATCAGCACCACCGGCAGCTCAGCCGGAGCCTTGACCGTCAGGCGGCGAATGCCGGTCTGTTCCGGCTCGACCTGCGGCTTGCGTTGGGGCAAGGCGCGTGGCGCCAGCGCGCCGTAATACTTCTCGGCCAGTCTGAACACCTCCTGATGGTCGACATCGCCGACGACCACCAGGTAGGCGTTGTTGGGCACATACCAGCGCTCATACCAGTCGCGTGCGTCCTGCGCCGTCATGCTTTCCAGATCGTTCATCCAGCCGATGACCGGCACCCGGTAGGGGTGCGCCTGCAGTGCAACGGCGCCCATCTGCTCCATCAGCAGCGCCTGCGGCTGATCGTCGGTTCGCAGCCGGCGCTCTTCCATGACCACCTTGATTTCCTGCGCGAACTCGTTGGGGTCGAGGGTCAGATGTCGCATGCGATCCGCTTCTAGCTGCATCATCTGCTCCAGCTTCTGCTTCGGCACCTGCTGGAAGTAGGCGGTGTAATCCTTGCTGGTGAATGCGTTGTCGCGCCCGCCGGCGGCGGCCACCAGACGGCTGAACTCGCCCGGCCCGGTACTCGGCGTACCCTTGAACATCATGTGTTCGAGCAGATGCGCGACGCCGGTCGTACCACTGGTTTCGTCCATGCTGCCGGCACGATACCAGACCATGCTGGCCACTGTCGGCGCCCGCCGGTCTTCCTTGACGATGACGCGCAGACCATTCGCCAGTTGCTTTTCGAAGGGGTTGGCCAGTACTGCCGCCGGTACAGCCAGCGCCAGAATCAGGGAAGTCAGTGCGGTGATTCGTCGTGAGTAATGTTTGGTCATGAAGGGCTTCTGTTAAAATTTGGCAAGCAGGTCATTGGCGACGGCATCTTACCATCGCCTCATTCCCCGAAACACCTACAGACAAGAAAGTACCATGTTTGGTTTCCTCAAGAAGTCCGTCGACGCCCAAAGCGTTGCTGCGGACAGCGCAGCGCTCCCGGCAGCGGCCTCCGCTCCGGCACAACCCTCCTGGCGCGAACGCCTGAAAGCCGGCCTGGCACGAACGCGGGCGCAATTCGGCGGAAAACTCAAATCGATTTTCTCGCGCGGCAAGGTCGATGACGAGTTGCTCGAAGAGCTGGAAACCCTGCTGCTGACCAGCGATGTCGGAATGGAAGCCACGCAGCACCTGCTGGACGAACTCAAAACCCGTGCCAAACGCGACAAGCTTGACACCCCGGAAGGCATCCAGCAGGCGCTCTCGGCCGCCTTGCACGATCTTCTGCTGCCGCTCGAACAGCCGCTTGAAATTACCTCGCACCGCCCCTTCATCATCATGATCGCCGGCGTCAATGGTGCCGGCAAAACGACGTCGATCGGCAAGCTGGCCAAATACTTTCACGGCCAGGGCCTGTCGGTATTGCTGGCTGCCGGAGACACCTTCCGAGCGGCCGCACGCGAGCAGTTGCAAGCCTGGGGAGAACGCAACGAGGTGACGGTGATTTCCCAGCAGTCCGGCGATCCGGCGGCCGTCATCTTCGACGCCATCGCCGCTGCCAGGGCGCGCGGGATAGATATCGTTCTGGCCGATACCGCCGGTCGCCTGCCGACCCAGTTGCATCTGATGGAAGAAATCGCCAAGGTGCGTCGCGTCATCCAGAAGGCCGACCCCAGCGGCCCGCATGAAACTCTGCTCGTACTCGACGCCAATTTCGGTCAGAACGCGCTGCAGCAGGTCAAGGCTTTCGACAAGTCGATCAGCGTGACCGGCCTCGTCGTCACCAAACTTGACGGGTCGGCCAAGGGCGGCGTCATTGCCGCCATTGCCCGCCAGTGCCCGAAACCGATCCGCTTTATCGGTATTGGTGAAGGCATCGACGACTTGCGACCCTTTGTAGCACGTGACTTTGTCGATGCGCTGTTCGAGGGATGACGAGACCGTTGCCGATGATTTCCTGTTCGAGCGTCAGCAAACGCTACCCCGAAGGACTTGAAGCGCTCAAGGATGTCAGCTTCGAAATCGACGCCGGTGAAATGGTCTTCATCAGCGGCCACTCGGGGGCCGGAAAATCGACCCTGTTCCGCCTGCTGGCGGCCATCGAGCGGCCCACATCGGGCAGCATCGTGATCAACGGGCAAAATCTCTCCGCACTGCGCAAAAGCGCCATTCCGTACCTGCGCCGCAACTTCGGGCTGATCTTCCAGGACCAGAAGCTGCTCTTCGATCGCAGCGTGCTGGACAATGTCCTCCTGCCGCTGGCGATCGTCGGCCTGCCAGCCAGGGAAGCCGCCAGCCGGGCGCGCGCCGCACTCGACAAGGTCGGGCTGCTCGAGCGCGAAAAGGCGCACCCGATTGCCCTTTCGGGCGGCGAACAGCAACGGCTGGCGATTGCCCGCGCGGTCGTCAATCGTCCCGCCATACTGCTCGCCGACGAGCCGACGGCCAACCTCGACGCCGAATCGGCGGCTGCCATCCTTGAAATCTTTCGCGCCTTCCATCAGGTCGGCGTCACTCTCGTCATCGCCACGCATGACCCGCAGTGGATGGCGCGCTTCTCGCCGCGAGTGCTTCGACTCGAGCGCGGCCGCCTGCTCGAAGGTGCCGCATGAAAACCTTTTTCGCCCAGCACCTCGCCGCCCTGCGCGACGCCCTGCGCCGGCTGCTTGCCTCACCGCTCAACACCCTCCTGTCGCTTCTGGTCATCGGTATCGCGCTGGCTTTGCCGAGTGCCGGCTGGCTCGTGCTCGACAATCTGCGCGGCATCACCGGCAGCGCCTCCGGTGTTCAGCAGGTCAGCATTTTCATGGCGCTTGATGCCGGCAAAAAGGAAGTCGACGAAATCGAAACGCGACTGCGCGAAGCGCGACCGGGCCACTGGCGTTTTGTCCCCAGAGACGAGGCTTTGAAGCGACTGCAAGCGTCCGAAGGAATGGCCGAAGTCATCGCCAGCCTGCCGAAAAACCCGCTGCCGGACGCCTTCATCGTCGAGCCGGAAGACACGCAGCCGGACTCGCTGGAGCGCCTGGCCGGCACCTTCTCGGGTTGGCCGAAAGTCGCCCATGTCCAGCTTGATTCTGACTGGGTCAAACGATTCGACGCCTTCCTGCGCATCGGCAAGCTCTCGATCACCCTGCTCGCCGGCCTGCTCGCCGGCGCGCTGGTCGCCGTCACCTTCAACACCATCCGCCTGCAGGTCCTGGCGCAGGCCACCGAGATCGAAGTCGCCCGCCTGATCGGCGCCACCGATGCCTTTATCCGCCGGCCATTCCATTATTTCGGCGCGCTGCAGGGCGCGCTCGGCGGACTCTTTGCCGCACTGCTGGTCAGCTCCGCCGGCCTGCTGCTGGCAGCACCGGTCGGCGAACTCGTTGCCCTCTACGGCGGCAACTTCGTTCTGCGCGGCCTGTCACCCGGCAACATCGCGGCAATGGCGGCGATTGGTGCCGCTCTCGGCTGGCTCGGCGCGCAACTGTCGGTGTCCCTTCATTTACACCGTATCGGCTGAGCGCCAGCACATTTCAAAAGCTGCCGGCGAAACCGCCGCAACACCAGGTTTAGCGAGGGTTTGGCCCTCACCCCGACCGTCTCCCGCGGGGAGAGGGGGATTGCACCCTTCGCCCTGCGGAGAAGGGCCGGGGATGAGGGCCTACGATTCTGGCATTACGCTCAACTGCGTTCTTTAGGATCGATAGTCCGCTCGGCAGCCTTTCGGCCGCGAAGAAAACGCTCGTTGGCACGCCGCTTCCATGGGTGGCGACGCGTTCTCCGCGATTTCCCGCTGGATCACTCGGCTCTTGGGAATCGCGGAGATCGAGCAAACTTCGTCACGCTCTTCTAAACTGGCTGCGGCGGGTTCATGAAAGAACATTCGAAGCATGCGTCTTTCACCTAGCACTCGGCCCAGTTCCCGGATCACGCAGTAGTTGAGAATGATGACAAGCAGGACGATCTGGAGCGCCCAGAAATGCGGCCACACTATTTCGGACAGCAGCTTTTCGTTGCCGGCGACGATTCCGCCGGCCTCCTTGGAGAAGTCATAAGTCGCTCCAGATAATGGATGAAGCTTGCGAGCGCATAGTAAATCACCGTCTTCCAGACAATGTTGTAGATCAGCGGCTTCTCCGGAAATCGATTGATCGGAGGCCAAAGGTCGGCGAGCAAGACCGCCTTGCCAATGATCAGCGCGGCGAGAGCGATCTGGGCCGACGAAGTGAATCAGCAATTGAACCATCCGCACGCAATGTCACCTGACAAAGCCACTTTGCCGTTCAGGGCCCGGGGGCTGGGGGTGCGGTCGCCTTGGGGGCGCGGGCGGGGCGGGCGCAACGCAGGTGATAAACGTCCTGCCACACCTTCCGGCTTGCTGGCCATGAGTCGTCTGCTCTTGTAAATCGGCCTCGTGTCATCAGACACACCGACATCAACCGGACCAGTAGAATCTCGGCCCATGGCCTTGAGCACCAACCAAAGCGGTAGCAGTAAGCATAGGACCGCTCCGGGCCCGCCGCGCGCCCGCCGCTGTTGCACAGCGGCGGCGAGTTTCACAGCAGCTAAATCGTAGTGCGGTTTACGCTTTCCCATTGCCGCCACATTAACCCATAAGGTTTTAGTTATCGTGTCAAGCATAATGTACTGATCCCGGCGATCACTGCCAATGTCGGGGGTTGAAGCAGCACGCCCCCCCCGGCCCCCCCCCCCCCGGGCCGCCCAGCCTCTCCCGAAAACTGGGTTTTCAACGTTTAGTGCGTCTGGTGTTTCCGGTCGGGCGCTCCCTGTCGGCGGCGCCTTCGCGCTCTTGGGCGCCTGGGCCCCCCGCCGCCCCCCCCCCGCTACGTCTGCTCATGACCGAAAGTTGCCGGCCAGAGCCATTTAGCCCAGTGCGGACTTTGGCTCGCGCGGGCCCGGGCGGCGGCCGGTCACTCCCCGGGCCGCCCCCGCCTTTACCATTACATTTTCCAGGCACGGACTTGCACGGGAAACGCGGTATCAGGATCCAGAGGTCGCCAAACCATGTTTTGCACAAGACGTAGGGTTTTCATACGGATTGGCCAATAGGCGTTTGAAAATCAGAATGTAAATAGCTCGCCCGCGGGCCCGCCCCGCGCGCGGCTTTTGTCCCTTCTGAATCGATGCCAGGCACCTCGATCGCCGATCGGCGGGCATTTCCCCCCCTTCGGTTCGGGCCCGGCAGGGGGGGGCGCGGAGAGGTGTGGCGACGACCTATCAAGTAATAGGGGGCCTGGATTCCCTTCTTCGCGTTCGATGTTGACCAGCAAAACCGTGGCCCGCCTCGTTGTTCGCCCGGATGCGCACTGAACAGCAAGGGTTCGCCCGGAATGGGAAACGGGCGCCGAGGCGCCCGTCGAAGGTGTTTTAGTACCGCAATCAGGGTTGCAGTTCGATCTCGCCCGGCCGCCAGGTCTTGTTGAACCATGGCTCCAGCGGACCGTAGAGGCGAAGGATCATGAACCACCCCTTGCCGGGAATCGTCTGTACCCAGTTGTTCTCCATTCCCATCGGTGCCTTGGGCCCGAAGTACACATCCACCGAGCCGTCTGCATTCGTCTTGACCCCCTTGTTCTGACTGCTGACGCTCGGGGCCTTCTGGTCGGTCTGCACCATCGATCGGGTCTGGTTGTCGTAGACGATCACCGACCAGAAATCCTTGACTGGTACGTTCGGCGGCAGGCGCAGCTTGTAGGTCTTGCCGCCATCGAAAGGATTGCCCTTGGCATCCTGCACCGACCAGGGGTACTGCGATCCCCGGCCGACCATCTTCTCCTCCATCGCCGGGGTGACGCCGGTGGCGAAGTAATAATAGAAGGCGGCACCATCCAGGTTGCTGACACCCGGGGACACCTCGAACTTGTAGCCGCCGAAGAACGGCAGGCGCCAGGCGCTGTCCGGATAGAAATACGCCTCCTTCGAGCGGATCTTGAAGGCGATCGCGCGCGCCGTCACGGCGCCGATGTTCGCGGCGTCGGTCAGGATCTTCTTCATCCGCTCGTCGGGATTGAACGGCTGGCCCTTGACGATGCCGATCGAGGCGAACAGGCCCAGGGTGGTGGGATCGGAACCTTCCGGCGGCTCCTCCTGGATGACCTGGTTCAACAGGCCCCAGAACGAGTAGTCGCCCGGCGCGACGAAGTTCGCCGGAACCCCCGAGCCGTTGACGAACTTCATCGGCGGCGGTTTGGCGGCGTCGGCCAGGCTGTAGATCCGCAGGTTCTTCTTCACTGAGTCGACGCCGGGCCGGGTCGAACCGTCCACCAGGAAGGCGCGGAAGACAAGCCAGTTGCCAAAGGTGCTCGGACGGACGACGTGATACCCCGACGGGATGTCGCCCTTGTATCCGGGCGGTAGCAGCAGGTACTTGCCGCCCTCGCCCTTGTCGGCGCCAGTGATGCCGACGTCGGCCACCCACTTGTACCAGAAGTCGTTGACCAGCCCCAGCACCTTGGGCGGAATCTCGGCCACCAATGGACCCTTGCTGGTGTCGATCCAGATGAAGTTGTAGATCGTGTTGTCGTTCGCCGTCAGCTCGACGGTCCTCGGATCGACCAGGTCTTCCCAGATCACGTCGGTCTGGTTGTCGGGCCCGAACTTGCGGATCGAATCGCGCATGCCCGCCTGGTTGACGATGGGGATCGCCAGCAGATAGGCTTGCAGCGCCCGCGAGCGGTCCAGGTTGTCGTAGATCTTCTCGACGGTCTCGGCCGACGGGTAGCCGTAGTCCAGCTTCAAGGTGCCGATCGAGGACTCGAGCCTGTCGGGCACGGCGACGCCCGGGGCGATGGGTGTCGAGAACTTGAACTGAGGATTCGCCGGCGCTCGAACAGGCGTCTGCCCGAAGGTTCCGCCTGACGCGAATAAAACCATGGCGGCCACTGCCGTTACTATGTAGTTTCGATAGCTTCCTGGCATGCTCTTTCTCCTTTCGTGGCTTAAATCATGGCTTGCTTCATGTGCTTCCGCGTCCCGACTGGTGCGGCACAACTTGACCTGGATTTCAAAAGTGACCAATAGTTCCGTCGCCGTTCAACAACCTCGAACACAGGACACTGTCAGAACGGCTTGTCCCGCATGGCATAGTGGGAGTTACTCCAATGTAAATCTTTCTACGCGAGCACGCAACCGGACAACCTGAAACTTACCTGCAGTTCAACACTGTCACGGGTTTCTAGAACTGTCCGGTTTCGTAGCACATGAATTGTCGCTTTTTCGGCGGTGGGAGGAAATCGGCGGAGGGCGTAGCCCGAAGCCGATTTCCTCCCACCGCGGCGCGCCTGGCGGACGGGTCAGGCGGCCTGTTTCACTGGCTCGGTAATCAATGCACCTTTCTGTGTGTACTCGGCCAGCGTGCGGGGTCCATGGCGGATCGAGAGATTGCCTGCGGCATGGCGAAGCACGCTGACCTTAGCTTTGACGTAGTGGCAACGATGCCGATCTGCCGGGATCTGTAGGATCAGATTTTCCGGAAACGCACGCAGTTGTCGGCTCCGACGGTGCGTTCGTACTGCTCGCACAGGATGTCATCCAGACGGCCGCCGACCCAGGGCACAAAGGCCGAACCGTCCTCCGGGGCCGGTTGGGCAAATTCGGCGTGAAGGCGGGTAAATAGACGTCCTGCAGATAGCGGTTGGCGGCAGCCATGTCCGCAATGCCGGCCAACGCCAATTCCTGAGGCGACGGCCTTGATGCGTACCAAACGCGCGCTCCGAACGGCCCCGGGCTTCGGGTGAATAGGCGGCAATCATTTCGATGCCCAGATGGGCCAGGGCGCGTCCGAATTGGGTGGGGTTGGCCTTGTCGACTTTGCCGCCGGCTTCCGGGGTGTGCCAGTAGTGGCTTCCCCGGTCGCTGTAGAACGAACTGAAAAGGCCGCGGGCTTCAATGACGTCACGAACACCCCGGAAACTGCTCGCCGTACCTTCTTCGTCGACGAAAAACAGGGAGTAGTGCTCGCTGGTGGCGTCGTCCATCGTGCTGATCAGATCCCACTGCTGACCGGTAATCCACTCGTGGGTACTGCCATCCTGGTGAATCATCATGCCCGGTAGCGCTGAGCGTTCCCGACGTTTGCGGTGGGCGCCTTTTTTCGCGGCTTTGGGGACAAGTTGCGCTTCCTGTAGTTGCTTCTTGACCCAGCTGTAGCTGCGCGCTCCGCCTTCGCGCTTGTACCAGCTATGGAAGTGCTTGACGTTCCAGCCGCTGTGCCGACTTTGATACTGTTCGGTCAGCGCCATGACTTCATCGACCGGGGCTCGGTGATGACCCATCTGTTCCAGGCGCCGGTCGATCAACCCATCCAGCCCATCATCTTCGCAGCGAACCAGATAACGCCTGAAACTGCGTTCGCCTACGCCCCAATAACAGCCCCGCTGCCGATTGCGTCAGCCGGCCCTTCCATTCCATCCTGCATACGCTTCTTCGAATCTCATCTTCCGGATCTCCTGTAACAACGTGGTCCGTCTCATCGGTCACCTCCTTCTTGAGGTAACTACGACAACCCGGACAGTTGGCGTGCTACAAACCGGACAAATCAAAACTCGCAACAACCTGCAGTTCAACACTGGCGCGACCACAGGTCTGCAGATAACATACGCTCAACATAAGGGGGCATTGTGAATCCGAAAGCAGAGATCGACGGCAAGGATGTTGCGAAGGGGAGACCGTGTAGCGACCTGATCATGCTGGGCGTGATGGCATCTCTTGCAGGGCTTGGTGCTGGAGTGATCGGGGCACTGTTCCGCCTGGCACTTGAGCAGGCGAATCGGTTCCGCGATGCGTTGCTAGCCCGGATGGATGTCTGGGGTATCGGTGGATTCGTGCTGTTCGTGGCACTTGTTGCGGGCGCTGCTGCCATCGCTGCGTGGATGGTGCGATGCCTCGCGCCTTCAGCTTCGGGGAGCGGGATTCCGCGGGTCATGGCGGTGTTGGATGGTGAGGTGGCGCCGGCACCGCTGCGCGTTATCCCGGTCAAGTTTCTGGCTGGCACGCTTGCGATTGGTTCAGGCCTTGCGCTGGGCCGCGAGGGACCGATCGTTCAGATGGGCGCGAGCATCGCGTACCAGATCGGAAAGCTGCTGCGGCGGAACTGGACGGATTGCCGCGCGCTGATGGCTGCGGGAGCCGGCGCAGGCTTTGCGGTGGCGTTCAATGCGCCCATCGCGGGGGCTTTATTCGTTTTCGAGGGGCTGCTAAAACGCTTTGAGGCGCGGCTGGTGATTGCTGCACTTGCCGCGTCTGCCGTTGCGATTTGGGTCGGGCGTGCGACATTCGGCGATACACCCGAATTCACAGTGGGAGCCCTTGCACAACCCGGCCTGGACAAGATGCCGTATTTCGTTTTGCTCGGCATCGGGGCAGGGCTTGCCGGCACGCTCTACAACCGGACCTTGCTCGCGACACTCCGGACTGCCGACCGGTTTTCGGCCCTGCCCGTCGAATTGCGAGCCGCGCTGGTGGGTGCGGCCGTGGGAGCGATCGCCTGGTTCGCCCCCTCGCTGGTTGGCGCAGGCGACGGACTTGCACAACAGGCACTGCGCGGCGAAGGGACCCTGGCGGTCCTCCCCGCTCTTTTCCTTTTCCGGCTCGGTCTCATTGCGCTTTCTGTCGCCGCAGGGGCGCCAGGGGGCTTGCTTGTACCGTTACTGGCGCTCGGTGCCGAACTCGGTCTTTGGATCGGGTTGCTCTGTGCACTCGCTTTCCCTGGCATGGCGTTCGAACCTGAAGGATTTGCCCTGGTCGGGATGGCGGCACTGTTCACCGCAATCGTGCGCGCACCGCTCACTGCGATTGTGCTGGTAGCCGAGATGACGGCCAACCTGACGATGTTGCTGCCCATGATCGTGGCCTGCTTTGCAGCGATGCTGGTGTCGACACTGTTCGGCGACATGTCAATCCTGGACTCGCTCAAGGAGCGGTCACTCATCCGGAGCAAGAGGACGACAGGGGACGTTGATCAATACAACGCCCAGAAATAACATGCGCTGAAGCTGCATGCAGGCCCGCACACCGCTACGGGGTAAAGATCAGGCTGCGGAATGTCTGCCGGCTTGTGGGCAGCTTTTTGCACTTGACGCCATCAATCGTCACACCGCCGTCGTCACTCAGCAATTGCACCTGGCCGGTGTGCGGAATCGCGAACAGGGCCTCGGGGCGCAGGTCATCCAGATCGATTCCTGTGAGTTGCGATGCCGCATCACCGGGGCGGCCTGACCAGCGGAAGAGCGCAAAGCTGCCGCTGTCGGCCGTCGGCCCGGCGGCGATCAGGTAGCTTTCACCGACCCGCTCGATGCTGCGGATTCCGCGCCGCCCGAGGTCGAGCTCGATCGGCGTGCCGAAGCGGGCCGGCCGGCCGGTGATCACTTCGCCGGGGTTCTCGAGCGGTATGAGCAGCGCGCGCTGCTGCGGCAGCGGGTTGCGCAGACCGATCAGCAGGGTGCCTGCGGGCGTCGCCGCCAGCCCCTCGATGTTGAAGCCGCCGTCAGCCTCGGCGGCCAGACGCGCTGCGTCGCCCAGCCTGTAGGGCCTGAGCACGGCGGACTCCTGCATGTCGTGCAGCAGCCGGGTGTAGGGTTCGCCGAGCGGTTTCAGCGCAGGCGGGTTGCCGGGCAGCAGCTCGGTGGCAAAGAAGCGGTGGCGGCCCGGTCTGGCCTTGCCCTTCCCGTCGCGGCCATGCGAAGTGATCCAGTAGATGCGCTGGCCGACGGCAGCGGCGCCTTCGATGTCGGACTCCTGCTCGGCACCGGTGTCGAGGAACTTCGACAGATTCAGCGAAGCGATGGCCTTCGCCTGCCCGCGCCGATAGATGTAAAGCGTGTTGTGCTCGTCGTTACCGACGACAAAGTGCCCGGCGTCGAGTGCGACGGCCGCCGACGCGTCGCACGGGCCCTGGTACGTCGAAACCGGCTGCGTAGCGGCCTGCGCCGACAGGCCGGCAGCTAAAAGAAGCGCCAGCATTGCTCTGATAAACACTGTCATCTCGCGCCTCCCGTAAGCTGAAATCATGCGCCCGAGGCAAACAGCCACCGGTCTGCACGCATCCTTGCGATCATAGCCGAGCGCCTTCTGTCTGTCATTGATGCACGATCCGATGGTACGGTAAATTGCTCTTAGGAAAGACTACGAAATAACTTCCTCTTTTCTTGCATTTGAAGTTTGAATTGGTTAGGTACAAGTGACACATCGTAGACATTGTAGGTCGGGTTAGCGCAGTGTAACCCGACGCCAGTGTATGCCGCATCCGACTGCCGTCGGGTTATGCTGCGAAGCAAATCCTCCTGGGGGACGCTGCGCTAACCCGACCTACTGGACTTATTCGGAAACCGTCGTCCCGGCGGAAGCCGGGACCCAGTTGGTGCGCAAAAACCTGGATTCCGGCCTGCGCCGGAATGAGCGCGAAATGCTCATACCGGGGCAATTCGGCTATACTCGTCGCGATTCCCGCCCTGGCCCTGGCGTGTTGATTCGATTCCCGCCGGCCTGCCTTTTACGTCAAGAAACGTGCTGCAACGATGAGCAGAAAATCGAGAAGCAAGGCCACCCCGCCACCGGCTACCCTGCCGCCCGTCCCCACCGCTGCGCAGCCCAAGCGCAACGGGCTGATTGCCGCCGGGCTGGCGCTGCTGCTGTTGATCGCCGGCATCGTCTACTTCGCCGCTTCGCACAAGACACCACCGCCCGCATCCGCCCCAACGCCATCGCTGCTGGCCACGACAGCGGCCGCGCCGCCGGCCAATCCGGCGAGCTACGTTGGCGCACAAGTCTGCAAGACCTGCCACGAGCCCGAATTCAAGGCCTGGTCAGGCTCGCATCACGATCTGGCCATGCAGGTCGCCACCGAGGCCACCGTACTCGGCAATTTCGCCAACGCCAGGTTCAAGTACAATGGCATCGAAACGAGCTTTTTCCGGCGTGGTGACAAGTTCATGGTGCGTACCGACGGGCCGGACGGCAAGCTGGCCGACTACGAAATAAGCCACACCTTCGGGGTCTACCCCTTGCAACAGTACATGGTCGCCTTCCCCGGGCGGGCGTTACCAGTTTCTTCAGCACGCCTGGGACGCGCGGGCCAAAAGTCAGGGAGGGCAACGCTGGTTCCACCTGCAGCCCGGCCAGAAGGTCGATTCCAATGACCCCTTGCATTGGACCGGCCTTTACCAGAACTGGGCGCTGCAATGCGCCGAGTGCCATTCAACCGATTTGCGCAAGGGCTACGACGCGGCCAGCAACACCTACAAAACCACCTTCAGCGAAATCAACGTCGCCTGCGAAGCATGCCATTCCCAGGGATCGAATCATGTGCAGTGGGCCGCCAACGCCAAGCCTCCCTATCCGGAAACCGGGGACAGGGGTTTGCCCAGCCTGAAATCGCGCTGGCAGGAGGCCTGGAAATTCCCCACTGCCGACGCCCGGTTTGCCGTGCGCGACCACCCGGCCGAGCCGGCCGGGATGAATACCTGCGCCGCATGTCATTCCCGCCGTTCGACGCTGAGCGAAGACCGAAAGGCCGGCGAAGCGCTTGAGAATACCCATCGCCTGGCCTTGCCGCTGGCCCCCAACTATCACGCCGATGGCCAGCAGCGGGAGGAGGTTTATGTGTGGACCTCGTTCCTGCAGAGCAAAATGCACCAGTCCGGCGTGACCTGCATGGATTGTCACGAGCCGCATTCGCTGAAGATGCGTGCCGAAGGCAATGCGCTGTGCACCCGCTGCCACAATGCCGCCGAGTTCGATGCACCCAAACACCACAGGCACCTGGCCGACGGCAAGGGAGCGCAGTGCGTCACCTGCCACATGCCGACGCAGAACTACATGGTGATCCACGCGCGGCAGGATCACAGCATGCGCGTGCCGCGCCCCGACCTGTCGATCTCGCTGGGCAGCCCGAATGCCTGTACCCAGTGCCATACCGACAAAAAACCGCAATGGGCGGCCAGCGCCATGGACACCTGGTACGGCAAGGCCTGGCGCCAGCGTCCGCACTACGGCACGACGCTGCATGCGGCCACCACGCAGGGCATGAAAGCGTTGCCCGATCTGCTCGAACTGGCCGGCAACACGGCGCAACCGGGCGTGGTGCGGGCGGCAGCGGCAACGCTGGCGCAGCCCTTTGTCAGCCCCAGCACCTTGCACAACGCACGTGCGCTGCTCAAGGACAGCGATCCACAGGTGCGCCTCGCCGCGCTCGGCATGATCGAGCCGATGGACCGCACCAACCGCGTGCTTAGTGCTTCGCCCGCGCTCGCCGACCCCATCCGCGGCGTACGCATCGAAGCCGCTCGCCTTCTTGCCGATGTACCGGACAGCCAGCTTCCGGCGGGCCAGCTCGCGGCGCGCGCGGCAGCCGGCAAGGAGCTTGAAGAATCGCTGGCGCTGGAGGCCGACTGGCCCTCGGGTAACCTCAACCTCGGCAATCTGCGTTTGCGCCAGGGCCGCGCCGCCGAGGCCATTGCCGCCTACCAGCGGGCCATCGCACTCGACCCGAAATTCCCGGGGGCCTATGTCAATCTGGCCGACGCCCTGCGCCAGCAAGGGCGCGAAGCGGAAGGCGAGAAAGTCTTGCGCCAGGGTCTGGCCGCGATGCCACGCGATGCCGACCTGCACCATGCGCTGGGCCTGCTGCTGACGCGCAAGAAGGAGAACGCGGCAGCGCTCAAGGAATTCGTCGAGGCCGCCCGGCTCGCTCCCGACAACGCGCGCTATGCCTATGTCCAGGCCATTGCAGTGCATTCGGCCGGCCAGCGCGATCAGGCCCTGGTCATCCTGCGCAACGCCAACAAGCGCCATCCCGGCAATCTCGACATCCTCGGCGCACTGCTCTCGATGAGTCGCGAGTCGGGTGACCGGCCAGCGGCGCTGGGTTACGCCAGAGAACTCGCCGGGCTGCTGCCGGATAATGCAAATGTCAAAGCACTGGTGGCGGAACTGGAAGCGCGCTGAGCGTCCTGGAAACCACGGTTGAGTGCGACAACCACAACACCAGGCTAGACGAATCTTTGGCCCTCACCCCGACCCTCTCCCGCGGGGAGAGGGGGTTTGCACCCTTCGCCCTGCGGGAGAAGGGCCGAGGATGAGGGTCTATGATAATGCCCTTTGTCCTCTGTCCTCTGTCCTCTGTCCTCTGTCCTCTGTCCTCTGTCCTCTGAACAGGATCAGCGCCCCCCTCACAACACCGGGCCGAACATGGCGACGGTGTTGTTCAACAGCCGGCGAGTCATCGGCCATTGCGCCACCATCGCGGCGGTCACCGGGCGGGACTGCGCCAGGTAGGCGTCCTGGCGACGACGCACCTCGGCGGTGAGGGCCGCATCATGGAACAGGATGTTGTTCTCGAAATTCAGCTCGAAGCTGCGGCGGTCCATGTTCGCCGAGCCGATCAGCGCAAGTTCCCCATCCACAGTCAATGACTTGGTGTGCAGCAGACCTCCCTGGTATTCGAAAATCCTGACTCCGGCGGCGAGCAGATCGGCGTAGTAGCTACGACTGGCCGCTCCGACAATCCATGAATCGTTGCGCGCCGGGAATAGGATCGTCGTCGCCACGCCGCGCCGTGCGCTGGCGCACAGGGCGCCCTGCATCGCCTCGTCGGGCACGTAGTAGGGCGTCGTAATGAAGAGCTCGCGCCGCGCCGCAAACATCAACGTCTCGAACACCTCGGGCATCGCCGAATAGCGCGCGCTCGGCCCGGTACCAATCACCTGCGCGGTGAAGCCGGGTTCGCCCGGCGGCAGGGGCTGGCGCAGCACGCCGGAAATGTCCTCCTCGACCTCGGCCATCCAGTCGCTGGCAAACAGGTGCTGGTTCTGGCGGGCGATCGGGCCGGTAAAACGGATCATGGCATCGACCCAGGGCGCAAACTTCGCCTTGACGCGGAACTCGGGGTCGGCACAATTCTGGCTCCCGCAATAGGTGATCCGGTTGTCGATGACCATGATCTTGCGATGGTTGCGCAGATCGATGCGCCCGCGCAACGCACGCACCAGCAGATTGCCGATCGGCAGCGCAGTGGCCACCTGGACGCCGGCAGCGCGCAGGTCACGCCAGTGCTCCGAGGCAATCATCATGCGTGAGCCCAGCCCGTCGGCCATCGCCCGGCAGTCAACCTGGCGCGCCGCGGCGCGCTTCAGCGCCTCGACCACCTTCAGCCCGTTGTTGTCCGGCAGCCAGATGTAGAACATCAGATGAACATGATCGCTGGCGGCATCGATGTCGGCGACCATGGCATCGATGCACGAATTCGAATCCGGCAGCAGACGCGCCTGATTGCCGCCGAGCGGGTGAAAGCCATTCACCGAATACCCGACCTGGAACAGGTGGGCGTAGTGCGGCGCAATGTCCGCCTGGAAATTCACGTCCTGCACACCCGGCGTGTCGGCCACATCCGGCAGCCGCCCGAGCACGCCCCGCAGGCTGGCCACGCGGCGGCGGCCGATGTTAGTTTCACCGAGCAGGAGGTAGGCGACGATGCCGACTCCCGGCAGCACGGCCATGACGATCACCCAGGCGAATCGCGACGCCGGGTCACGGTGCGGGCGCAGAATGGCGCGCGCCATGAAACCCAGGTGAATCAGCCAGACCAGTACCGTCAGCAGCGCAGTGAACATGGGAATCTCGGTCATTGAGGATGGGGGGATGATACTGGAGTGCCCAAGGCCAAGTCGAGAACGACTTGCCTGGTCGATGGCGCTTGCTCGAATGCTCATTCGTTTGCCAACAGGGCGGTTGGCCGTCCTAGCAGCCTGTCGGACTTGACCAAGTCGGCTGAAAAAAGTGGGAAGACGGCTCATTTTTCCCCGTATTTCTGTGCGAATAGAACAACTATTCGCTTGAAATCCGTGAAATGGGGTAAGCAGGCATTTCGCCGCAAGGCGAAAGCTCGCAAAAACTGCGCTCGTCTCCCACATTTTTCGCTTCGACACATCAAGTCCGACAGGCTGCTAGGCCCGCATGGGGTGGAGCGATTTACAACGAGCAGCACGAGAAATACGATGGCCGGGCTTTAGAGAGGTCAATCAACCTGATGAGCATTTAAATAATCACCTATGGAGACTCGCCTGCACGACCCATTGCCTATTAACTGCAAAATAGTCGCGACTTTATTCCAATAGCCGATAAAATAGTCGGTATGAAACGCTATCTTGACGAGCTTGTCGCTATCGATCTTCGGCGCAAAATGGTGCTGATCACCGGCCCCCGCCAGGTGGGCAAGACGACGCTGTGCCGGCACTTGATGGCGCGTTTTGGGCCATCACAGTACCTCAATTGGGACGTTACGGCGGACCGGGCCATCTTGCGTCGGCAGAGCTGGAATCCACGTACCCGCCTGCTGGCAATGGATGAGATTCACAAAATGCCCGACTGGAAAAACTGGCTCAAGGGGGTGGTGGACGGACGCTCGCCGGAACAGGCTTTGCTCGTCACCGGCAGCGCCCGGATGGAAACCTGGCGCCAGAGCGGAGACTCCCTGGCCGGGCGTTATCTGGCGTTTCGCCTTCACCCCATTTCGGTCCGCGAGTGGTGCGAGCAACAGGGTGGCAGCGCCGCTGCGGCCCTCGATCGCCTGCTGGCACGCGGCGGTTTCCCGGAGCCGTGCCTGGCGGAAAACCCGGACGATGCCGAGCGCTGGCGGCTTCAGTATTTCACCGATCTCATCCGCGAGGATGTCGTGGAATTCTCCCGTCTGCATGAAATCAACACCATGCGCCTGTTTGTCGAGTTACTGCGGGAACGCGTGGGTTCTCCCGTGTCGCTGGCTTCGATTGCCCGCGATCTGGCCGTTTCCCCGACCACGCTGAAACGCTATCTCGACATCCTGCAGGCCTTGTACATCGTGTTCACTGTCCAGCCCTGGCATCACAATATCGCCCGCGCCATCCTGCAAACACCCAAGGTCTACTTCTTCGATAACGGACTGGTGAGGGGCGACGAGGGAATTCGTTTCGAAAACGCCGTCGCCGGCATGCTGTTGAAACATGTTCATTTCCGGCAGGATTCCCGGGGCAAGGCCGCGGACCTGCACTACATCCGCACCAAGGACGGCAGTGAAGTCGATTTTGCCCTCAGTGAAGACAAACAACTCACCCACCTGATCGAATGCAAGCTGACGGACAGTTCACTCCACCGCCCACTCGCTACTTTTGCCGGCAAGCTACCAACGGCCAAAGCCATACAACTGGTGCGCAACCTGCGCCAGGAGGAATACCGTACCGCGGTCCACATCGCCGATGCCGCCGTATGGCTGGCTGCTCTCGATGCCTGAACGGCAGGCTGAACAGGTGTCCGGAATGGTTCCCCGCTACTCGGTCCCGGCTTTCGCCGGGACGACGCATTACTTCCTGCTGTCCTGGCAACTGTTTGTGGTGGAACGGAAATATCTGATGTCAAATGCTTAAGGTCGTGCCATTGGGCATGGAACCCTGTGATCCTTGAGGCTTTTTCTGTATTCTCATCGAAATACCATTCACGGACAATTTCCTATGGAAAAAGATGACTGCCAGAACCCGTTACATCATTGCTGCCCTGGTTTTATCGCTGCTCATGGCGGGACCTTTTGTGGCGATTGCCGTGTTTGCCTGGGTCAAGGGCACGCTTGAGCACCGGGTGATTTTTACGCAATATTTTCAGCAGCTCTTGCCGCTGGGGGCTTTGTTGACGGTGGCGGCCCTGGCCACCGGGTTCGTTATCCTGAACGCCTTGTTTCGTGAGTATGTGACCGGGATGGCAGCCACGGCCGAGAGCCTGACGGTCATGCTGACCAGTAACCGCGACTTGCGCGTGGTGGAGCAGGGGCCGCCGGAGCTTCGTGTCGTGATTGGTGCGATGAATCGTCTTGCTGATCAACGCGATCATCGAATCGATGAGGTTGAAGCCAGGATTGCCGAGCAACGGTCAATCTATCAAGCTTTATGTGAGCGATCATCTGGCTCCTCGGTGCTGGATCGGCCGCTCGATAGTCTGATTTACACCGCCTTCGATACCGAAACCACGGGTATGCAGCCCGGTAAAGGTGACGAGATAATCCAGATCGGTGCCTTGCGGGTGGCTGACGGGCAGATTCATGCGGACCACGCCTTCGAAGCATTGATTGATCCGCAGCGAGCGATCAGCCCCGAAAGTGAAAAGATCCATGGCATCACGGCAGATCAAGTCAAGGGCAAGCCGACGATTGGCCAGGTGCTGCCGGAGTTCCATGATTTCTGCGAAGGTAGTGTCCTGCTCGGCCACAATGTGGCTTTCGATATGCGCTTCCTGCAGATGAAGGAGCAGATCACGGGCGTGGTGTTCCGCCAACCCGTTCTGGATACCTTGTTGCTGTCTTCGGTGGCTTACCCGAATCAACCGCATCATAGCCTTGAGGCCAGCATGGCGCTATTGGGGGTGTCGATCGAGCATCGCCACAGTGCGTATTCGGATGCGATAGCAACGGCTCAAGTATTTTTGAGGCTTGTACCACTCCTTGAGGAGCGTGGCGTCATCACTCTAAGGCAGGCTATTGAAGCCTCCGCAAAGACGCCTTATGCGCGTCTGGCGTATTAGGGAGCCGCTGAACAAGTGTCAAATCGTCATTCCGGCGCATCCCAAGGGTATTTGAGCCCTAGGCCCTGTCACCTTCGGGGCGAAAGCCGGAATCTGACCGCAGGGAATGCAGAGCCAGAAAATTCATGGCACTGGACACCGGCTTTTGCCGGTGTGACGGCTTATTCAGCGTTTACTTGGATTCATTTGCCCAATCAATGAACCCGTTCAGCACCGATCAGATATCACGAATGCTTAAAGTGCAACACAGCAGCACGCCATCACATGGGCGGATTGTAGGCAAAATTCCTCTGGCCGATCACCTGCCCCTTGCCGTTCAGAACCTCGACCGTCCAGTTGCCCGTCCATTGCGGCTGCATTTTCATCATCGTCCAGGCGGGCTGTCGCGCGCTGGTCACCACGACAGGGACGTCCTGCATGCGCTTGCCCTCAAGGCTCCAGCGCAGTGTCACGGTCTGGCCAGTGAGGTCGAGCAGTTCGCCGTAGTAGTACACGACCGGGGTCGACGTGGTGAACTGCTGGGGAAAATCGGTCGGCGCACCGTTCACCACGTTGGTGGTGAACGTGGCGTTGATTACCGAACCCCCAACCTGCGCAAACGCCGCCGGACCGGACAGGGTGGCGGCGATCAACAGCGCCATTGCAAAATTACGAATCTTCACTGGGACTCTCTCCATCTTGATTGACCGGCTTGACCGGCGGTACCTGCCATTGGCCACCATTGATCGATGGCAACGAGGACAGGCAATGCAGAAACACGAGCCAAAGTATCCGCGGCCTCTGCCTCCCGGTCAATGCCCTATGGCAAGCACAGGCATGCCATTCGGTTCGCAATCGGCCTGCAGAAGAAGGGCCGGGGATGAGGGCTGACGATATTGGCATCACGCAGTATCGTGCGTTCAATGCCAGAACTATTGAATGCCGGACCACATGTGCTAAATTGGTCACCTGACTAGTCCAATTGAGGGCGTAAATGAAGACTTGGCCGGTTCAGGACGCAAAAGCTCGTTTCAGCGAGTTTCTGCAGGCGTGCATCGTTGATGGGCCTCAGATGGTCAGTAAAAGCGGTGCAGAAGTCGCAGTGCTGGTTCCCGTGGAGGAGTGGCGACGACTTCAGGCAGTGGCACGCCCATCGCTCAAGCAGTTGCTGCTGTCGGATGTCGGGCGATCCGAATCCCTGATACCGCCAAGGCGAGTTACGCGCAGGCGGAATGTCGCCGCCTTTACCCATTTCGATGTACGTTTCCTGAACCCGTTCGAGACGACGCGGGACTGAGCGTCTGTGAAAAAATCATTACTGACTGATTACTGACTGATTTCCACGCTCGTCACCCCGGCGCAAGCCGGGGTCCAACTCGTTTATCCGATTTTTTTTGGATATCAGAGAAAGGTACTGATTTCGGCTGGCGCCGGAATGACGGCTTGGGAGGTGTTTATCCATAAATTCACAGCCTCTGAGAGTTCGCTTGCGTTGCTGCGCCGGGCCACGGTCCGGCTTATTTTGGCATTTTGCAGAATAACCCGTTCTGGAGAATTCATTCACTGTGACAGCGCAACCATCCACCTGTAAGCGAGACCCCATCCCCGCTGCACGTGAGCTTTGGGGGGTGACAGCGAATCTTGGGTTGCGGGCGAATTCCGCAATGCGCACGGCGTTGCCGACGACGCCGCTTCGGCTGGTTTGTCCCTGGGTCGTCGCGGTAATCCTTGCCTTTGCGGGCCTAGGGGCGGCAAGGGCGGCGGAAATCCGCAACGTCCTCGTGCTCTATGCCAACAGTCGCTTGCTCCCGGCGAACGTCCAGTACGATCAAGGGCTGCTTGAGACGATCCGGACATCTGCAGATCGACCGGTCGCGCTGTTCGACGAATTCCTCGATGTTGCCCGTTTTGGCGGGCAGGCTTACACCGACACCGTGGTGAGTTACCTGCGGACGAAGTACGCATCACGTCCGCCCGCGTTGATCGTTGTCGCCAATGAAGAGGCGCTGAGTTTCCTGGTGAGCAATCGTGCAGCGCTCTTTCCGCAGGCCCCGGTGGTCCATATGAGCGTGGGCAGGTCATTTCTTCGAATGAACCCGGCGCTGTCCGCCGACATTGTCGGCGTTCCGATCGAGTACGAATTTTCCGGAACCATCGAACAGGCACTGCGCTGGCATCCGCAGGCCCGGCATCTGGTGATCGTCACCGGCGCCAGCGTACGCGACCGGGGCTGGGAAGCCCGCTTGCGCAGCGAAGTTCCGCGCTTCATGGAGCGCGCGAGCGCCGAGTTTCTTGCCGGACTGCCGACGGCTGCGGTATTGAAACGCCTCGGCGAACTGGGCAACGACAGTGTGGTGTTTACCACCGGCTACTTCACCGACGGCGATGACCGCAGCTTCACACCCCGCGAATCCGTCGAGGCCATGGCCCGTGCCGCCACGGCGCCGGTGTATGGACCGTTCAACACCTTCATCGGCACCGGCATCGTCGGTGGCCGCATGCCGAATTATGCAGCCATGGGCCGGCAGGCCGGGGAAATCGTCAACGCCCTGCTCGACGGTGCTGCGCCTGACTCGCTGCGCTTGCCCGAAATCATGCCGACGACCCTGAATGTCGATTGGCGGCAGGTCCGCCGCTGGGGTATCGACGAGACCTCCATACCTGGCGACGCCATCGTGCATTTCCGCGAACCCGGCTTGTGGGAAGAGCACCATAAGGATCTGATCGCCGGCGCCATCGTGTTCCTGCTGCAGGCTGCGCTGATTGCCTGGCTCCTGTTCGAGCGACGTCACCGCCGCCTGGCCGAGCAGGCCAACCAGAAGCAGCGCTTCGAACTCGCCCATGCCTCGCGACTGGCGGTCGTCGGCGAGCTGACCGGCTCGATTGCGCACGAGATCAACCAGCCGCTCGGTGCCATCCTGAGCAACGCCGACGCCGCCGAACTGATGCTTGAATCCGCTGCCGACCGGCGCGGCGAGCTGCGCGAAATTCTTGCCGACATTCGCCGCGACGACCTGCGCGCCAGTGAAGTCATCCACCGACTGCGCTTGCTGCTCATTCGACAAGAGGTCGAGCGGCAAGCCTTCGACCTCAATGAGGTCGTGAGCGAGATGGCTTCCCTGTTGCGTAGCGAAGTACAGCGAAGAGGGTTTAGCCTCGACATTCAAACGGCACCGACAAGCGCCACGCTGGTCGGTGACCGCATCCAGATCCAGCAGGTGCTGATCAATCTGGTGCTTAACGCCCTGGATGCGGTGGCTGACCTGCCCGAGGCGCGGCGCACGATTCTCGTCTCCGTCGCCGTGCGGGCTGGCGCAATCGCCATCGCGGTCAGCGATCGCGGTCACGGCATTGCACCCGCGAACCTGCCGCAGATCTTCGATTCATTCTTCACCACCAAGCCCCAGGGCATGGGGCTGGGGCTGTCGATTGCGCGCACCATCGTCGAAGCCCACGGTGGCCGCCTGCGCGCCGAGAACCGGCCTGGCGGCGGGGCAGTGTTCCGTGTTGAATGGCCCGTGGCCGATGCCAAGGCAAAACCCGCAGTGGAGGTGGCATGAACATGACAGCGCTGATCCATGTCGTCGATGACGACGATTCGCTGCGCAACGCACTGCTGCGGCTGCTCGCAGCGGCCGGTTTCGAGGCACGCGGCTACGCCTCGGCCGGCGACTTCCTGCTGCAACCGCGGCCTGATCGTCCCGGTTGCCTGTTGCTCGATATCCGCCTGCCGGGACCCTCCGGCCTCGAACTGCAGGCGGCACTGCAAGAGCAGGGAGTCGCCTTGCCGGTGATCTTTCTGACCGGTTACGCCGACGTCAGCTCCAGTGTCCGGGCGATGAAGGCCGGCGCCGTGGACTTTCTGGCCAAGCCGGTCGCACGTGACACTCTTTTCGATGCGCTCCGGCGTGCGCTTGCCGTTGACGCGCTGCAGCGCGCAGCACGCGACGAAGCGCGGCAACTGCGTGCCGGCTTCGCCTCGCTCACACCTCGCGAACGCGAGGTCTTCGATCGCATCGTCGCCGGCCGGCTGAACAAGCAGATTGCCTACGAACTGGCGATCTCCGAGCGCACCGTCAAGGCCGAGCGCGCGCAGTGCATGGCGAAACTCCAGGTCAACTCGGCCGCCGAACTAGGCCGGCTGGCCGAGCGGCTGCAACAGCTTTCCGGCGATCAGGCCGAGGGCTAGCACCCTTCTCCATGTGACCGCAGGGAATGCAGAACCCGGCTTCCCTGATGAGGAACACGTGGGCTGGGGAAAAGACACGCACAGGCCATTGTGATTAGCGGCCCACCCCCGACAAGAGGGACTGGAGAAGTCTTGCTGCGAATGTTCGCAATGCAGCCCATAGCTGACGCATCACCTGTTGAAGGATAGAGACGGTCAATGCAATCAAGTCGTCGAGTTCCTTGACGACTTATATCTGTCTTGATATATTCAGCCATGGTCCGCGTTCCCCCAAGTCTGACCCGTGAAAACCCCTGCATTGGGTGGCGTCGGCGAAGAAGGATTATTTGAGCTTCCCAATCGAAGTGCAGGACGAAATGGGCTATGCACTCGGGCTGGCTCAACTTGGCGCCAGGCATCCGAATGCCAAGCCGTGGAAGGGAGAGGGAACCGGCGTGCTGGAGATTGTCGAGGACCACCGCGGCGACACTTACCGCGCAGTCTATACGGTGCGTTTTGCCGATACCGTGTACGTGTTGCATGCCTTCCAGAAGAAATCGAAGAGCGGTATGAAACAGATCAGACGGACGTAAAGTTAATTGCGGAGCGCCTGAAGCGCGCCAAAATCGATTATGAAAGCGGAGGTACATCATGAGCACGATTACTCGCGGCACCGGCAATGTCTTCGCTGACCTGGGTTATCAAGATGCCTCCGAGCGGCAGATCAAAACCCGACTGGCACTGGCGGTCAATGAACTGCTCAAGGCGCGCAAGCTGAAACAGCGCGAAATTGCCACTGTCCTCGGCGTACCTCAACCCAAAGTCTCGGCATTGAAGAACTACCGCCTGGATCAGTTTTCCGTCGAGCGCTTGATGGAGTTTCTGACTGCACTCAACCAGGATGTCGAAATCATGATCCGGCCACGTGACAACGCCACCCAGGCCGGTCAAATTTCCGTGCTGGCGGTACTGAGATGACTCGTTGAGATGCAAACGGAATGTGCCGCGCAGCAAATCCCGTAGGGCAGAGTCATTATCTGGGCAGCCGCTTCGCTTAATCCGAACTTTGACCGACTGAACTAGCCGAGCCCTTGCCAGAGGGGTTTCGGCTATTTTTTGAGCTAAATCGTACCCATGTAATTGCGTATTTATTGCTTGCCTTTCGGTGAAGGATATGGCAACCTACATGCCATGTATATCGAAGCCATCCCCAACCGCAACTCGCCCCAGCTGTCTTGCTGCGCGAAGCCTACCGCGAGGATGGCAAGGTCAAGAAGCGCACGTTGGCCAATATTTCCTGCCTGCCTACTGAGGTCATCGAGGGGCTCAAGGTATTGCCAAGGGTGGCGTCGCCGTACCCAGTGCAGAAGAGGTCTTCACGGTCGAACGTAGCTTGCCCCACGGCCACGTGGCCGCCGTCCTCGGCAGCGCACGGGCGTGTGGCGCCGATGACTGGTTTGGTGGTGCGCCCGTACCGTTGCGCAAGACGTTGCTGGCCATGGTGGTGGCCCGCATTGTGTCGCCCGGCTCCAAGCTGGCCACTCACCGCATGCTCCGCGACGACACGGCGGCGCATTCTCTGGGGCGCGTACTGGGCCTGGGCTCAATCGAACCCGAGGATCTTTACCGTGCCCTGGACTGGTTGCATGAAGCGCAGCCGGCCATCGAAAGGCGTCTGGCGCGCAAGCGCTTGGTAGGCACACGCTGGTCCTCTACGACCTGACCTCGACCTGGCTCACGGGCCACTGCTGTTCTCTTGCGGCACGCGGCCATTCGCGCGATGGCAAGCGCGATGATCCACAGATCGTCTTCGGCTCTCTGTGCGGCCAGCCTGCCCGGTGGCGGTCGAGGTGTTCGCTGGCAATACGGCCGATCCTTCCACGGTGGCGGCGCGGTGGCCAAACTCAAGAGCGCTTCGGCATCCAGCACATCGCGTGGGTTGGCGATCGCGGCATGATCACATCGGCCCGGATCGAGACAGTCCTCAAGCCCCATGGGATGGACTGGATCAGCAGCTTGCGGGCACCACAGATCGCCTTGTTGGCGCAGGAGCACGGCCCCTTCCAGCCCTCGCTGTTCGATGAGCGCAATCTCCTTGAACTGGACAGCGAACATTTTCCTGGCGAGCGCTTGGTGGTGTGTCGCAATCCACTGCTGGCCGAAGAGCGCGCCCGTAAGCGGGTCGAGCTGCTGGCCGCTACCGAGGCCGAGCTGGCGACGATTGCCGCGGCCGTTGCGCGCAAACGTAACCCGTTGCGCGGCACGCAAGCGATTGCCCTGCGGGCGGGGCGTTGCGTGGATCACTACCACATGGCCAAGCACTTCGAACTGGCCATCACCGACACGAGTTTCAGTTGGCAGCGCAAACAGGCGGGCATCAACGCCGAGGCGGCGCTCGATGGCCTGTACGTCATCCGCACCAGTCTGGCCAAGACGCAGCTCGACGCCAATGCGGCGGTGGCGGCCTACAAGAGCCTCACAGGTCAGAGCGTGCCTTCCGCTCGATCAAGACGGTCGATCTGCAGGTGCGCCCGGTATTCCACTACTCGGCCTCCCGGGTGCGGGCCCATGTCTTCCTGTGCATGCTGGCCTACTATGTGGAATGGCATATGCGCCGTTGCTTGAAGCCTATGCTCTTCGATGACGAGTTCGTCAAGGACACTCAAGCAACCCGGCCCTCTGCCGTCGCCAAGGCGCAGCGTTCTGCTCATGCCAGGAACAAGGATGCCATCCGGCGCGCCGACGATGGGCTACCCCTGCATAGCTTTCAAACCTTGTTGCAGGACCTCGCTTCGCTCACCTACAACATCACCCACACGGCGCTCAACCCAAGGCCAAGATCATCCTCACCACTCGGCCTACGCCTGTTCAGGAAAAAGCCTTCAAGCTGCTCGGAGTCAGCCTGCCGCGTACCCAGTAACAATCCCCCGGCCTTCTTGTAACCTCATGAAGAAAAAAAGATTCTTCGAGCCGTCAGACCAAAGTTCGGCTTAATGCGCTCTATCCTTCACGCTCACCCCGGCGCACCCCGTGACCCTGGGCCGCGTCGAGGGTATTTCCTCGGGGCAAAGGCCGGGGCCAGGAGGAGAATCCACGTCAGCACTGGATACCGGCCTTCGCCGGTATGACTGTAGTTTCAGACTTCATCGGGCCGCAGCACCAGGGGGTTGACAATCATTTCGTCGATCGCCCATTGCCCCTTCGGGCAACGCCCATTGCCCTTTCGTACGCTGCTTTTACTCCCAGGTTTGAGTAGTATTCTTCAAACAGGTATTCCCTCAATCATTCACTCTCTGGGCTGACAATGGGGCGAGCAATCAGCAAGGTGATCGTGGTGGAAGACGACGCAAGCATGCGCGAGGCGCTCGGGCGTTTGCTGGGTGCGGCGGGTCTGGAGTGCGCGGCCTTCGCCTCGGCAGAGGCGCTGCTGGCGAGTGGCCTCGACGCAGGAGCCGCTTGCGTGGTCAGCGACCTGAAGCTGCCGGCGATGTCCGGCCTGGATTTGCTGGCTGCGATGCGCGCACGCGGCGGACGACCTGGTTTTATATTGATCACCGCGCATGACGCCCCTGGACTGCGCGAGGAAGCTGTGCGACAGGGTGCGGCGGCCTACCTGATCAAGCCGTTTCATGGTGCCGCACTGCTTGCGGCGATCAATGCCGAACTCGTGAGAGGCGAGTCATGCACGATTTGAAGGTGTTGGGACAGCTTTCACCACTGGGTATTGGATCGATTTTCAGCTTGTTCGGCATCAGGTTTTAGTGGTACGTAGTTGAAGCAGCGGCGTAGTCTGTAATTTTTTCCCCAAAGGAGAAGTGCAATGAAGAATCGTTTGTTATCTCTGGCGCTTGTTGCGGCCACCACGCTGGGTCTTTCGGCACCGGCGCTGGCGGCACCCGCAAAAGCGTCAGGCGGCAAGCCCAACATCATGTTCATCATGGGCGACGACATCGGCTGGATGCAGCCGAGCATCTACCATCAAGGACTGATGGTTGGCGAAACGCCCAACATCGACCGCATCGGGCACGAGGGTGCGAAGTTCATGACCTACTACGCCGAGCAAAGCTGCACGGCCGGGCGCACCGCCTTCTTCACCGGCATGACGCCGCTGCGCGCCGGCATGATCCCGCCGCAATTGCCCGGCAGCCCGTCCTTCCTGCAGCCCGGCACACCTTCGCTGGCCAGGTTTCTTCTCGACCTCGGCTACACTACCGGCGAGTTCGGCAAGAACCATCTGGGCGACCACTCGGCGGCTCTGCCGACGGCGCACGGCTTCCAGGAATTCTGGGGCTACCTCTATCACCTGGATGCGATGCAGGGCGTGAGCTTCCCGGACATCAACAGTTCTCCGACGGTTCAGGCCATCATCGCACCGTGCAAGAACACGCCGGTGCGCGGCCTCGCCGAGGTCCCGGGCGCGGTTGATCCGAAGACCACGGTGTGCATGACGCCGCCGCGGCCGGTGCTCGCCTGCAAGTCTTCCGACGGGACCGAGAAGAACCAGACCTGCAGCGACCAGGGACCGCTGACGCTGAAGCGCTCTGAAACCGTGGATGAGGAAATCTCGGCCAAGGTCATCGACTTCCTCGAGCGCAACGACCCGAAGAAGACCGGCAAGCCGTTCTTCGTCTGGTACAACCCGGCGCGCATGCACATCACGAGCATGCTGTCGGACAAGTACATGGCCATGGTAGGTACGCCCGGCGGCAAAGACTGGGGCGTCAACGAAGCCGGAATGAAGCAGATGGACGACAACATCGGCTACGTGTTGAAGAAACTGGAAGACATGGGCCAGCTTGACAACACCATCGTCGTCTTCACCACCGACAACGGTGCCGAAGTGATCACCTTCCCCGACGGTGGCAACACGCCGTTCAAGGGCGGCAAGCTGACCACCTGGGAAGGCGGCATGCGCGCTCCGGCGGTGATCCGCTGGCCAGGGCACATCAAGCCGGGCACCGTCCTGAACGACATCTTCGCGTCGTACGACTGGATGCCGACCTTCGTCGAGATTGCCGGCGGGGCCAAGGGCAACGATCTCAACAAGCAGATCATGGCGGGCAAGTATCCCGGCATCGTCAAGACCAAGCTTCAAGGCGTTAACCAGCTTGACTACCTGACCGGCAAGTCGGCGACGTCGGCACGCGATACCTTCTTCTACTACGGTGGCCCGGTGCCGTCGGCCGTGCGCTACAAGAACTGGAAGATCTACTTCGCGATGGCATCCGAGGCGGCGACCGGTGGCCTGATGGGAGTCCATACCTTCCATTGGCCTTTGGTCGCCAACATCAGGCGCGATCCGTTCGAGGGGTCCGTCGGTTTCGAACCGAAAACCCTTCTCGGCCAGGGTGGCGCGCTTGCCGGACCCGTTACCGCTTACATCTACGACTGGAACATCATTCCCATCGGCCAGGCACTGTGGCTGAAGGAGCTTGAAAGCTACGGGCCGTTCCCGGCGCTGCAGTCGCCGGCGTCCTACAGCCTGGCCCAGGTTCTCCAGGAGGTGAAGGACCAGATGGCAAGGACGCGCACCCGTGGTGACTAAGGCGTAGCCAGACAGATAGCCTGGTAAGTCGCTAGCGATACTGCCCAGCGGACGGCTCGAAAGGGCCGTCCTTTTCCATTCGACAAGGGATAGTCAACCATGGACAAAGGGAGTTTGGTCATGAAGACCCTATGCTCTGTTTCAACGCTTGCCCGCATCTTTGCGCTGAGCGTACTGCTGGCGCTGGGACAGCCTGCGCAAGCGCAGACCGACCCGCTGCCCTCGTGGAACGATGGCCCGGCCAAAAAGGCCATCGTCGAATTCGTTCAGGTGACGACGACGCCAGGCAGTACGAAGTTCGTGCCGCCCGCCGAGCGCATCGCCACCTTCGACCAGGATGGCACGCTGTGGGTCGAACACCCGATGTATTCGCAGGTGATGTACATCCTTGAGAGCGTTCCGGCGCTGGTCAAGGCCAAGCCCGAACTGGCCAAGGTCGCCCCGTTCTCGACGGTGCTGGAGATACTGAAGGGCGATCGTGCGGCCATCGCCAAGTTGACCCTGCCCGACCTCGAAAAGCTCGCCGCCGCCACGCTCACCGGCATGCCGGTCCAGACCTTCGAGGCGGAAGCGAAGAAGTGGCTCGCCGAAGCCAAGGATCCGCGCTGGAAGAAGCCTTACACCGAACTGACCTACCTGCCGATGCAGGAAGTGTTGAAGTATCTGCGCGCCAGCGGCTACAAGACCTGGATCGTCACCGGCGGCGGCCAGGACTTCGTACGCCAATATTCCGACAAGGTCTATGGCATACCGCCCGAGCAGGTGATCGGCACCGCCGGCGGGACGAAGTACGGCTACGCCAAGGACGGAAAGCCCTACCTGACCAAGGAACCCAGGCTGCTGCTCAACGACAACAACGCCGGCAAACCTGAAGGCATCCACCTGATGATCGGGCGTCGTCCGACGATGGCGGTCGGCAACTCGACCGGCGACCAGCAGATGCTCGAATATACCCAGGCCGGGGACGGCGCACGCCTCGCGATGCTGGTACTGCACGACGATGCCAGGCGCGAATACGCTTACGGCCCGGCGCAGGGCCTGCCGGCGACCAAGGTCGGCGCTTTTACGCAGGCGCTGTACGACGAGGCGAAGAAACAGGGGTGGACGGTGATCAGCATGAAGGACGACTGGAAGAAGATTTTCACATTCGAGTAATACAGGCAGGTTAAAATCGGCCGCCCGCAGGCTGTCATCCTGAAACAGATAGACTGGAAAACTCCGTCATTCCGGGCTTGACCAGGAATGACGGGGTCAAACACTGGTTTTGTCGTAACGGCTTATAGCTTCTGAAATCCAATCATCACTCCGGAGAATGACCGATGAAAATGAAACACATCATTGCCACCCTGATCGCTGCTACGGCACTGGCGCTGGGCCTGGCGTCGACGGCCCTGGCCCAGGCTCCGGCCAGGAAGCCCAACATCCTCGTCATCTGGGGTGACGACATCGGCATTTCCAACATCAGCGCCTACAACCTCGGCGTGATGGGCTACCAGACGCCGAACATCGACCGCATCGCGCGCGAAGGCGCGATCTTCACCGACGCCTACGCACAGCAAAGCTGCACCGCCGGGCGCGCGTCGTTCATTCTCGGCCAGCATCCGTTCCGTACCGGCCTGCTGACCATTGGCATGCCGGGCTCGCCGCAGGGCATACCCGCCTGGTCGCCGACCATCGCCACCTTGCTCAAACAGCAAGGCTACGTCAATGGCCAGTTTGGCAAGAACCATCTCGGCGACCGCGACAACCACCTGCCGACGGTAAACGGTTTCGACGAATTCCTCGGCAACCTGTACCACCTGAACGCCGAGGAAGAACCCGAAACCTACTACTACCCGAAGGACCCCGCGTTCCGCAAGCAGTTCGGCCCGCGCGGCGTGCTGCACACCTTCAGCGACGGCAAGGGCGGGCAGACGATCACCGACACCGGTG
Source organism: Candidatus Propionivibrio dominans (assembly GCA_016709335.1). Lineage (GTDB taxonomy): Bacteria > Pseudomonadota > Gammaproteobacteria > Burkholderiales > Rhodocyclaceae > Propionivibrio > Propionivibrio dominans. The sequence continues at coordinate 1,846 of JADJNC010000029.1, read as the reverse complement.
CGCTGACGCGCAAGCGCATGGAGACGATCGACGAAGAAATCTTCGCCGCCGAGCAGAAGTTCGTCGCCGATGCGGCGAAGAGCGGCAAGCCCTTCTTCGTGTGGTTTAACACCACGCGCATGCACGTGTGGACGCGCCTGAAGAAGTCGGCCGAGGGCCGCACCGGCATCGGCCTCTACCCCGACGGCATGGTCGAGCACGACGACATGGTCGGCGCCGTACTCAAGCAGCTCGACGATCTGGGCATCGCCGACAACACCATCGTGGTGTATGGCACCGACAACGGCGCCGAGACCGGCACCTGGCCCGATGGCGGAACGACGCCGTTCCACGGCGAGAAGGGCACCACCTGGGAAGGTGGCTTCCGCGTGCCGATGCTCGTGCGCTGGCCGGGAACGATCAAGCCGGGCACCATCGTCAACGACATCTTCTCGCAGGAAGACTGGCTGCCGACCTTCCTGGCCGCTGCGGGCGAACCGAACATCGTTGAGAAAGCCAAGAACGGCTATACGGCCGGCGGCAAGACCTGGAAGGTGCACCTCGACGGCTACAACTTCCTGCCCTACTTCAGGGGCGAGACGAAGAAGGGTCCGCGCGAGGAGATCTTCTATTTTGGCCAGGGCGGCGAGCTGAATGCCGTGCGCTGGAACGACTGGAAGGTGCACTTCGCGGTCACCAACGGCAACATCGCTACCGCAGTGCGCGACGTTCCCGGCTGGCCGGTGATCATCAATCTGCGCGCCGACCCCTACGAGAAAGCGCCGCACGAGTCCGGGCTGTACCTGCGCTGGTATGCCGACAACATCTGGCTGTTCGTTCCGGTGCAACAGAAACTTGGCGGGTTCCTGAAGTCCTTGCCCGAGTATCCGTTCCAGCAGGGCAGCAGCCTCAACGCGGCCGGCATCAACTACGACTCGCTGAAGGCGATGCAGGCGATGAAACGTCTGAACGAGCTGGAGAGCCTGGCGTCGCCGCGCAACTAGGCAGGGTGTCAAGCGGACAGGCAAGTTATTTCAGGGCAAATTTGTTCTAACAGACCAATGTCATTCCGGCGAACGCCGGAATCCAGATTCGTAACCTGATCAAGATGTTAAAAGAACAAGTTTGATAAACGAACTGGATTCCGGGTCAAGCCCGGAATGACGCCGAAGGAAACCAGGGCCACGGCAATCCAATTAGCGCAAGAACAAATTATCCATGTCGCAGCGGGTTGTAGTTCATGTTCCAGGAGATTTCAATGATGATGACCACCAGGACCAAACTGCGTGCTTTAGCGGTATCTAGCGCAGCACTCTTTACCGCCGGCCCCGCCTTCGCCGAAATGAGCGCCGAAGAACTCGCCAAGCTGGCGCAGAACCCGGTCGGCAACCTGATCAGCCTGCCCTTCCAGAACAACACCAACCTCAACTTCGGCCCCAGGGAGGGAACGCAGAACGTCCTCAACATCCAGCCGGTGATCCCGATCTCGGTGAACAGCGAGTGGAACATCATCACGCGCACCATCGTACCGGTGATCTCGAATCCCTCGCTCTACCCTGGCGACGATCGTACCAACGGCATCGGCGACACCGTGTTCACGGCTTTCCTGTCGCCGGCCGTTCCGGGGCACTGGATCTGGGGTGCTGGCCCGGTACTCCAGTTGCCGACCAACAGCAACTCGGAACTGGGCAACAAGAACTGGGGACTGGGGCCATCGGTCGTCGTCCTGCACCTCGAAAAGGGCGATCCCTGGGTCTATGGCGTCCTGGCCAACAACATCTGGTCGCTCTCCAGCAACCAGCAGGGCGGTTCGTACAACAACGGCCTGATCCAGCCCTTCGTCAACTACAACTTCGAGGGCGGGTTC
>JADJNC010000028.1 GCA_016709335.1 Candidatus Propionivibrio dominans | reverse complement strand
GCAGTTCGGCCTCGAATTTTTCGGCGTCGGCCAGATCCTGGCGTCCGGCGGCTTCGTACTGGGTGATCGAATCACGACGCTGTTTGAGCATCTTGTCGATGACGGCAAAGACCGCCGTATCGTCGAGTGCAATGCGCTCGTCGACTTCCTTCTGCTTGATCGCCGCCAGCAGAAGGCGGATGGCGTCGCGCTTTCCCGTTTCGCCGGCGCGCATGGCGGACTTCATGTCTTCGGTGATGCGCTCTTTCAGGGTCATCGGGAGTCTCCTTGTGGTGCGGCGGGTGGGCGGACTTCAGGCCGGCGGCAGGCCATAAATGCCAAAAGCCGCCCATCGTGAAACGGGCGGCTGATCGGCAATCTGCAATCCGGTATTAAAAAAGCTTTGGCGGCAGGGTCTGGCTGCGCATGCGCTTGTGATGGCGCTTGACCGCGGCGGCCAGTTTGCGCTTGCGCTCGGCAGTGGGCTTCTCGTAGAACTCGCGGGCACGCAGCTCGGTCAACAGACCTGTTTTTTCAACGGTGCGCTTGAAACGGCGAATCGCTACTTCGAACGGCTCATTTTCCTTCAGGCGAATGGCAGGCATTAACTCTTTCCTAATTTCAAGAATCGTCAGATTACAATTAAGCCGCGCATTATAAACAAAGCCGGGTGAAAACACCAAGCGCTTTATTGCCTGCTTCAACTGGAGTCCGCCGGCGCTGTTAGAATGCCGCCCATGCTGATTCTTGGAATTGAATCCTCCTGCGACGAAACGGGGATTGCGCTTTACGACACCGACGCCGGCGGCGTTCTGCTTGCCCACGCCCTGCATTCGCAGGTTCTGATGCATCAGGAGTATGGCGGGGTAGTCCCCGAACTTGCCTCACGCGACCATATCCGGCGTGTTGTGCCCTTACTGCGCAAGGTCCTGGCTGATAGCGGGCGCTCGCTCAAGGCGCTTGACGCGATCGCCTACACGCAAGGCCCCGGGCTGGCGGGCGCCCTGCTGGTCGGTGCTGCGTTTGCCGAGGGGCTGGCTTGCTCGCTCGGCATCCCGAGCGTTCCGGTACATCATCTTGAAGGCCATTTGCTCTCGCCGCTGCTTTCCCGCCGGCCACCGGCCTTTCCCTTCATTGCCCTGCTGGTCTCGGGTGGACACAGCCAGTTGATGCGGGTTAGCGGCGTTGGCCAGTACCAGCTACTCGGTGAAACCCTGGACGATGCCGCCGGCGAAGCGTTTGACAAAACCGCCAAATTGCTTGGCCTGCCCTACCCCGGTGGCCCGGCACTGGCTGAACTGGCCGAGCACGGACACGCGGATGCGGTAAAACTGCCACGCCCGATGCTGCACTCGGGCGATCTGAACTTCAGCTTCAGCGGCCTGAAAACGGCCGTACTGACCAAAGTGCGCGTCATTGGATCACCCGACGCGCAACAGCGCGCCGACATCGCACGGGGGTTTTCAGGAAGCGATCGTCGAGGTGCTGGTCAAGAAGTCGATGCGCGCCATGAAGGAAAGTGGTCTTGAGCGGCTGGTTGTGGCCGGTGGCGTTGGAGCCAACCGCGAACTGCGGCGACAGCTGGATGCGCAGGCGGCCAATGCCGGAATTTCGGTCTATTACCCCGAATTCGAGTTCTGTACCGATAACGGAGCGATGATTGCGCTGGCCGGTGCTCTCCGCATGCAATCCGGCGCTGCGCTCAAGCCGGCCGGCGCCTTTCGCCGTGCGGGCCCGCTGGCCGCTGGCTGAGTTGATGGCCTGATCAGGCTTTTTTACCGGCGCCGGTCTTCGGCTCGGTTCCCGCCATCAGGCGTTGCAGGTTTTGCCAGTGTTTGCCGATCAAGGCCATGGCCATGATGCCGACGGCCGGCAACAGGACATCGCTGCCCCAGAGAAAAAATGCAAATAGCGGTGCCGCCGCCGCGGCCACCAGCGCCGCCAGCGACGAGTAGCGCAGCATGAGGAAAACGAACAGCCAGGTGGCGAACGTTGCCAAACCCAGCCAGGGGTCCAGGGCCAACAACACCCCGGCGGCGGTGGCCACGCCTTTACCGCCCTTGAATTTCAGGAACACCGGGTACAGGTGTCCGAAGAAGACCGCCAGCGCGACAAGTCCGACGAAGCCCTCGCCAAAGCCGAATGCCGCACCGTACGTGCGCGCCAGAAAAACCGCCAGCCAGCCCTTGCTCAGATCGCCGAGCAAGGTCATTGCGGCGGCGCCCTTGTGGCCGCTACGCAGCACGTTGGTCGCTCCCGGATTCTTCGACCCGTAACTGCGCGGATCGGCCAGCCCGAAAAGGCGGCTGCTGACCACGGCAAAAGGAACGGAGCCCAAAAGATAGGCCATTACGAGGGCTGACAGGGCGATCAGGACAGTGGACATGGATGAATCCCGGAAACTCGAAGGTGGGCTGGGTTAGCGGTTAGAATGCGCACACTAGCAGGCTCGGCGCTTCCGCCCGCCGACGATTTTACACCGACCGGACAGACTGCCGCATGGACATCATCTTTATCGACGAGCTTCGTGTCTCCACACTGATCGGCATTTATCCGCGTGAGAAGGCCATGCCGCAGACGGTCGAGATGTCCTTGCAGATCGGCACCGTGACGACCAGTGCCGGAGCCAGTGACGATATCGGTGACACCATCGATTACGCCAAGGTCGTCGAACGCCTGCGCGCCGAACTGGCCGCACAGCATTTCAATCTGCTGGAGAAGCTTGCCGAGTATGTGGCCAGGCTTCTGCTCGACGACTTCGGCGCCACCTGGGTGCGCGTCTCGATTGCCAAACTCGGCATGATGCCTGGCGTACGTCGCGTCGGCGTCGTTATAGAACGCGGCGAACGCGGCGAACACGTCAAATCGACCTGATTTCAGTTTTTTAAGGCAACTTCAACAATAGTGGGCGACAGCGCACGCAGCAGGTCGTGCGGATGCACGCCGACGAGAAAGCCGCGTCGACCGCCGTTGATGTAGATCAGCGGCAAATCGAGGATGCTTTTCTCGATGCAGATCGGCATTTTCTTTTTGGTAGCGAAGGGGCTGGTCCCACCGACCAGATAACCGGTATGCCGATGGGCGACTTCCGGCTTGCATGGTTCGACCTTCTTGCAGCCGATCTGTCGGGCCAGTTCCTTGGTCGATACCTTGCAATCGCCATGCATCAATACGATCAGTGGTTTTGCTGTTTCGTCCTGCATCACCAGCGTCTTGACAACAGCATGTTCGTCGACATTGAGTTCGCGCGACGATATTTTTGTGCCGCCGTGCTCTTCGTAGTCATAAAGATGAGTGGAGTGGGCAATGCCGTGCCGATGCAGAAAATTTGTCGCTGGCGTTTCGGGGGCGTTTTCCGATCTCATGATTTTCTCCAGGAGCATGACTTGACGGCCCAAGCATAACAGAGCGCTTGAGTTCAGGCTTCAGCCACGCGGGTGGTGCTGGGCATGCAGCGATTTGAGCCGTTCGCGGGCAATGTGCGTATAAATCTGCGTGGTCGAAATATCCGAGTGCCCGAGCAGTAACTGCACCACTCGCAAATCGGCGCCGTGATTGAGCAGATGCGTGGCAAAGGCGTGGCGGAGGACATGCGGAGACAGCCGGGCGGGATCCATTCCCGACAACACGGCATAGCGCTTGATCAGTTGCCAGAAGGCCTGGCGCGTCATCGCCGATCCCCGCGCCGTGACAAACAGATCATTGCTTTGCCGTTTGTCGAGCAGCTCCGGTCGGGCCTCGGCAAGATAGCGGCGCATCCAGTCGATGGCTTCCTCGCCGAGCGGCACCAGACGTTCCTTGCTGCCCTTGCCGAACACCCGTACCACGCCCATGTCGAAATTCACTTCGTGCAGCTTCAGCCCGACCAGTTCGGATACGCGCAGACCGGTGGCATACAGCGTTTCGAGCATGGCGCGGTCGCGCTGGCCGAGCGTCGTAGTGCTCGGCGGCGCCGCCAGCAGGGATTCAACCTGCGCTTCGGAAAGCACCTTGGGCAGACGCGAGGGCTTGACCGGCATGGAAATCTTCAGCGTCGGGTCGGCGCCGATGCGGCCGCGCGCCAGCAGGTAACGGTAGAAGCGCCGCAAGGTCGAAATGTAACGCGCCTGCGATGTGGCGCGCAGCGTTTTCGAGAGCGTGGCGACAAAGCGCAGCAGGGCCAGTTCGTCGGCCTTGCATAGCGGGGCGAGCTTCTGTTCGTTCAGCCAGTTCGAAAAATGAATCAGGTCGCTGCGATAACTGGCGAGCGACGCCTTGGCCAGCCCGTCTTCCAGCCACAGGGTGTCGCAGAAGGCATCTATTTCTGCGCGATCATCCGCTTCGGCTTCAGCAAGCTTCATGCGCCAGCAGCCAGCGCTTGACGTCGAGCATGAAACCGCCGCCGTGCCGCGCAAACCCGCCCAGGCCGCCGCCCGTGGCAATGACCCGATGACAGGGAACGACGAGCGGGAAGGGGTTGGCGCCACAGGCCTGGCCGACGGCGCGCGGTGCGTTGTGCAGGGCTTTGGCCACTTCGCCGTAAGTTCGCGTCTGATGGGTGGGAATGGTAGCGATCTGCTCCCAGACGCGACGCTGAAAGGCCGTTCCGGACGGGCGTAGCGGCAGAGCAAAACTGAACCCGGGGTCGGCCAGATAAGCGCGCAACTGGCGTACGGCTTCTGTCGCCAGCGCGTTCTTTGGTAAAACCTCGGCGCACGGCTCTAGATAGTCGAGCGCATGGATTTCGTAATCGTCGCAGCGCACGCCGATGCAAAAGCCCGGCGCGGCAACGAGGGCCTGATACGCGTGACCGATGTGCCGTGGCATGGCGGGTCGATCAGGACGCCTTGCCGAGCAGCGCCTGTTTGAGATCGTCCTGCACCGGCTTGTTGCCCAGCCAGATTTTCAGCAGCGCCCTGTAGAAATCCTCGCCGGCAATATCCTTGCCTTTGGCCTGACCATTGACGCTCAGTCGAGTCCCGCTTTCAGGGATCCAGTCGATCAGGACGCTGGTGCCGGTTTTCGCTTCGCCAACCGAGAGCATGGCGTCGGAGAACAGCTTCAATCTTTCCTTGAGCGCCTCCATTTCGGCTTCAGAGTGGTTGTTGGCGACGCCTTCCTGCAGCGCTTCGACAAACTGCTGCGCCGACAGATCGCGCAGCAGACTGATGGAAACCCGCTTCGCACCTTTGGCCGACAGTACCGCATCGGCCTCGCCCTGCTTCTCGGGCAGATAGAGCGCCATCGCATAGACCTTGAAGAAGGCCTTCTTGCGCAGTCCGGCCCCGTTGACCACGATATCGCTGTTGCCAAGTTTGCTCCTGTCATCGAACCTGACGCCGGCGACCTCCACCGCATGCGCAAGGTTCACGACCAGCAGAGCGACCAGCACGATCATCAGTTGTTTCATTTGCTGTTTCATTTTGTCTCCTTTGTCATGATTTGATTGATGCCCCCGGGGATTCAGCGACGCACCTGGCCATTGCCGAGAACGATCCATTTCTGGCTGGTCAGCCCTTCAAGCCCGACCGGGCCGCGGGCATGAATCTTGTCGGTCGAGATGCCGATTTCAGCGCCCAGTCCGTATTCAAATCCATCGGCAAAACGCGTCGAGGCGTTGACCATGACCGACGCCGAATCGACCTCGCGCAGGAAACGCATTGCATTGCTGTAGTTCTCGCTGACGATGGTTTCGGTGTGATGCGATCCGTAACGATTGATGTGCTCGATCGCCTCGCCAAGGCCGGACACCACCTTGACCGAGATGATCGGCGCCAGGAATTCCGTGGCGTAGTCTTCCTCGCTCGCTGCCGTGGCGTCCTTTACCAGAGCCTGCGTTTCGGCACAGCCACGAATCTCGACGCCCTTGGCTGTGAGCATGGCGGCAATCGGCGGCAGCAGCCGGGTGGCGACGGAGCGCGCAACGAGCAGCGATTCGGCGGTGTTGCAGGTGCCGTAGCGCTGCGTTTTCGAGTTGTCGACGATGGACAGCGCCATGTCGGCATCGGCATCCTCGTCGATATAGATGTGGCAGTTGCCGTCCAGATGCTGGATCATCGGCACCCGCGATTCGGCCAGCAGCCGCGAAATCAGACCCTTGCCACCGCGCGGAACGATCACATCGACGTACTCGCGCATGGTAATCAGGTGGCCGACGGCGGCACGATCGGTGGTGTCGACGACCTGCACGACAAGGGCCGGCAGGCCGGCTGCGGCCAGCCCTTCGTGAACCAGCGCGGCGATGGCGCGGTTGCTGCGGATGGCCTCGGAACCGCCACGCAAAATGGCGGCGTTACCCGACTTCAGGCACAGCGCAGCGGCATCGGCCGTAACGTTGGGACGCGCTTCGTAAATGATGCCGATGACGCCGAGGGGGACGCGCATCCGGCCGACCTGAATTCCGCTCGGACGAAATTTCAACTCGCTGATCTCGCCAACCGGGTCGGGCAGCGCGGCGACCTGCTCGACACCCTCGGCCATGGCGGCGACGCCTTCCCCGGTGAGTGTCAGACGGTCGAGCATGGCCGGTTCAAGGCCGGCAGCGCGGGCTGCCGCCAAATCTTCCTGGTTGGCGGCGATCAGCGCGGCGGATTCGCGCCGGATGGCTGCGGCAATGGTGTGCAAGGCGTCATTCTTGACCTTGCTGTCGGCGCGGGCGATGGCGCGCGAGGCTTCGCGTGCCTGGCGACCGACCTGCTGCATATAATGCTGGATGTCCATGCTTGCCTTGCTTGATCAAGGTGAAAATCGTGCGCGCGACTGACAAAACTCCGTTCGCCTTACTGGAAGAGCAGTGACGGCTGCCGTCTTCCGGCGGCCCGCTTGAATGGCAGATTGTTGCATCATAGGGTGCCGGGGTTGAAGGAAACAGGCATTTCAACAAATTCAATCCGGCCGGGCAGGGTCAAAACCAGATTATAGCCACCATCAAATAAAAACCTTACAGGAACCATCGGTAAAAACTGTACTCTTAGTGTTACTCAATGTTACAGACTGCCCATTATGAGCCCAAAACTGATCGTCCCCGCCGAGATAAAAATTTGTGGAACCTGCAGCTACTGGGACGGTGAACGCAAGGTCGACTCCGAGTTGCGGGTGGTCGTCGTTGATGACTGTAGCGAGGGGGAATGTCTGGTACACGGCAAATGTTGCAACGGACTCAACCATGAGGACGAATTGAACCAAGAATGCATCTGGGAGCATCTGGCTCCTGACGAATCGATCGGCAAGCAAAAATAGAGCTTTTCCGCTTTTCAGCCCGCACCGGCGCAAATATCCAGGCCGAGGCGCAGAAACTCATCCCACACATCCCCCGTCCCGGCGCCCTTGATCATCCGGTCAATACCTGCCGCATGCGCCAGCGCGGCATCGGCCCTGGTCCCGTCGATCCGCTGCAGGGCACGCTTGAACAGCGACTGACGCGCGCCCCATACACGCGCTTCCTTGAGCAAGACGTCGAGTGACTGGCGTGCATTCAGCCCGGCCTTGACCTGTGCCAGCGCCCGCACCTCTTCGGTCAGTGCCCAGAGCACCAGAAGCGGCGCCTCGCCCTCCTGCTGCAAGCCGTCCAGCGTGCGTGTCAGACGGGCCACATCGCCGGCCAGGAGTGCTTCACGCAGACCGTCGAGGTCGTAACGGGCGACATTGAGTACCGCCTCCTGAACCTGCTGCAAAGTCAGTTTTCCGGCTGGATAGAGCAAAGCAAGCTTGAGGATTTCCTGGTGCGCAGCGAGCAGGTTGCCCTCAACACGCTCGGCAATGAAACGCAGACCCTCGCTATCGCTGCTCTGCTGCTGGCGGCGCAGGCGAGCCGCAATCCAGGCCGGCAGATCAGCCAGATTGGGCGGAATCAGCTTGACGGCGACACCGGCCTCGGCCAGAGCCTTCAGCCAGAGGGCCTTTTCCTCGCTCCAGTCCAGGCCGGGGAGCGTCACCAGCAGAAGCACATCAGGGGACGGATTCGCGCAGTAGTCCTGGAGTGCCGCGCTACCCTCGCGCCCTGGCTTGCCTGTCGGAATGCGCAGATCGATCAGCGTGCGCCCCCCGAACAGCGACCTGTTGCCTGCCGCGTGGTGCAATTCGATCCAGTTGAATCCGGAAAGTGCAGTGAGCACTTCACGTTCGTCGAAACCCTGGTGGCGGGCCGCTGCACGAATCGCATCGGCCGCTTCAATAACCAGCAGGGGTTCGTCGCCGTAGACGACGTAAACCGGCTTCAGCTCACGTTCAATGTGGGCAGCAAGCTGCTCGCCTCTGAGCTGCATTGCGGCCCTACTCCGCAGGCGCCTGAAAATCCGGCTTGCTGGCCGCCAGACGGCGCATCAACTGCTGCACCAGATCGTTCTCCATGTCCCGCCAGAGCAGATCCTCTTCCTGGGTCTTGGCCAGCACGTCCGAGTCGGAATACGTCAGATCGCGGCTCAGTTCAACCATGCCGGGCAATACCAGATCGCGACCCTTGCTATCGATGATACGGTAGCCAAAGCGATAACGCAGCCGTTTTTCACGTACGCGACCGCCACTGGAGAGCGCGAGAATGATCGGCAGTTTCTCCTCCATTGTCGGCACGAAAGTCGCTTGCGCGTCCGCAGCGTTATCGGCCAGGCGGGTTGATCCCGAGGCCCGGATGGCGCGCTTCAAGCTGGCATTGATCAGCGAATATTCTGCACCGCTCAGGTAAATACTCTCGTAGGGCAGGGAATAGGAACCGCGCAACTGAAAGCCGCAGCCGGCAATGACCGTCATCAGCAACAGAAAGAGGTTTAAACGAAGCGTTGAGCGCAGCACGGCATTCCTCCGGGTTTCAGACGACGATATTGACCAGCCGGCCCGGAACGACGATCAGCTTGCCGGGCGCTTTTCCTGCCAGATGCTTCTGGGCCACCTCGCAAGCCAGCGCCACCGTTTCAATGGCGGCCCTGTCGGCCCCTGCGGGAACGCGCAGGCTGCCGCGCAGCTTGCCATTGACCTGCAGCATCAGCTCGATTTCATCCTGTACCAGCGCCACCGGATCGGCCTGCGGAAAGCGCTGGACACCCGCCATCTGTCCGGGCCTGAGCTCGGCGTAGAGTGCTTCGCAGACATGCGGCACGATCGGATAGAGCATCAGCACCACGGCTTCCAGCGTCTCCTGCCTGAGCGCACGCGCGCTCGCCGAATCCTCGGCGAGCCGGGCATAGGCATTGAGCAATTCCATCACGGCGGCGATGGCGGTGTTGAACTGCTTGCGCCGGCCATAGTCGTCCGTCACCTTGCCGATCACCTGATGCAACTGGCGACGGAAGGTTTTCAGTTCGGCCGAAAGCTCCCCGCCCGTACAGGCGACAAGCAGACCGCCGGAAACATGCTCGAAGACGATCCGCCAGACGCGCTTGAGGAAGCGGAAAGCCCCTTCAACCCCGGCGTCGGACCATTCAAGCGATTGATCCGGTGGCGAGGCAAACATGATGAACAGGCGCGCCGTGTCGGCACCAAACTGGTCGATCAGCGCCTGCGGGTCGACGCCATTATTCTTCGACTTCGACATTTTCTCGGTGCCGCCAACGTGCACCGGCAGTCCGTCGGCACGCAAGGTGGCGGTGAGCATTCGCCCGCGCTCGTCGCTGGTGAATTCGACATCGGCCGGGTTGATCCAGTCCTTCTTGCCGCTCGCATCCTGGCGAAAGAAGGTCGGCGCAACGACCATGCCCTGCGTCAGCAGATTGGCAAAGGGTTCGTCGAGTCCGGCCTCGCCAAACAGGCCGGTATCGCGCATCAGTTTGGTCCAGAAACGCGAGTAGAGCAGATGCAGGATGGCGTGCTCGATGCCGCCGATGTACTGGTCGATGCCGCCCTTGCACCAGTAGGCGACGCGCTCGTCGACCATCGCACTATCGTTGTCCGGGCAGCAGAAGCGCAGGAAGTACCACGAGGATTCGACGAAGGTATCCATCGTGTCGGTCTCGCGGCGCGCTGGCTTGCCGCACTTCGGGCAACTGCATTCGTAGAACTCCGGCATCCGGGCCAGCGGACTGCCGGCGCCGGTGACCGTCACGTTCTCCGGCAACACCACCGGCAACTGCTCGTCAGGTACCGGCACGTCGCCGCAATCGGCGCAATGAATGATCGGGATCGGGCAACCCCAGTAACGCTGGCGCGAGATACCCCAGTCGCGCAGGCGGAACTGTGTACGTTTGGCACCGAGCCCCCGGGCCGCAAGATCGCCGGCAATCGCATCGAACGCCGACTGAAAATCAAGGCCATCGTACTTGCCGGAATTGACGCAAACACCGGGTTCAGCGTAGGCCTCGTTCCAGGGTGCGCTGACCGCATTATAGGCACCGGCCGGAGAGCCAATCACCATGCGGATCTCCAGCCCATATTTGGTGGCAAAGGCAAAGTCGCGCTCGTCGTGTGCCGGAACGGCCATCACCGCGCCTTCGCCGTAACCCATCAGCACGTAGTTGGCGACCCACACCGGCAGCTTCTCGCCATTGAGCGGATGGACGACAAAGAGGCCGGTCGGCATGCCCTTCTTCTCCATCGTCGCCATGTCGGCCTCGGCCACACCGCCGCGCTTGCATTCCTCGATGAATTCCCGCAGATCGGGATTGTTCTCCGCCGCCTGCGTGGCCAGCGCATGCTCGGCGGCCACGGCAACGTAGGTCGCTCCCATCAGCGTATCGGGGCGCGTGGTGTACACCTTGAGCACGCCTTCGCTACCGACGGACGCCACATCGTAGGGGAAGCCCACATCGCAACCGAAACTCTTGCCGATCCAGTTCTTCTGCATCAGCCTGACCTGTTCCGGCCAGCCACCCAGCCGGTCGAGGTCGGCCAGCAGCTCGTCGGCGTAGGCGGTAATCTTCATGCAGTACATCGGGATTTCGCGCTTCTCGATCAGTGCGCCCGAACGCCAGCCACGCCCGTCAATGACCTGCTCGTTGGCCAGCACGGTCTGGTCTTCCGGGTCCCAATTGACCGTGCCGAGGCGCTTGTAGATCAGGCCTTTTTTATAGAGGCGGGTAAACAGCCACTGCTCCCAGCGGTAGTAGTCCGGCTTGCAGGTGGCCAGTTCGCGATCCCAGTCGATGGCAAAACCAAGCCGCTTGAGCTGCCCCTTCATGTACTCGATGTTGGCGTAAGTCCATTGCGCCGGCGGCACATTGTTCTGGATCGCCGCATTCTCGGCCGGCATGCCGAAGGCGTCCCAGCCCATCGGCTGCATGACATTGAAGCCCAGCATCGTGTGGAAGCGCGCCAGCACATCGCCGATCGTGTAGTTGCGCACATGCCCCATGTGCAACTTGCCCGAGGGGTAGGGAAACATCGACAGACAGTAGTACTTGGGCTTGCTGACATCCTCAATGGCGCGTGCGGCACCGGTCTTGTTCCAGTGCGCCTGTGCGGCGAGTTCGATCTCCTGGGGCTGGTATTTTTCCTGCATGGCTGGCGATGGTCAGAATGGACTAAACCGCGAATTATACGCGGTTTGTCCAGGCCGGCCGGCCTCGACCCTGGCCGGCGACGGGCGGCCCCCGGGGGGGGGGCCCCCCGCGGCGGCCGGGGGGGGCGCCGGGGCGGGCCGGGGGGCCGCGGGGGGGGGGGCCGCGCGGGGCCCGCCGCCCCCCCCCCCCCCAGCGCGACGCATCAAGCCAGCCCCAGGAAAATCGGCGGCCGGGGAGAGCCGCCGCCGACCCCCCCCCCCCCCCCCCCCCCCCCCCCCGCCCCCACCACAGGGGGTTCGGCGCGGGGTTCGTTCTTCCGTAGTGCGGCGGGCGCGGAATGACGCCCTGGGCAAGCAGGTTGGCGCGACTGTTGTAGTAAATGGTGACGATTTCGGACGGTGTATCGCTGGCGCGGCGGAACTCGGTGTACTGCGTTGGCGCACTGATGCGTTCGCCATGGCCGGTACCCAGGCGGCCATCCGCCTTCTTGCTGAGCGCTTCGCTGCGTTCCGGCGCGGCGCTGGCCGGAGCGTTGGCCTGGGCATTGGCCTGGGGTCTCGATTGTGCCTCTTCGCTGCCCGTAGCGCGGTCGGCGCTGCCCTGATCGACACGCTCGCGGGCCGAGAAGGCGGCTTGCGCCGGGGGCGGCAGCGGTTCGGCTTCGCGATAGACGGCGACGCCGATCACTCCGACGTTCTGCGGGCGATCGGTGCGCCCGGCGTAGCTGTCGGCGATGCTGGTGAAGTAAAAGGCCGCGACGTCGTCCATGCTCTTGCGCCAGCCGCTGATCTCGGCGGCCTGCCAGGGTGAAATCACATAACCCGATTGCGAGGTGGCGGCGGTCTGGCCGTTCAGCGCGTTGACGCCATCGACCGAAATCACGGTCAATAGACGGCCACCGCTCTTGTTGCGCAAACTGACGGCATAGCGGTTGCCCGGTTTGCCGGCAACGTAGAGCCGGCCCTGATGGCGATAGACTTCCAGTTGTTCTCCCGTAGTGCGATCGGTGACATTGACGTCGACCAGTGTTCCGGCATCGACAATGCCGACGCAGGCGGCAAGGCAAAAGGGGGCAAGCAGTGTGGCAAACTTTTTCATGACGGTCTCCTTGAGTGAGTAGGTGACCGTGTAAACGCAAGCTTTGCTCAAACGGGGTTAAATCACTTACGAAATTCTTCAGGCAGCGTGTAATCGGGGTGGGCGCGGCGGAACTCGCGCAGTTGACGTTCGGCTTCTTCGCTTTTTCCTGCGCTGCGCAAGGCGCGAATTTCTTCGAGCCAGAGTTCCGGGGTACGTGTGCTGTCGGCCCGTGATTTTGCCAGCGGCGCGGCGGTCGGGCGGTCTGCGGAAAATTCGGGTGCGGCACGCAATTCACCGCGGCTTGCGCCCTGACTTGCGGCGTTGGCTGCGGCGGGCGCTGTGCTTTCAGCCTTGTCGGCCGCAGCAGGGGCCGCCGGCGCCTGCTCTGCGGCGATTTTTGAAGCGCTCGAAGCATCGCGTTCGCGGCTATCGGCGTGCGGCGGCCTGCTTTCCTTGACGCTCGGGGCCGCCGGTGCCTGCATCGTCCTGGCCGGCGCGGCGGCTTCAGCCTGTTTCTTGCTCTGCGTTTCGACGCGGTCCTGCACACTTTCTGAGCGAATCTTTTCGACGCCGGGCTGCGTTGAGAGATCGCCGGGCTGGCGTTCGACGAGCAGCGTCAGCGTGACCGTCAGCATGACGGTGGTGAGCAGCGTAAGCGGCATGCGCCAGCGCGACCACCAGCCGGTGCTGCGCGTTCCCGACGAGCGAGCCGTGACGGCCTGCCGGGCGCGCGCAAGAATGCGCTGGTCGATGGCATCGGAAGGCTCGGCTTGCGCATGCTCGCGGTAAAGCCGGGAGACTTGCGGGTCGGTCGGGAGATCCTGGCGCGGCTCGGTCATAACAGATCCTGCAGCGAATGGCGTAGTTTGCCCAGCGCATAGCGTAGCCTGCTTTTGCTGGTTTCGCGACTGCTCGCCGTTGCGGCGGCAATTTCTTCGAGCGTCAGCCCGCCTTCCTCGGCCAGCAGAAAGGCTTCGCGCTGCGGGGCGGGCAGTTCGGCCAGCGCCTGTTCGATGCGTTGCGCCGTGGCCCTGCGCTCGTGCAACACCTGCGGCGTCTGGTCAAGCGGAGCCGCCTGGTTGCCGATGATGTCCTCGCCGTCCGCGTCGTTCCCGGAATTGGCCTTTTCGTAGCGTGTTGCAATTTCAGGGGCATTTTCCCGGTAGTGATCGATCAGCCGATGGTGAGCGATGCGAAAGATCCAGGTCGAGAATTTGGCCAGGGGTTCATATTCGGCACGGGCATTGACCACCTTGATCCAGACCTCCTGGTAAAGCTCTTCGGCAAACGCCTGGCTGCCGCACTGATGGGCAAGATAGCGATGCAGCGAGCCGCGATAGCGCCGATAAAGGCTTTCGAAAGCCCTCGCGTCGCCGTCGCGGTAGGCCAGCATCAGCCGCTCATCGCTCAGTTCTTCGTGCATGCCGGCAGTCTAGCGCCCGCCGTCGCAAACGCAAAATGTCAAATTGACGTGCGAATTGACGTGCTGTCCAGGGCAAATTCCGGCTACACCGGATTGAGCCTGGACCCCGGCCGCCCCCGGGGGCCGCGCCCGCGCCGCCAGGGCGGGGGGGGGGGCGCCCCTCCCCCCCCCCCCCCCCGCGGAGGGGGGTGTGCCGCCCCCCCCGCCGGGGGGGGTGGGCCGCGCGCCGGCCGCCCGGGGGGGGGGGGCGGGGGCTGGGGCGGGGGGGCGGGGCCCCCCGGCGGGCCGGGGAACCGCAGCCGGGGGCGCCCCCCGGCCCCCCCCCCCCCCGCGGGGCCGGGCTTGGCCCCCCCCCCCCCCCCCCCCGCCGGGGGGGGGGTTTTCCCCCCCCCCCCCCCGCGGCGGGGGGGTTTCCCCCCCCGCGGGGGGGGGGGGGGGGGGGGGGCCCCCCCGGGGGGGCCGCGCCCGGGGGGGGGGGGCCGAGGGCAGAGCCGGTCAGCGATAGCGGTTGATCGTGTCGCGGGTTTCCTGCGCGACGCGGCGGGCGGCATCGGCGTAGTCCTCACCGGAATTTTCCCTGGCTCCGGCGTAGAGGATGGCGCGCGACGAATTGATCATCAGGCCCGTGCCGCGTGCTGTGCGACCGGCCTGAACGGTGGCTTCGACGTCGCCGCCTTGCGCGCCGATGCCGGGCACCAGCAGCGGCAGGTCGCCGACGATCTCGCGCACGCGGGCGATCTCGGCGGGAAAGGTGGCACCGACGACGAGCGCGCACTGACCGGTGCTGTTCCATTCGCTGGCGACGAGCCGGGCGACACGCTCGTAGAGTTTTTCGGGGTGCTGCGCCGTGCCGACTTCGAGAAATTGCAGGTCGCTGCCACCGGGGTTGGAGGTGCGGCAAAGCAGGATGACGCCCTTGTCCGGGTAGGTCAGATAGGGGTCGACCGAGTCGCGGCCCATGTAGGGATTGACCGTGATGGCGTCGGCCTGGTAGCGCTCGAAGATTTCGACGGCGTATTGTTCGGCGGTGCTGCCGATGTCGCCGCGCTTGGCGTCGAGAATCACCGGGATGCCGGGGTGAGTGGCGTGGATGTGGGCGATCAGGGCTTCGAGCTGATCTTCGGCGCGCTGCGCTGCAAAGTAGGCGATCTGAGGTTTGAAGCAGCAGACGAGGTCAGCCGTAGCGTCGGCAATGCCCTTGCAGAATTCGTAGATGGCGTCCGCCCGACCCTTGAGATGAGCGGGAAATTTTGTCGGGTCGGGATCAATGCCGACGCAGAGCAGCGAGTTGTTGTTTGTCCAGGCAGCGTTGAGCGATTGGATGAAGGTCATCGGAATTCCTAAGGCTTGTTGAGCCGCTGAGCGAGCGTAAAACCGTCATTCCGGCGCAAGCCGGAATCCAGAAAATCAAGGCGCTGGACACCGGCTTTCGCCGGTGTGACGGCTTATTATGCGTTTCTTTATCCGTACTCGGAACATGCCCGCAGAGTTCCATTGCTCGACGATCTGCGCCGCTTCACGCTGGCGGTGCGAGCGGCTCCGGTGGTCAATTCCCCGACTTCGTCCACGAATCCTTCAGCGTCACCGTGCGGTTGAAGACCGGCGCGCCATCCTTCGAGTCGAAACGGTCGGCGACGAAGTAGCCGTGCCGCTCGAACTGGAAACGGTCTTCCGCTCTGGCCTGCCTGAGCGAGGGTTCGAGCCAGGCGCTGATCACCTGCACGCTGCCGGTATTCAGGTCGTCGAGAAAGTCGCGTTCAACATCGATGCGGTCACCTTCGCGGTAGCTGCCGGGCGCGGGATGGGCGAACAGACGATCATAGAGTCGCACTTCGGCGGCATAACCGTGCGCTACTGAAACCCAGTGCAGATTGCCCTTGACCTTGTAGTTGTCGGAGCCGGGGGTGCCGCTCTTGGAATCGGCAAGGTATTCGCAATGCACGGCAATGACATTGCCGTTGGCGTCCTTGTCGCAGCCGGTACATTTGACCACGAAGCCGTGGCGCAGGCGGGCCGTATTGCCGGGAAAGAGGCGGCGGTAGCCTTTGCTCGGCACCTCCATGAAGTCCTCGCGCTCGATCCACAGTTCGCGGCCAAAGGGCATGGCGCGCTTGCCGAGTTCGGGCTTGAGCGGGTGGTTCGGTGCGAAACAATCCTCGCTCTGCCCTTCCGGGTAATTGTCGACGATCAGCCTGAGCGGGTCGAGTACGGCGATGCGGCGCTCGGCCGCTTCGTTCAGAACTTCGCGCATGCAGTCCTCGAACAGCACATAGTCGATCAGCGAATCGGATTTCGAAACGCCGATGCGATCGGCAAAAAGCTGGAAGCCTTCGGGCGTGTAGCCACGGCGACGGGCACCGACCAGCGTCGGCATGCGCGGGTCATCCCAGCCGCTGACGTGTTTTTCCTCGACGAGCTGGATCAGCTTGCGCTTGGAAAGAATGACGTAGGACAGGTTGAGGCGCGAAAACTCGATCTGCTGCGGTAGCGGACGCTGAAACAGATTGCCTTCGGCCAGACGCTCCAGCAGCCACTCGTAGAAGGGGCGCTGATCCTCGAACTCCAGCGTGCAGATCGAGTGCGTGATGTTTTCCAGCGCGTCTTCAATCGGGTGCGCAAAGGTGTACATCGGGTAAACGCACCATTTGGCGCCGGTGTTGTGGTGTGTGGCGTGGCGGATTCGATAGATGGCCGGATCGCGCAGGTTGATGTTCGGTGAGGCCATGTCGATCTTGGCGCGCAGGATGTGGGCGCCGTCGGGGAACTCGCCGGCCTGCATGCGCTTGAAGAGGTTCATGTTCTCTTCGATACTGCGCTCGCGGAACGGCGAATCGGTGCCGGCCTGAGTCAGCGTACCGCGATTGGCGCGCATCTCGTCGGCGCTGTGGCTGTCGACGTAGGCGTTGCCCGAGGCGATCAGGTACTCGGCGCAGGCCACCATCCAGTCGAAGTAGTCGGAGGCGTAATAGAGATTGTTCTCGCCTTCGTCCTGCCACGAGAAACCGAGCCAGCGCACCGAGTCGATAATCGAATCGACATATTCCTTTTCTTCCTTCTCCGGATTGGTGTCGTCAAAGCGCAGGTGGCAGCGGCCAGCGTAGTCGCGCGCCAGACCGAAGTTCAGGCAGATCGACTTGGCATGGCCAAAGTGCAGATAGCCGTTCGGCTCCGGCGGGAAGCGTGTGCGGATTTTCGCCGGATCGGGCGCTCCGGCCATCTGCTGGGCGCCGAGGCCGGGCTGGCCGGACCAGTGACGCTGGGCGTGCTTGCCGGCAGCCAGATCGGCATCGATGATGTTGCGAATGAAATTGGTCGCCGGGGCGACGGCAGAGGTATCTTTCGGGGCGTTGCTCACGGCACTGTCCTTGATTCCAGAAGACCCGTATTTTAACCGGTGGATGCCGTAAAACCGCTAGCCGGAAGTGAAATCGCTTTAATTCCGGAAACCGCACTCAGGTACGGCATATTGGCCGCAATGATAAGTTTAGCGTCTGTGACCCTCAGCCCATCCCTCCCGCAGGGATCAAGTTTCCAGACAAGGAAACGATGGTCAAGATCGTCGATGTGTATTTCCCCGGGCTGAAGAAGAACCTGCTGCGCGAGGCACTTGAAGTCTTTTTTCGAGTTGCGCTAAATCTCGGGATTGAAAAAGCAAGCATCGACCCCCGAGTTGCTGGACTGGCTCAAGCTGCTGCTGGCCGAAGACATCCCACACAAAGCTTTGCAGGAGCACGTGGTCGAACACAGCCGGAACTAGTGTCGTGTTAGCCTTGTCGGAGCGGGCTATCCCTCGGGCCCGATGAAGTTTCTGGCGTACAGCCGTCGCCTGCCACCACAGCGTGTCCTTTCAGCGCCGGCAGCGTTTACTTACTTACCATGGAGGCCAGTCATCGTCTTTGCCGTGAAGTCCCCGATCCTGCTCAGCAGGCTGCGAACGATCATTACCAGGAAGCCGGTCATCATCGGCGTGGTTCTCATCGCGCTGTATCTGCTTGGCGGATTCTTCGCCTTGCCGGCGCTCATCAAGTGGCAGGTCGAGAAGCAGGTGCCAGAGCAACTCGGCCACGCGATCAGCGTCGGCAAGGTACGCTTCAATCCACTGCTGTTCCGATTCGAAGTCGACGATCTCGCTCTGTCGGACCCCGAAGGCCGGCCGATGCTGGGCTTCAAACACCTGCTGGTCGATTTCGAATTGCGCGGTGTCATCGATCGCGCGTGGACCTTCGCCGAAGCCAGGCTGGAGGCGCCAGTGGTGAATTTCTCTTTCGATAAGGCGGGTCGCCACAACTTCGCCACCTTGCTCGAACTTCTGCCCAAGAGTGACCCCGTAAAAGAAGACGAGGGCCTGCCGCGCTTCATCGTGCAACGCCTTGCCTTGACCGATGGTCGTCTCGATTTTTCCGACGAGTTTCACGACGAGTTTCACGACGACCCGTACGACAAGCTGCTGGTGGCAAAGATCGAGCCGCTATCGGTCGAGATCGACAATCTCTCCAGCCTGCCCGAACAGGTGGCAAGTTACCGTCTGTCGGCACGCACGGCGAATGGTGAAGCTATAGAAACGAACGGCGAACTGGAGCTGAACCCGATCACCTCGAAAGGGCGGCTGACGCTGAGCAGGCTGCAGGTAAAGACACTGGTCAGGAGTCTGCCGCGACTGCTGGCGATCGATACTCCGGCAGGACGAGTCGATTTGACCGCCAGCTTCGATCTTGCAGTCGATGCCGGTGGCACGCTCTCGGGTGTCGTTCAAGAGGTCGATCTTGCTATTGCAGCGCTATCTCTCAGCGCGAACGGCGCCGCTTCGCCGCTGCTGGCGGCCGAGACTCTATCGCTGCAGCAGGGTCGCGTCGACCTGGCTGCGCGCGATGCAAGTTTTTCTGGTTTCCGGCTGGCGAAAGGCAGCGTCGCCGTCGCTTTCGATGACGACGGCAAGCTTAACTGGGAAAAGCTCTTGCGCGTCACGGCCAAGCCTGCGCAGCCCGCATTGCCCGCAGCGGATGCCGTCGCAACCCAAGCGGATACCGCCGCTGCTGCACCTGTCGTGCCAGTTGCTGATGCGCCTGCGGTAACTGTGCCAGGAGTATGGCGAATCGCGGTCACCCGCGCTGAAATCTCGGAAATCAAGTTCGGCTTCTCGGACACCGCTCAGACGCTGGCTTTCGACGTTGGCGTGCTCGGCTTCGAGACCGCTCCGTCGGCCGAGTTCGGCACGGCCGGGACTCGCCTCAAGCTGTTTCAGCCGAAGCTGTTTCTGACCGGCACTCGCCTGAAGAGCGGCGCGGCTTCGCAGGCGGCCACGCTGGCGGTTCCCGATGGCTTGCTTTCCGCTGGGCAGATTGCCGTCGACATTGCCGCTGGTCGTCTGGATGTGGCCATCGAAAAACCACACGGCAGCTTCGCGGGGCTGAAAGCGCAGCGTGGTGCGGACGGCGTCGATCTGGGCAAGCTGGTGATCAACGGCGAGAAGCTGTCGCTGGCGGAGACCAATGCGGCGACCCGCATCGAGGCGGAGGCGGCGCAGGTAACTGTCGTCGATCTTGCTGCGCGGCAAGGCGCCGATCGCATCGCATGGCAGGACGCGGTGCTAGACGTGCGCGCCATTGCACTTGCGCTTGTCAGTAGATCGTCCGGCGCGAGCACCTCGTCCGGCCTGGACCTGCATTTTGACGACGTGGCGCTGAAACTGACAGATGTTGGCGTCATCGCGCAGGGTGCATCGTTTGAAATCGCGCGGATTGCGGCCGCGACGCTTGGCGCCAAGTCCCTGGCACTGGCGCTGCCCGACGGACCGCTTGACGTCAGCGGCGACGGCCTGAGCATGGCGCTTACGGATGCCGTTCTTCACAGCCCCACCGACGCGGCGACCGAAATGCTGCGGGTTGGCCGGGCGAACGTTTCGGGCGGCGCGCTGCGCTTGAAAGACAGGGTGCTTACCGCCGACAGCGTTGCGCTTGCCAACGGCGCAGCGAAAACCTGGCTGGACGCTGAGGGGCGGTTCAACGGGCTCACCGTGACCCGCGAAGCAGCGGCGGTGGCGGCGGCAGCGGCGCCGGAGAAGCCCGTCGAGTCTGCTGAGTCTGCTGAGTCTGCTGAGTCCGCAGAAGCAGCCTGGCGAGTGGCCGTGAAATCGACCGAGGTCGACAGTTTCGCGCTCGGCTTCGAGGATCGGCGTGGCGGGCCGCCGCTAGTCGTCGGTCTCGAGGCGATTCGTGCGCACATCGCAGGTTTTGCAACCGGTGTCACCACTCCAATGCAGGTCGACTTCAAGGCCAAGGTTGTCAGCGGCGGCGAAATCGAGGCCAAGGGCACGGTTCGCGCAGACAATGGCATGTCGGACCTGCAGCTCAAGCTCGCCGCCATCGCACTGGCGCCGGTTCAGCCCCTGCTGTCGGAAGTTGCCGAGCTAACTGTGGCCTCCGGTACGGTGTCCGGCGCCGGGCGCTTGCGCTACGGCGACCGCGCGGCCGGTGCCCGGTTGGCCTACAAAGGCGGCTTCGCGGTCGATGGGCTGGAAATTGAAGAGATCGAGCCCAAGCGGCCGTTCTTCGCCTGGGACACTCTGGCGACCGACGACCTTTTGTTGACCGTCGAACCGAACGGTTTGGACATCGGCGAATTGCGGCTGGTGAAGCCGGTCGGTCGTCTGATCATTGCCGAGGATCACTCGGTAAATCTGACCGATGTGCTGAAAAAGACCAAGGATGAAGAGGGAGCGGCGGGAGCGGCGGGAGCGGCGGGAGCCAAAGCAGGCAACGATGACGAAGCGCTCGAAGCAGCCGATGACCCGTTCCCGGTCACGGTAGCCCGCGTTCGCATTTCCCAGGGAGTGCTCGAGTTTGCCGACCTGAGTTTGCGACCACAGTTCGGTACGCGCATGCACGAACTGAAGGGTGTGATCACCGGTCTGGGGACCGATCCGAAGCGCAGCACCAAGGTGCAGCTCGACGCGCGTGTCGACAAGTACGGTTCGGCGAAAATTCGCGGACAGATCAACGTTTTTGGTCCCGAGAAGCTGACCGACATCGAGATGACCTTCCGCAATCTGACGATGAGTTCGCTGTCGCCCTACGTCATCAAGTTCGCCGGTCGTCGGATCGAGGGCGGACAGCTGGCGCTGGATCTGCAGTACAAGGTCAAGGACAGCAAGCTGCTTGGCCAAAACAAGATCGTTCTCAAGCAGGTGAAGCTTGGCGAGAAGGTCGATAGCCCTGGCGCGGCGGACCTGCCGCTAGACCTGGCGATCGCCATCCTGAGTGACTCGCAGGGTGTGATCGACATCGACTTGCCGGTCAGCGGCGATCTCAATGATCCAGAATTCGGCTACGGTGCAGTGATCGGCAAAGCCTTCGGCAATCTGATTACAGGCATCATCACGGCGCCGTTCCAGGCGCTTGGCGCGCTTTTCGGTGCCGGCAGTGATAGCCAACTGGACAGGATTGACTTTGAACCCGGCAGCGCCGTGCTCGGCCCGCCCGAGCGCGAGAAGCTGGCTACCGTCGCACGTGCGATGAAGGAGCGGCCGACACTGACGCTGATCGTGCCGCCGACACAGGCTGCCGAGGCAGACACAGCGGCGCTGAAATCACTCGCGGTGCGCAACGACGTCGTTGCCCGCATGGGGCTGGAGCTGATACCGGGGGAGGATCCTGGCCCGGTCGACGCGTCGAATCCGCGCGCGCAGGCGGCAATCGAGGCGGTGTTCAGCGAGCGCTACGCACCCGAGGTACTTGCCATGGTGAAGCAGCGCGCGCACGCCACGATACCAGCGAAACCTTCGGGCACGCCAGCCGGCAAGTCCGGAACGGAACCGTCCGCGGACAAGTCAGGAGCTACGAGCCCGGCCCAAGGCCCGCCGCCTGCGTTCTATCAAGGGCTTCTCGATCGAATGGTCAAAGAGCACGCCGTGTCCGAGGAGACGCTGGCGCAGCTGGCGACTCGGCGGGGTGAGGCGATCATCGCGGAAATGACGGCAGCGGATGGCGTTGACGCCAAGCGGGTGAAACTGGGCGAGGCACGTCTGGCGAGTTCTGCGCGTGCGGCAACCGACAAGGCCGTTACCCTGCAACTCGAACTGGGTGTCACCAAATGATGCCAGCCATGGCCCAAGCTTGGCTCGGTTGTCTGGAGGAAATCATCCCGGGAACTGTCGCGCTTGGGCCGAGAGCAACTCGACCAAGAATTCATTTCAGGTGTTGACCATGGCATCCAGTAACTCGGTTTGGCTGATTACCGGTTGCTCGACAGGCTTCGGTCGCGAACTCCCACGCGCTCTGCTTCGGCGTGGGCACGGCGTCATGGTAACGGCACGAGATCTGGCGACTTTCGACGAATTCGGCTCTGGCGTGACCGCCCCATTGCAGGGTTCGGAAAGTGTCTGGCTCTCACCCGGCCCTCCCGCAGGGCGAGGGGGAAGTGCACCCTTCTCCCTGCGGGAGAAGGGCCGGGGATGAGGGCTTACGATACTGTCAGTACGCTGAACTGCGGTATTAAGGCTGAACACCGATTGAGCTGTCTTAGGCATTGAGCAATAATAACTTGGACAATTACGATTGGGCGTGCTGATTCCGAGGCAGCAATCGGTAGTTCCATTCGCCATGAAACGCGTCGCGCGCGATAGCAAGCGTGGCGAGTTCTTCGTCGCTGACCTTGATCCCCTTCGTGTAGGCATTTTCGTCGAGCCCTGCCTTGATACGCAATCCGTCACGGGTGGTCGTGCTGCCGATCAGGTTGACGACGACTTGGCGGCTGATCAGAGGCCGCCCCCGCCAATTGGCGGTGATGTTGCAGAACATGCGGTGCTCAATCTTGTTCCACTTGCTGGTGCCTGGGGGGAAATGACAGACCTGAATCGTCAGGCCCAATTGGTCGGCCAGTTTCTGCAGTTCCCTTCGCCACAGGCGTACCCGGTGACCGTTGCTGCCTCCGCAGTCGGCGGTGATCAGCAAGCGGCGGGCGCGCGGATAGGTTTCCTCACCCATTTCGCGCCACCAGCGCCGAATGCTCTCCACCGCAAATTCCGCAGTGTCGTGATCGATACCCACGTTGACCCAGCCGGCATTGGCTGTCAGGTCATAGACGCCATAGGGAGCCACTTTGCCCAAGTCAGGATCGATGAAGTCATGAACCCGGACTTCTTCAGGTGTGCCTTTGGGTTGCCACTCCTTGCCTGCATTCTTGAAGTCGCCGATCAATTCCTTTTTCTTGGTGTCAACGGAAATGACCGGCTCACTGCTCGCCTGATAGGCGGCAACCATTTGGGCGATGTGCGCAAACTGGGCGTCCCGATCTTCATGCTGCCCGCCTTCCCGCGTCTTCCGCGTCGATTGCAGGCTGTAGTCCATCTGCGTCAGCAGGTGGCAGACCGTTCGCTGGCTGACTTCGTGCCCCATCCGCTGGAGTTCATCGGCCAAGCGGTAGGTGCTCTTGCATGACCAGCGCAGCGGCGACATCGGATCGCCACGCGAAGTCGGTTCGACGAGTGCGTCCAGGTCCTGCAACAGCGCGGCATCCTTGGCCGTCAGCTTCTTTCGACCGCCGCCAGTGGCGCGAATCCGCGAGCGCGTCTCGAGCTTGCTCTCGGGTGCCAGCGCGGCCGCTTTCAGCTCGGCAAGGCCCGTGTGAATCGTCGTTCGCGACATACCGATCGCCTTGGCGACGGCACTGATTCCACCGCGACCAAGACTACGCGCCTCCGTCGCTGCCCACATCCGCAACGTCGCTTCGTCCAATCGCCCGGACAATGCTTGAAACTTCGCCTCGATCGTCGCCATTTCACTCATGGCTATATCATAGCGCGTTCCCTGTAATGTTCAAGTTATATTTGCTTAACGCCTTACTTCCGGAATCATCCCTGACGGATTTCGCCACCGACTCCCGCCCGCCAGCGATTGGCTATAATCAACCCATTCATGAGAAGGATTGCCATGCGCTTCGAAGGTTCCGAACAGTATGTCGCCACGCGCGACCTGACGCTCGCGGTCAATGCCGCGATCACCCTGCAACGCCCCTTGCTGATCAAGGGCGAGCCCGGTACCGGCAAGACCATGCTCGCCGAGGAGGTGGCGGGCGCCCTTGGCTTGCCGCTCTTCCAGTGGCATGTCAAATCGACGACCAAGGCGCAGCAGGGCCTGTACGAATACGACGCCGTGTCGCGGTTGCGCGACTCGCAGCTCGGCGAGGCCAAGGTAGCCGACATCGGCAATTACATCGTCAAGGGTGTGCTGTGGGAAGCGTTCAACTGCGAAACGCCCTCGGTGGTGCTGATCGACGAGATCGACAAGGCCGACATCGAATTCCCCAACGACCTGCTGCGCGAACTCGACCGCAT
This sequence comes from Candidatus Propionivibrio dominans, assembly GCA_016709335.1. Classification (GTDB taxonomy): domain Bacteria; phylum Pseudomonadota; class Gammaproteobacteria; order Burkholderiales; family Rhodocyclaceae; genus Propionivibrio; species Propionivibrio dominans. The sequence goes on along the minus strand of JADJNC010000028.1, from coordinate 28,092 downwards.
GGAGTTCTACGTCTACGAGACACGGCAACTGGTCAAGGCCAGGCATCGGCCGATTCTGTTCATCACCTCGAATAACGAAAAAGAACTGCCGGACGCCTTCCTGCGCCGCTGCTTCTTCCACTACATCAAGTTTCCGGACAAGGAAACGATGGTCAAGATCGTCGATGTGCATTTCCCCGGGCTGAAGAAGAACCTGCTGCGCGAGGCGCTTGAGGTCTTTTTCGAGCTGCGCGAAATTCCGGGGCTGAAAAAGAAGCCATCAACCTCCGAACTGCTCGACTGGCTGAAGCTCCTGCTGGCCGAAGACATCCCGCCCGAAGCCCTGCGCAGCAAGGATCAGAAAGCCGCCATCCCGCCGCTGCACGGCGCCCTGCTGAAGAACGAGCAGGATGTTCATCTCTTCGAACGGCTGATCTTCATGGCGCGCCAGAACCGCTAGCGCAGCAAACACCAGATGCTGATCGACTTCTTCCTGCATCTCAAGGCGAGCAAGCTCCCGGTATCGACCAAGGAGTTTCTGGTGCTGCTTGAGGCCTTGCGGGAGCACGTGGTCGAACACAGCCTGGATGATTTCTACGTCCTCTCGCGTGCCACGCTGATCAAGGACGAAACGCACTTCGACAAGTTCGACCGGGCCTTCGGCGAGTATTTCAAAGGCGTCGAAGCGCTGCCCGGCATGGACGTTCTGATCCCCGAAGACTGGCTGCGCGACGCCGTGAAAAAGCACCTCACCGACGCCGAGCGCGCCAAACTGGAAAAGTACGGCTGGGACAAGCTGATGGAAACCCTGAAGGAGCGCCTCGCCGAGCAGAAGGAGCGCCATTCCGGCGGCAGCAAGTGGATCGGCACCGGCGGCACCTCGCCCTTCGGACACGGCGGAACGCACCCGGAAGGCATCCGCTTCGGCGGCAAGAGCGAGCACCGCTCGGCGGTCAAGGTGTGGGCCAAACGCGAATTCAGGAACCTCGACGACAACGTCGAGCTCGGCACGCGCAATATCAAGATCGCCCTGCGCCGTCTGCGCCACTTTGCCCGCCAGGGCGCGGCCGACGAACTCGACCTCGCCGGCACCATCGCCGGCACCGCGCGCAACGCCGGCTGGCTCGACCTGCATATGCGCCCCGAGCGCCACAACGCCGTCAAGGTGCTGCTCTTCCTCGACATCGGCGGCTCGATGGACGACCACATCCGCGTCTGCGAGGAACTGTTCTCGGCGTGCCGCAGCGAATTCAAGCACCTGGAGCATTACTATTTTCACAACTGCGTTTACGAGTATGTGTGGAAGGACAACGCCCGCCGCCACAATAACCGCATCCCGCTGCACGACCTGCTGCACAAGTACGGCAACGACTACAAGCTCATCTTCGTCGGCGACGCGACGATGAGCCCCTACGAAATCCTCCAGCCCGGCGGCAGCATCGAGTACAACAACAGCGAACCCGGCGCCACCTGGCTGCGCCGCCTCACCGACACCTGGCCGCACGCCATCTGGCTCAACCCCGAGCCCGAACAATCGTGGCCTTACCGCCAGACCATCTCGATGATCCACAACCTGATGGGCGGACGCATGTTCCCGCTGACGCTCGACGGGTTGGCGCGTGGGATGCGGCTGTTGAGCAAGTAGTGAGGGGGCCAGAAATTTCAAGGATTGGCAATAAACACCCGTCGAAGAGCGTCAAGACTATGCCATGTGTCAGTCGTCCTGAGTGGCAAATCCTTGTCCAGAAAAATTTGTGTCAGTTCAGACCCAGCAAATACGGGTATTACATAATACAATTCCTTGCTGGCTCCTTTGATCCTTCCTGGTATGAAATTAAATTTTCAGAAGGGCGAAACCTTTACCGCAACCGCAAATTCGCGCAAGTTGCGAATGCGGTTACGGCAAATACGATGCAGACGGACAGGCAAAGCAGCGATTGTTTTCGCAGATCGTTTCACCTGGGGGGGAAAAGTGTTTTCCAAAAAAACACATCCATAAGGGAATCAAAATGGCAAGAAAACCGAAATCACCTGCGGGGAATGTTCAGCCTAATCTCGACCCAGAACTTCTCAAACGGTTGAAAGAACTGACAGAAGGTTTGGCGGAAGATTTATCCAACATTCCTGGCGGTTTCAAACCCCCCTCAGATGCCCCAGTCAAACCCGAACCCGCCGAGCCCAACGAAACACATAAAGATAGCGTTGCAAAGAAAGAAAAAGGTGCAGCCAAGGGGCTTTGGGATAGATTTATTGGTGCTGAAGTTCTGCGCCAGGTTGTTGCGCTTATCGAACAGCAGCGACGGTACAACGATATTCTCGCCACACGACTCGCAGAGGCACTCGCCCGAATTGCGAGCCTCGAAGAACAATTGAAAGTTCGTCATGAACATTGAGCAATTCTGTGCCGAATTTGAAGCCTCGGGCGCAGGTGCTTGTCGCATCGACGATGTAATTGATGGCTGGAAAAAAGATGACCAGCGGCGCGTTGCCGAAGATTACCTCGGCATGGAAGCACTAATTGCCGTACTGACCGTAGATGGCGCTATGGGTGACGGCCTGTTGGATCAGATTTCCCCGGAACTACTGAAAGCCTTCGCCGCCCGGCGTGGCGAGGGACTCGATAGTTACGACGAAGTACGCACATATATTCAGGAGATGCTGACCAGAGGGGACCACTCGGTCGGCGGCGTGGTGAACCAGATCAAGGGGCAGATTGGCGAACTTGTGTTCAAGGAAGAAGCAGGTGTTCCACGCCTATTTAGCTCACTCAACCAACCAAGAGGCATGGGACGTAGCTATTCCGCATGCTGATAAAGCAACTCAATATGTCCAGGTGAAAATTTACGATTCTGCCGACCACGCCGTGAAAATGATGCAGGATGTTCACCGCAAGGTTGAACTGGGTACGATCCACGACGGCGGCAACGTCGTGGATCGCATCGACTTTGCGGTAAATGAAGATATTTTCGATGCCGTGCGTGCCAAGGCGGCATTGCACTCAGAGCTTAACGGCATGCACGTGTATTCGATTCCGGTATCAGACAACACCGTAACCAATGTTGTTGTAGATGGGTTCAACAATGTCGGTCCCGATGAACTGGCGAATCTCTTTGGGCAGTGGTTTGGTGGAACATTAACCGTTGCCTGTCTGCATGCCATGGCTCAGGCTTTTCTCGTCTATAAGGGTGCCAAAACAGCGGCAGCGGCAAGAGAAGCATTTGAATTGGCTCATTGCCTTGTCTGCCCCAGGCGTGGCTGCGGCAAACGTTACTGCGTTACTGCTCGCAAAACAAATGTAATGTTTCTGTCTGGCCACCCTGTCATCGCAGCTATTGCAGCGGGAATGATTGCTCGTGCTATGGCTAAACGGTGGTACGAATCACGTGAAAGTATGGCAGCGGCACTGAACGTGAGGTGCTGCACCTCGAATTGTTGGTTCGAAGTCTCTCAGGCCAGAATAACAGTCTTGCCACTTCCTAAGCCGAAAGCAGGTCCAAAGGGGTCAGTGACATTTTCCTTTTTAGCACTATCGGCATCGGTTTGTTTTTCAGTGGAAATTAAAGTGAAGCCTTCGATTAACTGCTAGCGGCCTGCTTGCCGGGCCGCTGCGACAGCAGGTGGCGTTTCCCGACGTCGTTGCGGCGACCTGCCCTGCTGGCAACGCCCTGGGGAGATACGTATGTACGCCAAGCCCGACTCAAGCCGTGCCGCGACCAACAGCCAGCCTCGCTCGCGATCGCACAGCCGACGCGCCAGACTCTGCCAGACCCTCTGCGCAGCGCTTGTCGCCACTGCCGTCGCGACCCTCGTTAGCGCCGCCGAGACCGATCCGGCGACGGCCCGAATGCGCATGGTCGACGAGCAGTTGCGCTCCGAAGCGCGCGGCATCACCAACCCGGCAGTCCTCAAGGCGATGGCCACGGTTCCACGACATGAATTCGTTCCTGCCAGGCTGAGGCCCTACGCCTACGAGGACCGCCCGCTGCCGATCGGCCATGGACAGACGATTTCGCAACCCTACGTCGTCGCCTTCATGACCGAGAAACTGCAAGCGCAGGCGAGCGATCGGGTGCTGGAGATCGGTACCGGATCAGGCTATCAGGCGGCGATCCTGTCGGGGCTGGTGCGCGAGGTGTACAGCATCGAAATCGTCGAAGCGCTGGCCAGGCAGGCGGCGAGCGATCTCGCCAGACTCGGCTACGGCAACATCAGGGTAAGGCACGGCGATGGCTACCAGGGCTGGCCGGAAGCCGCGCCCTTCGACGCGATCATCGTCACCTGCGCCCCGGATCACGTCCCGCAGCCGCTGATCGACCAACTGAGGGATGGCGGCCGCATGGTCATCCCGGTCGGCGAGTACGGTGACCAGAACCTCTACCTGCTGCGCAAGCGCGGCGCGAAGCTGGAGCGCGAGGCCATCCTCCCGGTGCGCTTCGTCCCGATGACCGGCACTGCCGAAAACAAGCGGCCGTGAGTGCGCCATCCGGCGCCCGCCGCTTGCGGCTCGTCTCAGCCACGACGCTGGTCGTGGCGAACATGATCGGCACGGGCGTGTTCACCACCAGCGGTTTCCTGCTGGCCGATCTGCGCTCTCCCTGGCTGGTTCTGCTTGCCTGGCTGGTCGGTGGCGTCCTCGCCGCCTGCGGCGCGCTGAGCTATGGTGCGCTGGCCAGACGTCTGCCGGAATCGGGCGGCGAATACCTCTTTCTGTCGCGCACGATACACCCGGCTGCCGGCGTGATGGCCGGCTGGATATCGATTCTGGTCGGCTTCGCCGCCCCAATGGCCGCGGCCGCCATTGCTTTCGGAGAATACCTGCGCGACTGGTTCCCCGGCATCTCGCCGCAATGGCTGGGCAGCGCGCTGCTATGTGCTCTGGCCCTGATCCACGCGTTGCGAATGGAGGGAGGAAACCGCCTGCACAACGTCACGGTCGGCGTCGAGCTTGTGCTGATCGTGGTCTTCGTCGTGCTGGCGCTGTCGCGATTGCCGGCCGAGGCAGTGCTGCAACCCGTGCCGAACGGCGGCAGTCCAGCCGCATTTGCTGTCGGGCTGCTCTGGGTATCGTTCAGCTACTACGGCTGGAACGCTGCCGTCTATGTGGCTGGCGAGGTTCGCGATCCGGAACGTACCCTGCCGCGCGCCCTGTTGCTCGGCACGGCGCTGGTCACCCTGCTCTACCTGGCGCTGAACGCTGCCTTCGTTTTTGCCGCGCCGTGGCAGTTACTGGCCGGCGAAACCGACATCGGCCGCGTCGCCGCCCGCGCCCTCGGCGGACCCCTCTGGGCAAATGCCCTGACGGCGCTGATCGTACTGGTTCTCGTCGCTTCGGTGTCAGCGTTGACGGTTGCCGGAGCGCGCGTTTATGCCCGCATGGCGGCAGACGGCGAACTGTCGCGGGTGCTTGCTCTGCGCACAAGTGGGCCGCAACTGGCAATCGCAGTGCAGTGCAGCCTGGCGCTTATGCTGCTGTGGACTGCAAGTTTCAAGAGCCTGCTCACCTACATCGGCTTCACCCTCAACCTTTGCGCCGCCGCCACCGTCGTCGGGCTGATCCGGCTCAAGCTGCGCGAGGGTAAGCGACTCGCGGTCGCCGGCTGGCCGCTGGCGCAACTGATCTTCCTGCTTGGGGTGCTGTGGATGGCTTGGTGTGCCATCGCCCTGCAGCCGATTGAAAGCCTCTGGGGCCTCGCCACACTGGCCATGGCCTGGTTCCTCTGGCGTTTGGGTCAGGCGCTGCGCGATGCTAGTCCATCCATGAGTTTTTGGCGCTCAACCCAGTGCTCGAAGTGTTGGTTCAGCTTCGGAATTTTCGTTTGAGAAGAAGCGAGCTTATAACAGACCCATTTAAAGATTGCTTGCTTGTACCCTGTGGGGATGATCTTAAACCTGTATATGCTGTCGCTGTCCTGTTCCGACATTAGCCGGGCAGCCGCCAACGGGTTCATCACTTCGATACCGTCGCGCATGGGGTAGGAGTTGGCTACCGGGGCGACGAGCAGCTTCTTCGTAGCGCCCACATCCTTTGCTGCCAGGTGAAATCCTTTGGTTACAGCAGGTGGGCGAGTCAAGGGTTCATCCGTGCAATTTGTCACTTCCGGGAAGATTTGCACGGTTAGATTTGTTGCATGGAGATTGCAGCGCCATCCCGGAAACACCCGGAAATCGATGATGATGTTCTCGATACAGCCCTCTGGTGCCTTTCGGGTTTACCATCGAAGTTATCGCGAATGGTAAATGCGTGTTGAAACCGCGCGAATGCGACCCAGAAGCATACAAGACGGGCGAGCCGAAATATCCATTTCGACTTCGCCTCAAAAACAGGAGTATCTGACAATGCAAAATCGCACCCTTGGAAAAAGCAGTCTGGAAGTCTCGGCCATCGGCCTCGGCTGTATGGGAATGAGCTTTGCTTACGGCCCTTCCAAAGACAGGGAGGAGATGAGTACCCTGCTCCGGGCCGCCGTTGAACGCGGCATCACGTTCTTCGACACGGCCGAGGTCTATGGCCCGTTCATCAACGAAGATCTGCTCGGCGAAGCCCTCGCTCCCTTCCGCGGCCAGGTCGTGATCGCCACCAAATTCGGCTTCGACATCAGCTCTGATTCCGACCCCCGTGGAATGAAGGGTGCGCCGGGACTGGACAGTCGGCCAGAGCATATCAGGCAGGCCGTCGAGGGCTCGCTCAAGCGGCTCAAGGTCGAGAGAATCGATTTGCTCTATCAGCATCGGGTTGACCCGAACGTGCCGATCGAAGATGTGGCGGGCGCCGTGAAGGATCTGATTCAGCAAGGCAAGGTCAAGCACTTCGGTCTTTCCGAAGCCGGCGTGCACACCATCCGTCGCGCTCACGCCGTGCAGCCGCTGACGGCTCTGCAGAGCGAATATTCGCTGTGGACCCGAAGCCCGGAGAAGGAAGTGATCCCGGCTCTCGAAGAACTCGGCATTGGCTTTGTTCCCTATAGCCCGCTGGGCAGGGGTTTTCTCACGGGGAAGATCGACGAGAAAACCACCTTCGACGGTTCCGACTTTCGCAGCACGCTCCCTCGCTTCACGCCGGAGGCACGCAAGGCGAATCAGGCGTTGATCGATCTGCTCGGCAAGATCGGCCAGCGCAAGCAGGCAACGCCCGCTCAGATTGCACTGGCCTGGCTGCTTGCCCAGAAGCCGTGGATCGTTCCGATCCCCGGCACCACGAAGCTGCACCGCCTGGACGAGAACATCGGAGCACTTGCCGTCGAACTTACCGCCGACGATCTTCAAGAGATCGACAGCGCGTCTTCAATGATCACTGTGCAGGGTGCCCGGTATCCCGAAAAGCTGGAGAAGATGACCGGCCGCTGAGGCCATGCATAAAAAAAGATCGCTGCACCTGCTTATGGAAAAAATTCCATTGGCGCACAAGTGATTGGGCAGCGTTTCGGGTCATCAGCCTGCATGATTAGCCATGCAGTTCAGCTAAAGTTCAGGTCGCGGCCCGAGGCCAGCCTTCTCGCTCATTTCGGCGCAAGACGGAAGCCTGTATACACGACAGGCAATCTCCTGGATTCCGGCTTGCGCCGGAATGACGGAATCCGTGGAGCATTGGGGTTCGGGTTCGGGTTCGGCTTCGAATTCTTTCGTTTGAAATTGCCATGTGATTCTGACCCCATTATCGTTCATAACGCCGATCAAAAAGGCTTTATCCTCTCTGAGATTTATACATAATTATGTATAATACGAGCCATGAAGCCCGTTGAATTTGCCGGTACTGCGCTTGATGATCTTCGCGCCTTTCCTGAAACGGCAAGACGTGAAGCCGGGTATCAAATTGACAAAGTGCAACACGGCGATGATCCCGATGATTGGAAGCCCATGTCGACAATCGGGGCGGGCGTCAAGGAGATTCGCATTCGGGATGCTTCGGGCGCGTTCCGTGTGATCTCTCTCGCCAAATTGACAGATGCCATCTATGTGCTGCATTGCTTTCAGAAGAAAAGCGAGCGAACCGGCGAGTCGGATGTTCGCTTGGCGCGCAAGCGGTTCAGGGAACTGACAAAGGAATGATCATGGCAGGACAACGTTTTACCAGTGTTTGGGACGCCATCGAAGATACCCCTCAGCAGGCGGCCAGCATGAGGGCGCGCGCCGACCTGATGCGGGCGCTGCAAGCATGGATCGAGTCCGCAGGTTTGAATCAGGGCGAGGCCGCGAATCTGCTCGGCGTGACGCAGCCGAGGATTTCTGATCTTGTGCGGGGACGAATCAATTTGTTTTCGCTGGACACCCTGATGGACATGGCGTCGACAGCCGGCTTGTCGCCTCACGTTGAAATCAAGGCTCCGAAGCGCGGCAAGCGGCACGCCGCCGAGGTGTTGCAGGCCTGATCCGTATATGCTGAAAGCCAATGGTTTTTAGGCTCAGCAGACCCTTCATCATGGAGTTCGCCGGCTATTTTTGAGGGTGTCACGTTCACCTTAGAATATGATCGATTCGCCTGCGGGGAGCAGCGCTTCGTGACACTTGGTCTTCTTGCCGGCATTCCCGTATCCATTGTGCACATTGAGAACGAACATGAAATCCGCATTATCTCCTTCCGCAAAGCAACCCGCCGCGAAACGCAAATCTACTTCGATGAAATCAAAAACTGACTGGACACGTCTGGAGTCCAGGAATGCCAAGCCCAAAACCACCGAAGATCATCCCGAAGCGGATGTTCGTCACATCGTTCGCGGCATCGTGCGGCGTGGGCTTCAACCATTGCCCCCCAAAACGTCTATCTCTTTGCGGCTCGATCAAGATGTGCTGGAGTGGTTCAAGGCACAGGGTGCTGGTTATCAAACCCGCATCAATAGTGTGCTGCGTGCTTTTCGTGATGCTTCGGTTTAACGCTTAATTCCTCGGGTACGAAAGCTATTTTGGCGAAGGACGGACCGGCCCCCGGGGCGGGCGGGGGCGCCCCGGGGGGGCCGGCCGCGCGGGGCGCGCGCCCCGCCGCCGGCGGCGCCCCCGGGCCGGCCCGGCGCGCGGGGCGGGCGGGCCCGCCCGCCCAACCGCCCGCCGCGCCCCCCGGCCCGGGCGCGGCCCCCCCGCCGCGCGGCGCCCGCGGGCCCGGAATACGCTGCTGGCAATCTTCTGGATTCCGGCTTGCGCCGGAATGACGGAATCGGGAAAGAGGTAGTATCGCCGTGACTTATAAGGCAAGCTGGTAGAATGCGGCCTTGACCCATCCGCCCTGGAAACACCAATAAATTGCCCTGACTGTGCTGCTCCTTCCCTGTCGTTTTCCCTCAATTGAAGCGTAAATCCGAGTTCGAGGACTGTCTCGCCGTCGACCAGCGTCGCCTGCGCTCGATGGCGCGCGATCTGCGCCACCTGTTTGGTGCGAAGCGCGATGCCTTGCAGGCCGAGTACGACAAGCTGCTGGAGAGATCGCGGGCGCTCGTCGCGGAACGGCGTGCGCGCCTGCCCAGACCGGAGTTCGCCGACGATCTGCCGATCAATGCGCGGCGCGCCGAGATTGCCGAACTGATCGAGAAGCATCAGGTGGTGATCGTCTGCGGTGAAACGGGTTCGGGCAAGACGACGCAGATTCCGAAGATCTGCCTTGAACTCGGGCGCGGCAGCAGCGGCCTGATCGGCCATACGCAGCCGCGCCGAATCGCCGCGCGCGCGACGGCGGCGCGTATTGCGCAGGAGCTGAACAGCGAGCTGGGCAGCCACGTCGGCTACAAGATTCGTTTTTCCGACCGCACGTCGAAGGATTCGTACATCAAGCTGATGACCGACGGCATCCTGCTCGCCGAAACGCAGGGCGACCCGTGGCTCGGCCAGTACGACACGCTGATTCTCGACGAGGCGCACGAACGCAGCCTGAACATCGACTTCCTGCTCGGCTATCTGAAGCAGTTGTTGCAAGGCAAAACCAATGCGCGCCCCGATCTCAAACTGATCATCACCTCGGCGACGATCGATGCCGGGCGCTTTTCGAAGCACTTCAACAATGCGCCGGTGATCGAGGTTTCGGGACGAATGTTCCCGGTCGAGCTGCGTTACCGCCCGGTGCAGACCGAGGAGGCCGAGAAGGACGACGAGCGCGATCTCTACGACGCCATCGTCGATGCCTGCGACGAGTTGAACCGGGAAGGCGGGGCCATTGGCGGCGATGTGCTGGTCTTTCTGCCCGGCGAGCGCGAGATTCGCGAGGCCGCCGAGGCCTTGCGCAAACATGCTTTTGGCCGTGGCGGCGTGCATCCGGAAATCCTGCCGCTTTTCGCCCGCCTGTCGGCCGAGGAGCAGTCGCGAATTTTCAGGCCGCACAGCGGGCGGCGCATCGTGCTGGCGACCAACGTGGCCGAAACCTCGCTCACCGTGCCGGGTATTCGTTACGTGGTCGATTCCGGGCTGGCGCGCGTCAAGCGCTACTCCTATCGCAACAAGGTCGAGCACTTGCAGATCGAGAAGATCGCGCAGGCCTCGGCTAACCAGAGGGCCGGGCGCTGCGGGCGGGTGGCGGCCGGGGTGTGCATTCGTTTGTATGACGAGCAGGAGTTCGGCCTGCGCCCGCCGTATGCCGACCCCGAAATCCTGCGCTCGTCGCTGGCCGGGGTGATTCTGCGCATGAAGTCGTTGCGCATCGGCGATGTCGAGGATTTCCCCTTCATCGAGGCGCCGCCGCCGAAGGCGATCAGCGACGGCTACCAGCTTCTGCTCGAACTCGGCGCGGTGACCGAAGAGCACGCGCTGACAGCGATCGGGCAGGAGCTGGCGAAGATGCCGCTCGACCCGCGCGTCGCGCGAATGATCGTCGCCGCCCGCGAAGAGGGTTGTCTGCGCGAGATGCTGGTGATCGCCGCCGCGCTGACCGTGCAGGACCCGCGCGAGCGCCCGCAGGAGCGCCAGGGAAGTGCCGACGCCGCGCACCGGAAGTTCGCCGACGAGAAGTCGGAATTCCTCTCCTGGCTGAAGCTGTGGAACTGGTACGAGGCCGAGGTCGAACACAAGAAATCGCAGCGCAAGCTGGTGCAAGCGTGTCACGAAAATTTTCTGTCGGCACTGCGCATGCGCGAGTGGCGCGACATTCACAGCCAGTTGCACAGTCTCGCCGCCGAGCACGAGTGGAAGGAAAATCAAATCCCCGCGACCTACGAGGCGATCCACCGCGCGCTGCTCGCCGGCCTGTTCGGCAATATCGGCTGCAAGTCCGAGGATTCGGGGCATTACCTCGGCGCACGCGGGATGAAGTTCCTGATTCATCCCGGCTCGGCGCTCAACAAGAAGGCCGGCAAGTGGATCGCCGCCGCCGAGATCACCGAAACGACCCGGCTCTTTGCCCGCTGCGTGGCGCGCATCGAACCGGAGTGGCTGGAGAAGGTCGGCGCGCATCTGATCAAGCGGAGCTGGTTCGATCCGCACTGGGAGAAGAAGGCGATGCAGGTCGTCGCCTTCGAGCGTTCGACGCTTTACGGGATGCTCGTCAACCCGAAAAAGCGGGTGAACTTCGGGCCGATGAATCCGCAGGAAGCGCGTGAAATCTTCATTCGCCAGGGGCTGGTTGGCGGCGAGATCAGCGAGGAGTATGCCCGGCGCTGGGGCTTCTTCACGCACAACCACCAGTTGATGCTCGACATCGAAACGCTGGAGCACAAGTCGCGGCGACCGGATGTGCTGGTCGACGACGAGCTGATATTTGCCTTTCTACGATCAGATCATTCCCGAGGGACTGTGCGACGGCGCCGGGTTCGACCACTGGCGGCGCGAGGCCGAGCGCGAGAATCCCAGGTTACTTTATTTGCAGCGCGAAGACCTGATGCGCCACGAAGCGGCCGGCGTCACCACCGAAGCCTTTCCGCACCAGATCAGGCTCGGTGGCGTCGAGTTTGCGCTCACTTACCTTTTTGAGCCGGGCAGCCCACGCGATGGCGTGACGATGACGGTGCCGCTGGCACAGCTCAACCAGATTCCGGCGGCGCGTTGCGAGTGGCTGGTGCCGGGGCTGCTCAAGGAAAAAGTGATCCAGCTCGTCAAGACGCTGCCGCAGAAGATTCGCTCGAAGCTGGTGCCGGTGCCGGAGTTTGCCGCCGAATTTGTCGAGCAGGTGCAGCCCTCGGACAAAACGCTGGTCATGGCGCTGATCGCCTTCATCCTGCAATCGCGCGGTCTCAATGCACGCGGCTGGGAGATTACGCCGGACGCCTTCCGCCCCGACGCGCTGCCGGCGCATTTCAGTTTCAGCTTCAAACTGGTTGACGAGCATGAGCGTCAGCTTGGCCTGAGTCGCAGCCTGGCCGAGCTGCGCGGCGAGTGGGGCGGCAAGGCCAAGCAGGAATTTTCCGAGTTGCACGAAACCCCCTCGGAATATTCAGGGATGACCGACTGGAGTTTTGGCGAGTTGCCCGAACTGATGGAGGTTGAAATGGACAGCGGTTCCAACAACGCTAACGTACAAACGGTGCTTGGCTATCCCGGTCTTTCCGATGACGGCGAGAGCGTTTCGCTGTGTGTGTTCGATAGTGCCGAGGAAGCGCGAGCGGCGCATGCGCAAGGACTCCTGCGCTTGTTCATGCTGCAGTTCCGCGATCAGCTCAAATATTTCGAAAAGAACTTGCCGGGCCTGACGCAAATGGCCATGGCATTCATGCCACTGGGCTCACTCGACGATCTGCGCCGACAACTGATCGACCTCACCTTTGCGCGTGCCTGCCTGGTCGAGCCGTGGCCGGGCGATGCGCAGAGTTTCAAATTGCGCTGCGCTGAAGCAAAGTCACGACTCGGCTTGCTGGCGCAGGAAATCTGCCGTCTGGTCGGCCAGATTCTCGCCGACTGGCAGGTGCTGCAGAAGAAACTGCCGGCCTGCAAAAACCATTCGGCGGCGCTGCAGGATGTCGAGAAACAGCTTGGCCGTCTGCTGAGCAAGCGCTTCATCGCCGAAACACCCTTCGAGCGCCTGCAGCACTACCCGCGGTATCTCAAGGCCATTTCGCTGCGCCTCGACAAACTCAAGGCCGACCCGGTTCGCGATGCACGTCTGCTGGCCGAGTACACGCCACTGTGGACGAACTACGAGCGACGTGCCATCGTACTGGCCAAACAGGGCGTGAGCGATCCGCAGGTCGAGCAGTTCCGCTGGATGCTCGAAGAATTGCGTGTGCAGCTCTTTGCCCAGGAATTGCGCACTCCGGCACCGGTGTCGAGCAAGCGGCTGCAGAAAATGTGGGAGGGAATGTGATTGCCGAGGACATAAACAGGATTACCCTGTCAGGCTGGCAGATTGAAGGGCATGGAAAAAATTCACCACCAAGACACCAAGGACACCAAGGAGCACCAAGTAAATTTCAACTTCTTGTCTTTCTTGGTGAAACTTGGTGAACTTTGTGTCTTGGTGGTTGGCTGTTGGGCTCGTGAGGCGCTACGCCGGATGCGGCGCGGAGCCATCGTGACACTCATTGATAATCCGGAGGTCCAGGCATGAACTTTGGTGCACTCATCATCGGCGACGAAATTCTTTCTGGCAAACGCGTCGATCAGCATTTCAAGAAGATTGTCAGTCTGCTTGCCGCGCGCGGACTGCGGCTAAGCTGGGCCGAGTATCTGGGCGACGAGCGATCGCGTATCGCGGCAACGCTGAAGCGCAGCTTCGCGGCAGGCGACGCGGTGTTCAGTTTCGGCGGCATCGGCAATACGCCGGACGATCACACGCGGCAGGCCGCGGCTGAAGCTCTGGGGGTCGATCTGGTGCTGCATCCCGAGGCGGAACGCGAGTTGCACGTGCGCTTTGGCGACGACATCAACGCTGCGCGATTGCTGCTCGCCACCTTTCCGCGCGGGGTCGACATCGTTCCCAATCCCTTCAACCGCATTGCCGGGTTCTGCGTGCGAGACCACTATTTCCTGCCCGGCTTTCCGCAAATGGCGCATCCGATGGCCGAATGGGCGCTCGATACCTTCTACCCGCATCTCTTCAATCGCCAGCCCATGGTCGATCGCGCCTTGCTGCTGACCGGGCCGAAGGCCTACGAGAGCGCGCTCCTCGACCTCATGCAGCGCATCGTTGCCGACTATCCGGCGCTGCGCCTGTTCAGCCTGCCGTCGATCGGCGAAGACGGCCAGCGCCGACATCTGGAACTGGGCGTCGAGGGAGAACCTGCTCTGGTCGATCAGGTGATGGAGGAAATCCGTCAGGAGGTCGAGCGGCGCGGCATTGGCTGGGCGTGGCGCGACTGATCGCGGAAAGACGAAAAATCGACGCAAAATCGGACGCAAAAACGAGGCGTAAACGACAAAACCCCGGTGACGGGGTTCGGCTTGTGATATAAGTGAAGGCTGCCCGTCCCCCTCCCCCCCCCCCCCAGGCGTTGATTGACTGACGCTCGGGCGTTGCGCTCAAGCGCGAGGATCAAGCGAACCGGCTATTACTTTTTCTTGCCGGTGGTAGCCGAGCTGACTGCATTGACCGTCGCATTGCTCGCCGTAGCGATATTGGCTTCAGTCATGTCAGCGGCCTGCTTGACGACATTTTTCATGTTGTCGAATGCGGAGCTGGCGGCTTCGAGCGCCGACTTGACCGCAGCAACGGCAACGTCCGAACCTGCCGGTGCGTTCTTGGCAGCTTTTTCCATCAGACTGGAAACCTGCTTCTGGAAGTCACCGAACTGGCTTTCGAGCTGCTTGGACACTTCTTCTTTAGATTGCGACGAAATTTCATAGAGGCTGCGGTTGTAGGCAACGCTCTGCTCAACAGCCGGTTTGATCTGCGCCGCCGACAGCGACATGGCTTCACGCGGGTCCTTGGCGCCGAGCACGGCCTTGGTGTTGGCCACGCCATCTTCAAGCATCGAGCGGGCGGTATTCAGGTTCAGGGCGGCGATACGTTCGGCACTGGCGAGCGCCGTGTTGGCGAGCGACAGCATGGCATCGACGGAAGCTTTGTTGGCTGCGGCAAATTGTTCGGGGGTCGTGATCATGGTAAATCTCCTTGGTAAGAAAACGGGGCATGTGCAATGTTTAACGAGTCAAGTGACTTGCTGCACTGCACCATAGACTCGATTATAGGCATCAAAACTCGCGTGTCAAGTCTTTTTTGATGCAGTGCAGCATTTATTTTCAGGCAGGCTTCAAAATGATCATGAAATCAGCGCCGCTGTGCGCCCGCAAAGGGTACGCTGAACGCCCGCCGGGGAACTTGCTTACCTCGGCGTAACCGTCCCTGAGGGCTTGAGCAACAGTGGCTCGCCTTTATTCTCTTCAGGCGCCGCATTCTTGCCTTTGGGCTGGATGATTGCGCGCACACGCGCTTGCGCCTCACCGGTGGCGCTCTTGCTCTCGCCACGACCGTTGGTGGCAAGATACTTCTCGGTCAGCGCATCGTAGGAGATGAACTGCCCCCTGACCTCATCCTGCCCGCTCTTCACCCAGGCACGAACATAGAAATCTGTTTTTTCTGCACGCGCATCATGCTCGATACGCTCGCCTTCACCTTCGATGTACTCCTCGCTGCCTTCACGCTTCTGCCGGAAGCGGGCCAGTCCATTGGCGCCGCCGGTTGCCACACCTTTCTGGAAGCCGTCGGCATCCTGCGTGATGACCAGCCGGCTGGTACGAAGTTGAAGCGTTCCCTGGGTCAGGATGACGTTGCCCTCGAAGACCTGAACCTTGTTGATATCGTCCATGCTGACGCGATCGGCCTCAAGATTGATCGGTTTTTCACGATCCGCTTTTTCGGCGCAGACCGGGAGCGAGAGGGTAAACAGCAGTGAGGCGGCGACTAGGCAAGCGAATTTTGGCATCATGGCTTCTGCTTTTTGGCGTGTTTGCTTTCCAGCACGGCAACGGCTTGAGATTCAAGGAGGTAGGTCTGCGCCCGGTTATCCACCTGCATGCCGACTCCTTTCATCCAGGATTTCCCCTGGGTAATCAGCACCGGGCTCTTGGTAAATGCCTTTTCGACGTCGGGCAGGACGGTGAGTTCGGGCGTGTAGGCCGTCAGTTCTTCATATTGCGCGGACGCCGAACGCCGGATGCGAACATTGTCGTACAAATCGACTTTTCGCCATCCTTGCTCATATGCCCGCGCTCTGCACTCATCGTTACCGGGGGCTTTTGGCTTGAAAGTGGACAAGGTTCGGTTTGAGCATGTCGGTGCTTTCGTCATCCGGATAGTGGCGGATATCGGTGGCCGATAGCGTATATTTCAGCCGCCCGGTCTGATCGATCTTGCGCAGGATGGCATCGGTAATGATGTAGTCCGGATCGTGCCGGAGTTTTCCATCGTGCTTCGTTTGCGGCAACTCGGTGGCGTAGCGCAGCCAGAAAGTCAGGCCGGTCAGGATCAGGAGCAGACTCAGCGGGAAGAGTGCGCTGCCCCAGCGTTTCATTGTCTGTTCACCGTCAGATAGGGAGCCAATGCGGCATCGAGTTTGCCCTGGGCATCAAGGATGAACTCGCAGACTTCACGCACCGCGCCGTGGCCGCCGGCCTGGCTTGAAATCAGCCGGGCATGGCGTTTGGCCAGGGCATGGCTGTCTGCCGGAGTGGCCGAGAAACCGCAGCCGTTCATCACCGGCAGATCGACCACATCGTCGCCCATGTAACCGGCCTCGTCGGCGCTGATGCCGAGTCTGGCGAGCAGGGTCTGCATCGTCTCCCATTTATTCTCGATGCCCTGATAGAGCAGGTCAATGCCCAGATTCTGCATGCGCCACTCGACACAACGCGCTTTGCGACCGGTGATGATGGCCACGCTGAGGCCGGCTTTCTGCAGCAGCTTCAGACCCAGGCCGTCGCGCGAGTTGAAGGCTTTCATCTCGATTCCGTCATCGGTGAAAAAGCGCACCGTCGGTGAGCACGCCGTCGACGTCGAAAGCCATCAGCTTGAGGCGGCGCGCGCGCCCTGATTTCATCGGCGGATTGCATCAGAGGGCTTTGGCCTGAAAGAGATCGTGCATGTTGAGGGCGCCAATCAACCGCTCATCCGCGTCGACCACCGGGATCTGGTTGATCTTGTGTTTTTCCATCATTTCGACGGCTTCGGCCGTCAGCTTCTCCGGGCCGATCAGACGCGGTTTGCCGCTCATCACACTGGCCACGGTGAGTGCTTGCAGATCGAGATTTCTGACGATAGCGCGGCGCAGGTCGCCATCGGTGAAGATGCCCAGAACCTCCCGTTGCGGCGTGATGACGACGGTCATGCCGATTCCGCCGCGCGAGATTTCGCGGGTGGCCTCGGCGACACTGGCCTCGGGCAGAACGGTGGGAACGGCTTTCCCGGTGCGCATGACATCGCGTATCCGGGTCAGCAGTTGGCGACCGAGCGAACCGCCGGGATGCGAGCGCGCAAAATCATCGGCGCCAAAGCCGCGCGCGTCGAGCAAGGCCACCGCCAGCGCATCGCCCAGCGCCAGTGCGGCGGTCGTGCTGGCCGTTGGCGCCAGGTTGAGCGGGCAGGCCTCCTGGGCGACAGCGGCATTGAGGTGAGCATCGGCTTCGCGGGCGAGCGAGGATTCCGGGTTGCCGGTCATGGCAATCAGCTTGGCGCCCTGGCGTTTGATCGAAGGCAGGATGTTCAGCAACTCTGCGCTTTCCCCCGAGTTGGAAATGACAATCAGAACGTCGTCGGCAGTGATCATCCCGAGGTCGCCATGGCTGGCTTCGGCCGGATGGACAAAATAGGCAGGCGTTCCGGTGCTGGCCAGCGTTGAGGCAATCTTGCGCGCAATATGTCCGGATTTGCCGATGCCGCTGACGATGACGCGACCGTGGCAGTTGAGAATTAGCGACAGCGCACGCAGAAAGGCGCCGTCAATGCGGTCGATCAGCGCGAGAACGGCATCGGCTTCGATACGCAGCACCTGGCGCGCGAGATCGAGAGCTTTGGGGGATGGCTGGGTTTGATTCATGAGTTTGTAGCGTGTTGCGGTTATGATTGGGTCGAGTATAGCAGAAGCCCCGGAGGCCTCTGCTGTGACCGCTTGTCGAGCCGCACGAGGGGCATTTGTAGGTCGGGTTAGCGAAGCGTCCCCCAGGAGGATTTGCTTCGCAGCATAACCCCCGACAATCGCCGACAATCGGCAATATCGGTAGCCGCTGTCGGGTTACGCTACGCTAACGACCTACACCCGACCTACGCACTAAACACTTAATCAAATTTTTCCGGGAAACAATGGAAACGCTGCCGATCATTCTGATGTTGCTGGGCGCTTCGGTGCTGTCGGTTATTCTTTTCCGGCAGCTCAATCTGCCGCCCATTCTCGGCTATCTGCTGGTCGGCGCGCTGATCGGTCCGCATTCGCTCAATCTGGTCGCGGGGTTTGCGGGCGTTCAGCATCTGGCGGAGTTTGGCGTCGTCTTCCTGATGTTCTCGATCGGCCTTGAGTTTTCCCTGTCCAGGCTGCTGGCGATGAAGCGCATCGTCTTCGGGCTGGGCTTGCTGCAGGTGTTGCTGACCCTGCTCGTGGTGACCGCTGTGGCAGCCGGCCTCGGGCTGTCCTGGCAGGCCGGTGTGGCGCTTGGCGGTGCACTGGCCATGTCCTCGACGGCGGTACTGACCAAACTGCTCAGCGAAAGGCTGGAGATTGATGCAGCACACGGGCGTGAGGTGATCGGGGTGCTGCTTTTTCAGGATCTCGCGGTCGTTCCGCTGCTCATTCTGATCCCCTCGTTCTCCCAGTCGCCGGAGCAGATGGCGATGACCATGGGTATTGCCCTGCTCAAGGCGCTGGCACTGCTTGGCTTCATCTTTGTGCTGGGCAAGCGTTTGCTGGGGAAATGGTTCTTTATCGTGGCGCACGGCAAGTCGGCCGAACTGTTTGTCCTCAACGTACTGCTGGTAACGCTTGGCCTGGCCTGGCTGACCGAAGCGGTCGGCCTGTCGCTGGCGCTCGGGGCGTTTGTCGCCGGCATGCTGATTTCGGAAACCGAGTTCAGACATCAGGTTGAAGAGGACATCAAGCCCTTCCGCGACGTGCTGCTCGGGTTGTTCTTCGTGACCGTCGGCATGATGCTCGACGTGGCGCTGGTTTCCGCCAATCTGCTGCTGGTGCTGGCCGTTCTTGCGGCGCTATTGAGCCTGAAGTTTGCGCTGGTGTACGGCCTGTCCCGGCTGTTTGGCTCGTTCCCTGGTGCCGCCATGCGTTCCGGTTTGTGGTTGTGCGCCGGCGGCGAATTCGGCTTTGTGCTGCTCTCGGATATCGGGCAGTTCGCCGTGGCGCCTGCGCATGTGGTGCAGGTTGTTCTTGCGGCGCTGGTGATTTCCATGCTTCTGGCGCCGATCATCGTGCATTACAGCGACCGTCTGGTATTGCGTTTTGCCGCCACTGAATGGCTGATGCGCTCGATGCAACTGACCCGGGTGGCGGCGCAGGCGATGAGTACGGAGAAGCACGCGGTCATTTGCGGCTTCGGGCGCAGCGGACAGTATCTGGCGCGCTTCATGGCACAGGAGGATGTCTCCTACGTCGCGCTCGACCTCGACCCCGAACGTGTACGAGAAGCGGCGGCGGCCGGCGAGAACGTCGTTTATGGCGACGCCACCAAGCGCGAAATGCTGGTGGCGGCGGGGATCGGCCGCGCCAGTGTGCTGGTTGTTTCTTTCCTTGACCGGCGTGCGGCCGAACGAGTATTGCGCCATGTCCGGGAACTGGCTCCGGGCTTGCCGGTGGTCGTACGCACCCTCGATGACAAGGATTTGGGGCGCTTGCAGCGCGCCGGTGCCGCCGAAGTGGTACCGGAGACGCTGGAGGCCAGCATGATGCTCGCCTCGCATGCGCTGATTCACCTCGGCGTTCCGATCAACCGGGTGCTCAAGCGGGTGCGCCAGACACGGATGGCGCGCTATCGCACCTTGCGCGGCTTTTTCCACGGCGACAGCGATCATGATGGGAATGTGCACGACAGCGAGGAACCGCGCCTGCATTCGATATCGCTGGGCAAGGGTGCCTACGCCATCGGGCGCACGCTGGGCGAACTGGCGATCGATGCGCGCGGCGTTGAGGTCACGGCGGTACGTCGGCGCAATATCCGTGCGCTTGAACCGACAGCGGAAACGCGCTTTGAAGCGGGCGATGTGGTGGTGCTGCTTGGCGTGCCGGGCGCGTTGGCGACGGCCGAGTCGAGACTGCTCAAGGGGTGAACGGAAAAGCCCGCCGAAGCGGGCTTTCCATCAGGCCATGATTTCTCAGTACGACGAGCAGACCGTATACAGATTGGCGTCGTCTGCGACGGTCAGCGCAGCCGGGAAAGCTGCGGCGGTAGCGCAGACGTCCTGGCAGATCACCCGGACATTGCCGGTATTGGTTGCACCGTCGTCCATCGACAGATCCAGTTGGCGAATAAAACGCCCCTGGATTCCTGTCGAGCAAACAAAGTAGTTACCCGTCCATCCCGCAACGGGAGCCACTCCTGTAATTCCCATCAGACCGCCTTCGGCATTGCGTGGCGTGTAGTCGGCGGAACCCTGATTGGTGGTGCCCGTAGCAAGGTTGGCTACGCGAACGTGCAGCCAGAAATTGCAGGCTTCCGAAGCACAGGCACCGGCAGCGGGGATGTCATTCCAGTTGCCTTCAATACGGCCATTGCCGTTACCGTTTGTAGCGGCAGCAACGCCGATATGTGCATCAGCAGCGCGGTCGTCACCCGGCAGGGCGCGGAATTTGTCCTGGTAGGCGTAAACAAAGGTCGGAATGGTTCGGAAATCATTGGCCAGGTTCTTCACTTTCGCGCTGTTGATCAGTTCCTGCCCCTTCAGCACCCCGCCAAGCAGCAGGCCGATGATGACGAGTACAATGGCAATTTCTACCAGCGTGAAGCCCGATTGTTGTTTGTTCATTTTTCTCCCCGTCCCATGACGTATATGACAGGTAATACAAAGCAGAAAGCATGCCATGTAAACTTGGCACTTTTGGCCGGTTTGGGTCGGCAATGTGTCGATTCTTCGACACATCTGTCGAAAACCGGGCTGTTACGGTGGCGTGGTGACGAACTGTGGTCAGTTTCCGAAGGCCGTCGATGACCGCCCTGGTGCGCTTCGGCAACTTTCTGAGAGAGCGGCAGCGCTGGGTGCTGATTGCATTGCTGGTGGTTCTGCATCTGACCTTGCTGGCGGGTGCGAATACGGTAGTGGGTCTGATGTGCTGGCTGGTTGACGTCGGCCTGTTCCTGCTCTGGCAACCCTTCATTCAGGCCGAGCGAAAACTCGATGCCGGTGCGCTGTTGTCGATCGGGCTGGTGCTGGCAGGCGGTGCGTGGTTGTTTGGCTGGTGGTTGCTGATTCTCTGGGTGATTATTCTGGCCGCCCTGCTCGGCGGTCGGGTTTTGTTGCTTGGCCATCGGCCGACGCGTATTTTTTACCTGCTGGCCTTTGCTTATCTGCTGTGCGCACTGCTGGTCTGGCTGGTGCCCAGGGTGGTGCCGGACGCGACGCTGATTGGCCCCTCGCTCGATCTTTACTTTGCCTGGGCGGCACCACTGCTTTTTGTCGTCATGCTGCTGATTCCGCGCCCGCGCGAGATTCAGATGCCGAGTAGCGGTACGGTTGATTTCTTCTACAGCCTGTTCATCTTTCTGCTGATTTCAGTGCTGGTACTCGGCAGTCTGGCGTTCATGCTGTTGCGCGAGTCCTTGTATATCGAAGCGGTCTTCAAGACACTGGTTTCGATGGCCGCCATGCTCTTGATGATTGCCTGGGCGTGGAATCCACGACCCGGTTTCAGTGGTATCGGGGTGTTTCTTTCCAGATATCTGCTGACGATTGGCTTGCCTTTTGAGACCTGGTTGCAGCAGTTGATGGAATGCGCCGAGCGGGAGAGTGATCCCGACAAGTTTCTGTACGCCGCGTTTGAGCGCATGCTCGGGCTGCCCTGGGTAGCCGGAGGAGCCTGGTTTCCCGCCAGCGGAGCGGAGGCCGGTGCGGGCCATTTTGGTCAGGAGTCTCTCTTTCGCCAGGATTTTCCCAATCAACCGCTGGTATTGACCCTCTATACACGGCACAAACTGAGCCCGTCTCTGGTTTGGCATTTCCATTTGCTGGCGCAAGTGACCAACGAGTATTACATCGCCAAGCAGCGTGCCCGCGAGTTGCAGCAGATGAGTTATTTGCGCGCGGTGCATGAGACCGGAGCCCGATTGACGCACGATGTAAAAAATCTGTTGCAGTCCATGAATAACCTTTGCTTCATGGCGCAGGCGCCGGGGGACATTGACGGGGCGCGTCTGACTCAATTGCTGCAGCGGCAACTACCGCAGATTACCCAGCGCCTGCAACAAACTCTGGAGAAGCTGCAGGCGCCGCAAACACCGCAAGCTGAGGTTCATGGTGCGGGCGGGCTTGTTTTGGCCGAAGTGTGGTGGGACGTGTTGCAGCAGCGCTATGCGCATGACGAAATTCTCTTCAGCCCGGCGGTGCTTGATCGGACGGCGCGCTTGCCGGCAGCGCTCTTTGACAGCGTGGCGGACAATCTCCTGCACAACGCGCTACTCAAGCGTCAGGGCGAGAGCGGACTGCTTGTGCGTTGCACGCTTGCGGATGATGCCGCGTTTTTCACTGTGTGTGACAGCGGGAGTGTCGTGCGCAAGGAGATCGCCGAAGATCTGCTACGGGCACCGGTGTCCTCGGAGAACGGGCTGGGGATCGGGCTCTACCACGCCGCAAGACAGGCCGAGGGTTACGGGTATGAGCTCAGGCTGGCCAGCAATGTAGCCGGGCAGGTCTGCTTCGAGTTGAGGAGCAGACACCGATAGCGTCGTGGGAGCACGACAGAAGTCATCGAACGCGTCACCGGGCTGAGCCGTACCCGGTTTTCCATACCGCGGTACAACAGAGCAACGCCTACTCTGCATCAATGATCCTGGGCCAAAGAGTCCACAACACAGTGGCAGTGACAATTCCCGAGGTGACATCCACTGCCCAATCCATGACATCGGCACTACGGTAGGGGAAAAAGCTTTGCACATACTCGTCCAGAGCCCCCATCGCCATGATGGTGAGTACAGACTTGAGCGCGCGTTCAGATCGGCTTCCATTGAAGCCTGAAAAAAGAAGCAAGGCAAGGATTGAATAGGTAACGAAATGCAGTAACACTCCGCCCGCATACTGGCCAATATCTTGTCGTGCGCCAGGAATGGATCCA
Source organism: Candidatus Propionivibrio dominans (assembly GCA_016709335.1). GTDB lineage: Bacteria > Pseudomonadota > Gammaproteobacteria > Burkholderiales > Rhodocyclaceae > Propionivibrio > Propionivibrio dominans. The sequence goes on along the minus strand of JADJNC010000028.1, from coordinate 5,014 downwards.
AGGATGATAATCAACAGGTAAAGGGCAATGGCGCAGCGATAACTGAGTCTCTGGAATTTGGGTACAAGAAAAATATTGGCGATGAAAGCACGCATTAAATGGCCAACTCAACGCCATGCCTCGAATCAGCCCAGGAAACCAGATAACCCACTTACCTATTTTTTCACCCAGCCGCCGGCCGGATTCTGGATGTAATTTCCCGGCAAGGTCCGCTCCGCTGCTTCGCGAGCAAAGATCCTGGCCGCTTCGGCCTCGGCGATACCATTCTTCGAGGCGATCTTCGTGAACTGCGCCTTGCGCTGGCCATTCACGTCGGCCACCAGGGCCTTCAGATCGGCTGAGGCGTCGCTCCTGACCAGGCCAAGGTAGCCGTTGTTTTGCTCGCCGACCCAGCCTTGTTCCTTGGCTGTCGTGAGATCAGCGGCAAAGGCGCCGTGCATCAGCAAGAACAGGCTGAGCAGACAGGCTTTAATCATTGTCTTCATTGTATTTCCTTAATCAAGATAGTTTGCGTTCAAAACAGGCCTTTGTTCGAGTCGAACAATTGCTGAACTTCTTTTTCAACCTTGACCAGAATTTCATGTTTTATATTCACGGTCATGTTGATCTCGATGGGTTTGTCCGGCGCCTCGATGCGCACGGTGGGCGAACAGGCACCAACCAGAAACGCCAATGCAGCAAGGGAAACCAGAGGGGATTTCCTGAACATGAGGGTGCTCCAAAAGGATGAATGAAGCAGCATAACAAATTTATTCAAGTTTGCCCGATTGCAGTTGTTCCAAAATGTGTCGATTAAAATCACCTGAAAAAAGCGCGGATCGGAACATACCCGGCAGGACGCCGTTGATGTTGAGCCCAAAACGGATGGGATACCCATTGTAGAAATCGGGATTGCTGCCTTCCATTGTGGCCTGTGTCCGATAGGCCCCGTCGCTCGTGTACCGCACATGCATGCCAAGCTGTCGGAAGTGGAAGTTGCGCAAGACCAGCAAACCGGGGTTGTTCGGGAGTGACAGCACCGGCGCGTATTTGATGGTACCCGCGCCCAGGCTGTTCAACTGCCCGTCGTGGATTTCCAGGCCACCGTCACGATAAGTCAGCGGCAGAACTCCACCTACCTGTCCGCTTCCCGACAAACCCTGAGTGTTGAACAGTGCGAGCAGTTGCCCCAGATCAATCTGGCGCATTTCCATAGGAAGGGCTTGTTCCGAGGGTGGCCAAGGCAAGCTGATTGCTTCACTATGCACGCTGCCACCGAGCAGTTTGACTTTCAGAGCATGCACGGTCAGCACCCGGGCTGCCAGGGCCAGATCGACGTTTAGATCGGCTAGTGGCGTGCCGGTAGCCAACTCGCCGCGCTGCGCGGCCAAATGGATACGGCCCTGCACCGGATGCAGTCCGTCGAGGCGAAGCGTGCTGTGCACCGCTTCAACTCGCGCCCGCTCCCAACCCAGGGCAGCATCGCGAACCTGGAGCGTACCTTTGGCGTCAAACCGCGAATTGGCCCCTGAGCACCAGTCCAGAATGAAATGTGCCTCAGCGTTGCCTGCCTGAAAATCGAGCGGAAGCAAAGCCTGTGGACGTGGCTGCATGAGTTTTCCAAGTACTGCCAGCGATTGCTGGCTGCTAAGCGTCGCCTTCCCACACCCCCGCGAGAGCTCATGCGTCCCGGCAAGACGGAGTACTTCCTTACCCTGCAAAAGCACCGTGCCGTCCGCGCGCAATGAACTGCCATCAAGGCGCAGGCGGGCACGCACGTCCGGCGACGGCCACCCTCCGACCCGAATGGCATCGGACGAAATCAGCAACTCACCCTCGGCGCCCTGCAACCGAGCCGGGCTGAATTTCAGGAGTTGCAAGCGCGTCGCGCCGAGCGTCAGCGTCTGCTTCGAGCCAAGGTCAACTTTCAGTTTCGGGCTGCTGGCTTCGCCATGCAGCGTCAGGGTCTTCCAGAAATCGCCATCAGGCTTCGCAGCCACTTCGGCGTTGACCTTCCACGTTGTCTTGCTTACATTCAGCGGCGAACCCCCCTGCCGCGACAGGCGTTCAGCGCCAACCTGCAAGACCAACTCGCTACGTATTCCGGCCGATCTCGACCAGTGCAAGGCCACATCGCCCGCGGCCTGCACGCCATGTAACTGGATTTCATTCTGTTGCCACTGCTTTAGCTGCCCTCTGATACCCATTTGCAGGTCAGCAGCGCTCCAGTCGGCTAATCCTGTTCCCCCGGTCAATTTGACACTCTCAATGGCGCCATCCCATTGTCCCCATTTTGACGAACGGATCGTGTATGGAAACTTGCCCTCACTAACCGCCGCTCCGTTTGCCTGGCGAATGGCAAACTCCCTGTCAAGCCGACCGTTGGCTTGCAGCGATGGCTCCCGGTCGACGGTCACCAGCCAGCGCAGTCCCGGTTGCAGTTCGATCAACGCCGCTGAGGGTTGCCAGGCAAAGCGCAGTTTGCCGTCTAGCGCGATGTCCAGCGAACTACCCAGCGGATTATCCGTTCCTGTCACCTGTACGCGGGTATCCGTAAATTCTGCCTCTCCGCTGAGCGCACGCACGGTGCCGGCCAACTCTCCCAACAGCGCTTCCGCCTTCAACATTACCGTGCCGCGAGCTGTAGCCTGGGGCACGGTAATGCCCATTGAGCGCCCCAGTTCAGCAAGCAAGGGCAACGGCACCTGGGCGACGAGCCTTGCCGGTTGCAGTGCCGGTTGACGTGCGATGTACAGTCGAGCTTCCGCGGCGGGGCCAGCGGCGGGCAACCACTCGACCTGGATTTCAAGCGCATTGCCTGAAAGTTGAGGTTGACTCGCGGTCATTCGCAACAGGTTGGTATCCGGCCGATATTCCGCCATCAATGCTTCCCCTGTTTGCTGCAGACGAAAGTTGCCGTGCGCTTCCAGACGTGGGCGCTCCGGCCAGGTAACGGACACTCGCAGATCGCCGACTTGCACTTCGCTCACCGGAAGCTGAGACCACTCGAGCTGAGGCCAGGGCAAGCCCTGTGTTGCCTGCCCAGGAAATACATCCAGTGCGCCCCGAGCAATAAACAGACGTTCCAATTGACGACCAGTCAACGAATAGTCAACACCATGTCGTGAAGGGCAATCTGGAAACGATAGCCGCCGGCGCTGGTATATACGGCGCGCACTTCGCGCAGGCGTGCATGCCCGGCGCCAACGTTCTCGATATCGACGTGCAGATTTTCCAGGCCAGGGACATCCAGCCAGCGCTCTGCCGCCAGACCGAGCAGTCGAGGTAAAGCCAGCCAGAACAGGAGGAGTACAAGCAGAACGGCTGGCAGCCAGCGCGCGGCACTTCGAAATTGAACTGGATACATGTGTCGAGGATACTACTGATCTACGACTCGCTTTGCACCCCGGTGCTGCTTTATCGCGATGTACAGGGGTTATTAATACGGATTCACTAGCCTGCAGGCGCAGGAGAAATTACGGTGCTGTCGCATTAGTGTGCGTCTGCCAGTAACTCGCTTAGGGATATCCGGCTATTTGTATCGCACGCTCATGGGCGCCATCGAGGCCGGCTACTGTCTGCTGGGGCAATGCGCATCGGTCGACTTCTATGGCAGTACTGTTCCCAGTCGTTCCGAGGTCGCTGCGGGTTCCAAAGGGTCACGAGAGTACGTCGTGGCACACCGGGGTGAGGCTTGGGCGAACCTCATGGAGGGGGTTGGCGCTGAGTAGCAAAAGAATGTGCGCTGCGCGGCTGGCAGTTAATAAGCAATTCCCAACCTACATCACAGGGATTATGGCTTACCGGCGTTAGCTCGCGAGGCGATCCTCCGTTTCGCCAGGTACTCAGCAAATAAAGGGTCGTCAACCACCGTGCCGGCACCGGCCTTGGTCAGGATGCCTGCCCGCTTGAGGTTGCTCAAAGCGGTGCGCACTTTGCCGATGGTGGGGTTAGCGCCCGGAATCGCCGCGAGTTCGCGGAGTGTTTGCGCGCTCAACGGGGGCAATCCCTGGGCCACTGCGACGAGCACGCCCTGGTCGAACGCAGAGCACCCATTGAGCAATGCGCCCCAGAGGGACATCTGCGCATCGCTGCTGACATACCGGGACAGCCCGAGATGAACATCGGTGATCCCTTCCGATGACATGGCCTTCACGAGATCCCGCATCAACGCCGGCTTGAAGCCGACTTTCATAAAGACGGCGCGCAGTTCAGCCCTATCCAGTTGTTTCCCCGGATGGACCTTCGAGAAATGATTGGCCAACGGCTGTAGAAAGTCGTCCCCCAGGCTAGGGAACGTGAGGATCTGGGCAAACTGATACATCGGGGAGCCCACGGAGGTCATCAAGACCGCCAAGCCTTCCTGGGATGATCCGGTGAATACTGCATGGAGAACCTTACGCTTGGTATACAACACCGCCCGCAACGCGGCAATCACGTCCACCCCGTCCGGCACATCGGCCAGCGCTTGCACTTCGTCAAGCATCAGCAAAAGTTTGCCCTGATATTTTGCGGCTAAACGCGTGACCAGCGCATCCAGGCGGAGTGCCGGCTTATCCGGTAAAGGCCGCGGGCTGGGTTCTTCACCCAGCTCGATCCCGGACCCTAGAATGGAGACCTTGGTGACCGGCGTCTTGGCTGCCCGCCCGACGGCGGACGAGGGTACTTGCAGCGTGTCCAGAACTTCTTCAAGCGCATGGTTGATCGCCTCAAGGGGCGCTGATTTGTTCAGCCACAGGTCCGCATAGATCGTCAGGAAACCGGATTGCTGGGCTACAGGCGCCAGGTCATGGTCAAGAAAGAAAGTCTTCCCGATACGCCGCGGAGCAAACAATGTCAGAGGCCGCCTGGGTTGGGCTGCCAGCAATCCCAGGTAACTCTGGGCTAGCGCACTTTCAATGTCGTCAAAAGTTTTCATGCGGTTCATTGTTGCACGTTGTCGTAAAACAAGCAATTGCTGAATATACAACAATGGACAGCAATGGATCGTATATCTAACTCTCATGGGGCTGTAACCCGAACCCGCGAATAGCCC
>JADJNC010000027.1 GCA_016709335.1 Candidatus Propionivibrio dominans | reverse complement strand
TTTCGGCATCCGCCCAGCCGTTCATCTGCGCTTCGTTCGCGCAGGCGCTCACGTCATAGCCAAGCGCCCATAGGCGGCGGCGGCCGGTGTGCCAATCCTGCAGCAATTGGCTGAATGGAACGTTTTGAACCTGCGCTAACGGTTCGCTTGTAACTTCGGTTACATCCATAATATCACTCTCCACTTTCAGTAGGAATCTTTTTGTACGTTAGGAAAACTATAGCATAAATCTTTCCGTTCGTCAAGCGCCTTTCTGGATGAATTTGAAATCAATTTGATCACCAGCTATAAAAAAAATCCCGCCGGGGCTGGGCGGGTTCGTGGGGCAGGATTCAATTTCAGGTAGCGCGAAGGTGCGCTGAAAAGACTTGACGAACGGAAAGAACCGGCGTATAATTCTTCCTAACGGATTCTATTACACAAACGAGGAGAAACGCCATGACAGAAGTCGATAAACTCAAAACCTGGCTGCAAGAAAATGAGATAAGCATAACCGCGCTAGCCGACGCGGTTGGTATGAGTTACGACGGCACATACCAAACGCTGAATGTCCGCGGGCCAATCCTCGGACGGTTAAGCGACGGCCTGAAATGGAAATTTGCACAGAAGTTCGGTGTAGATATCGCCGGGCAAATTTTCGATCCAGACATTTCTCCAACTCCAAGCATAGCACAAAATAACGGCAGTCGCACCCACATCACCGCCGACGCCGAACAGCAGTGAGCCATGTACAGGCTATCAGAGCACGCACAAGAGCGAATCCGGCGGCGGCATCTGCGCCCGCAGGATTTAGTCGCAGCGCTGGACGGCCTGGAGGCCACACGCTATGACGGCACGCTGTTGCTCTGCGACGCGCGCAGCCTCTGCACGCTGATAGTCAATCCGCACAACGCCACGATTCTTACGGCCTACAAAATGAAGCCGGTTAAGTTCCGGCGCATATTTTCAAAAAGGAAACATTCCTGATGGATGCGCGGCGGGGACAGATGACTACGAATTCCAAACAGATGATTTTGCTAGATTGCTAGATGGCAATGTGTATACAATCGATCCAGAACCGGAAATGAAGGCGGGCAGGCTTGCGGAATCGTGGAAACTAGAAACACTGGAAGACGCTTACTCGCACGTCGAGCCGACTAGATTCCTGGTAGATGGACTATTGCCAACACCCTCACTCGCTATCATATACGGCGGCCCCGGATCGCTAAAATCTATGTTGCTAGCCGACATGGCAATGTGCATCGCATCCGGCAAGCGATGGTTAGAGCCACTGCCTAACAGTGACGGGTCACCCGTCACGTTCTCATGTAATCAGGCAAAAGTACTGTGGGTTGATTTTGACAACGGCCGGCGGCGCACGCGCGAACGCATCGGCGCAATCGGGCGCGGCCACGAACTACCAGCCGATACGACCTTCCGCTATGTATCGATGCCTACACCCTGGCTAGACGCATCCGACAACTCCATCATAGTTGAGCTTGCAAAACTTATTCAGGCGAACAAATTCGAATTGATCGTCATCGATAATCTTGGGCTGATTACCGGAGATGTCGAGGAGAACTCAGGCGGCATGGCGACAGTGATGGGGCATCTTCGCTGGCTATCTGAGGAATGCGAAGCCGCGGTCGTCATTGTGCATCACCAACGAAAAAGCAACGGCGGCGCAGACGGCGGCATTCGCAAAGGCGAAACTCTGCGCGGGCATAGCACTATTGAAGCATCGCTTGACCTGGCTCTCCTGATAGAGCGCCACAACAGAGACGACCACATCGCAATCATGGCAACGAAGGTTCGTGACTATCAACAGTACGACTTGTTCGGCGCCCATTGGACGTATGAACACTATGAGGAGACAAAAATGCTTTGGTCTGGCCGATTCTACGGACGTGCAGCCTATACAGGCGAGGAAGCGGTTAATGTCGCAATCAGGGCGATCATCAAACAGGAACTCAGAATAAAATCATATTCCGGTAAAGACCTTGTCGACCGTGTGCGCGACAGTATGGCAGCGAAACCAGGCGGTAAAGCTCCCGGCATAAATAAGGTGCGCGGCCTGATCCGCGAGATGGTCGACAACGGTGAATTGCTGGAAGACGGCAGCACAAAAGACAAGAAATATCGCTTAACATAATTCATTAAAGATTCCGTTTTTGGGTGTGTGAAAAATAGGGGGGGGTGTAAGTATTTTATGTCAAATGGAATGACAATCATTACGAATCATTACAGTATGACAGTAAGAATACTCCAGAGTAATTATGCAATTCTTACGAATTCATACACCCCCTACGTGAGAATCGCTACAGGGATTCTTACAACACACACCCACTATTAAGGTGGGTGTGTGTAAGAATCCCTGTTTTAGCCGTGAGAATCAAGGTTTTGATGAGGAGACGCACGATGACCGTAGGAATGATTGGCGCTAGGAAAAACACAACAAAACAACACTGGGAAGGCAAGCCCACCGGAAGCCCGGATATCGAGCGGGCGCGCCAAACTGACATGATTGCTCTGGCGCAGCAATACACAAAGCTGAATCGGGAATCCGTACACGAGTGGAGCGGCCCTTGCCCGATGTGCGGCGGCGACGACAGGCTGCACGTAAAGGGCAACGCTTGGTTTTGTCGCAACTGTGCGCCGGTCGGCGATAAGGGATGGCACAATGCAATAGATTTCCTGATGATGCGAGAGCGCATGGATTTCAAAACAGCAGTCGCCACGCTCACCGGCGGGAATAATTCATACACCCCCCCCGTAAGAATCCGTGAGAATCAAGCGGAACCCGTGCGGCAGGCCGAACAATCGCCAGAATGGATCGCCAGCGCTCAGGCGATTGTGTCCACTGCGATCAATGGGCTACATACCGAAGCCGCTGGCTATGCCTACCTGATCGGGCGTGGATTGCTTCCCTCTGCATGGCGTGCATTTGATGTCGGATATGCAGAGCATCAGGGTCGGCCTGCAATTGTCATACCCTGGTATCGCGCTGGAAAGCCGACAGCCGTTCGGTATCGATTCCTGCAAACAGACGGAACCGAACGGCGCATGATGTATGAGCCTGATTCTCACGTTTCTGGCGTCCTGTTCGGTGGGCAGAATGTACTATCTACAATGGCGAAAGCGCGCACGCTGATTTTATGCGAAGGCGAACTGAACGCTATCAGCATCTACCAGGCGGCGCACCATGCGCATGTTGATGTACTGTCGTTTGGTTCTGAGACGGCCAGATTATCACCGGCGGCAATTGATATTGCCTGTCAGTATCAAAGCGTCATCGTTTGGGCAGACAAATCCGATATCGCCCGCGAAAAAGCAAACAAAATACCTGGCGCGATTGCGTTTGCTTCACCAGAGGGACAAGACGCTAACGACCTGCTGCGCGCCGACAAACTGGGTGGCGTTATCACGGCGCTTCGCGTACGCGCTGCGCGTAGTGACGAACAGAAGGCGGGTATCGTTTGGGACATTTGGGATAGTCACAGAGCCGATGGAATTGACGCAGGCAGTATAGCGGTTGCAAGGAAAACGGCCGCTCAGTTGGGCATTATGGAGGATTGGGAATGCAATACGCCAATGACGACGACGGCAATCGAATAGAAGCGACTCCAGATGGGCGGGGATTATGCCCATCATGTGATAGTCGTGTCATTGCGAAGTGCGGCGGAATTAAGGTTTGGCATTGGGCGCACATGGCATCTGATTGTGACGCGTGGCATGAGGACATGACACAGTGGCACATCGATTGGCAAGCGAAGTTTCCCGCAGAGTGTCGCGAGATGGTCATATTTCAAGATGGCGACATACACCGCGCTGATATTGCGCTCCCATCCGGTCGCATTATTGAGTTCCAGCATTCTCCTATTAGCGTTGAAGAAATCTCCGAACGTGAAAGATTCTATGGGACTAACATGATCTGGGTGTTTGACATCACGGACGTTTGTGGGAGCGGGAGATTCTCGGTCCGGAACAAAGAAACACATTGTACATTTCGCTGGAAGTGGGCTAGGACAAGTCTTGCATATACGCGACAACCAACATTTTTGGACATGGGAGATGGGAGACTATTCGAGATGCGTAAGATGCACCGAACCGCCCCACATGCTGGATGGGGCCATATTGTTAGTCTAGATCGCTTCATTGCGTCTTGCCCTTTTGAGCCACAGATAGAGATGTGCTCATTATGACGACCATCAACTACACCAATGGTGTGCTCGTCGTGCAGATTGATTACGCACGACGAGAGGACATAAAAGGGCTTCCTGTGAAGGCCAGGGCGTGGGATGGCGATACGAAAACCTGGACGGTTGACCGCAACCTGCTGGGCGAGCTGCTCGCATTGTTTCCAGATGCCACGATGACGGCGGATGTTCAGAAGCTATCGGAAATTCTAATTTTGGAACAATGCCAGCGATGGCGAGATAGCGGCGTCACTCTGCTCCGTGATGGCGACAAACTGACGGCGCTTCACAATGCAGCGCCGAGCGCCGATATTGCGGCGCTACGGAACGATCGATGCAATAGCGCCGGACATTCTCCGATTGCTGGACGCCGGGCAGACTGTAGCAGGCGTGAGGAAGGCAGTGCACCCAACGCCTGAGGATGATGGCATGTTTCAATTCATGCAGACAATCCAGCGGAAATGGCCGGACTGGGAGCGCCAAGCGCCAAAATAAAAGCGCATGTGATGAAGGGGCGGTATCGCCGGGCAGAAAAGCCCATAATTGGCGTCCAGATTCGCTTGTAGGTGCGTTTTGGCGGTCTGATACCAAAAGCCCGCTACAACACGCTTAGGGAAGGGCACTGTTAACAGTAACGGCATCCTGGTGGGAGAGGATGTGGAGCCAAAAGAAAGAGGCGGGAATGATGGACGTAACGATACAGGCGGTGCTGATATGAAGCGCCTTTTGTTTGGTTTTGCGGGAAGCGCACGTCGCTTAACGAGGTCTGGAGGCGTCGCTTGGTGATGTCAATCCCACGTCGAGCCATTCGCAGGCCCTTGCTATTCTCCTGGAACGTCCAGAAACGCATACCGGGACAACCGAAACCGTTAACGACCTGGACATGTACATAGCCAACTTTTTAAGAGCGTTATCCTGCGACCCAGGAGCAAGTCGCCTATTATGCTGAATGGCCAGTAAACGAGTGCGATTTGGACGCCAGACATTTGTGGTTGGTCAATGAAGGACGGCGCCAGATGGCAAACAATCTTCTTATCGACCCTGCGGTACGACGCAAAATCGCCCGGGTGGTGGGTCTGGGGTATCAATGGCTGGATCTGTTTCTAGGCTGGTGTTCCGAAGCGTGGCGCCTGGCGAGTTGTGGATAGGGCAGTTCGTCAAAATGAGGGGGATGCTGGACAAGGCATCAAACGGCAACGTCCACTTTTGGGGATGCTGGACAAGGCATCAATCGGCAAAATCAACCGTTGTTTGGCTCATGTTTTGCTCGCGGAGCGTCTGCGTCGCGGCGGTTTGCCTGGCGACTGGAGTCGAGTCGTCACCTGACGGCGCTAAGTTACGGGCGCCATGGTCGGCATTTCCCGATCCACCATAGCACTGGCAGCACATCGGCACCTGGATTTATATTCAGCCGATTCTCACCGCGCAGTCGCGCGCGCTGCGCGGCAATTGCCAACTGGCGACAATCCACGCTATCGGAATCATGCTAGCCGGGTATTTGGAGAAGAAACGCTGCGCCAGACTCTTGGCGTGTTATGCAATGGAAGGCCGTAGGTGGCTATGGAACAATATTTGACAGAAACGCTAACAAACATCGTGAATGTTTTTAGGTTCTCGCCAAACTGTTTAGACCCCCATGTTCAGAAAGGATTGTTTGATATGCAGAGCGGGAGAGGGAAGAAAATTGGAAAAGTAGAGGCGAAACGGGTGTGAAATGGAATCAGGAGCAGGTTTCTTGCGCACATTGTGGTCGATGGTTTTGGGGCAAGCATCCTTCATGCGCATTCGCCAAAGTGCTGGCTGAACCCCGAATATATCGGACGCCTACGGGGTGAAATTCCTCGCGGCATCGCGTCCAGCGCATACGAGCGCATTGCATCCAACAACGAGTGGCCGAGCGCAGCGCGCGTGCGAAAGACGTTCGGCCAAGTGGGCGAACTTCGTGCTGTGGCTACATCAAATTGATGACGCTCCAGATTTTGCCGCCATCGGTGCGGAAGTGGAGAAGAACCGAAACATCCTGCGGGATGAGCGGGGCGGATTGCCGGTATGCGAAACGCTCGTCGCGAGTGGCAGGTCAATGGCGTGACGTTGGAAGAGTGGAGCCCGCGATGACGGAAAGCGAATTTGCTGAGATACTAAAGCGGAATCCAGAGGTCAGCGTGGCAGGCGGATTCCTGCAATCAGGCGCCTGCGCCTGCAACTCAAAAGGTGGCAGATTCTCCACTCGAAGCGAGATTCCTGGCGCTCTGGGAATTTCAGCGACGGCCAGGCGCTGGAGCGTGAATATCGCTTCGAGCCGAGTCGAAAATGGCGTGCGGATTTCGCTCACCTGCCAGGCATGACGACCGGCTGAAATCGAGGGAGGGCTGGAATGGCGAATGCGGCGCCATCAGCGCAATCAGGCGGCGATAGGCTGATTGCGAACAATGTAACCAATGAGCGCTGGAGTGTCATCTGCCTGACCAGCGCCATGGGTTACGTGCGATTACGTGGAAAGCATCATCGAGCTGGATTGGGGGCGCAGAATGACAGCATTTGACCAGGTGCTCGCCTATAGGCGAGAAAATGACACACTTCCGGCGGACGGGTATGAATGCCAGGAAATGGCGCTGTTCGCAAAATATCGCGGCGTGCAGCAGATGCCAGAGGAGGACAGCATTATCGCAGTCGTGCAGATGCTGCGCCAGCAACAACAGGAGATTTCCGGACAGAGGAGGCTACTTTGAACACGCTACAGATGTTGGTAGAAATTGTGCGAGAATCTCGCCGGCGCACGTCGGATGTGTTCCCGCTGCCAGATATCGAGGGGTGCATCGATTACGCTATCACGGAAGCGGCGGAATGCCTCGATGCCATCCTGCGCGATAACCGTCTTGGCGACAAGCGCAACCGTGACAAGGCGCATGACGCTCGGCGAGAATGGGGGCAGTGTGGCTATATGATCCTGTCTGCGCTGATTCAGATGCCACCTGAGGCGATGAATATCAGCTACACAGGTGATGAGTCTGTCTACGACATGCTGCTGTGGCTGTGTCTGTATCGAACAGCCGACGACGAGACGGCGCTGTCAGACGCATTGCAGGTGTACGTCAACCTGTGTAACGCGACAGGCTGGGGTGATCTTGCGCTGATGCGGGAAACCTGCGCAGCGTTTGAGCGCAAGCATTCGCCAGAAACGGCGCCCGTTGAAAATTGATATTTTTGTGCTATTATGTAATCACGATAGTGCAGAAATAGGAGGGGTGATATATGGCATCTGGGCAATCAGTAGTGCAGGTCTTGGACGTGCAGATTCCTGCGGCAAATGGGGCGGCGCTGACAGCGCGGGCTGGAGGATCGACGCCAGCCGAGCGACTAATTATCTATGCGTTTGATGCAGCGGCGATTGAGTATATCGATTTCAAATGCCTGTTGCTACCGAACTATGGTGGTGGCGGGCTTACAATGTCTCTGCCGTGGATAGCGGCCACTGCCACGAGCGGCGTGTGCCGCTGGGGGTGCTGCTGTCAGGCGGTTGGACGATGACGTCGAGGACATCGACGCGGCGCATACTTACGATTACAACGACGTGGACGATACCGCGGCCAGCGCAAGCGGGGAGTTGAGCTACCCGACGGTGACATTCACGAATGGCGCAGATATGGATTCGTGGGCGGCGGGTGAAATGGCGACTGTGCGTGTGCGGCGCAATGCCAGCCATGCCAACGATACGATGGCGGGGGATGCGCAGTTGGTAGGGGTTCTGGGTAAACGAGACATAGTCGATGGCGATTCGATTTGATGCATCTGGAGACAGCCTAAGCCGAGCACGCCTGGCGGGTGCAAAAACCGTCATGGCGTGGGTTTACATCACAACCGACCGTAATGATTACACGGTTTTTTTTGGCCTCGGCAGCAATGAATTGATCGGTACAGGCGGCGATGGCACGACGCTGCTGCACTACGATGGAACGATGGAGCGGACTGGATCGAATCTGTCCACGGGCACGTGGTTTCACCTGGCGTATGTCTCCAATGGAGACGCCCTCGCCAACGGGTTCACCGTTTATCTGAACGGGGCGGCGGACATTACCTATACAGTCCGCTCGCTAACCAGCGCCGGCACGAATATGTATCTCGGAAACGACGAGTACAGCGAATGGCTGAATGGCCGCATGGCGCACGTCAAAATTTGGAATGTGGCGCTGACGGCGGCAGAGATTCAACAGGAAATGTATTCGAGTCGCCCGCAGCGATTCGCCAATCTGTGGTCGTGGCTCCCCATGATCGAGAGCGGTAGTGGCCGCAACAGCGAGTGGTCGAGCAGCGGCAACACCTGGACAGCCAACGGCACGCTGGCCGACGAGGACGGGCCTCCGGTTGCGTGGAATCTAACTGGCTGGCAATTGCCGTTTGTGACGAGTGGTGGTGCAGCTGGTCAAACACTGCTTCCTGCCCGCATCGAGAGCACGGCCACGGTCTACAGCCCGGCGTTGCAGCCTGGCGCTGTCCCTTATACAGCCTGCCCGCATCGAGAGCACGGCGATCGTTTACGAACCGACCGTTTCGCAGACCGGGGCAGCGCAAACACTGTTGCCCGAACTTATTGGCAGCACGGCGACCGTCTACGAACCCGTGATTGTTCCGGGCGTTGTCGTCGTCTTGCCTGCTCGCATCGAGAGCACGGCCACCGTTTACAATCCGACGTTGCAGCCTGGCGTTGTCGTCGTCTTGCCTGCCCGCATCGAGAGCACGGCCACCGTTTACAATCCGACGTTGCAGCCTGGCGTTGTCGTCGTCTTGCCTGCCCGCATCGAGAGCACGGCCACCGTTTACAATCCGACGTTGCAGCCTGGCGTTGTCGTCGTCTTGCCTGCCCGCACGGAGCCAACCCGCCGGCGGCGCTTACAATCCGACGTTGCAGCCTGGCGTTGTCGTCGTCTTGCCTGCCCGCATCGAGAGCACAGCAACGGTCTATGAGCCGGTTGTTGCTGTCGGTGGCATGGTTGTAACTATCACTCGCATCGAGAGCACGGTAACGGTCTACGAACCGACAATCTCGCAGACCGGGCCAGCGCAAACACTGTTGCCCGAACTTATTGGCAGCACGGCGACCGTCTACGAACCCGTGATTGTTCCGGGCGGCGTTGTCATACTTCCTGAGTACATCACAAGCACCGCTCAGGTATTTGAACCGTACATCGGGAGTGGCACGGTCATTTCTGCTGCACGGATTGAGAGCACAGCGACCGTCTACGAACCCGCCATCCTACCTGGCGGCGTTGTCATTTTGCCCGCACTGATCGACAGCACGGCAACGGTATATGAGCCGGTTGTTGCTGCTGGTGCGGTGGTTGTAATTCCCGCCCGCATCGAAAGTGCAGCGATAGTCTACGGGCCGACACTGGAGAGTACAGCGCTCGTAATCCAGCCAGACCGTATTGAAAGCGTGGCGATTGTTTATGAGCCGATCATTGTCGTTGGTGCGGTCAACATTCAACCCGATTTTATCGCCAGCACTGCGCAGGTATTTGAACCATTCATTGGCACTGGCATAGAGCAATTCGTTATCCCCGATTTCATCGTGAGCACGGCGCAGGTTTATGCTGCGGTGATCATGACTATAGTTTCATCTCGCATTTTCCGTGTTGCGCCGGAAGCGAGAATACAAAACGTTGCGGCAGAGAGCCGCACCTACACAGTTGCGGCAGAGAGCCGCACCTACACAGTACAGGAGTAAGACAATGGCCAATCTACTTTATCCTCTTTTCAAGCAGCGTCTATTGTCGCCGGGCATCGACCTGTCAAGCGTTACACTGCGCGCCGTGCTGGTTGACACCGGCACCTATACGTACAGCGCCGCACATGACGCATACGACGACCTGGCTGGCGTTGTGGGGACGGAATCGGGGACGCTCGGCAGCAAGACGTTTACGAATGGCGTCTTTGACTGCGCAGATGCTACGTTTACGGCAGTTACAGGCGCTACAGCCGAGGCTGTAGTCATCTTCGTCGACTCTGGCACGGCCAGCACTGACTACCTGGTCGCCTACGTTGACACGGGGTCAAATCTCCCCGTGACGCCAAACGGCGGCGACATTACGGCTCAGTGGAACGCATCTGGCGTATTCGCACTGTAGGCTAATGATGGCGAATGAAAAAGTGTACCTGAAAGACCCGGCGGCGATTCTCGACTATGCTTTTGATTGGTCGACCTGGCTCACGAGTGGCGATTCAATCGTTAGCGCAACCGTAGTAGCAGAAACCGGGTTGACGGTTGACTCCTCGGCTGCTTCTGGAACAGCGGTTACCGCCTGGCTATCAGATGGTGAGCCAGGCGATCTTTATCGGGTGACTTGCCAGGTTGTCACCACCGCCGGACGTGTAGACGAACGCACTATGCTGATCGAGGTGGTGCAGCGATAAAAGAAAAAGGCGGCAGTTGCCCGCTGCCGCCGTCTTTCGCTTCGATGCCACAACATCGGAGCCTGATGGAGTAATCGGGAATCGCCAGTAAAATCCTTCGCTGGCGGCAGATGTACGAAAATGGCGGGCAGATGATCGGAGAGTTTTCGTCGCTGCGCAGGCGCTCTCGCTGGCTTGAGAGTGAAATCGCCGTGATTGAGCACATGCTTGATCCCAGGGGCGGGCCAGAGGCGGCACAGGGTACAACGGCGCTTTTCGTCCTAAATCAGTATTTGGAAGAGATGGAAGAGATCGACTACCTACTGCGCTACTGGGCCAAACAGAATAACGGATACAATTTCAGCCGCTGGCAGTGGATGGCTTTCTCGGCTTCGATAGCGATTGCGGCGATACTGCTATTTCTATATCTAGTGCAAGTGATGCAGGTGATGCGATGACCATCGACGAAACGATCCGAGCGTTCTGCTATTTCATTATGTTTCCAGCGTACACCTATCTCGGCCTGGTGAACTGGAACCGATCACAGCGGATGCGAGCGACTGCCAATGTAATGTTATCGCTGTTCTTTTTCTTGCTTTTTCTAGGGCTAGTGATTCGGCACTACTATGTGCAAGTGCCGCCGCTGGTTTATCTGAATACAATAATTGTCGTGCTCTTGGCGTTCGTGACTACCTGGCGCGCGACGCTGATTGCAATGGAGGCTTTTAGCGAGTGGCGAAAAGCAAAGCAAGACAACGACCAGATCAACCAATGGGGGGCTCAATGAACGCAGAAACTCCACAGGCGCAAATACCAAATGTGGTTTTGGAGCATGAGCGGGCGATAGACCTGTATATGATTGCGGTCGGCGCTATGGCTATCATAGCGCTCGTGGCAATCGTCGGCGCGATTGTGCTGGCGTTTGTCGGTAAGGCGATTCCTGGCGAGGTGTGGACAGTGGTTGGCATCGCCGTCGGTGCCTTGAGTGTCATGATCGGCGGTGAACGAAAATGAACGGAATTGCGACGAGAGACAACGACGCTGATGGAGATGGGCGATGACCGCAAAAACATCTGACGACTACCGGCCGTGTGTGTGCATTTATCCTGGTGGCAAAATCCGCAAGGCGAACATCCTGCATATCCGCCTGGACTCACTGGAGGCAGCACGGCGCAAACTAGCAGAGGACAAAGCGGCGTGGCTCAGCTATGAGGATTACGATCGCTATCAGGCAGAGGGTGGAGCATAGATGGCAATCGCAGGCGGGGCAACGACATCTTATCGCTGCCAGGTAAACGACGGGCAATTGACCGTGACACAAACAACGATGCTGCGCTCTCTGTGCACATCGACGAGCGCTGCACTTGCGCTGCTGGCATCTGGTGAGCGCGTAACGGTGGCAGGTTCCGACATGGCAGAGTTGCGGCGGATGCTGGACGAGCAGGGGGTCAGGGTATGACGAACAATCGCAAGCTATCCGACCTGATACCAGACCACGCCAACGCCAACAAAGGCACGGAGCGGGGGCGCTCCGCTTTGGAAGCGTCACTGCCGCCAGTACGGGGCCGGGCGCAGCATCCTGATCGACAAGAACGGGCGTATCATTTCCGGCAACAAAACGGTAGAGACCGCCGCCGACATCGGCTTGGATAATGTGATTATCATCCAGACGGACGGCAAGCAGATTGTCGCCGTGCAGCGCACCGACCTGGACATCGATAGCGCAGAGGGGCGAGGGCTGGCCTATGCTGACAATCGGGTAGGTGAGTTGTCGCTTGACTGGGATGCTCAACAGGTACTCGCAGACCTCGACGCCGGGATGGATTTGTCGGGGCTGTGGCGACAGGATGAGCTAGACAAATTCCCTATGGATGTTACCGTTGACACTGGCGAAACTGAATCGGCGGATTTGATTGAAGATGAAGTCGATGCGAGTAGATACGAACGCATCTATAGCCGTTGGGATGTACCTGATGCACTTTGGCCTAGTGACAATGATTTCGGCATTCCACTACTCGACATCAACATGCAAGCGTTGTCGATTGACCAACCATGCGCAACGTGGGGAGTCACAGGACGCACCGCCCGCATGAATGGGACTTGGCTATTTTACACGGAAGATTATCGGTATGAAGCGATTTGGACAGACCCATCGGGCGTCGTCAATACAGGTTGCGTCAATGCCGCTGAACCAAATTTTTCGTGTTACTCCAACATGCCGCCTGCTGTGGCAATGTGGCAGATATACCGCAAGCGATGGATTGCCCGATGGTGGCAAAGTATGGGCGTTCGTGTCATTGTCGATCTAAACGTTGCGCCGGTGCACTACGCATCCAACAGAATGGGCATTCCGGCAGGCTGGCGTACCTTTGCCACGCGTGGGTATAGCAACAGGCTAGACGAGTGTCATGCGGAGTATCAACAGGCATGCGAAATAGCGGGCGATGGCGTGACGCCGTTGTTTGTCGTTTACGGCGGCGGGCAGGCTGTCAAGGATGAATGCAAAAGCAAAGGTTGGTTGTGGATTCCAGAGGCGCAAGACAGGCGCAAGGGTAGGAAGGTGTCAAATGGGTAAAGATACTGGGTCAATAACTGTTGGTGGCGTGCGCATCAAGCGTGGTACGTCAATAGGTTTTAGACCGTCAAAGGGTGTGGATACCAATACATCAGCCATTGTGCGTGAAGTGCGAAGTGACTTGGAGGCTGTGCGTGTAGACACTTATAGGAATGGCAAGCTGTTAAGCTCTGATTCCGGGTGGTATCGCATCGGTAACGGGCTATATAGGGAGTTGCGTGGTACGGGCGCTTATGTTGTTGGGAATGGGAAGCGTGGATTGAGCGAACCGCCAGCCAAGAAACGCAAGTGACGCAACATAACAATTTGGGATATTCTCATAATCGACTTGGGATATTTGGGATAACAAAAACATGGCAACGGACAGGTACACAGCGCAACAGGTAGCGGACGGGC
Organism: Candidatus Propionivibrio dominans; assembly: GCA_016709335.1. Lineage (GTDB taxonomy): Bacteria > Pseudomonadota > Gammaproteobacteria > Burkholderiales > Rhodocyclaceae > Propionivibrio > Propionivibrio dominans. The sequence goes on along the minus strand of JADJNC010000027.1, from coordinate 112 downwards.
AACATCTGATCGGCGTGACGCACTGGAGATTCAGACAGTGACAGACAAGCGCAAAATCAGCGACTTAATACCAGACCACGCCAACGCCAACAAGGGCACTGAGCGAGGTCGT
>JADJNC010000026.1 GCA_016709335.1 Candidatus Propionivibrio dominans | reverse complement strand
CTTGATAAATCGGCGCCGCCCCTTGAACCGCCGCCCCGCCCCGAGGTAGCTGCACAGCCCGTCCTGCCGCGTGCTTCGCAGCCGGCGCCGCATGCTCAGGCCAGATCAGGCGAATCCAGGCCGGCTCCCATGACTGCTGCACCATCTCGTGCCGAGCCACCAGTCGCAATGGGCCAGACGCCGCCTGCGCCGCCACGATTGTTCACCGGCTATGCCTTGCAGGCGGGTGTATTCGCTGATCCGCGCCGTGCCGAAGAGCTGCACGCCAGGCTGACGCTTGAAGGGATACCGTCAACGATTGAAGCGCGGGTTCAGGTCGGCCCCTTCAAAAGTCGCGAAGAAGCCGAAGCCACTCGGATGAAGTTGAAGGCCATGGGGATTGACGCGGTGATGCTGATGCCGAAGGGAGTCAAACACTAGGAAAAACTGGAACTTGAATTGGTGCTCAGGCTTTTGCCCTTGATTGGCCCTTCGCTTACGAACCGCCTTCGCCCAGTTTTTTTCGTAGTCGTCTGGAAAACACGCTCATTTCCTTTGCCGCCTGCACGTCGCCCCTGGCTTCGGCGACATTGATGCCTTGCGCAAAGGCGGCCAGCGCGGCCTCAATCTCGCCGTTCTCGGCCAGTGCCCTGCCGAGCAGCTTCCAGGCCGCCGAATACTTTGCGTCGCGTTCAATGGCGGCACGAAAACAGTCTGCCGCCTGAGCGGGATTACCCGCTTTCAGCCACTCGTTACCCAGCGAGTAACGGAGCAGCGCGCCATCACGCGGCCCGCCGAGCATTTTTTCCAGATTGGCGATGATCGCTGTTGTCATTTAGTATCTCCCTCTCAGGACACTCCATTGTAGAGGACAGCAAAATGAGCAAAACGATCATTTCCACTGCCGGCGCTCCCGCCGCCATCGGCACCTATTCGCAGGCCGTCAGGGTGGGCGATACGGTCTATCTGTCGGGCCAGATCGGCCTCGATCCGGCGAGCATGCAGATGGTCGAGGGCATCGACGCGCAGATCGTCCGTGTCTTCGAAAACCTCAAGGCGGTGGCTGAAGCGAGTGGCGGATCGCTGGCCGATATCGTCAAGCTCAACGTTTTTCTTACCGACCTCGGCCATTTTGCCAGGGTCAATGAAACGATGGCCGCCTATTTCTCCGAACCCTTTCCGGCGCGTGCGGCGGTGGGTGTCGCTACCTTGCCGCGTGGCGCGCTGGTCGAGGCCGATGGCATCATGGTCTTGACTTGAACAGCGAGCGCAGGACGTGCCGCGCTGTGGCAGCGACGCTCGCCTCTCCCCCGCTCTCCGAGCGAGGGGGCCGGGGTGAAGGCCGGGTGAGAAAAACGGACCCGCCCGAACCCCGGACGATGCCCTCGGTCGACGAAATCAAGGCGCCGTCCGCGCTCAAGGTCAAGCTGCGCAAGCTCGGCCTGATCCGCAGCGACGATCTCGTCCTGCATCTGCCGGTCCGTTACGAGGACGAAACCTTCGTTACGCCCATTGTCTCGGCTCCGGTTGGCATTCCGGTGCAGGTCGAAGCCGAAGTGCTCGATGTCTCGGTGCAGTTTCGTCCGCGTCGCCAGCTTGTTGCGCGTGTTTGCGATGCCAGCAGCGAACTCGTTCTGCGCTTTCAACTTTTATGGCAGCGAGACCAGACAGCTCGCAAAGGCGCGCGACGAAGGGCGCAGATTGCGCCTCTTCGGCGAAATTCGCGAAGGTTTTTTCGGCGCCGAAATGGTGCATCCACGCTACCGTGTGATCAGCGAGAATGAGGCGCTGCCGCAAGCCTTGACCCCGGTTTATCCGGCTACCGCCGGGGTATCACAAAACGCCCTGCGAAAGCTCATCCTGCCGGCACTCGCTGCCGCCGATCTGGGCGAGTTGCTCGATGCGCGCTGGTGCCGCAAGCATGCGCTGCCGGCCTTCGCCGATGCCTTGCAACTCCTGCACGCGCCGCCGCCCGGCGTCCCCGAGGCAGCGCTGCAAGGGCGCACGCATCCGGCCTGGCAACGCATCAAGTTCGACGAAGTGCTGGCGCAGCAACTGTCCCTGCGCCGCGCCTACATGGCGCGCCGGCAGAAGGGCGCGCCGCTGCTCAACGGCCCCGGCCAGCTTGCCCGGCAACTGCTCGCTGCGCTTCCCTTTGCCCTGACCGGCGCACAACAGCGCGTCACTGCCGAGATTGCTGCCGATCTGGCGCAAGCTCACCCGATGCAGCGCCTGCTGCAGGGCGACGTCGGCAGCGGAAAAACCATCGTCGCCGCACTGGCCGCCTGCCAGGCCATCGAAGCGGGCTATCAGGTAGCCTTCATGGCGCCGACCGAAATTCTCGCCGAACAGCATTACCTCAAGCTGTGTGCCTGGCTGGAACCCCTTGGCATCCAGATCGCCTGGCTGACCGGCAGCCTGAGGAAAGCCGCCAGACAGTTCATGCACTTGCAGGCAGCGACCAGCGCGCAACTGATCGTCGGTACCCATGCACTGATTCAGGACAGCGTTGACTTCGCCCGGCTCGGGCTGGCCATCATCGACGAACAGCATCGTTTCGGTGTGGCGCAACGGCTGGAACTGCGCAAGAAGGGCGATGCTGCCAGGCCGCCGCATCAACTGATGATGTCGGCGACGCCGATTCCGCGCACGCTGGCCATGAGCTATTACGCCGACCTCGATGTCTCGGTGCTCGACGAGTTGCCGCCGGGACGGCGACCGATCAAAACCAAACTCATCGCCGATTCACGGCGCGCCGAAGTGATCGCCCGCGTGCGCGGTGCCGTGGCTTCAGGCCGGCAGGCCTACTGGGTTTGCCCGCTGATTGAAGAATCGGAAAAACTTCAACTGCAAACCGCGATCGACACGCACGCCGCGCTGAGCGCAGAGCTTGACGATCTGCGCATCGGCCTGGTGCATGGCCGCCTGAAGACCGACCAGAAAGCCGCGACAATGGCTGCGTTCGCCGCCGGAGAGCTTGACGTGCTGGTGGCCACCACGGTGATCGAAGTCGGCGTCGACGTGCCCAATGCCTGCCTGATGGTCATTGAGCACGCTGAACGTTTCGGCCTCTCGCAACTGCACCAGTTGCGTGGTCGCGTCGGGCGCGGCGTGCACGATTCGGTGTGCGTCCTGCTTTATCAGCAAGCGCTGTCGTGGACGGCACGCGCGCGACTGAAGATCATTTTCGAGAACAGCGACGGCTTTGAAATCGCTCGCCAGGACCTGCACCTGCGCGGTCCCGGCGAGTTCGTCGGAAGCCGCCAGTCGGGCGTGCCGCTGTTGCGCTACGCCGACCTCGAAGTCGATAGCGATTTGGTTGAACTGGCACGCAAGATGGCCGAACATCTGCTCAGCCATGACCCCGAGCGCGCCAGGCGGCATCTGGCCCGCTGGCTGGGGAGTCGGGAAGAACTGCTGAAAGCCTGAGAGCTTCCTGCCGTTCCGCCTTGGAAAGCGGTGGAATGCAGTTACTTTCGGGGGAATCCAAGGAAAAACATTGTCATTGACCGGGGTACAGAAGCCAAGGATACTCCGGCTTATGCTTTTGAACTTCCAGTCCTTTTGCAACTAAAAATAAAAAGATCTCAAGCCCTTGAACAACAAGCCTGATCAGGTCGTTACCTCTTCACTGCTGTCCTCAGGCCAGCGGCGACGCCTGCTGCTGCTTTGTGGAATCTACCTTGTTCTGTGGCAAGTCGCCTGGTTCTCGGCCAGCCTGCTTGATCGCTTTGGTATCGTCAGTCCGTGGTATCTGCCGGCCGGGTTGCGCTTTTTCTGCCTGCTGGTTTTTGGCTGGCGTGGGTTGCTGCTGGAACTGACAGCCGATCTGCTGTGTGGCCTGTTGCAGTTTTCGATGCCGATTGATCTGGCCACCACGTTCCTGTCCGAGCAGCCGTACTGGCTGTTCTATGGCTGGGTTGCACCCGTACTTCGCTTACGCGGCGGTGCTGTTGCCTTTGCGTCGGTGGATGCAAGGTGCCTGGGATTTCACCCGTCCCGCGCACAGTGCCCTGTTCCTTGCTGCGGCACTGGCCGCGAGTACCCTGGCCGCCCTGCTCGGTACCTTCCGTATGGTTTATACCGACTTCCTGACCCTGGCGCAGTGGTCAACCATCTTGCCCGTTTGGCTGATTGGCGATTTCATCGGAATCCTGACACTGGCACCGCTGCTGCTGGTGCGCGTAGCGCCCCGACTCCAGCATTATCTGCACCAGGGTCGCTGGCATCGTCAGCACCAAATCGGGGCGGCAAACGGCAGCGCCGATCTCAGAACGACGCTCATCACGCTGATGGCGCTGTTGCTGGTGTTCGGCATCCCTGGTCGCTGGAGTTGGTCCCGCATTTTCCGCTCATTGCCCTGCTGCTGTTGTTGCCGCTGGCCTGGGTGGCATTGAACTACGGCCTGCGCGGCACGGTGCTGGCCGTGGTGCTGCTCGATAGCGGGCTGGTTCTGCTGATCGCCCTGTTCGACCAGCGCGACCAGGCCCTCCATTATCAGTTTGTAATGATCGCCATCGCACTGGAGGGATTGTGGCTTGGCGGGGCGGTGGAAGCGCGCAACAGGATAATGCAGCGCTACCGCGATTTCGCCCGGGTTTCCAACGATCTGCTTTGGGAAACCGATGCCGAGGGCCGCTTGCGCGAAGCCAGCGGGCGGCTGGCGAAACGTGGTGCGCTGTCGCTCGGTCAATCCTGGCGCTCGCTGCTGTGCCAGGGGTCGCAACCGCATCTGGCGGCGCTCGAAAAAGCCCTCGCTGAACAACAGCCGTTTCACCACCTGGAGATTGCCTTTCAAGGCGCCGGGGACAGGGCGCGCTGGATACAACTCAACGGCCTGCCCTTGCTTGATGAGTCGGGTGAGTTGAGCGGCTATCGCGGTACCGCCGTTGATATCTCGCGCTCCCGGCGGGCGAAAGCGCTGCTGCGCAACTACAACAAGGACCTGCTCGAAAAAGTGGCCGAACGCACCCAGTCCCTGAAGCAGACCAACAGCGAACTGGAGACCAAGGAACGACGTCTTCAGGTGTTACTGGCGGCGGCCCCGGTGGGCTTGCTGGAACTCGATGACGCCGATTGCTGCCGCTACCTCAACGTCAATGGCTGCGCGCTGACCGGCTGTACCCCGGCGCAGGCGCAAGGTCGCCCCATTCTCGACTTCGTGCATCCCGATGACCACGACTATGTTAAATTCGTTTGGGACATCAAACGCGAGAGCACTGATGTGCAATTGCTGGAGTTCAGGCTGAAGCGCACCAACCTGTGGTGCGCGGCCTACTGGATCAAGCTGAGTCATCCCGATCAGACGATGGAAGGCACGATCATGGTGCTGACCAACGCCACCGCGCGCCGCCAGCAGGATGAACGGCTCTGGACCCTGGCCCACCACGACGCGCTCACCGAATTGCCTAACCGCAACCTGTTCCGCGAGCGCATTGAACAGGCCCTGGCCCACGCCAGGCGCCGCGAAAATGGCGCCGCCGTGCTGTGGATCGATCTCGACGGCTTCAAAGCCGTGAATGACAGCCTCGGCCACGCTGCCGGCGATGTCCTGCTGCAAAAGGTGGCGCAACGGCTGAAGAACCGGATACGCGAAAGCGATACAGTGGCGCGCATGGGGGGCGATGAATTTGCCGTGATCTTGACCGACATCACCGGGTCCGGGATGGCGCTTCAGGTCGCCACTGAAATGCTCGCCAGTCTGGCTGAACCGTTTGCTCTGGCGCAGGGACCAGCGCACATTACCGGCAGTATCGGGGTGGCACTGTATCCGCAACACGCTGACAGCGGCGAAGCACTGACGCAATGCGCCGACATGGCGATGTACTCTGCCAAAAATTCCGGCAAGAATCAGGTTCAGGTCTGGAATGGCGAATGAGGATCGGTTGATCATGATGAAGCGGTGATGCCAGCGCTTTGGGTATGAGCTTAACTTTGATCCAACACAGGCTCATAGGGACGCCAAGGCTCACTGGACATGGTCGTATCAATAGAATGAGCGGCTTTTTCATTCTATTCCATTGGCCTGTGGTATTTTACCGCTTTCTGCGATAGACTAAGTCAATCAAACTAAGCTAATGAGGCTTGCCATGCAGACGGTCAATATCCACGAAGCCAAAACGCAACTTTCGCGACTGATAGAGCAGGCCGTGCAGGGGGATTCCTTCATCATTACCAGGGCGGGAAAGCCGCTGGTCAAAGTGACACGACTGGATGCACCAACCAGCGGACAAGCGCGCAGGCTGGGCTTCATGGCGGGGCAGATTAGCGTTCCCGAAGATTTTGATCGTATCGGAAGTGAGGAAATCGAAGGATTTTTCGGTGCGCCAGAGTGAAGCTGCTACTGGATACCCACTTGTTGCTGTGGGCGGCGGGTTCGCCTGATCTGTTGCCGGCGGCGGCTCGCCCACTGCTGGAAGATGCTCAAAACGAACTGCTTTTCAGTGCGGCCAGTCTTTGGGAGATTGCCATCAAAAGCGGCTTGGGGCGTTCCGATTTCAAGGTCGATGCGCGGGTACTGCGCCGCGGATTGCTGGATAACGGCTATCAGGAGTTGGTTATTACCAGCGAGCACGCCGTTTTTATCGACAGTTTGCTGCCACTGCATAAAGACCCCTTCGACCGCATCCTGCTGGCTCAGGCGAGTGTTGAGGGCATTACCCTGTTAACGACGGATTCCCTGGTGGCCCAGTATCCGGGCCCGGTGAGGAAAGTTTAAGGCGCGGTGGGCGGCTCGTAGTACGATTAAAACCTCACTTCTGGCCTTCCGGATTTTCATGGTGCGCCGGCCTTCGCTGCAAAGGAAGTGCTATTGGGGTGCGCTCGCACTTAGGAACGGCTACGAAATAACTTCAACTTATCTTGCATTTGTAAGTTGAATTCGGTGGTTAAATTTGTAGCATCGTAGGTCGGGTTAGCGGAGCGTCCCCAGGAGGATTTGCTTCGCAGCATAACCCGACGGCAGTGTATGCCGCATCCGACGATTGTCGGGTTACGCTGCGCTAACCCGACCTACTGGATCGCAAGTTCTAGACAAACTAGACCTTACAAAATCGGGAAGTAATTTCGTAGTCGTTCCTTAATACCATTGACGAGGGAGCGTAATGAGTTCCGAATCGACGCCGCATTCACAGTTTGCCTTGCTCAAAACCCGCCGCTTTGCGCCTTTTTTTGTCACGCAGTTTCTCGGAGCATTCAACGACAATCTGTTCAAGAACGCTCTGGTCGTGCTGCTCACCTTTCATGCGGCGAGCTGGACAACGCTGGCGCCCGAGGTGCTGACCAATCTGGCGGCCGGGATTTTCATTGTTCCTTTTTTCCTCTTTTCGGCAACCGCCGGGCAACTGGCAGACAAATACGACAAGGCAAAACTGGCGCGTCTGGTGAAGGTGCTGGAGATGCTCATCATGGGCGTCGCAGCTCTCGGCTTCTTCATGCACAGTCTGACGGTATTGCTGGGCGCCCTGTTCCTGCTTGGCTTGCACTCGACGCTGTTCGGGCCGGTGAAGTACGCGATCCTGCCGCAGCATCTGCGCGAAGATGAACTGGTCGGCGGCAATGCGCTGGTCGAGACCGGAACCTTTGTCGCCATTCTGGTCGGCACGCTGGCCGGTGGTCTGCTCGCCGGAGCGGCCGGACATCCGAGCTGGGTGGCTTTTGCCGGACTGCTGGTTGCCGCCGCCGGTTTCCTGGCCAGCTTCGGCATTCCCTCTGCACCGGCACCGGTACCCGGGCTGGTGGTCAACCTCAATCCGGTTTCCGAGACCTGGCGCAACATCGGTTTTGCGCGCCAGAACCGCACGGTGTTTCTGTCGATTCTCGGCATTTCGTGGTTCTGGCTTTACGGGGCGCTGTTCCTGGCCCAGTTCCCGGTCTATGCCAAGAATGTTCTCGGCGGCAACGAGTCCTCGGTCACGCTCTTGCTCGCCACCTTTACCGTGGGTATCGGTCTGGGTTCGATGCTCTGCGAAAAGCTCTCCGGCAAGCACGTTGAAATCGGTCTGGTGCCCTTCGGCTCGATCGGCCTGACGCTGTTCGGCCTCGATCTGGTCTTTGCCTCTCCGGCCAGCCTGCCGGCGGGTGCGCCACTGGCGATCAGCAGCCTGCTCGGCTTGCACCAGACCTGGCGGGTCCTTTTCGACCTCTTCGCGCTCGGCCTGTTCGGCGGCTTCTTCATCGTTCCGCTCTATGTGCTGATCCAGTTGCGCAGTGCGCCGGAGCAGCGGGCGCGCATCATCGCCGCCAACAATATCCTCAATGCGCTGTTCATGGTCGTCGGCGCAATTGTTGCAGCCGGCATGCTCGGCAACGGGCTGACGATTCCGCTGCTGTTCGGCATTGCCGCACTGATCAATGCGCTGGTCGCTGTCTATATTTACACGCTGGTGCCGGAGTTCATGCTGCGCTTCGTTGCCTGGCTGCTGATCCACTCGATCTATCGGCTGGAGCAGAAAGGCATCGAGCATATTCCGCTCGAAGGGCCGGCGGTTCTGATCTGCAACCACGTCAGCTTTGTCGACCCGCTGGTCATCTCGTCGGCCTGCCGGCGTCCGATCCGCTTCGTCATGGATCACCGCATTTTCCGGATGCCGCTGATCAGCTTCATTTTCCGGCACATGCGCGCCATCCCGATTGCGCCGGCCAGGGAAGATCCGGTGATGATGGAGGCTGCCTTTGCAGAAGTTGCACGCGCGCTGGCCGAGGGCGAACTGGTCGGAATCTTTCCCGAGGGCCGGATTACCGATACCGGCGAGTTTTACCCCTTCCGTTCGGGAATCCAGCGCATCGTCGGGCAAACGCCGGTGCCGGTCATTCCGCTCGCGCTGCGTGGCCTGTGGGGAAGTTTCTTCAGCCGCAAGGACGGGCCGGCGATGAGCAAGCCCTTGCGTCGCGGGCTATTTTCGAAGATCGGTCTGGTGGCGGGCGCGCCTGTCGCACCGCAGGACGCTACACCGGAATACTTGCAGACGCTGGTTGCTGAACTGCGTGGCGACTGGAAATAGGAACTGAGGAGAGAGTCATGTGGTTGCTTGGCATGCTGATCGGAGCGGCGCTGGGGAGTTTTGCCGGAGTCTATGGCGCGCTGGCCGGCGGCTTGCTGGGGCTGGTGATCGGGGTTCAGTGGAAAAGCGAAGCAAAGGGTGACGCGCCGGGCAAAGGTGGCGCGGCTGTGCCTCCCGCCGAGCAGCGTTTACGCACGCTGGAAGCACAGGTTGATTGGCTGCGGCGTGATTCGCTGGCGCTGCATGCCGAGCTGGCGAAGCTGCGCGGAGAAGTGGCCGAAGTCCCGGTCGAGGCGGCACCTTCGCTCGAGGCGTTACCGCTGGCAGCGGATAGCGCGCCGTCGCTGCAAACTGCCGGGCCGGATCGTCTTGGTGAAGCGTTTGCCCGGGAAATGCCGCAGGCGCGGCAGGGCGTTGAGCCAGTATCAGGGTGCGAAGCGGGCGCCGTGTTCGATGCGGGCGAAGCAAAACCTTTGGCGGCTGAAGCCGAGGCCCCTGCCTGGTGGTCGCGCCTGCTGGCCGGCAACCTGCTGGCGAAAATCGGCGTCGTGCTCCTCTTTTTCGGAGTCGCTTCCGGGTTGCGACTGGCCGCTCAACATGGACTGGTGCCGGTGCCGCTACGCCTGCTGCTCGGTGCCGTCGGCGGCGTGGCGATGATCCTCTTCGGCTGGTCGCGCATGCAGCGCAGCGGGTCACCCGAGCTAGCAGAAGATAACACCCGGCGCCTGTTCGCTCTGACGCTGCAGGGTGGCGGTTTCGCCATCCTCTATCTGATCGTCTATTTCATGCTCGCGCGCTACGCCATGATTGGCGAGGCGAGCGCATTCGCTGTCTTTGCAGCACTCGGTGTGGCGTGTGTCGTGCTCGCCGCGCGGCAGGATGGTGAGCTGCTGGCCGTGTTCGGCATTGCCGGCGCGTTTCTGGCACCGGTGCTGGCGGCTTCCGGCGGTGGCGAACCGCTGCTGTTGTTCAGCTACTTTGCCCTGCTCAATGCCTTTGTTCTCGGTGTCGGCTGGTACCGTTCCTGGCGCGTGCTCAATGTCGCCGGCTTCATTCTGACCCTGGTCGTCGGCATGAGCTGGGCCATCGATCAATATCGGCCGCTGCACTATCCGGTAACACAGGGCTTCGTGATTCTCTTCGCTGTCATGTACTCGGCGGCCTCGCCGCTCACCGCGCTGTTGCGTGCGCCGGGCTGGAAAGGCTGGGGCGAAGGGGTACTCGTTTTCGGCACACCGCTGGCCGGCAGTTTCCTGCAAGCCGCACTGCTCGGTGATGACCGCTACGCGCTGGCGTGGAGCGCGCTGGCCGCCGCTCTCTATTATCTGGCGCTGTGGCTGCCGCTGTATCGTCGCCCCGAGCCGGAAATGCGCCTGCTTGAACGCAGCCATCTCGGCATTGCCATCGCCTTTCTCACGCTGGCGGTGCCGTTGGCGTTTGGTGCGCAGGTCACCTCGGCGCTGTGGGCTGTCGAGGGCATTGCCGTGTTGTGGTTCGGTGTGCGTCAGCAGCGGCGGCTGGCACAGGCTTTTGGTTCGGCCATGCAGGTGGCGGCGGGCGTTTACTTTTTTGATGGCCAATCGGCACTCGGTCACGCGCAGCCGGTGTTCAACGACGTATGCCTCGGCGGCATGTTGCTTGCCGCTGCCGGATTTGTCGGAGCCTCTCTGTTGCGGCGCTTGCCGCAACCGGTGTTGCCGGCAGCACTGCTGCTCGCCTGGTCGCTGCTGTGGTGGTTCGGCACTGCGTGGGGCGAGATCGATCGGTTTGCACCCTCGGCAATGCATCTGCCGCTGATCCTGCTCTTTGCCGCGCTGTCCTTCGCTGCCCTGGAAGGCTATGGCGCGGCGAAAGCCTGGTTGGCGCCGCGTCGTGCCAGCGTGCTGCTATTGCCTCTGATGGTCTGCGTCGCGCTGCTCTCGGTGCTGCGCGATGGGCATGCACTGGCCGGCTATCTGGTGATTGTCCTGCCCAGCGCGCTCGCACTGCACTACTGGATACTGGCACGCCAGGAAGCCGTGGCAGATACCGGGCCGGTCTGGCTCGGGTCATTGCAGCACGTGATGACGTGGTGGCTTCTGGTTGCTATTGCCGGCGCCGAAATGGCGTGGGTCGGGCAGCGACTGGCTCCCGGCGTCAGCCTGTGGCCGGTGCTGGCCTGGGGTCTGGCGCTGGCCAGCGGATTGTGGCTGGCCGACTTCGGTGTGCGCCGCGACCTGTGGCCTTTTGCTGCACATCCCGGCGCCTATCGCGGCAGCGCCTGCCTGCCGCTGGCGATCACCGCCGCGAGCTGGTCGCTGTGGGCCAACTACAGCCAGACCGGTGGTGGCTCCGGCTTGCCGTATCTGCCCTTGTTCAATCCTTTCGACCTGACGCAACTGGCGGTACTCGCCGCCATCCATAACTGGCTCGGCCAGATGCGCGACAAGCCCTTGCCCGGCTGGGAAATTGGGGAAATGGCCGGACGCTTCACGGCCTGGCCGGCGGTTCTCGGCTTCGTCTGGATCAGCGCGCTGGCGGCGCGTAGCGCACACCACTGGGGCGGGGTTCCGTTTACCGGGCACGCCCTGTTCCATTCACCCCTGGTGCAAGGCCTGCTCACCCTGTTGTGGTCGGCCGTGGCCATTGCCCTGATGATTCGTGCCACACGGCAGGGCAGCCGCCAGGGCTGGTTTGGTGGCTTCGCGCTGCTGGCCATAGTCGGCGTCAAACTGCTGGCCGTCGATCTGGCCAATTCGGGAACGGTGATGTGGACCGGCTCGCTGATCGGTGTCGCGTTGCTGGTGCTGGCCGCCGGCTACTTCGCCCCGGTCCCGCCGAAAGCGGCGGAGAGTGCCGCAGGCGGGTAAAATATCGAGCATGCCAATCGATGCCCATAAACTGCGCGAACGCATCGACCTTTATGAAAGGTTGATGCGCCTCGACAAGCCGATCGGCATTCTGCTCCTGCTCTGGCCGACGCTGTGGGCGCTGTGGTTCTCATCGCTCGGAAGTCCGGACTGGATGGTGGTCTGGATCTTCGTGCTCGGCACCGTGCTGATGCGCTCGGCGGGGTGCGTGATCAACGATCTGGCCGACCGCAATTTCGACCCGCATGTCGAACGCACGAAAGAGCGCCCGCTCGCTTCCGGCAAGGTGTCGCCCCGGGAAGCGCTGATCCTGTTCCTGGTGCTGGTGATTTGTGCTTTCTGCCTGATATTGCCGTTTCGGAGCTGGTCGATCGTCGGCCTCTCGGCGGTAGCCCTGTTTCTTGCCGCCAGCTATCCGTTTACCAAGCGCTTTTTCGCCATCCCGCAGGCGTATCTGGGTGTGGCTTTCGGTTTCGGTATTCCGATGGCCTATGTCGCCCAGATTGACAGCCTGCCGATGGTGGCGTGGTGGCTGCTGCTGGCCAACGTCTTCTGGGCGGTTGCCTACGATACCGAATACGCGATGGTCGACCGCGAGGACGACCTCAAGATCGGCATCAAGACGTCGGCCATTACCTTCGGCCGCTTCGATGTGCTCGCCGTAATGCTCTGTTATGCCTTCAGCCTGGCTCTGATCGCCTGGGTCGGCTATCAACTGCATAGGGGCTGGGTGTTTTACGCCGGGCTTGGCGTTGCCGCGGCGATTGCCGCATACCACTTTACGCTGATCCGGCAGCGTGATCCGGCGCGTTGCTTCAAGGCTTTTCTGCACAACAACTGGATCGGTGCCAGCATCTTTGCCGGCATTGTGCTGGATTTCATGATGTCTCAAGGAGCACTGTGATGCAAAAGTTTGTCCTGATATCGCTGCTGGCCTTTGCCGGAGCGTCGAGTGCCGCCGAAGATGTCCGCATTCTGGCAACCCTACCGACACCGGCGGTCGAGGTTCTGCGCGACGAGATGCGTGCCAACATGCTTGCCTTGAACGAGATACTCGTCCTGATCGCCGAGGGCAAGGTCAAGGAGGCTGGTATCAAGGCCGAACAGGAACTGGGTGTTTCGTCCATGGGACGGCATCGCGACAAACCGTTTGATGCCCGGCCGGGGCCGCACATGCCACCGGAAATGCACGCCCTGGGCATGGAAGGCCACAAGTCGGCGAGCGAGTTCGCACGCATCGCCGCCAGTGGTGAGCGCAACAAGACAGTCGATGCACTGCCCGGGCTGACGTCGGCTTGCGTGAGTTGCCACGCCGTTTACCGAATTCGTTGACCGTCATGAAATATCACGACCTTCGCGATTTCATCGCGCAACTGGAAAACATCGGCGAACTCAAGCGTATCGGCGTCGAGGTCGATACCCGCTTCGAGATGACCGAAATCTGTGATCGCGTGCTGCGTGCCGGCGGTCCGGCGATCCTCTTCGAAAAGCCGAAAGGCGCATTGGGCAGCTCTTCGATCCCGGTGCTGGCCAACCTCTTCGGCACCCCGCGCCGGGTGGCGCTGGGCATGGGGCAGGAGTCGGTCGAGGCGCTGCGCGAGGTCGGCAAGCTGCTCGCCTACCTCAAGGAACCGGAGCCGCCAAAGGGCTTGAAGGACGCCTGGGACAAGTTGCCGATCCTCAAGCAGGTGCTCAACATGGCGCCCAGGGTGGTGTCCTCGGCAGCGTGTCAGGAAGTGTTGTGGGAGGGCCAGGATGTCGATCTGTCCCGGCTGCCGATCCAGCATTGCTGGCCGGGCGACGTGGCGCCGCTGATCACCTGGGGACTGACGGTGACGCGCGGTCCGACCAAGACGCGGCAGAACCTCGGAATTTATCGCCAACAGGTGATTGCTCCGAACAAGGTGATCATGCGCTGGCTGGCGCAGCGCGGCGGGGCACTCGATTTCCGCGATCATTGCCTGAAGAATCCTGGTCAACCCTTCCCGGTGGCGACGGTAATCGGTTGCGATCCGGCGACCATTCTCGCGGCGGTGACGCCGGTGCCGGACAGTCTCTCGGAATACCAGTTCGCCGGACTGCTGCGCGGCGGCAAGACCGAGGTCGTCAAATGTCTTGGCGAGTTGCAGCGCAAAGCCGATCTGCAGGTACCGGCCTCCGCCGAGATCGTGCTTGAAGGGTTTATCGACCCGGCTGAAACCGCTCTCGAAGGCCCGTACGGCGATCACACCGGCTACTACAACGAGCAGGCGAATTTCCCGGTATTCACCATCGAACGCATCACGCTGCGCAGGAATCCGATCTACCACAGCACCTACACTGGCAAGCCGCCTGACGAGCCGGCGATGCTTGGCGTGGCCTTGAACGAGGTTTTTGTGCCGCTGCTGCAGAAGCAGTTCCCGGAGATCGTCGATTTCTATCTGCCCCCCGAGGGGTGCTCGTACCGTCTGGCGACAGTCAGCATCCGCAAGCAGTATCCCGGACATGCCAAACGCGTTATGTTCGGCATCTGGTCTTTCCTGCGTCAGTTCATGTATACCAAGTTCATCATCGTGGTTGATGACGATGTGAATATCCGCGACTGGAAGGAAGTCATCTGGGCCATGACCACGCGTGTCGATGCCGCGCGCGATACACTGATTGCCGAGAACACACCGATCGACTACCTCGATTTCGCCAGCCCGGTGGCCGGCCTCGGCAGCAAGATGGGGCTGGACGCGACCAACAAGTGGCCCGGCGAAACCAGCCGCATGTGGGGAACGCCGATCGTCATGGAGGCGGCAGTAAAAAAGCGGGTCGATGAACTGTGGCACGATCTCGGGCTCTGAGTTAATGTTCAGCCATTCCTGAAGTTTTTTCCTGCAAAACAATTGGTTTCAGTCCAGGATGAATCGCCGGAGCAGCGTAAAAAGCCCAGATGAACCAGCCACCTGATTCTCCTCCCCGCAGCAGACGATTCAAGCCCGTAGGCATCGCCTTGCTTTACGCGGCTTTCGGTGCCCTGTGGATTGTCGCATCGGGCCTGCTGCTGACATTCAGTGTTGACGATCCGGTTCTGCAGGGAAGAATTGAGCTGGCCAAGGGACTGCTGTTCGTCGTGGTCACCAGCGGTCTGTTATATCTTGTGCTCAGACACTTGCAAGACCCTGACCCTTACACTGGTCCGGCCCGACCTCTGTCGATCACTCATGAAGCCCCGCTGCCGGCCAGAGTGCGCTGGCGCCTGCCGGCTTTTGCCGCTTTGCTGGCGCTGGTGCCTCTGGCCGGTTTTGTCGTTACCCGGGTGCAGGGTCCACAACTCGAGCGTGAGGCCTTTGCCAATCTGCAGGCGATTGCCGATCTCAAGGCCGGCCAGATCGAGAATTGGCTCGACGAGCGCCGCAACGACGGGGTGACGATCATGTCCTCCAAGAGTTTCATCGAGCAGGTGGCAGCTTTGCAGCAGGCGGGCGGAAGCGCGCTGCGCGACGACATTCGGTCGCGACTGATTGCCGCCATGGACGCGAAGCAGTACACCGACGCCTTGCTGGTCGATGTGCAGGGAAAGCCACTCATCGAAATAGGCTCGTTTCAACAGTTACCGGCGCAGACAGCGGCGCTGTTACCGACGGTGCTGGCCAGCGCTCAGCCACGGCACAGCGAAATATTTGCCGAAGCGGATGGTCATCTGCACCTCGACCTCGTCATCCCGCTGCTCAGGGCTGAGCAAGGCGGACGGCAGCCGGTGGGTGCCGTGGTTCTGCGCCTCAGGCCTGAACATTTCCTGTTTCCCTTTATCCAGCACTGGCCGACGGCCAGTGCCAGCGGTGAAACGCTGCTGGTGCGCCGCGATGGCGATTCGGTTCTCTTCATCAACGAACTGCGCCATCGTCAGGGTGCCGGCCTGACACTGCGCTTGCCGATCAGCCGAACAGACTATCCCGCTGCCTTTGCCGTCAGCGAGATGCGTTCGGGAACGCGCCAGGGCAGGGATTATCGCGGTGTGCCGGTATTTACCGCCTATCGTCCGGTAAGCGGAACGGACTGGGTCATTGTCGCCAAGCTCGACCGCGACGAGGTGCTGGCGCCACTGCGTGAACTGGCGTTCTGGGTCAGCCTGATTACCTTGCTCGCGATAACCACGGTAGGCACCGTTCTGTTGTTGCTCTGGCGTCAGCGTGGCCGCAACCTGCAACTGGAGATGCAGGCGAAGTCGGACAGGCTGTTGCGGCAGTTTTACGATCTGCCTTTCATCGGCCTGGTGATCAGTTCGCCAACGAAAAAGAGCTGGTTGCAGTGCAACGATCGCTTATGCGAAATTCTCGGTTATCCGCGTCGGGAAATGGTGCAGATGACTTGGCAGGAGATGATCCATCCGGAAGAACTGGCGACGAATGGTGCCGAGTTCGAGCGGATCATCAGTGGCGAGTACGAGGGGCAAACACTGGAAACCCGTTTTCTGCGCAAGGACGGAGAGGCGGTACCTGTTGCAGTGCAGGTCAAGTGCGTGCGCAATGCCAGCAATGCACCAGAGTATCTTTTCATTACGGTACAGGACATCACCGAGCGCAAGCTGGCCGAAGCGAAAATCCGTCGATTGACGAATATTTATGCCGCCCTGAGCGAGTGCAACCAGGCCATCGTGCGCTGTAGCACCGCGGAGGAATTGTTCCCGCAGATCTGTCGTTTTGCGGTGCAGTTCGGCGGCATGAAAATGGCCTGGGTCGGTCTGCTCGACCCCGATACCCTGCGCGTTCAACCGGTTGCCAGCTTCGGCGAGGGGACGGCCTTTCTGCAGGATATGCGGGTTTCTGCCGATGCCGAAAGCCCCTTCGGGAAGGGTGCGACCGGCACCTCGATACGCGAACTGAAGCCGGTCTGGATCCAGGATTACCTGAACGACCCGCGAACCGTAGCCTGGCATGAGTGGGCGGCGCACGCCGGATTTGGCGCCGTAGCCGCGCTGCCGCTGACCCGTAATGACATTGCCATCGGCGCGCTGGTTCTCTACGCCGGCGAGGCCAACTCGTTTGAAGAGGATGTGCGCAATCTGCTGGCTGAAATGGCACTGGACATCAGCTATGCGTTGACCTCCTACGCCAAGGAGGCTGAGCGCAGGCGGATGGAAGTGGCGCTGCGCGAGAGTGAAAGCCGTTTTCGCGATCTGTACGAAAAAGCCCCGCTGGCTTACCAGTCGCTGGATATCGCCGGTAACATTCTGGAGGTGAACGAGGCCTGGCTGGCTTTGCTCGGGCGCTCGCGCGATGAAGTGATCGGGCACTTCATCGGCGATTTCCTGACCGATGTTTCGATCAGGACGCTGGAAAACGAATTTCCGAAGTTCCAGCAGGAAGGCCGGGTCGATGGGCCCCTGTTCCATTTCGTTCACAAGGACGGGTCGCAGCGCCTGCTGATGGTAAACGGGCAAATCGCCCGCGACAATGAGGGAAACTTCCTGCGTACACACTGCATCATGAGCGACCTCACTGCGCGTCTGGAGTCGGAGGAGCAGCTCAGGCTGGCCGCCCAGGTGTTCGAGCAGAGTGCCGAGGGCATCATCATCACCGATGCCGAGCAAAATATTGTGTTGGTCAACCGGGCGTTTTCCGATATCTCGGGCTACAGCGCTGGCGAAGCCTTGGGACAGAATCCGCGCATTCTGTCTTCGGGACATCATGACGCAATTTTCTACCGGGACATGTGGGAGTCGATTCGCACGCTCGGTCACTGGCAAGGCGAGTTGTGGAACCGGCGCAAGGACGGCAACATCTACCCGGAACTGGTTTCGATCAGCCAGGTACTCGATAGCGATGGCCGGGTGAGCCATTATGTCGGCATTTTCAGCGACATCTCCGAGCACAAGGTGAATGAGGCGCACATTCAGCGCCTGGCGCATTTCGACGCGCTTACCGGCCTGCCGAACCGCAACCTGCTGGCTGACCGCGTCGCTCAGGCCCTGAGCCGGATGGAACGCAATAGCGAGTCATTGGCGCTGGTTTTTCTTGATCTCGACCGCTTCAAGAATGTCAATGATTCACTCGGGCATCGTATCGGCGATGAGTTGCTGATCCAGGTTGCCGAACGTCTGCAGTCGGACTTGCGTGACGAGGATACGGTTTCACGCCTGGGCGGAGACGAGTTCATTCTGGTGTTGCCGGACACCAGTGCCGACGGCGCCGCGCATGTCGCGGAAAAGGTGCTGCAATCGGTATCGCTGCCTTACCGTATCGGGCCGCACGAACTGACCATCACGCCGTCGCTGGGTATCGCCATGTATCCCGCCGATGGCCAGACCTACGAAACCCTGTCCATGTGTGCCGATGCGGCCATGTACCGGGCCAAGCAGGGTGGTCGCCATACCTTCCGTTTTTTCACCCGGGAAATGCAGGAACGTTCGGAGCGGACGCTGCAACTGGAAAATGCCCTGCGTCGCGCACTCGAACTTGATCAGTTGCAGCTTCACTTCCAGCCGCAGTTGGCGCTGGAAAGCAAGCGCATCATCGGTGTCGAGGCGCTGCTCCGCTGGCAGCATCCCGAACTGGGCCAGGTTGCGCCGAGCGACTTTATCCCCGTTGCCGAGGAAAGCGGCCTGATTCTGCCGATCGGCGAATGGGTATTGCGCACGGCGGTGCGCCAGATGAAGGCGTGGATGAACGCCGGTATGTCGCCGATCGTGATGGCCGTCAATCTTTCGGCGGTTCAATTCCGGCAGGCCAGGCTACCCGAACTGGTATCGCATATTCTCGATGAGTTCAAGCTGCCGCCACCCTGCCTTGAACTGGAGTTGACCGAGGGCGTGGCGATGGACGATCCGCTGGCCGCGATCGCCGTAATGGACGATCTGCATGCGCGTGGCATCCGCATGTCGATCGACGACTTCGGCACCGGCTATTCTTCATTGAGCTACCTCAAACGCTTCAAAGTCTACAAGCTCAAGATCGACCAGTCCTTTGTGCGGGAAATTTCCTGCGATGCGGAAGGCGAAGCGATTGTCGAAGCCATCATCGGCCTGGCCCGAAGCCTTGGATTGCAAACGATTGCCGAGGGTGTGGAGACAGCGGATCAACGCGACTTCCTGAGCGAAAACGGTTGTAATGAAGTGCAGGGCTATTTCTTCGCCAGGCCGATGCCGGCCGACCAGTTTGAAGCCTTCGTACGCTCGTATCGTCCGCCCGCTTAGAAAATCCAAGGCACTGGACACCGACGTGCGCCGGTGTGACGGCTTATTCAACGTATCAGCGTTCTGCCACCCAGCGCAGCAGGGCGTCCATCGCCGGCTTGCCGAGCCGGGACTTCGGGTCGTTGATCAGAAAGACCACCACCCAGCGCTTGTCCCTGCTGTCCAGCGTATAGCCGGCAATCGCCCGCACGCCCTCCAGATAGCCGGTTTTCAGATGGGCGCGCCCGCTGGCGGCGCTATTGCCGAGCCGCTTTTTCAGCGTGCCGTCGATGCCGGCGAGCGGCAGCGAAGACATCAGTTCCGGCATAACCGGGCTCTTCCAGGCGGCGAGCAGCAACTGGCCGAGGCCATCGGCCGTGATGCGTTCGCTACGCGAAAGCCCCGATCCGTTGTCGAGCACCAGATCCGGCAGCTTCAATTCCTTGTCGGTCAGCCACGCCTTGATGCGCCGGCGAGCGCCTTCCGGTGTGGCCGGGTGCTCGGCAGCCAGGGTCGGAAATACCTGGCGGGCCATCACGTTATTGCTGTATTTGTTGATTTCACGCACTACTTCGCCTAGTGGCGGCGATTCCTGAACGGCCATCAGGCGGCCTGTTGCCGGTGTCAGACCCTCACGTACCTTGCCGTTCAGGGTGCCGCCGAGTTCGCGCCAGAGCGTGCGGAACAGCCGCTCTACCTGCACGTCGGCGGACCACGGGGACAGGTGCAGTGCCTTGTCGCCGCAATTGGCCGAGAGGCTGCCGCTGAGTTCGATGCTCTCGCCAATGATCTTCGGCCGTATTTTTTCGCGCCAGTCACCACAGGCGTCCTGTGTCAGCAGCAGACGGTTTTCTATGCGCAGGCCGCTGCTCGGCGTTTCAGTGATCACGCTGACCGCCTTCTGTTCGCTGTCCGGGTGCAGGGTCAGACGCAGGCTCTTGAGATTGACCAGCAGGGCATCCGGGCCGGCGTTGTAGGGGCGCAGCGGCTCGTTGTCGAATTCGGCCGGGTCGTGAATTGGCAGGGCAAAGGCGCTGCGGTCGAGTACCAGATCGCCACTGATGGCGCTGACGCCACGTGCGTTCAACTGGCGCAGCAGCAGCCAGAACTGCTCAAGCGCGAGGCGCGGGTCACCACTGCCGCGCAGATAAAGAGGCCCATTCAACTGGCCACCGAGGGGCAGTGCGTCAACCAGCGCCTCGGTCTTCCAGGTGTAGGCCGGGCCAAGCAGTTCGAGCGCGGCGTAGGTGGTGACCAGTTTCATTACCGAGGCCGGGTTCATGGCCTGCTGGGCGTTATGTCGAACAAGTGCGTGCTCGGCGTCAACGGCGTGTACGACAACCGCGATGCTGGACAAAGGAATTCCGGCCTCCTTCAGCGCCTGGGTAACTGAAAGAGGCAATTCGGCGCTCATGGCGCGTAGGGGTAAAATCAGAATGGATATCAGCAGGAAAAAGCAGCGTTGTTGCTGCAAGAGACTGGATAGTTGCGCCATGGTTTTGCGATGCATGTAGTATGCTTATTCAAAGAGTAACCAGGAACCCATCGAGGGCGTCATGAAAGAGCAACGTCGACATCAGCGAATCCGCTTTAACAGCCAGCCGCCAATGCGAATCGGACAATTCGGATTTGCCGGGAAGGGGCAACTGGAGAACCTTTCACTGGTAGGGATGATGCTGCGCACCGAGTTGCCGCTCAAGGTGGGTAAAGCATTCGGCAGCGAATTTGTAGTATTTGATTCACCCCTCATTGATCTGTCTGCCGTTGTGGTGAGCAGAATCGGTGACCTGTATGGCGCCCGTTTTCAGGCGGGTCCGATCAGCGAATGGCTGATTCAGGAAGCGATTGACAATGCACTTAACCTCGGCAAGGCCTCCGTGCTTAGTATAAATGATCTGCAGGGCCGCAAGGTGATGCGTATTGCCGGCGGGCTGAACGCCGGCTTGCGTAACGACTTCATGCACAGCCTGACAAAAATGGGTGTCGATGAGATGGATCTGTCCGGGGTGACCGAGATCGACAGTGCCGGAATTGAACTCTGCCGCATTGCCGTAGACCAGCACCGGGTGGGCATCGTGCGGCCCTCGCCCTGTGTGCGTGCCGTTATGGCGGCTTGAATTCCGCTGCTTAATTGAATCAGCACGCTCGACAAGGGCTGTTGCGGGATACCGTAACAGCCCTTGTTCTTGCTTGAACGTGCGGCGTAAAGGGCTGAACGCCGATTCTTGCTGAATCATCGGCTTGACAAGATCAATGATTTATCACATTTTTGTAAGTGCGGAGTAAGTATCCAAGATTACTGTCGCACTCGCAGTTGGTAGTATCGGCTCGAAAATAACTTTTCCTGAGGAGACAAAGATGGTTGACGACTTGGCAGCACGGGTCGAAGCGAACCCGAAGTACCACAAGCTGGTAAGCATGCGCAGCAGATACAGCATCATCATGACATTTTTTGCCATGTTCTTTTATTACGGCTACATCCTGCTGATTGCCTACAACAAGGAATTTCTGGCGACCAAAATAGGAATTGGCTGGACAACTTCGATTGGCATCCCGATGGGCGTCGGGGTGATCCTGATCACCATCATTCTGACCAACATCTATGTTCGTCATGCCAACGCCGTTTTCGACCCGCTGACAGCCGAAATCATCAAGGAGGCGAACCAGAAATGATGAATAAACTTTTTCGCAACAGCCTGCTGCTTCTGCTCGGCGTGCTGGTCGCCGGCACGGTCATGGCGGCGGGCGCCGATCTCGGGCAAACAACCAAACAGGCCACCAACTGGGTGGCCATCGCCATGTTCGCAATTTTCGTGACGATTACCCTGTTCATTACCAAGTGGGCGGCCAACCGAACCAAAACGGCGGCTGACTTCTACACCGCCGGGGGCGGCATTACCGGTTTCCAGAATGGTCTGGCGATTGCCGGCGACTACATGTCGGCCGCGTCCTTCCTCGGCATATCCGGTCTGGTGTTCGGCAACGGCTTTGACGGCCTGATCTTCTCGATCGGCTGGCTGGTCGGCTGGCCGGTGCTGACCTTCCTGATGGCCGAGCGTTTGCGCAATCTGGGCAAGTTCACCTTTGCCGATGTTGCGTCCTACCGCTTTGCCCAGACGCCGACGCGCATCTTCGCGGCGTGCGGGACGCTGGTCGTCGTCGCCTTCTACATGATCGCGCAGATGGTCGGTGCCGGGCAGCTCATCAAGGTGCTGTTCGGCCTGGAGTACCAATACGCGGTGATGATCGTCGGCGTGCTGATGATGTGCTACGTGTTGTTCGGCGGCATGACGGCAACCACCTGGGTGCAGATCATCAAGGCCTGCATGCTGCTTTTCGGTGCAACCTTCATGGCGCTGGCCGTGCTCTATCAGTTCCACTTCGACCCCGAGGCGCTGTTCACCAAGGCCGTTGAAATCCACAGCAAGCACGATGCCATCATGGCACCGGGTGCGCTGATCAAGGATCCGATCTCGGCCATCTCGGTCGGCATGACGCTGATGTTCGGTACTGCCGGTCTGCCGCACATCCTGATGCGTTTCTTCACCGTGCCGAGCGCCAGGGAAGCGCGCAAGTCGGTAGGTTGGGCGACGACCTGGATCGGTTACTTCTACATCCTGACCTTCATCATCGGTTTTGGCGCTATCGTGCTGCTCACGCAGGATCCGGGTGCCTACTACGTCGATGGCGATCTGGCCAAGGGTCTGAAGGGCGGCGGCAACATGGCCGCTATCCACTTGGCCAACGCGGTCGGCGGCAACCTCTTCCTCGGCTTTATCTCCGCCGTGGCTTTCGCCACGATTCTGGCGGTGGTGTCTGGTTTGACGCTGTCCGGTGCTTCGGCAGTGTCGCATGACCTGTACGCGACGGTGATCAAGAAGGGGCAGACCGATTCCGCTCACGAGTTGCGCGTTTCCAAGATCACCACGATCTGTCTCGGCATCCTCGCGGTGGTTCTCGGTATCGCCTTCGAGAAGGAAAACGTCGCCTACATGGTGATGCTGGCCTTCGCCATCGCCTGCTCGGCCAACTTCCCGATACTCTTCATGTCCGTGCTGTGGAAGAATTGTACGACCAAGGGTGCGGTTGCCGGCGGGATCGTCGGTCTGGTCAGCTCGGTCGGCCTGACCATCGCCTCGGCTTCGGTGTGGGAAGCCGTCATGCATAACCCGAAGGGCAGTGCCTGGTTCCCCTACTCTTCGCCCGGACTGTTCTCGATGAGCGCTGCCTTCCTGACCATCTATCTGGTTTCCAAGATGGACAACAGCAAGCAGGCCCAGCTTGAACGTTCGCTGTATCCGGCGCAGAAGATTCGCTCGGAAACCGGTCTCGGTTCCAGCAGTTCATCGGGTCACTAAGACAAGAGCAATACAGAAGCCGGCTCATTGGCATTACGGCTCGGGAGCGAAAGCTTCCGGGCCGTTTTTTCTTTGCCGGCTGCCGGATTTGTCCTTGAAAACCGGAGCGAGTTTCTGCTGTGGCATTTCGTCTTTTCCAGCCTCTTCAAATGTCTCCTGTACCGCCCAGCACAACCCGGCGAACCTCAGTCTCGGCCACCAAGGGCATTTTTTTGCCAATTTTCTCGGGTTACGTCTTGAAATTCGGATCATTCGTCCCTATTATTAGCACTCGCTTGAAGTGAGTGCTAATAACCGAGCCGGCAAGCGCCCTGCTCGCCGCTGTGGATATTGGCCAGTTTGTCGTTACTTGTTATAAACCCCTAGGAGAAACTGCATGAAAATTCGTCCCTTACATGATCGCGTGATCGTAAAACGCCTCGAAGAGGAGCGTAAAACGGCTTCCGGTATCGTCATTCCCGATGCCGCCGCTGAAAAGCCTGATCAAGGTCAGGTCCTGTCCGTTGGTCCAGGCAAGCGCGACGAGAACGGCAAGTACATTGTTCCCGACGTCAAGGTCGGCGACCGCATCCTGTTCGGCAAATACTCCGGCCAGACCGTCAAGGTCGATGGCGAGGAACTGCTGGTCATGCGCGAAGAAGACATCATGGGCGTCGTCGAAGCCTGAGCGTATAACGCCAGGTAATACGATCCGGATTCACCCCACTACCGAATTATTAGGAGTATCTCAATGGCAGCAAAAGACGTTAAATTTGGCGATTCCGCCCGCGCCCGCATGGTCGAAGGCGTGAACATCCTGGCCGACGCGGTCAAGATCACCCTCGGCCCGAAAGGCCGCAATGTTGTTCTGGAGCGCTCGTACGGCGCCCCGACCGTGACCAAGGACGGCGTTTCCGTCGCCAAGGAAATCGAGCTGAAGGACAAGTTTGCCAACATGGGCGCGCAGATGGTCAAGGAAGTCGCTTCCAAGACCTCCGACATCGCCGGTGATGGCACCACCACCGCCACCGTGCTGGCACAGTCGATCGTTCGCGAAGGCATGAAGTACGTTGCCGCCGGGATGAACCCGATGGATCTGAAGCGCGGCATCGACAAGGCGGTAATCGCCACCATCGAAGAGTTGAAGAAGCTCTCCAAGCCGTGCTCGACGAACAAGGAAATCGCCCAGGTCGGTTCGATCTCCGCCAATGCCGACGCCGACATCGGCGAAATCATCGCCCGGGCCATGGACAAGGTCGGCAAGGAAGGCGTCATTACCGTTGAAGACGGCAAGTCGCTGAACAACGAACTCGACGTCGTCGAAGGCATGCAATTCGACCGCGGCTATCTGAGCCCCTACTTCATCAACAACCCGGACAAGCAAAGCGCCATTCTGGACAATCCGTATGTTCTGATCTACGACAAGAAGATCTCCAACATCCGCGACCTGCTGCCGGTGCTTGAGCAAGTTGCCAAGGCCGGGCGTCCGCTGCTGATCGTTGCCGAAGATGTCGATGGCGAAGCGCTGGCCACCCTGGTCGTCAATAACATCCGCGGCATCCTGAAAACCTGTGCTGTCAAGGCGCCGGGCTTCGGTGACCGGCGCAAGGCGATGCTCGAAGACATCGCCATCCTGACCGGTGGTCAGGTCATTGCTGAAGAAGTCGGTCTGACCCTTGAGAAGGCTACGCTGGCGGAACTCGGCCAGGCCAAGCGGATCGAGATCGGCAAGGAAAACACCACGCTGATCGACGGTGCCGGCGTTGCCGCCAACATCGAAGCGCGTCAAACAGATCCGCGCCCAGATCGAAACGTCGACCAGCGACTACGACAGCGAGAAGCTTCAGGAACGCGTCGCCAAGCTGGCCGGCGGTGTGGCCCTGATCAAGGTCGGTGCAGCGACCGAAGTCGAAATGAAGGAGAAGAAGGCACGCGTTGAAGATGCACTGCATGCCACTCGTGCCGCTGTTGAAGAGGGTATCGTCCCCGGCGGCGGTGTGGCGCTGTTGCGTGCCCGTCTGGCGCTGGCTTCGCTGAAGGGTGATAACCATGACCAGGACGCCGGTATCAAGATCGTCCTGCGTGCGATGGAGCAGCCTCTGCGTGAAATCGTCGCCAACGCCGGCGAAGAGCCTTCAGTGGTGGTCAATGCCGTGGTTAATGGCAAGGGCAACTACGGTTATAACGCGGCCACCGGTGAGTATGGTGACATGGTCGAAATGGGTGTGCTGGATCCGACCAAAGTGACGCGTACCGCGCTGCAAAATGCAGCCTCGATCGCCGGCCTGATGCTGACCACCGATTGCATGGTTGCCGAACTGGCCGAAGACAAGCCGGCCATGGGCGGTATGCCTGGCGGCATGGGCGGCATGGGTGGTATGGGCGGCATGGATATGGGTATGTAAGCAGCAGGCAGATAAGGCCTGTTTGCGCAGGTCCGCTCGCCAAAAACCCCTGCATGGGATTGCCATGCAGGGTTTTTTCTGGGTCAAGCAAAAACCGGGATGTTGTGCTGAAACAAAAGTGGCACAATGTTCCGGTTTCGCCGGAGCATCTGGCGGGAAGGTGGGTGTCGTGACCTGGAGATAAAAATGGCGGAGCGCCCAGTTTCAGGCACCCCCCAAGTTCAGGCCGAGGCCATAACTCCTGAGGCCATAAAGGAGAACAGCATTTGTATGGTATAAGCGGTGGCTTACAAAAACCTTACGTGCGCCAGCCAGTGAAGAGGGGTCATGCGAATTCTGATTGCTGAAGATGACCGGATTATTGCCGACGGGCTGGGGCGCTCCTTGCGTCAGTCAGGTTATGCCGTGGATTGGGTTGCCAATGGCGCCGATGCCGACAATGCGCTGACCAGCGGCGCCTACGATCTCGTCATCCTGGACCTTGGTTTGCCCAAGTTGTCCGGCTTTGATGTGCTGCGTCGTTTGCGTTCCCGAAAATCGATCATTCCGGTGCTGATTCTCACGGCACTTGACGGGACCAGTGATTGCGTCAAGGGGCTGGACCTCGGCGCTGACGACTACATGGCCAAGCCATTCGAAATTGCCCGAACTGGAAGCGCGCGTGCGTGCGCTTACCCGACGCTCGATGGGCACTGCGCCGGTGATCGAGTTCGGTGCTTTGGCCTTTGACCAGATCCATCGCTGTGCGCTGTTGAATGGCGAGATGATCGATCTGTCATCACGCGAACTGGGTTTGCTCGAGATTCTCATGACCCGGGCGGGCCGGCTGGTGAGCAAGGATCAACTGGTTGAACACATGTGCGGCTGGGGCGAGGAAGTGAGCCACAACGCGATTGAGGTTTATGTTCATCGCTTGCGCAAAAAGATTGAACCCAGCGGCGTAAAGATTGCAACCGTACGCGGTCTTGGGTACTGCTTTGAAAAGTCTGCGCAAGAAGTCAAATCCTGACATCCAGCGCTCGCTGTTTGGCGAAATTCTGGACTGGATGCTAGCGCCACTGCTCTTTGTGTGGCCAATCAGTATTGCCGTTACGCACTACTTCGCCACCATTGTGGCCAATTATCCCTTCGATCAGACCTTGCGCGAACAGGTGACGGCAATTTCGCGTCAGGTCAAGTTTGTCGAGGGCCAGCCGCAAATCTCCCTGCCCGGTTCTGCACGCGCCTTTCTGCGCTCGGATGAGATCGACAGCGTATACTTTCACGTGCTCGGCCGGGGCGGTAAGCTGATTGCGGGCGATCCGGAATTGCCGAAGCTGAAAACGTCCGAAATCCCTGACAAGGTCGAACCGGGAGAAGTCTATTTCCGCGATGATGACTACCAGGGGCAGGACCTGCGGGTGGCCTTCATGTACCTCGGGGAGCCCGATGCGCCAAAAGAAGACTGGGCACTGGTCGAGGTCGGCGAGACGCTGGAAAAGCGCTCGCAGCTTTCCAACAAGATTATCGCCAGCGTAATCCTTCCTCAGTTCGTGATCATTCCGCTGGCTGTTGTTCTCGTCTGGTTTGGCCTGTCGCAGGGCTTGAGCCCATTGACCCGACTGCGCGAGCGCATCGAGATGCGCCGCGAGGCCGATCTTTCGCCGATTGCGGCGGGCCGTGTTCCGGAGGAGTTGCAACCGCTGACCGAGGCCTTCAATTCCATGCTGGTGCGCATGCAGAAGAATATGGATGCCCAGCGACGCTTCATTTCCGATGCGGCACATCAGATGCGCACGCCACTCACCGGGCTGAAAATGCTGGCTCAACTGGCCATGCGGGAAAACGACCCGCAGCAATTGCGCTACGCGCTGCAAAACATTTCGGGCAGCGTTGATCGGGCTTCGCATCTGGTTAACCAGTTGCTGGCGCTGGCGCGCGCAGAAGCAGGTGAGCATTCCGAACAGGCGCTGGTGCCGGTTGATCTTGATCGCTTGCTGCACGAAATCGTTGAAACCTGGGTCGTGCGTGCGCTTGACCGGCGCATTGACCTCGGTTACGAGCCGGCCGGACCGGTGCACATCATGGGCAATATCTTTCTGCTGCGCGAGATGATCAATAACCTGCTCGATAATGCCTTGCGCTACACGCCGGACGAGGGGCAGGTTACCGCCCGTGTCGTTGCCCAGGGGGATTTTGTTTTGCTTGAAATTGAAGACAGCGGCATCGGCATTTCCGACGAAGACGCGCACAAGGTTTTCGACCGTTTTTACCGGGTCGATGGCAGCGGAGGCGAGGGCAGCGGGCTGGGTCTCGCCATCGTGCGCGAAATCGCCGAGTTGCACCGGGCTGCTGCGAGTCTTCGACCGCATGCGTTCGCTGATCAGGGCGAACGGGCACCCGGCTCGATTGCGCGGGTGGTATTCCCGGCGCATCATCCGCTCGCTTCAGGGCCTGTTCTTCCCGGGCCTGTTCAAACCGGTTTTGCCTGAACTTTGCTTGCCGCCAGGAGGTGTCCTTGCGCCCGTTTGCTTTTGACGAAGCAGGGTCGACTCGCTATAATGCCGCCTTTCCTGGCCAGTTAGCTCAGTTGGTAGAGCAGCGGACTGAAAATCCGCGTGTCCGTGGTTCGATTCCGCGACTGGCCACCCAGAACACTTCCCAGAAAGTCCATAGAAGGCCAGAATCCCCAGTAATAGCAAGGGTTCTGGCCTTTTTGTCGTCTATAGAAATCCCAGCTTGTCTATTGCAATCCGACAGTAAACGACAGTAACATTGACAGTAACTGCTCCATCCCCAAAAGGAGTTACTGTCATAGCTCTTACTGATACTGCAATCCGGAATGCCAAACCAAGCGAAAAACCCTATCCATTCAGAGACGGAAAGGGTCTTTATATAATTGTTAATCCGACTGGGGCCAAATGGTGGCGCCTGGATTATCGATTTGGCGGTAAGCGAAAGACGCTCTCCATGGGGGTCTATCCAGAAGTTGGCTTGAAGGCTGCAAGGGATAGAAGAGATGAAGCCCGGCGTTTGATTGCCGAAGGTATCGATCCTGGTGAAAACCGCAAGATCCAGAAAGCAGCAAGACATGACAGGGCGGAAAACAGCTTTGAGGTTGTTGCTCGTGAATGGTTTGCCAAGTTCTCACCGAACTGGGCTGTCAGCCATTCCTCAAAGATTATTCGCAGGCTAGAAAGTGATGTTTTTCCATGGATTGGCGGAAAACCCATAGCTGAAATTAAAGCCTTCGAGCTTCGTTTAGCCATCAAGAAAATCGAAAGCCGTGGTGTCCTGGAAACGGCTCATCGTGCGCTACAAAACTGTAGCCAGATTTTTCGATATGCCGTGGCACATGGTTTATGTGAACGAGACCCTTCGGTAGATTTGAGAGGTGCTCTGCCACCGGTAAAGGGAAGGAACTTTGCGGCAATAGTTGATCCAGCGGGCGTTGCTAAACTGCTTCGCTCATTCGATAGTTTTACAGGAAGCTATACAACACTCTGTGCACTCAGGCTTTCTCCTTTAGTGTTCGTTCGTCCAGGAGAACTCCGGAAAGCCGAGTGGTCACAAATTAATTTTGAAGCAGGGGAGTGGAGTTATGTCGCTTCAAAAAAGGGGAACGCCCATATAGTTCCACTTGCGACACAGACAATCTCCGTTTTACAGGATATGTTTTCTCTTACGGGCCACGGCAGGTATGTTTTTGCAGGTAGAAACCCACAAAAACCAATGTCAGAAAATACGGTAAATGCTGCTTTGCGTCGCCTTGGATATGACACACAAAAAGATATTACCGGCCACGGTTTCAGAGCAATGGCTCGAACGATTCTGCATGAAGAATTGCATTTTGACCCGGCAGTAATCGAGCATCAATTAGCACATAGCGTTCCAGACGTGTTGGGTACAGCTTATAACCGTACCAAGTTTCTGAAAGAGCGTCGGTTGATGATGCAAACATGGGCCGACTACCTGGACAGAATTAAGGCTGGTGCCGAGATTATCCCGTTGCAAGATATTTCTGCCTGAACATACAATCTTCCCACGTTATATCTGCGAAATGGCCCTGGCACACTCAATCAAGGATCGCGATGACTACTTCTTGGTACGGAGGGCTGTTTTGGCGCTTACATTGTTACCAACAATTTTTACACGCAGGTTTCATGGGGGCCAATCATCAGAAATGGCCTCTATCCGTTCTAAAATAATGAAACGGCCTTCATAGGGAGGCCGATTACTGTTTTGTGGATACATCCGACGACCAAGGATCTCGTACCCCACGCCTATCGGCTGTGATCATTTGAGTCACTGCACTCGCCAGGGGGGAATGGGCCAGCACGGACGCGGCACCGGCAGTAGCTGCGGCTTGTTGGGTTTGCCCCAGGACAAGTTGATGCACCGCCAAGCGCGCCAGCGCCTGTGCCTGACGCTCGGCACGGCGTGAAATCGAAAAATCAGTGCCACAACGGCTACATACCTCGGCTTGGCCCAAGCGCGCGCGGCATGCCGGGCATCGTTCCATTGGCGCCATGGGTACCATCATCAGTTTTCAAGGTAATAGAGCACGTCGGCCAGCGCCGACATGGCTTGCAGCAGCTTCGCATCGTCGTTCTCTCCCGCATCGGACATGGCATCGCGCAC
Source organism: Candidatus Propionivibrio dominans (assembly GCA_016709335.1). Classification (GTDB taxonomy): domain Bacteria; phylum Pseudomonadota; class Gammaproteobacteria; order Burkholderiales; family Rhodocyclaceae; genus Propionivibrio; species Propionivibrio dominans. The sequence goes on along the minus strand of JADJNC010000026.1, from coordinate 17,303 downwards.
AGCCTCAATGTTGTCGATCAGGTCTTCACGGTCATCGGCGCCCGCAGTCTTGAGCAGGCGCTCGGCCTTTTCAACCAAAGCAAGCGCCTCCACCAGGTGGCGGCGCTGCGCCAGTGGCAGTGCAGCGCTCTGTGCACCCATCTCGGGGGTGTCGGCCTCATCGTCGGGCCCGAAATCGTCGGCAAACATCGAACTTATACGCTTGCGCGCCTCGTCGAGTTTGCCGTCCTGGAAGCGCGTGATCGCGTTGTCGATGGTGATAGAGAATTCGAGCCCGCTTTTCTTCTCGCTCGCCCGCACGTGTAATATGCCGTTGATATCAATCGCGAAGTCGATCACGATGGGGTTGCCCGCTGGCACCTGGCGCAGGCCCTTGACCACAAAGCGGCCGATTTCGATGTTATCCAAGGCATCCGGCGCCTCACCTTGAAACACCGTGACTTCGACCGCCTCCTGGTTGTCGAACATGGTGTAGAACACCTCGCTGTGCGAGGTCGGAATTGGCGTATTGCGTCGAATCAGTGGCACAAAACAGTAGGGATACTCCCGCCCGCCAAGATCTGCCACGGTGCTGGTGCCAAAGGTATAGGGCGTGACGTCGATCAGCACCGTGGGTGTTGTCCCGCCCGCGATGATCTCGCCCTGAATCGCCGCGCCCATGGCCACACACAAATCAGGATCAATTTCACCATGCGGCAGGATGCCGGTGAGCGCCTCCAGCAGGCGCGCCACCATGGGCGTACGCGTGGCACCGCCAACCAGCAGTACCTCGTCAATCGCAGAAAGTGCCAACTTGGCCCCGGACAGTGCTACATGCATGGCATCCATGGTTTCATGGATGAACGGCTCGATCATGGTTTCGTATTCGTGGCGCGAAATTTCGAGCGAGAGGTGAACCGGTGCGCCGTTTTTCTCGTACAAGAACTCCTCCGCCAGCGTGGCATAGGGGTGGCTTGAGAGCGCAATCTTGGCGGCCTCTGCTGCACGATACAGACGCGCCATGGCAATCGGCGAGGCCGCAGCGGTGGCGCTGTCGATGCCATGGGCCGTATTCAAGTGCGCCAGCACAAAGTCAACGATGCATTGGTCAAAATCGTCGCCACCAAGGTGGTTGTTGCCGTGGCTGGCCAGTACCTCGACCACAACGCCCTCCATGTTCACGACCGACACGTCGAAAGTGCCGCCGCCCAAATCGTAAACCAGCGCCTTGCGTGTCGGCGCGCCTTCCGCAGCGCTGGTCTGCGTACTGCGGTGCGCGCCATAGGCCAGGGCAGCAGCGGTGGGTTCGTTGAGGATGCGCACCACCTCCAGCCCGGCGATTTCACCCGCCTCTCGCGTGGCCTGCCTTTGCGCATCGGAAAAGTAAGCCGGTACGGTGATCACCGCCTTGCTGACGGCAACACCCAGATGCGTTTCGGCAATTTTCTTCAGGCGCAGCAAAATCATGGCTGAGATTTCTGGCGGACTGTATTGCTTGTCGCCCAGCGCCAAGTGAGTGGCCTCGCCCATGCGCCGCTTGACTGAGCGAATCGTACGTTCGGGGTGAAGCACATACTGGTTGCGCGCAGCAGCACCCACCAGCAAAACGTTGTCATCTCCCAGACCGACCACCGAGGGTAGTATCGGCACCCCCGCCTCGATGTCGATGATCTCGATCCGACCGTGTCTGACCACTGCAATTTCCGAATTGGTGGTGCCCAGGTCAATGCCAACAATGATGTCACTCATGATTAAATTTCCTTTTTATTAACAATAACTTCTGCCAGACGCAACATCTCGTCGTCGCGCGTGTAGCCCCGTCTGACCTCACTGATCACTTCACCCGGCGGGCGCTGGGCCAGCCATTCAACGCCAACGGCACGCATGGTGTGGGGGTCGAGCCGACCGCCGACTGCCTCAAGCGGGCGCACACGCCGCTCTGCGAGCAGGTCGTCAATGCGCCGCAGCGTCAGCGCAATGCCAGCACTCAAGCCCTGCGTGAGTTGGGTTTCTTTTCTTGCGAAGCGGGCAAGAAAGCCCGGCTCGTAGGCATCAGAAACGCTGACGGCGGCGGCGATCCGGTCTCGAACATCGAGCACCTCGAGCAGCAGGCGCGTTTCGGCCTGGCGCAGCGCAGCCCCTTGCGCTTCACGAGATCGCTCCAGTTCCTGCGCGAGGCGCTGGTTGTGCTTGCCCAGCAACTCGGTCAGTGAGCGCATCTCGTCAAGTGCGGTTTTGAACTGGCATGCCTCAACGCGAACCTCGTTGCGTAGCACCGCCAGCTCGGTGAACAACAAGGCCAGGTTGACCGGTGGCTCGTTCTCTTGAGGCTTAGCCGACGTGCCATCATCTGGCTCCCAGTCGTCAAGGCAGGCCCGAAATTCATCCATCAGTCGATCTTTGGTTTCAGCGTCCATCAACTCCCGCCTTTCAGCACGCGCAGCAGCGTTGCTGTGTCGGGTCGGCGCGGGGTATGCCTGCTTTCCAGCAGATGCACCATACCCTCCAGATCCGGCGGCTCTTTGTCAAACAGGGCGTTGGCGACGCGCAAGCGTTGGGTTGCAAGCGCATCAAAGGCCCGGCGCAGGGCCGCAAAACGCTCGGCATCGCGGTCGGGCGGACAAAGCTGAACGGCGCGAAGATAGGCGGCGCGCACGGCTGCATCGTCGGCATCGCGGGCAATGCCAAGCACCTGATAGGGATTACTCATCGAACAGATTTCCTTGCCCTGGAATGGGCTTTTGGGGTTTGACGATTTTCGCGGGGGCGATAGGTGCGGGTGCAGAAAAGCCATCGACGATCTTCGTAACAATCAGATCGACAAGGCGGCGCAGAAATGCCTTACTGTCGCCGGCACATTCCCGCTCGACCTGCCGGACCAGCGCATCGCCCAAATCCTGACAGGCATTTTTCAGAAAAGACTTGCCACCGTCGTACTTGATCGATTCTTCGAGCACTTTCCGAAACACTTCGGGGTCAAGTTTCGCCAAGTCAATAGGCGAATCGAGAGCACCTGGAAAATCCAGGTCAGCAAAATCGGGTATCGGGTCATCGGCCTCAAACAGCCGCTCGATACGCTCGGCCAGACGGATATCTTTGCTCTGGTGCGCACGCAATTGTGCTTTCTCGAGATCGCTGAAATCCTGATCACTGTGGATGCGGCCCATCTTGCCAGATCTGGCGGCCACCGCGTGGTAAACAAAAATTGGTCGATCGGGCCAGCGCTTGCGGGCGGCGTTGGCGAATTTTTCCGCCAGATCGTAGTCTTGATGGCGTCTGAATGCTTCGCACAGGCGTACGCACGCGTCGGCATCGAACGCTTGCATCGCGGCCATTCTGGCAATTTCCTTGCGCCAGACCACCAAGGAGTCCAGACCCTTGCCCACAATGGGAGATTCTTGCTCCATCACCTGCGCCAACTCGAGCAGGCCGGCGTGCGTTAACGCTTTGCTCGTGTCAATACCAGCCTCGCTCAGAAGCCATGCGGACGTTGTCAGGCCAACACGTTGAAAGGTTCCCTGCGCCTCGCGCAGCAAGCGCCAGCCTGCTGCCAGCCCGCCCCCCCAATTGGTTACGGCCAGTTGGGCCAGACGCAAACGCTCAGCACTGCCCTCCGGTTCGGTCCAGGCCTGCAGCAAATGCATGCGACCCTGGTCGACGACCGATGTCAGCCAGTTTGCCGCCTCAATGATTTCTTTTTTTGCGGCATCGGGCTTCTCAGCCCCGATCTGTTTGACGGCATGCGACAAGTGCGCGTTGCCGACCAGCGCGCGCACCTTGCGGTTCAGCGGATCAAGCTCCAGCAGGCGGCGCGCCGATGCGGTCGCTTTTTTGAAGGCACTGCCGGCCAGGGCGTTTTCAACGGCCTCGGTCAGCAGCGCAACATCATCGGGGAAGTGACATAACCCGGCTTCGAGTTGTTCGCGCGCACGTTTCAGATTGCCATTGCGACGCCAAAACTGAACCAGTCGAACATGCACACCACAGTCGAGCGGGTCGAGCGCCAGGCTACGCGTCAGCATTTCCTCGGCGTACGTGTCTAGTACACCATCGCTCGATAGGTGCGCGGACGACAGAGCTATGTGGCGCAGGATCAGGGCCGCGCGCAAGTGGTCATGGGTGCCGCCGTCGTCCTCCAGCAGATCGGAGGCATCAAGCCAGTGTGTTTCGGCATGGTCCCATTCTCCCTTAATCTCTACCGCCAGCGCCGTAGCGCACTCCTGGTCGGCCGCAGAGGGGTTGCCGAAGAGGCGCGGACTGTCACACCCCCGGCGAGCTGCCCAGGGTGCCAGCCATTGCCAAGCACCGTTGCCAGCGTGCTTGGCAATTCATGCGCATGCCGTAGCACCAGATCAAACAAGGCGGGGGGTGCCAATAATGCAGTGCTGCCGGCCAGTCCCACCAGGCTCTGCAGCAAGGGCGCAACCGCTTGGGGGCAGCCCATCAGATCAAGGGCCATGGTTTGTTGGGCGCTGTTGAGACGGGCCCAACGCTGCAAGCGCTCAGGCCCTGCCACAAGCAGCGTGCGCAATGGGGCCGCAAGCGACTCAAACGGGCTGTCGAGCGGGAGGCGCTCAATAGCTGCGCGCGCTGCATCCTGATCGGTCTCGTACAGAACCATCGCCTTGAGCACGGTACGAAGATCACGGTACGGCGAGCGAAATGAGATTCCGGCCAGCGCCGTTTCCAGTGCTGCCGCGTCCTTGCTGCTGTAGGCCGAAAGCGCCGCAAGAGCGAGCGGGCGGTGCTGCTGCAGTAGCGAGTCAGCGGGCAGTCTTGCCAGGATCGCCGGGTCGGCGGCCAACAGGGTTGGAGCCAATTGAGCCTCCAGCGTGGCCAGTTGTTCATCAAGGCGCCGACCATCGGGCGCGGAGGTAGCGGCTCGGCGCGCCGCCAAGTGATCCAGTACCTCGGCAACACGAGCGTCAGCAATCAGCCAACCCACATAGGGGCCGTCCCAAAGCGGTGTGCCGCAGAGCTCAGCGCGACTGCGCCAAAGCCCGATCGCCTCTTGTAGCATACCTTTAGCGGCAAGCCCTTGGGCCCGCCCGCTGTAGGCGTATGCCAGGCCGGCAATCCATTGAGGACGCCGTTCGGTCTTGAGCAGCGCCTTGTAGCTGGCAACGGCATCGCGGTAGCGGCCTTTTTCCAGATGAACAAGCGCAGTGCTCTCAAGCGCATCGCTGGTCGCAGCCGTGGTCAACGATTTTTTGAAGGGGGGTATTGTTTTGCGGGACATAAAGTGGGATTGCCGCGATGCTGTTGATGAGGCTTAGGGTCGCGTAGAGTGATGGTCAAATTGATAAGCGCACACTATTGTTTCACATTGCCGACCGTGTTTGTTACAGCCCCTACCCACCAGTTGCTTGCCAAAAGTGCTTGACGGACTCGTTGGCACAAAGGTAACCGGTAGCGGGTTTCCATTCATGCATTTACGGATAGCCACTGATTTTTGTCTGGCGATGGTCGAATGTCCGCATTGTTACGAGGAACGGTCCCCCATGCGACAAGTGGTCAACGACCGATCAGGCAACTTCTTGATCTGCACGAAAGCCAAACAACCATTCAATCAATGAATCAATACGTCAGGAGCATCATCAGACCCTGTATCTTCAATCCATTCCTCAACCTCGAAATCCGTCACAGCCAAATCCCACACCATCGAGTGGTATTCGATAGCGAACCACTCTCGAAACATTTTTAGTGAGCGATTTTTCGGCCAAGCGTCATTATCTGTTATCCAACTGGTCAGCATGTGATCGAATAGTCCCGCCCATCCCTGTTCAACCCACATCTGCGCGTCGGATTCACTGTTGATCAATTGCTCATCAGGGATCAGGAACACATCGCTGTCATCCTCAATATTGGCGAGTGTCACCGATGGATCGGGATCTATGGAGGTAAGCCAGTCGAGAAATGGCGGCTTGTGGCGCAGGATGATTAGGCTGCGGTTGAGCGTAAAACGGGGCGCATCATGCATGGTGATCGATCTTCAGAAAGGAGTTGATTGAGGTATTGTCAGCTTGCACCACAGCATTTCTTGTATTTCTTTCCACTACCACATGGACACGGATCGTTCCGGGCGATCTTCTCGGACTGGATTGGCACGGGAGGATTCCTGGCTTTCTCAAAATCGGAGATGTCTTCCGGCTTGCCTGGCTCGAGGCCGATAATGTACTGCCAGCCTCGCAGCGCACATTCTTGTGCAATGTACTGACCGCGCTCCTCTGTTCCGACTCGAACAACGATCGGGTGGGCTTTGGTTCCGAGTTTGGTCATTCCTTAATCAGCGCGGACAGATGTTGGCGGATGCGTACGCCAATCTTTGGATCGGTTGATAAGCTTTGAACTTGTTCCGCCATGAGTTTTTCCGGGAAGTACTCAAGCGTGTCAATGATGCGCCGCAGGTAGCGCCGCGTGGAACTGGAGCCTTTGACTCGACGGAGTTCTGACGAAAGAGCGTCCACGGTGGCCGCGGTCGGGAACGACGATAGGGCTTTGGCTAGCTCCGTAAGGCGCGCAACGTCTTCACGATAGTGCTGGAGCAGCCCAAGAAGGAATACTCCGGCCTCAACGCGCCCCGCAGAGCTCATCGAACTGAGTAGTGCGCAGCCCGAATGAAACTTATCATCCTCTGGCGAAAGCGCTTGCCGAAGGATGGAGTCTATCGGGACTCGAGAAAGGTCGATGCCTCGCTCAGTCAGCCATGGAGCTACGATGAAAGGAGGTTTAGTTATTGGCTTCATACTATTGTTCACACACGTTGAGTGAAACGAATTCGGCGCGGGCGGCGACTTGGTTTCTTATTGCACGTTCTCTGGATCATGGCGCGAGCCAGGATATCGTCGCCTTGTTCAATGAAGACCATGATTTCATGGATGGCTTGCTGTGAAGTGAGACTGTTTATCCGAGACTGCTGGTATTGATCGTTGATAGTGCAATTATTTTTCTGTAAAAGTAGGCGGGAGATTCAATGGGAATGTGGGATCAGGCTTTCATAGTGAGGTAGATCTTAGCGGTCATCCAGTCCTCGTCGCACTCGGCAAGCAGGGCAGAAACAAGGCGTAGGCAGGAAGCGGCATTGGGGAAGATTGAAGCGACGCGGGTTCTGCGCTTGATCTCGCGATTGATACGTTCCAGACCGTTGGTGGTACGCAAGCGGGTACGGTGACCCGATGGGTAGTCGAACACGGCGAAGCCCTCGGGCGGATTGGCTTCGGCCCAATCAGCGAGTTTTGGGGCTTCTTTCTTCCACCGCTCGACCGCCTGATTGAGCAAGCGCTGAGCTTCCGCTTTGTCGGGGGCATTGAAGATTGAGCGAATACGCAGAGCGACCTCCTTGCGCAGATCGAGACGGGGGCACGTAGGCATGAGCGTTTTGCTGCAAATGGAATTGGCAGCGCTGCCAAGGTACGCTGGGTAGCGTGGCTCGCCGTGCGGCCTTGAGGCCAGCGTGATCGTCCAGATGATCAGTTTGACGCCGCGCAACCCGCGCCGGATAAGGTCGCTGAGGAGCTGTCTCCAGTGCACCTCGGCTTCGGACAGCGCCACCGATACGCCCAGCACCCGGCGATGGCCGGTGGCGGTTACGCCGACGGCGACCAGTACCGCGCAATCGACGATCTGTCCCGCTTCGCGAATACGCTCATAGCGAGCATCCAGGAAGACATAGGGCGTCTCCTCGAGCGGGCGCTCCCGCCACGCCTGTAACCCCGTATCCAGTTGAGCCGTGGCGCGGCTAACCTGGGTGGAGGAGATCGAGACCTCCGGCCCCACCAGGCGCTGCAGCACCTCAATGACCTTGCGCGTGGATACGCCTTGGACGTACATTTCGGCCAAAGCCAGATTGACCGCTTGCTCAGTGCGGGAGCCCTTGTCCAGTGCTGACGGATAGAAGCTGCTGTCACGCACCTGAGGAACGGCAAAGGTAATTTCACCCATGCGTGTCAGGATCGTCTTGGGCTTAAGCCATTGGCGTAGCCGGTTCGGTCTTCAGAGCGCTCATGGGGTGCCGCCTGAAGGTGATACGAACGCTCAATTTTGCTGGCCTCGTCGACCAGAATACGCAGTGCTTCACCGGCACCATCAAGTCCGTGAGACAACAGCGCCGCATAAGCCGCCTCCAAGGGGTTGGTTTCAACACGTAATGCCATGGCTACTCCTTCGATGTTATCAACAAAATAACCCCGAAGAACCTGATCGCCGACTCTGCCGGTGGTTTGCGCGATTTTCCGCCTTCCGTTCTTCGGGCGCTACGCGCCCTCATCACTTCAGGCGGAAAATTCGCAAACAACCAAAACCAATCACCAGGGAATTTACAGAAAGGATGTTGCACTAACTTGATCGTTCGTTGATCTCTGCTTTCATATACTACGCTTTCATCGTCGATACCAAGGATTCCATTTTCTTGATCACTGCGGCGATTTTGCTTGCCCTTGCCTTTTCGTACGTGCATGCCACTGCGTAGAGTGCCTTGATGAGATGCATGACGGCCTCAGAGTTACCGTAGCCCTCTTCAATCTGTATTTCAACGGCGTTAGCTATGCTGCCGACTCGCCTTAGCTCGAATCTCGAAAGACCTGTTGTTTCCAATTGCTTCGATAGCGCCGTGAATGCTGCTGCGCCTTCCAGGTCATAGGGCATTGTTAGCTCCGTTTCGTGGTGCCTGGCCGGCTAAAAGGATTCAGTCGCATTGACGCACGACGCCTGTTTTCGGTGACGTTCGCATTGAGAACCTGCTATTGCATTTCAATCAACTCAATTTCTGTTTTTCCAAGGATGCAAGTTTACTCTAAAGGCATGGATGCTCAGCCTTTTCTGGGGCGGATACTCCGACCAGATCCCCCGAGTTTGTTGTTCAACAGCTACCCCGTGATTCTCACAAGCGATGACGTCGCTAAAGCGATGGATAGTGCAATTATTTTTCTGTAAAAGTAGGCGGGAGATTCAATGGGAATGTGGGATCAGGCTTTCATAGTGAGGTAGATCTTAGCGGTCATCCAGTCCTCGTCGCACTCGGCAAGCAGGGCAGAAACAAGGCGTAGGCAGGAAGCGGCATTGGGGAAGATTGAAGCGACGCGGGTTCTGCGCTTGATCTCGCGATTGATACGTTCCAGACCGTTGGTGGTACGCAAGCGGGTACGGTGACCCGATGGGTAGTCGAACACGGCGAAGCCCTCGGGCAGATTGGCTTCGGCCCAATCAGCGAGTTTTGGGGCTTCTTTCTTCCACCGCTCGACCGCCTGATTGAGCAAGCGCTGAGCTTCCGCTTTGTCGGGGGCATTGAAGATTGAGCGAATACGCAGAGCGACCTCCTTGCGCAGATCGAGACGGGGCACGTAGGCATGAGCGTTTTGCTGCAAATGGAATTGGCAGCGCTGCCAAGGTACGCTGGGTAGCGTGGCTCGCCGTGCGGCCTTGAGGCCAGCGTGATCGTCCGAGATGATCAGTTTGACGCCGCGCAACCCGCGCCGGATAAGGTCGCTGAGGAGCTGTCTCCAGTGCACCTCTGCCTCGGAAAGCGCCACCGATACGCCCAGCACCCGGCGATGGCCGGTGGCGGTTACGCCGACGGCGACCAGTACCGCGCAATCGACGATCTGTCCCGCTTCGCGAATACGCTCATAGCGAGCATCCAGGAAGACATAGGGCGTCTCCTCGAGCGGGCGCTCCCGCCACGCCTGTAACCCCGTATCCAGTTGAGCCGTGGCGCGGCTAACCTGGGTGGAGGAGATCGAGACCTCCGGCCCCACCAGGCGCTGCAGCACCTCAATGACCTTGCGCGTGGATACGCCTTGACGTACATTTCGGCCAAAGCCAGATTGACCGCTTGCTCAGTGCGGGAGCCCTTGTCCAGTGCTGACGGATAGAAGCTGCTGTCACGCACCTGAGGAACGGCAAAGGTAATTTCACCCATGCGTGTCAGGATCGTCTTGGGCTTGAAGCCATTGGCGTAGCCGGTTCGGTCTTCAGAGCGCTCATGGGGTGCCGCCTGAAGGTGATACGAACGCTCAATTTTGCTGGCCTCGTCGACCAGAATACGCAGTGCTTCACCGGCACCATCAAGTCCGTGAGACAACAGCGCCGCATAAGCCGCCTCCAAGGGGTTGGTTTCAACACGTAATGCCATGGCTACTCCTTCGATGTTATCAACAAAAATAACCCCGAAGAACCTGATCGCCGACTCTGCCGGTGGTTTTGCGCGAATTTTCCGCCTTCCGTTCTTCGGGCGCTACGCGCCCTCATCACTTCAGGCGGAAAATTCGCAAACAACCAAAACCAATCACCAGGGAATTTACAGAAAGGATGTTGCACTAACAAGCGAATGCCAATTTAGCAGCGAAACAGCGACGAAACTGCGACGAAATTACAACATAACGCCTCAGCAGCTCCCCTACGATTCTCAAGACCAATAACGTCGCCAAAGTGATGCCAATTTAGCAACGAAACAGCGACGAAATTACAACTTTAGGTCTGCAAACCGGCTTCGTCCCCTTCGAATGGCAAAAACGTCGCCAATCCGTCCACATTACTGCGACGAAATGGCAACGTTTCAGCAACCTTTAGTCCCCCCACACAGAACGATCGCATGACATTCCTCACGGCGCCCCGCACTTTCTGCCGACAAAAAAATGGCCGAGCCCGAAATGAGAAAAAATGCTGATTACCTGACGGGGATCAATTTTGAGACGGCGCCTGGTGTCGAGGTATCAAATGATAAGGCTCTTTTCGCGAACCGTGTTGGTGGCTCGTTTGGTGAGCCACCCATGGAGGACACTGGACGTCATGGCGCAGTTGCGGCGCAGTTGCGCCGAGTCATCCAGGAGCCCGGAATGAGGAAGCCAGAGTTGAATCGAATCACAGCGGCGTTGCGAAACCTGACACCGATGCAGCGCCGGGTTGTGGCGGCGGAATTGGCGTTGTTGGACAAGCAGCCGGCGACGACCCTGATTATCGAGGGACGCTTCGCTACAACGGCGGCGTGCCCGCATTGCCAGGCTAAAGATGCAATTCGGTACGGCCACGCCAACGGGCTGCAACGCTACCGCTGTCGGGAGTGCGGCAAAACATTCAGCGCCTTGACCGGCACCCCGCTGTGCGGCCTGCATAATCGGGGCAAGTGGCTTGGCCAGGCGGAGGCGCTGCGGGACGGTCTGACCTTGCACAAAGTGGCGGATGCTTTGCACATCCACGTCAGCACGGCGCACCGTTGGCGGCATCGCTTCCTGGCGCTGCCCATGGCTATCCAACCGCAGGCACTGACCGGTATTGCCGAAGCTGACGAAACGATGTTCTTGCTGTCGTTCAAAGGAAAGCGCAGCGGCCTGGACCGAAAGGCACGCAAACGCGGTGGCAAAGCCAGCAAGCGCGGGCTCTCGCACGAACAAGTTCCGGTTCTGGTCGCTAGGGATCGTGCCGGCGTAACGATGGACTGTGTTCTCAAGGCCATGGATATGACGACGCTCTCTGCCGCCCTGAAGCCGTTCTTGACCAAGGACGTGGTGCTTTGCACTGACGGCAGCCTTGCACTGGCCGCCGCAGCGCGCCATATCGGCGTGGAGCATCATGCCGTCAACCTGTCGGCTGGCATTCGAGTGGACGGGGCGTGGCACGTGCAGAACGTTAATGCCTACCACAGCCGACTCAAAGCCTGGGTCTGCAAGTTTCGCGGCGTAGCAACCTGCTACCTGGCCAACTACCTGGGGTGGTTTCGCGCCCTCGACCGCGAACACGGCAATGACCCGAAACCCGCTCAGTGGCTCACTATGGCGCTTGGTGGGACTGCTTAACAACATGATTTGCGAAAACAGCCAAATCTTTGGCACGGGAAGAAGCGTAAAGGCTATCGGGGAATTTCATCCACTCTTATTCTTCGCGATGCCGGTGACCATAAGGTATCTTCACTCAGGAGAAGTGCTGGGGACCATCGAGTCCGGTGTGGGTTTCGTAAAAAAGCATTCTCGCTATCGACTAGCAGTGCTGCACGCCCGAGGAAATCGACGCTGCGTTCCGCACCCTGCCGGTCGAGATCGGTCACGATCTTAGCTGCAAGGCCAGGCTAATCTTTCGCACTTTTGGCGCTTGTATAGGGACAGGCAAAAGGAGGGTGAGAAAACGGTGTGGCAACAGAACGATAGAAGTCGTTGTTCGCAGAGTGGATGTAGGTCACGACGATATCGGATCGGCCCATGGCCTTGAGCGCCTTGGCCGCGGCGACTTTGTGCTGCAACGATCCCGCGTTACGAACCACCGCTTCGAGTCGAGGAACAAGCGATACGTCTTTCTTGCATGCCAGAACGTTGGCCGCAATATCGGCAGCATTCATGGATTGAGTCACTACCGGGTTGGACGGACTCAGTTTTCCTGGAGCAATTCCTTTTTCCAGGACTTTCAGCCAGACCTCGTTGGGTACTTTTTCCGGGGCAGCCGTTGCCAGGGTGCGAAGAATGGCAATGTCAACATCCCGCCAAACCAGACCGCCCTGGTATGGGTCGTTGACGGGCAGCAAACGGGTTAATAACTCGTTGTACTGTGCAAATCGGTTCTTCTGAATCCAGAACAGCAGTGTTTGTTGCTGCAACTCATAAATCTTTCCAGAAACCTTGTGACGGAGGCCTTCGACAATTTCTTCATGGGAAGGATTTGCGAATTTGATGGCCCATCCCGCCATGCGCCAGGTCGAGGTTTGCAAAAAAAAATGCGCTTTGTTTTCTACTTTCGTCAGCGTTTGATTATCAAACACCGCACCATCCGAGCCTTCAAGACGTTTATCGGTATGTGTTCTGAAGCGATCACTGAAATCGCCCAGGCATTTGTACTGCGGCTTGTCACCGAAAAATCGCTTGCTCTTGATGTAATAGTCGGGGGCTGTCTTGACCAGCGCCGGGGTGATCAGCGTCATGGTGGAGGTGGTTTCGCAATCCGCCTGACGCACTATTCTGAAATACTGGGTTACCGGGACGTCCTGGACAAATGCGAAATACCCGCCACTATCGGCCCGTGAGTTCAGAACTTCAAATCCCTCCTGACCCGGGTTGGTTTCATAGCCGGGTGACGGCTGTAACTGTATTCGCGCTGTCGGGTCGATAAAGGCCAGTCGTCCGTCCGTAATCTTGCCGGTAACGATGTGCTCGGCCTCCGCGCGATATTCGGGCAGCGACTTGGGCCGATAGTTGGCCCGTTGCCCGCCGGTGGAACAGGCAGCGAGGATAACGACCATCGGAAGAAGAATTGTCTTCTGGATCAGGCCAGCAACGATAGATACTCGTACCGCCGCCGGGTCAAGATTGTGAGGCGCCTCAGCAGGCCCTGTTGGATTTACGTGCCTAGGGACTTGTTTGAGCACGCGAGAGTGCGTTGCCGTTCCCAAGAACAATGCGGGCGTTTCCGTACGGTTTGTGCCGTCAGGACAGGCTGGGTAATGTGCCGGGGAACGCACGATTTGTTTTAGACCGGAGGGGGAAATACACGAATGGTCAGCGTGATAGACCTCCTTCGGAACGTCAGGACAGCAATGCCATTCCTAGCAGCCTGTCGGACTTGAGTTAGCTCTTGGCGGGCCAAAGAACCCAGAGAGCCTATTTAATCTCAAAATATGCCATATAGTTACGCATTATCCGATTTTCCCCTCTTTTTACCCCATTTTACGGACTACTTGCCCAATTTGGGCGCAATACGGCCATGCGCTTTATATTCCACGCAAGACAAACCAAAGACCACTCACCGGTGACTTTTTCAAGTCCGCGTAGCAAGAACTGCCGAAAGCCCATGACCGACTTGATGATCCCGAAGACCGGTTCGACCGTCTGCTTGCGCAAGGCGTAAGCCGCCCGCCCCGCTTTTGTCTTCAAGCGATGCGCCATCGCCTGCATTGGCGTGGCCTCGGCAGGCAAAGCGGCGGGCTCGCTATGGCGCTCACGCCAGCCCGGATGGTGTTCTTCTTTGGCCACGGCGATCAGCGGCTCAATGTGGGCCGCCTCACACGCCTTGATGTTCTTCTCGCTGGAGTAGCCGGTGTCCGCCATCAGCCGCTCCACGGCGCCCAAGGTCTCGGCCTGCGCATCGAGCGTCTTGAGCATCGGCTCGACCTGCTCTTTGTCGTTGGGTGCTTGCGTGACGCCCGTGGCCACCACCAGCATCGTGGCGGCATCGACCGCTGCCTGAGCGTTATAGGCTTGCTCGTAGCCGCCTCCGGCGACCGGCATAATACGCGACTCTTCGTCGGTGAGATTGATCTGGTCGCTGTCTTTCGGCCCCGGTTCGGGAGCCTTGGGCACCCGGCCTCCCGGCTTCTTTCCGGTGTCTTTCTCTTTGGCGGCACGGTGCGCCATCTTCTCGTCGTACTCGGCCTTCTCCTGCGCATAGCGCTCTGCGGCGCGGGCGGCAATCTTGGCCTTGGCCTTCGCCATGGCCGCCAGCCGGTCTTCGCGGCGTTTGATTTCTTCGGGCAGGCTGACGCCGTCCGGGAGGTCGGCCTGATCGGCTTGTTCGGCCAGCGACAGCAGTTCCTGAACTTCGGCCTTGAGTTGGACTTCCAGCTTCTCGATATGCCCATGCGAGAGCGCGCTGTGGCGCGAGGCATTGGCGTGGATCTTGGTGCCATCAAGGCACACGGTGCCCAGTTTGAGCAACTTCAATTCCTGCGCGTATTCGAGCACTTGCACAAAGAGACTGGCCAGTTCGTCGAGGAAGCGTCGGCGGAAGGTCGCCAGGGTGTCGTGATCGGGATGGCTGTTGGCGGCGATGTAGCGGAAGGCGACCGAGTCATAGGTCGCCCGCTCCAGCCGGCGACTGGAGAAGACGCCGGTGGCGTAGCCATAGACCAGGATCGCCAGTAACGTCGCCGGATGGTGCGCCTTTGAGCCTCGACCTGCGTACTGACGAGTGAGATTGGATAGATCGAGTTGGTCGATCACCTCAACAACAAACCGTGCCAGATGATCTTCACCCAGCCAGTCACTCACCGAGGGCGGAAGCAGATAGTCGGTCTTGCGGTCGGTCACAATGAAGTTGGACATGGTCAGCCCTGAAATTTTACCAAGCATGACTATAGCATATTTAAGACTTGCAGTGCAATATTTTTTAAGTCCGACAGGCTGCTAGGCAAAACTGAAATCGGTATTTTTGCCAAATCCACCTTTACAATACTCTAAGCAACCGCCAGCCCGCCCGGCGATTCAGTTCAATATGACCTACACTTTTCCAACACACTTGTTCCTTTCAGTTATTCGCATATCAGCGACCTTGTCGTTACACATGGAAGGGGGCACGCCAAGGTCAGAAGAGGAGTCGTTCTCTCTGGTGCTACGTGCGTCCCAAGACACTAATTATCGTCCTATCTACTGGCGAAAAATTAGCTGACGTCGATGTTAACCTTACCCTTTCCACAAAACAAAAGCTCCGCGCAAGAAGTTGACCGGAGAACTGCTGATTGACGATATAGGCTTCCTCGCCCATACAGAAGGAGAGCATGGCAAACCGTCCGTTCATGGAATAGTGCTACTAACGAACACTACAGTAGTTGCGTCGCCGCTCTCTGCTGGTTCTAAAGGATGGGTGAGACTAGCTTTGCTGTCTATCCCATTTGAAGACAGTAAAGATACGCCGTATGTCTGGGGTAAGAACAGACCAAGCATGTTGCGTATTAGTCACCTTGAGATTTCCGCACTTTGCGGGGAATCTAGGGCGCAAAATGAGAGCTAACGAATAAAGTTAGATCGTGCTGAGCCACGATCTGAACCGCTAGTCATCAGAATCCAGAACAATCGACGCCACGCCCCTTTCATTCCTTGGCGCTAATTCCGTGGCTCTTTTGGTGAAGTCGCTCTAGTGACTCGCCGGACTCACGGTTCAACCGCCAGTCATCCGAGCGTGTCCTAGCGTGATTGACTTCAGGCTGTACTAGCCCAGGGTGAAACAAAGCTAACGATAATGGTCAGGGGTTCGTTTGGCACTGAATCAGCTTTTCCAGCCTTTCAAGTCGTTGTAATGCCCATGGCTTCCCTTATAGGTCAATGTCGGCATTGCTGAGGAAAACCACCACGCCCGGCCAATCTGCCAGCCCTTCACGCGCTAGAGCTTCGTCGTCGGTTTCATCATCGTTACGTAGTACCAGTTTTGCTAAATCACCACCGTGCCGTTTCGCAATAGCCAACTCAACGGCTTCAAGTCTTTCGTCAGATTCAATTCAGCATTTTCCTTTCAAGGTCAATAAGTCGCTTCTCGATTACTTCAACTTCAATCGGCTTACCAATGCCGGTCAGTACATAGGCCAGCCGGCCAGCGTCGCTAATATCCAGCTTCCCCGATCGGGCTTCGTAAATCTTCGCCATCTTACTGCGTACATCCTCAATATTGGATAGCTTGATTTTGGGAGGGGTAGGGTCAGGCTTGCCCGCAGCGGCATCAATCGTTACAGGTGGATGTTTTTCTCTGCTCATGGCTTCCCCTCAGACTTCGCAGCGTTGCAGTAGATCAGGTGCAGGCCGATAGCCCACCGGTGCCGACACCCACGCCGCCTAGTGCCGCCACCGAACAGACGCCGGTACGTCGGGTTCGCACACTGGCGACAGGTGCGCCGATCATCATCATCCGTCAGTGGCGGTGTCCACGCTCATCCGCCATAGCCGTGTAGCAGACCAGCGCGCTGTCAGGATCAGCCAGCGCCGCATGCAATGCTTCGTTGCGGTCGTCGTCGGTGTCCTCCTGATAGATCGCCGCTACCAGTTGCCGGAGTTGCCGCTTCGCTGCCGGTCGGTGACCTATTCGCCTCTGGGACAGGTTCCGCTGCAACAGCGCCGGATAGCGGCGAGCACTTCACTGTGCGTTGCTTCTGGCGTGAATGTCGCCATGAGTGAATCACGGTCGGTAAAGTGAATCAGCCATCGGAACGACTTGATGAGCCGTTTTCGGCCGATCTTCTGGCACGTTTGCTACCGCTACTGGTTGCTATACTTGCTACAGTTGGAAATGATTTAGCCTGATGTGTAGCAACTGATAGCGAGAGTAGCAGCAAAGCTCACAGGCGCCCGTTTCCGCACCAGTGCTGAAAGGCTCATGCTTTGCCCCTCTCGATCATCAGCCGGTTCCTTGGGATACTCAGCCGCCTTCCTTCCTTGAGAAGTCGCACGCGGTCAAGGTCGGCAAGCTCACGAACAGCAGCGTCCAAAGAATCGCCGCTTCTCAATGGCCCGTGCTGGCGGACGTACCTCTTGCTGACAAAGTGCGTCTGCTCACGTCGGCAATGCTCGATCAGCCAGCTATCCAGCCGCGCCGCGTCTGCCATTTCGACAGGCAGTGCAAGCTCGCCGAAGAACTGGCGCGAT
>JADJNC010000025.1 GCA_016709335.1 Candidatus Propionivibrio dominans | reverse complement strand
TGCGGATAATCCGTTTTTGACTTCGGTCTCGTCGCTTCAGCGTGCTAAAATCCTCGCCTGTTTGACGCACTGCAACAGCGTGGGAAGTCTGCCCGATGAGTGAAGAAAAAATCCTGGATAACCTGGGTCATGTTAGAGCCATGCTTGCCAAGCACAAGCTGGTGGAGGATCTCGTTCATCGTCAGGATATGCCGCGCCATGATCTCGTTGAAGGCGTGGTGCACAAACAACATCTGGCCGGGCTGCGCTCCCTGCTGGAGCGCATTCCTCTGGTCGAGATTGCCGGGATCATTGAAGCGCTGGCGCCTGAAGATCGCCTGCTGGTCTGGTACGAGGTGCGCGAGGAACGCGGTGAATCGATCCTTGAAATTCTTTCCGACGAAGTGCGCCAGGACCTGATCGGCGACACGCATTACCGAAACGAAAAAACAACGGTCAGTGCCTTCGAGCTGCGTAATGGCCGGCTCAGCCAGATCAGCGTCCATACCCCCTACGACCTGAAAAGCCTGAAGCCGATCTGGGTCGATTTGGTGGCTCCGACGCCGGAAATCCGGGTCTGGGTTGGCCGGTTTTTCGATGTCCAGCTTCCGAATCCGAGCAACCTGACCGACCTCGAGGCGAGCGCGCGCTTCTACGTCGAGGACAACAATGAAATTCACCTGCATTCCGACTTCCTGCTCGACAGCAAGGAGGGGTCGCGCAACGTGGCGGTAGCGCTGATTCTGCACCGCGATATCCTGTTCACCGTGCGCACTGAAGAACTGCCGGTCTTCCGCCTGCAGCGTCTGCGTGCCCGTACGCAACCCGGTTACGTTACCGACGGCAAGGATGTTCTGCTCGACCTTTATGCTGCCGATGCTGAATATTCGGCCGATGCACTGGAGGATGTTTATGCGGCACTGGAAGATGTCAGCAAGCATGTGCTGGGAACCGAAATCACCGACACTGAAGCGGCCAAGATTCTCGCCGACATCGCCCGCGAGGAAGACCTCAACGGGCGCATCCGGCGCAACGTTCATGACACCCGGCGCGCGGTTTCCTTCCTGACCCGTGGCAAGTTCCTCAACGCCGATCAACTGGAAGATGCGCGACAGATTCTGCGCGACATCGAATCGCTCGACGGGCACACCTCGTTCCTGTTCGGGAAGATCAACTTCCTGATGGATGCCACGGTCGGTTTCATCAACATCAACCAGAACAAGATCATCAAGATATTTTCCGTGGCCTCGGTCGCCATGCTGCCGCCGACGCTGATTGCCAGCATTTACGGCATGAACTTCAAGGTGGGCTTTCCCGAGCTTGACTGGGATTATGGTTACCCGTTTTCATTGGTGCTGATGTTCATTTCCATCGTCGTTCCATTCTGGTTCTTCAGGAAAAAGGGCTGGCTGCGCTAGTCGGAAACCGAGCAGCGACAGATCATGGAGTGATGCAGTATGCTTTGGCCCAAGTAGCGAATACGTCCTATCCCGGAGGTTCCATTGAGTTTCCTTCCCTTGCCGGAAAAACTGCTGCCGCCCGACCATCCACAGCGCGCATTGCTCGCCGCCGAGGTTCTGGCGAGGGCTCCGGAGCCGCTCTCGGCACCGTGCCGTGCTACCTATGTGGCAGTGCGCATCGATGCCGAGGCACTGGATGCGGAGCTGGCGCACATTGCCACACTGTGCGCCAGCCAGGGGATTGAACCGCCACCCGAGCACGCCACGCACTGGTCCGCAGCGCTGGGTGTGCTGCGCCTGAAGTGGGAGCGCCATGGCGAATTTTCGAGCTACACCTTTTTTACTGATGGGCTTAGCCCCAGGCCCTTCAGCGAGCCGGTAGTCGCGCTGCTGCCGCCGGGCTGGCTGGCCGCCGTGCCGGGGCAGACAGTGTTCGCCGCCCACGCCAAACTGGTGGTGGCCGAGGTGCAACCCGATGGCGCCGCAGCAATACCCACGGCCGAACAGTTGTCCACCCATTTCGGACAGAACATGGTGGTCGGTTCGCGCATCGGTGACGGCGCCGGCCTGGCGTTCACCGATTTCGTGATCCATGACGACGGCTTTGCCCGCTTTCTGCTCCAGGACAGGGACATGACCGCGCGCTCGGCTGGCCGGATGCTGCAGCGGCTGTTCGAGATCGAGGCCTACCGCATGATGGCACTGCTGGCGCTGCCGGTAGCACGTGAGCTGTGGCCACGGCTGATGACGATCGAGCGTACGCTGGTCGGGTTGATCGAACGCATTGCCCGCGACGCCAGCGAGGACGAGGATTTGCTGCATCGGCTGACGGCGCTGGCTACCGAGGTGGAAAGCGCACTGGCTGCCAGCCAGTTTCGCTTTGGTGCCAGCCGCGCCTACCATGCGCTGATCACCACGCGCATTGGCGAATTGCGTGAACAGCCAATCCGCGGCCTGCAGAATTTCGACGAGTTCATGACCCGGCGTCTGAGCCCGGCGATGGCCACCTGTGCCACGGTGTCGCAGCGGCTGGGCGACCTGTCTGACCGGGTGGCGCAGGCCAGCAACCTGTTATCGACCCGGGTGAACATCGTTCGCGAGCGACAGAACCAGGAACTGCTGGCCGCCACCGCGCGCCGCGCTGCGTTGCAGCTCAAACTGCAGCAGACCGTCGAGGGGCTGTCGCTGGCTGCCATCGTTTACTACCTGACGGGCCTGCTCGGCTACGGTGCGAAGGCGCTGAAGACCCTCGGCCTGCCGATCTCGCCCGATCTGGTCATCGGCGCTGCGGTTCCGGTTCTTGCCCTGGCCGGTTTGTTGATTTTACGACGCGCACGCCGCCGCATGGGTCGGGACTCCGATGCGGGCACCGCATAGCGCATTCAATGCGCTGGATTCTCGATTTGCCGTCAAAATTTCAGGAGGCATCGGTAATCGCGCCCAGACTGGCGCTGCCCACCTGTCTGGCGTATTTGGCCAGAACGCCGCGGGTATAGCGCGGCTCCGGAGGAGACCATGCTGCGCGCCGGCGGGCGATTTCAGACTCGGCAACTTCGAGCTGGATCAGCAGGCGGTGCGCGTCGATGGTGATCGCATCGCCCTCCTCGACCAGCGCTATCGTTCCGCCGACCGCCGCCTCGGGAGCGACATGCCCAACGACCATGCCCCAGGTACCGCCGGAGAAGCGTCCGTCGGTGATCAGGCCGACCGATTTGCCAAGACCCTTGCCGATAATCGCCGCTGTCGGCGCCAGCATCTCGCGCATGCCGGGGCCGCCTTTCGGCCCTTCGTAGCGGATGACCAGCACATCACCGGAACGGATGCGGTCGGCCAGGATTGCCGCGAGCGCCTCCTCCTCGGAATCGAAGACTCGCGCCGGGCCGGTAATGACCGGATTGGCCAGTCCCGTGATCTTGGCCACGCAGCCTTCGCTAGCAAGATTGCCACGCAGGATCGCCAGGTGGCCCTGTGCATAGAGCGGCGTCGCGAACGGCCGGATCACCTCCTGACCGGGCCGGGGGGCGGCGGGGATATGCGCCAGGGTCTCGGCGATGGTTTGCCCGCTGATCGTCATGCACTCGCCGTCGAGCAGTTTGTGTTCGAGCAGCGTTTTCATCACCTGCGGAATACCGCCGGCTCGGTGCAGATCGGTCGCGACATAGCGCCCCGAGGGTTTCAGATCGCAGATGACCGGCACCTTGCGGCGTACCCGCTCGAAATCATCGAGGCTCCACTTGACGCCGGCGGCATCGGCGATGGCCAGGAAGTGCAGCACCGCGTTGGTCGAACCCCCGACCGCCATGATCACGGCAACGGCGTTCTCGATGCTGGCGCGCGTGATGATGTCGCGCGGGCGCCGTCCGGAACGAATCGCGGCCATCAGCGCCTGCGCCGAAGCGGCGCTGGAAGCGGCCGTTTCAGTGTCCTCGGCGGCCATTGTTGACGAGCCCGGCAGGCTCATGCCGAGCGCTTCGAAGGCCGAGGACATGGTGTTGGCCGTATACATGCCGCCGCAGGAACCGCTGCCGGGGCAGGCATTGCGTTCGATGGCGAGCAGATCCTCCGCCGCCAGCGTGCCGGCCGCATGCTGCCCGACCGCCTCGAAGGCCGAGACGATGGTCAGATCCTGTCCCTTCCAGTGCCCCGGCTTGATGGTGCCGCCATAGACGAAAATGGCAGGGATATTCAATCGTGCGATGGCGATCATCGCGCCCGGCATGTTCTTGTCGCAACCACCCAGCGCCAGAACGCCGTCAAGGCTCTGGCCGAGACAAACGGTCTCGATCGAATCGGCGATGACCTCGCGCGATACGAGCGAGCATTTCATTCCTTCGGTGCCCATCGAGATGCCGTCCGAGATGGTAATCGTGCCGAACACCTGGGGCATGGCACCGGCAGCCTTCAATGCCGTTTCAGCGCGTCGTGCCAGCACATCGAGGCCGCTGTTGCAGGGAGTGATGGTCGAATAGCCGTTGGCAATGCCGACAATCGGCTTGTCGAAGTCGGCGTCAGTGAAGCCGACCGCGCGCAACATGGCGCGGTTGGGTGTACGGGCAAGTCCGGCGGTAATCGTGCGACTTCGGTGGTTGTCGGCCATGAGCGGGCTCCTGATGGCGTGGCGTTCGAGAAAAATCCGGCCCCGACTGTTCAGCAGGCGTTGCGGCAATCAGGTTCGGAACTCGATGATAGCCTGCTTTGACGAGTCATGGATTGCAGTTGTCGCAGCGACCCGGGTCGGCATACGGCGGGTCGTTGCGCAGGTGATTGACACGATACGCGCACTTCAGACAGCCATGAACTTCGTAAAGAATCTCGCCGGTCGGCGCACCGCACTCATGACACGGCAAACCGCCGACACGCTCGACGATCCAGAACCCCGGAGTTGCGCAGGCCGGACAGGGACTGCATAACTTTCTGGCCAGATCCTCGCCAGCGCGACCAATGGTTTCCATGCGTGCCGGATTGGCATGGGCGCGCCCGTCTGTCTCGACAAAGACGAGACCATTGGCCGAATCTGCCAGCGCACAGGAAAAGGCTGCGTGCAGATCTTCCCAGGTGCTGATCCCCTTGCATATGCGCACGTCCTGTTCGCCGTCCGGGCGCAGTACCAGATGCTGTTGAGGAAAGCGCACCTGTTTTGCGAACGCCTCAACCGCCGACCACTCCGGCGCCAGCAGGTGGGAAAAATTTGCCTTGCCCTGCGCGACGCCAATGACCTCGAGTTCGCGCTCGTCGTCGAGCCAGAGCAGAATCTCAGTGTTCCAGGGGAATAGTCCGGAAAACGGATCCGGCCCGAAGCTGCCTTCACTGGCCAGTCCCAGTGGCAGTCCGGACCGCTGCATACCGATGCGGGCTTTTTTGCGCGCGGCACCGAGCTGCGATCCGGCGCGCGGGATCTCGCGAGTGAAGCTTCCCAACTGATCGGTGTCGTAGCCGGTAACGAGCTGTACCCGGCAGCCGAGCGCTCTCTCCAGCGGCTGCGCCAGGACTTGCTCCTTGCCGTGCTGGGTGAGCAGCGCGACCGGGCGGCCGGCATAAGTGTCCATGCTGCACGCAACCCGATTCAAGTGTTTGCTCCTCGTGCGTAGCGCGACGATGCAGGTGGCGTTTTTGGCCAGCACGCAGTCATTGCCCTGCCTTGACTGCGTGCCAGGTGCCGCCGGGGCGATAGCGCGAGACCGTCGTTCCGGCCGGCTCGATGTGAAACAGAAATAGCCACTCGTTGTCAACGAGCTGCTTGACGACGGCATGCCTGTCGATGATCTGGTCGATCTCCTGGCGCGGCGCCTCGATGAACACCGACAGGCGCAGCGGCGCAGTACGAAGCGCTCGCCGTCGTGGATCGACTGCATCGGCAGGCCGATGCGCAGGTCGCCGCCGTTGCCCTCGAACACGCCGACGTCGCCGCCCACCACGTTGTGCAGTACCTTGTCGCCGCTTCCATAGAGCTGGTTGTCCACCGTGGAGGCGTAGTACTGCATGTTGATCCAGTTGGTCACCACCATCGGCGCGGTCATGATCAGCTCCAGCACCTTGAAGCCGGGGTCGCGTTCCCACCGGTAGTCGTGCAGGAAGCTGCGGCCGGCGAGATTCATGTGCTGGCTGCGGCTGCGCGGTGCGACGACAAAGGCGGCACAGCCGGCGAGACCCCATTCGGGCCGCACCTGCGCCCAGTCGCTGGTGCGCGACTTGATGGACTCATGGAGCGCGGCGGGTGAGTCGAGCTGGCTCGCGAGACCCAGCAATGCGGCGCGTTCGGCGCGCGCGCGCTGGCCTGCTTCGCCGAGCCAGCCGCGTAGCGCCTCGATATCCTGCGCATGACTCGCGGGCACGAGATCGGTGTCGTAGAGCTGCACTTCGTCGGTGGTGGTGTTGTGCAGACCACCGACGAAGATCGTGCTTTCGGGAATGTCCAGCCCGCGCTGCTGCAAGCCCTTGCGCACCGCCGGCTCGTTCAGCAAAGCCGCCAGCGCGCGCGAATTGACCTCACCTGTCTGCCCGCCGCAGGCGCCGCAGTCGAGTCCAGCAGCATGCGGATTGTTGGCGCTGGTGCTGCCGTGCCCGGCGAGCAGGATCACGCGGGCATAGCCGGTGGAAAGGCCCATCGCGCCCAGCGCCGTGGCCGCCATGTTGACGCGCGCTTCGACGTCCGGCCCGCCGCTGCTGGAGAAATGCGGACGCAGCGTCCGGCGCTCCGCCGCAGGCAGTCCAGCCTGCTCCACGGGCGCGCGATTCCTTTCGCCGCCGAGGCGATTCTTGAGCAGCTTGCCGGCATAGAGCAGCCCGCAGGCTTCGACGAAGGAGAACGTAGACCCGGCCCACTGCGGAAAGTCTGCCACTGCTGGCGCATCAGCAGGTACTTCTTGCGTCGCCTGGCCAGCTCCTCGGTGTGTGCGTGCGAATCGCATTCGTCAGTGACGCACAGCGCCGGGTGAAGCAGGCCGGGCAACTGCGGTCGCACCATCTCGCTGCCGAGCGGCCGGTACTCGATGAACAGGGCGAAGAAGCCGGCGAAGCCCATGGTCTGAACCTTGCCTGTGCTGCTTGCCTCCAGCGCGCGGCGGTAGACCTCGGAGCGCACGTCGATGCAGAACACGGCCTGCACGGCCGGTGTCGTCTCTACTACGGCGGGCTGTGGAGCGCCCGCCATCAAGCTCCTGGCTAGCGGTTCCTGGTAGGCACGCTCGAGCGCCGCTTGCCACAGCCAGTCGCGGCTCTGCGCGGCCTGTATGTGGGAGACCACGCCTTCTGCTCCGCGCCAGGCGAAAGCCAGACCTGCGGCCACCCCGGCCTCGGGGTAACCCTCATGCAGCAGCAACTCCCAAGCCAGGCGAATGGCCAGCAGGTGCACGATATGCTCGTCATCGCGTTTGGCGAGCCGAGCCTGCCAGCGCTGGTAGGCACACCAGGACGACCAGCCGTTGATGCTCATCAGCAGCGCGGTGAAGTACGCCTCGCGCCCTTCCACAGGTATGCGCAGCGCAGGAATGGCGGCTTCGATCAGCGCCATCGGGTCGGCGGGCAGCGTGCGCAGCCGCTGGCTGAAGCCATGGTAGCCCATCAGCATCGCCGGGCCGAAGTCGTGCTCCGACTGCCGGCGCCAGCTCGCGTAGAGGCCGCCGCTGTGGTCAGGTCCCCAGGCCGCCTGGCCCTGGTCGAAGTAGGCGGCCGTGCCCTGGCTCACGTGATGCGTGACATAGTCGCGCCAGGCCATGTGGTGGCAGGTGTCGCGGCGGGCGTCGAGCAGATCCGTCGCCAGCGGCAGGCGTCCCGGAAAGGTCGGGGTCGCGCTCAGGCTCGCCACCAGTTCCTCCACCGTGCAGTTGGCTCCGCTGGCCTCGATGGCCTCCCTGAGATGGGCTTTGCTGATGCGGCCCGCCTGCCAGTGTTCCTGGTACCAGCTTCTCGGCATCAGCATCGGGCTGCCCACCAGCGCGGCGAGGTTGGCCGAGGCGTTCGCGATCGGCCGCTGCAGGTGTCCCCAGTAGGGGTTGACCGCGATGAAGCGATCCAGCGGCCAGGTGGGGGCAATACGGCCGCACGCAGCGTCGATCAATGGTCTGAGGGCGGAGGGTGTCGCCCGGGTCGAAACTTCGGTCACAGCGTTCATCAGAGGGCTCCAGAGATATGTATTTCGGCGGGAAGGATGGGTTGCGCTGCGGCGGGCTTGGCCGGCAGGCGAGCGGGCCACACGCGGAAGGTCAGGCGCGTGAACACTTCATCGAGGTACAAGCCGGCGAACAGCCACGGGTAAAGCTTGCGTGCCAGCGTGCCCTGGGGCCGGGCGCGTACCGCACCCTGGACAATGAACAGCACCACGAAGCAGCCGATCACCCAGGCCACCAGGCCGATGTTCGCGGCGGCTGGCGCGCCCAGCCACTGCTTGAACAGCAGGTGCAGACCGAAGTAGGCCAGCGTGACGGCGAAAGCCCCGGCGACTCCGGCGATGATCCACGTGCCGCCGGCACGCAGCAGCGGCCCGGCCAGCAGCGGCGCCAGAGCCAGCGCGAGGATCGCGCTCACCGCCCACAACGCCGGCGCGTCGGTTGGGCGAATTCCCCAGGCCAGCGCCGCCGCAGCGACGATGCCGACACCGACGACGGCGCTGGCCAGCCAGGCCATGCCGCTCAGCGGTGGCAGGGGCGTGGTCATCTGCTGCAGACGGTTCTGCTCCACGGCGGTACCGGCGGTAAGGAAGGCATGCGCCTTGTACAGCGAGTGGGCGACGATGTGCAGCAGTGCAAGATCGTAGAGGCCGAGGCCGCATTGCATGAGCATGAAGCCCATCTGCGCGCAGGTGGACCAGGCCAGCGCCACCTTGATGCTGATGCGGGTCATCATCGTTGCTGCCGCGACGACGGCCGTGATGCCGCCGACCACGACCAGCAATGCCTGCGCGAGCGGCACGTCGGCGACCAGGGTGCCGAGGCGGATCAGCACGAAACCACCGAGGTTGACCACACCCGCATGCAGCAGCGCCGAAACCGGCGTAGGCGCCTCCA
Organism: Candidatus Propionivibrio dominans; assembly: GCA_016709335.1. Lineage (GTDB taxonomy): Bacteria > Pseudomonadota > Gammaproteobacteria > Burkholderiales > Rhodocyclaceae > Propionivibrio > Propionivibrio dominans. The sequence continues at coordinate 71,076 of JADJNC010000025.1, read as the reverse complement.
TCACCTGGATCAGCCAGCCATGCACCGGCAGTTGTGCGCACTTGACCAGCGCGCCGATCACGAACAGCACTGCGGCCGCCTGCAAGCCGCCGGAGTACTCGGGGAGCGCCCGCGCGGCGGCGATCGCCTGATCGATCTCGAGCGTGCCGAGCTGCGACCAGACGATGGCGATGGCGCCCAGCATGCACACGTCGGCCACCCGGCTGGCGAGGAACTTCTTGTGTGCCGCGATCAGCGCCTGCGGCCGCTGGTCGAAGAAGGTCAGCAGGGCATGCAGCGCCAGGCTGGTACCGATCCAGGCCAGCACCAGCAGCAGCAGGTTGTTTGACAGCACCAGCACGCTCACCGCGGCGAGCGTCAGCAGCAGGCTGCGGATGTAGCGCGGCTGGCCGCGCTGGCCGCCGAGATACGATTGCGAGTAGCCGACGATGACCCAGCCGATGAAGCACACCAGCACCAGCATGATGTTGGCCAGCGCATCGCTGCGCAGGCTGAGATGGACGCCCGCGTCGGCGCCCGCCAGAGCCGGCCCGTGCCAGACTCCGGGGCCGCCGACAATCAGCCAGGCGAGCGAGGCAAGCGAAGCGGCGAGCGCCAGCGCCGCGCCGACGCGTGACCAGCGCCACGGAGAATCCAGAGAATCCGGCGCACTCGTCGTCATGGCCGGCACGGCAGCGAGAACGAAAAGGAGCGGCACCGTGCACAGCAGGGCAAGGCGCAGGGGCGGCAAGTCGGCGAGCATTGTTTCCATCAGGGGTCCTCGTTTGGTTGGTCGGCTGTGGCACTGTGACAAAGCTGCAGACTTTTGTAAAATTCAATATTTGTTTCTTTTAGTTCCATTAAACAGAATGATCAGGGAACGCCGGGAGAGAAGCGTGCGTGACCCGGCACCCGAGGCGGCGCGGCAGGACTTGATACGCTCGCAGGCGCCAAGTCCAGCCAGACCAGCGCACGCATTGCCAGCGTGTGACCGATGGGCGCAACTTTGCGCGAGCTGATGAATTCTGTAATATTCATCCATCGCTACAATATGTTTTATAAAAACGAATGAAGTTTTCGCCTTGCCCATGTCCCGCCTGAACTATCACCATCTGCGCTATTTCTGGGCCGTCGCCAGGGAAGGCAATCTGACACGCGCGGCAGCGCAGTTGCATGTGTCGCAGTCCGCACTGTCGACACAGATCAGGCAGTTGGAGGATCAGCTCGGCCAGACCCTGTTCGCGCGCGCGGGCCGCGCCCTGCAATTGACCGAAGCGGGCCGGTTGGCGCTGACCTATGCCGAAACGATTTTTGCGACGGGCAATGAACTGACCTCGCTGCTGCGCGATGGCACGCGCCGCGAGCGACAGGTTTTGCGCATTGGCGGCGTGGCCACGCTGTCGCGCAACTTCCAGGAAAATTTCATCAAGCCGCTGCTCTCGCAATCCGACGTCGCGTTAGTGCTGCAGTCGGGCAGCCTCGATGAGTTGCTGGCCAGTCTTTCCATACACAAGCTCGACCTGGTGCTTTCCAACCAGCGCGTCCACAGCGATTCTGATCATCCCTGGCGCTGCCATCGAATTGCACGCCAGCCGGTGAGTCTGGTGGGGAAAAAACGGGCGCGCGGCAAAGCCTTCCGCTTTCCGCAGGAGCTTGCTGAGGTGCCCTTGCTACTGCCGAGCCGCGCCAGCGATATTCGCGCCGGCTTTGATCTCTTGTGCGAACAACTTGGCCTGCGCTACCACGCTCAAGCCGAGGTCGATGACATGGCCATGTTACGGCTGCTGGCCAGGGACTCAGACAGTGTCGCACTGCTGCCCAGAGTGGTGGTTCAGGATGAGCTGCGCAACGGGCAACTTGAGGAATACTGTGTTGTACCGCAGCTCAATGAAAACTTTTACGCCATAACGGTGCAGCGCCACTTTGAACCGCCGCTGCTGAAAACCCTCCTGAAACGCCCGGAAGCCGACGTGCTGGAGTTGGGGATGGTTTCATCCGGCGTAAAAGCTGGATCAGCAGGAAAATCCAGAGCAAAGCCGGGCTAGGGGGTGCTGACATTCATTTCGTGGATCGCGTTGCCGCGAGGGGGCGGTGGATGCTAGGCGCGCGCCACCGCCCGCACCGGGGTGCGGGCACGGCGAGCAACAACGCAGACGCCGCCCCCTCGCGGCAACCCTTCGGGACGGCCTCTGTGCGGGCGCATCGCAGCGTTGCGGCGGCTAGCCTGGCACCAGCCAGGCGGCGGCGCCGCGCCTTGCGCTACATCCCGCACAGAGACCGTCGCGCCCATGAAATGAATGTCAACACCCCCTAGCGCCAGTGCAGGTAAAAGCAAAAGTTACCAGACCTTGAAAATCGCCTCTGCCGCAGAGACCGTTTCGGCGATATCTGCTTCGCTGTGTGCTGCGGAAACGAAGCCGGCCTCGAAGGCCGACGGGGCAAAGTAGTATCCGGCGGCCAGCATGGCGTGGAAAAAACGGTTGAACGCGGCCTTGTCGCATTCCATGACCTCGGCGTAGCTCTGCGGGCAGTTCGAGCGGAAGTAAAGGCCGAACATGCCGCCGACCGATTGTGCGGAGAAGGCCACGCCGTGTTTTTTCGCCGCAGCGGCCAGCCCGTCGCACAGTTGCCGGGTGCGCAGGGTCAGCGTCTCGTAAAAGCCCGGCGCCTGTACCAGCTTCAAGGTCGCCAGACCCGCAGCGACCGCCACCGGATTGCCCGACAGCGTTCCGGCCTGATAGACCGGGCCGAGCGGTGCGATCTGTTCCATGATCTCGCGCTTGCCGCCAAAAGCGCCAAGCGGCATGCCGCCGCCGATCACCTTGCCAAGGGTGGTCAGATCCGGGGTGATGCCATAGTGGCCCTGCGCGCTTTTCAGATCGACGCGGAAGCCGGTCATCACTTCGTCGAAAATGAGTACGGCACCATGCTGAGTGCATAGCGTGCGCATGGCCTCCAGGAACGCCTGCTGCGGCACCACCAGATTCATGTTGCCAACCACCGGTTCGACAATGACCGCCGCAATGCTTGCAGCGTGTTCGGCAAAGGCATTTTCGAGCTGGGCAACATCGTTGTAATCGAGTACCAGCGTGTGCTTTGCCAGATCGGCCGGAACACCTGCCGAACTTGGATTGCCGAAGGTCAGCATGCCCGAGCCGGCCTTCACCAGCAGGCTGTCGCTGTGCCCGTGATAACAGCCCTCGAACTTGATCAGCAGGTCACGAGCGGTATAGCCGCGTGCCAGCCGGATGGCACTCATCGTCGCTTCGGTACCCGAGCTGACCAGGCGCACCATGTCGAGCGAGGGTAGCCGCGCACAAAGCAGGTCGGCCATATCGACTTCGCGTTCGGTCGGTGCGCCGAAGGTCAGTCCCTGAGCCGCCGCCTCCTGAACCGCAGCGACGACCTGCGGATGGGCGTGACCGAGGATCAGCGGCCCCCACGAGCCCACGTAGTCAAGGTAGGACTTGCCGTCGGCGTCGGTCACGCGCGAACCGCTGCCCCGGGTGAAGAAGCACGGCGTGCCGCCAACCGAACGAAACGCACGCACCGGCGAATTGACACCGCCGGGAATGTGCCGCTGGGCGCGTTCGAACAACTGCTGATTGTGCGTGCTCAAGCCGGTTCTCCTTTGAAAAGATGCTGAAAGCTCCTGGCGCGCGACTCGATGTCGGACGCTTCAAACAAATCGGTGATGACGGCGAGCAGGTCAGCGCCGGCGGCAAGCAACGCGGGAGCGGTGTCCCGTGTAATGCCGCCGATGGCGCAGGCCGGAACCCCCAGTTCGTCACGGCAACGCCCGAACAGCGACAGCGGTGCCCGCTGCGCATGCGGCTTGGTCGGCGATGGACAGACCGCACCGAAGGCGACATAATCGGCGCCAGCGGCAACGGCGGCACGTGCCAGAGCGAAGTCTGCGTAGCACGACACCCCGAGCAGCCTGCCCGGGCCAAGCGCTTGCCTGGCGGCCACCAGATCGCCATCGTCCGCGCCCAGATGCACGCCGTCGGCATCGATGGCCAGCGCCAGTGCCAGATCGTCATTGACTATGAAGGAAGCGCCGTAGCCCCGACAAAGCGCGCCTAGGGCGTGGGCTATTTCGGCTTGCTGCGCGGCATCGCGCTGCTTGTCGCGATACTGGACGATCCTGACGCCGCCACGGAGTGCCGCTTGCACGCGGGCCAACAGCTCGACCCGTTCGATACCGTCAGGGGTGATGGCATAGAGACCGCGCAAGGATTGCCTTTTGAGTTCAGTCATCGCCGCCTTCTTCGCTCCGCCGTGCCCAGAAAAAACGATCCGGAATGAATTGCCCCATGCCTGGCCGAAACCCTGCGGCCAGCGTCTTCCAGGTGTACTCCTGCGCCTCGCGTACCGCCTCGCTGACCGACAGCCGATGGGCCAGACCGGCGGCCAGCGCTGAAGCCAGCGTGCAGCCGGAACCGTGATAACTGCCCGGCAGTCGCTGCCAGTTATCGCTGCGCACCAGCCCCTCGCTGGCATAGAGGTCATTGACCACCTGCGGTGTGTTTTCATGGGTGCCGGTAAGCAGTACATACTCGCAGCCATAGGCAATCAGCCGGCGCGCGCATTCGTCGAGCGGCAGATCGTTGTCATCGTCATCCGTCCCGCCGCACAGCCGACGCGCCTCAAGTGAATTCGGGGTCAGGATGGTGGTCTGCGGCAACAGCAGCTCCTGAAGAGCAGAAATCATCTCGCTATCGGCGAGTTCGTCGCCGCGTCCGGAAGCCAGCACGGGATCGAAGACCAGTGGCACATCCGGGTAGTCAGCAAGAATTGAGGCAATCACCGCAATATTCTCGACACTTCCGAGCAAGCCGATCTTGAAGACATCGACCGGCATGTCTTCCAGCAGCGTGCGCGCCTGATCGTCGACCCAGTCGGCATCGATGACCAGCAGGCTGTCTATGCCGAGCGTGTCCTGTACGGTCAGTGCCGTGACAACCGACAGGGCATGGCAGCCCATTGATGAAATTGTCATCAGGTCAGCCTGAATGCCGGCTCCACCCGAGGGATCACTGGCGGCAAAAGTCAGGACAATGGGTGGCGATAGTTGCGTCGAGCGAAAATCCATTGGGGCAAACCAGCGCAAAAAAACTTGGCAGATGCAAGCGCGTTTGGCTAGAATCAAGACCATTTTCAATCGGCAATTCTAACCGAAATCCGACAATCGCCATGAACACTACAATTGATGCGGAATACAGGTGCTGGATGTGTCTGACCTGTGGCCATATTTATGACGAGGCCGCAGGCTGTCCCGAAGAGGGCATTGCGGCTGGAACCCGCTGGCAGGATGTCCCGATCAACTGGGTTTGCCCCGAATGCGGTGCGCGCAAGGAAGATTTCGAAATGGTTGAATTCTAGGCCGTTGATGTATAGTGCCGGTTAAACTTTATTTTCCGATGTGATCATAGCCCCGTACAAGACTTCAAACCGAAGGGCACTGTGGAGGTAGAAATTGGCCGACGCTGCGAATTTGACTGGCATCAAAGTAATGATCATTGACGACAGCAACACCATCCGGCGTAGTGCGGAGATTTTTCTCGTGCAGGCAGGATGTCAGGTGGTGCTTGCCGAGGATGGTTTTGACGCGCTGGCAAAAATTGCCGACCACCAGCCCGAAGTGATTTTTTGCGACATCATGATGCCCAGGCTTGATGGTTACCAGACCTGCGCCCTGATCAAAAAGAACCAGCGCTTTCGCAATACACCACTGATCATGCTCTCCTCCAAGGACGGTCTTTTTGATCGGGCACGAGGTCGCATGGTCGGTTCCGACCAGTACCTGACCAAACCGTTTACCAAAGACAGTCTGCTCCGGGCCGTCGCAACATTTGCGCCGCCACAGGGCTGAGACCCGATCCGTACAATTAAAGGCAAACCAGGGAGTTATTGCCATGCCAGTAAAAAAAATCCTCGTCGTCGATGATTCTCCAACTGAACGTCATGTTCTGTTCGAACTGCTGACCAGGCACGGTTACCAGGTGATCACGGCCGAGAGCGGTGAAGAGGGTATCGAAAAGGCCAAGGCCGAATTGCCTGATCTGGTCCTGATGGATGTCGTGATGCCGGGTCTCAATGGGTATCAGGCAACCCGAACCTTGACTCGCGACGAGATAACCAAACACATCCCGGTCATCGTGTGCACCTCCAAGGGTCAGGAAACCGACAAGATATGGGGTTTGCGCCAGGGTGCCCAGGACTATATGGTCAAACCGGTTAATGGCGAAGAACTGCTGTTAAAGATCGCCGCCCTTTAAATACCAGAAAAACGTATGGCCAAAAAAGGCAATCTCCGGGAATTTCAGGCGCACCTGGCCAGGCGGCTTGCCGGTGCCAGCGAGCAGAGTGCTGCGGGTTTGCTGGGTATCCAGTCGGGTGCCGACTACTGGCTGCTGAATCTGTCCGATTCCGGCGAAATCATTCCGCTGACACCACTGACCGGCGTGCCTCTGACCAAGCCATGGTTTGTCGGCATTGCCAATATCCGGGGAAATCTTTACTCGGTCGCGGACTTCTCGGCCTTTCAGGGCAAGGAGGCGACACCACAGAACAACAGTTCGCGATTGCTGCTGATTGGCACTCGTCACGGCAACAACACCGCCCTGCTGGTGACGCGCATGCTCGGCCTGCGCAACGTGGACGATCTGACACCCATGGCCCCAGATCCAGAGGCACCGGTCTGGGCAAGCACTATCTATGGCGATAACGAAGGCCGCCGCTGGAAAATGCTTAACGTTCGCCTGCTTCTGGCGGATGAGAAGTTCATGGATATTGGCATTTGAACCAGTTATGCATCCGCTCCACAAGCAGACAACCCGTACCTTCAAGACGGTAACCGGAGAAGCACTATGGCCTTTAATTTGAAATTGCCCAAATTTATAACTGGCAGCATTGGTTCTGCGGATCAAACCGTATCTGCTACTACACTGATGGATGAGGAGCTGCCGGTAGCCGCCAGAAAAAGCGGATTCGGGATTGGTTTTCTAAGCCAATACTCCGTCACCAAGCAATTGCAGATCCTCGGCGGCATTCTCCTCCTGATGATGTTGATCATCGCCTACGTGATCTATCACGACAACCGCGAATCGACTTATGGCAGCGCCTACATCGCCACAGCCGGGGAAATGCGCATGCTCTCGCAACGGCTGGCCAAGGCCTCCAGTCTGGCCCTGCAGGGGGACACTGCAGCGTTCAAACAATTGCGTGATTCGCACAGCCAGTTTGCCACCAACCTGGAACGTCTGACCAGCGGCGGCGAACTGGCCAACACCGTCGTTCCGGCTTCGCCCAGTGACGTACAGCCGCAGTTGCAGACGCTGACAAAAACCTGGAGCACGACGGATAAAGACGCGGTTCAGATGCTTGAGATGGAAAAGAACCTGGTTGCGCTGAACAAGGATGTCAGCGCCATCAGCGATAAAAATCCCCAACTGCTCGAACTTTCGGAGCAGGTGGCCGCACTCAAGCTGCAAACCGGCGCGGGTGCCCGTGAAATTGCCGCCGCCAACCAGATGGTGATGTTGACGCAGCGGATTGCAAAGAACGCCAGTTCCTTGCTGGTGGGCGACGAAATCAGCCCGGAAATCGCCTTCCTGCTTGGCAAGGACACCAATACCTTCCGGGACTTGCTGGACGCCTTGACCAAAGGCAGCGAAACGCTGCGCATCTCGGGCACCAGCGATGCGGAAACCAGGCGCAAACTCGGCGAACTCGATGCCAGCTTCAAGGAATATCAGAACGCCGTCAATGGCATTCTTGGCAACATGCAAAGACTGGTCGTCGCCAAGCGCGCAGGCTCGACAATCTTTCGCGGCAGTGAAGAGTTGCTCGATAGCACGGACACTCTGGCACAAGCCTATCAGCGAGGCATTGCCGAGCGTGCGGCTTATGGCATCACCCTGGCCATCCTGATTCTCGTTGCGCTTGCCGCACTGGCCATGATGGCCAAGGTTTACCTCGACGATACTCGCCGCCAGGCTGAAACGGCCGACTTCAGCCGGCAAACCAGCGAATCGATCAACCGCCAGAACCAGGACGCCATTTTAAGACTGATGAACGAACTGGGCGATCTGGCTGACGGTGATCTGACGGTCACCGCAACGGTCTCCGAGGATATTACCGGCGCCATTGCCGACTCGATCAACTACACCATTGAAGAACTCCGCGTACTGGTCGGCCGCATCAACGATGCCGCTGGCCGGGTCACCATTGCTACCGGAATCGCTCAGCAAACTTCGGCCGAATTGCTTGACGCAACGAAACGGCAGTCGGTAGAAATTCAGGACGCCGGTGATTCCGTTCTGGCCATGGCCAGTTCGATGACCAGGGTGTCGGGTGAGGCTGACCAGTCAGCCCAGGTAGCGCGCCAGTCATTGGCGGCTGCCGAAAAGGGTACGCAGGCGGTGCAGGATTCAATCAAGGGCATGAACGAAATTCGCCAACAGATTCAGGAAACCTCAAAACGCATCAAGCGGCTTGGCGAATCCTCACAGGAGATCGGTGAAATCGTTGAACTGATTTCCGATATTACCGAGCAAACCAATGTGCTGGCGCTTAACGCCGCCATTCAGGCCGCTTCTGCCGGCGACGCAGGGCGCGGCTTCACCGTGGTTGCCGAAGAAGTGCAGCGACTCGCTGAACGTTCCGGTGAAGCAACCAAACAGATCGCGGCGATTGTGAAGACCATTCAGACCGACACACAGAGCGCTGTCTCAGCCATGGAAGAATCGACGCGCGGCGTGGTCGAAGGAGCGATGCTTTCCGATGCTGCAGGTCAGGCGCTGGCCGAGATCGGTGACGTTTCGCACAATCTTGCCGAACTGATCGAAAGCATTTCCAACGCAACGCGCCTGCAGGCCGACTCGGCTACGGGAGTGGCGGGCAAGATGCAGGACATTCTGCGGGTTACCGAGCAGACGACCGCCGGCACCCAGAAAACCGCGTCTGCGGTCGGCGAACTGGCAGGTCTGGCAACGGAATTGAAGAGTTCGGTTGCCGGCTTCAAGGTGGGCTGATCGCCCTGCGCAGAGATTGGAGACACTGCCCCCATGAATCCCGTAACGGAATTCGATGTCGGCCCGCTGACCTGGGTCAAGAGCGAGATCGACCTGGCGCTGGAGCGATCCGACCAGGCGCTACAGCAATACCAGGCCAGCGTTGTCGCTGATGCCGGTGACCTGACGCAACTTAAATTCTGCCGGACTCACCTGCACCAGGTTCAAGGTGCGCTGACCATCGTTGGCCTTGACGGGGTCACGCAATTTGCCGAGGCGGTCGAGGCGATGCTTGAGGCCATCGAGCAGCAGAAACTGGCGCCGGACGAATCGTCGATCACCCTTGCGCAACTCGCTCTGGCGACTATCGGCCATTATCTTGATGACTTGATCAACGGCCAGCCAAACCAGCCACTCCGTCTCTTGTCTCTTTACCGCGAGGTGCAGGCGGCACGCGGGCTGCAGCATGTCTCGGCAACGGACCTTTTCTTTCCAGACTTGAGCGCCCGCCCGCCGCGCCGTGAAACCCCGACTAAAAAAATTTCGCAAAGTCAGTTTCATTCAATCCTGCGCCAGGAACGCGCCCGCTTCCAGCGTGGACTCCTTTTCTGGTTGCGCAGCCCGCAGGATCGAAGCGGCGTCAACGAAATGCTCGGCGCGGTACAGCGTATCGAAGACACCCAGGATACGGCATCGGCTCGCTCATTCTGGTGGATTGCCGGCGGCTTTCTTTCCGCATTGGCCGAGGGAGCCTTGCCCGAGGAAGCGAATGCCCGGCAGTTGTGTGCGCGCATTGATTTGCAGATTCGCCGCCTGCTGGAAGGTTCAAAGAACGTCGCCGAGCGCTTGATGCGCGATGCGCTCTATCTCGTTGCCAGTGCGCACAGCAACAGCAGCCTGGTACGACAGGTCAAGAAAACCTATCAGTTGCAGGCGGTCATCCCAACCGCTGAAACGGCCGCCCCAGCCCCGGAAGAAACCGTTCGCCGCAAGTTGCGCGAGGTGATCACGGCGACTGAAGAAGCCTGGAACAAGTACTGCACGGGCTCAATGCAGTCGTTGCCCTTGTTCAAGGAGCATGCCAACGCGCTGACTGCCGTCGTCGAACAGCTTGGACACACCGATTACCGTCGGCTGGTGCAGGCGATTGCTGCGGCCGCCAATTGGCTATCGGAGGACAACTCCCGACATTCGGAAGCGCTGGCAATGGAAATTGCAACGGCGATCCTGCTGACCCAGAATGCCCAGGAAAATTTCCAGCGGCTGGGTATCGACTTCGCTCACCAGGTCGACGTGACGGTGGCGCGGATACATGGCTGCCTTGCCGGAGCCCCCCCGCAACCCGGATCGGAAGTTCCGTTACTCGACGAGATGTCGCGGCAGGCGCAGGAAAAACTGCTGGTCGGGCAGGTCGCCAAGGAAATTCAGAGCAATTTTGCCCAGATCGAGCAGGTGCTCGATGGCTTTTTCCGCGATGTCACCAAGCGTGCAGATCTCCTTAGCCTTGAGGTTCCGTTTCGCCAGGTTGCCGGTGCCCTGACCATGATGCGCCACGACAGTGCGGTTGCTGCCGTGCGTGAATGTGCCGCAGAAATCAAGCGCTTTACTGAGCCCGAATACGATCCGCAGGAAACTGATTTCGAGCGCGTCGCCAATCAGTTATCCCTGATCGGCTTTTTCATTGATTCGCTGCAGCACGGCGCCACCGACTTCGAAAGTTTCGTCAAACAGATGCAGTCCGGTCTGGCGCAAGAGGTCAATGAGTCGGAAGAAGCCGAGGAGTACGAAGGAGACGAGCCCGGCATCACGCTTGAGCAGGAAGTAGATCGGCAGAAACTTGAAACCCATGCGCTGCTTGGTGCGCTCAAGGAACAGCAGGACGACAAAGGGCTGCGCGAGGAAATCAAACTCAATCTGGTCGCCCTGAAAAATGACGCCGACCTTGTTGCCGACAGCGCACTCGGCGAACAGACCAAGGCCATGCTGTCGGCACTGGCCACAGGTGAAGATGCGTCGTCACAGATTGACCAGGTGATGGCATCGCTGAAGCCGCAACTTCCGGAAATCATTCAGCCCTCGGCAGAAACAGTCCAGCTCGCCCAGGCCAGTACCGAAGAAGTCGACGCCGAACTGCTCGGCATTTTCCTGGAAGAAGCCAACGAGGTACTGGGTACCATTGATGAGAACCTCAAGGTACTGAAGAATCAGCCGCATGACCTTGCCGTACTGACCACCATCCGGCGCTCTTTCCACACGCTCAAGGGTAGCGGGCGAATGGTTGGCCTCAAGGATGTCGGCGAGGTCGCATGGTCCATTGAGCAAACACTTAACCATTGGCTACAGCAGGAACTGCAAGTCGGCCCTTCCCTGGTCGAACTGCTCGGGCAGGCTCACGCCATTTTTGCCGCATGGGTGCAGTATCTGGAAACCCATTCCGGCAGTGCTCCCGATGCCACCGACCTGGTTGCATTTTCCGAATATCTCAGGCGCGGCGAAGAAGAGGTTACCGAAGAAACTGCGCCGGTCCTGGTCGAGCCGGCCAGCCTCGATATTGTCGTCGAGCCGGATGCCTCGGTCACCAACGACGTAGCGCTGGAAACACCGCAAGAATTGATCGATGCGGTACATGATGCCGAAATCATTGCACTCGAAATTCCTTCTGCCCCGTCTGCGAGCGACGTTGGTGATCTCACGATCGATCTCGAAGAGCCCGGACCCGTTGAAGTGCTCGAGATGGCGGATGTGGACTCTGAGACTGCGTTGACCGCAGAACCGTTGCCGGTTGCCGATGGTTCGCCGCCAAGCGCAGAAGCAAAAACTGACGAGAGCGTACCGGACGAGCCGGGCAGGCAGCAACGAATCTCCATTTCACCAGCGCTTTTTGCAATTTTTTCCGAGGAAGCCAGCACCCATCTGGCAACGCTCCATAACGAATTGCCTGTTCTTGAAAATGACGAAATAACGCCGACCCCGCACGCCATGTATCGGGCGGCGCATACGCTTGCCGGAATTTCCGCAACCGTCGGGATAACGCCAGTCAATCGACTGGGGCTGGCGCTTGAACACGCCCTGCTGCGCCGTGACAACTCGGCACAACCCGGCAGCCTGGAAGCGCTCGGGATCATCAGGCAGGCGATTGGCGAACTCGATCTGATGCTGTCTGCCCTTGCCGGGAAACAGGAACCCGAAGCTCCCACTGGACTGATCGAAGCACTCGATGCGCTTTTTCCGGCCAACGTGGTCACACCACACGAACAGTTGGCGACGGATGCAGCCGTTCCCGAACAGCCGGCGATTGCCGAGGCAATCCCGCCGCCAGAAGAGGCCAGGCCTGAATTTGTACCGCGCACGCCTCTTGTTTCCGAAACCCAGCAGTTGCAAGACGAAATTGACCAGCAACTGCTGCCCATCTTCCTCGAAGAAGCGCTCGACCTGAACCAGGGCATTGCCACGCAACTGCGCGCCTGGCGCAGTGATCCGGGCAATGCCGAAGCCGTGCGCACGCTGAAGCGGCTGTTGCACACCCTCAAGGGCAGCGCGCGGATGGCCGGCGCAATGAATCTGGGTGAAATAGCGCACGCCATCGAGACGCGCGTTGAACAAGCCAATAACGCCGGCAACGCGCCACCCGAAGTCATTGACGAAATCGACAGCGCCTATGATGACGTTCTGCACATCATCGAAGGTCTGCACCGTGGCGAGTCGCTTGAGCAGCCCCCTGGAGCAGCGGTCGAGAGCCTTGTTGCCGAAACCACTGGAGAAGCGGAACCGGCAAGTGCACCGGAAACCCCTGTTGTTATCGAACATCGCCGCGCTGATCGCGTGCGCCTTGTCGAACCCGAAGCTGAAAGCGATGTGGTTGCACAACGTGCCACCTTGCGCGTTCGCGCCGACCTGATCGATCGACTGGTCAATGAAGCCGGTGAATTGTCGATTGCCCGCACACGGATTGAAGGCGAAATGCGCAGCCTCAAGGAATCGCTGCTTGACCTGACGGAAAACGTTATCCGTCTGCGTCGTCAGTTGCGCGAAATCGAAATTCAGGCCGAGTCGCAGATGCAATCGCGAACAGCGCAAACCGATGAACGGCATGCCGGATTCGATCCGCTCGAACTTGACCGCTTTACCCGCTTCCAGGAACTGACCCGGATGATGGCCGAGTCGGTCAATGACGTCGCCACTGTCCAGCAGAACCTGCTCAAGAACCTTGACGATGCCAACGCCGCGATCATTGCCCAGGCTCGCCTGAACCGGGAAGTACAACAGGAACTGCTGGCCGTGCGCATGGTTCCCTTCGACAGTCTGGCTGATCGCCTGTACCGCATTGTCCGGCAAACCTCCAAAGAACTTAACAAGCGCGTCAACCTTGAAATCAGTGGTAGCCAGGTCGAACTGGATCGTAGCGTGCTGGACAAGATGGGTGCGCCGCTTGAGCACATGCTGCGCAACGCCATTGCTCACGGTCTGGAAGACCGCGATGTCCGGCTGGCCCGGGGCAAGCCGGATATCGGCGAGATTTCACTGGCCCTAAAACAGGAAGGCAACGAAATCATCCTCAGCTTCTCGGATGATGGCGCCGGACTCGACCTTGAGCGCATTCGCGCACGCGCCATCAAGTCCGGCTTACTGGGGGCGGACGAAACGGTTGACCCGGCACACCTTGCGGATATGATATTTACCCCCGGGTTCTCTACGGCAATTGAATTATCACAGGTTGCCGGTCGTGGTGTCGGCATGGATGTCGTCAAGACCGAGGTCAGCAGCCTGGGCGGCCGCATTGAAATTGTTTCCACCCCCGGCCACGGCACCGAGTTCCGCATTTTCATTCCGCTGACTCTGGCGGTGACCAAAGCGCTACTGGTACGCGTCGGCAGCAAACGTTATGCCATCCCCTCGGTGATGATCGAGCAGGTACTTGATCTCAAGGAAGCCGTGCTGACCCGCATTCGCGATGCGGGTACCGCTGAATGGTTGGGACAAAACTATCCATTCAGCTTCCTGCCGCATCTGCTCGGTGACACCTCAGCCCGGCCCGAACAACATCGCCAGTACTGGATCCTGCTGCTGCGTAGCGGTTCGCGGCGGATTGCAGTTCAGGTCGATGAACTCCAGGGCAACCAGGAAATCGTCGTCAAGAATATCGGGCCCCAACTCGCCCGTGTGATCGGCGTCGATGGCGCTACCGTGCTCGGCAACGGCCAGGTCGTGCTGATCCTCAACCCGGTGGCACTGAGCACTCGTACAGTGACAGGCGAATTGGCCTCTCCGCTTCCGGCAACGCCTGACCTCCCTGATGCCGAGGCGCTCACCGCCACGCTGCCAACAGTCATGGTGGTCGACGATTCCCTGACTGTGCGCAAGATCACCGGCCGTCTGCTGGCGCGTGAAGGCTATCAGGTCATACTCGCCAAGGATGGTGTCGATGCGTTGGAGTATTTGTTCGATGTGATTCTTGATGTCATGTTGGTCGATATCGAAATGCCGTGCATGGACGGTTTCGATCTGACCCGGAACATACGGGCCGACGAGCGCCTGAAGGTCATTCCGATCATCATGATCACCTCGCGCACCGCCAGCAAGCACCGTGCCTACGTTTTTGAAATTGGCGCCAATTAGTACCTTGGTAAGCCGTATCAGGAAGAAGAATTACTGCTGCTTGTAGCGAATTACGTCAAACAACAACGGCACGCTTGACTATCGCGTAGCGCTCCAGCGTCTTCAGCCTCGCCTCGCCGTGGTCGACCAGCGGCAGCGGCGTATCCCGCCCGACAATCACCCCGCAGGCCGACTGCTCGGCGCTACTCATGCGCCACGGTGCGTGAATGAATTTGTTCGGTACGGCAGCCAGCTCCGGCAGGTAACGGCGGATGAAACGGCCATCCGGGTCAAAGCGCTCGGACTGCGTCAGCGGATTGAAAATGCGGAAATACGGCTGCGCATCGCATCCGCTTGACGCCGCCCATTGCCAGCCGCCGTTGTTGGCTGACAGATCGAAATCATTAAGTTGTCTGGCAAACCAGGCCTCACCCCAACGCCAGTCGATTCCCAGATCCTTGGTCAGAAACGAGGCTGAAACCATACGCAAACGGTTATGCATGTAGCCGGTGCCGTTCAACTGGCGCATCGCCGCATCGACCAGCGGATAGCCGGTTCTCGCCTCACACCACGCGGCAAACAGGCGCTCGGCCTGTTCGCCTTGCTCCCAGGCAATCCGATCGTATTCCGGTTTGAACGAGCGTTCAGCGACATGCGGGAAATGATCGAGAATCATGAAATAAAAATCGCGCCAGATCAGTTCCGAAAGCCAGGTTGAAGCCCCTTCATCACCGGCCAGTGCACCGTCGGCGCAAGCCATGGAAACCAGGTCACGGATCGAAACGGTCCCGAAGCGCAGGTGTACCGATAAATAGGACACGCCCTTGATCGCCGGATAATCACGCTGCTCGCGATAACGCCGAAGGCGCTGGCGGAAGTCGTCAACCAGTAGCCGTGCGCCCGAAAGGCCCGGAACGATGCCAACCTGTCGCAAATCAGTTGGCTTGAAGCCGATTTCCTGGAGCGAGGGTACGCCGCTTGCACTCGACGTCAAAAGCAACCGGCCGCTGGCGCCGGCATGGGCAGCCAGATCGTCATCGGTCAGTCGCTTCAGCCATGAATTCTTGTAGGGGGTAAAAACGGTATAAGGTCGTCCGGCCTGGGTCAGCACCTCGGGGCCCTCGAAAACCACCTGGTCCTTGAATAACTCAAAGCCGATCCCGAGGGCGGCCAGAGCCGCCGCAACCCTGGCATCACGCGCCTTGGCCTGCGGCTCATAGTCGCGGTTGGCGAACACCGCCGTTACGCCAAGCTCACTGGCCAGTCGAGGAATCTCGCTGGACGCCCACCCCTGGCGAACAATCAGTCCGCCGCCGCGCTGGCGCAAGGCCACATCGAGTTCGACCAGCGACTCACGAATGAACTCGACGCGGCGATCCGTCCGGGCAGGCAGCGCCTCGAGGATTTCGCTATCGAAGACGAATGCGCAATGAACGTGCCGCGCGCGCCGCAGCCCCTCGCAAATTGCGGCATGATCGGTGTCGCGCAGATCGCGACGAAACCAGACAAGAACCGAATCGAGCATTGATTACCTTTGTATCTGCCGCCGTCGGCGATTAGAATAGGTGCATCATGAACAGCATCAACCTGACCGATCATTTTCTCATCGCCATGCCGGCGATGGACGATCCTTACTTTTCGAAGTCCCTGATCTACATCGCCGAACACAACGATCAGGGCGCACTCGGCATCATTGTAAACCGCCCGATCAACATGAATCTGGCGACCCTCTTCGAAAAAATCGACGTGCCGTTCGAGTCGGTAGCGTCCCCAAACATGGCCAATCTGCCGGTCTTCTTTGGCGGGCCGGTACAAACCGATCGCGGCTTTGTTCTGCATCGACCGGTCGGCGAATGGCAATCGACACTGGCGGTCAATCAGGATGTTGGCCTGACCAGTTCGCGAGATGTCCTGCAAGCCGTTGCCCGCCAGGGACAACCGCACGAAATCGTCGTCACGATCGGCTATTCCGGCTGGGGAGCCGGTCAGCTTGAACACGAACTGGCACAGAATGCCTGGCTCACCGTGCCGGCCGATCCGCACATTCTGTTCGACCTTCCCTATGAAGAAAGGCTCCCGTCAGCAATGGAGATTCTTGGGATCGATTTCACCCATCTCGCCGAGCACGCCGGGCATGCCTGAACCTGCCAATATTCCCGCCAGGCCCCAACGCGGCACAGTACTCGCCTTTGATTTCGGCGAAAAACGTATTGGCGTCGCTGTCGGCGAACGGGAACTCGGGCAGGCGCACCCGCTGACGACGATTCGCGGCGAAGCCAATGCCGAGCGCTTCGCCGCCATCGCCGCACTGATCGGTGAATGGCAACCCGCGAGTCTGGTCGTCGGTCTGCCTGTTGCCCTCGACGGCACAGCACACGCCATGACTGCGCGCTGCACTCGTTTCGCCAACCAGTTGCGTGGCCGCTTCGGCCTGGCTGTCGAATACGCCGAAGAACGCCTCAGTTCCGTCGAGGCCGAAGAACGGCTACGCGACTGCGGACTCAAGGCAAAAAGCGCCAGGGGAAATCTTGACGCGCTGGCCGCCCAGATCATCCTCCAGTGTTTCTTTGAACGAATTTCTGAAGACGCCAAGGATCACCAACACCATGCCACTCACCAAGCTGCCTGACGCCGAAGCGCAATGTGCCGAACTGGCCGAACTGATCCGCCCGCACTTGCAGGCGAACACCGTGCTGGTCGGCATTCACAGCGGAGGCGCCTGGATTGCCCGTCGTCTGCGCGAATTGCTCGAACTGCCCAGTGAAGTCGGCCTGATCAACGTATCCTTTCACCGCGACGATTTTGGCGAGAAAGGTCTGCATCGGCAAATCAAGCCGACCTCGATTCCCTTCGATGTGGAAGGCCGCTCGCTGATTCTCGTCGATGATGTGTTGTTTACCGGTCGTACCACGCGCGCTGCAATCAACGAACTGTTCGATTACGGTCGTCCGGCCAGCATCAAGCTCGCCGTGCTCGCCGACCGCGGCGGACGCGAGCTGCCAATCTTCGCCGAGTTCTGCACCTGGAAACCCGAACTGGGTAAAGATGAAGAACTGGTTCTCGAGCCTGACGCGACCGGGCGGCTGCAATGGAGGCGTGCCGAGCATGCATAAACCTGCGCCGCACATCCCATCGCATCGCAATCCACAACTCAACGCCAACGGCGAACTGAACCACCTGCTATCGATCGATGGCTTGCCTCGTGAAATACTGACGCAAATCCTCGACACCGCGTCGAGCTTCCTCGAAGTCTCCGACCGTGATGTAAAGAAAGTTCCACTGTTGCGCGGCAAGAGCGTTTTCAATCTCTTCTTCGAAAATTCGACACGCACCCGTACCACCTTCGAGATCGCCGCCAAACGGCTTTCGGCCGACGTCATCAATCTGGACGTAGGCCGATCCTCGACCGCCAAGGGCGAAACCCTTCTCGACACCATCGACAACCTGGTGGCCATGCATGCCGATATGTTTGTTGTCCGCCACGCCGCCTCCGGCGCACCCTACCTGATCGCCGAACATCTGCAACGCATTGGCCGCTCCGATGTGCACGTGGTCAATGCCGGTGACGGTCGCCATGCGCACCCGACGCAGGGGCTGCTCGACACCTATACGATCCGCCATTACAAGAAGGATTTGACCAATCTGACCGTCGCCGTCGTTGGCGACATTCTGCACTCGCGAGTCGCCCGCTCCGACATTCACGCACTGACCACCCTCGGCACCGGCGAAGTTCGCGCGGTTGGCCCGCAAACTCTTCTGCCTGTGGCGGTTGAAAAAATGGGGGTGCGTGTTTTCCACGACCTGAGCGAAGGGCTCAGGGATTGCGATGTGATCATCATGCTGCGCCTGCAGAACGAACGCATGAATGGCGCGCTGCTGCCTTCCGCCCGCGAATACTTCGACTGTTACGGACTGACGCCGAAAACGCTGGCGCTGGCCAAACCCGATGCCATCGTGATGCATCCGGGGCCGATGAATCGCGGTGTGGAAATCGATTCCGAGGTTGCCGACGGGTCGCAGGCGGTCATCCTGCCGCAGGTTACTTTCGGCATCGCGGTGCGCATGGCAGTCATGAGCATTCTGGCGGGGAACTGAGGCGATGCGCGACGAATTGAACGACACACGAATCCACATCAGGAACGGCCGGCTGATCGACCCGAAAAATGGCCTCGACGAAAAGGCCGATGTGTTTATTGAGAACGATCGCATCGCGGCCATCGGGCAGCCCCCGGCCGATTTCACTGCCGAGCGGACGCTGGACGCCAGCGGCCTGATTGTCTGCCCTGGACTGGTCGATCTGTCGACGCGACTGGCCAGCCTCGAATCCGAGCTGCTCGCCGCAGTGGCCGGTGGGGTCACGGCGGTTGCCTGCCCGCCCGATACCAAGCCGCCGCTCGACGAGCCGGGACTGGTTGAACGTCTGGTGCGCCACAGTGAAACACTCTGTCTGGCGCGGGTCTTCCCGATTGGCGCACTGACCCAGCAACTGGCTGGCGAAAAACTCTCCGAAATGGTCAGCCTGAAACGTGCCGGCTGCATCGCCTTCTCGCAGGCCAAGCACCCGATATTCGACACGCAGATCCTGCTGCGCGCCATGCAATACGCCGCCACATTTGATTTCGCCATCCGTCTTCAACCGCAAAATCATTACCTGGCACGCGACGGCGTTGCCCACGACGGCGAGGTGGCCTCAAGGCTGGGTCTGGCCGGAATTCCGGTCTGTGCCGAAACGGTGGCCATCGCCACTGCGCTTCAACTGGCCAACGAAACCGGTGTCCGTCTGCATCTGGCGCGGCTGTCCTCGGCGGCAGGCGTCGCTCTGGTGCGCGAGGCACGGCGTAACGGTCTGAAGGTCACCTGCGATGTAGCCATCCACTACCTCCATCTTTCGGAAATGGATATTGGCTACTTCGACAGCCAGGCGCGCTTCGATCCGCCGCTGCGCTCGGGGAGCGACCGCGACGCGCTGCGTGCGGCGGCCGCCGAAGGGCTGGCGGCGGTCTGCTCGGACCATACGCCGGTCGACGAGGACGGCAAGCTGCTCCCCTTTGCCGAAGCGCTGCCCGGCGCCACCGCGCTTGAGCTGTTGCTGCCCCTGACCCTGAAATGGGCCGAGGAAGCCGGACTGCCCCTGCTCACCGCACTGGCCAGAATTACCTGCGATCCGGCAGCGATCCTGGGCATCAAGACCGGTTCGCTGGCCGTTGGCCGGCCTGCCGACCTCTGTGTTTTTGATGCGACCGAGCCCTGGCAGGTCACGCCGGAAACGCTGCGCAGCAAGGGCAAGAACACGCCCTTTATGGGCTACGAAATGGCTGGCCGGGTGCATGCGACTCTGGTTGGTGGGCGTGTTGTTTACGAAATTTGAGCGGTACTCGCTTTTTTATTTCGCGCCACAGGGAGTGGGCTCAGGGCATGCTGTCTGTTTGAATGGTTATTTGCCTACTGTGTCTGGCTCTATGCATCGTGAATAAAGGTGATCGTTCTTCGCCTAGTGCGATCCATGATTGGATGCTGCAGAATGCTGATAGTCCTTTCGGTGCAGTGGCGGAATCGCCAAAAAGCGGCCGGTCATGTCATCCCACGTACGACCTCCGATAAATACCTGACTGAAATGCCAATAAATCCAATCGATCAAAACCGCCCTTGGGTCGGCGTCAACTACTCCCATCGACGCATATTTGTGCTTGGGGAAAGTTACACAGGCACATACGAAGGCGATCTAGAGTATGACGATTCATATATGGACGCCCTATTAGCGGGGACGCCAGTTCTTGGTCCGGACTTATTTCTCAAAATGGCCGATAAGCTGGGAATGTCACTCGCTGAGCTATGGCATCAAGTTGCATTCACAAACATGGCCCTTGGCAGCATCGGCGCCACAAACTCATCCAAGGTAACGCTAGCGCAACTAAGAGCAGGACGACCTCGTCTCGAAAAACTACTTCTGATGCATTCGCCAAGAGGTGTCCTTATCCTCGGCGCAAAGACTGGAAAAGCCGCTGCTTCGGTTTGTCAAAAGCTCGGTATCGCACATCGCAGTGTTTATCACCCATCTGGCGTCAACAACAGGAATCCACGAACTGCCTGCACACCCGATATGCTCAAGGATGCCTGGAACTACCTGCTTGGCCAGTAAAAGGGTCGATTTTCCGTGGATGCCATTAGACTTCGTCCCCTTTACTACCCAAACTGGAGATTTGTGATGCGAATCGGCACTTGGAATCTTGACGCCCAGTGGAGCAAAGAGCACCAGACCTTGCTCGCTCGGGAGGGCTGCGACGTGTGGCTTCTGACCGAAGTAAACCCTAAGGCACGAGACAAAAAAGCAACAATAGCGGGCTATCACGCGCATTTTTCCACGGGAGTAATGGCTCGAGGACAGCATTGGGCTGCCGTCTTGAGCCAGATACCGCTTACCCCGCTCCCAGACCCACACGAAGCAAGCGCAGCGGCTCTTGTCAACCGTGTCACCTACTGCTCCACGATTCTGCCATGGGCCGGATGCACAACTCCACCGCCCACACCTTGGGTTGGCACCTCACTTGAAGACATGGCACGACCGGCTATTGACCGCCTAAAGAAGGTACTTCCGAAATCAAAGACGGTTTGGGGTGGCGATTGGAACCAGAATCTCGCCGGCGGTTGGCAGCACGTGGGGAGCGCCGGCATGCGTAAAGTTGTTGAGTCGGCTATATCGTTATTGGAACTGAGGGTGGCAACAGCCGAGTTGCCATTTCAAACCGGTGCAAATCAGAACACGATTGACCACATTGCGGTACCTTTGCAATGGAAGATTGAAAGCGCGGTCAGGATATCGGCTGTCGGGCTTTCGGACCACGATGCCTATATTATTGAAGTTGTCGAGGCGTAGTGCAGCTTTCTGGTTTCGTAAGTAACAATAAGGGACAGACCACGGTTTTCTGAACTAAGGCTGAAATCATGAAGCGTAAAATCTACGTTGAAACTTCCGTCATCAGTTATCTGACGGCACGTCCCAGTAAAACCATTATTGGTGCAGCCCACCAGCAAATCACTATGGCTTGGTGGGAGCGACGCTCGGATTATGAACTTCTTGTTTCTCAGTCGGTCTGGCAAGAGTGCGCTGCTGGCGATCCGGCGGCTGCGCAGAAAAGGCTTGCGGCACTTGAGGGGATATCCGTACTCGCGGTAACGCAAGACATGATTCGCTTGGCCGAATCGCTTATTGAGCAAGCCATCATTCCCGCCAAGGCGATTGAGGATGCGCTTCATATTGCTGTTTCGACACTGCATCACGTTGATTTTCTACTGACCTGGAATTGCCGTCACATTGCCAATCCAGTGATTCAGGAAAAGATTGCCGTGTATCTTGAGCAACTCGGATTGTTCCTCCCGATCATATGCACCCCCGAGGAACTTCTTGGAGGAAGTGACGATGACTGACGAAATCATGATGGAAGTCCATGCGATCAAGGACGCGATTGGCGCCAAGTATGGCAATAATCTGGACGCACTGTTCAAAGAGATACAACTTGGCGAGGCCAGACTGAAGGCGGCCGGCGTCCAGGTTGTGGCTCCCCCCGTCAATCCAACAAATTTGCCTACCACTGCATTGCAACGGACTCGCTTCGCTCACCGCTGAATTCAATCGTTGAACGGCTGCTTTTCATGAGCCTGATGCGTCCGCAACTCTCGTTTGCTGCCCGCAAGAAGTAAAAGGGGCCGATTTAACTAAAAAGCATAAAACTCGTTCAGCGTCGGGCGCGAAGGCGTGATTTCTATCACCAAGAGGCTGACAAACCAGGCAGTTATGTGGCGACAATCAGGGCGCTTTCTGCCCTGCCATGTTGGAGGGACAGTCATCGATGGTGCCCCAATGTCCTGGGCAATGCTTCCAGCGCGCCTTTTCGATGCACACGATCCTGCTGAATACGGACTCCTCTCTGCAGGCCTTGAGGTCGGCGTTCAAGGCGTCCTTCCAGCTCCTGGCGGGTACCGCCTTGACGGAGGGTGGGGTATCGCGGCGGGTCTTTGGCGCAGATGCGGAATCTGTCGGCGTTGTTGCGGCGGCGGACTTGTGCTCGGCAGGCTGCTGCTTTGCGAGGTACGGTTCAGGCGGCGTGGGCAGATTGCTTGGTTGATCGGCGACCGGCGTCATCGTCGGAGACGGTGAAGGTGACGGTGACGGTGAGCGCAACAGGAAAACAGTTGCAGCCAGGGTGAGCAATATCAGTGTGACAGCGATTGCCCCCAGACGCAGACGGCTGGAATTCTGCCGCTGCTGGTCTGGTATCGCTGCTGCCCCTGCGTCGTTGGCGGGTTGTGTTACAGCGATTTGCCCGCTCGCTTCGCCAGACAGGGTCGCGCTTCCGGAACGCAGCATCCTGCGCAGATCGGCCGCCATTTCGGAGGCATCCTGATAGCGATCAGAGCGGTCCTTGGCCATCGCCCGAGCAACGATTGCGTCGAAATCCGCAGGCAGGCCGGGGCAGCAACTCGACGGCGGCGGCGGTGTCTTGATTACGACCTGATATATCGTCGCGTGCAAGTTGTCGCAGGAGAACGGGGGCTGCCCGGTGAGCATTTCATAGAGCACGGTGCCGAGCGAAAAAATGTCGGCACGGCCATCGGCTTTCTGGCCGGCCACCTGCTCCGGCGCCATGTATTTGGGCGATCCCAGCACGGTGCCCGTCATGGTCAACGAACCGCCGGGCAGTTGCGCGATGCCGAAATCGGTGATTTTCACGACGCCGTTTTCAAGCACCATGATGTTGGCCGGCTTGATGTCACGGTGCACGATGCCTTGCGCGTGGGCGAAAGCGAGACCGTCGGCGATGGCACTGACAATCTCGATAATCCGCTCGAAGGTCAGGGGCGCGCCGCTATTGAGGAGCGCTCGCAGCGATTGGCCTGAGAGAAATTCCATGGCGATGTAGGCGAGCCCGTTGCTGCGACCGACATCGTGAATGGTCACGATGTTCGGGTGATTCAGGCGACCGGCAGATTTGGCTTCCCGGAAAAAGCGTTGTTCGAACTCCTCGGCCTCCGTTTCGGAGATGCCGGCGAAAGCCACCGTCTTGATCGCGACGATGCGTTCGATGAGTGGATCATGGGCTTTGTGAACGACACCCATCGCTCCTCTTCCGAGCGTTGCGGTGATTTCGTAGCGGCCGAGTTGCGGCTGTGGCATGAGCGTTGTCCGGAAGGAATGCAGTGGCAGGCAAGGACTCCGATTCTAGTGGGCGACCGGGGGCTGTCAATAACGAACAATGCGCTATGCTGCAAAAGAAATGAAAAAAGGAAAAGGGGCCGAAGGGAACAAGTGTCCGGGGTGGGTTTTTCGAAAAGTAAGCGGTGACGGACGCCGCTGGCGATGATCGTCAGCAATTGGCCTCAGCGCCATTTGAAAGCAGGAATTAGGGTTTCAGGTTAAGGATTCTGGCATCGACCTGATGCACTCGCATCGTCGTTCTCAACCTTCGGCCTTCAAATCGAGGGCATGCAGCAGGCGTTCGGAAAACTCTGCCGGCGAAGTCGAAATTACCTCGCGCGGTACGCCGAAGTCGTTGATCAGACGTTCGCAGTCCTCAAAGCCATAAGCGACGACGAAGGGATACATCCCGGCGCCAAGCGCCGCAATATAGTCGCTGTATTCGTCGCCACAGGCGTAAGCGCGTGCCGGATTGATGGCCAGGCGTTCGCGAGCCTGTTTCAGTTGCCCGGTCTTCTCCTCGCGCAGGGGAATGCAGGCGAAATAATCGAAATCGCCGAGGTCGATGCCATGACGTTGAAACAGGCAGGTCAGCGTTACCTCCGGCTCTACGGTCACGTTGCGGGTGACCAGACCGACCCGGATATCGGGAGCCGCCAATAGTACACGCAGCAACGAGACGATGCCCGGATACAGCGATGCTTCATTGCGGTAGATCTCGGTCAGCGTCGCCAGCAGCCGCTTGCGGCTCTGCTTGCCGAACTGGCGGCGCAAATTAGTTGGAAACTCGCGCAGGCCACCGAGATACTTCAACAGTTTGCGGCGCTTCTGAAAGCGTTCAAGGTCGCCAATGGCCATGCCGTGAGTCAGAAAGGTCTGCTCAATGGCGTTGAATGCGTCGATGATCGTGCCATCGGCGTCAAAGATAACCAGCCGTTCCCGGTTTGCGTACAGGGTCATGGACGCTAACTTACATCGCGCTTGTGACAATGCGATGACAAAACGATGAAATTTGTCACAGATTTGCCAGCCGCCGGATTCCCGTATAGCGCACTAGCGCGTGTTCGCCCGGCTCGATTGATGCCTGTTGCCCTAAAAAATTATGCCAGGCGTCACACTCCTGTCATCTGGCTTGAGTAGCTTTCGGCCTGCGATACATGTCGCGTAAATCTATTTTGATGAATGAGTTGGATTCCGGGTCACGCCCGGAATGCCGGCAATCGGAATGACGGTAATTCAATGGGTTAGCGTTGGGAAAAATTTACCCTGATTCCGCGAGTGTATGGTTTGTCACAGGAGGCCAATATTGAAATTACATATTTCCGCTCCAGGCTCGACGGCAAAAGAGGCGCACGCGCGAACCTGTCCAGGATGCAAACAGCGGACGCGCTTGCTGAAATTTTTTACGCCCAGATACGGCTGGGATGCAACCTGCATCCGGTGCGGTCAAAAATGGATAGACGGTGAATGGGTGACCATTCCGATTACCGATGGGGCACGGACGGACAACATCGAATCGGCAAAAATTCGTTGGCGAGTCATGCCGCCCAGGAGCAGTAACCACAGTGTCATTCAGGGAAACGCTGAATAAGCCGTCACAACGACGCACCCCAGTGTTTGAGCCCTAGGCCCTGTCACCTTCGGGGCAGAAGCCGGCGTCCAGTACCTTGGCTTTTCTGGCTCTGCATTCCCTGCGGTCAGATTCCGGCTTTTGCCGGTATGACGTTATTGCAAATTCTCACAGATCTCAGGGCTGAACCTGATCGATCACCAGTTTGTTGTTCTTGCTTCCCGGTTTGACGCCCTTGATGCTGCCGAAGAGGTCGCCGCTCGAACTTTGCGCCTTGCCGGCCTTGGCGACCCGCGCTTCGAGACTGACCGTCCTGAACTCGGAAATTTTCTTTCCGCCCGGCAGGGCCATCGAATCGTCAAAGCGGAAGGTGAGCGGCAGTTCGGCCACCCGCGTCCGCATCACAGCGAGCGGCATGCGCGAGCCTTCTTCGGCACGCGCAAAAACAAAGAGCAGATCGTCGGGCCTGGCTTGTGCAGCGATCTTGCCGCTGATCGTGACCTCGCCACTGATGGCTTCCTTGCTGGCAGCGGCCTCTTTGGCCGGCTTGCCGCTGCCTGCGCCAGTTTTTTCGTCCATCCGGGCAGCGATCTCGCGTGCCTTGGTCACCGCCGCCGCCAGTGTCTGCGCCTCTTCCGAGCCGGGTTCAAGCTGTGGCTGCAGACGCCCCCAGTATTCGGCTACGGCAGAAAAGTCCTTGCGTTCGCTGGCCGCCGCACCCGCCAGGAACAGGGCCTGCGGTTCGTCCGGGTCGATCTTCAGCGCACGGGCAATCAGTTGCTCCGGCTTGCCCTCGAAACTGCCGCCTTGCGTCTGCGCCAGCACTTCGGCGTAGTCGGCCAGCAGCACCGGCTCGGCGTCGACCAGCGCAGCGCCGTGGCTGTAGGCCTCGGCGGACTCGGCAAAACGTCCCAGCACCTTGTAGGAACGCGCCAGCATCACCCAGCCTTTGCTGTCGTCCGGATTCGCCTTGAGTTTCTCGACCAGCTTGCCCAGCATCGCTTCGATCTGTTGCGGGCTGACTCGCGCCTGCGTCTGCAGCGGTTCAAGCGCTTCCGGTCTTCCGAGGATCGCATAACCAGCCGTTGCCGCCAGCGGGATAACAATAAGCAGGGCCAGCGCCGTCTTGCGCCCACCGATAGCTTGCTGCGCCACGGCCTCGGGCTGAACTTCTTCGAGCAGGCGACGCTGCAATTCACTTTTTGCCTGTTCGAAGTCGGCTTCGGCGAGCGAACCTGCGCTCCGCTCGCGTTCGAGTTCGCTCAACTGATCGCGAAAGATATCCAGATTCGCTTCACGCCGATCAATGGCGCTGGAGACTCTGGGCGCACGCCAAAGCGGCAGCAATAGAATGGCAAGGATGACAAGAACAAGCAGTGCGGCGGCGAGGATGAAAGCGGTCGTGGCGCTCATTTTTGAGGTTCTTTTACATTCAGCAGGCGTTCGGCCTGTTGCTGTTCTTCCGCGCTGAGCGGCGAATCGTTGATCGCCTTGTTGCGGCGACGCAGGTAGAGAACCAGTGTAACGAGGCCACCCACCAGGAGCAGGCCCGGACCAAACCACAAGAGCAGGGTCGTTCCCTTGAGCGGCGGCCGGTAGCGAACAAAATCGCCGTAGCGACTGACCATGAAGTCCATTATTTCGGCGTCGCTCTTGCCCTCCTGGATCAGCGTGCGAATCTCGCGGCGCAGATCGTTGGCCAGATCGGCATGCGAACCGGACAGTGACTCGTTCTGGCAGACCAGGCAGCGTAGTTCGGATGAAATCGCGACCAGACGCTTTTCGGTGGCTTCGTCCTGTGCCAGCGGTGCGGCTTCCCTGGCCTGCAGTGAGACGGCGCTCAGCGCCAGCAGGAATAGCATTAGCCAGAGCCTCATTTTGACAACTCCGCAAGCAGCGGCAGGATTTTGCCGGAGAAATCATCGCGGCTGATCGGGCCGGTGTGCTTCATGCGGATGATTCCGGACTTGTCGATGACGTAGGTTTCCGGTACGCCATAAACACCGTAGTCGATGCCGACGCGCCCGTCGAGGTCCAGCACCGAAAGGCGGTAAGGATTGCCGTGCTGCTTCAGCCAGGCGTTGGAACGCTCAAGCGCCAGCTTCCTTTCGGCCGCTGCGTCGAGCTTGTCCGCATCCAGCCCGCCATCACCGCGCACTTCCTTGTAGTTGAGGCCGACCAGCATCACCGTATTGTTTTTCGCCATGTCGACCAGCACCGGATGCTCCTGCCGGCAGGACACACACCAGGTCGACCACACGTTGAGCAGCCACACCTTGCCGAGCATGTCCTGCGGGGAGAAGTTCTGATCCGGCGCATCGAGGCGGGCCAGCGAGAACAGCGGCGCCGGCTTGCCGACCAGTGGCGAGGGTACATCACGCGGGTTGAGATTTAGCCCGACGGCCAGCAGGGCAACAAGAACGGCAAAGCCGATCAGCGGCCAGAGAAAACGGTTCATGAAGTGTCTTTACGCTTTCTGCGTCAGCGCAATGTCGATGCTTGATGCTGCGCGCGACCTGCTGCGATAGCGGCGGTCGCTCATGGCCAGGAGGCCGCCGAGCGCCATCAGCACGCAGCCGCCCCAGATCCAGTCGACGAAGGGCTTGTGATAGACGCGCACGGCCCAGGCCGCGTCCGGCCTGGCCTTGTCGATGGGTTCGCCGAGCGAGACATAGACGTCGCGCAGGAAGCCGGTGTCGATCGCCGCTTCGGTCATCGGCATCGATGACGAAAGGTAGTTGCGTTTCTCCGGATTCATTTTGCGGATCGTCCTGTCGCCTTTCAGCAGATCAATATCGCCGACCAGCGCCACGTAGTTCGGCCCCTTTTCCTGCCGCACACCGTTGAAGCGGAAGGTATAGCCTCCGACGCTAACGCTGTCGCCGACCTCCATCTTCACATCCTTTTCGGCCTGATAGCCGCTGACCATCGCCACGCCGACGACGAAGACGGCGATGCCGACGTGGGCGGTGTGCATGCCGAAGAAGCTGCGTGGCTGCTTTAGCGCGGCACTCAGGAAAGGCTGTCCAGCGCGCGTCGACTGCACGCGTTCGACAAAGTTGAGCGAGCCTGAAAAAACGATCCACGCCGCCAGCAGCAGGCTCAGTGCCACCAGCGGCTTCCATTCGCCGAAAAAGAAGGGGGCCACCAGTCCCACCAGCGCAGCGGCGACAAAGGCCCAGCGCAGGGTGCGTGCCAGTTCGCCGAAACTGGCCTGCTTCCAGCGGGCAAACGGCGCCACACCCATCAGGAACAGGGCCGGGATCATCAAGGGAGCAAAGACCGAATCGAAATAAGGCGGACCGACCGACAGCTTGCCGGCGCCGAGGGCGTCGATCAGCAGCGGGTAGAGCGTGCCGAGCAACACCGAGGCGCAGGCGACGACCAGCAGCACATTGTTGGTGAGCAGCAGCGATTCGCGCGAGAGCAGGGCGAAACGCCCGCCCAGACCGACCCTGGGCGCACGCCAGGCAAAGAGGGCCAGCGAGCTGCCGATCACGGCAACCAGAAAGACGAGAATGAAGATGCCGCGTCGCGGATCGGTGGCAAAGGCATGCACCGAGGTCAGCACACCGGAGCGCACGAGGAAGGTGCCGAGCAGCGAAAGCGAGAAGGCAGAAATGGCCAGCAGCACCGTCCAGTTCTTGAAGCTGCCGCGCTTTTCCGTCACCGCCAGCGAGTGGATCAGCGCCGTACCGACCAGCCACGGCATGAACGAGGCGTTCTCGACCGGGTCCCAGAACCACCAGCCGCCCCAGCCGAGTTCGTAATAGGCCCACCACGAGCCGAGCGCGATGCCCAGCGTCAGGAAAATCCAGGCGGCTATCGTCCATGGCCGCGACCAGCGCGCCCAGGCGGCGTCAAGCTGGCCGGAGAGCAGCGCGGCAACGGCAAAGGCATAGGCCACCGAGAAACCGACATAGCCCATGTAAAGCATCGGCGGGTGGATGATCAACCCTGGATCCTGCAACAGCGGGTTGAGGTCGCGCCCCTCCTCGGCAGCCGGCAGCAGACGATCGAAGGGGTTGGAGGTGAGCAGGATAAAGAGCAGGAAACCGGCCGTGACCAGCGCCAGCACACCGAGTATGCGGGCCACCATGGTGTCCGGGAGTTGCTTCGAGAAGAGCGCCACCGCCAGCGTCCACATCACCAGCATCACCACCCACAGCAGCAGCGAACCTTCATGCCCACCCCACACGGCAGCCACCCGATACGGCAAGGGCAGCAAGGTATTCGAATGTTGCGCCACATAGACGACAGAAAAATCATTCTGTACAAAGGCGGTGGTCAGGCAGGCGAAAGCCACAGCCATCAGCAGCGCCTGCGCGATCGCCGCCGGACGCGCCAGCGCGATCCATTGTGGCCGTCGCCAATGGGCACCAAGCAGCGGCAGTGTGCCCTGGACGAGTGCCACACAAAGGCTGACGATGAGAGCGAAGTGACCGAGTTCAGGAATCATGGGGCTGTAATCCGGTGAGGAGTGAAGAGTAAGGAGTCACAGCGAGTGGCGTCGTCCCACTCTCGGCGTGCTCGGTATTCCGGTGGTTTCTTGCGTACATCGAATCATAACTCCTCACTCTTCACTCCCTACTCCTTTGGAACGGTTACGAAATAACTTCCAATCTTCTTGCATTTGAAATTTAGATATAGCTGACAAATCGTAGGTCGGGTTAGCGCAGCGTCCCCCAGGAGGATTTGCTGCGCAGCATAACCCGACAATCATCGGATGCGGCATACACTGCCGTCGGGTTATGCTGCGCTAACCCGACCTACTAGATTCTAGCGCTCATCAAATCATTACTCCTCACTCTTCACTCCCTACTCCTCACTGCTTCACAGTTTTTGACGTAGCCTCAACGGCCGCCTTGTTCGCAGCAGCGCGCTGCTGTGCATCGCCAAGCGCCTTGGTGGCTTCCGGCGGCATGTAGTTCTCGTCGTGTTTGGCGAGCACTTCAGTGGCGACGAAAACGCCGTCCTCGCCGAGCTTGCCCTGGGCAACAGCGCCTTTGCCTTCCTTGAACAGGTCGGGCAGGATTCCCTTGTAGGCAACGATCATGTCCTGCTCGGTGTCGGTCATGACAAAACGCAGGGTAACGCCGTCGGCTTCGCGCTTGATCGTACCTTCCTTGACCAAGCCGCCGATGCGGAACGACTTGCCCTTGGGCGCCTCGCCCGCAGCCACTTGCGTCGGCGAGAAAAAGAACACCAGATTGCTCTGGAAGGCGTTGAGTACCAGCGCGACAACGAGGCCGAGAACGGCCAGCCCGCCGATGATCAGCGCGATACGCTTGTGACGTGTTTTCAATGCTTACCTTCGGGATTGTGTTGAGCGATCGGTCTTCTCGGCACGAAACTGACGCTTGAGGCGCGCGACAAGACTCTTCTGACCGCGAACCAGCAGAACCGGTTCCAGCACCATCAGGAGTACCATGACGCCGACCGAGCCCCAGACGTAGATGCCGTGGGTGCCCATGGCCAGAAATTCGGAAAAGCTGTTCCAGTACATGGGGTCAGTGAGGAATGAGGAGTGAGGAATCGGGAGTGACAGTGGCAGGGGCTGAATGTCTTGCGCCGGGTTCAGGGTGCTGGCGAGTTGCATCGTCCATCATTTTATTGCTCCTTGGCCTTCATTCCCAACTCCTCGCGCACCCATTCAGTGTGCCGCTCGCGTTCGAGCATGATGGTGCGCACCCGCATCAGCGCCACGGCGATGGCGTACATCCAGCAGGCCAGGGCGCAGAGCAGCATGCCGAGGAGCATGGTCATGGCCATCGAGGGCGATTTGGTCAGACTGACCGACGAGCCCTGGTGCAGCGTGTTCCACCACTTCACCGAGAAATAGATGATCGGGATGTTGACCACGCCGACCAGCGCCAGGATGGCGCCGGCCTTGTCGGCGCGGCGCGGGTCGTCAATCGCCGACTGCAGGGCGATGAAGCCGACGTAGAGAAAAAGCAGGATCAGTTCGGAGGTCAGGCGCGCGTCCCATACCCACCAGGTACCCCACATCGGCTTGCCCCACAGCGCGCCGGTCCACAGTGACAGGAAGGTGAACAGCGCTCCCGTCGGCGCCAGCGCCGTGGCCATCATTCCCGACAGGCGGAAATTGAACGCCAGCCCCAACCCGGCCCAGAAGGCCATCACCAGATAGATGAACATCGACATCCACGACGCCGGCACGTGCAGGAAGATGATGCGGTAGCCCTCGCCCTGCTGTGCGTCGGTCGGCGCCACCAGAAAGCCCACATACAGGCCGGCAATGCCGAAGACGGCGGCCAGCGCCCAGAACCACGGAATCATCCTCCCGGCGAGCGGATAGAAAGCCTGCGGGCTGGCGAATCTGAACCAGTTGATGAGTTTGTTTGACATGATCAAAAGCTAAGTTGCCTTACTCCAATGCAATTCGTAAAGCCGCCGCCGTTGGCCATGGCGCGAAAAAAACGCCAGCCAGCGTCAGAGCGCCGAGCAGCGACAGATGGGCTTGTGCGCCGAGGCCGGTCACCGTCGCATCAACCGCACCGGCGCCGAAAATCAGAACCGGAATATACAGGGGAAGAACCAGCAGCGACAGTAGCACGCCACCGCCGCGTACTCCCAGCGTCAGCGCCGCACCGATGGCACCGATACCGGACAAAGCCGGAGTACCGATGAGCAGCGAGCAGGTCAGCACCCACAGGGCGTCGGTGGACAGGTCGAACTGGAGGCCCAGTACCGGCGCCAGAAGCGCCAGCGGCAGGCCAGAAACCAGCCAGTGCGCCAGCACCTTGCCAAGCACGATCAGGCCCAGTGGCTGCGGTGCCAGCGCCAGTTGCTCCAGCGTGCCGTCGCGATGGTCGTCGGCGAACAGGCGCGGCAGCGAGAGCATGGTGGCGAGCAGCGCCGCAACCCACAGCACGCCCGGCGCCAGTTTGCGCAGCAGTTCCGGCTCCGGGCCGACGCCGAGCGGAAACAGGCTGACGACGATGATGAAAAAGAACAGCGCCGAAACGATGTCGGCACGCCGCCGCATGGCCAGACGCAGATCGCGGCTGATGATGGCACGAACAAGTTTCAGCATCTTGCCGACCCATTCCTCGTGCAGGTGCCGGTTCGTCGACCGTAGACGTCCACCGCAAAGGCGCAAAGAAAAAGGGCAAGGAAGCACAAAGGAAGGCAAGGCAAAGTCAAGTCATCGGCTTTCTTTGCCTTACCTTTGCCTCTTTGCGCCTGTGCGGTGGATTTTTCGCTCATGCTTGTCCATCCGGCGCCAGAACCAACTCGCGAACCTTGCCGGCGGCGACTGCAACCGCCTGGTGCGTGGTCAGCACCGCCAACCCGCCGCGTTGCAGATGCGCGCCGATCAATCCGGCGACCCGTTCGATCGCTGACGAATCAAGCGCCACGTAGGGTTCGTCGAGTACCCACAGCGCCCGCCGCTCATTGACCAGCCGAGCCAGGGCGACACGGCGCTTCTGCCCCTGCGACAGGTAGCGGCAGGGCAGATCCTCGCGCCCGGCCAGACCGAGCTGTTCCAGTGCGTCGAGCGCGGTACCTTCGTCAAGTGCTTCGTCGGCCAGTCTGGCCGAGGTCCGCAGGTTTTCCAGCGGCGTCAGTTCTTCCTTGATGGCGTTGTGGTGCCCGAGATGGCACAGCTCGCGGCGATAGTCCTCGCCGAGCTTGCCGATCGATTCGCCGCGCCAGCGAATCTCTCCCTCCTGCGCGGGCGAAAGCGAACAGAGCATGCGCAGCAGGCTGGTTTTCCCGGAACCATTGGCCCCCTGCAAGTAAAGCATCTCGCCCGCGTCCAGCCGGAATCCGACGCCGGCAAAAAGGCGACGTTCACCGCGAACACATTCAAGGTTGGAGACTTCAAGCATGCGGGGGATTCGGGGAAGGCCGTGGTGTGAAGCGGCTAGTTTAACTTTGTATTGAAGCGAATCATATTATCCGGTAAATCCGGACACGCTTGATACCGCAGATGCACCATCTCAACTACTCGACCCGCTCGAAGCTCACCTGCCCGTACATTTCCGGGTACTTTGCTGCGATCCATTGAGCGGCTTCGGATTCGGCACGCTCCCAGGTGGTGGCGCGCAGTGCGATGGCTTGCATGCGTTCATCCTGTTGCGGCCATTCGAGCGTGTAGCTGCGAAAACCGCCACGTTCCTGCAGGCGAATCCTTCGCCTCCAGCGCGGCGGTTCGCGACGCAATCTGGCAGTCTCTGGGTCGAGATGCAGCCTGAAAAGCGGCCCCTTGCCGCGATGTTGAACGATGTACTCACGATCGCTGGCGACTTCTTCAATGAGTTGCCAGTCGGGGCAGGCTTCGATGATTGCCGCGATGGCCTGGTCTTGACCGTCGCGAACAATTTCCGCCTCGACGACATGCGTCTCTTCCTGGCTCTCGACCAGGTCATGCCAGGGCAAGCCCTGCCGTGTCGGCGGCGGGAAGGGTAGTGGCCGCTTGCCTTCCCGGATACGGGCAAAGAGCGCCGATTTGAGTACGTCTTCCAGTTCGACCAGTGGAAAGGCTGTACGCGGTTGCGAGGGGAAACTGCCCGCACCCATGTAGCCGACATCCCACAGCGTTTTCAGCCACTCGGCGGTATCGAGGGCGACCTGGGCGAGCTGCGCTGCAAACTCGGTGCTGCTTTTTCCTGTCTCTGCCGAATCGGACAGACCGGAGAGTAATTCGGCTTCGTGCATGCGCGCGCGCAGACACTCCTGAAACAGGCTATCCACCCATCCGGCATCAGCCGGCGGAAGCTGTTCAATGCGCTCGGCAAAGTTCATCAACTCGTCGGCGTCGAGGGGTATTTGATCATTCATATCGGGGTTTCACGGCTCAGGTCGTTGTAACAAGTCTAACGCTTGGCGCCAGCTTCGGATAGCGGCCTTTCTCGGCGGCTGGGGTGATAATCCGTTAAAATCCAGTCCTTGTACGTGGTGGCTGAAAAATCTGGAGTCGGGTGTGATCGGCAAAACGGTATTGGTGACCGGGGCGGCAAAACGGGTAGGTCGTTCGATCGCACTCGAGTTGCATGCTGCGGGTGCCAATATCATGGTGCACTATCGCAGCGCGACGGCAGAGGCCGAAGCGCTGGTGGCTGAATTGAATACGGCGCGGCCGGGTTCTGCACGCTGCCTGCAGGCCAATCTGCTGGATAACGAGGCTTTGTCCATGCTGGTGGCAAGAACGGTAGCGCATTTTGGTCGGCTCGATGCGCTGGTCAACAATGCATCGAGTTTTTTTGCCACCCCGCTCGGCGAAATCGATCTTGCGGCCTGGGACGATCTGATCGGCAGCAATCTCAAGGCGCCACTGTTTCTGACGCAGGCGGCGGCGCCTCACCTGCGGGCAACCTATGGCGCCGTAGTCAATATCACCGACATCCATGCCGAAAGGCCGTTGGCCGGATACCCGCTGTACTGTGCAGCCAAGGCCGGACTGCTGGGGCTGACACGGGCTCTGGCGATTGAACTGGCGCCGGAAGTCCGGGTGAACGCAGTCGCACCGGGGCCGATCCTGTGGCCTGACGACAGCGCTTTTGACAGCGCAACGCAGGACGGGATCGTAGCCCATACACTATTGAAGCGCGCCGGCAGCCCGCAGGATATTGCACGCGCCGTCCGCTTCCTGCTTGATGACGCCTGTTACATCACCGGGCAGGTGATCAACGTTGATGGCGGCCGTACCGCCCATCTTTAGCCGTTTAAGGGCATTAAGCTGGTGGAAAATTCAGTGGACAATTC
This sequence comes from Candidatus Propionivibrio dominans, assembly GCA_016709335.1. Classification (GTDB taxonomy): domain Bacteria; phylum Pseudomonadota; class Gammaproteobacteria; order Burkholderiales; family Rhodocyclaceae; genus Propionivibrio; species Propionivibrio dominans. The sequence goes on along the minus strand of JADJNC010000025.1, from coordinate 35,990 downwards.
AAAGAATCTTCAGCGCTTGAAAAAGCGCCTTGAAAGTGACGTCGGCAAGGCGATTGCCGATTACAACATGATCGAGCATGGCGACACCGTTCTAGTCTGCGTGTCCGGCGGCAAGGATTCCTACGCAATGCTGACGACGCTGATGGCACTGCGCCAGCGTGCGCCGGTGGATTTTCGCCTGATTGCCATGAATCTTGATCAGAAGCAGCCGGGATTCCCCGCCGACGTGCTTCCGGACTTATCTATCCGGCCTGGGGATCGAGTACCGCATCGTCGAGCAGGATACGTATTCGATCGTCAAGGAGAAGATTCCCGAGGGCAAGACGACGTGTTCGCTCTGCTCGCGGCTGCGACGAGGCGTTATCTATCGTACCGCCAAGGAACTTGGCGCCAACAAGGTCGCGCTCGGGCATCATCGCGACGACATCGTTCACACCCTGTTTCTCAATCTCCTTTTTGGGGGCAAACTCAAGGCCATGCCCCCCAAGCTGGTGACCGATGACGGCGCGCATGTGGTTATCCGACCGCTGGCTTACTGCAGTGAAAACGATATCGCCCGCTTTGCGCGCGGCATGGCCTATCCCATCATTCCGTGCAATCTTTGTGGCTCGCAGAACAACCTGCAGCGACAGAAAATTCGCGAGATGATGGCTGACTGGGATCGCCGTTATCCGGGGCGTACCGAGTCGGTGTTCTCCGCGCTTCAGAACATTGTGCCCTCGCATCTGGCCGACAATGCGCAGTTCGACTTCAAGGGGCTTCGTGTCGGTACCGATCTGGCGGAAATGGACGGGGGTGACCGCGTATTTGACGCTCAACAATTTGGCGCGGCTTTTTCGCTGGCGGAGGTATTTCCCGGACAAGGGATCGGTATGTGAAGCGCAAATGACGGGCTTTTGCTATGATCCGTAAAATCCGGCTGTGCTGCGCTTTGGAACAAATGGCCGGTGTTGCGGACTGTGCGGTGGGTCTTTTGCGCAGGCTGCGGAAGATGCTGCAAGCAAGTTTTCTGGTACCGGGATAACCATGAATGATACCAACCGCCCCTTGTCAGTTCTGTTTGCCGACGTGTCGGGAAGTGCAAGGCTGCATGAACGACTCGTCGATGCCGAAGCGCTGCGCGCCGTCGATCGTTGCCTGAAGCGCATGGAGCGGGCTGTCGAGATTTTTGGTGGGCGCATCATCAAGACCGTCGGTGATGAGCTGATGGCGGTATTTGACAAGGCCGATGAAGCATTCCAGGCTGCTATGGAGATGCAGCAGCGGGTGGCTGACCTGCCACCGGTTTCGGGGGTCAAGCTGGCCATTCGCGTCGGCTTTGCACATGGTCTGGTTAGTGAAAAAGCAGGCCGTTATGCAGGCGAAACGGTCAACGCCGCCGCACAGCTTTCCGGGCTGGCCAAGCCAGGGCAGGTATTGACCAGCCTTCAGGCACAGGCCACTCTCTCACCCCTGTATAAAAGATCGACGCATGATCTTGGCTCAGTCGAAGCCAGGGGGAAATCTCCGGGAATGAACATCTTCGAAGCGGTCGAACCGGACACGTCAACGCCGTTGGCGAAAACCGCAGAGATTGCGGATGAGCCTAATGGCGATAACCTGCGGGGTTCATATCTAAGACTACGCTACGGCGGCAAGCTCGTCACGCTGAATGACAAAAAGCAGGTCATCCGGATGGGGCGTGGAGCGGAGAGTGATATTGTCATTCACGATCCTCGCGCGTCACGCAATCATGCAAGAATAGAACGTCGAGGCGACAGGGTCGTGCTCATTGACAACAGTACCAATGGAACATATGTCACCATGAGTGGAAAGCCGGAGTTGTTTTTGCTGAACGAGGAGTTTGTCATTCACGGCAAGGGCCTGATCTGCTTTGCCGATTCGGCTACCAACCCGGGATGCGGACAGTGCAGAATTCGAGCGGCTCTGATCGACCCGTGAAGTAAAAAACGGCGGTGTCAAAGCACCGCCGTTTTTTATTTGCCTCTTTATCAGTCGGGGATTATTGCTTGTCTGCCTTGAGACATTCGCTCATGAATTTCTTGCGCTCGTCACCTTTGAGCGCCTTGGTGCCCGCCTCGGCGTTGCACGTTTTCATTTTGTCCTGCTGCGTGGCGGACGCCGGCTTCGAACTTAGGCACTCGCTCATGAACTTCTTGCGTTCGTCACCCTTGAGAGCCTTGCTTCCGGCATCGGCGTTGCACGCTTTCATTTTGTCCTGCTGCGCCTGTTGTGCGGGAGAGGGTGCTTTCTTCTCCTGATCAGCAGCAAATGCACTGCCCATAGCGAAGGCGAAGGCAATGAGAGCAATCATGTTTTTCATCTGTAACTCCTTGACAGGGTTTGTGAATGTCCAATGATTATAAGCGCGAACTAGATGTCTTCGTCAAGGACAGCCTGTTGCTGACGATTGATGAATTCGCTCATGCTGTCGATGCCGCGCAGTTGCAGGATGCAGTTGCGTACGGCGACTTCGAGTAGAACAGCAAGGTTGCGCCCCGGCGCCACGTGGAAAACCACCTTGCGTACGTGTATGCCAAGGATCTCCTGCGACTGGGCATCGAGCGGCAGACGCGGCGAGTCGTCGCCGGCAGAGTGTTTTTGCAGTTGCACAATCAGCTTGAGTTTCATTTTTCGCCGCGCTGCCGTTTCGCCGAAGATCGTGCGAATATTGAGCAGGCCGAGACCTCGCACTTCCAGGTAGTCGCGCAACATGCCGGGGCAGCGACCCTCGACCGTCGCCGGGGCAATGCGGCCCATTTCGACGACATCGTCGGCAACCAGCCCGTGCCCGCGCGATACAAGTTCGAGTGCCAATTCACTTTTACCGACGCCGGAGTCGCCGGTGATCAGGACGCCCATGCCGAACACGTCCATGAACACGCCGTGCTCCGATACCGTGTCCGCGAAGCGGCGCCCGAGGTAGAGATGCAGCAGATCAATGACCACCGAACAGGCTTTCGGAGTAATAAACAGCGGCGTTTTGCTCGTCTCGCAGATCTCGCGCACTCTGGGGGGAATTTCCAGACCATCGGCAATGATCAGTGCCGGCGGACCGGCGGCCATCAGGTCGCCGACCTGTCGCTGCCAGCGATCCGCGCCGACACGTTCTGCCCACTGCTGTTCGGCCTTGCCGATGACCTGCACCCGCTGGCTGTAGATCAGGTTGAAGTGACCGACGACGTCAGGGCCGTAAATCGCCTGATCCTTGAGTTCGATTTGCCGCTCAACGCCCACCGCAGCAACCCAGGTGAGCTTGAGTTTCTCGAGATTTTCTTCGTAGAGCTGGATTATGCTCAGTACACGTTTGGCAATCATGAGGATCGGGCGCTCAGTTTTCGAATATCTTGCGGATCGAGTCGGCACTGTCGGCGGCGCACAATGCTTCGCGGCAGGTGCGATCGGAGAATCGCTCGGCAAGTTCAGAAAGGATTTGCAGATGTTGCTCTGTTGCCTGTTCGGGAACAAGCAATATGAAAAGGAGGGATACCGGCTTGCCATCCGGAGAATCAAAGGCTACAGGCGCCGCAAGACGCAGAAATGCGCCGCAGGCTTCCTTCAGCCCTTTGATGCGGCCATGAGGAATGGCTATGCCCTGTCCGAGGCCAGTCGAACCAAGCTTTTCGCGAGCGAAAAGGCTGTCGAATACCGCGCTGCGAGCGATGCCCTGATTGTTTTCGAAAAGCAGGCCCACTTTCTCGAAGACGCGTTTCTTGCTGCTCGCGTCAAGATCAAGGACGATATTTTCGGGGGTTAATAATTGAGTGATCTGGCTCATTCAGGGATACAAACAATAACGTCTGGCAACAGGAAGCAGGAAAAACGACAGGGTCAGGTTCGCGGCGGGTTTGACGTGAAAAAGCCGAACCCGCCGCACTGTGCAAATCAGTCCTGGACAATATGAGCGATTTTTTGACCACGGTGATGATCCTGCACTTTTTGTTTGTGCTTCTGGATCTGGCGGTCGAGCTTGTCGACCAGACCATCAACCGCCGCGTAGAGGTCCTCGTCAATGGCTTCGACAAAAACGTCCTTGCCGGAGAGGTGAACGGTAACTTCGGCTTTCTGCTTGAGTTTGTCTACCGATAAAATCACGTTCACATCGATGACGTTATCGAAATGACGTATGACGCGCTCAAGCTTCCCGGTGACGTAATCATGAATTGCCGGGGTAATTTCAAGATGGTGCCCACTGATTTTCAGGTTCATGGTGTGGCTCCTTTTCAAGGTAATGACAGTCGCGTCAGCGACCGTCGAATCCCCCTCGCCCATTCCTGGAAGAGGGGTCGGGGGTAAGCGTAATGGGCATTGCTTTCATCGGGTGCAGATGATGCCTGTCAGATCGTCTTGCGTAGTTTAACCGGCGGGATGCTGAGCGCTTCACGGTATTTTGCAATTGTTCGCCGTGCAACGACAATTCCCTGCTGGCCGAGTATTTCGGACAACTGGCTATCCGAAAGGGGTTTCTTCTGGTCTTCAGCGCCAATCAACTGCTTGATCAGCGCGCGGATGGCTGTTGCCGAACAGGCACCGCCGGCTTCGGTGGCGACGTGACTGCCAAAAAAATACTTCAATTCGAAAATCCCGCGTGGCGTTGCCATGTATTTTTGCGTGGTCACCCGGGAGATGGTCGATTCATGCAAGCCCAGGAGATCGGCAATTTCACGTAGCACCAGGGGTCGCATGGCGACCTCGCCATGATCGAAAAACTGGCGTTGCCGATCAACAATAGATTGCGCCACTCTCAGGATGGTGTCAAAGCGTTGCTGTACGTTTTTTATCAGCCAGCGCGCTTCCTGCAACTGGCCGGCCAGTCCTGAGCCGCGCTGCCGGGTGAGAATCTGGGCATAAAGACTGTTGATCCGCAGTCGCGGAAAGGCGTCGGAATTGATGTTGACCGTCCACACGCCGCGAATCTTGCGTACCACGACGTCGGGGGTGATGTAGCGCGCTTCAAGTGCGGCGTATTTTGCGCCGGGCCGCGGGTTGAGGCTGCGAATGAGAAACTGGGCCTCGCGCAACTGCTCGTCGTCGCACTCGCAGAGTTTCTTGAGCTTGACGAAATCGCGAGCGGCGAGCAGATCGATGTGCTGACGCACGATCTTCAGTGCCAGAGTCTGCGTATCATCGGCTGGCCTTGTTTCCAGTTGCAGTGCCAGGCACTCCTGTGCATTGCGTGCGCCGACGCCGGTCGGGTCGAAGCATTGCAGATGATTCAGGGCGATCTGCAATTCCTCCAGCTCGATTTCAAGTTCGGGCGGCAAGGTTTCGGCAAGATCTTCGAGAGACTGGGTCAGGTAACCGTCATCGTCGAGCGCGTCGATCAGGCACTGCACCAGCGTCTGGTCGCGACCGGGAATGCTCATCAGCCCGAGTTGCCGTGACAGGTGCTCGCGCAGGGAGGTGGTCGCGGCCTGCACGTCCTGGTAGTCGTTGTCGTCATCGTCAAACGATCCGGGCGAGCTGGAGTAACTGCTTTCCTCGCCCAGCCAGCTCTCGTCATCGGCTGACGAGGCAGGCGGCGTGGCCGCGTCGGGTTCGAATTTTTCAGTATCGGCGGAATCGGCTTCGCTGACGCCCGTTTGCTGCGGCGCGTATTCCACTTCTTCGCGTTCGAGGAGGGGGTTTTCCTGCAGGTATTTTTCCAGTTCCTGCTCAAGCTCAAGCGTCGACAGTTGCAACAGTCGTATCGATTGCTGCAACTGCGGCGTCAGTGCGAGGTGCTGCGATAGCTTGAGCTGGAGGGATGGTTTCATTTACGGAGCCTGATCGGCCGCCGGTTTGGGGGTGAAGCTGCCCGATGGATTCTGGATTCTGGAGGAGCAAGCGGCAGGTTCAGAGGCGGAAATTCTCGCCCAGATAAACCTTCCGGACGTTTTCATTATAAATGATTTCATCGGGACGACCAGAAGCAAGAACGCTGCCTTCGTTGAGGATGTAGGCGTGGTCACAGATGCGCAGTGTTTCGCGGACGTTATGGTCGGTGATCAGGACGCCGATGTTGCGCTCCTTGAGGAAGTGGATGATCTTCTGGATATCCAGAACGGCAATGGGATCAATTCCGGCAAACGGCTCGTCAAGCAGGATGAAGCGTGGTTCGGTCGACAGCGCGCGGGCAATTTCCACCCGGCGCCGCTCGCCGCCGGAAAGCGATGCCGCCGAACTATTGCGAATATGGCCGATATGCAGCTCATCGAGCAGCCGCTCGGCGCGCAGTTCGATCTCGTCAGGCTCAAGCTTTTGCAGTTCCAGCACGGCCTTGATGTTTTCGATGACGCTCAGTTTACGAAAAACCGAGGCTTCCTGCGGCAGGTAGGAGATGCCCAGTTTTGCCCGCTGGTGGATGGGCATGTGCGTTATTTTTTTATCATCGATGTAAACGTCGCCTCCATCGCAGGCGACCAGACCGACCACCATGTAGAAGCAGGTCGTCTTCCCCGCACCGTTCGGGCCGAGCAGGCCGACCACTTCGCCGCTGCCGACTTCGACCGACACGTCCTCAACCACTGTGCGCTTCTTGTAGCGCTTTTTGAGGTTATGTGTTGAGAGCGTACTCTTGGTGCTCATGCTGACACTGGTTTCGGACATCGTTCAATCGTCTTCAAAGTCGCCGCGAATTATGCGGCGGATGGTTTCTCCGGAAAAACCCCGGCTCATCAAAAAACGCGTCTGTCGAGCGCGCTCCGTGGCATCAAGCAACCCGGATTGATCGCCATACTTGCGCTGCCAGACGTGACGCGCGCGCGTCAGTTCATTATCGCTGGTGGCCAAGGCAGCAGCCACCAGATCTTCAGAAACCCCCTGGGCTCGCAGTTCGCATGCCAAACGGGCGTTGCCGAATCGCGCTCCGCGAGCATTCAATCGCATTTCCACGTAGCGTTCGTCAGAAAGCAGGCGACGCGCACTCAGATCATCGAGCAGAGCATCAAGCGCTGCGCTCGATTCGGCGTACGGGGAAAGCTTCCGTGCCAGCTCGGCTCGCGCATGTTCGCGACGCGCCAGCAGCCGCAAGGCACGCGCGCGCAACGTGCCGCTCATGGCGCGCTACTCGGTGACGCTGATCGGTTTTGGCGAGGGAACATTCACGGCGGTGCGGATCCTGGTCTCGATCTCCTCGGCAATTTGCGGGTTGGCTTTGAGATATTCGCGGGCGTTGTCCTTGCCCTGACCGATTTTTTCGCCATTGTAGGCGTACCAGGAGCCCGATTTCTCGACCAGTTTGTGGATGACTCCGAGTTCGACGATTTCACCCTCGCGCGATGTCCCTTCGCCGTAAAGAATGTCAAAAATGGCTTCGCGGAAAGGCGGTGCCACCTTGTTCTTGACCACCTTGACACGGGTTTCGTTGCCGACCACCTCGTCGCCTTTCTTGATACCGCCGATGCGGCGGATATCCAGACGTACGGAAGCATAAAACTTGAGCGCGTTGCCGCCGGTGGTGGTTTCCGGGCTGCCGAACATGACACCTATCTTCATGCGGATCTGGTTGATGAAAATAACCAGGGTGTTCGTCCGATTGATGTTCGCTGTCAGCTTGCGCAGCGCCTGACTCATCAGGCGGGCCTGCAGGCCGGGTAGCGAATCGCCCATCTCGCCTTCGATTTCTGCTTTCGGCACCAGCGCGGCGACCGAGTCGATGACAATCACGTCCACGCTGGCCGAACGTACCAGCATATCGGTGATTTCAAGTGCCTGTTCGCCGGTATCCGGTTGTGAAATCAGGAGTTCGTCAAGATTCACTCCGAGTTTCTGGGCATAAGTCGGGTCAAGGGCATGTTCGGCGTCGATGAAAGCGGCAGTACCGCCGAGTTGCTGCATTTCGGCGATGACCTGCAGCGCCAGCGTCGTTTTGCCTGACGATTCCGGACCGTAGATTTCAACCACACGACCGCGCGGCAGGCCGCCGATGCCCAGTGCGATATCGAGCCCCAGCGAACCGGTGGAAACGACCTGGATGTCGTTGGCGACGCTGCCGTCGCCCATTTTCATGATTGATCCCTTGCCGAACTGCTTTTCGATCTGAGCCAGTGCTGCCGCCAGTGCTTTTGTCTTGTTGTCGTCCATTGCGTGTCCTTTATTCTGATTGGAAAGATTATCTCATGTTCAACGGTGTCGATCAGGTGTGTTACACCGTAGTCGACTACTGTTATTATATACAGTATAAAAGAAATGGCGAGCACTACTGGAGTGCATGTTGGAGAGGATCAGGCCGACAGATGCGCTGCACGTTCCAGCAGCCCGTTGAGTGCACAGGCTACCGATTGAGCTCGAACTTCTTCGCGATTGCCCTTGAAGTGGCAGGTTTGGCTATCGAGGCGGCCTTCCGCTCCGGCCCAGGCGAAGCACACCGTGCCGACCGGCCTGCCCGGCGAACCGCCGCCGGGGCCGGCAACCCCGGTGATCGCCAGCGCCCAGTCGGCGTGACTGTGGCGCAGGGCACCAGCGGCCATGGCCGCAGCCGTTGCTTCACTGACCGCGCCATGGGCAAGCAGGATTTCGTTTTCGACGCCCAGCATTTCGTGCTTGGCTGCATTCGAATAAGTAACAAAACCGCGCTCGAACCAATCCGAGCTTCCGGCCACGGCCGTCAGGCATTGCCCCACCCAGCCGCCGGTGCAGGATTCAGCCGTAGCCAGCTTCTGGCCATTGGCCAAAAGCAGTGCGCCGACCTGTGCGGCGAGGGTTTCGAGTGTCTGCTGGTTCATTTGAGAATGAATTGAAGGATGGCGAGCACGAGCACAGTGTAACCCGCAGCGACCAGGTCGTCGGTCATGACTCCGAAGCCATTCTTGACCTGCTCGTCAAAATAACGTGCCGGCTGCGGTTTTACAATGTCGAAAAGGCGGAAAAGAAGGAATGCCGTGATTTGCCAAAGACCGCCCGCAGGACAGAATACCAGCACCAGCCAGAAAGGAACAATCTCGTCCCAGACAATGCTGCCATGATCGACGACACCGAGATCGGCGCCCGTCCGCTGCGCTGCAAGCACGCCGCCAATGAAACAGACGATAAGGAAACCGATTAGCTCGAAGTCGTTCATCCATGGTCTGAGCAGCGGAAAAGAGGCCCAGGCGAAGAGCGTTCCGACGGTTCCCGGGGCGACAGGCGACAAGCCGCTGCCAAATCCGCAAGCAACAAGATGCGCCGGATGCGACAGGAGAAAGTGCAGCGAAGGTGGCTTAGTCTTGATCTTGAGCAAAATGATCGAATCCTTTGTGAGTAATGCTTAGCTTTTGACCGTTTTCATCAAGCAAATGAACTTCACCCGGGCCATCAATCATGCGAGCAATGCGCCACAGCGGCAGATCGAGTTGGGCTGCCAGTTCAGCCAGTTCATGGCGCTTGCCGGGTGGCGCAGCAAACAGCAGTTCGTAATCGTCGCCACCGGCCAATTGACAGCGGCGTGCCAGCAGGGGTTCGGCACCCGCAGGCAACAAGGGAAGCTGTGGCTGGAAAACTTCAGCATCAAGGCCAGAACTTTTGGCCAGGTGACCGAGGTCGGCGAGCAGTCCATCCGAGATGTCAATGGCGGCATGGGCCAGCTTTTGGTTCAGCAGGGCCAGACCGAGTTCAATACGCGGCGTCGGTTTTTGCAGGGCAGCGAGACAGCGCGCCGCGAGTTTTTCCGGCAATTGCGTCCGGCCCTGCCGGTGTGCGAGTCCCAGTGCGGCCAGTCCGGGCCGGCCGGAAACCCACAGGTCATCGCCGCTGTGCGCGCCGGCACGGCGTAGAGCGGCACCCGCCGGTACCTCGCCGAGTGCCGTGATGCACAGATTGAGTGGTCCACGCGTCGTATCGCCGCCGACCAGGTCAACCCCGTAGCGCCTGGCACAGGAAAAAAAGCCCTCGGCGAAGGCGGCAATCCAGGTCTCGTCGGCGTCCGGCAGACTGCCGGCGAGCACGACCCAGCGTGGCGTGGCGCCCATTGCGGCGAGATCGGAGAGGTTGACGGCCAGGGTTTTCCAGCCCAGTTGGCACGGATCGGTGTCCGGCAGAAAATGGGTACCGGAGACCAGCATGTCGGTGGTGATCGCCAGTTCCATCCCCGGTGAAGGCGCCAGCAAGGCGCAGTCGTCACCGGGGCCAAGCACGGCCTGTGGCGTCGGGCGCACGAAATAGCGGGCGATCAGATCGAATTCGGAGGGTGAGGAAGGCACGGTAAAAACTTCACCACCAAGTCACAAAGAGCACAAAGTTTCGCCAGGAAAAACTTGGTGATTCTTGGTGTGCTTGGTGTCCTGGTGGTTCAAGGTTTTGGGTTACTCAAGATTTTCGATTGGCTGCGCGCTTGGCTTCGACTTCAAGCGGGCGCAACTTGGCGGCCAGTTTGTCGAGTACGCCGTTGACGTATTTGTGGCCATCGGTGCCGCCGTAGCCCTTGGCCAGTTCGATGGCTTCGTTGATGATGACGCGATAGGGCGTTTGCGGGCAATTGACCAGTTCGTACGCGCCGGCCAGCAGAACGGAAGCCTCGACCGGTGACAGTTCCCTGAAAGGGCGGTCGAGGTGAGCCTGGAGTTGTTCCTGCAAAACCGGATGCTGGGCGAGGACGCCGCGCAACACGGCGACGAAAAACTGGCGATCGGCCTTGTCAAAACCGGCGATGTCGGCCAGATGCGCCTCAATGGACGCCTCGTCGTTGCCACTGATCTGCCACTGGTAGAGACCTTGCAGCGCAAACTCGCGGGCACGTCGGCGCGGTGATTTGGCGACCCTGGCGGCTTTGCTTTCCGCTATGGCGGTCTCCGGCGCAGTGCTCATGCAGGTCTTTCGCCGATGGCACGCAGCAGGTTGGCCGTTTCGACGGCCGCCCGCGCACAGTCCGAGCCCTTCTGCTGCATGCGCGCCAGTGCCTGATCGTCGTCCTCGCAGGTCAGGATGCCGTTGGCTATCGGTATGCCGGTATCCAGTTGCACTTCCATGACCGCACGGCAGGAGTCGTTGGAAACCACTTCAAAATGATACGTGTCGCCGCGAATGACGGCGCCAAGAGCGATCAGAGCATCGTAGCGATCGCTTTGCGCCATTGTTTGCAGAACCAGCGGGATTTCGAGCGCGCCGGGTACGGTGGCAATCTCGATAGCGCAGTCGGCAACCCCGAGACGCTTGAGTTCGCTCGTACAGGCCCCGAGCAAACCTTCGCCGATGTCCTGATTGAAGCGGCTCATGACGATGCCGATAGACAGTCCGGCTCCGGCCAGGTCGGGTTCGTATTCATAGCAATTTTCGTAACGGGCCATGGCAGCGCTTTCTGGTGGTTTCAGTGGATTCTGTAGGGGTCACTCAAGTTCGGCCGGCGAAGCGATATATCCCGTCACTTCGAGTCCGAAACCGGTCACGCTCGGCATGCGTCGCGGACTGGCCAGCAGCTTCATTTTACAGACGCCGAGATCGCGCAGGATCTGTGCGCCGATGCCGTAGATGCGTGGATCCCATTTCGCTGCCGGACGCTGAGCAGGCGATTGCTCGACCAGCGCGGCAAGAATGTCATGGCTGGTTTCCGGACGACGCAGGAGAACGATGACGCCGGATTCTACCCGCGCCAGCGCCCTCTGGGCCTGGTCGAGGGAGAAGGTGTGGCGACCGCTGGACGGATCAAGGAAATCGATCACAGTGAGCGGTTCATGCACGCGCACCAGCGTTTCCCTTTCCGGATGAATCTCGCCCCGGGTCAATGCCAGATGAACTTCATTCGAGGTACGATCGGTATAGGCGTGCAGGATGAACTCGCCATGCGCTGATTGTACTGGCCGGGAGAAGGTACGCTCGACCAGCTTTTCGTTGCGGCTACGGAAATGTATGAGGTCGCTTATGGTGCCGATCTTCAGGCCGTGCTTGCGGGCGAATTCGATCAGATCGGGCAGCCGCGCCATCGAACCATCGTCCTTGAGTATTTCACAGATGACCGATGACGGATCGAGGCCGGCGATCTGGGCAAGATCGCAACCGGCCTCGGTGTGACCGGCGCGCACCAGCACGCCGCCGGCCTTGGCGGTGATCGGAAAGATGTGTCCAGGCTGGACGATATCCTCCGGTCGCGCGTCCCGAGCCACGGCCACCTGAATGGTGCGCGCGCGGTCCTGCGCCGAAATGCCGGTGGTCACGCCGCTCGCTGCTTCTATCGAAACGGTGAAGGCGGTGCTGAAATGGCTCTTGTTGTCGCGTGCCATCTGCGTCAGGCCGATCTGCCTGCAGCGCTCCTCCCTCAGCGTCAGGCAGATCAGCCCGCGCGCATGCTTGGCCATGAAATTGATTGCTTCTGGCGTAACGTGTTCGGCAGCCAGGACAAGGTCGCCCTCGTTTTCGCGATCTTCCTCATCGACGAGGATGACCATGCGCCCGGCGCGCATCTCAACGATGATTTCTTCGATCGGGGCAATAGCGGATCGGTGTTGGGGTGACATTTATCCAGCCTCGGACGCGTCGATGGCGTCAGGATTGAGCATGCGCTCGACGTAGCGCGCGATCAGGTCGATTTCGAGATTGACCCGGCTACCCGGCTTCAGGCGACCTAGCGTCGTCGCTTCAAGGGTGTGCGGAATCAGGTTGATGGTAAAACAGGCGCCGGAGACCCGATTGGTGGTCAGGCTGACGCCATTGACAGTGATCGAGCCCTTGCGTGCAATGTATCTGGCCAGAACTTCGGGCGCGCGGATTTCCAGCAGCCGATTATCGCCAACGGGATCGAAGCGCAGCACTTCGCCGACGCCATCGACGTGACCGGAAACCAGGTGACCGCCAAGACGGTCTGCCAGGCGCAACGCCTTCTCCAGATTGACCGGGCCGGGTGCGTCCAGCCCTATGGTGCAGGACAGCGTTTCCGGCGAGACGTCGACAAAGAAGCTGTTATCCCGCGTATCGACGACAGTCAGGCAGACGCCGTTGCAGGCAATCGAGTCACCCAGAGTGACGTCGTCGAGGCCGAGTTGACCGGCCTCGATGCTCAGGCGAACGGTCGGCGTGCCGTCGTTGCGCGGCGTCAGTTCGGTAATGTGTCCAAGTGCGGCAATGATTCCGGAGAACATATTGAAGATCAATCGGATGGGTGCAGGCAGGGGGTAGGATTCTACCACGTTGCCACGCTGACCCGTCGGCAAAGACAAAGCCAGGGCAATCGCACCAAACTTCAAAGTCCACCGCAGAGCCGCAAAGAAGCAAAGGAAACGCAAAGAGAGAAGAAGAAAGCCAATATGTAATGGTCGTCTTTGACTTTCTTTGCGAAAACTTCGCGACCTTAGCGCCTTCGCGGTGGGTGTCTCAGTTTGATGCATTTGCCCTAGACAACGAGCAGGCAAGGATCAACGATTTGTGGCGCAAGACTCCCGTCTGTCAGGTGTCCGGCAACAAGCGTTGCGCCGTGTCGGCCGGCGCCGCGACGACTTCAAGCACCTTGCGCCGCGAAGTCTGGCCGCTTTTAAGGCGGATTGCCGACTTTGCCAGCCCCAGCCGATCGGCAACAAACGCGATCAGCGCGGCATTGGCTTTGCCATCCACCGGCGCTGCGGCCAGGCGTATTTTCAGTGCATCGCCATGGATTCCGGCGACTTCCGTTTTATTTGCGCCCGGCGGCGGGGCAGCCCCGGCGCCGTTCACCGCCACAAGCGGGAAGCCCCCCCCCGCTCCTCCGCGAAACTCCCCCCCCCGCGGCACCCAATCCCCCCCCCCTTTGGGCTTTTTTTTGTTCTCGTCGGGCGGGGGGGGTGCGGGGGGGGAGCGGGGGGGGGGGGGGGGGGGGTGGGGGGGGGAGAGGGGGGGGAGGGGGGGGGGGGGCGGGTGAAATGGGGGGCTGCGCGCCCCCGGGGGGGGAGTGCCTAAGCACCCGGGGGGGGGGCGGGGACAAAGGGGGGGCCCGGGGCCGGGGGGGGGGGGGGGGGCGCGGGCGGGCCGGCGCGCGGGCGGGGGGGGGGGGGCGCGGGCGGGTCGCGCCCCGGCGCCCCGCGCGCCCCGGGGGTGGCCCTGTGCGCCCGGCTGGATGTGACGCAGCGTCAACGCCGCGCGTACGTTCTCCACCGCGTCACATTCCCCCCCACCGCAGCCAGCCTCGAAGACAACCACCGCCCCCGGGCCCGCCCCGCCCCCGCGCCCGCCGCCCCCCGGTGCGGGCGCCCGCCCGCGCGCCTCCCGCCGCCCCCGCGCGCCCCCCCCCGCGCGCCGCGCCGCGCGCCGCCCAGGCCCAGCGCGCCCCCCACTGACCCTGCCCCTCCCCCCCCCCCCCCCCCCCCCCCCCCCCCCCCCCCCCCCCCCCCCCCGCCCTCTGGGAGAGGGATCGGGGGTGAGGTAAACGGGCAAGCCGGCAACTTTCATAATGTGGGGTGGCGCCAGATCCATGCCTGTTACAGGAAGATCAGCACCACCTGCGCCAGGAGAATGGCGATCAGCGGCGACAGGTCGATGGCGGCGATGGGCGGGACGATGCGCCGGATCGGATCGAGAAAAGGCCGTGTCAACTGCGCCAGCGGCTGCGCCAGAGGAGAGTGGGGGCTCACCCAGGAGAGGATGGCCTGCAAGAAAAGCGCTCCGATCAGCAGATAAACGCTGATGCGCAGAGTGGCCAGCAGCGCAGTCCAGAAAATCAGCCCGTGCAGATTGCCCGTCGCCGCCACGTCCAGGCCGCCGCGCAGCAAAAACACGACAAACAGCAACAAGACCTGCAACAGATAAGCCGGCAAGACGCTGGCCAGATCGAGTCCGAAGAGTCCCGGCAACACCTTGCGTAGCGGCATCACCAGCCAGTTGGTCAACTGCACGACAAAGGCGCCGACCTGATTACGGAATGAAACGCGGAAAGCCTGCATGTAAAAACGCAGGAGCAGCGCGAAGGTGAGGAAGCCGATCAGGGCGTCGAGCAGAAACAGCCCGGCTTGTGTGAACATGTCTAATCCTTGCCGAGCAGATCACCCAGTTCAGCGCCTCGCGCCTTGGCCGCCAGCACACCGGCAATAATACCGTCCTTGACGCCACATTCGGCCATCCTGAGCAATGCCGCTTCGGTCGTTCCACCCTTTGAAGTGACCCGCTCACGTAGCAGGCAGGCTGGCTCGTCGGATTGTGCGGCCAGCCTGGCCGAACCCAGCGTCGTTTCAATCGAGAGCTGGGTCGCCTGACTGGGGGTGAAGCCGAGGGTAATTGCCGCCTGCTGCAAGGCTTCAATGAACAGAAAAACATAAGCCGGTCCACTGCCGGAAATGGCCGTCACGGCGTCAATCTGCGCCTCATCGGTCACCCACAGGGTACTGCCGACCGCCCGCAGAATTCGCTCGGCACCCAGTCGCTCGGCCTCGGAGACGCTCGGCAGGGCAAACAGCCCGGTCACCCCGGAGCCGATCAGTGCCGGCGTGTTGGGCATGGCACGCACCAGTTTGTCATGGCCACCCAGCCAGCGCGACAGATCGGCGAGGCGCAGACCGGCCGCAATACTGATCACCAACTGCTGCTTGAGATACGGCGTCAGCGATGCGCAGGCCTCGCGCATCTGTTGCGGCTTGACCGCCAGCAGCAAAACGTCGCACTGCATGGCCTGGTCCTCCGGCCTGGCGTAACAACGCAGCCCGTAGGCCTTGACAAGACGCACACGGTTTTCTTTGCCAATTTCGATCACGGCCATCTCCTCGGGAGAAAAGCCCTGATTCAGCAAGCCGCCAATCAGCGCGCTGGCCATGTTGCCTCCGCCGAGGAATGTAATTTTCATGTTCTGCCTATTTCACACCGAAGTTTCAAGCATTCGCTGGCCAAAAATGGCCGTACCCACACGCACCATTGTCGCCCCCTCGGCGATTGCGGCTTCGAGGTCATGCGACATGCCCATCGACAGCGTATCGAGCGTCAGGCCGTCGCACTTCAATTGTTGATAAATCCTGTGCAGCAGGCCAAACGCCTGCCGCTGTTGCACAAAGTCATCAAGCGGTTCGGGAATGGCCATCAGCCCGCGCAGTTTCAGGCGCGGCAGCGACGCAAGCCGACGCGCCAGCAATGGCACTTCAAACATCGGCACGCCGCTTTTCGAATCTTCGCCGCTGACATTCACCTGCAGGCAGACCTGCAAAGGCGGCAGCGCATCGGGTCGCTGCGCGGCCAGCCGTTCAGCGATCTTCAGGCGATCGACTGAATGCACCCAGTCGAAAACCTCCGCCACCCGTCGCGTCTTGTTGCTCTGCAGTGGACCGATAAAATGCCACTCAAGTCCCAGCGAAGCAAGTTCGGCCACCTTCTCAACGCCTTCCTGCACATAGTTTTCGCCGAAAGCCCTTTGACCGGCGGCAACCGCTTCACGAACAGCGGAGGCCGGCCAGGTCTTGCTCACGGCAAGCAGAGAAATATCGTCAGGATTTCGTCCGTACTTTCTTGCCGCCGCGGCAATACGTGCGAGAACGGCTTGCAGGTTTGCAGATATTGTAGTCATAATCAGTAGTTGCAAGGATGCTCCAAAGTATAGCACTGCACCCCGACCACCGCTGAGGACGAACCCCGATGGATATTACCGAACTGCAGGCTTTCAGTGTCAAGAACAAGGCGTCTGACCTGCACCTCTCGTCGGGGTTGCCGCCGATGATCCGCGTGCATGGCGATATACGCCGCATCAACCTGCCAGCCATGGAGCACAAGGATGTGCATGCCATGGTGTATGACATCATGAACGATGGCCAGCGCAAGCACTACGAAGAGATTCTGGAGTGCGATTTTTCCTTCGAAATCCCCAACCTGGCCCGCTTCCGCGTCAATGCCTTTGTGCAGAACCGGGGCGCGGCAGCGGTCTTCCGGACCATTCCCTCAAAAATCCTTTCGCTCGAAGATCTGAACTGCCCGAAGATATTCAAGGATATTTCCGAATATCCGCGGGGCATCGTGCTGGTCACCGGCCCGACCGGTTCGGGCAAATCGACCACCCTGGCGGCGATGGTCAACCACATCAACGAAAACGAGCACGCCCACATTCTCACCGTCGAGGATCCGATCGAATTCGTGCACGAATCGAAAAAGTGTCTGATCAACCAGCGCGAAGTCGGACCGCATACCCTGTCGTTTGCCAACGCGCTGCGCTCGGCGCTGCGCGAAGACCCGGATGTCATCCTGGTCGGCGAAATGCGCGATCTGGAAACCATTCGCCTCGCGCTCTCCGGCGCCGAAACCGGCCACCTCGTCTTTGGCACCCTGCACACCTCGAGCGCGGCCAAGACGATTGACCGTATCGTTGACGTTTTCCCGGCGGCCGAGAAGGAAATGGTTCGCTCGATGCTTTCCGAATCCTTGCGTGCGGTTATTTCGCAAACGCTGCTCAAGACCAAGGACGGTACCGGGCGCATGGCGGCACACGAAATCATGATCGGCACGCCGGCGATTCGTAACCTGATCCGTGAAAACAAGGTGGCACAGATGTATTCGGCAATCCAGACGGGGGCTCAGTTGGGCATGCAAACCCTCGATCAGAATCTTCTTGAACTGGTTCGACGAAACCTTGTTTCTTCGGTTGAAGCTCGCGGCAAGGCCGCCAACAAGGACGCTTTCCCGGGCGCTTAACGTAAAGGGTGAGAGGTAAATCATGGAACGCGATCAGGCACTAAAATTCATGCACGATCTTCTGCGCCTGATGTCGCAGAAGAATGGCTCGGACCTCTTCATCACCGCCAACTTCCCCCCGGCAATCAAGGTGGATGGCAAGATCACCCCGGTTTCAAACCAGCTCCTGACGGCTCAGCACACGGCCGAATTGGCGCGTTCGATCATGAATGACCGGCAGGCGGCCGAGTTTGAGACGACCAAGGAATGCAATTTCGCCATATCGCCCTCGGGTATCGGGCGTTTCCGTGTCAACGCGCTGATACAGCAGGGTCGTGTGGCTGTGGTCTGCCGAACGATCAACATGACGATCCCGACACTCGATGAACTCGGGCTACCGACCGTGCTGAAAGACCTGGCGATGACCAAACGCGGTCTGGTCATCTTTGTCGGCGGAACCGGTACCGGCAAAACCACTTCACTGGCGGCACTGGTCAATCACCGTAACATAAACAGTCACGGCCACATCATCACGGTTGAAGACCCGATCGAATTCATTCACGACCACAAGGGTTGCATCGTCACGCAACGCGAAATCGGCGTTGACACCGACTCCTGGGAAGCCGCGCTGAAGAACACCCTGCGCCAGGCTCCCGACGTCATCCTGATGGGCGAAATCCGTGATCGGGAAACAATGGACCATGCGATTGCTTTCGCCGAGACTGGCCACCTGTGTCTGGCCACCCTGCATGCCAACAGCTCCAACCAGGCCATCGACCGCATCATCAACTTCTTCCCCGAAGAACGCCGGCACCAGTTGCTGATGGATCTCTCGCTCAACCTGCGGGCGCTCGTTTCGCAGCGCCTGCTGGCCAAGAAGGACGGCAAGGGTCGTGTGGCGGCCATTGAAATCATGCTCAACTCGCCGCTGATCTCAGATCTCATCTTCAAGGGTGAAGTGCACGAGATCAAGGAGATCATGAAAAAATCGCGCGAGATCGGCATGCAAACCTTTGACCAGGCGCTGTTCGATCATTTCGAGGCCGGCCATATCACCTACGAGGATGCCCTGCGCAACGCCGACTCGGTCAATGATCTACGCTTGCAGATCAAGCTGCACGGCAAGGAATCGAAGGATCGCGACCTCAACTCGGGCATCGGGCACCTCGAAGTCGTTTAGCAACCTGTCGGGCTTGACCAAGTCGGCTGCAAAGGAGACGGCTCATTTTCCCCTGCGCAAGAACAACTATTCGCTTGAAATCCGTGAAAAACTGCGCTCGTCTCCCACTTTTTAGTTACGGCATAACCTGAAGGTTAGCCTTCACTGAAACAGCGTTTTCGCTTCGACCCATCAAGCCCGACAGGCTGCTAGGAAATACCGAATAAGCCGTCACACCGGCGGAAGCCGGTGTCCAGTGCCTTGATTTTTCTGGATTCCGGCTTTCGCCGGAATGACGTTTGTTGCGGAGCCCCTTGATGAAGCGCCTGTTCCCCTTACACATACACATCTCGACCCTCTTCCTGCTGCTTCTCCTGCTGGTTGGCGGGTTGATTGGTGGTTTCGGCTACCACACCTCGCGCAACATGCTGGAGTCGGCGGCTGAAGATCTCACCCGGCGCATTGCTCAAGAAACACTAGGCGAACTGAAGCAGGTCATATCACCCGCCGAAATGGCCGTCAATCTCCTGCGCCATTCTGCCATTGCCGACAGCGCGGCCTACAAGGATCGCTTGCAGCGGCTGGGATTGCTCAAGGAAGTACTGGACGGCTCAAGCGCGCTCTCGTCAATCTATATCGGGTATGACTCCGGCGACTCCTTCCTCCTCCGGCGCATCGGTGACGACGCCGAGCGTCAGACTTTCAAGGCACCTGAAGGCACACGTTTCATTTTGCAAAGCGTCGAGACCGGCACCAGTCCGCCGCGCGGCCGCTACGTCTATTTCGATGCCGGGCTGAATACCTTGCGCGAGGACGAGCGAGCGGACTATGCCGGCAGCTACGATCCACGCACGCGTATCTGGTACACGGAGTCGATGGCGGCGCAAGGGCAGATCAAAACCCCGCCCTACCTCTTTTTCTCCAACCACAAGGTGGGGACGACGATTGCCTCGCGAACCCGGGATGGCCGGGCTGTTATCGGGGCGGACATCCTGCTCGATACGCTGAATGAGAGCATGAAACGACAGAAGGTGACGCCGGGAACGCACGTGCTTCTGGTTAGCTCTCAGGGCTATGTGATTGCGCACGAAGATGCCGCCAAACTGGTCACCGTCCCCGATACGCCCGATGCCAAACCCAGCCTGGCGCGCATCGGGGATCTCGGCATACCCGTGCTGGCCGGGCTCGCCGGGCCGATCGGCAGCATGCAGGGCAAGGATCCCTATGTCAGTCGCCTGAGTCTGGCCGACGGAGACTGGCGAGTGACGATTCAACCCGTCATGCTCGAAGGGGCCAACCCTATTTATCTGGTCACTGCGATTCCGGATCAGGAACTGCTTGCCGCTGCCTTGAACTTGCTGACCAATTCGGTGTTAATCACGCTGCTGATCATCGTGCTCGCCATCCCTTTGACCTGGCTGATGGCGCGCCGAATATCCTTTTCGCTGCGTACGCTGGCCGGTGAGGCTGAGTCCATCCGTCGCTTCGAGTTTTCTCGCCCGATTGCCGTGCACTCGATGATTCTTGAGGTCAATGAACTCGCCAGAACCATGGATGGCATGAAGCGCACCATCCGACGCTTCCTAGATATCAGCCAGGCGGTGGCGGCGGAGGAGAATTTCGATCGCCTGTTGCCCATGCTCCTCTCCGAAACCCTTTCAGCCGCTGATGCCGATGCGGGAGTCCTCTATCTCGTCGATGGCGATCAACTGCTTCCCGTCTCGGCAAAAAATGGCGAGGGCCAGGATCTCATGGCGACGCTGCGTCCCATTCCGCTGGCCGAAGCCGGCTCGTTGCTGGGCAACGCCATTCGTGACGGTGTACCCCGTTCGGAGGAGTTGAACAGCACCGACCAGCAATCATCCGGCATCGGCGCTCTATTGAGCGCAAGTGCCTCCAGGCAAGGCCTGGCCGTACCCTTGCTGAACCGTCAGCAGCAACTGGTTGGCGCCATGGTGCTGCTGCGCAGTGCGCCGATCGGTGAGGCGCAGGTATCCTTCGTCAAGGCGCTGTCCGGGTCCGCCGCCAGTTCGCTTGAGACCCGCGAACTGATCAAGGCGCAGAAGGAACTGTTCGAAGCCTTTATCCAGATCCTGGCCAGTGCGATTGACGCCAAGAGCCCGTATACCGGGGGTCACTGCGCGCGCGTGCCGGAACTCACCAAAATGCTCGCGCGCGCCGCGTGCAACGAAAGCACGGGGCCGTTCAGCGACTTCCAGCTCAGCGCCCAGGATTGGGAAGCAGTGCACATCGCGTCCTGGCTGCACGACTGCGGCAAGGTCACCACGCCCGAATACGTGGTCGACAAGGCGACCAAGCTGGAGACCCTCTACGACCGGATTCATGAAGTTCGCATGCGCTTCGAAGTGCTCAAGCGCGATGCCGAGATTGCCTGCCTGAAGGCTATTGCCGAAGGCCAGGATCCGGCTGTGACGCGTGCACACCTTGATGGGAAGATCAGACAACTCGACGATGACTTCGCCTTCATCGCCAACTGCAATGAAGGTGGCGAGTTCATGGCGCCGGAGAAGCTTGAACGCCTGCGGGCGATTGCCGCGCTCACCTGGTTACGCACGCTGGACGACCGCATTGGCATCGCCCATGAAGAAAAGGAACGCAAGGCCCGCACCCCGGCAGCGACGCTGCCGGTGGTCGAGCCGCTGCTGGCGGACAAGCCGGAGCACCTCTTTGAGCGGCGTCCGCAAGACCGCATGCCGGCCGACAACAAATGGGGGTTCCGCATGCCGGTACCCGAACTGCTCTACAACAAGGGAGAGCTCTACAACCTTTCGGTCGGGCGCGGCACGCTGTCGGAAGAGGAGCGCTACAAGATCAACGAACACATCGTGCAGACCCTGATCATGCTCTCGCAACTGCCCTTCCCCAAGCATTTGCGCCAGGTTCCGGAGATTGCCGGCGGCCACCACGAGAAGATGGATGGCACCGGCTATCCCAGGAGAATAGCAAGGGACGAGATGAGTCCACTGGCGCGGATGATGGCGATTGCCGATATTTTCGAGGCGCTGACTGCCGTCGATCGACCCTACAAAAAGGGCAAGACCCTGTCCGAGTCGATCAGGATCATGTCTTTCATGAAGAAGGATCAGCACATCGACCCGGAGTTGTTCGATCTCTTCCTGCGCTCGGGAGTTTATCGCGAGTATGCCGATCGCTTCATGAAGCCGGAACAGATTGACGAGGTGGATATCGAACAGTACCTGGGCAACGCCAGGCCGTAACTGGCGATTCGGCCGAAAACCGCAGTTGAGCGCGACCGCCGCAACACCAGGTATGGCAAGTGCCTGGACCTCACCCCTCCCGCAGGGCGAGTTTGTTCCTTCGCCCTGCGGGAATTTGCGGACCCGGGATCAGGTTCGATATTGAACATTGCGCTGAACTGCGGTTATCAAGGACAAACGAATCGAGGATGCTCGGGTGCTGTGCCTCGAGGAAACCCTATGCAAAGTCGGCGATTCCTGCAGCGCCCAGGAACGTACCCACAGTCTTTACCTGACTCCTGCACACGATCCCGTCGCCCTGGTACCTTGGCCGCGCCACTCGCATGGACTGAAGCCCCGCGTCCGTTAGACTGCAATTCTGCGATGACTCTGCTGTGACTTTCACCATGCGTTTGGCAGTAACCCTATGGCTGCTGTTGGCCTGCTCGCTCCCGGCGATTGCCGGCGGCAAGACGACTTATCCCTTCTCGGTCGTTACCCAACGTAGCAGCGTCGGGCATGAGGTCGTTGTGCGCAACTCGGGGCCGGCGCCGGTGTCGGTGAGGCTGACGCTGGCCAACGCGGAGAATGTCAGCATCCAGCGGGCGCTGCCGGTGTATGCGGTGGTGCAACCTTTTAGCGAACTGTTGCTGTTGCAGATTCGCCCCGCCACCCCCGGCCGTAACCACCGCTTCGCCACGCAGTCCACGTACAAGATCGGCAGCATTGTTGCGGTTCCGGACCCGCGCGCCGTCTACCGTCTGCCCTACGAGAACGGTAGCAGCTTCTTCATCAGCCAGGCGGCCGGCGGACCGATAACAACGCACGACGGGGAGGACAGTCGCTACGCCGTCGACTTCACGATGCCCGAAAACACGCCCGTCGTTGCTGCTCGCGAGGGGGTGGTGATTGCCAGTGAATCCTCGCACCGACTCGGCGGAAGGAACCCGGCATTGATGTCGATGGCCAACTTTGTGAGCATCCTTCATGCCGATCAAACGGTCGCCACCTACGCTCACCTGGCGCCCGGCGGAGTCCGTGTCAGGCCGGGAGAGCGAGTGCTCGCCGGCACCCCCATAGGCTATTCCGGCGCCACCGGCTACACCTCCGGGCCGCACCTTCACTTCGTGGTGCAGAAACTGGTGCGCCAGAACGAGGGCTTTGCCGCCGTTTCCCTGCCGCTACGCTTCTACGTCGGCGATCCGCCGTATGTCTTCGAGCCCAGATACCAGCACTGGCTGACCGCCGACTATTCGTCGCCCGGCAAGGCGCCGTTGCAGGTCAATGACAGGCGGTTACGCTGAAGTCAATGAACACCTGCTTTCGCGCCCAAATGCTACCGGTAGACAGCTGTAACGGTAACTATCGGGACGTATTCATTTAAAATACAGATCACAAATTCTCAAATGACTTCGACCCCTTAATACCCTACCGGGTCCCGGCTTTCGCCGGGACGACGCGAAAACTCTTGTTGCTTTACAAGGGCTTGTTGTTACTTGCAAATATCCGATGTAATTGGTTTAAGGTCGTGCCACTTGATACTGAACCATTTTTTTTGAAAGGAAAACCATCATGCAAAGCAATCCTGTTGTCTGGTTTGAAATTTATGTTCAGGACATGCAACGCGCCAAAAGGTTTTATGAGGCTGTGCTCAACGTAACACTGGAAAGCATGCCTGCTCCGACAGAGGAAATGAACATGGAAATGTGGGCATTCCCCGCAGACAAGGAGAGTGCCCATACTTCCTATGGTGCATGCGGGATGCTGGTCAAAATGGACGGCTTTACCTCCAGCGGTGGCGGCACCGTGGTTTACTTTGGCTGCAAGGACTGTGCTGCAGAAGCCTCTCGTGTTGAACAAAATGGTGGGGCTCTGGTGAAAGAAAAAATTTCTATTGGTGCGCACGGCTTTATTGCCTTGGCTCGCGATACAGAGGGAAACATGATTGGTTTCCACTCGATGTAAATGAACCGGCACGATGACCAGGCCATCGGCCCACTGGACAGCACGTAGCTACGTATTGGGTCACTACTCACCTGTGGACGGAGTGTTCAACATAGCACATCACACCGGCGAACGCCGGTGTCCAGAATGGTGCCCCGCTTCAGGGTCCCGGCCGGGACGACGCGTCAACTCATAGTATTTGTCGGTTAGCATAAGGAATTGCGGGCGACCTCACCGCTGCGTATCGTATTGGGGGCTACCCCTGTCTAGGAGCGTTTGATGAACTGGGTAATCCTGTTGGTCGCCGGGCTGTTTGAAATCGGCTGGGCTATTGGACTGAAGTACACCGAGGGGTTTTCACGCCTGTGGCCTACTGTCTGGACAATTCTGTCGATGGTACTCAGCGTCGGCTTGCTCGGCGTGGCCATGAAAACACTTCCCGTCGGTACGGCTTATGCGGTCTGGGTTGGCGTCGGCGCCATTGGCACGGCCCTGTTGGGCATAATCCTGTTTAACGAACCGGCCAACGCCGCTCGATTAGCGAGCCTTGCACTCATCCTTGCCGGTATCATTGGCCTCAAATTGTCCATGCCCTGACTGTCAGCTTGTGCTCATAACCCACCCCATGCCGGCAGACTTTACATGAGGCACACTTCAATCTGCCGTCAATGCCTTTTGCCATTTGAGTTTTAATTCCTCAACGTTTCTGAAAGCCCATCCCATGCGCCCACCCCCTCTTGCCGGCCTCCGCGTGCTGGATCTCACGCGACTGTTGCCGGGGCCGTTCGCTACCCTGCACCTCGCCGACCTCGGTGCCGATGTCATCAAGGTCGAAGACAAGGGGGCCGGCGACTACGCGCGCAATGCCGGTTCGATCCACGGCGGCACCAATTACTTCCAGCTCATCAATCGCAACAAGCGCAGCCTCTGCCTCGACCTCAAGCAGGCGGAAGGGATTGAAGCCTTCATGCGTCTGGCGACTGACGCCGATGTCATCATCGAGGGGTTTCGCCCCGGCGTTGTCGACAAACTTGGCATCGGCTATGCGGCCGTCTCGGCGCTCAACCCGCGCATCGTGTATTGCGCGATCACCGGCTACGGGCAGGACGGGCCCTACCGCGAGCGCGCCGGCCACGACCTGAACTACCTCGGTTACTGCGGGCTGCTCGACCAGATCGGCGTTGCCGGCAGCGCACCGGCCGTGCCGAACTTCCAGATCGGCGATCTGCTCGGCGGCACATTGAGCGCCCTGGTCGGCGTCCTCGCGGCAATCATCGATGCCCGCGCCAGCGGCCACGGCCGTTATGTCGATGTGGCGATGACCGACGCCGTTTTCGCGCACACGATCTTTCCCCTACTGGCCGTTCTCGGCCTGGGCCACGTGCTGCGCGCGGCGAAGACCTGCTCTCCGGAGGAATGCCCAGCTACGGCATCTACGCAACGCAAGACGGACGCCACTTTGCCGTCAGCGCGATGGAACCTAAATTCTGGCAGATGCTGTGCACGACCATCGAGCGCCCTGACCTTGTGCCGTTCGCTTTCGCCACGGGTAGCGAGGGTGTGCGCATCCGGGGTGAACTGGAAGCCGTTTTCGCACAGCGTACGTTTGCCGAATGGACGGCTCTGTTCGAGCACGTGGACTGCTGCGTGACGCCGGTGCTGCGTTTCGAGGAGAGCCTGGAGAATGAACAACTGCTGGCGCGCGGGATGCTCGTCGAAGTCGACGGCGTCAGGCAGTTCGCACTGCCGTTCAAGATCAGCGAGTTGCCTTTTGCAGTTCGCCTGCCGGCGCCTGCAGCCGGCGAGCATAGCGAAGCGATTCTTCGCGAGGCGGGGTTCGCTGCCGACGAAATTACCAGACTGCGCGAACTGAAAGTCATCTGAGAGTCTGTGAAAAAATCATTGCGGCCTGATTTCCACGCTCGTCACCCCGGCGCAAGCCGGGATCCAGATCGTTTATCCAATGGTTTTAATGGATATCGGAGGAAGGTACTGGATTCCGGCTTCCGCCGGAATGACGGCTCGGGAGGTGTTCATTCATTAATTCACAGCCTCTGAGCTGTCCGGCGGAGAGCGCAGCAATGCAAGGCATCCTCCTGTTGCTTCCCCGATTTCGGCCTGATCCTGCTCGGCTGGGTGCTTTATCGCCTGCTGGATGTGGGCGACCCGTTCTGGAGCGGACTCGAAAAGCTGGTCTATTTCGTGCTGTTTCCGGCGCTGCTGTTCAACGCGCTGGCGCGCACGCACATCGACTTCAGCGCGGCGGCCCCACTGTTCGTCAGCGGCGCCGCTGCGGTGGTCTGCGGTGTTGTTTGCGGCCTGCTAGCGCGCCCGCTGTTCGGGCACGACGGCAGCGCATTTGCTTCGCGCTTCCAGTGTGCATTCCGCTTCAACTCGTATATCGGCCTGGCGGTTCTCGGCAAGCTGCACGGCGCCACCGGCCTCGCGGCGATGGGCCTGCTGATCGGGGCGATGGTGCCGCTGGTGAACTTCGCTGCCGTCTACATGCTGGCCCGCAACGGCAGGCTCGGCGTATGGCGCGAAATGGTGCGCAATCCCCTGATCCTCGCCACGCTGGCCGGCTTTCTCTTCAATCTCAGCGGCCTGACCCTGCCTGATACCGCCGCCCATTTTCTCGGCAGGCTGGGCGAGGCGGCGATAACGCTCGGGTTGCTGGCGGTGGGCGCGGCACTCAAGCTGCGTGGCAGTAGCGGCTCGACTGCCGCCTCCTGCTATCTGCTGGCAGTGAAACTTGTGGCGGTACCGGCGGTGACGCTGCTGGCCGCCTCCAGCCTCGGTTTACGCGGTGTATATTTCGACACCGCCGTCATCTTCGGCGCCCTGCCGACGGCGACGTCGGCTTACATTCTGGCCGTTCGCATGGGTGGCGATGGCCCCGGCGTTGCCTGGCTGATTTCTGCGAACACGCTCGCCGCAATGCTCACGCTGCCGGTCTGGCTGTCGATTGCTGCACGCTTCTGAAGCGTCGAATGTGGTCATCGCGGCCTTTTCACGCTTCCTGAATCGGGTAAAAAGTCGGACAATGCATGCGCTTTCCGGCAGGTCAAATTCAACAAGCCATGTCATCGTTATTTGCGGGTGTAGGACAGTTCTGCCGTGTGCCGTCAGGTTATGTCGCATCCGACAATTGTCGGGTTATGCTGCGAAGCAAACCCGCTTGGTATCGTTATCGCCAGGAAATGAGCACGAAACAACTTCCCGATTTTTTTAGGGCTAAAGTATCCAGATCCCGCAATGCAGTAGGTCGGGTTAGCGCAGCGTAACCCGACTCATTCGACGATAGTCGGGTTACGCTCCGCTAACCCGACCTACAAATTCTAACCCGACCTACAAATTATTCTTTCCCGTTGGAGACAGCAATGCTTAACCGTATGCGTATCAGCACCATGCTCACTCTCGGCTTTGGTGTGGTGATCCTGCTCATGACCCTCATGGTGACCATGACTCATCTGCGCGTTACTGATTTCGCCAGAAGTATCGGTGAAATCAACCAGAACATCTATCCGAACACCACGGCAGCGGCAACCATCCGTTTCAATGTGGTACAGAACTGGGCGAATACACTGATTTTAGGCACCATCAGCAACAAGGAAGTGGTCAAGCGCATCGACGCAGAGATGGCGAGCAGCAACAAGATCATCGGCGAGAGTTTCAATGTCCTGAAGCGGGAATTCAATACCGAGGAGGGCAGGAAGCTGGTCGCGGCGGCGCTGGCTGCCGGCGAGGATTTCACTGCCAAGCGCAAGGACTACATTGCCATGCTGGCCGATGAAGACAAGGATCCAGCGAACTTCTTTCTGGTCGGCCCGCTGAAATCAAGCCTGGAAGATTACCTGGGCAGCATCAACAGAATCTTTGCCGCCATGACCGCGCGCCTCGACACGGAAACAGTCAGCTCACTGGAAGCCGCCAGCCAGACGCGCACCATCAACCTGATCATCGGCTTTATCGCACTGGTAGTCGCCATTGGCTCGGCTGTGCTCATGGTTCGTACCATTTCGAAACAACTGGGTGGCGAGGTATTCGAGGCCAGAAACATTGCCCACGAAATTTCTGACGGCAACCTGTCAGTCAATATTTCCGTCCGCAGCGGCGACTCGTCCAGCCTGCTGGCATCGCTCAAGTCAATGCGCGACCGTCTGCGTTCCATGGCCGGCGAAATTCAATGCAGCGCGCAGCAAGTAACTGAAACCGCCCACAAAGTCTCGCGGGCGGCGGCGGAAGTAGCGCAGGCCTCGACCAGCCAGTCCGACGCCACCGGTTCCGCTGCCGCCGCCGTCGAAGAACTCACCGTCAGTATCGGCCATCTCTCGCGTAATGCCGACGATGCCCACACATACTCGCAACAGGCTTCAGAATTGTCTCAGAACGGTGAAGCGGTGATCCGCAGCGCCGGGACGGAAATGGAGAAAATTGCCCATTCCGTGCAATCCTCCTCGGCAATCATTGCCGAACTGGAGCAACGCTCCAACGAAATTTCGGCGGTGGTCAATGTAATCAGGGAGATCGCCGACCAGACCAATCTTCTCGCCCTCAATGCCGCCATCGAGGCTGCTCGCGCCGGCGAGCAGGGACGTGGCTTCGCGGTGGTAGCCGACGAAGTCAGGAAACTTGCGGAACGCACATCGAACTCAACAAAGGAAATTACCCTGACCGTCGGGAAAATACAGCAGGGCACGCAGGCGGCGGTGCACAGCATGGTGAGCGGCGTCGATCAGGTGCAATTAGGTACGCGGATGGCCGAGCAGGCCGGACAGTCGATCGGCGAAATCCAGTCGGGTTCGGCGCGTGTCGTCGCCGCGGTCAACGACATATCCTCTGCACTGAAGGAGCAAAGTGCGGCCAGCAACGATATTGCGCGCAGCATCGAGCAGATCGCCCAGATGGTCAATGCCAACAATGTCGCCTCCGAGAACGTCGCGGCCGCCGCCATAGCGATGGGGAGCCTGGCCGATGGTTTATCCGCATCGGTGAGGTTCTTCCGTCTCTGAACTGAACACCGGGCCTGGCTTCGGACAGCTAGCGCAGCGGGTTTTATTCCCGCCCCATCTGTATCAATGTAACGGGAGCGGCCATTGGGCGCGCACCGGTCATCCGCCCGGTTGCGCGAAGAACAGCACGCTATCGCGGAGGACACGGCACCAGGGAAGCCCGAATCTATTCCAGATGATTTATTGTCGACCGGAAAAACCGGTTTCTTCAGTCCATCGTTTCTTCCGCGAATCAATTTTTCTTCATTGCCACTTTATTTCTTTGCCTGAAAGTGCGTAGAATAGGCCGCTCTAAGAAGGCAACTCACTGCTCCATTCATAACAACTGGTGCTGCTGGGCTGTCTCCGAAACCCCACGAAACGGAGAGAATATGTTTGAAGTGCGTATTCATGGCCGTGGCGGCCAAGGAGTGGTAACGGCAGCAGAGATGCTGTCAATTGCCGCGTTTGAGGAAGGCCGTCATGCTCAAGCCTTCCCTAGTTTTGGTTCAGAGCGAACCGGCGCACCCGTCGTCGCCTTCTGTCGGATGGCCGACAAGGAGATTCGCTTGCGTGAGCCGATCATGATGCCCGACGCACTGATCATTCCAGGATCCGACGCTGCTGTTTCAGGTCGATGTATTTTCCGGCCTGAAGAAAGACGGCTTCATTCTGATCAATACCAAGAGCACCTTCGCCGAACTCGGACTGAGCGATTTCGTTCGCGACTGGCCGGCCGAGCGTCTGTGCACCCTGGCCGCAACCGATCTCGGACTCAAGCATGTCGGGCGTCCGATGCCCAACGTGCCGCTGCTGGCGGGCTTTGCCGCCCTCTCCGGCCTGATCCAGCTCGAGTCTGTCTTCAAGGCCATCAACGCAAAGTTTTCGGGCAAAGTGGCGAAAGGCAACATCGCCGGTGCAACGGAAGCTTTCGAATTTGTCCGTGCCAGAATTGAAAGCGCACGCAAGGAGGCGGCCCATGCTTAAGCAAACCGAAGGTTCACATGCCGTAGCCGAGGCCGTCGCCCTGTGCCGGCCCGAAGTCATCTGTGCCTATCCGATTTCTCCGCAAACGCACATCGTCGAAGGTATCGGCGAAATGGTGAAGTCCGGTGAATTGACCGACTGCGAGTTCCTCAACGTCGAATCCGAATTCGCCGCCATGAGCGTCGCCATCGGTTCATCGGCCGCCGGCGCCCGCACGTACACGGCAACCGCCTCGCAGGGTCTGCTGTTCATGGTCGAGGCCGTATTCAATGCGTCCGGCCTGGGCCTGCCGATCGTGATGACGGTGGCCAACCGCGCGATCGGTGCGCCGATCAACATCTGGAACGACCATTCCGACTCGCTTTCACAGCGCGACTGTGGCTGGATCCAGCTCTTTGCCGAAACCAATCAGGAAGCGCTCGACTTGCACATCCAGGCCTTCAAGCTGGCGGAAGAGCTCTCGCTGCCGGTGATGGTGTGCATGGACGGCTTCATCCTCACCCATGCCTACGAACGCGTCGATATGCCGACGCAAGAACAGGTCGATTCCTTCCTGCCGCCCTACGAACCGCGTCAGGTGCTCGATCCGGCCGAGCCGGTGTCGATCGGCGCCATGGTCGGCCCGGAAGCCTTCATGGAAGTGCGCTATCTGGCCCACGCCAAGCAGATGCAGGCGCTGGAGCTTATACCGCAACTGGCTGCCGAGTTCAAGACGACATTTGGTCGCGACAGCGGCGGCCTGACACGCTCCTACCGCACCGAGGGTGCCGAGACGATCGTGGTGGCCATGGGTTCGATCCTCGGAACGATCAAGGATGTGGTCGATGAAATGCGCGACGCCGGCGAGAAAATCGGCGTGCTCGGCATCACCTCGTTCCGCCCCTTCCCGCTGGAATCCGTGCGCGCAGCGCTGAAGGACGTCAAGCGCGTGGTAGTCCTCGAAAAGAGCCTGGCCGTGGGCATCAGCGGCATTCTCGCCTCCGACGTGCGCAAGGCCCTGCGCAAGCTGCAGATCGACGTGTTTACCGTGATTGCCGGCCTGGGCGGGCGCGCCATCACCAAGAAGTCCCTGCATGCGCTATTCCTGAAGCTGGCGCTGGAAACCGAAGAATCCTTGACATTCCTCGATCTTGACTGGGGCGTGGTCAACCGGCAATTCGAGCGCGAACGCCAGACTCGGCGTTCCGGACCGGCTGCGGAAAACATGCTGCGCGACATTGGTACTGTCGCGTCAAAGATAGCCTAAAGGAGGCCAACCATGTCATTGCAACCTGTCAAGTTCTACCAGACCGGCACCTTCACTGTCGGCAATCGCCTGCTGGCGCCCGAAGAGCGCAGCGTACAAGCCAACATGGAGCGCACCAACTCGCTCAATTCGGGGCATCGTGCCTGTCAGGGCTGCGGCGAGGCGCTCGGCGCACGTTACGCGATCGACGCAGCGATGATCGCCAGCCAGGGACAGTTGGTTGCGGCCAACGCCACCGGCTGCCTCGAAGTGTTCTCCACACCGTACCCGGAAACCTCGTGGCAGATTCCCTGGATTCACTCGCTGTTCGGCAATGCGGCGGCGGTAGCCACCGGCATTGCAGCGGCGATCAAGGTAAAGAAGGCCAAGGGTCAGGGCGGCGATGTCCGTGTCGTTGCGCAAGGCGGCGATGGTGGCACCACCGACATTGGCTTCGGCTGCCTCTCGGGCATGTTCGAGCGTAATGACGACGTGCTTTATATCTGCTACGACAACGGCGGCTACATGAACACCGGGGTACAGCGCAGTTCGGCCACCCCACCGGCGGCGCGCACGGCGACGACCATGCCGGTCGGCCCGGAGCCCGGCAACGCCTTCGGTCAGGGCAAGTTCATGCCGGCCCTGGCCATGGCGCACGAGATTCCCTACGTGGCCACGGCGACCGTCGCCGACTTGCGCGATCTCGAATACAAGGTCAAGAAAGCGATGACCTTCCGTGGTGCACGCTACATCCAGATTCTTGTTCCCTGTCCGCTCGGTTGGGGAGCGGCTTCCCAGGACACCATCCGGCTATCCCGTCTGGCCAAGGAAACCGGTACCTTCCCGGTCTTCGAAGCCGAATACGGCGAAATTACCGGCTCATCGAAGATACGTCGACTGCTGCCGGTCGAGGAATATCTCAGACCGCAGAAACGCTTTGCCCACCTTTTCGGCAAAGTGCCGGCCGTTGAAACCATTGCCCGTCTGCAAGCGCTGGCAGACAGGAATATTCGTAGATACCAGATGCTCGACAAGGAGGCGATCTGATGGACAAGCCGTATGCAATTACTCTCGATCCCGGCTCGTCACTAGCCAACCACACCGGTTCCTGGCGTACCGAGCGTCCGGTCTATATCGACCGGCTGCCGCCCTGCAACAATCAATGCCCAGCCGGTGAAGACATTCAGGGCTGGCTGTTCCACGCCGAATCAGGCAACTACGAAAAAGCCTGGCAGCACCTGACCAGGGACAATCCCTTCCCGGCGATCATGGGCCGCGTTTGTTACCACAGTTGCGAAAGTGTCTGCAACCGCGCGCAAATCGACGCCCCGGTCGGCATCAATTCAGTCGAGCGTTTCCTCGGAGATGAAGCCATCAAGCTGGGCTGGAAGCTGGTGACGCCGGCGGCCGAAAGCGGCAAGCACGTTCTGGTCGTCGGTGCCGGCCCCTCGGGCATGTCGGCGGCTTATCACCTGCGTCGCTTCGGCCATCGCGTCACCGTCTATGAAGCCGGCCTGATGCTCGGCGGCATGATGCGCTTCGGCATTCCCAAATACCGCCTGCCACGCGACATTCTCGATGCCGAAATGCAGCGTGTCATCGACATGGGCGTAAACGTCGTCCTCAACACCAAGGTCGACAGCATTCTCGAAACGATGCAGGCTGGAAAATTCGACGCCGCCTTCCTTGCCGTCGGCGCACACATCGGCAAGCGCGCCTACATCCCGGCCGGTGAAGTCTCGAAAATTGTCGATGCCGTGTCCGTGTTGCGCAGCATGGAAGGCGAAGACAAGCCGATGCTCGGACGCCGTGTGATCGTCTATGGCGGCGGCAATACCGCGATCGACGTGGCGCGTACGGCCAAGCGCATGGGCGCCGAGCCGATCATCGTTTACCGCCGCACCCGCGACAAGATGCCGGCACTCGACTTCGAAGTCGAAGAAGCGATGCAGGAAGGCATCATGATCAAGTGGCTGTCGACCATCAAGGAAGCCGGCGACTCGAACATCACCATCGAAAAAATGGAACTCGACGCCTCCGGTTTCCCGCAACCGACCGGCGAACTTGAAACGCTGGAGGCCGACTCGGTCGTTCTGGCGCTCGGTCAGGATGTCGATCTTGGCCTGCTCGAAGGCGTGCCGGGTCTGGAATTGACCGATGGCGTCGTCAAGGTCGCTCCGAACATGATGACCGGCCATGCCGGCATCTTCGCCGGCGGCGACATGGTTCCCGCTGATCGCAACATCACTGTCGCCGTGGGTCATGGCAAGAAGGCCGCGCGCAACATCGATGCCTGGCTGCGTGGCACCGAGTACGTGGCCCCGCCCAAGCAACCGGTGGCCACCTTCGACAAGCTCAACACCTGGTACTACGCTGACGCGCCGAAGACCGTGCGTCCGATGCTCGACATCATCCGCCGTCAATCGACCTTCGACGAAGTTCAGGGCGGCCTGGATGAAAGCACGGCCCTATTCGAGGCGCGTCGCTGCCTGTCCTGCGGCAACTGCTTCGAGTGCGACAACTGCTATGGGGTCTGCCCGGACAATGCCGTCATCAAGCTTGGCCCCGGCAATCGCTTCGAGTTCAACTACGACTACTGCAAGGGTTGTGGCATGTGCGTGGCCGAGTGCCCCTGTGGCGCGATCAAGATGGAGCCGGAGAACACCTGACGGCGACAGTTTCAACTGATCTTCGATGCAAGCAAACGGGGCGGCCAGACCGCCCCGTTTGCTTGCATTTGCGCCGGAAAATCGAGTGGCGCAGCACAATCGCTCAATCAACCCGTACCGTTCTGAGCAATTCCGAGACGACGCCTTCGAGCATCTTCTGCTGCTGGCCATTGATCAAAGCGCCCTTTTCATCAAAGCACTGCTGCGCGAGCGGCAATGACATCTGCCCCGGAGTGACCAGCACCCCGATGCCACTGAGCAGGATTCGTACTGCGGGCAGGCCGCGTATACCACCCAGGGCGCCGGGCGAGGCGGCGAGCAAGGCCGCGACTTTGCCGGGGAAAGGCGAAGGAAATCCTTCCTGCGGGCGTGTTGCCCAGTCGATGCCATTTTTCAGCAGTGGCGAGAAAAAACCGTTGTACTCCGGCGAGGCAATGAGCAGGGCGTGATGCTCGCGAATCGCCTGCTTCAGCCGGATACATCCTTCAGGCAGGCCGCCGGACGCGGCTTCGAGATCACCGTCGTAGAGCGGCAAAGCCAGTTCACGCAAATCGAGAATATTCACCTCGGCACCCTGTGTTCGGGCAATCGCGGTGGCGGCCTCGAGCAGGCGTTTATTGACGGAATCCTTGCGACTGCTACCGGAAATGGCGAGAACTTTGGTTTTCATGGGAGATCCTCAGGGCTGACGGGTGAATAAATAACAAACTTGCTGCATAACTCATGGCTGGGAAACTTAATGCATTGCGCCTGCACGAAAAATTTCCGCTACAGGCTTCATTCGACCGATCTAAAGTCATTTAAGCAATCGTCGCCGCGTCAGCACGGTGGCGATGTAGAAAGCGATTATGGCGATGACCAGCAGTGCGGCGACGTGCCCGATGGCATTGGCCGGCACTTCGCCGAGCAATAACGGGCGGGCGAGTTGTACGGCATGCGACAGCGGCAGCCAGGCCGCGAGCGCATGCACGGCTGCCGGAAGCTGGTCGGCAGGGAAGAAGACACCGGAGACGAGCAGCATCGGGGTGATGAACAGGGTGAAGTAGTACATGAAAAAGTCGTAGGACGGCGCCAGCGCACAGACAATCAGTCCCATGGCGGCAAAGGCAAGGCCGGTGAGGAAGATGACCGGGATTACCCACAGCGCCAGCGGTGAAGTGGTCAGGCCGAGCGCGGCGATGACCAGCAGGATGGCCAGTCCGGAGAGCAGACTCTTGCTTGCTGCCCAGACCAGTTCGGCGGTCAGCACGTGATCGAGCGAGAGCGGGGTGTTGAGGATGGCGTCCCAGGTCTTCTGCACATGCATTCGCGAGAATGCCGAATAGAGTGCTTCAAAGGTGGCCGCATTCATGGTGCTGGCGACCACCGTGCCGGCGGCGAGAAAGCTCACGTAACTGACGCCGCTGATCTGCGGTAGCAGGCCACCCAGCCCGTAACCCAACCCGAGCATGTAGATCAGTGGATCGGCGAGGTTGCCCAGCACCGAAGGAATCGCCAGCTTGCGCCAGACAAGAAAGTTGCGCCGCCACACCGGTAGCCAGCGCAGGCCGGGACGGGGGAGTGAATAGATTCCGCTCGTATTCATAGTCAGCAAAACGCTTTCAACGCAGAGCTCGCAGAGGCGCAGAGTACTCCGAGATTAAACCAATTGATTTGAGCATCCTCCGCGACCTCTGCGCCTCTGCGATCTCTGCGTTGAAGGTGGTTGGTTTTTCCATAATCAATCTCGCAACTCGCGCCCGGTTAGCTTGATGAAAACGTCTTCAAGGCTGGCGGCGCGGTGCATGTAACGGAGCGCGGGCGCGTAGGAGAGTGCGGCAAGCAGCGGCGCTGTGTCGCGACAGTAGAAAAAGGCGGTATCTCCGGCGACTTCGAGGCGCTCGCCCAGCGAGTTGCGGGATCGTGCCCAGGCGGCGGCTTCGTCGCCGAATACTTCAACCACTTGCGGTTCGATGTGCGTGGCAATCAGCTCGCGCGGGGCGCCTTCGGTGACCAGATGTCCGTGGTCGAGGATCGCCAGCCGATCGCAAAGCCGCTCGGCCTCGTCCATGAAATGGGTCGTCAGGATCAGCGTTTTGCCGCGTGCGGTGAGTTGCTTCAGACGATCCCAGATCAGGTGACGAGCCTGCGGGTCGAGGCCGGTAGTCGGCTCGTCGAGGAAGATGATGTCCGGGTCATTGATCAGCGCACGCGCCAGGGTCAGGCGCCGTTTCATGCCCGCCAGAGAGGGTCTGGATGCGGCGCTCTCCTCTGCCGGCAAGGCCGGCGAAGTCGAGCAGATCGGGGATGCGGGCGCGAATGATC
>JADJNC010000024.1 GCA_016709335.1 Candidatus Propionivibrio dominans | reverse complement strand
GGTCAGGACACGCTCGAACGTGCCTGGTTCAGGTTTCACCAGTGGCAGGCCGGCAGCGACCTGCGCGCCTGGCTGTTCGGCATCATGCACAACCTGCGCGTCGACCAACTGCGCCGGCCGGTGCTGTCCACGCATTCCATCGATGAGGAGGATTTCGAGTTGTCGACGCGACCCACGCAGACCGACGAGCGCGAGGTGCGAGATCTCGAATCCGCTCTGCGCCTGCTCCCCGATGAACAGCGCGAAGTGTTGCTGCTGGTTGCGCTGGAAGAATTGAGCTACGCGGATATTGCTGCGGCGCTGGGCATCCCTCTCGGTACAGTCATGTCCCGCCTGTCGCGCGGGCGGGAAAGCTTGCGCAAGATCATGGATGGCCAGTCACCCGCCACCAGGCTGAAGGTCGTGCGATGAGTAAATTACCAGTCAGCGAATCCGATCTGCACGCCTATGTCGACGCGGCGTTGCCCGAGGTGCGGCGTGCAGAAGTGGAGAGCCAACTCGCCGCCCAGCCGGAGGCGGCGCAACGGGTGCGCGACTATCAGGCGCAGGCTCAGGCGCTCAGGGCCTTGTTCAACCCGGTGCTTGACGAGCCGCTGCCGGAAAATTTGCGCGCGCTGGCATCGCCGCCGCGCATGCCACCGCTTGAACGCCTGCGCCGGCCACTCCTGGCCCGCTGGTCACTGCAGCGCATTGCTGCCGGTTTCCTGATCGCGCTGTTCAGCGGCGCGGCTGGCTGGCTGGCGCACAGCCAGTACCAATCGGCGCGGGGCGTGGCCAGAATTTCGCCACTGGCACGGCAGGCGGCGGTGGCGCACGTGGTATTCAGCCCCGATGTGCGTCGCCCGGTTGAAGTCAGTGCCGAAAATGAAGACCAACTCGTCGCCTGGCTTTCCAAACGCATGGGTACGCCGGTACGCCCGCCCAGGCTCGGCGCGCTCGGTTACGAATTGATCGGCGGCCGCCTGTTGCCCGGAAACATCGGCCCCGTAGCCCAGTTCATGTATCAGGATGCCAGCGGGCAACGGCTGACGCTCTACGTCTCTACCGAAAACGTCGGCAACCAGGAAACCGCTTTCCGCTTCGCGCAGGAGGGCCAGGTCAATGTCTTTTACTGGATCGACGGCAAGTTCGGTTACGCGCTGTCGGCCAGTATCGACAAGGGCGAGCTGGCGCGCGTTGCGACGGCGGTTTACGAGCAGATCGAAGGCAAATGACACGTCAATCTGAACAGATGTCCAGCGCAGAGGCGCCTGTAAAATCGAGGTTGGCCGCATTGGCTCTGTCGGCGATTACGTCATGGATTCGTGCTCCGGAGTCGTGAATACCGCACCTGTGCTAGATGGACCTTTAGCGAAATACACGACCCCGTATCAGTGATCAGGTGCCGAAGTTATGCAGAAAAAACTGCTGCCGATAACAACGCAAGAGGCCTTCATGCATATTGCAAAAATGTTTGCAGCACTAGCGTTGGCATGGACAGCATCCGCAACGCAGGCTCAAGAAAGCAAGCTGCTTGGCACATGGCAAGGCGGAGACAAACGACTTGAAGCTACGATTCCATTCCTAAGAATATCCCCATCTCACCTCTATTTCTCGCGTGATGGAAAAAAGTGGGAATGTAAAACCGCGTATGTAATCGCTAACATGGGAAGTGGAGATAGATATCCTGGACAGCCAGAAATCTTTCAAAGTAAAAATCGCAAATGGGAATACCAGAAGATTCGACTGGGCAAATCCCGGTGCACGCAGATGGCTTATTTCTTGTTTGCCTTTCCTGCTGACGAGAATGACTACGCTGATTTCGTTGAGTACGTCGACGAATCGAAACATACAGCTTCGGGCCATTTCTACAGGCTCAAAAAGGGTGGCAAGGTTAGCTCCCTGTAATATGAGTAAAATACAACAGACCACGGTTTTCTGAACCAAGGCTGAAATCATGAAACGCAGGGTTTACATTGAAACATCGGTAATCAGCTACCTGACCGCTCGCCCCAGCAAGAATGTTATCGAAGCTGGACATCAGCAGAGCACTTACCTTTTCTGGGATCGGCGAAGCGAATTCGATCTGGTGGCGTCGGAACTTGTTGTCGCTGAATGCGGCGCTGGAGATGTCTCTGCGGCGAGCAGACGGCTTGACGCGCTCTTGGCGATACCGCTGCTCGACATTACGGCCAGCAGTCTTGAACTGGCTAAAGGTCTGGTTGCCGCTGGAATAATCCCGGCGAGGGCGAGTGAGGATGCCATGCACATTTCGATTGCCACTGTTCATTTCGTTGATTACCTGCTGACGTGGAACTGCCGGCATATTGCCAACCCGGAAATTCAGGCGCGTATCGCTGAAAATTTTCAGCGGCAGGGCTTTTTCCTGCCTTTCATTTGCACACCAGACGAACTCCTGGGAGAAGAGAATGACTGATAGCATCATTAAAGAAGTACGTGCGATCCGCGAGCAGCACGCCGCCAGTTTTGGCTTTGATCTCGACCGTATTTTTGCCGATCTTCAGGCTCGCCAGATCAAACACGCCGCCGAGGGGTGGACGATCATTCCCGCTCCTGCCAGTCCGCCCACTGAGCCAAACCTGGCATTGCAACGGACTCGCTTCGCTCAGCGCTGAAGTCGAACGCTGGGCGTCACCTCATCCCTTTTGCAGTGCCTTACATGACCAAGTCCACCACGACCTACTGGAACGCCCTGAGTCCGGAAAATCGGGAGCGCTGGACAGCCATAAAGGGAATGGAAGGAATGGCTGAAGAACTGACACTGAGCGTCGATGAGGTGACTGGCGAGTACACAAGATTGACCCGCTTTCTTGCAGGGGCCAATACAGCAGCATTTGGCGGCAAGACTCATCCCTACCCTGAAGAGGTGTTCATCGTCAGTGGTCGCCTTTACGATCAGGCGTTTGACCTGTGGCTTGAAGCCGGACATTACGCCAGTCGGCCGCCCGGAGAAGTTCACGGTCCGTTCAAGACCGACGTCGGGTGTGTTGTGCTGGAAGTGTCATTCCCCAATCGCATTGGCGACAGTAATGCCGCCCATTCCATCATTTCACCTGGCTCTGCGTGATGAAGCCACGCGCCGCCGTGAATTAAAGCCTTGGGCGCCACAATACGAGTCTCACCCATGAACGTTATCAACATACATGAACGCAAATTGAACGTGCCGACTGAACGGGTTGGCGCGCTCATTGACTCCTTGTCCTCGCGCGCGGATGTACTGTGGCCAAAGCAGGCATGGCCGCGCATGGAATTCGACCGTATCCTGAGTGTCGGTGCTGTCGGTGGCCACGGCCCGGTTCGATACTTCGTGGAGGCCTATACACCCGGCCGAAGTATCAGGTTCCGTTTCACCGGGCCACGAGGCTTCAATGGCTATCACGGGTACGAAGTTCTCAACTCCACTGCGCAAAGTTGCATCTTGCGGCACACGCTGGAAATGGCCACGCAAGGCCCGGCCATCATTTCCTGGCCGCTTGTTTTCCGCCCCTTGCATGACGCCTTGCTTGAAGACTCACTTGCTTTGGCGCAAGCCTCGCTTGGCGTGTCCCCGAATGTCCGGAAGTGGTCGATGTGGGTCAAGGTTCTCCGCTGGTTCGTTTCCAAAGGCAGGTCGCACCCTCAGGTTACGCCCGACACTGCGCCCCAAGGAACGCTGCGCGATGAAGCTGCGCAGCGCCCCTGAGCTTGAACGTAGTCAACAAGAATGAGCCGCGCCACGCCACTTCGAGATGCTATCAAAGCCTCGTTCTATCCGTTCGCTCTGGAACGGGGTTTTGTCCGTGGGAAGGCTTCATCGCTCTTTGTTCCGTTTCGCCGCACGAATGGAAACAAGCTTCAGGTGTTTGAAATTCAGTGGGACAAATCCCACAGTCCTCGCTTCGTAGTGAATTTTGGCGAGGCCCCTTCCGATGGCTGCGAATTTTTTGGAAAAAAAATTGACCCCGAGTTTCTGGAGCCGCAGCATTGCCCCGCCAGTGGCAGGCTGCAACGCTGGCGGGGCGGTTCAATGCGTACCTGGTTCCAGATCAGCAAACCCTGGGCGGAGACTCTTTACACTCTGAAGTGGTCGTATACCCCCGGAGGAGGTCGCGGCACAACTCATCGCCGCCTTCGCCGAGCTTGAATGCTGGTGGGAGACAAAACACGAAGGCCCGCATGTCCATGTTTGGCGCAGCCCTGTTGGCTAACGAGTCCTTCAATTGGACGCCGCCATGCTGCGCCTTTTGGTACCCTACGCTGCGCTCCGGCGCTGGTTACGTGCAAGGTTGAACGACTTCCTTTCACAAGCCCGAGCGTCCGCAACCGGGATGGGTCGCTTGCTGCCTTTAATGAACTTGATCGGTAAATCCAGATCGATGCCCTGGGTCATCATTACAGCGTTGCCGGCTATTCCAGCCTGAGTGCTTTGGCCAGGCGGTCGTAGAGTACGACGTTGACCGTTGCGGCGAGATTCATGCAGCCCACGGTGGGGATATATACCACGTCGGTGCACCAGGCGCGAAGCGATTTGTCGAGCGTTCCGTCTTCCGGGCCGAAAATGTAAAACGCTCGCTCGGGGTGGGTGTATTCGGGTAGCGGCCTGGCGCCCTTGACCAGCTCAATGGCCACCGGCGTGCAGCCGAGCGGGATGACCTGCTTCAGGTCTTCAATGCCGATCAGCGGAATTTTCTGGTGAACTTTCTTGGTGTCGGTAACGAACTCTTTGGCACGATCATAACGAACGCCGGTATAGAAAACCGTATTGACGCCATAGCAGCCGGCGGCACGCAGCACTGAACCGACGTTCTCAGGCGTCTTGGGGTTGAAAAGTCCGATACAGCAAAAACCTTTGCTCATGGCGGGGTGTGCTCTGTTGGCCAGGCGCCATTGTACGGCTTATGTCGCTTCGGCTCCGCTCATGTCCGGATCAGGCTCGTTGATCAGTGGCCTTGCTCATTTGCCCTGATTCTCAAGCCCGCCATTTGCGTTACTATGTCGTTCGCCAAATCTCAGGAGATCCAAGTTTATGACCACGCTATTCAATCCGCTTAAGGTTGGCGCACTGACAGTGCCGAATCGCATCTTTATGGCGCCGTTGACACGCTGCCGGGCCAG
The DNA here is from genome assembly GCA_016709335.1 of Candidatus Propionivibrio dominans. GTDB lineage: Bacteria > Pseudomonadota > Gammaproteobacteria > Burkholderiales > Rhodocyclaceae > Propionivibrio > Propionivibrio dominans. The sequence continues at coordinate 57,335 of JADJNC010000024.1, read as the reverse complement.
CGCCGGGCACGACCCGAATGCGATGATGGCCGAATACTATGCCCAGCGCGCCAGTGCCGGTCTGATCATCGCAGAGGCGACCATGGCGATGGCCGGAAACTCGTCATTCTGGATGGAGCCGGGAATCTACTCCCCTGCCCAGGTCGCGGGCTGGAAGCTGACCACCGATGCCGTGCATGCGGCCGGTGGCCGGATCTTCCTGCAGATCTGGCATGGCGGGCGGGCGTGCCATCCGCTGCTCAACGACGGCGCGCAGCCGGTGGCGCCGAGCCCGATCGCCATTAGTGGCGACGAGGTTCTTACTCCCGAGGGAAAGAAGCCTTATGTCGTCCCGCGCGAGTTGCGCGATGATGAACTGCCGGGCATTGTCAATGGCTTCAAGAAGGCGACAGAAAATGCGCAGGCGGCGGGTTTTGACGGTGTTGAAGTACATGGCGCCAACGGCTACCTGCTCGATGAGTTTTTGCGCGACGGGGCCAACAAGCGGTTTGGGCCTTACGGGGGCTCTTTTGAAAACCGGGCGCGGCTGATGTTTGAAGTGATCGAAGCCGTCAGTGGCGTGTGGGGCAGCGATCGGGTCGGGCTGCGTATTTCGCCGCTCAACAGTTACAACAGCATGATCGACAGCGACCCGATCGGTTTATCCACCTGGCTTGCCGAACGGCTGAACGCGTTTGATCTGGCCTATCTTCATGTCATGCGCAGTGATTTCTTCCAGCAGCAAAGCGGTGATGTCATGACGCCTGTTTGCGCGCATTACCGGGGGGTGCTGATTGGCAATATGGGTTACACCGGCGACGAGGCCGGCATCGCCGTTGCTGAAGGGAAAGTGGACGCCGTTACCTTCGGTACAAGTTTTCTGGCCAATCCGGACCTGCCGGCCCGCATCAAGGCCGGCGCGCCGCTGAACACACCTGATCCTGACACCTTCTATACCCCGGGGCCTGCAGGCTATACGGATTATCCGGTTTTCAATTCTTGATAACGGCCCGTGTCGTCCATGTGAATCGGGTGCGGGGACGAGCTTTCCATTGAGATATTTCGGGTAGCTTCATGAGCTTACATCAACAAGCCGTCACGAGCAGGGATGATCAGGCTTCCGAAGAGTTTCTGGTGATCTGTCTGTGCGCCGAATGGTGTGGTACCTGCCGTGATTACAAGGCGGGTTTCAATGCGCTGGCAGCTCAGTTTCCGGGTACCCGGTTTCGCTGGCTGGATATTGAAGAGCATGCCGACGAAATGGGTGATCTGGACATCGAGAATTTTCCGACATTGTTCGTTCAGCGCCGGCAGTCGGTTCTTTTCTTCGGAACGATGCTGCCCTTCCAAAACTATTTACGCAGGATGATCGAAACCTTCCAGGAACAGACGGCGGAGGAAAGTCGCGACTACGCGCTGTCCAGTCCGGAGCGGCGTGGCTGGCAGGAGAATCCGGATCTCGCTCGTCTGGGCACGATCCACAGGGTAAATTTGTTCTAGAAACCCATCGTCATTCCGGCGCACCCCAAGGGTATTTCCATTGGGGCAAAAGCCGGAATCCAGATTCGTCCATCTGATCAGGAACATGCAAGCCCGCTACCTGACGTGAAGATAACGGTGCGCGGGGATCAGCGGCGTCCTTTGCGCCCCCCGCGTCGCGCTTGCTCACGGCGGAGGATTTTCTGCGTCGTCCTGTCGAGTTCAACCGGGTGGGACGCTTCGAGTGTGCGCAAGCGCTCGGTCAACTCTTTGAGTGTTGGCGGAAAGCGTGCACCCTTGCAGGAAAAGACAATTCTGTTCTCGCCCTCATCCGCGTCGACGACGAGTGTCTTGCCGTAAAACGAGTCGTCGATTCTGGCGATATGGCTGCTGCAGGCGGCATCGTCGGCACACAGGTTGGCGACGAATATTCCCCCCGTGCGCAATGCGGCATGACAGTGATCGTAAAAAGCCGCTGTGCATAATTGCTCTGGTTGTCCGCCGCTATCGAATCCATCGAGCAGGATGACGTCAATTGATTCGATTTCACCGCGCATGAATTCTGCGCCATCGGCACAGACAATCCGGAAACGGCTGTCGTCCTCCGGAATGGAGAACGCCTTGCGTAGCGCGATCACTTCGCGAGAGATTTCAATTGCGGTGAAGTCGCTGTCGGGTAGCTTGAGGTGACAGTACTTGGCCAGCGAACCCCCGCCAAGGCCGATCATGGCGATGCGTTGAGGCTTCGGCTGAAAGAGCAGGAATCCCATCATGGTGCGCGTATAGTCGAGTACCAGCCGTGCCGGGTCGGCCTTGAGCATGCGACTCTGGATCGTCGGAAACCCGAAGTGGAGTGACAGTTCTCCCTTCTCTTCGTGTAGCAGGGGAGTTTCTGTCACGTAATTGTCATGTGAATCTCTGATCATGGGAACATTATCGCAGTCTGAGCGCTCTAAGCCAGGGTTCAATTTCCAGCCAATCCTGGACGCTTCAAATGTCTGTCGGTGTTTGCGAGGCGCAGGATTATTGTGTCCGCGCCCTTATACTGACTGTGTTATGACCACTTTCACTGAGTACAAACATGGATTCCCTCATCAATACCGCAGCAGCCCCTCCCTCCATTGCTCCCGAAGACCTGAATGCCGCGATCAATCTGCGTCTCGCGCTGCTCGGTCTGCCGCTCGCCACCGGCGCCGACGGTGCATCGTTGACCGGCTTGATGGCACCGATCCTCGCACGCCAAAGGGAGCAGAGTCGCCGCCTGAGTGATCGCCTGTGCCCGACCGATACGCGGATCCAGAATTTTCTCAAGGAGTATCTGGCGGATGTCGGTCCGGCACCCCATCTGCCGGGCCGTACCCTGGTGCTCGATCAGCCCGGTCTGGCGCGCGGCCTGTCGCTGCCGGCCCACGGCGACTTTTTCAAGTCGCCCTTGCTCAGCAGCTATCGTCTGCGCAACGGCGTGCTGCACAATCCGGCCAGTGATCGTCGCACCACGGCTGGAGTTTTTCACCTCGTTGAAGGCGGTTTGCCGATTCCCGACGACAAGCTGGCCGTGCCGAAGGTGGCGTTTTCCCGGCTGCTTGCCCTGGCGCTCACTCCGCCGGATGAATCGCTGCAGTTGCCATTTACTGCCTGCGAGATGGTGCCGGCCAAGTGTTTTGTCTCCCTGCTCCTGCGTCCCTTGGTGGTGCCTGCTGTTCCCGGCTTTACTACGGAGAAGCGCCTGGAAACCCGCTTCTTCGTTCCCGGGGCGCTGGTGGCCAATCTTGATTTCGTTGAAAGTATTTTTGGCAATGCCGGCGATCCTTACTTGCCGGAGAATGATGCCTCGCTCGACCCCGATAGCTGGACCGGGCATACCGGTTGCGTGATTCTCGCGCCGCACCTGACGCATGTGCCCAAGCACCTGCTCGGTCTTCCCCACTGGGATGCCGCGACGCCGCTGCAACGCCGCGACGGAATGTGCTACAAGAGCGAAAGCGAGCTGTATAACGGAGGAAGCGCATTCAAATTGTGCGCGCGAGATGCGCGCGGGGTCATTGTAACGATCATCGCTGACAATTATTTCGGTTACTGCAAGAAGGAAGTGAAGACGCAGATCAGCTATTCGGCAAATCTCTTCGGCTCAGCCGAGGAAGAACATTCCGGCGGGGCGCTGGTTTTTCCGAGTTACAACGAAGGACTGGAGTACACCGATCTGACGGCTGGCGACAGTTACTCTCTGCAGGAGGTGCTGGCGCGCGATTCCGAACGCTTTGCCCTTCAACCCGCAGGGCATGCGCTCGATCGCATGCATTCGCACATCGTTCTGGTGCCGGAAAAATCGACGTTCAGTCTGCGTTCGCAAAACGTCTCGTGGACGACGCCTGATGGCAAGACATCCTCGATCAGGCTGCAGGCGGGGAAAACCTACCTGGGACCCAATGGCTACCGGATGCATATGGAGCCATTGAGTGCCAATCCGCGTCTTTGGAACCTCGTCGGAACATCGGCAGAAGTGACGACCTGTCACAAGCCGGCTACCGTTTCCGGCGGGGGCAAATCGGAGATATCCAAGGCGATATCGGATGCGATTCTCGCCGGCTATGTTTATGTGGCCGACCTTGAAAAGGATATGGATGCGGTCGCCGCCATTCTTGCGCGCGATTTCTCCGAACGCTTCAGCGATCCCGAAAAATGCGGTGTCGATCATCGCCTGATCCTGAGCAATGAACGCTCGATGGGTAGCGTCATCAAGCTGCTGACACCGTCCAGCCGCGATTACAAAGAGGATTACAACACCTGGCTGCGCGCCATACCGCAACACGTCAAAGAGCTTGTCTTCGTGGTCAAGCGTTTCCATCGGGCTGAGTGGGGCGACGACTGGCGAAGTTATTATTCGGTCGACCTCATCAACGGCCGACCGGGATATGCGCTGAAGCTCAGAGGCAGCACGCTGATTGTCAATACCCTGCGTGTCGGTTTCGAGAAAGATGGTTCCTGGCGCGTGTTCGGTTTGCGTCATGACTTCCATCCGGCCATCAAGGTGCAGACCGAAGACGACATCACGGCCAGCGTGGTCGCTCCAGCCGGGCTGGTTGCCGGAGAGCCTGGGGCGTTTTCCCGGAAATTTGTGCAAAACTGCGAGCGTCGTCTGTTCCAGAGACCGGATGACGCGGTCCACCGCGGCTATGATCGCCAGGCTGAAGCCGATATCGCGACACCCGGTACCTTTATCTCCAACTTCGAGCCGCTTGAAGGTGCGGATGCGCGTGAGCTGGTTGATGATTCCATTGGATTCAGTGCCTTTACCACACCCATGCAGCAATTGATTCAAGCCGCTGCCGAGGCGCCCGAGGGTTCGTCGCCGAAGTATTTCGTTTCCTCGGCGCACTCGCGCCTGGTCGACGGCAAGCCGACGAAGAACCCTCGCTATCTCCAGTTGCGCCCCGATATCGCGCGCCCGCAAGATACCGCCACCGCCGAACTGGCCATGCGCCTGTTTCGCCGGCAGTCAAGCGCCGAGCCGCTGATTACGCCGGTGCATGTGGTCGCTGCCGGGCGGCGCAACAACCCTCCGGACGAGGGTATCCGGCCGCTTTGTCCATACAACCCTCTGCACTACATGGAGTTGCCCGAGCTGTTTATGGAGTTCATCAGCTCGATGACCGGAAAGTCGCCGTCAACGACGGGTGCGGGTTCCGAAGGCGCGCTGACCAAGGCGCCGTTCAATGCGCTCCCGGCAATCATCGACCTGAATGCCGCCTTCGTCTCATACGCGCTCACCGGTTACGACGGCTGGGTTTCCTGCGCCGGCTATGTCGGGCCGAACGTTCGCGTCGATCACGACGTCAGTCTGCTGGTGCCCGAGGTTTTTTCACGCATGAGCCCGAGCGAGCGCAGCGCGCAAAACCTGATCGCCATTGGCGCGCTGGAGCGCGTTGCCGATTTCGAGCACGGCGGCCAGCCCGTTCTCTCCAGCCGGCTCGGCTACCGGATGACAGCCCGTTTTGCCAGCACTTTCTTTGGCCGAATATTTCTGCATCCCCATGCGGTATTTACCGATGAAATGCTGCGCCCCGAGCTACAGGACATGGACATTTTTGCCGATGGCATGGCCAATATCGTCGCAACGCATCAACGCGTTGCCGAAAGCTATTTCACCGATGGCAGTATTTCGATGGCCTGCCCGCCGTTAAGAGCCTTGCTTGAAATCATGGCGCATGGACGAACCGAACAAGGCCATGGGCTGGAGTCGCCGGAGTTGCGTGAGATGTTCCCTGTTTACGCGCGAAAGCGTGCTCGCCAGTGACTGGTACGCAGCCCGTCTGGATACCAAACAGCGCAGTGACGAGGCTCGCCTGAAGCGGGTTGTGGCTTCGCTTTACGAGTTTCTCGACAATCCCGACAACGCCGGGGTGGCGAATCGCCTCGGGCTTGCGGCGCGTCGCGAACAGGCTCAGGGCGAGCGGGTACGTGTCGGCTCAGCGGAATATCGAGCCGGTCTGGTCGGCACCCTCGGCCTGCAAGCGCTCGATGAAGTGCGTTGAGCATTGGCTGCTGAGTTCAGTCCCTCGAATGCAGAGGGATGGTGATTGAACGTTTCTCAATGAAGACGGCCATGAGGTTGCCCGGGCTGTTTTTTCTGTGTGCGCTGGTGATGGCCTTTTCTGCTTCGGCCGATGAGCTGCCGTCAGCGCCACCGGCTTCCTCCGGCCCCCAATTGGGCGATTGCGTCATGTTCCGCGAAGGGGGTGTTGGCCTCGTTCTCAAGACGCCGACGTACTGGCTGAAAGGTTCGATTGCCGATATGGGCCACGAGCGCCGGTTGGCGGGTCGATGCCCGAATATCGGCAAGCAGGTGTCGGCCTATTCGCGTGAGGACTGGGTGCGAGTTGCCGCGGCTACGCCTTGCGTCGAGAACGATGCCGATGTGCGTGAAGTGGATGTGTTGCGCATCCGTGTGGCCGTCGAGGAATGGGAAACGCCGTGGTCGAATCAGCATGGAACCGCCGGCTGGCTGTTTCGCGGCTACTTTCTCGACCAGGCTCTGAAAAAAGGCGGGTTGATCGATATGGACGCGAAATGGCTGGAGCGTTGCGAGCCTCGTCGGTAAACACCTGCTGAATTGTCCCGAAGCAGTTCCAGGCGAAGCGAGGGCTCAAGATCTTGCTGGGGAGTTCGACTGCTGATAAATCGCTTGCCGGGTGATCGAAATAAACAGCAAACAGCCGGCCGGCAACGGGCTAAGCCACCAAGCATCAGCTCGACTATTTATCGGCTTTGGTGCTCGTTGAATCTGTCGAAGTCAGCGCAGCGGCCTGTTTCTCCATCGCCTCTTGCATTTGCGTCTGTATCTTCTGCATCAGCGCCCATGGCCACATGGCTGACTGCAATGGATCGGCGGCACTGTCATCGTCGCCGGCTTCAGCCGGCGCCTTGGCAAACGGGAGTGCTGAAGCCATGACCTGATCAGGCTTGATGTTGCCGATCTGGCGGACGGCATTGAGCGTGGAGCATTGCATCTCAAGCGTCTTGATGGTCATCTGCAGCATCGACAGGTTCATCTTGAGCCAGCTTTCGACTGTCTTGAGATCGACCAGCCGTTTTTCAAGTTCGTCAACGTCGAAAGTCGGGGTGACCATGCCCGGCAGCGAAAAGCCCATTTTTTCCCAGAGGTTTTGGGCGAAGTCCATCGGGTTGTTTGAATCAGTGTTGTTCGCCATGTCGTAACTCCAGTCCTTGAAATGAATTCATCTTAACGTAAAACGTCGCTGCTTGATGCTCCTGACGCCAGGAATGGTGACAGGTGGAAGCCATCATAACCCCATTTTCATTGGCCACCATGGTCAAAGCGCATGTTATCGAAAGTCATGCCCTGATCAGGGTGGGCTTGCCTGCCTGCAGACGCCTCGTCAGTGCACTCCGGAATTGTCGCTCGTCGACCGCCATGGCCGGAGGCTTCCATAGCCTTGGTCAGCGCCGGTAGCAGTAAAGCCGGGTTTGCCGCGCATCGTCAATCTCGACTATGCGGCTGGCTGCAACTCCTGGAACGGGAAAGCTGTTGCTGATGAACAGACTTCCCGGGGGCATTTCAAGCTCGACCTTTGCCCATAGCGCCGGCATCGGAGCCGGGGAGAGAAAAGCGTAAACGACATCGTACTCCGCGAGGCTGGTACGCCAGATGTCTCCCCAGCGCCACGTGCAGTTAGGCAGACCGGCAGTGCGCAGATAGCCGGCCAGCCAGGTGGCGGGGGCATTTTCGATCCCGGTGAGTTGTGCCTCCGGTAGCGCCCTGGCCAGCGGGCGCAGTACGCTGCCGATGCCTGCCCCAAGGTCTATAAAGCGCGTGCCCGGACGCTCTGACATGAGCTCTGCGAGGGCGGCTGGCGTATCCTTGCTGGAGAGAAAAAGCGGAATCTGGCCAGTCAGTGCGCCGCGATAAACCAGCAGCAGCATGATGAAGGCCAGAAAAAACCAGCCGGGGTCAATCGACAGTGAGGCAACAGCCCAGGCCAGTGGGGCGAACAGCATATGGATCAGCCGCCACCACCAGGGTTGGCGGGTGAGGCTGGCCAGCAGCAGGGCGACTGCACCGATGGCCAGCGCGGTTGCCGGCCACGGCAGTATTTCATTGCGCATGACGAAGTATGGCCAGGCCAGGGAGAGCACCGCGAATGCTGCAGCGCACTGCAAGGCCAGTTGGCGCAGATGTGGACGGGTTTGCGGTATCGCTTGCGCATCGGCGCCGCTGTCGGATTCAGGGGGTAGGGCAGACAAAACCGCTTGCTCCTAGGTTGGGCTTCCCATTGTATTCGCCTGCCATGCTGATGCATTTGAAATCCAAGCGGAAAAAGTATCCGATATGAAAATTGTCGGCACGATTTCTGCTATACTATGGCCCGATCCGAAAAAAACTGTTTGACAATCCTTGACCGGCACGTCACAATTTCCGGTTGCGAGTTGGAGGGATACCCAAGCGGTCAACGGGATCAGACTGTAAATCTGGGCTCTGCCTTCGAAGGTTCGAATCCTTCTCCCTCCACCAAAATGCCGCTGAATGAGGTTTGGACTGGTTGTGCTGCGGGTAAATGGTTGCGCGGGTGTAGCTCAATGGTAGAGCTGAAGCCTTCCAAGCTTAAGACGAGGGTTCGATTCCCTTCACCCGCTCCACTTTGCTTCTGGAAATTTGATTTGTATTGCAAGCAGGATGCCCATGTAGCTCAGTGGTAGAGCACTCCCTTGGTAAGGGAGAGGCCGGCAGTTCAATCCTGCCCATGGGCACCAAGGTTTATGGTTTGAAGGTTTTTTTCAACATCTAACGTTTAGAGGTACCGGCAATGGCCAAGACAAAATTTGAGCGTACGAAGCCGCACGTAAACGTTGGCACGATTGGTCACGTTGATCATGGCAAGACGACGCTGACGGCGGCGATCACGACGATCCTGTCGAAGAAGTTTGGTGGAGAGGCCAAGGCCTACGACCAGATTGACGCGGCGCCGGAAGAAAAGGCACGCGGCATCACCATCAACACCGCCCACGTTGAATACGAAACCGCCAACCGCCACTACGCCCACGTTGACTGCCCGGGCCACGCCGACTACATCAAGAACATGATCACCGGCGCCGCCCAGATGGACGGCGCCATACTCGTCTGCTCGGCCGCGACGGCCCGATGCCGCAGACCCGCGAACACATCCTGCTGGCGCGCCAGGTCGGCGTACCGTACATCATCGTCCCCTCAACAAATGCGACATGGTTGACGACGAAGAACTGCTCGAACTCGTCGAAATGGAAGTTCGCGAACTGCTCTCCAAGTACGAATTCCCCGGCGACGACATCCCGATCATCAAAGGGTTCCGCCCTGAAAGCCCTCGAAGGCGACACCGGCGACCTGGGCGAAGCCTCGATCATGCGCCTGGCCGATGCCCTCGACAGCTACATCCCGACACCCGCACGCGTCGTTGACAAACCCTTCCTGCTACCGATCGAAGATGTCTTCTCGATCTCCGGACGCGGTACCGTCGTCACCGGCCGTGTCGAACGCGGCATCGTCAAGGTTGGCGAAGAAATCGAAATCGTCGGCATCAAGCCCACCGTCAAGACCATCTGCACCGGCGTCGAAATGTTCCGCAAGCTGCTTGACCAGGGACAGGCTGGCGACAACGTTGGCGTACTGCTGCGCGGCACCAAGCGCGAAGAAGTCGAGCGCGGTCAGGTGCTGGCCAAGCCGGGCTCGATCAACCCGCACACCCACTTCACCGGAGAAGTGTACGTCCTGTCCAAGGACGAAGGCGGTCGTCACACCCCGTTCTTCAACAACTACCGTCCGCAGTTCTACTTCCGCACCACCGACGTGACCGGCGCGATCTCCCTGCCGGAAGGTGTCGAGATGGTGATGCCGGGTGACAACATCCAGATGACGGTCAAGCTGATCAACCCGATCGCCATGGAAGAAGGTCTGCGTTTCGCCATCCGTGAAGGCGGTCGTACCGTCGGCGCCGGCGTCGTCGCCAAGATCATCGAATAAAGGTACAAGGACGCTAGTGCGTTCCGGCAACGGGGCGCTCTTTGTCTCTGCTGCAGGGGTATAGCTCAACTGGCAGAGCGTCGGTCTCCAAAACCGAAGGTTGGGGGTTCGATTCCCTCTGCCCCTGCCACCACTATAAATTAAGCTGACGAAATGGCCGATAAAATCAAGTTTGCGTTGGCGCTGTTGTTACTGGTTGCTGGTGTCGCTGGCTTTTACCTGCTTGCCGAGCAGGCAATGATTCTGCGCGTGCTGGCCGTACTCGCCGGCGTTGGTCTTTCTGCCGCCGTAGCGTGGCAGACCGAGCCGGGACGCCAGTTCTTTGGTTTTGCCAAAGAGGCGACGAACGAGGCGAAAAAGGTTGTCTGGCCGACACGCAAGGAAACGCTGCAAACCACGGGTCTGGTGTTTGCCTTCGTTGTCATCATGGCGTTTTTTCTCTGGCTGACTGACAAGAGCCTGGAGTGGGTGTTGTACGACCTGGTTCTTGGATGGAGAAAAACATGAGCAAGCGCTGGTATGTCGTTCATGCCTATTCGGGCTTCGAAAAGAGCGTGCAACGTGCGCTTGACGAACGCATTCAGCGTCAGGGAATGCAGGATGTATTCGGACGCGTGCTGGTGCCGGTAGAGGAAGTGGTCGAATTGAAACTGGGCCAGAAAAGTATCTCCGAACGAAAATTCTTTCCCGGCTACGTGCTGGTTGAAATGGAGATGAACGACGAGTCCTGGCATCTCGTCAAAAGCACGCCGAAAGTGACCGGTTTTGTCGGCGGTTCTGCCAACAAGCCGACTCCGATTTCCGAGAAGGAAGTCGCGAAGATCATGCAACAGATGCAGGACGGCGTCGAGAAACCGCGTCCCAAGGTGCTGTTCGAGCCGGGTGAGGTTGTTCGCGTCAAGGACGGTCCGTTTACCGATTTTCATGGCTCGGTTGAGAACGTCAATTATGAAAAGAATCGCCTGCGTGTCTCAGTGACCATTTTCGGTCGCGCGACGCCGGTGGAACTGGAATTTGGTCAGGTCGAAAAAGCCTGAAATACGGCCTGATTCAGCTTGAATCGTGGCGTGCTGATTTAGTGCGCCGCAGCAGGGCGGCCCCCGGGCCGCATTTGTCGTTGGGGAGCGCCCTGAAAAGCGCGTTTGCACCCATTTAAAGGAGCTATACCGTGGCAAAGAAAATTGTCGGCTTCATCAAGCTGCAAGTGCCGGCGGGCAAGGCCAACCCCTCGCCCCCGATCGGTCCCGCGCTGGGTCAGCGTGGCCTGAACATCATGGAATTCTGCAAGGCCTTCAACGCTCAGACCCAGGGTCTGGAGCCGGGTCTGCCGATTCCGGTGGTGATTACCGCCTTCGCGGACAAGAGCTTCACCTTCATCATGAAAACGCCGCCGGCGACCATTCTGATCAAGAAGGCGGCTGGCATTCAAAAGGGAAGTCCGAAGCCCCATACCGACAAGGTTGGCAAGCTGACCCGTGCCCAGTGCGAAGCGATCGCCACCCAGAAGATGCCTGATCTGACGGCTGCCGACATGGATGCGGCGGTGCGCACGATCGCCGGCAGCGCCCGTTCGATGGGCATTACCGTGGAGGGCATATAACATGGCAACTCTGAGCAAGCGCCAAAAAGCCTTCCAGGGCAAGGTTGACCGCAACAAGAGCTACGCCGTTGGCGACGCACTGAAGCTGGCCAAGGACTTTGCCACTGCCAAGTTTGACGAGTCGATCGACGTTGCCGTCAGCCTCGGTATCGACGCACGCAAATCCGATCAACTGGTTCGTGGTTCGGTCGTGTTGCCGGCCGGTACCGGCAAGACCGTCCGTGTCGCCGTTTTCGCCCAGGGTGAGAAGGCAGATGCCGCCAGGGCAGCCGGTGCCGATATCGTCGGTTTTGAGGATCTCGCCGCAGATATCAAGGCCGGTAACATGAACTTCGACGTGGTCATTGCCACGCCTGATGCCATGCGCGTCGTCGGTCAGCTTGGCCAGATCCTCGGGCCGCGCGGTCTGATGCCGAATCCGAAGGTGGGCACGGTAACCATGGATGTTACTACTGGCGTCAAGAATGCCAAGGCCGGACAGGTCCAGTACCGTACCGACAAGGGTGGCATCGTGCATAGCACGATTGGTCGTGCTTCCTTTGCTCCTGAAAAGCTGGAGCAGAACCTGAAGGCCCTGATCGAGGCGCTGACCAAGGCCAAGCCGGCCAGTTCTAAGGGCCAGTATCTGAAGAAAATTGCCGTATCCAGCACCATGGGTCCGGGCGTTCGTGTGGATTCGACCACACTGTAAGTATGTTAATGGAGCCAATGAATCGGCTCCGCATAGAACTTTGGGCTGCCGGCGGGCTGTTGCGCCGGCAGATCGTCAAAGACCGCAGGTGCCGGAAGACAGAACAATGCCTGAAGGCTTAAGTGTGTTAAGCGGCCTGCGTAGACGGTGAATCCCGAACAGGAATTTTTTGCAGTTGCTGTTGTAGAGCTGCGGATGCTTCTGGTTCAGGTCGCCGTAGGTGCGAATGCCCAGCCGGGCTTTTCGTGTGTTGACTTGATAGGAGGAAGGGCCCATGGGTCTCAATCTGGATGAAAAAAAAGCCGTTGTGGCTGAGGTGTCGGCTCAGGTAGCTAACGCCCAGACAATCATCGTGGCTGAGTATAGTGGTCTTGAAGTGGCTCACCTCACCAGGCTGCGTGCGCAGGCTCGCAAATCTGGCGTGTACCTGCGCGTGTTGAAAAATACTCTGGTGCGTCGCGCGGTCACCGGCAGCGCGTTTGCTGACCTCGCCGGTCACATGACGGGTCCCTTGATTTATGGCATTTCCCAGGATCCGGTTGCTGCCGCAAAAGTGCTGAATGACTTTGCGAAAACCAATGAAAAGCTGGTTCTGAAGGCTGGCGGATATGCCGGCAAGGTTCTCGACAAGGCCGGCGTGCAAGCACTGGCCTCGATCCCGAGCCGCGATGAACTGCTGGCCAAACTGCTCGGCATCATGCAGGCACCGGTTACCGGTCTGGCCTGTGCGCTGGCTGCGCTGGCCAAGCAACGTGAGGGAGCAGTCGTCTGAACTCTCTTGCGCAAGCCCATTGAGCACTTTTACTTGTAAACAGATTTAGGAGTTTATTGATTATGGCAATTACCAAAGAAGACATCCTCGAAGCCGTTGGCAGCATGACCGTTATGGATCTGAACGATCTGGTCAAGGCCTTCGAAACGAAGTTTGGCGTTTCCGCTGCGTCCATGGCTGTTGCTGGCCCGGCTGCGGCTGCTGCTGCCGTTGAAGAACAGACCGAATTTACCGTCATGCTGCAAAGTTTTGGCGAGAAGAAGGTTGAAGTGATCAAGGTCGTTCGCGCGGCCACCGGTCTTGGCCTGAAAGAAGCCAAGGATCTGGTTGATGGCGCGCCTAAGGCCGTCAAGGAGGCGATTACCAAGGCTGATGCTGAAGCCCTCAAGAAGTTGCTTGAGGACGCAGGCGCCAAGGCCGAGATCAAATAGTCCCGGCCATGCAGGCAGGGCTGGCCGCTTTTTGGCGACCAGCCCTTTTGTGCTTTTCCGGAAACGACCTGGTTACAGCGTTGTTTCTACCGATTGAATGTGCAGTTTTGTTAACGTGCAAACGCAAGCACGAATGGCTGTGATGCAGTTAGCGGATGTGTCCGCTTCTTCTGACCAATCGTTATTTCGTTTGTCCGTTGCGAACCGACTTGAGTCTGCTGACTCTTGACGGGATGCGCTAGAGGATTTTGCTTTCTGAGCTCGGAGCGACCATGACCTACTCCTTTACCGAGAAAAAACGTATCCGCAAGAGTTTCGCCAAGCGCGCCAATGTGCTTGATGTCCCGTTCTTGCTGGCGACGCAACTGGATTCTTTTACCGCTTTCCTGCAGGCGGCTGTTCCGCCTGCCCAGCGCAAGAACCAGGGGCTGCAAGCCGCGTTCTCCTCGATTTTCCCGATAGTGAGTCACAGTGGCAATGCCCGGCTGGAGTTTGTCAGCTTTGCACTGGCCGAGCCCGCCTTCGACGTCAAGGAATGCCAGCAGCGTGGTTTGACTTTCGCTTCGGCCTTGCGCTCGAAAGTCCGCCTGATCATTCTTGATCGCGAGACTCCCGATACCATCAAGGAAGTCAAGGAACAGGAAGTCTACATGGGCGAGATTCCGCTGATGACGACGACCGGTTCATTTGTCATCAACGGTACCGAGCGGGTCATCGTATCGCAGTTGCACCGCTCGCCCGGCGTCTTCTTTGAACATGACCGGGGCAAGACGCACAGTTCCGGCAAGCTGCTCTTCTCGGCCCGGGTGATCCCCTATCGCGGTTCGTGGCTGGATTTCGAGTTTGATCCGAAGGATATCCTGTTCTTCCGCGTTGACCGTCGACGCAAGATGCCGGTGACCACCCTGCTCAAGGCCATTGGCCTGACGCCGGAGCAAATACTGCGCGAATTCTTCGACTTTGATACCTTCCAGATCGGCAAGCAGGGCATCGAGTTCCATCTCGTTCCCGAGCGCTTGCGCGGCGAGGTGGCGCGTTTCGATTTCTGCGACAAGTCCGGCAAGGTTCTCGTTGCCAAGGACAAACGGATTACCGGCAAGCATATCCGTGAGCTCGATGCGGCCGGCATCAAGCAGATTGCCGTGCCGGAAGATTTTCTGGTCAGCCGGGTGATCGCCCAGAATATCATCGACAAAGACACGGGTGAGATTCTCGCCAATGCCAATGATGAAATCACCGAGGCCTTGCTGGCCAAGCTGATTGAGGCGGGTGTTGATTCATTGCAGACGCTGTATATCAACGATCTGGATCGTGGCGGCTTCATTTCCCAGACGCTGCGTACCGACGAAACAGTCACCAAGCAGGCCGCGCGTGTCGCCATCTACCGCATGATGCGTCCGGGTGAGCCGCCAACGGAAGAAGCGGTGGAGATCCTTTTCAACGGCCTTTTCTATTCCGACGACCGTTACGATCTCTCGGCCGTTGGCCGGATGAAGTTCAACCGCCGTGTCGCGCGCAAGGATGTTGTTGAATTCAAGGTGATGGTCAAGCATGTCCCGTCCAAGCGCGAGCCCATTGTCAACGCCATCATTGAAACGGCTGGAGGTTCCCCTGCAGCCGTCGAATTGCTGCTCAGCGAGTTGTCCTATGGCATTCGCGCGGTCGCAGAAAACCTGACCGAAGACGATGCAAAAACGCTGTCAGCCCAGTTGAAGAGTCTTGGCGTAAATAACGAGATTCGTGATCAACTGACGCTTTCGCCGCGCGATATCGTTGAAGTCATCAAGATTCTTGTCGAACTGCGCAATGGCCGCGGCGATATCGACGATATCGATCACCTTGGTAATCGTCGCGTACGTTCCGTCGGTGAGTTGGCCGAGAACCAGTTCCGTGCCGGTCTGGTGCGGGTTGAACGCGCTGTCAAGGAGCGCCTCTCGCAGGCCGAGTCCGACAACCTGATGCCGCACGACCTGATCAACGCCAAGCCGATCAGCGCAGCGGTCAGGGAGTTTTTCGGCTCCAGCCAGCTCTCGCAGTTCATGGATCAGACCAATCCGCTGTCCGAGATCACCCACAAGCGTCGGGTCTCGGCACTTGGCCCGGGTGGTTTGACACGTGAGCGAGCCGGCTTCGAAGTGCGTGACGTGCATCCGACGCACTATGGCCGTGTCTGCCCGATCGAGACTCCGGAGGGCCCGAACATCGGCCTGATCAATTCCCTGGCGCTGTTTGCCCGCACCAATGAGTATGGATTCCTTGAAACCCCCTATCGCAAGGTGGTTGATAGCAAGGTGACCGACCAGATCGAATATCTGTCGGCGATTGTCGAAGGTGGCTACATCATTGCCCAGGCCAATGCGGCGCTTGGCGATGACAATTTGCTCAGCGATGATCTGGTAACCTGCCGTGAGAAAGGAGAAACCATTCTCGCCGAACCCGCTCGGGTTCAATACATGGACGTTGCACCGGGACAGATTGTTTCGGTTGCCGCGTCGCTGATCCCCTTCCTCGAACACGACGATGCGAACCGCGCACTGATGGGCGCCAACATGCAACGCCAGGCGGTTCCCTGTTTGCGTCCGGAAAAGCCGGTGGTCGGTACGGGCATCGAGCGGACGGTAGCCGTCGATTCGGGTACCGCAGTGCAGGCGTTGCGTGGCGGCAAGGTCGACTATGTCGATGCTTCACGCATCGTGGTTCGCGTCAATGACGAGGAAACCGTTCCCGGTGAAGTCGGTGTCGACATTTACAATCTGGTGAAGTATACCCGTTCCAACCAGAACACCAATATCAATCAGCGTCCGCTGGTGCGCGTTGGTGATCACATTGCCAAGGGTGACGTCGTTGCCGATGGTGCGTCGACCGACAAGGGCGAACTGGCGCTTGGCCAGAACATGCTGATCGCCTTCATGCCCTGGAATGGTTACAACTTCGAAGATTCGATCCTGATTTCCGAGCGGGTCGTGGCCGAAGACCGTTTCACCTCGATTCACATCGAGGAGTTGACGGTCGTTGCCCGCGACACCAAGCTCGGGCCGGAAGAAATCACCCGCGATATCGCCTCCCTGGGCGAGTCGCAACTGTCCCGCCTTGATGAATCCGGCATCGTCTATATCGGCGCAGAAGTCGAAGCTGGCGACGTATTGGTCGGCAAGGTCACCCCGAAGGGCGAGACTCAATTGACGCCGGAAGAGAAACTCCTGCGTGCGATCTTTGGTGAGAAAGCCTCCGACGTCAAGGATACCTCGCTGCGTGTGCAATCGGGTATCGCGGGTACCGTCATCGATGTTCAGGTGTTCACCCGCGAAGGGATCGAGCGCGACAAGCGCGCGCAGTCGATCATCGACGACCACCTGCGCGGTTACAAGCTCGACCTCGCTGACCAGTTGCGTATTGTCGAGCGTGACGCTTTTGCCCGGGTTGAGCGTTTGATCGTTGGCAAGGCGGCCAATGGGGGGCCGAAGCGATTGGCCAAGGGTAGCCTGGTCACCAGGGAATACATCGACGGAATTGATGCGCACCACTGGTTCGATATCCGCATGGCCGACGACGACGTGGCCCAGCAACTTGAATCCTTGCGCGAAGGTCTGGAGCAGACACGCAAGGATTTCGATATTGCCTTTGAAGAGAAGCGCAAGAAACTGACCCAGGGCGACGAATTGCCGCCCGGCGTGCAGAAGATGGTCAAGGTCTATGTGGCTGTCAAGCGTCGCCTGCAGTCGGGTGACAAGATGGCCGGTCGACACGGTAACAAGGGTGTTGTATCCCGTATCGTGCCGGTTGAAGACATGCCGTACATGGCCGATGGCCGTCCGGTCGATATCGTGCTGAACCCGCTGGGTGTACCGTCGCGCATGAATGTCGGTCAGGTTCTCGAGGTTCACCTCGGCCTTGCTGCCAAGGGTCTCGGCTTCAGGATCGGCGAGATGTTGCGCCGCCAGGCCAGCGCCAGGGAAGTGCGCGGTTTTCTCGAGCAGGTCTATAACAGTAATGGCAAGCCAGAGGAACTCAATGAACTGAACGATGCCGAAATCCTCGAAATGGCCGCCAATCTTGAATCGGGCGTCCCGTTTGCGACCCCCGTGTTCGACGGCGCCAATGAAGAGGAAATCAAGGACATGCTGAGACTGGCCGGAATGCCGGAATCCGGGCAGATGACCTTGTTTGACGGGCGCACCGGCGAACGTTTTGAGCGTCAGGTTACTGTCGGTTACATGCACGTGCTCAAGCTGCATCACCTGGTTGATGACAAGATGCATGCTCGTTCGACTGGCCCTTATTCGCTGGTTACCCAGCAGCCCCTGGGCGGCAAGGCGCAGTTCGGTGGACAGCGCTTCGGCGAAATGGAAGTGTGGGCCCTCGAAGCTTACGGAGCGTCCTATGTTCTTCAGGAAATGCTGACGGTCAAGTCGGACGATGTGAATGGCCGCACCAAGGTCTATGAGAGCATCGTCAAGGGCGATCACAAGATCGAGGCAGGTATGCCGGAGTCCTTCAACGTGCTGGTCAAGGAAATTCGCTCGCTGGCCATCGATATTGATCTTGAGCGCTATTAAGTGGTCTGCCAAGGCAGGTGAACGACAGTAGCCGCAGCACTGGCTGCGGTTTGGAGAATTTGGGTTATCACCCCGAACGGAGTGAAAGATGAAAGCACTGCTTGATTTGTTCAAACAGGTAACGCAGGAAGAACAGTTCGATGCGATTACTATCGGCCTTGCCTCACCGGACAAGATCCGGTCCTGGTCCTACGGGGAAGTTAAAAAGCCGGAAACGATAAACTATCGTACCTTCAAGCCGGAACGCGACGGCTTGTTCTGCGCCAAGATTTTTGGCCCGATCAAGGATTACGAGTGCCTGTGCGGCAAGTACAAGCGCCTCAAGCATCGTGGGGTGATCTGCGAAAAGTGCGGTGTTGAGGTGACCTTGTCCAAGGTGCGCCGCGAGCGGATGGCACACATTGAACTGGCTTCGCCGGTCGCCCATATCTGGTTCCTGAAGAGCCTGCCGAGCCGACTCGGCATGGTTCTTGACATGACCTTGCGCGACATCGAGCGGGTGCTCTACTTCGAAGCATTTGTTGTTTGCGATCCGGGAATGACGCCACTGACGCGCGGTCAGTTGCTCACCGAAGATGATTGCCTGACCAAAACTGAAGAGTACGGTGATGACTTTTATGCGGCGATGGGTGCTGAAGGCATCCGTGAGCTGTTGCGATCGATCGATCTGAACAGTGAAGTTGATCGGCTGCGCTCTGAGCTGGAAATCACCACTTCGGAAACCAAGAGCAAGAAGTTCTCGAAACGCCTGAAGATCCTTGAAGGCTTCCAGAAATCCGGTATCAAGCCGGAATGGATGGTTCTTGAGGTGCTGCCCGTCCTGCCCCCGGATTTGCGGCCACTGGTTCCGCTGGATGGTGGCCGTTTCGCGACGTCGGATTTGAACGATCTCTATCGCCGCGTCATCAACCGCAACAACCGTCTGAAGCGCCTGCTTGAGCTGAAAGCGCCGGAGATTATCGTGCGCAATGAGAAGCGCATGCTGCAGGAGGCTGTTGATTCGCTGCTCGACAACGGTCGCCGCGGCAAGGCCATGACCGGCGCCAACAAGCGTCCTCTGAAGTCGCTGGCCGACATGATCAAGGGCAAGGGCGGTCGTTTCCGTCAGAACCTGCTCGGCAAGCGCGTCGACTACTCGGGTCGTTCGGTCATTGTCGTCGGTCCGCAACTGAAACTGCATCAGTGCGGCCTGCCGAAACTGATGGCCCTTGAACTGTTCAAGCCCTTTATCTTCAACAAGCTCGAACTGATGGGTCTGGCGACGACCATCAAGCAGGCCAAGAAGATGGTCGAAATGCAGGAGCCGGTGGTTTGGGACATCCTCGAAGACGTGATCCGTGAGCACCCGATCATGCTCAACCGGGCGCCGACACTGCACCGCCTGGGTATCCAGGCTTTCGAACCGACGCTGATCGAAGGCAAGGCGATCCAGTTGCATCCGCTCGTCTGCGCGGCGTTCAACGCCGACTTCGACGGTGACCAGATGGCCGTCCACGTCCCGCTGTCGCTCGAAGCGCAGATGGAATGCCGCACGCTGATGCTGGCCTCGAACAACGTGCTGTCGCCAGCCAACGGGGAGCCGATCATCGTTCCCTCCCAGGATATCGTTCTCGGTCTGTACTATGCGACGCGCGAGCGGATCAATGCCAAAGGTGAAGGGATGATTTTCCCCGACCTGGCTGAAATCTCGCGTGCCATGCAGGCCGGCGAACTCGATGTGCACGCCAAGATTTCGGTGCGCATCAAGGAATACGAGAAGGACGAGGACAAGGGCTGGAAAGAAACGATCACCCGCTACAACACGACGGCCGGGCGTGCCCTGCTTTCCGAGATTCTGCCGAAGGGCCTGCCTTTCAGCGTTCTCGACAGGCCGCTCAAGAAGAAGGAAATCTCCAAGTTGATCAACGCCGCTTTCCGTCGTTGCGGCTTAAAGGAAACCGTCGTTTTCGCCGACAAACTGATGCAGAATGGCTACCTTCTGGCGACCCGGGCCGGTAGCTCCATCTGCGCGGATGACATGCTCGTGCCAACCCAGAAGGGCGAGATCATTACGGCGGCTGAAAAGGAAGTGAAGGAAATCGAAAGCCAGTATACCAATGGTCTGGTGACCAACGGCGAGCGCTACAACAAGGTCGTCGATATCTGGGGCCGTACCGGTGATCAGGTGGCCAAGGTTATGATGGATCAGTTGGGTCATGAGGAAGTGATCGATCGCCACGGCAAAAAGGTCAAGCAGGAATCGTTCAACTCCATCTACATGATGGCCGATTCGGGGGCGCGCGGTTCGGCGGCACAGATTCGCCAACTGGCAGGAATGCGCGGCCTGATGGCCAAGCCGGACGGTTCGATTATCGAGACACCGATAACGACCAACTTCCGCGAAGGACTGAATGTTCTCCAGTACTTTATCTCGACGCACGGCGCACGCAAGGGTCTCGCGGATACGGCACTGAAGACCGCCAATTCCGGATATCTGACCCGGCGTCTGGTTGATGTGACGCAGGATCTGGTTGTCATCGAGAATGATTGCGGTACCGAAAACGGCGTCACCATGAAAGCGCTGATCGAAGGCGGTGAAGTCATCGAAGCCTTGCGCGAGCGGATATTTGGCCGTGTCGCCATCGTTGATGTCGTCAATCCGGAAACGGATGAAACCGTTATTGAAGCCGGCACGCTGATCAATGAAGATCTCTGTGATCAGTTGACCAGCTCGGCATAGACGAGGTGAAGGTGCGCACGCCACTGACCTGCGATACCCGCTACGGCCTGTGTGCCCAGTGCTATGGCCGTGACCTTGGCCGTGGCACGCCGGTCAACGTCGGCGAAGCGGTTGGTGTGATCGCTGCACAGTCGATTGGCGAGCCGGGGACGCAGTTGACCATGCGGACTTTCCACGTCGGTGGCGCTGCGTCGCGCGCAGCGGTAGCCAGTCAGGTGGAGACCAAGAGCGCCGGTGTGGTGCGCTTCACCGCTTCGATGCGCTACGTCACCAGCGCCAAGGATGAGAAGATCGTCATTACGCGTTCCGGGGAGGTTTTGATCACCGACGACAATGGCCGCGAACGCGAAAAGCACAAAGTACCTTACGGATCAACCCTGCAGGTGGCCGATGGGCAGCAGGTCAGGGCCGGTACCAAACTGGCAATTTGGGATCCGCATACGCGTCCGATCATTGCCGAGTACTCGGGTCTGGTCAAGTTCGAGAACGTCGAGGAGGGCGTTACCGTTGCCAAGCAGATCGACGAGGTGACCGGCTTGTCCACTCTCGTCGTGATCGATCCGAAGCGCGGTGGCAAGGCGCAAACCAAGGGTTTGCGTCCGCAAATCAAACTGTTTGATGCCAACGGCGATGAAGTCAGGATCCACGGCAGTGACCATGCAGTGACCATCACTTTCCAGGTCGGCGCCATCATTACGGTACTTGATGGTCAACAGATTTCAGTCGGCGACGTGCTCGCCCGCCTGCCGCAGGAATCGGCCAAGACACGCGACATTACAGGCGGTCTGCCGCGTGTTGCCGAGCTGTTTGAAGCCCGCACACCGAAGGATGCAGGCATGCTGGCTGAAGTTACGGGCACTGTCTCATTCGGCAAGGATACCAAGGGCAAGCAGCGTCTGGTCATTACCGACCTTGAGGGCGTGGCACACGAATACCTGATTCCGAAGGACAAGCATGTCCTGGTGCATGATGGTCAGGTGGTGAACAAGGGTGAGTCGATTGTCGACGGCGCGCCTGACCCGCATGACATACTACGTTTGCAGGGTGTCGAAGCGCTGGCCATTTACATTACTGACGAAGTGCAGGACGTTTATCGTCTGCAGGGTGTGAAAATCAACGACAAGCACATCGAAGTCATCGTTCGCCAGATGTTGCGACGCGTAAATGTGCTAGACACCGGGGATACCAAGTTCATCCGGGGCGAGCAGGTTGAGCGCGCGCATCTGTTTGATGAAAACGACCGCATGCTTGCCGAGGGCAAGCTTCCGGCAAGCTATGAGCCTGTACTGCTAGGTATTACCAAAGCCTCCCTGTCCACCGACTCGTTTATCTCGGCGGCGTCCTTCCAGGAAACGACGCGGGTGTTGACCGAAGCGGCGATCATGGGCAAGCGCGACGAACTGCGTGGCCTGAAGGAAAACGTCATCGTCGGTCGTCTCATTCCGGCGGGCACCGGTCTGGCGTATCACCGGATGCGCAAGAGCAATGCGGCGGGCATCGATCAGGCTAACGCACCCGCCTTGGTCGACGATGCGGCTCCGATCGTCGAGAATGCGCAGGATGCTCCTGTGGCTTGACTTGGTTCTTGATAGACCCTAGAATGCTGGGTCTTTGTCGGCCGGGGCTAACCATTGCTTCTGCCTGTTATAACAAAATCGCTAAGGCGGCCCTTGGTCCGCCTTGGTTTTTTTTGCAGAGTCCATGCTCACTCAAAGGCTGTCGCTGCAGGAAATTTAGGGATCGGATATGCCAACCATTAACCAGCTCGTGCGTAAGCCGCGCGAGGCCGTACGTAGCAAGAGCAAAGTGCCGGCACTGGAGAATTGCCCGCAAAAGCGCGGCGTCTGCACCCGTGTTTACACGACCACGCCGAAAAAGCCGAACTCCGCGCTGCGTAAAGTCTGCAAGGTTCGTCTGACGAATGGCTTCGAAGTCATTTCGTACATCGGCGGTGAGGGGCACAACCTTCAGGAGCACTCCGTGGTTCTGATTCGCGGCGGTCGTGTCAAGGACTTGCCGGGTGTGCGTTACCACACCGTTCGCGGATCGCTGGATACACAGGGTGTCAAGGATCGTAAGCAGAGCCGTTCCAAGTACGGTACCAAGCGTCCGAAAGCGGCTTGATCGCCGTTCAAGTAAGTGGCCGTTCAGATGGGCGGCCGCGAAGGTTGATGCCTCACGCATCATCCCTCAACTGAAATGTAATTTTGAGAGGTTGCCATGCCACGTCGTCGTGAAGTACCCAAGCGCGATATTCTGCCGGATCCCAAATTCGGCAATATCGAAGTCTCCAAATTCGTTAATACCATCATGATGAGCGGCAAGAAGTCGGTTGCCGAACGCATCGTTTATGGCGCCTTCGACCTGATCGTTGCCAAGGGTGGCAAGGATCCGATCGAGGTTTTCGGCCTGGCCATGAATAACGTGAAACCACTGGTTGAGGTCAAGAGCCGTCGCGTTGGTGGTGCCAATTACCAGGTGCCGGTGGAAGTCCGCCCGAGTCGTCGGATGGCGCTGGCCATGCGCTGGTTGCGTGAAGCGGCGCGCAAGCGTTCGGAAAAGTCGATGGGTCAGCGTCTGGCCGCCGAAATGCTTGAAGCCGCCGAAAACCGTGGTGGTGCTGTCAAGAAGCGCGACGAGGTGCATCGTATGGCTGACGCCAACAAGGCATTCGCACACTTCCGTTTCTGATCTCGCTTTTTTCCCGTCGCAGCCCGTCTGCAGACGATCGTTCTTTATTAGTGAAGGTTTATTACTGTGGCACGCAAAACCCCTATCGACCGCTATCGCAATATCGGTATCAGCGCGCATATTGACGCCGGCAAAACGACGGTGACTGAGCGCATCCTGTTCTACACCGGTGTGAATCACAAGATTGGCGAAGTGCATGACGGTGCTGCCACCATGGACTGGATGGAACAGGAGCAGGAGCGTGGTATTACCATCACCTCGGCAGCAACGACCTGTTTCTGGAAGGGCATGGATTTCATCCGCCCCGAGCATCGCATCAATATCATCGACACGCCGGGCCACGTCGATTTCACCATTGAGGTTGAACGCTCGATGCGGGTGCTGGATGGCGCCTGCATGGTCTATTGTGCCGTGGGTGGTGTGCAGCCCCAGTCCGAAACCGTTTGGCGTCAGGCCAACAAGTACAAGGTTCCGCGTCTTGCCTTCGTGAACAAGATGGACCGCCAGGGTGCCGACTTTTTCAAGGTCGTCGATCAGATGGGATCACGCCTCAAGGCCAACCCGGTGCCGATTGTCATTCCGATTGGCAAGGAAGATTACTTTCAGGGCGTCGTTGATCTGATCAAGATGAAGGCGATCTACTGGGACGAAGCCTCACAGGGCATGAAGTTTGACTACCGCGAGATTCCTGCCGAGCTACAGGAGCAGGCCGAAGAGTGGCGTGGCAAGATGATTGAAGTCGCTGCCGAATCGTCCGAGGAACTGATGAATCAGTATCTCGAAACCGGCGATCTGAGCGAGGCGCAAATCATCAGGGGTCTGCGTGATCGTACGATTGCCTGCGAGATCCAGCCGATGCTGTGCGGCACGGCGTTCAAGAACAAGGGTGTGCAGCGCATGCTCGACGCCGTAATCGATCTGCTGCCTTCGCCGGCCGATATTCCTCCGGTGACCGGTGAAAAGGAAAATGGCCAGCCGGATTCGCGTGTGGCTTCAGACGATGCCAAATTCTCGGCACTCGCCTTCAAGCTGATGACCGATCCGTATGTCGGCCAGTTGACCTTCATTCGTGTTTATTCCGGCGTCCTGAAATCCGGCGACACCATCTACAACCCGATCAAGGGTCGCAAGGAGCGGATTGGGCGTGTTTTGCAGATGCACGCCAACAATCGCGAGGAAATCAAGGAAGTTCTGGCCGGCGACATTGCGGCTTGCGTCGGTTTGAAGGATGTGACGACCGGCGAAACACTGTGTGATCCGGCGGCCGTCATTACCCTTGAACGTATGGTGTTCCCGGAGCCGGTTATCCATATTGCGGTTGAGCCGAAAACCAAGGCCGACCAGGAAAAAATGGGCATCGCACTGAGCCGTCTGGCCAATGAAGACCCTTCATTCCGCGTGCGTACCGACGAGGAAACCGGCCAGACGATCATCTCGGGTATGGGCGAACTCCACCTGGAAATCATCGTCGATCGCATGCGGCGCGAATTTGGTGTGGATGCCAATATTGGTGCACCGCAGGTGGCTTATCGTGAGTGCATCAAGAAGTCTGTCGAGCAGGAAGGCAAGTTCGTCAAGCAGTCGGGCGGACGCGGGCAATTTGGCCATGTCTGGCTCAAGATCGAGCCGAACGAGGCAGGCAAGGGTTACGAGTTCGTAGACGCCATCAAGGGCGGCACTGTTCCTCGCGAGTACATTCCGGCGGTGGACAAGGGATTGCAGGATTGCGTCAAGAGCGGTGTGCTGGCCGGCTTCCCGGTGGTTGATGTCAAGTTCACACTGTTTGATGGTTCCTATCATGATGTTGACTCGAACGAAAATGCATTCCGCATGGCCGCTTCGATGGCCTTCAAGGAAGGTTTGAAGAAAGCGCAACCGACGCTGCTTGAGCCCATGATGTCGGTTGAAGTCGAGACGCCGGAAGACTACATGGGCAATATCATGGGCGACCTCTCCGGGCGTCGTGGCGTAGTTCAGGGAATGGAAGACTTGCCTGGTGCGATCAAGGCCATCAAGGCCGAGGTGCCGCTGGCCGAGATGTTTGGCTATTCCACCACGGTGCGCTCGCTGTCGCAGGGTCGTGCGACTTATTCAATGGAATTCAAGCACTATGTCGAGGCGCCGAAGAACGTCGCCGAGGCGGTGATCAACAAGAAGTGATTTTTGTTTTTTGAGGATACTGTAAATGGCTAAGGCAAAATTTGAACGTACGAAGCCGCACGTAAACGTTGGCACGATTGGTCACGTTGATCATGGCAAGACGACGCTGACGGCGGCGATCACGACGATCCTGTCGAAGAAGTTTGGTGGCGAAGCGAAGGCCTACGACCAGATTGACGCGGCGCCGGAAGAAAAGGCACGCGGCATCACCATCAACACCGCCCACGTTGAATACGAAACGGCGAACCGCCACTACGCCCACGTTGATTGCCCGGGCCACGCCGACTACATCAAGAACATGATCACCGGAGCCGCCCAGATGGACGGCGCCATACTCGTCTGCTCGGCCGCTGACGGCCCGATGCCGCAGACCCGCGAACACATCTTGCTGGCGCGCCAGGTCGGCGTACCGTACATCATCGTCTACCTCAACAAATGCGACATGGTTGACGACGAAGAACTGCTCGAACTCGTCGAAATGGAAGTTCGCGAACTGCTCTCCAAGTACGAATTCCCCGGCGACGACATCCCGATCATCAAGGGTTCCGCCCTGAAAGCCCTCGAAGGCGACACCGGCGACCTGGGCGAAGCCTCGATCATGCGCCTGGCCGATGCCCTCGACAGCTACATCCCGACACCCGCACGCGTCGTTGACAAACCCTTCCTGCTACCGATCGAAGACGTCTTCTCGATCTCCGGACGCGGCACCGTCGTCACCGGCCGTGTCGAACGCGGCATCGTCAAGGTTGGCGAAGAAATCGAAATCGTCGGCATCAAGCCCACCGTCAAGACCATCTGCACGGGCGTGGAAATGTTCCGCAAACTGCTCGATCAAGGTCAGGCAGGTGACAACGTCGGCGTACTGCTGCGCGGCACCAAGCGTGAAGAAGTCGAGCGCGGTCAAGTGCTGGCCAAGCCGGGCTCGATCAACCCGCACACCCACTTCACCGGAGAAGTGTACGTCCTGTCCAAGGACGAAGGCGGACGTCACACCCCGTTCTTCAACAACTACCGTCCGCAGTTCTACTTCCGCACCACCGACGTCACCGGCGCCATCTCCCTGCCGGAAGGTGTCGAAATGGTGATGCCGGGCGACAACATCCAGATGACGGTGAAGTTGATCAACCCGATCGCCATGGAAGAAGGTCTGCGTTTCGCCATCCGTGAAGGCGGTCGTACCGTCGGCGCCGGCGTCGTCGCCAAGATCATCGAATAATTGTTTTTTTCGGGTGCAGGCTTACGACGCTGCCCCATCGCTCTTTGGGAACTCATATGCAAAACCAGAAAATCCGCATCCGCCTGAAAGCCTTCGATTATCGTCTGATCGATCAGTCGGCCCAGGAAATTGTTGAAACCGCCAAGCGTACCGGTGCCGTTGTTCGTGGCCCGGTTCCGCTACCCACACGGATTCAACGCTTTGACGTTTTGCGTTCCCCGCACGTCAACAAGAGTTCACGTGATCAATTTGAAATCCGTACTCATCTGCGCTTGATGGACATCATCGATCCGACCGATAAAACGGTCGATGCACTGATGAAGCTTGACCTGCCAGCAGGTGTTGACGTCGAAATTAAGTTGCAGTAATTGCTTCATTGCGGCTATAATCGCCGCCTTTCGTCGGGTCGCGTCGCGTTGTTTTCGTTGCGCTACCTGTTTTGACTTGTAGCACTCGTACAAGTTTTGTACCACTCGCCGGCCAATCGTAGCCGGCTAGAGGAGAATAACCATGAGTCTAGGCCTTGTTGGGCGCAAGGTCGGCATGACGCGCATTTTTACCGATGACGGTGCTTCCGTTCCGGTTACTGTGCTCGATGTGTCGAACAATCGTGTTGCCCAGATCAAAACGCCTGAGAACGACGGCTATGCGGCCATCCAGGTGGCTTTCGGCAAGCGTCGACCTTCCCGAGTCAATAAGTCCCTGGCGGGTCACCTTGCCAAGGCCGGCGTCGAGGCAGGTAACCTGCTCAAGGAGTTCCCGGTTACCGTCGAGGATCTCGCCGCCCTGAAACCCGGTGATCATGTCAGCGTTTCAATTTTCGCTGTCGGTCAGAAGGTTGATGTAACCGGTCAGACCATCGGCAAGGGTTTCGCTGGCGCTATCAAGCGTCACCACTTCAAATCGCAACGTGCCTCGCACGGCAACTCGGTGTCGCATAACGCACCGGGTTCAATCGGCATGAACCAGGATCCGGGTCGGGTTTTTCCCGGCAAGCGGATGTCCGGCCATCTGGGCGACGTCAAGCGCACGCAGCAGAATCTTGAGGTCATTCGTATTGATGTCGAGCGTCAGTTATTGTTGGTCAAGGGAGCGGTTCCCGGTTCCAAGGGGTCGGATCTGATCGTGCACCCTGCAATCAAGGCGGGGGCATAATGGAACTCAAGCTGATTAACGAACAAGGCCAGGAAGCCAGTCGCCTGCAGGCTTCCGATATCCTTTTCGGACGTGAATACAACGAGTCCCTGATCCATCAGGTCGTTGTTGCCTATCAGGCCAACGCACGCAGTGGCAATCGCGCACAGAAGGATCGTGAGCAGGTCAAGCACACGACCGCCAAGCCGTTTCGCCAGAAGGGTACGGGTCGTGCCCGTGCCGGTATGTCCTCCTCGCCGCTGTGGCGCGGAGGTGGCCGGATTTTCCCGAATTCGCCCGATGAGAATTTCAGCCAGAAGCTGAACAAGAAAATGTATCGCGCCGGTATGGCGTCTATTCTTTCCCAGCTCGTGCGTGAAGATCGTCTGGCTGTAGTCGATAGCGTTTCTGTCGAAGCGCCGAAGACCAAACTCTTTGCCCAGAAGATCAAGAGCATGGGCTACGACTCGGTGCTGGTAATCATCGACAGTCTCGATGAGAACGTCTTCCTGGCTTCGCGCAACCTGCCTAACGTGCTGGTTCTTGAGGTCAATGAGGCCGACCCGGTGTCGCTGATCCGCTTCCCGAAAGTGCTGATGACCAAGAGTGCTCTCGCCAGGTTTGAGGAGATTCTGGGATGAACCAACAACGTCTGATGCAAGTGCTGCTGGCTCCACAGATCTCTGAAAAGGCGACCTACGTTGCCGACAAGAACTCGCAGGTGGTCTTTCGTGTCGCCTCTGATGCGACCAAGCCTGAAGTGAAGGCGGCGGTCGAATTGCTGTTCAAGGTATCCGTTGATTCGGTACAGATCGCCAACGTCAAGGGCAAGCAAAAAAAGTTTGGCCGCTTCATGGGTAGCCGCAAAAACTGGAAAAAGGCCTATGTCTGCCTGAAGGCCGGTCAGGAAATCAATTTCGTCGATGGGGGGGTTGCGTAATGGCACTCGTCAAAGTCAAGCCGACGTCACCTGGCCGTCGTGCCGTGGTCAAGGTTGTCAATCCGGACCTGCACAAGGGCAAGCCCTTCGCAGCGCTGGTCGAAGCGCAGTCAAAGCATGCCGGCCGCAACAATAATGGCCACATCACGACACGGCACCAGGGCGGTGGTCACAAGCAGCACTATCGCCTGGTCGATTTCAAGCGTAACAAGGACGGAATTCCGGCCAAGGTGGAGCGTCTTGAGTACGATCCGAATCGTACGGCAAACATTGCGCTGCTGCTCTATGCGGACGGCGAGCGTCGCTACGTCATTGCGCACAAGGGTATGGTTGTTGGCCAGCAGGTCATCAGCGGTTCAGAGGCGCCGATCAAATCGGGTAACGCGCTGCCGATCCGCAACATTCCGGTAGGCACCACGATTCATTGTGTCGAGATGATTCCTGGCAAGGGCGCACAACTGGCGCGTTCTGCGGGTACCTCGGCGCAACTGCTGGCACGCGAAGGGGTTTATGCCCAGGTTCGCTTGCGCTCCGGCGAAATCCGCCGGGTGCACGTCGAATGCCGTGCAACGATCGGAGAGGTGGGTAACGAAGAGCACAGTCTGCGTTCGATCGGCAAGGCCGGTGCAAATCGCTGGCGTGGTATTCGTCCGACCGTCCGCGGGGTAGTGATGAACCCGGTCGATCACCCGCACGGTGGGGGTGAAGGCAAAACGGCGGCAGGTATGCACCCGGTCAGCCCGTGGGGTACCAAGACCAAGGGCTATCGTACACGCAGCAACAAGCGCACGACCTCGATGATCGTGCAGCGCCGTCACAAACGCTAAGGGATAGATAACCATGGGACGTTCCGTAAAAAAGGGCCCGTTTGTCGATGCCCATCTGATCAAGAAAATCGGCGCTGTGCGAGCGACAAGCGACAAGCGACCGATCAAGACCTGGTCGCGCCGATCGACGGTATTGCCTGACTTTGTTGGCCTGACCATTGCCGTGCATAACGGCAAGCAGCACATCCCGGTGTATGTCACCGAAAACATGGTCGGCCACAAGCTCGGCGAGTTTTCACTGACCCGCACTTTCAAGGGTCACACCGCCGGCAAAAAGGCGAAGAAGTAAAGGAATGGATATGGAAACTCGTGCTATTTTGCGCGGCGTTCGGCTGTCGGACCAGAAAGGTCGACTGGTAGCCGACCAGATTCGCGGTTTGCCGGTGGATAAGGCGCTCAGCATCCTGACTTTCAGCCCGAAGAAAGGCGCTGGAATCATCAAGAAGGTGCTTGAGTCGGCGATTGCCAATGCCGAACATAACGATGGGGCCGACATTGACGAATTGAAGGTGAAAACCATCTGCGTCGAAAAAGGCATGGTACTCAAGCGCTTCACCGCGCGTGCGAAGGGGCGTGGCAATCGGATCGTCAAACCGACCTGCCATATCTTCCTGACCGTCGGAAACTGAGGAAAAACAATGGGACAGAAGATTCATCCGACTGGTTTTCGCCTGGCGGTCACGCGTGACTGGTCTTCGCGCTGGTACGCCAACAGCAAGAACTTCGCCGGCATGCTTAATGAAGACGTGAAGGTTCGTGATTACCTGAAAAAGAAATTGAAGCACGCCTCGGTGGGCCGGGTGCTGATCGAGCGTCCGGCAAAGAATGCCCGCGTAACGGTGTATTCAGCACGCCCTGGTGTGGTGATCGGAAAGAAGGGCGAAGAAATTGATCATTTGCGCGCGGCATTGCAAAAGATCATGGGCGTGCCGGTGCATGTCAGCATCGAGGAAATTCGCAAGCCGGAACTCGATGCACAGTTGATCGCCGATTCGATTACGCAGCAGCTTGAAAAGCGCATCATGTTCCGTCGGGCGATGAAACGCGCCATGCAGAACGCCATGCGTCTCGGCGCTCAGGGCATCAAAATCATGAGTTCGGGGCGTCTTAACGGTGCCGAGATCGCTCGCCGTGAGTGGTATCGCGAAGGCCGTGTGCCATTGCACACCCTGCGTGCTGATATCGATTACGCAACGTCTGAAGCCCTGACAACCTACGGCATCATTGGCGTCAAGGTCTGGGTTTTCAAGGGTGAAATACTGAACCGAAATGAACAGCCGCTTGCTGCCAGCGACGCTACTGTAGCGGACGAGCAGGCACGCAAGCCGCGTCGTGCGACCAAGCCCGCACTGGCTGATGCTGCCGAGAAGCCCAGGAGCCGTACGGTAAAGGCCAATCCCCAGCCCGAAGCGGTGAGTGGTGAAGCTGCCGTGCCAGAAGCCAAGGCGCCGGCGAAACGAGTGAGAAAGGCAGGAACGACTGATGCTGCAGCCAGCTAAAAGAAAGTACCGCAAGGAGCAGAAGGGCCGGAATACCGGCCTGGCTACGCGTGGCGCCAAGGTCAGCTTTGGCGAGTTCGGGCTCAAGGCAACGGGTCGCGGTCGCCTGACGGCGCGACAGATCGAAGCGGCACGTCGCGCCATGACCCGTCACATCAAGCGCGGTGGCCGCATCTGGATCCGTATTTTTCCCGACAAACCGATTTCAAAAAAACCGGCTGAAGTGCGTATGGGCAATGGCAAGGGTAATCCGGAATACTACGTGGCAGAAATTCAACCAGGCAAGGTGCTTTACGAGATGGATGGTGTTGATGAAGTTCTGGCTCGTGAAGCCTTCGCACTGGCCGCCGCCAAGCTCCCGATCCCGACAGCTTTCGTCACGCGAATGGTAGGTTGATCATGAAAGCCAGTGAACTCAGGACAAAGAACGTCGACGAACTGAACAAGGAACTGCTGGATCTGTTGAAGGCGCAGTTTGGCCTGCGCATGCAAATTGCGACCCAGCAATTAAGCAATCACAGCCAGATCGGCAAGGTGCGTCGCGACATCGCACGCGTGCGCACCCTTCTTCGTGAAAAGGCGGTAAAACAATGAACGAAACGACTAGCAAGCGTACGCAGATCGGCCGTGTCGTCAGCGACAAAATGGAAAAGACGGTGACTGTACTCATCGAGCGTCGCGTCAAGCATCCCATGTATGACAAGATTATTGTGCGTTCGAGCAAATACCATGCACATAACGTCAATAATGAAGCGAAATCCGGCGACCTGGTTGAGATACAGGAATGCCGCCCGCTGTCGAAGACAAAGGCCTGGGTGGTTACCAGGCTGCTGGAAAAGGCCGTTGCAATTTAAAACTTGCCTTTTCTTGTTATGAAGCTATAATGCTGACCTTTCGCGTCCGGCCATTCTTCCGGCTGGATGATTCTCCCTTACGGGTTCCAAGACTGACCGCAACAGCGGGATAAGTTGGAGAGTTAAATGATTCAGATGCAGACGGTTCTGGACGTCGCCGACAATACCGGTGCCCGTTCAGTGATGTGTATCAAGGTGCTGGGCGGCTCCAGGCGTCGCTATGCCAGCGTTGGCGATATCATCAAAGTAAGTATCAAGGATGCCGCACCACGCGGTCGCGTCAAGAAGGGCGACGTCTACAGTGCAGTGGTCGTTCGTACCGCCAAGGGTGTTCGTCGCCCGGATGGTTCTCTGGTCAAATTCGACAACAATGCGGCGGTGCTCCTCAATAACAAGCTGGAGCCAATTGGCACGCGAATCTTTGGACCGGTAACGCGCGAATTGCGCGGTGAACGGTTCATGAAGATCGTGTCACTGGCACCTGAAGTGCTGTAAGGGGTAGCCATGGACAAGATTCGCAAAGGCGACGGAATCATCGTTATCGCCGGCAAGGATAAGGGCAAGCGCGGGACGGTTCTGGTGCGCGTTGATGCTGAACATGTCGTGGTTGAAGGCGTCAATCGCGCCAAAAAGCACGTCAAGCCCAATCCGGTCAAGGGCGTGGCTGGTGGTGTTGTCGATAAGGACATGCCGCTACACGTTTATAATGTTGCACTCTACAACCCGATGACCCAGAAGGCAGATCGTGTCGGCTTCAAGCACCTTGAAGACGGGACAAAAGTGCGTATCTTCAAGTCGAACGGCGAAGTGGTTGGGGCGTAAGGAGCGATCATGGCGCGTATGCTGGATTTTTACAAAAACACGGTGGTGCAGGAACTGACCAAGAAGTTCGGCTACAAGTCGGCCATGGAAATACCGCGCATCACCAAAATTACCCTGAACATGGGTGTCGGTGAAGCCGTTGCAGACAAGAAAGTGCTTGAGCACGCTGTTGGCGACATGACCAAGATTGCCGGTCAGAAGCCTGTGGTAACGAAGTCGCGCAAGTCGATTGCCGGCTTCAAGATCCGTGATGGTTATCCGATCGGCTGCATGGTCACTCTACGCGGTCCGCGCATGTTCGAGTTTCTCGATCGTCTGGTGACGGTGGCCCTGCCGCGCGTTCGCGATTTTCGTGGTATTTCGGGCAAGGGTTTTGATGGTCGCGGCAATTACAACATGGGTGTCAAGGAACAGATCATTTTCCCTGAAATCGAGTACGACAAGATTGATGCGTTGCGTGGCATGAATATAAGTGTTACCACCACGGCCAAGACTGACGAAGAGGCGCGAGCGTTGCTCGGTGCGTTTAAATTCCCGTTCAAGAATTGAGGCAATAATGGCGAAAGTTGCACTGATTAACCGCGATGAAAAGCGTCGAGAAACGGTCAAAAAATACTCCGCAAAGCGCGTTGCATTGCTGGCTGTCATTAATGATGCGAGCCGGACTGACGAAGAGCGTTTTGAAGCTCGTCTGAAGTTTCAGGCGCTTCCGCGCAATTCAAGTCCGGTTCGTCTGCGTAACCGCTGCCAGCTGACAGGTCGTCCGCGTGGTGTTTATCGCAAGTTCGGTTTGGGTCGCAGCAAGTTGCGTGATTTTGTCATGCGTGGCGAAGTCCCTGGTATGACCAAGGCCAGCTGGTAAGCAGGAGAGAACGATATGAGTATGAGCGATCCGATCAGCGACATGCTGACCCGCATCCGCAATGCCCAGATGGCTAGCAAGGCGACTGTCGCCATGCCGTCCTCAAAGGTTAAAGTGGCGATTGTCAAAGTGCTGAAGGATGAGGGGTATGTCGAGGACTTTGCTGTACGTGAAAACGATGGCAAACCGACCCTGGAAATCGGGCTGAAGTATTATGCCGGGCGTCCGGTCATCGAGCGCATTGATCGCGTTTCGAGGCCTGGCCTGCGAGTTTACAAAGGCGCTGGCGATATTCCGCGCGTTATGAATGGCCTTGGCGTAGCAATTGTCTCCACGCCCAAGGGTGTAATGACCGACCGTAAAGCACGCGCCACCAATACCGGCGGCGAAGTGCTGTGCATCGTCGCCTAAGAGGTAATTATGTCCCGCGTTGCAAAGAATCCAATTGTTCTGCCCCAGGGCGTTGAAGTGGCCTTGAGCGCAGAAATGATCTCCGTCAAGGGGCCGCTGGGGGCTATGAAGTTTACTGCCAACCCGGCTGTCATGGTTGAAAAGGAAGGCGGCACTTTGCTTTGCAAAGCCGTCGAAGGCGCAGCGAATGCCGATGCGCTTTCCGGCACCGTTCGTGCGATTGTTGCCAATATGGTGACTGGCGTCAGCAAGGGTTTCGAGCGCAAGCTCAGCCTTGTTGGGGTTGGCTATCGTGCCCAGGCTAAAGGCGATACGCTCAATCTGACACTCGGCTTTTCGCATCCGATAACACACAAGATGCCAGCTGGAGTCAAGTGCGAGACACCGACCCAGACCGATATCGTGATCAAGGGTGTGGACAAACAGCAAGTGGGTCAGGTGGCTGCGGAAATCCGCGCCTATCGCAAGCCGGAGCCTTACAAGGGCAAGGGTGTGCGTTACTCCGACGAAGTGATTGTCCTCAAGGAAACGAAGAAGAAGTAAGGGTGCAAAAATGATTGACAAGAACCAGGCGCGGTTGCGCAGAGCACGTAAAACCCGGGCCAAGATTGCTGAACTGAAGTCACTGCGCTTGTCCGTGCATCGTACCAACAGCCACATTTATGCCCAGGTGTTTTCTTCCTGTGGTTCGAAAGTGCTGGCGGCGGCTTCCTCTCTGGAGCCGGAAGTGCGCAAGGATCTGACCAACGGCGGAAACATCGGCGCCGCAGCAGTGATCGGAAAATTGATTGCGGAACGCGCCAAGAAAGCAGGAATCGAGCAGGTCGCGTTTGATCGTGGCGGCTTCCAGTATCACGGTCGCGTCAAGGCACTTGCAGAAGCAGCGCGTGAAGCCGGTCTCAAGTTCTGATCGGCCCCGAAAAGGATCGGAGTAATTAATGGCAAAACCACAAGGCAGAAAACCGCAGCAAGCCGAGAAGCCCGATGATGGCATGCGCGAGAAGATGATCTCGATCAACCGTGTCACGAAGGTTGTGAAGGGGGGGCGTATTCTTGGTTTCGCAGCACTTACCGTGGTTGGCGATGGCGATGGTCGCGTCGGCATGGGCAAGGGCAAGTCGCGTGAAGTGCCGGTTGCCGTACAAAAGGCAATGGAAGAAGCCCGGCGCAGGATGGTCAAGGTCAGCCTCAAGAGCGGCACACTGCATCATACCGTTTTTGGTCGCCACGGTGCTTCAGTGGTCATGATGCAGCCTGCGCCGGAAGGTACCGGAGTTATCGCTGGCGGCGCCATGCGCGCGGTTTTTGATGTAATGGGCATGACGAATGTGGTGGCCAAGGCGCATGGTTCGACTAATCCATACAACATCGTTCGAGCCACGATCAACGGTCTGCAGGCAATGAGCACACCGTCTGAAATCGCTGCCAAGCGTGGCAAGTCGGTCGAAGAAATTCTGGGGTAAGCCATGGCTGACAAGACAGTAAAAGTAACGCTCGTGAAGAGCCTGATCGGAACCAAGCAATCGCATCGTGCAACAGTTCGCGGCCTGGGTCTGCGCCGTCTGAACAGCAGTGCCGAATTGCAGGATACGCCTTCAGTTCGCGGAATGATCAACAAGGTTTCCTACCTTCTGAGGTGTGAGGGCTAAGATGAAACTCAATACGATTCAGCCGGCAGCAGGCGCTACGCACGCCAGGCGACGCGTTGGACGGGGCATAGGCTCCGGTCTGGGCAAAACATGTGGCCGCGGCCACAAGGGACAGAAGTCCCGCGCCGGTGGCTTCCACAAGGTTGGTTTCGAAGGCGGACAGATGCCGCTGCAGCGGCGTTTGCCGAAGCGTGGTTTCGTATCGCTGACCAACGCACGGAACGTCGAAGTGCGTTTGTCGGAAATCAACGATCTGCCGGTCGATGAGATTGATCTGCTCACGCTGATGCAGGCCAATCTGGTGTCGCAGCATGCATTGTCGGCCAAGGTAGTTCTATCCGGTGTGATTACCCGCAAGGTCACCCTCAAGGGCGTTGGTGCCACCAAAGGTGCCAGGGCAGCCATCGAGGCGGCCGGCGGCAGTATTTCAGAATAACGATGCGACGAGGGTGACGATTTTTGGCAACTAAACCAGGTCCGGTCAGCAAGGGCGGAAAGTATGGCGACCTAAAGCGCCGGCTGCTGTTCCTGCTCGGCGCGTTGATTGTTTACCGCATCGGGGCGCACATACCCGTGCCGGGCATCGACCCGCAGGTGTTGGGCGACCTGTTCAACAAGCAGAGTGGCGGCATCCTGGGTATGTTCAACATGTTCTCGGGGGGTGCGCTTTCGCGCTTCACGATTTTTGCCCTCGGCATCATGCCCTATATTTCGTCGTCGATCATCATGCAGTTGATGACTCATGCCAGCCCCCAGCTTGAGGCGCTCAAGAAGGAGGGCGAAGCAGGTCGTCGCAAAATCACGCAATACACGCGCTATGGCACCGTTTTTCTCGCGCTGTTTCAGGGTATCGGTATCGCCATTGCTGTTGAGTCACAGCCTGGACTGGTGCCTGACCCCGGGTTCATGTTCCGCTTTGTGACCGTGGCGACGTTATTGACCGGAACGATGTTCCTGATGTGGCTGGGTGAACAGGTCACCGAGCGCGGGCTGGGTAACGGCATTTCGATCATCATCTTTGCGGGTATCGCCGCAGGTTTGCCGAATGCGATTGGTGGTCTTCTCGAACTGGTTCGTACCGGGGCGATGCATCCGCTGACGGCGATTTTCATTACCCTGCTGGCTGCTCTGGTCACCGCGTTTGTAGTGTTTGTCGAGCGTGGCCAGCGCAAGATTCTGGTTAACTATGCCAAGCGTCAGGTGGGTAACAAAATTTATGGTGGGCAGAGCTCACATCTGCCGCTGAAGCTGAATATGTCGGGCGTCATCCCGCCCATTTTTGCTTCATCGATCATCCTCTTCCCGGCTACGATTGCCGGCTGGTTTGGTGCAAGTGATTCGATGCGTTGGCTCAAGGATATTGCCGGAGCACTTTCTCCAGGTCAGCCAATCTATGTGATGTTGTATGCGGCAGCAATCATTTTCTTCTGCTTCTTCTATACGGCGCTGGTTTTCAATTCCAAGGAAACAGCGGATAACCTCAAGAAGAGCGGGGCGTTTGTGCCGGGCATTCGCCCGGGTGAGCAGACGGCGCGCTACATTGACAAGATTCTGATGCGGCTGACCCTGGTTGGCGCGGCTTACATAACAATCGTATGCTTGTTGCCCGAGTTCCTGATTCTGAAGTGGAATGTGCCCTTCTACTTTGGTGGAACTTCGCTGCTGATTATTGTGGTTGTGACAATGGACTTCATGACCCAGGTACAGGCCTACGCCATGTCACACCAGTACGAGGGACTCTTGAAGAAAGCAAACTTCAAGGGCTCCGGGTTTACGGCGAAATAGGATGGCGAAGGAAGACTTGATAGAAATGCAGGGAGAGGTTGTCGAGAACCTCCCCAATGCAACGTTCAGGGTAAAGCTCGAAAACGGTCATATCGTGCTGGGCTTTATTTCCGGGAAAATGCGTATGCACTACATTCGCATATTGCCCGGTGACAAGGTTACGGTACAACTGACACCTTATGACCTGAGTCGTGCGCGCATCGTTTTCCGCGCCAAGTAAAGAATCTTTACGCAGTAGATGTAATTCGGCAAGAGGCTGGCTGCGCCCGATGCCGACAAACGGAGATTTTAAAATGAAAGTGCTGGCATCTGTGAAGCGCATCTGCCGCAATTGCACAATCATTCGACGCCACGGCATTGTGCGTGTGATCTGTACCGATCCACGTCACAAGCAGCGTCAAGGCTGATCGCTGGGACTCGGTTCGCTGAGTCATCAGTCGGTTGAAGATATAACTGTAGTTTTCGCATAATTGGGGTGAATCGATGGCCCGCATCGCAGGGGTAAATATACCCAACCACCAGCATGCCGAGATCGCGCTTACCGCGATCTATGGCATTGGACGCAGCCGCGCACAGAAGATTTGTGATGCAGTTGGCGTTGCACGTTCGACGAAAATGAAAGACCTGACGGAAGCTGAAATGGATCGTTTGCGCGATTTTGTCGGCAAGTTCACCGTCGAGGGCGATCTTCGTCGTGAAGTAACTATGAGCATCAAGCGTCTGATGGACCTTGGCTGCTACCGTGGCCTTCGTCATCGCAAGGGTTTGCCTTGCCGAGGACAACGGACGCGAACCAATGCACGTACTCGCAAGGGTCCGCGCAAAGCCATTGCCGGCAAGAAATAAGAGGACCTGATCATGGCCAAGACTGCTGCGAAAGTTCGCAAAAAAGTTAAGAAGAACATTGCCGAGGGTATTGCTCATATCCACGCTTCGTTCAATAACACCATCATTACGATCACCGACCGTCAGGGTAATTCCCTGTCGTGGGCAACTTCAGGTGGAGCCGGTTTCAAGGGTTCGCGCAAGAGTACCCCGTTTGCCGCACAGGTTGCTGCTGAAGCGGCCGGCAAGGCAGCGGTCGAGTGTGGTGTCAAGAACCTCGAAGTCCGCATCAAGGGCCCTGGGCCCGGTCGCGAGTCCTCGGTTCGTGCCTTGAATGCGCTCGGCATGAAAATAACGTCAATTACCGACGTCACCCCGATTCCGCACAACGGTTGCCGCCCGCCTAAAAAGCGTCGGATTTAAGGAGAAAGACAAGTGGCTCGTAATCTCGATCCGAAGTGCCGTCAGTGCCGTCGTGAGGGCGAAAAGCTGTTCCTGAAGGGTGAAAAATGCTTCACCGACAAGTGTGCCATCGAGCGTCGTTCCTATGCTCCTGGTCAGCACGGACAAAAGTCCGGACAACGTCTGTCCGACTACGGTGTACACCTGCGCGAAAAGCAGAAGATTCGTCGAATCTACGGCGTACTCGAAGGCCAGTTCCGCAAGGTCTACAAGGAAGCTGATCGGCGCAAGGGCGTTACCGGTGAAGTGCTACTGCAGTTGCTGGAGTCGCGTCTTGACACCGTCGCCTACCGTATGGGTTTTGCAGCCTCGCGCTCGGAGTCCCGTCAGGTCGTACGGCATAACGGCGTACTGGTCAATGGTCGTCGCGTGAATATTCCGTCTTACCAGGTTCGTCCTGGCGACGTCGTTGAAGTCGCAGAGAAGGCCAAAAGCCAGTTGCGCGTCAAGGCCGCACTCGCCGCCGCCGAGTCGCGCGGTTTTCCGGAATGGGTTCAAGTCGATGCCAAGGAAGCCAAGGGCACCTACAAGGCTCGTCCGGAGCGCAGCGAATTGTCGTCGACGATCAACGAAAGCCTCGTGATCGAACTTTATTCGAAGTAATCGCGGCTCCGCTTGACTGAACCAGGCAAAGGACATGACATGCATAGCAGTGAACTATTGAAGCCGTTCAAAATTGATGTACAAAGTTTGTCACCGCTGCACGCCAGGGTGGTGATGGAGCCCTTTGAGCGAGGCTATGGACATACCCTGGGCAACGCATTGCGTCGCATCCTTCTTTCGTCAATGCCGGGTTGTGCCGCCACCGAAGTGAGCATAGACGGCGTTCTGCACGAGTACTCGACGATTGATGGTGTGCAGGAAGATGTGGTCGACATCCTTTTGAACCTCAAGGGTATCGTCTTCAAACTTCACGATCGCAACGAAGTCGTTCTTCAGCTTGCAAAAGAAGGTGAAGGGGTTGTTCGTGCCGGTGACATCGTGGTTTCGCACGATGTCGAGATCATCAACCCGGATCATGTGATTGCCCATCTCTCCGCAGGCGGCAAGCTGGCCATGGAGTTGAAGGTCGAGAAGGCTCGTGGTTACATACCAGGCAATCTTCGCCAGCTCGGCGACGCTAACAAGAGTATTGGAAAGCTGGTGCTTGACGCTTCGTTCAGCCCAGTGCGGCGGGTCAGTTATTTTGTCGAGGCGGCTCGCGTTGAACAGCGTACCGATCTTGACAAGCTGATCATGGAGATCGAGACCAATGGCATTATCGAGCCGCAGGAAGCGATCCGCACTGCGGCGCGCATCCTGATGGAACAGCTTTCGGTATTCGGCGATCTGGAAGGTACCGCTCAGCCGATCGAAAATCTCAAGGCGGTGCAAGTCGATCCGCTACTGCTGCGTCCGGTGGATGATCTGGAACTTACCGTTCGTTCGGCAAACTGTCTGAAAGCAGAAAACATCTACTACATTGGTGATCTGATTCAGCGCACTGAAAACGAGCTGCTCAAGACACCCAATCTCGGTCGCAAGTCACTCAACGAAATCAAGGAAGTGCTGGCCGCACGCGGTCTGACTCTGGGCATGAAGCTTGAGAACTGGCCGCCGGCCGGGCTTGAAAAATAAGCTGTCCGGTCAAGAATAGGAAGGAATAGATATGCGTCACCGTTTGGGACTCCGTAAACTTAATCGTACCAGTTCGCACCGTTTGGCGATGCTGCGCAACATGACCGTCTCTCTGCTTCGGCACGAAACGATCAAGACGACCTTGCCCAAAGCCAAGGAACTGCGTCGTGTTGTAGAACCGATCATCACGCTGGGCAAAAAGCCGAGTCTGGCCAATCGCCGTCTGGCATTTGACCGACTGCGTGACCGTGAGATCGTCGTCAAGCTGTTCGACGAAATCGGGCCGCGCTACGCCGTTCGTAATGGCGGTTACCTGCGTATCCTGAAGTGCGGTTTCCGCAATGGCGACAATGCACCGATGGCTTTCGTCGAGTTGCTTGATCAGCCTGAGGGGTCGCTTGTTGCCGAGGCAGAAGCCGCTTGAGCAATCCCGCAGTTGGTAAAAATATAAGCCAGGTGATGCCTGGCTTTTTTATTTGGTGCGCCCGGCAGGCGCACTTACTTGGAGGTGAAAGTCCTCTACTCGCCCGACAAGGGGAAGAGTTAGCTGAACGGCAAGGGTGTCGCGGGTGACTGCGAATCTGGAGGAAGCCGAAGGCAAAGCGCTGGCCTGACGAACAGGAAGCGGATATGAGGCGGTGTAGCGGGGTGAGATGTCCAATATCATCAAAGCCCGAAACTTGTACGGAACGCTACGACGTATATCCGACAGGCATAAGCGTGAAGGTAGGTGCGCCATACCCGGGGAGATCTGCGTGCGTGCCTTGTGCTACCGACATCGAGAGGTGTCGGGATGCGCATGCAGAAGTCAGCAGAAGGCATAGTAGGTTGGGGACGAAGCGGAGTGCCCGAGAAGAACTCTGACCGAAGGCCTGAACATTGAACAACGCGATTAGGACATTCGACCTCGATGCAAATCGATGAAGCAACAAAGCAGGCAACTGCACCTGACACGGAGGGAGGCGGACGGATTTCGCCACCGCCCGAGCTGGGCGCTGAGGTTGGCACGGCGGCGGATGGGCAAACGAAAGCGGAAGGGCTGCGGCAGACGCCCCGAAGGAAGTCCTCTTGGGGGATGGACGCCGTGGTTGAACGAAGCAACCTCTGGCAAGCGTATGAGCGGGTGATGCGGAACAAGGGCGCGGCAGGAGTCGATGGACTCACCGTGCTCGAACTCAAGGCATGGCTGCAACAGCACTGGCCAAGCGTCAAGACAGCACTACTGGCAGGCGATTATCTGCCAGCGGCGATCCGGAAAGTGGAGATGCCGAAACCCACCGGCGGGGTGCGGATACTGGGTATCCCGACGGTGCTGGATCGACTGATCCAGCAAGCGCTGCTACAAGTTCTACAACCGGAATTCGAGCCTGAATTCTCCGAGCATAGCTACGGGTTCCGACCGGGCCGCAATGCATGGCAAGCGGTGCAACGAGCGCAAGGCTATATCAGGGAAGAACGCCG
The DNA here is from genome assembly GCA_016709335.1 of Candidatus Propionivibrio dominans. Taxonomy (GTDB): domain Bacteria; phylum Pseudomonadota; class Gammaproteobacteria; order Burkholderiales; family Rhodocyclaceae; genus Propionivibrio; species Propionivibrio dominans. The sequence continues at coordinate 15,381 of JADJNC010000024.1, read as the reverse complement.
TTGGGTGGTCGACCTCGACTTGGAGAAATTCTTTGACCGGGTAAATCACGACATTCTGATGTCGAGAGTGGCGCGCCGGGTAAAAGATGAACGGGTTCTGAAACTGATCCGGCGTTATCTGGAAGCGGGCATGATGTCGGAAGGAATGGTCAGCGCAAGGACGGAAGGCACGCCGCAAGGCGGACCGCTGTCACCGCTGCTGTCGAACATCCTGCTGACTGACTTGGATCGCGAACTGGAGCGCCGGGGACATCGGTTCTGCCGCTATGCCGACGACTGCAACATCTACGTCAAAAGCGAAATGGCAGGGCAGCACGCGATGGCTGCAATCACCGACTATCTGGAGACGAAACTGAAGCTTCGGGTCAATCGGGACAAGAGCGCCGTCGCGCGGCCTTGGCAGCGAAAATTTCTGGGGTATAGCGTCACATGGCACAAGCAGGTACGTTTGAAGATCGCGGAGGGCAGTGTGAAGCGATTGAAAGACAAAGTGCGTGAAATCGTCGTCGGGAATGCCTTTCGCAACCTCGGCCAAACGATCGCTGCACTGAACCCCGTGCTGCGTGGCTGGACATCCTATTTCCGACTGACTGAGGTCAAAGGTGTGTTGCAGGACTTGGACGGATGGATACGGCGCAAACTGCGCTGCCTACTCTGGCGGCAATGGAAGCGACCGGCCACTCGTAACAAGCGATTACAAGCGCGAGGGTTGGACGGGACGCGTGCATGGAAATCGGCAAGCAACGGACGTGGCCCGTGGTGGAACGCCGGCGCGAGCCACATGAACGTGGCCTATCCAAAACGTTATTTTGATGCACTGGGGTTGGTTTCGTTGCTGGATACTCAGCGACGCTTCCAGCAGGTTTGATGAACCGCCGTATGCGGAACCGCATGTACGGTGGTGTGAGAGGGCGACGGGGGTAACTCCGTCCCCTACTCGATATCTGCCAGATTGCTCAGGATTGGTGTCGATCCGATGAAGCGGGCGATGAAGGCTTACAGCGCGTGCGCTGCTGCGCTTTCCCTTTCCACTTCAACTTCCACTGCCTCTTCCTGCTGCTGAAGCGCCCACATTTGCGCGTAACCGCCGTTCGCTTCGAGCAAGGCCTGGTGCGAGCCGCGCTCGACTATGCGGCCGCCATCCATGACCAGAATCTGATCGGCATTCATGATCGTTGACAGGCGGTGCGCGATGACCAGCGTGGTCCGCCCGCGTGCCGCGTAGTCGAGGCTGGCCTGTATCGCCTTCTCGGTTCTTGAATCGAGCGCCGAAGTGGCTTCATCGAAGATCAGCAGTGGCGGATTCTTGAGCAGAGCCCGGGCGATGGCGACACGTTGCTTCTCGCCGCCGGAAAGTTTGAGTCCACGTTCGCCGACCCGTGTTTCATAGCCCTCAGGCAAGAGTTCGATGAATTCGCTGAGTTGGGCTGCCCGCGCCGCGGCCAGTACCTCTTCACGACTCGCTTCCGGCCTTCCGTACTGGATGTTGTAGTAGATGCTGTCATTGAACAATACGGTATCCTGCGGCACGATGGCGATAGCTGTGCGCAGGCTGGCTTGCGTCAGTTGTCGCAAGTCGCAGTCGTTGATGCAGATTCGCCCGCCATCGATATCGTAAAAGCGGTATAGCAGTCGTGCCAGTGTCGACTTCCCGGAACCGGACTCGCCGACGACAGCGACGGTATGCCCGGCCGGAATTTCAAAATCTACGCCAAACAGGATCTGACGTTTCGGCTCATAGGAAAAATCGACAGACGCAAAGCGTACCTTGACTGATTTCGCATCGAGGACAATGGCGTTCGCCGCGTCGGCAATCTCGCGATTTACTGCCAGCAAATCGAACATGCGCTCGATGTCGGTCAGTGACTGGCGAATTTCCCGGTAAATCACCCCGAGGAAGGTCAGTGGCATATAAAGCTGAATGAGGAAGGCATTAACCAGGACCAGGTCGCCGATCGTCATCTTTCCGTCGACGACGCCGGCGGCGGCGCGCCACATCATGGCTGTCACCCCGAGTGCGATGATGATCTGCTGGCCGAGGTTGAGCCAGGAGAGCGAGATCTGGCTCCTGGTCGCGGCGTCCTCCCACTGCCTCATCTGCGAGTCGTAGCGCCGCGCTTCGTACTCTTCGTTGTTGAAGTATTTGACCGTCTCGTAGTTGAGCAGGCTATCGACGGCGCGCGTGTTGGCTGCCGAGTCGGTGTCATTGACCCGGCGCCGCAGGTCGATCCGCCAGTTGCTGACCTTGATCGTAAACACGATATAGGCCGTCAGCGACAGCAGGGTAATCAGAACAAAGCCGAAGTCATATTTGAAGAACAGGATGCCGAGAACGAGGCTCATCTCCACCAGTGTCGGCAGGATCGAATACAGTGTATAGCTGATCAGGCTCGAGATTGAACGACTGCCCCGTTCGATGTCACGCGACACGCCGCCGGTTTGTCGTTCGAGATGGAAGCGCAACGAAAGGGCGTGCAGGTGCCGGAATACCTCAAGTGCAATGCGCCGAACCGCCTGCTGCGTCACCCGTGCGAACAGGATTTCACGCAGTTCGGTGAACAGCGAAGTCGAAAAACGCAGCCCGCCATAGAGCGCGAGCAACAGGGCCGGCAGAGCCAGCACCTGTTGCGTGCCGGTCAGACCGTCGATCATGTTCTTGAAAACCAGCGGTACGCTTACGTTGGCCACCTTGGCGCAAAGCAGGCAGGACAAGGCCAGCAGGACGCGCCATTTGTACTGCCACAGGTAGGGGGCAAGGCTGCTCAGCGTGCGCCAAAGATGGGAGTCGCTCGTTGGCTGACCGGCAGTAGAGCGGTATTCGGATGCATTGCGGGAGGAACGGCGCATGGTGTGTGAGCCAGCTTTCAGATCAATAGCTTCGAGTATGCCGGTTTGTGTAGCCGACACTCAAAAAATAATTGTTGCATTGAAAACAGTATCGTCCTATTATTAAAACGAACGTTTGATTAAGGCGGATTTTTTCCAGGCCTTTTTGCCCATCCTGATAATTGCCAGCAGGCCTATGCCAGAGAATAAACTGAATTCGGATACCCGTGAGCGCATCCTTGATGTTGCCGAGCGCCAGTTCATGGCGCATGGCTTCGAAGGAACGTCGATGCGCATGATCACCAGCATGGCCGATGTTAACCTGGCTGCAGTGAACTATCACTTTGGCTCAAAGGAAAGTCTGTTGTGCGAGGTTTTCCGGCGGCGCCTGACCTGGTTGAACCGTGAGCGCCTGCGCGTACTCGACGCCCTTGAGCAACAGGCGAAAGGATCGCCGCTCAAGCCTTCACAGATACTCGAAGCGTTTTTCGGCACGCTGATGCGTATCGGAGAGGATGAATCCTTGGGTGGAATGACCTTCCTCCGCCTGCTCGGGCGCACGCTGACCGATCCGGCTGAATTCATCCGTGCGTTTTTTGCCAGCGAATACGCCGAGGTGCTTGAGCGCTACAAGCTTGCGCTTTTTCGTGCGCTACCGGATGTGCCCAAGGCGGAGATTGTCTGGCGTCTCCATTTCATGCTCGGCGCAATGTCCTACGCCATTGCCGGCACCGACATCCTGCACGTCATCACCGGTCATGGGATCGGCGACATATCGGGCAAGGAAGAGGACAGCCGGAGTGAGGCCAAAAAGCTGTCCGCGCGCCTCATGCCCTTTCTTCTCGGCGGTTTGCGCGCAGCCTTGCCGCAATTCGCTGAAACAAGCAAACAAAAACAGGTGCCGCTTGCCAAGACGGCCCGAAATCAACCACAGGAGAAACAACCATGATTCTGCAAGCCCTAATATTGCTCGTTGCGCTGTTGCTGACCGGTGCCATTCTGGTGCTTGGTTTGCCGCCGCTGCGTCGGGCGCTGCTTTCGCGCTCCATCTTCAAAACCTACAAGAGCATTCTGCCGCAGATGTCCGAAACCGAGCGCGATGCGCTCGAAGCCGGGACGGTGTGGTGGGAGGGCGAATTGTTCCAGGGCGATCCTGACTGGAACAAACTGCTGGCCTATCCGGTGCCGAAGCTGAACGCCGAGGAACAGTCCTTCATGGACAATGAAGTCGAGCAGGCCTGCGCGCTGGTCGACGACTGGCAGGTCACGCACGAGTTGCACGATATGCCACCGCAAGCCTGGAAATACATCAAGGACAAGGGTTTCCTCGGGATGATCATTCCGAAGCGCTACGGTGGCCTGGAGTTCTCGGCCTATGCGCATTCACAGGTGGTGACGAAATTATCAACGCGCTGTTCTGCACTGTCGGTTTCGGTGATGGTGCCGAATTCACTCGGCCCGGCCGAACTGCTGCTGCATTACGGTAGCGAAGCGCAGAAGAATCACTATCTGCCGCGTCTGGCCAAGGGTATCGAAATTCCGGCTTTCGCTCTGACCAGCCCGTGGGCGGGTTCAGACGCGGCTTCCATTCCTGACGTCGGCATCGTCTGCAAGGGGATGTGGCAGGGCAAGGAAGTTCTCGGCATGCGCGTCACCTGGGACAAACGTTACATCACGCTTGGTCCGATCTGTACGCTGCTCGGTCTGGCTTTCCACATGTACGACCCGGAGGGTCTGCTTGGCGCCAAGAAGTATATCGGCATCACCTGTGCGCTGGTGCCCCATGATACGCCGGGTGCCGAGCTTGGCCGTCGCCACTTCCCGCTCAACGCCATGTTCATGAACGGGCCGACTCGCGGCAAGGATGTGTTCATGCCTCTGGACTATATCATCGGCGGCCCGAAGAATGCCGGTCAGGGCTGGCGCATGCTGATGGAGTGTCTGGCCGCCGGGCGTTCGATTTCCCTGCCCTCGTCCAACACCGGAATGGCGCAAATGACCGCGCGTGCGGTGGGCGGCTATGCCCGCGTGCGCAGCCAGTTCAAGATGTCGGTCGGCCGCTTTGAAGGGGTCGAAGAAGCGCTCACCCGCATTGGCGCCTACACCTACATGATGGATGCCGTGCGCAAGATGACCGCCGGCGCAGTCGATCTTGGCGAGAAACCTTCAGTGGCCTCCGCCATTGCCAAGTATCACGTGACCGAACGTGCGCGTCAGGTGGTCAATGACGGCATGGATATCGTCGGCGGCAAGGGCATCTGTCTCGGGCCGTCCAACTTCATTGGCCGTGCCTATCAGCAGATTCCGATCGGCATTACCGTCGAAGGTGCCAACATCCTGACGCGCAGCCTGATTCTGTTCGGGCAGGGCGCCATCCGTTGCCACCCTTACGTACTCAAGGAAATGCAGGCGGCGCACAACCCGGATGCCGGGCAGGGGCTGATTGATTTCGACAAGGCCTTGTTCGGCCATATCGCCTTTACCATCCGACACTGCATCCGGGCGCTCAGAAAGGGACTGACCGGATCGCACTTTGTCTCCGTTCCGGACAATGTCGCACCGGAAACGCGGCGCTACTACCAGCAACTGACGCGTTTCTCAACGGCGTTTGCCTTCCTTGCCGATATCTCGATGCTGGTCATGGGTGGCGAACTCAAGCGCCGCGAGAAGCTTTCAGCCCGCCTCGGCGACATTCTGTCAATGATGTACCTGTGCTCGGCGACTCTCAAACGCTACGAGTCCGAAGGGCGCCAGCAGGACGATGCGCCGCTCATGCACTGGGCGATCTGGGACACCATGTACAAGGCGCAAATGGCCTTCGATGGTGTCATTGCCAATTTCCCGCACAAGTTCATCGCTCGCCTGTTGCGTCGCATCATCTTCCCGCTTGGTCATCCTTACGATGTGCCGTCTGACAGGATTGGCCATCAGGTCGCCAAGTTGATGATTGCACCGTCAGCAACGCGTGATCGTCTGACGGCCGAAACCTATGTGCCGCAGGTCGAGACCGAGTCCGTTGGCGCGATTGAACTCGCACTCAAGGCGACGATTGACGCCGAGCCGATCGAGGCCAGGATTCGTGCCGCCGAGAAGGACGGGGTGTTCGCCAACATCCCGGAGGCCAATGTCCGCGACATCGCGCAGGTTGCCTTCGCCAAGGGTGTAATTACGGCTGAGGAATCCGCGTTGCTCAAGCGGCGCAACCAGTTGCGCGATATTGTCATTCACGTTGACGATTTTCCGTTTGATTACGGATTAAGCCGACACCAGCCAATGGCGCACAAAGCCGCGGCCTGAACGCAGTCAGGTGCCGGGCGGCTGTGAAACATAAACTGCGGAGGCGCCGGGAAACAGAGTGAACGTGCTGTAAGGAATATCGCGTGGGGCAGAGGAAACCTGTTGTTTTTACATGTTTTCTCTGCGATCACTCGGGCGCTGTTGCGGAGGGTGTTGCAGTTTTTTTCAGCCGCTGAGTTATCAATGCAGCGGATTTTCTGTTTCCGTATTTTCCAAGAAACAATGGGGATGCCATGGCATATCAACCGGTGTATATCGTCGATGGCGCAAGGACGCCCTTCCTGAAGGCGCGCAATGCGCCTGGCCCGTTTTCGGCGAGCGATCTGGCAGTACAGTCCGGGCGTGCGCTGCTGATGCGTCAGTCCTTTGCTCCGACCGATCTGGATGAAGTCATTCTCGGTTGCGCCAGTCCCTCGCCGGATGAAGTCAATATCGCCCGTGTGGTCGCGCTGCGCATGGGCTGCGGCCACAAGGTTCCGGCGTGGACGGTGATGCGCAATTGCGCCAGCGGCATGCAGGCCATCGATTCGGCCATCGCCAACCTGCAGGCCGGACGGGCACAACTGGTGCTGGCCGGTGGAACCGATGCCCTCTCGCACGCGCCGCTGCTATACAACAAGGCCATGGTGCTGTGGTTTGCCGGGATGATGCAGGCCAGAACACTGGGACAGAAGATCGGCATGTTTGCCAGACTGCGACCGTCGGCCCTGCTTTCGCCGGTGATCGGCATCATGAAAGGGCTGACCGATCCGATGGTCGGCCTGCTGATGGGGCAGACTGCCGAGAATCTGGCCTGGAAGTTCGCTATCTCGCGCCAGCAGATGGACGAATTCTCGGTACGCAGCCACCATCGCGTTGTCGAGGGGCGGGCGGCCGGACACTATGGTGAAATCGTTCCGCTGGTCGATGCCAAGGGCAGGGTTTACACCGAGGACGACGGCGTGCGTCTCGATTCAAGCGTGCAGGGCCTGGCCAAGCTCAAACCCTTCTTCGACAAGAAGTACGGTCGTGTCACACCGGGCAACAGCTCGCAGATCACCGACGGTGCGGCGTGGCTGATTCTCGCTTCCGCCGCCGCCGTTGAAAAATGGAAGCTGCAGCCGCTCGGCATGATCAGCGACAGCCAGTGGGCGGGGCTTGATCCGGCGCAGATGGGGCTTGGCCCGGTACATGCCGCAACGCCAATTCTGCAACGCCATGGCTGGGGGCTGAACGATATCGATGCGTGGGAAATCAACGAAGCCTTCGCCGCGCAGGTCCTCGGCTGTGTTGCCGCCTGGGAGTCGGACGAGTACTGCCGTGAGCAACTCGGTCTTGCCGCCGCTCTCGGCACGCTGCCCACTGACAGGCTTAATGTGGACGGCGGCGCCATTGCTCTTGGCCACCCGGTCGGCGCTTCGGGTGCGCGTATCGTTCTGCACCTGCTGCACGTGCTGCGCGCCAATCAGTCCCGGCGCGGCATTGCCTCGATTTGCATCGGCGGCGGGCTAGGGGGCGCGATGCTGGTCGAAACCCTTTAGGCGGAAAAGCAAAAGACCTCACCACCAAGACACCAAGAACACCAAGTAACACAAAGAAAATCAAAATTTAGCTTGGTGCATCTTGGTGTTCTTGGTGACTTGGTGGTAAAGCATTTGATCTTTGCCTCGTTGGGCAGAATACGGATATAACGACGATGAACGCAACGACCTACCAGCACTGGCAGCTCGAAATCGACGCCGAAGGGATCGCCTGGGCGAGCTTCGACAAGGCCGGCGAATCAACCAATTCGCTGTCCAGCGCTGTGATGAACGAACTTGGGCAGATGCTCGACCGGCTTGATGCCAATCCGCCCAGAGGGCTTGTCTTCCGCTCCGGGAAAGCCGCCGGCTTCATCGCCGGTGCCGACATACAGGAGTTCACCCGGCTCGACACACCGGAAAAAGCGCTCGAACTGGTGACCCGTGGCTGGAATCTCTTCAACCGGCTGGCGGCGGTGCGCTACCCGACCCTGGCGCTGGTGCGCGGACACTGCCTGGGTGGCGGCCTTGAGCTGGCGCTGGCTTGCCGTTATCTGCTGGCTGTCGATGAGCCTGGAACAAAAATGGGACTGCCTGAAGTCATGCTGGGTATTTTCCCCGGCTGGGGCGGCATGCTGCGCTTGCCGCAGCGCGTCGGCCCGCAGGCGGCGCTGGACATGATGCTCACCGGCAAGAGCATCGACGCCCAGCGGGCAAAGCGCATGGGGCTGGCCGACGAGTGTGTTCCGCCGCGGGTGATGGAGAGTGCCGCGAAAATTCTGCTGCTCTCCAATAAACCGCGTCGCCCCCTGCCATTTTTACAGCGTTTGCTCAACGGGCCGTTCAAGGCTCTGGTGGCCAGCGCTGCCCGCAAGCAGGTGGCCAAACGTGCGCGCCCCGAGCATTATCCGGCACCCTACGCGATCATCGACATCTGGGCTCGGCATCAGGGCAATGCGCTGGCCGCCCCCGCGCTGATCGACGGCATTGTCCGCTCAAGCACCGCGCGCAATCTGGTTCGCGTTTTCTTCATGCAGGAGCGGCTCAAGGGCTTTGGCAAGGAGACCAGCTTTCAGGCCAGGCGCGTGCATGTGGTCGGCGCCGGCGTCATGGGCGGTGACATTGCCGCCTGGTGCGCCTTGCGCGGTTTGACGGTGACCTTGCAGGATCAGGGAATGGAACGTATTGCTCCCGCACTCGAGCGTGCCTATGCCGCCTGGGGCAAGCGCATTCGCAACAAGCTGCAGTTGCGCGACGTGATGGATCGGCTGATTCCCGACCCCGAGGGTCAGGGTGCGGCGCAGGCCGACGTGGTGATCGAAGCGATTTACGAAAATCTCGAAGCCAAGCACACTTTGCTCAGCAAGCTCGAAGCGGTGATGAAGCCGGACGCCGTGCTGGCCACCAATACCTCCAGCCTGAAGCTTGAGGATCTGCGCACCGTACTCGCCAAACCGGCGCGTCTGGTCGGAATCCATTTCTTCAATCCGGTAGCGAAAATGCCGCTCGTCGAGGTCGTTTCCGCTGCGGGGGGCGATCCCGAAATGGCCAGACGCGCCGCCGCCTTCGTCAAGCAGATCGACCGGCTGCCCTTGCCGGTCAGGAGCGCACCCGGATTTCTGGTCAACGCCGTACTCGGCCCCTACATGCTCGCAGCAATGCGGGCGGTCGATGAGGGTATTGCGCCGGAGACAGTCGATGAGGCGATGCTCGCCTTCGGCATGCCGATGGGGCCGATCGAACTGGTCGACATGGTCGGGCTCGATGTCGCCATGGCCGCCGGCAAGGAGCTGGCCGGTGCCGATGTCGAGCCGCCAAGGTGTCTGCTCGAACGCTTCAATGCCGGCCATCTCGGCAAGAAAACCGGTCGGGGCTTTTATGATCATGCCAGCGGGAGTGGTGGCAAAGGCGGTGGCAAAGGCGCTGGCAGGGCGCGGCCAGGGCTCCGGCCGGAGCCGTTCCGACCGGTCTGGCCGAGCGTCTGCTCAAGCCCCTGCTCGAACGTATACAGCAACTCGTCGATGAGGGTATTGTTGAGGATGCCGATCTGGCCGACGCCGGGGTGATCTTCGGTACCGGCTTTGCCCCCTTTACCGGCGGGCCGCTGAATTACCTGAAACAGCAAGGAGACTGAACAATGACCGAACATATCGCCCAACTTCCCAACGCCCAGCCCGCTCTGCGCGTGATGCCGATGCCGGCTGATGCCAACCAGTACGGCGACATCTTCGGTGGCTGGATCATGTCACAGGTCGATATTGCCGGTGCCACGGTGGCCATGCGTCGCGCTCGTGGCCGTGTGGCGACAGTCTCGGTCAATTCCTTTGTTTTCAATCAGCCGGTGTCGGTTGGCGACGTGGTCAGTTTTTTTGCAGAGGTTGTCGAAACCGGTCGCACCTCGATCAAGGTCAGCGTCGAGGTATACGCAGTACGACATCCCGCGCAACCGATAACCGTTAAGGTGACCGCAGCGACGCTGACCTATGTTGCAATAAACCAACAGGGTCTCAAGCGGGAGCTGACAAGTGCCGAATAATAAAGGTTTTTTTTAATTAGTCGCTTTAGAATCAAACTTGTTTTACGGCAAGGCGTGCTTTTAAACAGGCGCTATGACATTAATTATTTCAATGGGGGTGTAATGAAACACGTTAATTCAATGAAGCTGATACCGGCATTGATGCTGGTCGCTTTCTCCGGCGCCGCCAGTGCGTCGGGTTTCCAGTTGCTGGAACAGAACGCCAGCGGTATCGCCAACGCCTACGCCGGTTCGGCGGCAGTCGCCGATAATGCCAGCACCATCTACTTCAACCCGGCCGGCATGACGCAGTTGCAGGCACGCGAGGTATCGGGTGGTGTGTCAGCCGTTAATCCAAGTTTCTCTTTTGACAACAAGGGATCGAGCGTTGGAGCTCCTTTCCCGAATGGCCTGGCGGGTACCGGTGATGGCGGCAATGCCGGCGGCTGGGCGTTCATTCCCAACGGTTATCTGTCGTGGGCGCTGAGCAAGGACCTTTATATTGGCGTCGGCGTCGGCGGGCCGTTTGGCTTGAAGACCGAATATAACAATCCCTGGGTGGGCGCGGCACAATCCGTTAGTTTTGAGGTCAAGACCTACAATGTCAATCCCTCGATTGCCTATCGCGTCAACGAGACGGTTTCGCTCGGTCTGGGTGTTAACTGGCAGTATGTTGATGCCACGTACAAACGCCAGGCGGGAGTAGCGGCAGCGGCTCTTGCGGCCACGCCCGTGAAACTGACGCTGGACGACGATGCCTGGGGCTGGAACGTTGGTGCGCTGTTTACGGTTTCGCCTTCCACCAAAGTGGGTTTGTCTTACCGTTCGACGATTCAGTACCATACCAGCGGCAAGATCCAGGCTAGCGGCCCCAGCCCGGCGATCAATGCTGGTGGGTCAAGCAAAGCCAAGGCGGATATCGAGCTGCCGGATACAGCCATCCTGAGCGTGACCCAGAAGCTCAGTGACAAGTGGGAAATGCTCGGTGATGTTTCGTGGACGGGTTGGAGCTCGATTCCGAAGGTGGATATTTACCGTTCCTCGAACACCGGCGCGGGTACGGGGAATGGGACAGTCGCCCAGGTCTTGGACTCTGACTTTCGTGATACCTGGCGCGTAGCCCTGGGTGCTAATTACCAGTACAACGACGCCTGGAAGCTGAAGTTTGGTCTTGCCTACGATGAGTCGCCGGTCAAGGGAGCGAGTACCCGTCTGACTTCGCTGCCTGACAATGATCGCGTGTGGTTCTCGTTTGGTGCGCAATGGGCGCCGGACAAGGCTTCCCGTCTCGATCTTGGCATGAGCTACATTTATGTCCAGGACAGCAAGATCAATAATAATCAAACGACCGGCTTTGGCGCCGCAGCTCGCGGCATCGTTACCGGCGACTACAGCGCCAGCATCTGGCTGTTCGGCGCCCAGTACTCGATGGCGTTCTGACCCAGGTTTCAGGCCCCCCCAAAAAGCGCCCCGAAGTTCGGGGCGCTTTTTTTTTCAGTTTTTGCTTGACCTGTGCCGCGAAGCCTCTATAATTCAAACGTTCGTTTTAATTTTTGTGACGGGAGTGCTGTTGCGCTTTCCGTTCGGGTGCAAACAATATTCTCAGGGAGGAAATCTTGAGCAACTTTATCGTACGCAAGGCCGCCGTACTCGGGGCGGGTGTGATGGGCGCGCAGATTGCCGCGCATCTGGCCAATGCCGAGGTGCCGGTCGTGCTGTTTGATCTGCCGGCCAGGGAAGGCGATCCGAACGGGATCGTCAGGAAAGCCATCGACGGGCTGAAGAAGCTTGAACCCTCACCGCTGGCCAGCAAGGATCGCATCGCCTACATCGATGCCGCCAATTATGAGCAGCACCTTGATCAGCTCAAGGACTGCGATCTGATCATCGAGGCCATCGCCGAGAAGATGGAGTGGAAAGACGATCTGTATCGCAAGATCGCTCCCTTCATTTCGCCGCAGGCCATTGTCGCTTCGAACACCTCCGGCCTGTCGATCAACCGCCTTTCGGAAGGGCTGCCCGAAGCCATGCGTGTGCAGTTCTGCGGCATTCATTTCTTCAATCCGCCGCGCTACATGCACCTGGTCGAGTTGATCGCCACCCGCAGCACAGCGCCGGAACTACTCGACAAACTCGAATCGTGGCTGGTTTCGCGCCTTGGCAAGGGCATCGTCCGCGCCAGGGACACGCCGAACTTCGTCGCCAACCGGGTGGGCGTCTTTTCGATTCTCGCCGTGATGCACCACACGCAACAGTTCGGGCTCGGCTTCGATGTCGTCGACGCGCTGACCGGTCCGCTCATTGGCCGCCCGAAGAGCGCCACCTATCGCACCGCCGACGTGGTCGGCCTCGATACACTGGCGCACGTCATCAAGACGATGCAGGACACGCTGGGCGGTGACACTCCCGATCCGTGGCATGGCTTCTTCACGATACCCACCTGGCTGGCGACCTTGATCGGGCAGGGCGCGCTCGGGCAGAAAACACGCGGCGGCATTTTCAGGAAGGAAGGCAAGGCGATCAAGGTGCTCGACCTGGCAACGCAAGGCTATCGGGACACGGCAGGCGAAATTGCGCCGGAGGTGCTGGCCATCCTCAAGAACCGGAATCCGGCCAAGAAGTTTGCGCAACTGCGTGCCTGCGAGCATCCGCAGGCGCAGTTTTTGTGGGCCATCTTCCGCGACATTTTCCACTATGTCTCCTTCCACCTGGCCGACATTGCCGACAACGCCCGCGATCTGGATTTCGCCATGCGCTGGGGTTTCGGCTGGGCCCAAGGGCCGTTTGAAAGCTGGCAGGCCGCTGGCTGGAAAGCCATTGCCGAAGCCGTCAAGGCCGATATCGACGGTGGTCGGGCAATGAGCAAGGTCGCGCTTCCGGCCTGGGTATTTGCCCGCGACGGGGTGCATTCCGCCGCCGGTTCGTATTCGGCGAGTTCCGATGCCATCAAGCCGCGTTCGGCCTTGCCCGTCTATCAGCGGCAGATTTTTCCCGAGCGCGTGCTCGGCGAGAAAGCGGTCAGCGGAACGACGGTCTGGGAGAACGACGGAGTGCGTCTGTGGACGCTGCCGCAGGTCGACAGTGAAATCGCCATCATCAGCATCAAGTCGAAGAACCACACGCTGGGTCGCGATGTGATCATCGGCATGCAGGAAGCGATGGTCCGGGCTGAGGCCGACTATCTGGGCGCAGTCGTCTGGCACGAGGCACCGTTTGCCTTTGGCGCCAACCTCAAGGAGGGTGACCGAGGCGATCAATGCCGGGCAGTTCGATCTTCTTGAAGGTTATGTGGCCGAATTCCAGAAGGCCTCGATGGCGCTCAAATATGCCAAGGTGCCGGTCGTTGCGGCCGTGCAGGGCATGGCCCTGGGCGGTGGCTGTGAGTTTCTGATGCACTGCGCCAGGCGGGTGATCGCGCTGGAAAGCTACATCGGTCTGGTCGAGGCCGGTGTCGGCCTGATTCCGGCTGGTGGCGGCTGCAAGGAGTTTGCCATCCGAGCCTGGCAGAGTGCGGCCAGGACGGGCGGCAATGATCCCTTCGAGTTCATCCAGCCGGTATTCATGACCATCGCCATGGCCAACGTTTCAAAAAGCGCCGCGCAGGCCAAGGAGCTGGGCTTTGCCCTCGAATCGGACCGCATTGTTTTCAATGCCAACGAGTTGCTCTACGTCGCATTGCGCGAGGCGCGCGGAATGGCCGAAGCCGGCTACTACCCCAAGCTTTCGCCGCGCAACATCAAGGTGGCGGGGCGTACCGGAATTGCCAACTGCGAAATGATGCTTATTAACATGAAAGAGGGCGGCATGATTTCCGCGCATGACTATCTCGTTGCCAGAAGCGCGGCAACGGCGTTGTGCGGCGGCGAAATTGAAACCGGTTCGCTGGTCGATGAGCAGTGGCTGCTGACGGTTGAGCGCAAGCTCTTCGTCGAACTGCTGAAAACCGAAAAAACCCAGCAACGCATCCAGCACCTGCTGGAAACCGGCAAGCCGCTTAGAAACTAAATGCTAACCACCAAGGCACAAAGTTCACCAAGTTTCACCAAGATTCTTGGTGCTTCCTTTGTGTACTTGGTGACTTTGTGGTTCAAGATTTTGGAGGCACTATGAGCAAACAGATTCAGGAAGCCTATATCGTCGCCGCGACGCGTCTGCCGGTGGCCAAGCGCAAGGGAATGTTCGGGCACGTTCGTCCGGACGACATGCTGGCGCATGCCATCAAGTCGGTCATGGCGCAGGCACCGGAGCTCGATCCGGCGCTGGTCGAAGACGTCATCGTCGGCTGTGCCATGCCCGAAGCCGAACAGGGAATGAACGTCGCGCGTATCGGCCTGCTGTTGGCCGGTCTGCCGAATACGGTGCCGGGCATCACCATCAACCGCTTTTGCGCCTCCGGCGTGCAGGCGGTGGCGATGGCCGCCGACCGCATTCGCCTTGGCGAAGCCGACGTAATGATCGCCGCGGGTACCGAAACCATGTCGCTGCTGAACCAGATGATGGGCAACAAAATCGCCATCAATCCGGCATTCTTCGAGAAGGAGGAGAACTACGCCATCGCCTTCGGCATGGGGCTGACCGCCGAAAAGGTGGCAAAGCAGTGGAAGATATCGCGAGAAGACCAGGATGCCTTCGCCGTGGCTTCGCATCAGAAGGCGTGTGCGGCAATTGCCGCCGGACACTTCAAGGCCGAAATTTCGCCCTTCGCGGTCAAGGCGCAGGTGCCGGATCTGAAGACCGGCGAAGTGACGATCAAGAACTTCCTCGCCGACACCGACGAAGGGCCGCGCCCGGATAGCTCGCTGGAGCGTCTGGCCAGACTCAAGCCGGTGTTTGCCGCACGCGGTTCGGTAACGGCCGGCAACAGCTCGCAGATGTCTGATGGTGCGGCTGCCGTGCTGCTTGTTTCGGAGAAGATTCTCAAGCAGTTCAACCTCATGCCGCTGGCGCGCTTTGCCGGTTTTGCGGTGGCCGGGGTGCCGCCTGAAATCATGGGTATCGGACCGATCGAGGCCATTCCGCGCGTGCTCAGGCAGGCCGGGGTGAACAAGGAGGATGTCGACTGGTTCGAGCTCAATGAAGCCTTTGCCGCGCAGGCGCTGGCCGTCATGCGCACGCTCGAACTCGATCCGGCCAGGGTCAATCCGCTCGGTGGCGCCATCGCCCTCGGCCACCCGCTGGGCGCGACCGGCGCGATCCGCACGGCAACCCTGGTGCATGGCTTGCAGCGCACCAGGAAACGCTACG
>JADJNC010000023.1 GCA_016709335.1 Candidatus Propionivibrio dominans | reverse complement strand
CGCATGGGGCCATTTGCCGGCAGTCAGCCGGTGGTGCCGATGGCCGTGTTAATCGAGAATTTCAATAAATCAGGGGATGTGAATAAATGGTTTCTCAGGCTTCGCTGGCAAATGCAATTCGTGTGCTGACCATGGATAGTGTACAGGCGGCCAATTCCGGGCATCCGGGCGCTCCGATGGGCATGGCCGAAATGGCTTTGGCGTTATGGAGTCGGCATCTCAAGCACAATCCTGCCGACCCGGCATGGCCTGATCGTGACCGCTTCGTGCTCTCCAATGGCCATGGTTCGATGTTGCTCTATGCTCTGCTGCATCTGACCGGCTACGATTTGCCGCTCGATGAGCTCAAGAACTTCCGCCAACTGCACAGCAAAACTCCTGGCCATCCGGAATACGGCCTCACGGCGGGCGTCGAGACGACCACCGGCCCGCTCGGGCAGGGTATCGGCAACAGCGTGGGCTTAGCCCTCGCCGAAAAACTGCTGGCCATCGAGTTCAACCGCGAGGGCTTCGCCATTGTTGACCATTACAATTACGTCTTCGTCGGCGATGGCTGTTTGATGGAAGGCATATCCCACGAAGTATGTTCACTGGCCGGAACCTGGAAGCTGTCCAAGCTGATCGCTTTCTTTGACGACAATGGTATGTCCATCGACGGTGCGGTTGAAGGCTGGTTCACCGACGATACGCCCCGGCGCTTCGAAGCCTACGGCTGGAACGTGATCCGGGGTGTCGATGGGCACGACGTCGATGCCGTCGATCTCGCCATATGCGCGGCCAAATCGCAGCATGACAAACCAACCCTGATCTGTTGCAAAACGGTGATCGGCAAAGGCGCTCCCAACAAGGCGGGCACGATCGACGTGCACGGTGCGGCTCTGGGCAAGGACGAAGTCGCCGCTACGCGCGTCGCGCTGGGCATCACCGAGGGTGCCTTTGAAGTTCCCGAGGCGGTGCGAGCGGCGTGGGATGGCCGCGCCGCCGGTGCCACGCGTCAGGCTGAGTGGCAGGCGCTGTTCGCCGCCTATCGCGCTGCCCACCCAAAACTGGCCACCGAGTTCGTGCGCCGCATGAAAGGCGAGCTGCACCCCGAGTTCTCGGCCACTGCGGCTGAAGCCCTGCAAGCGGTTGTTTCCAAAAACGAAGCAATCGCCACGCGCAAGGCTTCGCAAAACGCCATTCAGGCCCTGGTGCCGGTCATGCCGGAGTTAATTGGCGGCTCTGCCGACCTGACGGGATCCAATCTGACCAATTGGAAAGGCTGCCGTAGCATACGTCCGGAAGCCATGGCCGAGGGGGGCAACTACATCTACTACGGCGTCCGTGAATTCGGCATGGTCGCGATCATGAATGGTCTGGTTCTGCATGGTGGCTTCCGTCCCTTCGGCGGCACCTACCTGATGTTCTCCGAGTACGCGCGCAACGCCATTCGCATGGCTGCGCTGATGCGCATCAATCCGATCTTCATTTTCACGCACGACTCCGTCGGCGTCGGCGAAGACGGACCGACGCACCAGCCGATCGAGCAGGCGGCCACCCTGCGCATGGTACCGAACCTCGATGTATGGCGCCCTTGCAACAGCGTCGAAACCTTCGTCGCCTGGCAGATTGCCATCGAACACCGGAGCACCCCTAGTGCCTTGATCCTCACGCGCCAGAATCTGCCGCATCTGGCGCACCATAGCAATCAAACAAGCATGATCCGTCGCGGTGGCTACGTGCTCAAGGATTGCAGCGGCGCGCCTAAAGCCGTGATCATCGCTACCGGTTCCGAAGTTTGTGTGGCGCTGGACGCACAGCAGGCGCTCGCCGAAAAGGGAATAGCCGTGCGCGTCGTCTCCATGCCTTCGAGTTTCATGTTCGATCAGCAAGACCTGTCTTACCGCGAATCGGTGTTGCCGCGCAACGTACCGCGTGTGGCGGTCGAGGCCGGCGTCACCGGCTACTGGCGTCAGTACGTGGGGCTGGAGGGCGCCGTGGTTGGTATTGATCGCTTCGGTGAGAGCGCGCCAGTCAGCCAGGTGTTCGAGTACTTCGGCATCACTGCGGCGGCTGTGCTTACAGCGGTCGAAGGGGTGATCGCCGGCTGATCCCGGGCACCGGGCGCAAAGGCATTCAACCCACCAGCCCGCACACTCAGCCATCCAGCTTCGGTTTCTAGGTTCAAGCGGCATTAACGCGGGTTTTTGCCACCTTTCAATCTGGGACCGTCTTACTTCAGACTCGCCAAGTCAATGACGAATCTGTATTTGACATCGCTTCTGAGCATTCGCTCATAGGCTGTGTTGATGTAATCCATCGGGATCATTTCAACGTCTGAAACGATGTCATGTTGAGCGCAAAAATCCAGCATTTCCTGGGTTTCACGGATTCCACCGATCAGAGACCCCGCCAACTGGCGACGCTTGAAGATCAGATTGAAGACACCGGGTGAGGGATGCGGCTCTGCCGGAGCGCCGACGAGGATCATCGTGCCATCGCGCTTGAGCAGTTGGAGATAGACATCCAGATTGTGCGGAGCGGCCACCGTGTTGAGGATGAAATCAAAGCGGTTTGCATAAGCCGCCATTTGCTCGGGATCGGTGGAAACGCAAACTTCATCGGCACCAAGCCGCTTGCCGTCTTCGATCTTGCGCGCCGAAGACGTGGTAAATAAAACGACGTGAGCGCCCATGGCGTGAGAGCGATTTTAACAGCCATGTGGCCAAGCCCACCCAGACCGACGATGCCAACTGTCTTGCCCGGTCCGGCACCCCAATGCCGCAAGGGAGAGTAAGTGGTGATTCCGGCACACAGCAGGGGCGCCACACTGGCCAGGTCCTTTTCGGCGTGCTTGATATGCAACACAAAGGATTCCTTGACGACTATTGTCTGGGAATAACCGCCGTAAGTGTTTTCGCCCCCGAACACCGGCCCGTTATAGGTTCCGGTGAAGCCGTTGTCGCAGTATTGCTCCTCGCCCTCGTCGCAGGAATGGCAATGCCCGCAACTGCCGACCATGCAGCCTACGCCCGCCAGGTCACCGGGCTTGAAATTGCGTACCTTGTCGCCCACGGCGACGACGCGACCGACGATTTCGTGGCCGGGGACTGACGGATACAGGGTGTTATGCCATTCACCGCGCACCGTGTGCAAATCCGAATGACAAACGCCGCAATAAAGAATCTCGATCTGCACATCTTCTGCACCTGGAGAACGACGGTGCAACTCGAAAGGTGCAAGTTCACTCGTCGCACTTTGTGCGGCATAGGCTTTGGTTTTGATCATGGCTTGATCCTTTGCTTTCGTTATTGGAAGTACGTAGCGACCGGTGCATTATCCGACAACTTTTCGGCACACAAGTTTTATTCAGCCTTTAGCCAGGGGCAAGGGGAAGCCACGGTAAATGAATTACCGTCATTCCGGGCTTGACCCGGAATCCAGTGCGTTGATCAAAACAGTTTTACTCACATGAATTTCCGGTCGAGCCGCTTGCGAAAGAGCGGGGCGACGAGCAGCGCATTGCGATTGCCCGGGCGCTGCTCACAGTTGGCAACTGTCGCTGATCGCCGTCGGCCTGAGCACGGCGAGCGACGGCGAGCCGGTAGAAGGGGATACGGAACAGCCCGCACAGGCTGCCCGGCAGCCAGAGAGCTTCGTCCAGCTTCACCTCGCCCTGAAGGCGCATGCCGACTCCCTAGGTTACTCGCCCTCTTGCAATTTAAGTATCAGAGCATTTTTATATTACAAGCGGCTTACACCGGTGCGAATGGCTACCCCGATTGGGGTTCTTGCCATGTTAAAAATTTTTCTAACAGTCCTCTGTCATTCCGGCGGAAGCCGGAATCCAGATAAATCATGGTACTGGACACCGGCTTCCGCCGGTGTGACGGCTTATTCAGCGTTTCCATGGATTACAAACTGACACAAGAAACTTTCCGTCGCCCTTAGCACTCTCAGTCATGGAGTGCTAAAATTCAATCAGGAACATAAGTAATAAGGTGGTGATTCAAATGATGAAATCAATGACTTTTCCGACAATCTCTGCGGCAGGCAACATAGAGGCCTACATTCAGGCGACAAAGCAGTTTCCAATTCTTACGCAGGAAGAGGAAGTCCGGCTGGCGACGCGTTTCCGCGAGGAAGAAGACCTGGAGGCGGCACGCCAACTGGTTCTCTCCCACTTGCGCCTGGTGGTTTCGATCGCCCGCGGCTATCTTGGCTACGGTCTGCCGCACGCCGATCTGATCCAGGAAGGCAATATCGGCCTGATGAAGGCGGTGAAGCGCTTCGATCCGTCGCGGGGCGTGCGGCTGGTGTCTTTTGCCATGCACTGGATCAAGGCGGAAATTCATGAATATGTGTTGAAGAACTGGCGCATGGTCAAAGTGGCCACAACCAAGGCGCAACGCAAGCTGTTCTTCAATCTGCGCAGCATGAAGCCGGGCAGCGAGACGCTGACGCCGTTGCAGGTTGCCGATGTCGCGCATCAATTGAGCGTCAAGCCGGAAGAAGTGGTCGAGATGGAATCGCGCCTCTCCGGGCACGACCTGGCGCTCGAATCGAGCTTCGACGACGAGGACACGTTTTCTCCGATAGCCTACCTTCAGGATAACCGTAGCGAGCCGACGCGGGTGCTCGAAACCCGCGACCGCGACCATCTGCACGGCGAAGCGCTGCAAACGGCGCTGTCCGGCCTTGACGAGCGTAGCCGGCGCATTGTTGCAGCGCGCTGGTTGAGCGACGATCCGGCAACCCTGCACGATCTGGCAGCCGAATTCGGGGTGTCAGCCGAACGCATCCGCCAGATCGAAACCAAGGCCATGCAGAAGATGCGCAGCAGCCTGGCGCCACTGGTTGCCTCCGCCTGAAGCCGGTAGCCCGACCGGGATCCCCGGAAATGCCGTTCAGCCAGCGCTGAGCGGCATTTTTTCTGACCTGCATGCCTCGTTTCGAGCAAGGACTGGCGTAAACTGCCCGGCTGTCGATTGAAAAAGTTTCCACCATGCCTCGCTCCCCATCTCGACCAACCCTGAAACTTCCTCCCAGACCCGCGACGTCGAGCGTGGCCGATGACCCCGGAGTGCGCGCCCGCAAACCGGTTCGCGGTGGTTTCAAGGCAGCGAAACAGTCGCTTGCGCAACGCCCCGGCAATCGTGCGCCGGCACGCGAGGTGAGCGCCGTGCCAGCTGAAACAACAGCCGGGAATGATGAGGCTCCGCAACAGCCTGAATTTCGTGTAGCGGAGAAAGCCAGGAACTATCCCAAACGCGGCATCGCTCGCAGTACCGGTGCCCGCGCGTTTCCTCCGCCCCGACCTTATGGCGAGCCGATGTCGCCGCGACAGGAACCAGAGCGGACTCATGCTGCCCCGTTCCCGCACTCGTCATTGCCAGCACCTCCGCCACGCAATGAGACGCCATCACCACCACAAATTGCCGAGGGCGCGCTACGTCGCCCGCCCAAGGAGCCGCCGCGTTTGTCCAAACGGATCAGCGAGATGAGCCAGTGCTCGCGGCGTGAGGCGGATGAATGGATCGAGAACGGCTGGGTAAGTGTCGATGGTGTGGTGATCACCACGCTCGGCACCCGGGTTCTCCCGGGCGCACGGATCGAGATCAAGGATGCCGCCAGTACGCACCAGACCGAGAGCGTGACCATCCTGTTCAACAAGCCGCTTGAAGTCGACGGTGAGAACGCATTGCAGTCGATCCGCCCCGAGAATCGCTGGCGTGAAGACGATAGCCGGTACCATTTCAAGGCCACTCATTTGCGTGGTCTGGCGCTGGCGGGCCAACTCGACGCCGATGCGACGGGCATGCTGGTATTCACCCAGGAGGGCAGCGTTGCCCGCCGCATTGGCGGTGACGATACGCGACTGGAAAAGGAATACATGGTGCGGGTCGAAGGCGAGCTCGCGGACGAGGGAATGCAGTTGCTCAACCAGGGTCTTGCGCTTGATGATGTCAAACTGAAGCGGGCGCAGGTGTCCTGGCAAAGCGAGCAGCAACTGCGCTTTGTCCTGCACGAAAGCCGGAAACGACAGATTCAGCGCATGTGCGAGCTGGTCGGCCTGCGCGTGACCGCCGTCAAACGCATCCGCATCGGCAGTGTGTCGCTGGGTAAGCTCCCCGTCGGGCAATGGCGCTACCTGAACGAGAACGAACGTTTTTAGTCACCCTATGAAACCCGCAGTCAGCCGTGTTGAAAGCGATGCACTTTTTTACTTCGTCATCCCGGCGCAAGCCGGGATCCAGTGCTTTGTGCTGGATCCCGGGTCAAGCCCGGAATGACGGGGCTTTGTTTTGGCTTCTTCGTGACGGCTTGCCCGGAGGTACATGCTGATTGCCCATTCAGATAGCCTGCCACAATGCCAGACAAACCAATGAACATCAGCAGCCGACTGCTCGGCCAGGCACTCGTCGTGGTGTTGCTCGCCGCGTGCAGCGAAGCCGGCAAGGATGCCGGCTCCTCGCCAGTGCCCGGCAAGGCCGCGCTCACTGTCGCCACGACCACGCCGCAAGTACTTGAGTGGCCAATGACACTCAAGGCCAGCGGCAATATCGCGGCCTGGCAGGAGGCCATCATTGGCCCGGAAATCAATAATTACCGGATTACCGAGGTACAGGCCAACGTCGGCGATGTGGTGAAGAAAGGCCAGATTCTGGCGCGCATCGCACCCGAAACGGTGGAAAACGAATTGGCCGAGTCACTGGCCATGGTCGCTGAAGCCGAAGCCACCCTCGCCGAAGCCCGCGCCAACAACGAGCGCGCCCGGCAGCTTCGGGAAAAGGGCTTTTTCAGTCCGCAGCAGAGCACGCAAACTCAAACTGTCGCCGACACCGCGCTGGCCCGCCTCAATGTCGCCAGGGCACGGCTGAAGACAGCGCAACTGAAGCGTTCCAAGGCCTCCGTGCTGGCGCCGGACGACGGGATCATCTCGGCCCGCGCCGCGACTGTCGGAACATTGACGGAAACCGGCCAGGAGCTTTTCCGCCTGATTCGCGGCGGCCGGCTCGAATGGCGTGCCGAAGTCACCTCGGCCGAACTCGCCCGCCTCAAGCCCGGCCAGGTAGCCACCTTGGAGCGGCCCGAATGGCGAGGTGCTTGAGGGCGTGGTGCGTGCCATAGCGCCGAGCGTCGACCCGCAAACGCGCAATGCGCTGGTTTATGTCGACCTGCCGGAAAAGGCGGCGCAGGTGGTCAGCGCCGGCATGTTTGCA
Organism: Candidatus Propionivibrio dominans; assembly: GCA_016709335.1. Lineage (GTDB taxonomy): Bacteria > Pseudomonadota > Gammaproteobacteria > Burkholderiales > Rhodocyclaceae > Propionivibrio > Propionivibrio dominans. The sequence goes on along the minus strand of JADJNC010000023.1, from coordinate 47,056 downwards.
CGCGGCGAATTCCGCCTCGGCCAGAGTTCGGCGCTGACCCTGCCGCAATCCGCCGTGCTGCTGCGCGAAGGGTTTGCCTATGTTTTCCGGGTCGATAATGACAAGGTGACGCAGGTCAAGATCGACACTGCTCGTCGCAACGGCGAACGCATCGAAATCAGTGGCCTCGATGCCCAGGCCCAGGTTGTCGCCAGCGGTGGCGGCTTCCTGGCCGATGGCGATACAGTTCGCATCGTTCCGGACAAAACCGCTGGCGGTTCGTCGCCATGATCAACGTTTCAACCTGGTCGATCCGCAATCCGATCCCGGCGGTTTTGCTCTTCCTGATGCTTACCGTGCTTGGCCTGATGGCCTTCAAGGGCATGAAGGTCCAGCAATTTCCCGACATTGACCTGCCAACGGTGACCGTTACCGCCAGCCTGCCCGGTGCCGCTCCGGCGCAGATGGAAACCGAGGTGGCGCGCAAGATCGAAAACTCGGTAGCCACCCTGCAGGGCATCAAGCACATCTACACCAAGGTGCAGGACGGCACGGCCATCGTCACCGTCGAATTCCGCCTGGAGAAGCCGACGCAGGAAGCGGTCGATGATGTACGCGATGCCGTATCGCGCATCCGCGCCGACCTGCCCGGCGATCTCAAGGATCCGGTGATATCCAAGGCCAACCTGGCCGGCGCGCCGATCCTCACTTACACCGTGGCCTCCAGCCGCCTCGATGACGAAGCGCTGTCCTGGCTGGTTGACAACACCATCAGCAAAGCCATCCTCAGCGTCCGGGGGGTTGGCTCCGTCGCCCGCGTCGGTGGCGTCACCCGTGAAATCCGCGTCGAACTGGATCCCGCGCGTTTACTGGCCTTGCGCGTCACGGCCGCCGATGTCTCACGCCAGCTCCGCCAGATCCAGCAGGAAGCCTCGGGCGGAATTTCAGATATCGGGGGGATTGAACAATCGGTACGTACGATTGCCACGGTGCAATCGGCCGAGGAACTTGCCGAACTGGATATCGTACTTTCCGATGGTCGCAGGGTGCGACTGAACGAACTGGCTACGGTCAGCGACACGGTGGGCGAACAACGTTCGGCCGCGTTGCTCAACGGCAAGCCGGTGGTCGGCTTCGAGATCGTCCGCGCGCGCGGTGCCAGCGAGGTCGATGTGGCCAACGGCGTGCGCGAGGCACTGGAGAAGCTGAAGGTCGATCACCCGGATATCACGATTACCGAGGCCTTCAATTTCGTCGACCCGGTCATCGAGAACTTCGAAGGCTCGATGGCGCTGCTGATCGAAGGCGCGTTGCTGGCCGTCATCGTCGTCTGGCTCTTCCTGCGTGACTGGCGCGCCACGATCATTTCGGCCACGGCCCTGCCGTTGTCGATCATCCCGACCTTTGCGGCGATGTCTTTCATGGGCTTCACGCTCAACGTCGTGACCTTGCTCTCGCTGTCGCTGGTCGTCGGTATCCTGGTCGATGACGCCATCGTCGAAATCGAAAACATCATGCGCCACCTGCGCATGGGCAAGACGCCTTATCAGGCGGCGATCGAGGCCGCCGACGAGATCGGCCTGGCGGTGATCGCCACCACCTTTACGCTGATCGCCGTCTTCCTGCCCACCGCCTTCATGAGTGGCGTACCCGGAAAATTTTTCGTCCAGTTCGGCTGGACGGCAGCCATGCCGTCTTTTTCTCGCTGGTCGTCGCGCGCATGCTGACACCGATGATGGCAGCTTACATCCTGCGTCCGCCGAAAAATGAGCAGCGCGAACCCCGCTGGCTGACGATCTACACGGGCTGGGCGGCATGGTGTCTGAAGCACCGGATTACCACCACCCTTGCCGCCATAGTTTTCTTCTTCGGTTCCTTTGCGCTGGTGCCGTTGCTAGCGACGGGTTTCATTCCGCCCGATGACCTGTCGCAAACCCAGGTTTATCTCGCGTTGCAACCCGGCAGCACCTTCAAGGAAACCTTCGCTGCCGCCGAACAGGCGCGCCGAATCGTCGAGCAGAATCCGAACGTGAAGATGGTCTATACCGCCATCGGCGGCGGGGCTGCCGGCAGCGACCCCTTTGCTCCGCGGGGCGCGTCCGAGGTGCGCAAGGCCACACTGACCATCAACATGACGCCGCGCAAAGAACGGGGTGGCGTCAGGAAGCAAACCGTCGAGCGCCAACTGCGCGAGGCACTGGCGGCACTTCCCGGCGTACAGGTCAAGGTCGGGCTTGGAGGATCAAGCGAGAAATACGTTCTGGTGCTGGCCAGCGAAAACGGCTCATTGCTGACCGAGCACGCACGCCTGGTCGAGCGCGAATTGCGCACCCTTCCCGGCATCGGTGCGATCACTTCGACGGCCAGCCTGGTTCGCCCGGAACTGGTTGTCCGCCCCGATTTTGGCCGCGCGGCCGACCTCGGTGTCACCTCGGCGGCGATTGCCGACGTGCTGCGCATTGCCACCGCCGGCGACTATGACCAGAGCATCGCCAAGCTGAACCTCGCGCAGCGCCAGGTGCCGATAATCGTCAAACTGCCGCCGGAAGCGCGCCAGGATTCAAGCCTGCTGGAGCGGATGACGGTTCCGGGAAAAAACGGGCCGGTGATGATCGGCACCGTGGCCACGCTCACGATCTCCGGCGGGCCGGCCGAGATCGACCGCTACGACCGCCTGCGCAATATCAATTTTGAAATCGAACTGAACCAGCAACCGCTTGGCGAGGTGGAAAAGCAGGCGCTGGCACTGCCCAGCCTGGCCAAACTGCCGCCGGGCATCCTGCAAACCACCGTCGGCGACGCGGAAGCAATGGGCGAACTGTTCTCCAGCTTCGGTCTGGCGATGCTGACCGGCGTGCTCTGCATCTACGTCGTTCTGGTACTGCTGTTCAAGGATTTCGTCCAGCCGTTAACCATCCTGGCCGCACTGGTGCTCTCGGTACCGGGCGCCTTCCTGGCCTTGTTCGTGACGCAAACGGCGCTGTCGATGCCCTCGATGATCGGCCTGATCATGCTGATGGGCATTGCCACCAAGAACTCCATCCTGCTCATTGACTATGTCATCCTCGCCCGCCGTGGCGTTGACGGCAAGCCCGGCCTCGACCGCTGGCACGCGCTGCTCGATGCCTGCCGCAAGCGTGCCCGACCGATTGTGATGACCACCATTGCCATGGGTGCCGGCATGCTGCCGATCGCCATCGGACTCGGTACCGACCCGAGCTTCCGCGCCCCGATGGCCATTGTCGTCATCGGCGGGCTGATCACCTCGACCTTCCTTAGCCTGTTGGTGATCCCTGTCGTCTTTACCTACGTCGACGATGCCATTCACTTCATCCGGAACCTTCGGCCTGGAAAGCGCAACACCATTTAATTCCAGATTCAGTTAAGAAAACACCGAATAGCCGTCACACCGGCGCACCCCAGGAGTGTTTCCTTCGGGGCAGAAGCCGGTGTCCAGTGCCCCGGTTTTCTGGATTCCGGCTTTCGCCGGAATGACGAGCAGAACCTGAATACAATCTTGCAGCTATCCCACCGGCACTGCCGTCTTGTCGACCACACGGCGCAGAACGAAGCTTGAATGTACACCGGTCACGCCCTGTATGCGGTTGATGCGGTTGAGCAGGAGTTCCTGAAAGGCGTCCATGTCCCTGACGATGACCTTGATCTGATAATCGGCATCCTGCCCGGTAATCAGCAGGCATTCGAGCACCTCGGAAATCTGGCTGATTTCCTTCTCGAAGTGCTCGAAGCGCTCCGGTGTGTGCTTGTCCATCGAGATGTAGATCAGCGCCATCAGCGTAAAGCCGAGCGCCTTGGCGTTGACCAAAGGCACGGTAGCCGGTGACGATGCCTGCTTCCTCGAGTGCGCGCACGCGGCGCAGGCAGGGCGAGGGCGACAGGCCGATGCGATCGGCCAGATCCTGGTTGCTGATGCGTCCATCCTGCTGAATCACCTGCAAAATCTGCCGGTCGAAGCGATCGATTTCCATGATATGGCCTTCAGGTTTGTTATTCGGCAATTATAATTCTTAAAATTTATATATATAGCAATACTATGCTTTATATAAGGCCAACCTTACTACAAAACGCAAGCACTTGCCGCCGATCTTTCGCTATGATCTCTCCATCGACACAGACCTCTGCGCCGCTCTGAGAGTTTGTGAAAACATCTTTACTGCCTGATTTCTACGCTCGTCACCCCGGCGGAAGCCGGGTCAGTCGTTATCTGATTGTTTTAATGGATATCAGAGGAAGGCACTGGATTCCGGCTTTCGCCGGAATGACGGCTTGGGAGATGTTTATCGATTAATTCACAGCCTCTGAGGAGTACCGATCATGTTGAAACAACCCGCCACCAAATACACTGCCTTCCCACCGGTCAAGATCGACCAGCGCCAGTGGCCGAGCCGCAGCATCACCAGCGCGCCGGTGTGGATGAGCACCGACCTGCGCGACGGCAATCAGGCGTTGTTCGAGCCGATGAATGCCGAGCGCAAGATGCGCATGTTCAAGACACTGTGCGAAGTCGGTTTCAAGGAAATCGAGGTCGCTTTTCCCTCGGCATCGCAGACCGACTTCGACTTCGTTCGCAAGCTGATTGAAGACAGGCACATTCCGGACGACGTGACGATCGAGGTGCTGGCGCCGGCGCGTGAAGCGCTCATCCGCCGCACCTTCGAATCGCTCAGGGGTGCCCGCCGCGCCATCGTGCATATCTACAACGCCACGTCGAAGCCCTTCCGCGAGATTGTTTTCGGCATGAGCAAGGCCGAGGTGGTGGCCATGGCCGTCGCTGCCGTCAAGCTCGTCAAACAGCTCAGCGAGGAGAACCCGGCGACGGAATGGGTGCTCGAATACAGCCCGGAAAACTTCACCGCCACCGAGCTCGACTTCGCACTCGAGGTATGCAACGCGGTTACCGAAGCCTGGGATGCGAGGCCGGACAGGAAGATCATTCTCAATCTGCCGACCACGGTGGAAATAGCCACGCCGAATGTTTACGCCGACCAGATCGAATGGATGCACCGCAATCTCGCACGTCGCGACAGCATCCTCATCAGCCTGCACCCGCACAACGACCGCGGCACGGCGGTGGCCGCTGCAGAACTGGGCCTGATGGCCGGTGCCGACCGCGTCGAAGGCTGTCTCTTCGGCAACGGCGAGCGCACCGGCAATGTCGACCTCGTCACGCTGGCGCTCAATCTTTACACCCAGGGCGTATCGCCGAATCTTGACTTCTCGGACATCAATGCCGTCGCGCGCAACTTCGAATACTGCACGCAGATGCCGATCCACCCACGCCATCCCTACGTTGGCGACCTGGTGTTCACGGCCTTCTCCGGGACGCACCAGGACGCGATCAAAAAGGGCTTCTCCGCACAGGAGGCCGATGCGCAGTGGAACCTGCCCTACCTGCCGATCGACCCGGCCGATCTTGGCCGCAGCTACGATTCGGTGATCCGCATCAACAGCCAGTCAGGCAAGGGCGGCGTCGCCTATCTGCTTGAAACCGAATACGGCGTGGTCATGCCGCGTCGCCTGCAGGTTGAATTCTAGGCCGAGGTTCAGCGTTACACCGACCAGCACGGCGGCGAGATGGAAGCGTCCGACATCTGGGCGCTGTTCTCGCAAACCTACCTCGAAACCGGCAACCCGGTCAGCTACGTCAAACATCAGCTCTTTGACGAAGGCACGGCGCAGGGCATTCGCCTGACCGTACAAATGAACGGCGAGACCCATGTGCTGACCGGCGAAGGCAATGGTCCGATCGATGCGGCCGTCCATGCCTTGCGCAAACTCGGCATCACGCTGCAGGTACGCAGTTATGAAGAGCGTTCGATGGGCAGCAGCCGCGAAGGCGGCGACGCCAAAGCCTGCGCCTTCATGGAGGTCATGCAGGCCGGCAACGAACGCGAATGCTACGGCGTCGGCATGGATGCGAACATTGTCACCGCTTCGATCAAGGCGCTGATGAGTGGCGTGAACCGCCTGAACATCGCCGGCAGGAACGTCAAGGCCGCCTGAGCTTCAGCGCGAAGACACAAAGCTCACCAGGGGAACCGGCACCATCGACTTCCTGGCGAACTTTGTGCCGTGAAGCAAATGTGACTGAAGGGAATGCAGAGCCTGCACCTAGATGCATTCGCGCCTTTGCGGTTTGGATATCCGTAGTCCGTGATTTAGATGCAGCAGCCATTGCGCGTTGCAGCATTTTGCGGCGAATCATGATGAGATTATGGGTTTTTGACTGTCTCAGTACGACCCAAAGAGGCAGTAGCCCGTTCAGGAAAGCAGACGCTCAAGGTGAAGCTCAGGCTGGTTCCGGTGCCGGTCAAGCGGCTACAACAGCAGTGGGAGGAGATGCGAGCGGGTGAGTGGTCTATTCCTCCGGGGTGGCATCGCGATTTTGTCTGCGGTCGTCGCCGGGTGTTTCTATGTGCCGGGAGCACAGGACCATGAGCAGGCGGGCGCAGTTGCTAAATTCATCACCGAGAGGTACGGGCGCTTCGATAAGCGCAGTGATGTAGAGAGAACTCACTCTGGAAAAATTTACTACGTTGCCCCCGGCCGTTATCCGCTTGTTCAGTTCTACGAAATCACCGACCCACAAGACATTAGGAGTATTGAAGAGAGTGCAAAGGAAGCTTTAGCAGCAACGGGTGTGGAGAAAGTTAAGCTGGTTTTCTTCGAAAAGCAGAACCTCTCCTGTGCTCCAGGAGGAGGCTGTTCTAGGCGGAGTGAACATGTCGTTAAAGAAGTCCTCGTCACAAGATAACCGGAGCTAACGTGGTCAGCTTTGAATTCTTTCATTTAAGAAATACTATGCTGTCCCAATAACACCCATGACGAATCCGGACAGCCCTGATTCCGCTCCCCCTTTCGTCAGCCAGAGGGTAATCTCAGCACCGGCAGTACCCGAAAACGACAGAATGGTTTATATTGCGCGCTTGCAGAGCGCCTGAAGCGCCAGCGGCGGGTCGCCAACAATCATTGCGGCATGACCCGAACGGCGTTTTATCTCCCCTCTGCGCTGGCGGCCCTGCGCAAGCCAGGAACGATTACCCCTCTCGCAGAAGACCCGACGCAACGAGCCAGCCCAGTCTGGTGCCGCAACAGCCAGGTCTCCGAGTACTTCACCAAACCGCTGCGGCGGCACACCTAAATACCAGGATCCTTCAATGAAACAATCCCCACCCTCCCTGCTGAGCAGGATTTCACTTGCCTTTGGCACCTTTTTCTCGATCATTTCCGACAGCCAGTTCGCCGCCCGCGTGCAGGACTTGCGCGACGGTGTGCAGCGTAGCGAACCATCTGCTCCTGCTCCTGCCGCGCCAAAAACGCCCGTCGTCCCGCTGCGCGAGGCGGCGCCGGACGGCGCGCTGCAACTCCTCGGCCTGTTGCAGCGCGAGGCGCGCTTCATCGACTTCATCCAGGAAGACGTTGCCGCCTATGCCGACGCCGATGTCGGCGCGGCGGCGCGCGTGGTCCATGAAGGCTGTCGCAAGGTGCTGCGCGACAACTTCACGATCAGCCCGGTGCGTACCGAAGTCGAAGGCAGCCGCATCACGCTGGCGGAAGGCTTCGATGCGGCGGCGATTCGCATCACCGGCAACGTCGTCGGCCAGCCACCCTTCAAGGGCAGCATCACGCATCGCGGCTGGCGGGTAGACGAAACTCGCCTGCCCAAATTAGCGAGTGGCCATGAGCTGCGCATCGTGGCGCCGGCGGAGGTTGAGCTATGAGCGAGGCGAAATTTTCCATCGGCATCGATCTGGGAACCACCCATTGCGCACTGTCCTACGTTGATATCGCGCGCTGCGATGGCGAGCAGGTGGCGCAGGAAAGCCTGCTCATTCCGCAGTTGACCGCGCCCGGTTCGGTCGAGTCGCTTGGCCTGCTGCCCTCGTTCATCTACCTGCCGCATGCGAGCGAACTGGCGGCCGGCGATCTGAGCCTGCCGTGGACATCGGATCAGGATTATGCCGTCGGCGAGATGGCGCGCAGTCGCGGTGCGGCAACGCCGATCCGGCTGGTCCTGAGCGCCAAGAGCTGGCTGTGCCACGCCGGGGTCGATCGTCGTGCCGCCATCCTGCCCAACGACGCGCCGCCGGAAGTGGAACGCCTTTCGCCGTTCGAAGCCTCGCAGCGCTATCTGGCTCACCTGCGCGCCGCCTGGGATCAGGCCTTTCCCGAGGCGCCCTTCGTCGATCAGGAGATCGTCGTCACCATTCCCGCGTCATTCGACCCGGCCGCCCGCGAACTGACGGCCGAAGCGGCCCGAGCCGCCGGCTGTGCGCAGATGATCCTGCTTGAGGAGCCGCAGGCCGCGCTCTATAGCTGGATTCAGAAGAGCGCCGGCGGCTGGCGCAAGCAGGTGCGGCCGGGCGAGATCATCCTGGTCGTCGATGTCGGCGGCGGTACCAGCGACTTTTCGCTGATCGCCGTGCTCGAACGCCACGGCAATCTCGAACTGCACCGCGTCGCCGTCGGCGATCACATCCTGCTCGGCGGCGACAACATGGATCTGGCGCTGGCCTATGCCGTCGCCGGCAAGCTGTCGGCGACCGGCACCAAGCTCGATGCCTGGCAATTGCGCGGCCTGACCCACGCCTGCCGCTCGGCCAAGGAAACGCTGCTCAGCGATGCGCAAATCGAGGCCGTGCCGCTGGTCATCGCCAGTCGCGGGGCGAAGCTGATCGGCGGCTCGATCCGCAGCGAACTGACGCGGGCCGAACTCACGGCAGCGCTGCTCGAAGGCTTCTTCCCGGCGGCGGCCATCGCCGATCGTCCGCAGGGGCGCGGGCGTGCCGGCCTCACCCAGCTCGGCCTGCCCTACGCGCAGGACGCGGCCATCACCCGCCATCTGGCGGCCTTCCTGGCCCGGCAAGTGGCGGCAACCGACGATCTCGAAGGTTTCAACAGCGCGTTGCCGGATGGCGCAACCTTCCTGCATCCGACGGCCGTGCTGTTCAATGGCGGTGTCTTCAAGTCCGACCTGCTGGCCCAGCGCACCCTTGCCACAATCAATTCCTGGCTCGCCGCCGAGGGTGCGCCGGCGGCGCGTCCGCTCGAAGGCGCCGATCTCGACCTGGCCGTGGCACGCGGTGCCGCCTACTACTCTTACGTTCGGCGCGGCCAGGGCGTCCGCATCCGTGGCGGTACGGCCCGGTCCTACTACGTTGCTGTCGAATCGGTGATGCCCGCCGTACCGGGTATCGAGCCGCCGGTGCAGGCGCTGTGCCTGGCCCCCTTCGGCATGGAGGAAGGCAGCGAGGCCGCAGTGTCGAAGCAGGAATTCGGCCTGGTCGTCGGCGAGCAAGTGCGCTTTCGCTTTTTCGGCTCGTCGGTTCGTCGTCAGGACCAGGTCGGCACCCTGCTTGACGAATGGGAACCCGATGAACTCCAGGAACTCGATGAGATCCAGACCACCCTGCCGGGCGAAGGACGCCCCGCCGGTGAAGTGGTTCGCGTCCGCCTGCAGGCGCGCGTGACCGAAGCCGGGACGCTCGAACTCGAAGCCTTGCCGCACGATGGCTCGGAACGCTGGAAGGTCGAGTTCGACGTGCGTGGCGGGGCGGCAGACTGAGTGTGATGGGGTTGATGGGTAGGTCGGCTGGTGTCGGTAACTGCGAAACCCCTCCCGGCCTCCCTTGTCAGGGGAGGAGCAAACCACACGAGCGCACTCCCCCCTGAGCGCGAAGCCTCCCTGTAGAGGGACAAGGGGGGCTGGGGGGGTTTGCGGGGCTGGGAGAGTTAAACATCGGCTCAGCAGCCGGAAAACCCCGTTTTATGCCAGCCCCCGGCGCACAGTTGCTCCTATCCTTGCATCTCGACTGTGCGCTAAATTTCCACGATGAAAAACCCCTACATCGTCGGTATCGACCTCGGCACCAGCAACACCGTCGTCGCTTACGCGGCGCCCGGCAAGCAGGAGGTCGAGCTGTTCGAAATCGAGCAACTGGTCAGCCCCGGCCAGGTGGCGGCGCGGCCCTTGCTGCCTTCCGTACGCTTCCATCCGGCGGCCGGGGAAATCAGCCCGGGCGATCTGCAACTGCCGTGGACAAGCTGCGGACGGCAGCGAGCCGGTGCTCACCGGCCGTCTGGCGCTCGATCTTGGCGCCCAGGTTCCGGGGCGGCTGGTGGCCAGCGCCAAGAGCTGGCTGTCGCACGCCGCGGTCGACCGCCTGGCGCCGATCCTGCCCTGGGGCGCCGACGAGGAGGTCGCCAAGGTCTCGCCGGTGGTCGCCAGCGCCAGCTATCTGGCGCATGTGCGCGCCGCCTGGCTGCACCGCTTCCCGAAATCGCCGCTGGAGCAGCAGCAGGTCATCCTGACCGTTCCCGCCTCCTTCGACGAAGGCGCGCGGGCACTGACGCTGGAAGCGGCGCGACAGGCGGGTTTGCCGAATCTGCGGCTGCTTGAGGAACCGCAGGCGGCGTTCTACGACTGGCTGTTCCGCCATCGGCAGCGCCTCGCCGAGGAGCTTGAGCAAACCCGGCTGCTGATGGTCTGCGATGTCGGCGGCGGTACCACCGACCTGACCCTGATCCAGGTGGCGATTCAGGATGGCGAGCCGGAATTGACACGGATCGGCGTTGGCAACCACCTGATGCTCGGTGGCGACAACATGGATCTGGCGCTTGCCCATCTCGTCGAATCGCGTCTGCCGGGCAACGAGGGGCGACTGAGCGCGGCGCGCTTCTCGCAGCTCACGGCACGCTGCCGTGCGGCCAAGGAGCAACTGCTGTCAGCAGCGCACCGGAGGCCGTGCAAGTAACGCTGCTCGGTGGCGGGTCGAAACTGATCGGCGGCGCGCGGACGATCGAGCTGAAGCGCGATGAAGTCCTGCAACTGATCGTCGATGGCTTCTTTCCGCGCGTTGCGCCGGATGAGCCGCTGCAGCAACGGCGCGCCGCGCTCGTCGAGTTCGGTCTGCCCTATCCCGCCGACCCGGCAATTACGCGCCACGTCGCCGCCTTTCTGCACAAGCATGCGCAGGCGGCGCGCCAGGCGCTGGCCAATGACCAAAACCAGGATCGACTGCCGGTACCCGATTCGCTGCTCTTCAACGGCGGGGTGTTTCGTTCCGGCGCGCTCGCCGAACGCCTGCACAGTACGCTCGGCGAATGGCGTGGCGTGGCGCTGCGCATCCTGCACAACGACAACCCCGATATCGCGGTGGCGCGCGGCGCCGTCGCCTACGCCCTGCTGCGCAAAGCGGGCGGACGAGGAATCGGCGGCGGATCGGCGCGCAGTTATTTCCTGGTTCTCGAAGAGGAGGGCAAGGGCCAGCAGCGGCGCGGCGTCTGCATCCTGCCGCGCGGCAGCGAAGAAGGGCACGAAATCCGGCTTGCCGAACGCAGCTTCAGCTTGCGACTCGGTCAGCCGGTGCGCTTTCACCTGGCGTCGTCGGTGGCCGATACCGCCTATCGGCCGGGCGAGATCGCTGAATTGACCGATGAGGATTTCATTCGCCTGCCGCCGATCGCCACCGTCGTGCAGGCGCACGCCGGCAGCACCCAGCGCGAAGTGCGCGTGCAACTGATCACCTCGATGACCGAAGTCGGCACGCTGGAGTTGCACTGCGTCAGTAGCGAAGATGTCGCGCGGCGCTGGCTGCTCGAATTCCAGTTACGCGGCGAGCGCGCTGGCAACGGCGAGCCGGTGGTTTCGGCAGAAGCCATGCCGCCACGCTTTGCCGACGCCGTGCAGTGTATCGAGAATGTTTTCGGGGCGCGTTCGCAAGCGCTGGAGAGCAAGGAAGTCCGGCGCATGCGCAGCCAGCTTGAGCATCTGCTGGGCAAGCGTGAACACTGGGACATGCCGCTGCTGCGTGCGCTTTTCGACGCGCTGATGCAGCGCGCGCGGCGCCGCCGCCGCTCGGCCGAGCACGAACGTCTGTGGCTCAACCTCGCCGGTTACTGCCTGCGCCCAGGGCTCGGCTATGCGCTCGACGAGTGGCGTATCGAGCAACTGTGCGCCCTGCATGGGCAAGGAATCGAGTACGTCGGCGAGAGCCAGAACTGGTCGGAATGGTGGACCCTGTGGCGACGCGCCGCGGGCGGCTTGCCGGCTGCGCTGCAGGAAAAACTGCTGGCGGAACTGGCCCCTTCGCTGCAGAGCGCGGCAAAGACGCGCAGCCGCCTGGCGACGGCCCTTGCCGGCAGTCATGACGACATGCTGCGCCTCGTCGCTTCGCTCGAAAGATTGCCCATCGAGCACAAGCTCGACCTTGGCGAACGGCTGCTTGAACGGCTGCACAAGGCGACGGAGAAAGCACTCGGCTGGTGGGCGCTCGGCCGCATCGGCGCACGCCAGTCGCTCTACGGCAGCGCCCACCAGGTGGTGCCGCCCGAAGTCGCCGGCCGCTGGCTGGAAGCCGTGCTGGCCGTCGACTGGAAGAAGGTCGAGCCGGCCGCCTTTGCCGCCACCCAGCTCGCCCGGCTGACCGGCGACCGTTCGCGCGACCTGCCGGACGAACTGCGCGATCGTGTGCTGGCGCGGCTGAGAGCGATCAACGCCAGCGCCACCTGGATCACGCAGATCAGCAGCGTGGTCGAACTCGACCAGGCCGACGAACGCCGCGCGTTCGGCGAATCGCTGCCGGCGGGATTGCGGCTGCTGCCGGAAGGACGGTCTGCGCAGTGAACTGGAATTGACCTGGAGCTTGCGGTCGAGGATAGTCAGCCATGTGCCATTCAAATGCCTATCCTTCGAGAATCCTGCAAGATGAGCTTCCATTCATGCCTTTCGCTTGGCGCGCTGCTGCTGTGCGCCGTCACCGCCAGCGCCCAGCCCTTGCCGAAACTGACTGCCAGCACCAGGGACGTGACTGTTTCCGGCATTTCGTCTGGCGCTTACATGGCCGTGCAGTTCCAGATCGCCTATTCGGGCATCGTCCGCGGCGCCGGCGCCGTAGCCGGTGGGCCGTATTACTGCGCCGAGGGTTCGCTGCGCCGGGCGCTGGGCAACTGCATGGCGCCTTCCGGCAAGGATCTTCCGCCGACGGCCGACGAGACCCTGAAAACCATCAGACAACTGGCCGAAGCGGGCCGTATCGATCCGCCCGGGAACCTCGGCGATGACCGTGTCTGGCTGCTGACCGGCGGTAACGACAAGATCATCCTGACGCCGGTGATGGATGCGCTGGATGCCTTCTACCACGCCACGCTGCCCGCCGACGCGATCAGCTACGTCAAAGTTCCGGAGGCGGGTCACGCGATGCTGTCGATCGCCGACCCGCAGGCGAATGCCTGCCCCACCAGCGCAACACCGTTCATCAATCGCTGCCAGGACTTCGACGCACCCGGTCGCTTGTTGAATCACCTGATCGGTCCGTTGCAGCCGCCGGAGACACCGTTAACGCCGGCGACCGGCGAAACGATCACTTTCGACCAGAGCCCCTTCGTCGCCGGGCGCGCGATCGACGCCGGCCTCGCCGAGCAGGGCTACGCGTTCGTCCCGGCCGCTTGCCGCAGTGGCGTCTGCCGGATTCATGTGGCATTCCACGGCTGTCTCCAGAACGCCGGCGAAATCGGCCGCCGTTTCGTCGATGGCGCCGGCTACAACGGCTGGGCAGCGAGCAACCGGATCGTCGTGCTCTACCCGCAAACGGTGCGGCGCTACGGCTTCGCCCTCGGTTCCTGGCGCTGGATGCTCAACCCGAAAGGCTGTTGGGATTGGTGGGGCTATACCGGCGCCGACTACCACACCCGCGATGGCGCCCAGATGCGCGCCGTCCGGGCGATGATCGAGACCTTGGGAATGCCTTCTCAGGCGGTACAACCCGCCCCGCCACCGGTCTCGGGCAGCATCAGTTACTGAGAGTCTGTGGAAAAATCATAATCGCCGGATTTCCATGCCCGCCACCCCGGCGAAAGCCGGGGTCCAGCTCGTTGATCCGATTGTTTTAATGGATATCAGAAGAAGGTGCTGGATTCCGGCTTGCGCCGGAATGACGACTTGGGAGGTATTTGTTTATTGCTTTACAGCCTCTAAGTGCCACAGTCGATAGCCTCATTTGCAATGCGCTTGACTTAATAATCCGCCACTTCCCTCCGGGTCATGAAAGGCCTGGAACCTGTCAAGTCACGCCGGCATGATGGCCTGTGCCGGAGGTTTAATTGAACGATTCAGTGCGGTTTTTTCGCAGGCGCGGGGGTCTGTGTCGGCTCTTTTCCGAACTTGTCGATCAGTGCCAGCGCTTCGCCCACCACGCCGCGCCGGAAGGCCAGCACGCAGACGATGAAGATCAGCCCGGTTACCAGACTGACCGATTCGCCGAGGCCGTTGAACCAGTCCACGCCGGTGATTTCGGCCAGCGCCTTGCCCAGATCGCCGATCTTGTTTTCCAGCGCGATGATGATCAGGGCGCCGAGCATCGGCCCGACCAGCGTGCCCATGCCGCCGACCAGAGTCATCAGGATGACCAGACCCGAGGTCGTCCAGACGGCATCGGTCAGCGTGGCGAAGCCTAGCACCAGCGTCTTGGTCGCACCCGCCAGACCGGCCAGCGCGGCCGACAATACGAAGGCCAGCAGCTTGAAGCGGTCGACGTCATAGCCCAGCGAAGTGGCGCGCGCCTCGTTTTCGCGGATCGAGGTCAGGACCTGGCCGAAGGGCGAATTCACGGTACGGTAAATCAACCAGAAGCCGGCGATGAAAATGGCCAGCACGACGTAGAACAGGTTCAGGTCCTGCGTCAGATCCAGACCGAGGAAGTTGCCGCGCGGCACCGACTGCAGGCCGTCTTCGCCGCCGGTGAAGCTGGCCTGCAGAAAGAAGAAGAACAGCATCTGGCTCAGGGCCAGCGTGATCATCGAAAAGTAGATGCCGGTGCGGCGGATCGCCAGCAGGCCGAACAGCAGTCCAACACCGCCGGCAGCCAGCATGCCGAACAGCAGTCCGAGCGGCGCCGGCAGACCCCAGACCTTAAGCGCGTGCCCGGCCGCGTAGGCGGCCGTGCCGAGAAAGGCCGCATGGCCGAAGCTGAGCAGGCCGGTGAAGCCGATCAGCAGGTTGAAGGCGCAGGCGAACAGAGCGTAACACAGAACCTTCATCACGAAGATCGGATAGACGCCGAGCACCGGCAGCAGAGCGATGGCCAGAAACAGGGCGCCGTAAACCAGCAGCGGATTCCTGGCCACAGCGGCGGTTCCAGTTTGCATCATTTTTCCTTGCCAAACAGACCGGCCGGCCGCACCAGCAGCACGATGGCCATAACGACGAAGACAACCGTGCTCGACGCTTCCGGATAGAACACCTTGGTCAGCCCCTCAATGACACCCAAGCCCAGCCCGGTCACGATCGAGCCGAGGATCGAGCCCATGCCGCCGATCACCACCACGGCAAAGACGACGATGATCAGGTTGCTGCCCATCAGCGCCGTGACCTGCAGAATCGGCGCCGCCAGCACGCCGGCAAAGGCCGCCAGTGCTACGCCAGCGGCATAGGTCAGCGTGATCATGCGCGGCACATTGATGCCGAAGGCCTGCACCAGCTTGGGGTTCTCGGTGCCCGCCCGCAGCGTGGCGCCGAGCGAGGTTTTTTCAATCAGGGCCCACACCGCCAGACAGACGGTGATCGACGCCACTACCACCCAGGCACGGTAGTTCGGCAAGACCATGAAGCCCAGATTGGTGGCGCCCTGCAGGGCATCGGGTACCGCATACTGCTGGCCCGAAGAGCCGTAGAACGAACGGAATATGCCCTCCAGCACCAGGGTGATGCCGAAAGTCAGGAGCAGGCTGTAGATGTGGTCGAGCTTGTAGAGCCATTGCAGGAGCAGCCGCTCGATGAAGATGCCGAGTACACCGACCACCAGTGGCGCCAGCAGCAGCATCACCCAGTAGTTGAGGCCCAGGTATTCCAGACCCATCCAGGCCAGGAAGGCGCCCATCATGTAGAGCGCGCCATGGGCGAAGTTGATGATGTTGAGCAGTCCGAAGATAACGGCCAGGCCGAGTGAAAGCATCGCGTAGAACGAGCCATTCACCAGACCCAGCAAGAGCTGACTCAATAGCGCCGGCAACGGAATGCCGAATAGATCAGTCATCCTGAGTTGGCCCTCTCGACGATCAAGCCATCACTTCTTGACCAGCGAACACTTGCTGTCCGCCAGCTTGGTGAAGGCCTCAACGCCAGGAATCGTCTGCACCAGATTGTAGTAATCCCAGGGTTCGGTGGATTCCTTCTGCGACTTGACCTGCATCAGGAACATGTCATGACGATGGCGACCGTCGGGACCGATTTCGCCATTCTTGGCGTAGAAGTCGTTGATCTTGGTGGACTTCAATTGCGCCATCACCTTGTCGGCGTCGTCGCTCTTGGTGGCTTCGACAGCCTTCAGGTACTGCATTGCGGCCGAGTAGTCCGCAGCCTGTAGCGAGGAGGGCATGCGTTTCATCTTCTCGTAGAAACGGCGGCTCCAGGCACGCGCCTCGGGGCTCTGGTTCCAGTACCAGCTATCGGTCAGATACATGCCCTCGGTGGTCTTCAGTCCCAGCGAGTGAATGTCGTTGATGAACATCAGCAAGCCGGCCATCTTCATCGTCTTGGTGACGCCGAATTCATTGGCTGCCTTGATCGCATTGATGGTGTCGCCACCGGCATTGGCCAGGCCGAGTACCTGCGCCTTGCTGCCCTGTGCCTGCAGCAGGAAGGAGGAAAAATCGCTGGCATTGAGCGGGTGCTTGACACTACCGACGACGGTACCGCCGGCCTTCTGCACGGCGGTCGCTGTATCGCCTTGCAGCGAGGCGCCGAAGGCGTAGTCGGCGGTCAGGAAGTACCAGCTCTTGCCACCGGATTTGACCACCGCGTTGCCGGTGCCATTGGCCAGGGCCACCGTGTCGTAGGCGTAATGGATGGTGTAGGGTGTGCAATCTTCATTGGTCAGGCGCGCGGAGCCGGCACCGATGACCATGAAGGGTTTTTTCTTTTCGGCCGCAATCTTGGCCATGGCCAGGCTGGCACCGGAGTTGGTGCCGCCGATCAAAAGGTCGAGACCCTGCGTGTCGATCCATTCGCGCGCCTTGTTGGCGGCTACATCGGCCTTGTTCTGGTGGTCGGCGTAGATCAATTCGATTTTCTTGCCGGCGACCATGCCCTTCATGTCGGCAATTGCCATCCTGATCGCCTCGACGCCACCCGCGCCGTCGATGTCCGCATAGACGCTGGACATGTCGGTGATGAAGCCGATCTTGACGACGTCGCCGGAAATCTGGGCCTGAGCCGTGCCCGGAAGTCCGGCAACAGCGCCACAGAGGGTGAGGCTGGCCAGGGCGATGCGTTTGAAATTGTGGGTCATGGTTTGTCTCCTGTTAGTAGTCGTTGTGGATCGATCAAACACTCAAAAGCACATCAAGCTCGGCCTGTTTTGAAGCCAGCTCGACGGCGGGAAATGACAGGGCTACCTCACCATGCTCTACCACGATGAAGTAATCTGCCAGCGGTGCGGCAAAGCGGAAATTCTGCTCGACCATCAAGATGGTGAAACCCTGGGACTTCAGCGTCGTGATCATGCGCGCCAGGGCTTGCACGATGACCGGGGCCAGGCCTTCGGAGATCTCGTCGAGCAGGAGAATGTCTGCGCCGGTGCGCAGGATCCGCGCTACCGCCAGCATCTGCTGCTCGCCGCCCGACAGCCGGGTGCCCGGGCTTTGCCGGCGCTCGGCCAGGTTGGGGAACATGGCGTAGATGGCCTCTTCGCTCATCGGCGTACTGCGCGGGGTCGACAGCAAGGGCGGCAGGCGCAGGTTCTCCTCGGTCGTCAGCGAGGCAAAATACCGCGCTCTCGGGGCAATAACCCAGACCGAGGTGGGCAATGGTATGGGTAGGCATACCGATGGTCTCAACCCCATGCACCTTGATCGAGCCGCGCCGCTCACCGGTCAGACCCATGATGGCGCGCAGGGTGGTGGTGCGACCGGCGCCGTTGCGGCCGAGCAGGGTCAGCACCTGTCCCTTTTGCACACTGAGACTGATGCCGTGCAGGATGTGGCTTTCGCCGTACCAGGCGTGCACGTCGGAAAGTTCAATTGCCGGGGACTCCATCAGTGCGCCCCTTGCAGTTCGGTCGCTTCGCTGCCCATGTAGGCTTCCAGCACCGCCGGGTGGCTGGACACGGTGGCGTAGTCGCCTTCGGCCAGTACCGCGCCGCGGGCCAGCACGGTGATGCGGTCGGCGATCCTGGAAACGACCTTCATATTGTGTTCAACCATGAGCACGGTGCGTCCTTCGGCGACGCGCTTGATCAGGTCCGTGACGCGGTCAACGTCTTCATGGCCCATGCCCTGGGTCGGCTCGTCGAGCAGCATCAGCACCGGCTCCATGGCCATGGTGGTGGCGATTTCCAGCGCACGCTTGCGGCCGTAGGGCAGATCGCCGGCCTTGAGGGCGGCCATCGCACGCAGGTCAACCAGATCGAGCAGCGCCAGCACCCGCGCGTCGAGTTGCTTCAAGGCGGTCAGCCCTTTCCAGAAATGAAAGCTGGTGCCGGTGAAACGCTGCAGGCCGATGCGTACGTTTTCGAGCACCGTCAGGTGCGGGAATACGGCCGAAATCTGGAAGGAGCGGATCACGCCCCGGCGCGCAATCTCGGCCGATTTTTCGGCAGTGATGTCGACACCATTGAAGACGATGCTGCCGTGCGTCGGCTCCAGAAACTTGGTGAGCAGATTGAAACAGGTGGTTTTGCCGGCACCGTTCGGGCCGATCAAGGCGTGGATGTGGCCACGCTGTACCTGCAGGTCGACATTGTCGACGGCGGTGAAGCCCTTGAAATTCTTGCTGAGCCCGCGCGTCTCGAGGATCAGTTCATTCATGGCCTGGGTGCTACGAGAGTGTCCGGTGCGGTGCAGTGGCATGACCGGCAAGGCCTCTGCGCGAGGAGCGCAGGGCGCTGGACAGGTAAGACCTGTTTGTAGACTTGCGCAAGGCTTAGCCCGCATATCTCAACCCGCCAATAAGGATAGGAAATCCAGCCGCATCGGCGCAAGTATCTGCGCACCTGCCGCCTGTAGTCAAGCATGCATTCTGCAAGAACGCCGCGCGGTTCGGGCGCCGGCAGGGCCAGCGGGCTGCAGGGCTCAATTGGACATCAACAGGGGCACGGTCATATGCTTGAGGATGTAGCGCGTGCCCGCGCCACGGCTGAAGAAGGGAAAGCCGATCGGGCCGTGGGCACCCATCACCAGCAGGTCGGCTCCCCGGTCCGCGATCCGGTTGAGCAGCCTGTCCATGATGCTGAAGTCTTCGACCAGAGCTACATCCACCCGGGTACTGATTCCGTGGGCTGCCAGATGGCGCACGACCTCGGCGCAACTCGACCTGCCTTCCTCAAGGCCTGCGGCAAATGACAACACCATGCATTCATCACAACCCCGAATCAGGGGCAGCGCATCGTTGAGTGCGCGAGCCGCCTCGCGCGAGTCACTCCAGGCGATCAGCGGACGTTTGCCAATTTCACTGAAGTTGCCGACGTAGGGATAAACCAGCACCGGGCGCCCGCAATCGAGGACCACCTCACCCGCCAGATCGTCCGGCACGCAGGCCTCGCCTCGCTCGTCATGCTGGCCGAGTATGACCAGGTCGAAATGGCGGGCAAGATCGGTGATGTGGCGCAGGAGTTCGGCATCGCTGCCGCGATTGATATCGCGCCATTCGACCTCGGGCAAATCGGCACACGCCGTTTCGAACGCGGCTTTGCTGGCTGCACGGGCTGCGCTGTAAGATGCACTTGGCCAGGTAGCAACCACGCCAACGAGTTGCGCTTCAGCACGTTGCCCGAATACGCCGACCAGCCGCGCCTGATGCTGGCGCGCAAGGGATACTGCAAGTTCGAGCCTTGCGGCAGTCCGTTCACCCTGATCCAGATGAACCATCAAATTCTTCAAAGTCATTGCCATTTGCTCCTGGAAAGGTACCGAATGAAAAATATTAAAAGTAGATTGCCGAGTAGCGAACAAGATACGGATAAACTTGATCAGTTGGTTTTCGCTGCGGCCTTGGCACTCGCTTTCTTTTCTGCCTTGGCCGCCTCCCTGGCTTTCTTTGCCGCCCGCTCGGCGTCTTTCTTCTCGCGCTGCTCCTGCCTGGCCTGCCGCTTGGCCTGCTCGTCCGCCGTTTTTTGGCGTCCGGCAGCCGCCTGCTGGGCTTTGGCCGCTTTCTTTTGCTCGCGTTCTGCCGCCTTGGCCGCCTCCTCGGCGCGATAGTTTTCGGCCTGCTGCTTCTGATCGGCCTCGCGGACTGGCAGTTCGGACGCTCGCTTGGCTTCCTTGGCTTCAACGTCAGTGCGCTTGGCTTCACGCTGGAAATCGCGCGCCGGAATATCGAGATTCCGTGACTCGATGATCGATTGGGTGTAGCGCTTCTTGGCATCGACCAGACAACTGTTAACCAGAATCTTCCTGTAGCAGCCCGCTTGCTCTGTTGTGTAATCTTTCTCTGCGGCGGCACGAATCTGCGCCGCGCGGGCGCGCTGGGCATTGGCCTGCTCAAGCGTCTGCGGTGTTTCCGGCAGCGGACCCGCTTCCGGCGTCTGCGCCCGGAGGGGCTGACTGAGCAACAACAGAATGGCAAGCAAACTTCGAATGGGCATCATCGATTTCCTCCGAGGCCGTAAACTAGACGGTTTCTCGCCCTGACGCCAGCGCTGGCATCGACTTTGAGTAAATCCGGCGCATGGGAACACCTGCACTTTGGTAGAATGCTCGGCTGTAGTTAACAATAAATCACCGGGAGTTTTTCGTGAAAATCGTCTGTCTCGACCTTGAGGGCGTACTCGTCCCCGAAATCTGGATAACCTTCGCCGAGCGGACCGGCATTCCGGAGTTGCGGCGGACGACGCGGGACGAGCCGAACTACGATACGCTGATGAAGTACCGCCTCGGCCTGCTCGCCGAGCATGGGCTCGGTCTGCCGGACATCCAGAAAGTGATTTGCGCGATGGGGCCCTTGCCGGGAGCGCGCGAGTTCCTCGACAGGCTGCGCGAGGACTGCGAGGTGATCATTCTCTCCGACACGTTTTACGAATTTGCACACCCGCTGATGCGCCAGTTGGCCTGGCCGACGCTGTTCTGTCATAGCCTTGAAGCCGATATCAATGGCCGTCTGGTCAATTATCATTTACGCATGCCCGAACAGAAGCGCGAAGCCGTAAAGCGCTTCAGGGAAATGAATTTCACGGTGGTGGCTGCCGGCGATTCTTACAATGACACGGCCATGCTGGGCGAAGCCCATGCCGGCATTCTCTTCCGCCCGCCGGAGAAGGTGATCCGTGAATTTCCACAATATCCAGTGGTCCTCGACTACGAGCAACTGCGCGCAGAAATCGACAAGGCCTTCGCCCACCTGGCGGAGTAATCGACAGCCATGCATCCGCAACGCTTCTACACCCTTTCGGCTTCGTGCCCGGATCGGGTCGGCATTGTCGCCCGCGTCTCAGGTTTTATTGCCGAACACCAGGGCTGGATTCTCGAATCGCGCTATCACGCCGACGATGGCAGTGATGGCAGCCGTTACTTCATGCGTATCGAGGTGAAAGCCGATTCGCTGCCTTTCCACCTTGCCGAATTCCGCGAGCGCTTCCAGCCGATCGCCAATGAACTGCAGATGGACTGGAAGATCAGCGATTCGGCCGTCAAGAAGCGTGTGGTCATTCTCGTCAGCAAGCAGGAGCACTGCCTCTACGACCTGCTGTCGCGCTGGCAATCGAAGGAACTCGACATCGAGATTCCGTGCATGATCTCGAATCACGACACCTTCAAGGGCTTCGTCGAGTGGCACGGCATTCCTTTCCATCTGGTGCCGGTGAATCCGGACAACAAGGCAGCGGCCTACGCTGAAATGCAGCGCCTGTTCGACGAAGTCAGTGGCGACACGATGGTTCTGGCGCGCTACATGCAGATTATCCCGCCGGAAATGTGCAGCGCTTACCCCGGACAGATCATCAACATCCACCACTCCTTCCTGCCCAGTTTTGTCGGCGCCAAACCCTACCATCAGGCTTATCAGCGCGGTGTCAAGCTGATCGGCGCGACCTGCCACTACGTGACCAGCGAACTCGATCAGGGGCCGATCATCGAACAGGACGTGATCCGCATCGACCACTCCGATTCGGTCGACGACATGGTGCGCTATGGCAAGGACATCGAAAAAGCCGTGCTCGCCCGCGGCCTGCGTTATCACCTGGAAGACCGCGTGCTGGTACATGGCAACAAGACCGTGGTTTTCCGTTAATGAATAAGGGCAAACCACCAAGACACAAAGAACACAAAGATTCACCAAGAAATGCTTTTGAAGTTCTTGGTGTAACTTGGTGCCCTTGGTGCCTTGGTGGTTTGCTGTTTTGCAGGTCTCGCCCATGATCACCCTCAAGAGCGTCACCCTGCGCCGTAGCGCCAAGGTGTTGCTTGATAACGCTTCAGTTACTCTGAACCCCGGCGAGAAAGTCGGTCTGGTCGGGCGCAATGGCGCCGGCAAGTCGACGCTGTTTGCCCTGTTCAACGGCACCCTGCACGAAGATGCCGGCGATTTCTCCATACCCGCCCAGTGGCGCATGGCGCAGGTGGCGCAGGAGATGCCGGAGACCGATCAGTCAGCCACTGACTTCGTCATTGAAGGCGACAGCGTATTGCTCGCGGCACAGGGCGAAGTGCATGCGGCGGAAACCGGCGACGATGGCGAGCGCATGGCGCACGCCTACATGGCGCTGCACGACGCCGGCGCACACGACGCCCAGTCGCGGGCGCAGGCGCTGATTCTCGGACTCGGTTTCAAGACCACCGAACTGAACAACCCGGTGAACAGCTTCTCCGGCGGCTGGCGCATGCGCCTGCAACTGGCGCGCGCGCTGATGTGCCCGTCCGACCTGCTGCTGCTCGACGAACCGACCAACCACCTCGACCTCGACGCGCTGGTCTGGCTCGAAGCCTGGCTCAAGCGTTATGACGGCACCATGGTGGTGATCAGCCACGACCGGGAATTCCTCGACGCCGTTAGCTCGGTTACCCTGCACATCGAGAATGGCAAGCTGACGCGCTACGGCGGCAACTACAGCACCTTCGAGGACATGCTCGCGCAGCAGATGGAGTTGCAGCAGAACTCCTACCTCAAGCAGCAGGACAAGATCGCGCACCTGCAAAAATTCATCATGCGTTTCAAGGCCAAGGCCAGCAAGGCCAAACAGGCGCAGAGCCGGGTCAAGGCGCTCGAGCGCATGGAGCGGCTGGCGCCGGTGCTGGCCAGCGCCGAATTCACCTTCGAATTCAAGGAACCGGCCAATCTGCCGAATCCGATGCTGGCCATGGAAAACGCCTGTTTCGGCTACCCGCCGCCGGAGGATTCGCCACCCGGAACACCGCCGACAGTGATCGTCCGCAACGTCAGCAAATCGGTGATGGCCGGCCAGCGCATTGGCATCCTCGGCGCCAACGGGCAGGGCAAATCGACGCTGGTCAAGACCGTGGCGCGGGTTCTGGCGCCGACCAGCGGCATCCTGACCGAAGGCAAGGGACTGAACATCGGCTACTTCGCGCAGCAGGAACTCGATGTGCTGCGCCCGCTCGACAACCCGCTCGAACACATGGTGCGCATGGCCAGGGAAGGCCTGCCCGCCGGGCAAAGCGGTCGCGAGCAGGATTTGCGCACCTTCCTCGGCACCTTCAATTTTTCCGGCGACATGGTCAAGCAGCCGGTCGGCACCATGAGCGGCGGCGAAAAGGCGCGTCTGGTGCTGTGCATGATCGTCTGGCAGCGCCCCAACCTGCTGCTGCTCGACGAGCCAACCAACCACCTCGACCTGGCCACGCGCGAAGCGCTGTCGATGGCACTCAACGAGTTCGAAGGCACGGTGATGCTGGTCAGCCACGACCGCTCGCTGCTGCGCTCGGTTTGCGATGAATTCTGGCTGGTCTCGCGCGGCGGCGTCGAACCCTTCGACGGCGACCTCGACGACTACCAGCGCTACCTGCTCGACGAAGCCCGGCGTGTTCGAGAGGAGTTGAAAGCGACTCTCAAGGACGCGAAGGAAATTGTCACGCAGGCACCGCCACTTGTGCAGGCCAACAGGAAGATTCCGGCCAATCTGAAGGCCTTGAAGCGCGATCAGGGCAAACTCGAACAGTTCATGCTCGACCGGCAGACGCGCAAGCATTCACTCGAAGCACGCCTGTCCACTCCCCTGCCGGCGCAGGACATCGGCGAGCTGGGTCGCGAACTGAAAAAGATCGACGAGGAACTGGCCGAGTGCGAAGAAAAGTGGCTGGCGATTGCAGAGCGGATCGAGTCGGAAGAAGCGTAGTCCGACAATATCCATTCGTTCTCCTCGCTCCTTGGAGCGTGGCTTACAGTTCGATTCGTACCTTGAGAATCCTGCACAGCCGGGTTGCGGCTTCTTCGATCAGCGACTCAGCCTCCTGCATGCATTCTTCCAACGAAAGTGGTCGCGTGCAGATGCTCATGATGGCGTCAATTCCCTGCGCCAGCACATCATCCGCACCATCGCCCAGGCCACCGGAAATGCAGAATACGGGCACCCCGAATTGCCTGGCCACCCTGGCCACGCCCACCGGCGCCTTGCCATACGCCGTCTGAAAGTCGGTTCGTCCTTCGCCGGTGATGACAAAGGCGGCATCCTTGACGAGGTCGGCAAAACCAACCGCGTCAAGAACGATGGCGACGCCCGGTTTCAGTATGGCGGGCGTAAAGAACATCAGGCCGGCCCCCAGCCCGCCAGCGGCGCCGGCCCCCGCCAGGGTAGCTACGTCGCGTCCACTGGCGGCGAGGGCACAATCGGCAAAGTGCTTCAGTGCACTATCGAGTTCCTGCACCATCTCCGCTGTCGCACCTTTCTGCGGCCCGAATACGGCAGATGCGCCACGCGGGCCGCACAGCGGATTGTCCACATCACAGGCCACCATGATCTCGGCCTCCAGCAGCCTGGGGTCCAGATCCGTGATGTCGATTCGTGAAAGGCGGGCCAGTGCGCTGCCACCGGGTGGCAGTTGCGAGCCGTCCTCAGCCAGAAAGCGAGCCCCGAGCGCACGCGCCATGCCGCTGCCGCCGTCATTGGTGGCGCTGCCCCCGATACCGACAATGATATGACGCAAGCCGGCATCCAGTGCGGCGCGGATGAGTTCGCCCGTTCCGTAAGTGCAGGTGAGGCGGGGGTCGCGCTGCCCGGCAGGCACCAGCGGCAGGCCTGATGCTGCCGCCATTTCAATCACGGCGGTCCTTGCGTCGCCAAGGACACCCCATTGCGCCGTTCGCGTTTCTCCGAGCGGCCCGCTGACCTGAGCCGTTTTCAATTGACCGCCGGTAGCGCTGACCAGCGCTTCGACCGTTCCTTCGCCGCCGTCAGCGATCGGTACCTTGCGTACCTCGGCCCCAGGAAACACCTTCAGCACCCCGCGCGCCATCGCTTCTGCCACACACAGCGCCGATACGCTGCCCTTGAATGAATCCGGTGCTATGACAATTCGCATGATTTCCCTATCCATATTAACGGGCTTGGATTATTCGTCATCCCTCATTATGAAAGTCTCTGGACTGCCCGTATCCCTCCCTTGCAGGGCGCATTCCGGTTTGGCAGGCGGAATTGCTCGATTGGCACGGAGCATGCTCCGCGAATTCCCAATCTCGCCCCCCGACCCCCAAAGTGCGAGGGGAGGTACAAGTGACACATCGTAGGTCGGGTTAGCGTAGCGTAACCCGACAATCGTCGGATGCGGCATATAACTGCTGTCGGGTTATGCTGTGAAGCAAATCCTCCTGGAGAACGCTGTGCTAACCCGACCTACTGGATTGCGAGATCTGGATACTGTAGCCGTTACAAAATCAGGAAGTTATTTCGTGGTCGTTCCTAAGGAGTTGCAATAACCTGATGCTGCTGGCCAAAAAAAGGTATCGAGTAGGGGACGGAGTTACCCCCGTCGCCCTCTCACACCACCGTACGTGCGGTTCCGCATACGGCGGTTCCTGACTACTGGGTTTCCCAGCGAGCTTCGTTTCGTGCATCGTGTCGCCTGTCGGCCACTAAGCACCCAAGGCCACCATCGGGACTTCCGGCCCCTCCAGTCTAGCCACAGGCCCTCCGTTCCCGGAGGCTTGTGCCCTGTCCGCGCAGAGAGCACGCGTGACTATCCACTCATGTCAGGTTCAGCCCTTCACTACTCCGGTTTCGAGCAGCTACTACGGCGTCTGCTGACTCCCGCCAACCCATCCCAACACCTCACGATGTCAGTAGCCCCTAGCACAGGGCAGGCTGACGGGCCTCCCAGGGTAATGCGCGCAACCTTCATGCTTATGCCTGTCGGATTTATGTCGTAACGTTCCGTGCAAGTATCGGGCTTTGACGGTATCGGCCGCCTCACCCCATTACGCCACCTAATCCGCTTCCTGTTCGTCAGGCCAGCATTTTGCCTTCGGCTTCCTTCAGATTCCGCCTTGCGACGGACACCCTTGCCGTTCAGCTAGCACTTCCCCTTGCAGGGCGTGCAGAGGACTTGCACCTCCAAGTTCCTAACTGACCACCATAGTCAGTCAAGTTGCGCTTGCGCGCAACGCGCCATGCCTGGCGCACCGAAAAAAAGGGCGCCGCAAGGGGCGCCCTAAGGAGGTTACTTTCTGGAGAACGATCAGATGTGGTAGGCCGACTCGCCGTGCGAAGTAATGTCCAGACCTTCGCGCTCTTCCTCTTCCGGTACGCGCAGGCCAATGACCATGTCGACCAGTTTGTAAGCGACCACGGAAACCAGGCCGGACCACACGATGGTCGTACCGACGCCCCACAACTGGCTGATCAACTGGGCCGACATGTCGTAATCGCCGACCTTGTTGGCCACGTAGTCATAGACGCCGGTGCCGCCAAGAGAAGGGGCACAGAAAACACCGGTCAGGATGGCGCCGAGGATACCGCCGACACCATGCACGCCGAACACGTCAAGCGAGTCGTCGGCACCGAGCATGTGCTTGAGTCCATTGACACCCCACAGGCAGATGATGCCCGCCAGCAGGCCGATGGCGATGGCGCCCATGACACCGACGAAGCCAGCTGCCGGCGTGATGGCGACCAGACCGGCCACCGCACCCGAAGCTGCACCGAGCATTGAAGGCTTGCCCTTGATCATCCATTCCGCAAACATCCAGGAGAGTGCTGCGCAGGCCGTAGCCACCCAGGTGTTGACCATCGCCAGAGCAGCGCCGCCC
The DNA here is from genome assembly GCA_016709335.1 of Candidatus Propionivibrio dominans. Taxonomy (GTDB): domain Bacteria; phylum Pseudomonadota; class Gammaproteobacteria; order Burkholderiales; family Rhodocyclaceae; genus Propionivibrio; species Propionivibrio dominans. The sequence goes on along the minus strand of JADJNC010000023.1, from coordinate 19,872 downwards.
GAAGCTTCGAGTGCGGAACCGGCGTTGAACCCGAACCAGCCGAACCACAGCAGCGAAGCACCGATCATGGTGAAAGTCAGGCTGTGAGGTGCCATCGATTCCTTGCCGTAGCCAACACGCTTGCCGATCATGAAGGCACCGACCAGGCCGGCGACAGCCGCATTGATATGCACCACCGTACCGCCGGCAAAGTCGAGCGCGCCCTTCTGGAACAGGAAGCCAGCCGTCTTGCCGGCGGCTTCGCCGGCTGCTGCGTCGATGTAGGCATCCGGACCCGCCCAGTACCAGACCATATGTGCCATCGGCAGGTAGGAGAAAGTGAACCACAACACCATGAAGGCCAGGATGGCCGAGAACTTGGCCCGCTCGGCGAAGGCACCGACGATCAGCCCGCAGGTAATCGCCGCAAAGGCGCCCTGGAAGATCACGTAGGCGAATTCAGAGATGACCACACCCTTGCTGAAGGTGGCCGCCACCGAATCGACCGTCATGCCTTTGAGGAACAGCTTGTCCAGCGTCCCGAAGAAGTTGCCCCCTTCGGTAAACGCCACCGAGTAGCCGTAAATCACCCACAGCACACTGATCAGCGAGAACGTAACAAAAACCTGCATCAGTACCGAGAGCATGTTTTTCGAGCGGACCAGTCCGCCGTAGAACAAGGCCAGGCCGGGAATCGACATCAGGATGACCAGCGCGGCGCTGACCATCACCCAGGCGTTGTCGCCCTTGTTGGCTACCAGGGCGGGGGCGGGGGCCGCAGCAGCTTCTGCGGCTGCGGCAGGCGCGACTGCAGTGGCCGCCGGTGCGGTAGCCGCTTTCTCTTCTGCCCAGGCCGGAGTGCCGCAGGTCACGGCTCCGAGCAGGGCAAGTATGGCAAAGAGGTGTTTCATGATGTGCTCCTCACAGGGCTTCCTCACCGGTTTCGCCGGTGCGGATGCGGATGACTTGTTCAAGGTCGAAGACAAAGATCTTGCCGTCGCCAATTTTGCCGGTGCCGGCCGATTTTTCGATGGCCTCGATCACCTGATCCAGAAGTGCATCCTGGATCGCGGCTTCAACCTTGACCTTGGGCAGAAAATCGACGACATATTCGGCGCCACGGTAAAGCTCGGTGTGGCCCTTCTGGCGGCCGAAGCCCTTGACTTCGGTGACCGTAATGCCCTGGACACCGATGACGGAAAGCGCTTCACGCACTTCGTCAAGCTTGAAGGGCTTGATGATTGCGGTAACCATTTTCATGATGTGCTCCAATTCTGGGGAGGGCTTAAGCTCCCCGGTTACTGAAAAATGTCAGAACGACTTGCTGACAGAGACGACGGCAATACCGCGACCGGCGTCCTTGGTATCGGAACCAAAGTTGATTCCACCAGCGCCATTGTCAGAGTTCGAATTGGTGAAACAGTAGGGTTGATAGCTCGAAGCACCCCTACAATCACCGTCGGCATTGGTGCCGATATATGACGCCGCAATGATCCAGCCCGAAAGATCCTTGGTCACGCCAATCTTCCAGTCGGTGTAATCGCCGTTGTGAACATTTTTCAGGTTGAGGGTCCCGACATGCGCATTGATCCCCCAACCATCGCCCAGATCGTAGTTGGCGGAGAGATCGAGATAACTCGAGCCTTTGGTGTCCTTGCCGGTGGAGATACCCGCCGCATTTACACCGCGCAACGAGAAATAGTCATCCAGGCCGTAGAAGTACTTGAGCGATAGGAATTTCCACGAACCGCCGATGTAGAGTTCAGCGTTATAAACGGCTCCGCTGTTGGCGCCTAAGCCAAGATTCCTGGCCTCGGAACCGGGGTAATAGTAGTAAATGCCGCCAACGTCGATCCCGAAATCGCCAAAGGCATGCTTGTAGCCGCCGTAGAAGTCCATTTCGAGGTTGCCGTCAGGGAAACCGGCGCCCGAACTGACGTTCGAGTTCCAGTTGCCAACGTAGAAGCCGCTCGAATGGGAGTAATCAACACCGCCCTGCAATGCCGGCTTGCCGAAGGTCTGGTCGATGCCACGGAAACGGTAGCTGGAGAACAGGCCAGCGTTGCCGGTCAGCGTATGCGGACTGGCGTCTGCCGCAGCGGGGTGCCGTCAGCCTGAGCCGGGTCAGGGGTCTGGGCCATCGCCGGAGCAATAAATGCAGCCGCCAGAAGGGTAGCGAGAAGGGTTTTTTTCATCAGAAACTCCTTGGACAGGATTAAAGGGATTGAAAAATTTGCAAGCTCCTCTAAGCATTTGCCGTGCCAGCTAAATATTTTATAAAAAACATATTGTTATAATCTTTATAAATTTTCTTATCGTGACCAGAGCACTTTAATGGGGCATTAGACTCTGCACTCGCACCATGACAGGGCATTGAAAATCGCGATCAGCGCCAGTTACAAGAAAAATGAACCTTTTGCCGCGCATGAGACTGAAATGCCGTCAATATGGGCTCCCGGTACGGCATGCCGCCGGATCAGCATTAACATTGGTGGCCATGACATCGGAGCTCACGATGCCCGTCCTGCCTGCTGCCCTAGCCAGGGCCGAAACGCATTGCAGGCGCGCAGATTCCGCTGATCTGCTGCACCGCCACAGAAGTGAAGGCCTGCATCGGCTGTGCTAAACTCGAACGCAATTTTCCCGGATGAAAGACCGACGCCATGCTCGACCCCAAAGTGCTTGAGGAATTCAGCGCCCGCCTTGGCGCCATCATTGCTGCCAGCCCGGTCGCCGACATCGAAAAAAATGCGCGAGCGCTACTCTCCAGTCTATTCACCAGACTCGATCTGGTCAGCCGCGAGGAATTCGATATTCAGGCGCAGGTACTGTTGCGTACGCGGGAAAAGCTGAAAGCGCTCGAAGCACGGGTCGCCCTGCTTGAAAGCCGGGGCGGGAAAAAGGATTGAGTCTGGGATTGAGTCAGCGCGCAGCGCTCTACCGTCCTGCCCAGCCTGACAACGATTAGGGAGCCGCTGATCAAATATCAAATCGTCATTCCGGCGCACCCCAGGGGTATTTCCTTCGGGGCAAAAGCCGGAATCCATAAGAAATCAAGGCACTGGACACCGGCTTCCGCCGGTGTGACGGCTTATTCAGCGTTTCCTTAGCGCTTTTGACGCCTGCCCATGCCGCTTGCCATCGTCCATAGCCGTGGTCTGGATGGGCTTTCCGCTCCGGAAGTCGCGGTCGAGGTGCATCTGGCGGGCGGTTTGCCCGGCGTCACGCTGGTCGGGTTACCCGATACCGAGGTCAAGGAAGCGCGCGACCGGGTGCGCGCGGCGCTACTGAATTCCGGCTTTGACTTTCCCGCCAGGCGCATCACCGTCAATCTGGCTCCGGCCGATCTGCCAAAGGAGTCGGGACGCTTCGACCTGCCCATTGCGCTCGGCATCCTTGCCGCTTCGGGGCAGATTCCTGGTAATGCGCTGAACGATTACGAGTTTGCCGGTGAACTCTCGCTCTCCGGTGACTTGCGGCCGATTCGCGGTGCGCTGGCCATGGTGCTGGCCTCTGGCCGTCGCGGCCGCAGTTTCGTGCTACCCGAATCGAGCGCACGCGAAGCGGCGCTGGCGCATGAGGTACGCATCCTGACGGCAACTACCCTGCTTGAAGTGTGCGCTCACCTGCGCGGCCAGGCCACGCTGACTGAATGCGTGGCCACTCCCCGCGTCGACGCGGCGGCAGAAAACTATCCCGACCTCGCCGACGTGCGCGGGCAGACGCAGGCCAAGCGTGCGCTGGAGATTGCCGCAGCCGGCGGGCATTCGATTCTTCTCGCCGGCCCGCCGGGTACCGGCAAGTCGATGCTCGCCAGCCGCCTGCCCGGCCTGCTACCGCCGATGACCCAGGACGCCGCGCTGGAATCGGCCGCCGTGCTGTCGCTGGCGGGACTGTTCCGACCCGAGGAGTTTGGCCGGCATCCTTATCGGGCCCCGCATCACACCGCCTCATCCGCCGCCCTCGTTGGCGGTGGCGGCGTGCCGCGTCCGGGCGAGATTTCAATTGCCCATCAGGGCGTTCTCTTCCTTGACGAACTGCCCGAGTTCGAGCGCCGGGTTCTCGAAGCACTGCGCGAACCGCTCGAAAGCGGTCGCATCCACATCTCGCGCGCGGCGCGGCAAGCCGAGTTTCCGGCGCAGTTCCAGCTCGTCGCGGCAATGAATCCCTGCCCCTGTGGTTATCACGGTGACGCCAATGGTAAATGCCGGTGCACGCTAGATCAGGTGGCGCGCTACCGCAGCAAACTTTCCGGCCCGTTGCTCGACCGTATCGACCTGCAGATCGAGGTGCCGACGCTGCCCGCCGAGGCACTGCAAAGAGCGGCGGACGGCGAAGCGTCGGCGAGCATCCGATCCCGCGTTACGCTGGCCCGCGAGCGACAACTGGCGCGCCAGGGCAAGCCGAACGCCCGCCTGACGACCAGGGAGATCGACCGCTTCTGCCAGCCCGACGCCAGCGGTGCCGCGCTGCTCAAGCAGGCACTGGCCCGACTCAATCTCTCGGCACGCGCTTACCATCGCGTGCTCAGAGTCGCACGCAGCATCGCCGATCTGGCCGCCTGCGAGGCCATCGCAGCACAACATATTGCCGAAGCCGTGCAGTACCGCCGCTTCGCCAGGGACTGACTTGCCCGCCAGCGAAAGCAAAAAGCCGCCGCGCGGCATCGCACTGTTGCTGGCTTCGCTTTCCGCGCTCGGCCCCTTCTCGATCGACACCTACCTGCCGTCATTCCATGACATCGGCGAAAGTCTGCACGCAACGCCGATCGAAGTACAGCAGACGCTGACCGCCTACCTGATCCCCTTCGCCATCATGGCCTTGTGGCACGGCGCGATTTCCGACGCGCTCGGGCGCCGGCGGGTCATTCTCGTCACCCTGGCCCTGTTCGGGCTGGCGCTGGCCGGCTGCCTGTTTGCCACGCGCATCGAACACCTGTGGGTGCTGCGTGCGCTACAGGGCATGTCGGCCGGTGCCGGAATCGTCATCAGCCGCGCCATCGTGCGCGACCTGTTCGACGGTCCGGCGGCGCATCGCCTGATGTCGCGTATCACCATGATGTTTGCGCTGGCACCGGCGATTGCGCCGGTCATTGGCGGACGCCTGCAATTCTGGTTTGGCTGGCGCTCGGTATTTGCCTTTCTCGTACTGATGACGCTTGCGCTGTGGCTGGCCTGCTGGCGCCTGCTGCCGGAAACGCTGCCGCCAGAGCGTCGACAGCCACTGAACGCCGGCTATCTGGCACGAACCTACTGGAAGGTGCTGACCACCCCGGCATTTCTCTACGCCTGCGCCGGGCTGGCGTTCAACTTCGCCGGCTTCTTCATCTACGTGCTGTCGGCCCCGGTATTCCTGATGAAGCATCTCGGCGTCTCCGAAACCGGTTTTCTCTGGCTGTTCGGCCCGGCCATGGCCGGCCTGATGTCCGGTGCCTGGCTCTCGGGGCGGCTGGCCGGAAAGCTTTCGCTGAAACAGACGATCATGCGTGGCTATCTGGTCATGGGTGTGGCCGCGCTCGGCAATATCGGATTGAATCTGTGGCTCCCGCCGGCACTGCCGTGGAGCATCGTTCCCCTCTTCGTCTATACCTTCGGCATGTCGTTGGCCATGCCCTGCCTGACGCTGCTGGCGCTTGACCCTTTCCCCAGGCAGCGCGGTCTGGCCGCGTCCTGCCAGATGTTCCTGCAAGCAGGCTCGAACGGTCTGGTTGCCGGTCTCATCACACCGGCGCTGTGGGCTTCGACGCTGTCGCTGGCCTGCGGAATGGGCGCCCTGATGCTGCTTGGCGCCAGCGCGGCCTGGCTCGATCACCGGCTGGCGCGGCAGAAAACCTGAGAGTCTGTGAAAAAATCGTTACTGCCTGATTTCCACACTCGTCAACCCGGCGTAAGCCGGGGTCCAGCTCGTTTATCCGATTGTTTTAATGGATATCGGAGGAAGGCACTGGATTCCGGCTTACGCCGGAATGACGGCTTGGGAGGTTTTTATCAATTAATTCACAGCTTCTGAGTCTGCTTTCAGCTCGCCTCGTAACTCGAAAGCGTCACCCCGGCGTGCGCGAGGAATTCGCGTATCTGCTTGATCTCCTGCTTGGCGCAGGTTGAACTGTTGTGCGGGTGGTGCAGGAAGACCTCGACCTTGTTGAGCACGATGCGGAAACGCGCACCATGCGCCGACTCGATGCTCGCTCCCAGATGCAGCAGCAGGGATTCAATTTCCCGCCAGTGAATGTTGGCGCTGAGCGGGTCATGGTAAATCGACTGAAGCAAATGCAGATGTTTGTGACTCATGCCAACCTCCACGGGCTTGTTGATTCAGCAATAAGTTTTCAAGAATACCATTCTGCCCTCATCCGGGCTGTGCCGGGAAGTTCAGTACGACATCCAGACCGCCGCCCGGCGCATCGGCCAGCGTCACGCTACCACCGCACGCGGCAACAATGCGGCGCACGATGGCCAGACCGAGGCCGCAACTGCCGCCGGTGGCGCGCGCCGGGTCGATCTGGGCGAAGGCTTCAAGCGCGCGGGCGCGCTGTCCGGCCGCGATGCCCAATCCGTGATCGCGGACATGCAAGGTGATCGTTGCGGCGGACTCGAGCGACAGCGACACCTCGACCGGCGGCGCTCCGTACTGCAAGGCGTTATCGATCAGATTGTCGAGCAGACGTTGCAGATTGCCCGGCGTAATGGCCACCTGGCACACGGCGGCAGCCTCGCTCACAGTCATCGAAACCGCTCGTCCGAGTTCGCGATGGCGCGCCACTTCATTGCTCAGCGCATCGGCAAGCCACAGCGGCGGCGCCGGGCGGGCGCTGCTTTCCTCACTGCGCAGGAAGGCCAGGCACTGGCCGACAATCCGCTCCATGTCATCCGCGTCTCGCGCCAGGCCGGCGCGTTCGCTCTCGTTTTCAAGCAAGGCCAGGCGAACGCGCAGGCGCGCCAGCGGCGCACGCAGGTCGTGTGTCAGACCGGCCAGCATCTCGTGCCGCTCGCTATCGGCCGCAGCCAACTGCGCCAGCATGGTGTTGTGCCGCTCGGCCAGGCGGCGGACTTCTTTCGGGCCTTCCGGCGTCACCGTACGCGCGCTGCCGTCGCCGGTGGCCGCTACGGCTTCGCCGAGACGCGCCAGCGGGCCGACGATGCTGCGCACGAAGAGTCCGGCGATCAGCACCAGCAGTGCCAGCGCCAGCGCCAGCCCCAGCCACAGCTCGGGCGGCAGTGCTTGCGGCGCAAAGCGCGGCGGTGGCAGCACCAGCCACCAGCGCTCGCCAGCCGCCATGAACCCGATCCACAAGCCGCTGCGTTGCCCCGGGCCGGCATGGCGCAGGCGCACCGGCTCGCCAACAAACTGCTCAAGTTCTGCGGCCAGGTGACGGGCGAAACCGAACTCCGGTACGTGCGCCGGAACCGACGCGCTGTCCGGGCGCAACTGCAGGCTTTGCGGGTCGGAATCGGCCACCGTGAGCCGGCGGCGCGCGTCGCCGTCAAGCCCCGGCAGGATGCTTTGCAGCAAACGCATCTGCCCGCCGACAAAGCGGACGGTCTGGCTCATGTGCGTCGCCATCCGATGCTGCGAAATCAGCGCAAAGGTGGCGATCTCGGCGACAGCGACCACGGCGATTACCAGCAGGACGGTACGCGCAGCGAGCGAGGCGGGCAGCAGTCTCATTTTTCCTGCCCTGGCGCGTGCTCGCCGTCCGGCACAAAAACGTAGCCGACACCCCACACCGTCTGCAGGTAGCGTGGATGCGCCGGGTCGGCTTCAAGCAGACGGCGCAGGCGATGGATCTGTACGTCGATGGCGCGGTCGAAGGATTCGCTCTCGTCGCCGCGCGTCAGCTCAAGCAGGCGCTCGCGCTTCATCGGCCGCCCGGCGTTGGCCACCAGTGTGTTGAGCAGGGCGAACTCACCGCTGGTCAGGGCCACCACCTCACCGGAGCGAGAAAGCTGGCGGGTACCTCGATCGAAGCAGCACTCGCCAAAGTTGAAGACCCCGCCTTTCGTATCCGGCGAACCCGGCGGCAGGGTGCCGCGACGCAAAACGGCTTCGATGCGGGCAACCAGTTCGCGTGGGTCGAAAGGCTTGCCGACGTAATCGTCGGCGCCCATTTCCAGACCGATGACGCGATCCACCGGCTCGTCGCGCGCGGTCAGCATGATGATCGGCAAGGTCTCGCCACGCGCACGCAGGCGGCGGCAGGCGGTCAGGCCGTCCTCGCCCGGCAGCATCAGATCGAGCACCACCAGGTGTGGCTGGTAGCGCTCGATAAAGGCATCGAGCTGACGCGTATCGGCGAGCAGCAGCGTATCGAAGCCGTGCCGGCCGAGATAGGTCGCCAGCAACTGGCGCAGTTCGGGGTCGTCGTCGACGAGAAGAATCTTTTTCATGTCCAAGTTTTGATTGGAAGGGATCTCATTCTATGACGCTACCACCAGACTTATTCGTGACTGAAACAATTTGCAATCATCTACCCTGGTCTTGAAATCCTTTGCAATGAGGTCGGGCAGAAAATGGCGTCGTCAGAAGAGGCCGCGCACAACTGACGACCTCCCGACTGATCAACCATTCAACACAGGAGTCTTACCATGAAAAACAGTTTTCCGAAATTTTCACCACGAATCATCGTCGCCGCCGTAGCCATTTCGCTCGGCCTGGCCGCCAGCGCTTTCGCCGTGTCACAGCGCGGCGGCGAACATTGCGGCCCCGGTGCCGGCATGCCCGGTCAGCGCATGGAACACGGCATGAAGGAAATGTCGCGCCTGCACAACGAGCTGAAACTCGATGCCAAACAGGAAGCACTCTGGAAAGACGCCGAACAAGCCGGCAAGGACAACATGGCCAGCATGCGCGAGCGTTTCAGCAAGCAACGCGAGGAAAACCTCTCCCTGCTCAAGCAGCCGGGCGCCGATCTGCGCGCCGTGCTCAAGCGCATGGACGAGCTGAAAGCCGAAGGGAAGAAACAGCACGAAGCCAATCGCGATCGCTGGCTGACGGTTTATGACTCGCTCAACGCCGAACAGAAAGAAAAGGCCCGCCTGTTTTTCCTGGGCAAACTGGAGCGCATGGAGCGTGGCGGGCCGCGCGGCCCAGGCCGGGGCTAGTGGTACGTTCCGTTAATATATTTACAAATCACGCCACATCCAGGTCGAATTTCTTCCAACGGAAGACGACGGGTGTTTCGTTCATTTCGGCGATTCCTTTGAGGATGCGTTCCTTGAGTTCGGCAATTGATGAGACGCGGATATGGCGAAGAAAGGTGCGGGCCATTTTGGAAAAGGCGCATTCAATCAGATTGAGCCAGGAACCATGCTTGGGCGTATGAACGTACTCGAAACGTCCAGGCCGGGTCGCCAGATAGGCCATGGTTTCACGCGAAATGTGCGCCGAGTGATTATCAAGGACGACGCGGATAATGGCCTCGGGTGGGTAGTAGTCGTCCATCGTCTTAAGCAGGCTGACGAATTCCTGGCTACGGTGCCGGTCTTCAACGTTCGCGAACACGTGGCCGGAGTTCAGGTCGATACCCGCCAGGATGGACACGGTGTCATGGCGGACATACTCGTAATCTCTGCCGACATTCGGCGCTTTGCCCGGAACCGGCGGCAGATCCGGCGCTGTCAGACCAATGGCCTGGACTCCCGGTTTTTCATCGACGCTGACGGTATAAAAGGGATTGGGCCGACCGTCATGAATGGCACCTTCGGCATAAAGCGAGACATCCCGGTAGACCATCAGAACCTCATGCATCTTGCGATCAAAGTCAGGGTCGCGTTTCTCCAGGTAATAGCGGATCTTGTGCGGCTTCAGATCGTTTTCGTCCAGGATGCGCCAGACCGTGCTCTTGCCGGCGCGGGCAAGACGCAGAGAAGCCGGCTTCTACCGCATGTTCGGCCACATAGCGTGCCAGCGCAGAGATGCTCCACAACTCCGCCGCCAAGCCCAGTTCTTTGGGCTTCACGCAGGCCACACTGACCACCCAGGTTTTCGCTTCCTCAGTAATCTCGGGCTCATGTGGCCGATGGTAGGTATCCATGAGCCCCTGCTGTACGCCTGCCGCAAGAGCCTTGTCGATACATTTGTAGATCATCGGCCGACTGACGCCCAACTGCCGCTGTATCTCCGAAATCGACAAGCCCTCCGCGTACTTCAACAGAACTCCGGCACGCTCCACCTCACGAACGGCGGCCGTCCGCGATGCCGCAAGATCGCACAATTTGGTCCGGTTCTCGTCCGACAACACCAGCACCGCCCGCCCGCTCTTCCTCGCCATGCACGCCTCCATCCATTGAATGAGCCTCGGGAAGCATAATGGCAAATCTAAATTGTTTTATAAATATATTACCGGAACGTAGTACTAGTCGCCTGTCGGGCTTGACCAAGTCAAACTGCAAGAAGTGCGGAGAACGCTTTTCCCATAGAGCAGCGCCCAGCATAGAACCTGGCCAATGTAGGTACAAAACCCCCTGAGTGCCAACTCAAGGGGTTTTGTTTTTGGTATAAAATTCTGGGTCTTCACGGAATAGTGTGGGTGATTTCATATGATGATCAGATGGAAGGGGCCGGACAGTCCTGTCGGGTATTTTGACGGAAGGAGCGAAACTGCGATGATTGCGCCATGGCTACCTCTCCAAAACGCAAGCGTCTGCTCGACGCATACCGGTTTCCCGGATTCACTCCACGTGCCGAAGTGCGTGGGATCTTTGGCGAGCCCGCGGTGCGGGTCATCTCCCTCGTTCGGCGCCCAAAAAAACGGTCTGCCCGGCGTGCCGTCGAGTGCATACCCGTTGGTACGACCGAACCACGCGACGCGCTCGCGATCTGTCCAGCGGCGATACGCGGATCTATCTGGAGTTCGAGGTTCGACGTCTGCGCTGCCCGTGCAATGGCAAGGTGAGGCGCGAACACTTGGACTTCCTGGCGGACAACCCGCTTTACACCAAGCGGTTTGCCTGGTTTGTCGGCCGGCGTTGCCGATCGAGCACGATCAAGGATGTCGCCAAGGAACTCAACTTGCACTGGGGTGCCGTCAAGGAACTCGACAAGGAATACATGCGGGTTCAACTGGAACGTGCCGGCACACCAGGACCCAAAGCCATCGGGATCGACGAAATCTCGATTCGCAAGGGCCACACTTACCGCATCGTCGTCAGCGACCTGATCCGTGGGCGGCCGATCTGGTTCGGCGGCCAGGATCGCTCGGAAGCCAGCATGAAGGAGTTCTACGACTGGCTGGGGCCAAAGAAGGCCAAAGGCGTTCGCCTGGCCGTGATGGACATGTGGCGACCCTTCCGTACCGCGACCCAGTCGCGCGCGCCACAGGCCGCAATCCTGTTCGACAAGTTTCACGTGATGCGGCATCTGAACGATGCCCTGGACAAGGTACGCAAGGCAGAATATGCCCGACTGTCCGGCAAGGACCGGCGCTATATCAAGGGTCAGAAGTACGTCCTGCTCAGTCACAAGGAAAACCTGACCGCCGATGGCCGCAAGTCCCTCAAGATATTGCTCGCCGCCAACAAGCGGCTGAACACCGCCTATCTGCTCAAGGAGTCCTTCGGACAACTCTGGAACTACAAGAGCGAGGCTTGGGCGCGACGTTTCTTCGAGAACTGGAAGGCCAGCCTCAAGTGGCAGCGACTGAAACCCTACGAGAAGTTTGCCGAGATGATCGAGCGTCATTGGGATGGCATCACGGCTTATTGCAACCCGGAGAACAAGGTCTCGCTCGGCTTCGTCGAAGGGCTCAACAACAAGATCCGTGTCATCCAGCGGCGGGCGTATGGCTTGCGCGACGAGGAGTATCTTCGCCTCAAGGTTCTCACGTCGATGCTCCCTGCCATCTGATCATCATATGAAATCGCCCACACTATTCCGTGAAGACCCAAAATTCTTATCTAGTTCCCCGCAAGAATGACGTCTAAGAGTTTAGATCTAGGTGCGACGGTCACCGTTACAGCGAAACCCAAAAAATATTTTAAGTGGGTATCCAGCTGATTTCCTCAGACTGAATGAACATTTCCCCATCGCCTCTAGACACGTTGATCACCATGGAAGGTAGTTTGACCCAGAGGATTTTGTCCGTCACAACGAAAAAGAGAGCTTTCGCTCCCTTTTTTGATACAACACTCGTTCTCTCCGTTGCGGTCTTAACCACCGATCTTACGGATGATTGACTCAGCGGTTCCGTTGACTTTATTGTCGACATTGCTCAAAACGACTTGCGCCTGCCCGATCTGCGCCGCTGCGTTTTGTACGATGCCAGCAAACGTGCTTCCGCCACCGGAACCGCCAGCGGAACCACCACCGCTTCCAGGGCGGTAGGTCACAGAATTGATGATCGCTCCGCCACTCACCTGATCGAGTTCATATTCGGGCATTTCGTCAGACGCGCTGAGGGTGGGCCCAGGATCGACAGCGAAGGTTGTATCCTGATTCGGTGTTTTCATCTTGTCTGCTCCTAGTGATTGTTTTAAAGAGACAACCTGTTTTATAGCAGACGACCAAGGCTTAGGCAAGGACAAAAGTGCAAAAAAAACAATACTTAATGGGATATTCATACCAATGTGAGTTCTTCTATGACCGGGGATTGGGCATTTTTGCTCGCGGATTCTATTGATTGCGAGCAAAACTGCTCGTGCAAAGTTTTCGGTCCGAAAATCGTGAAATCCGATCCTACCGCAAGACCAGCCGAACCTTTCGCAGTCATTTACGGGCTTTTGCCGTGGTGCCGCGTTCGGTAATAAAGGGGCAAAGTAATTTGATAATTTGTGCTCTGTTTTTTAAATGACAACGTCCCTTTGAGTTCAAATGCTCAACTCCCTCCCAGATGAAGCTTGAACGTGGCACCGTTCGAGAACCTGCAATCTCCAGCACCCTGCATTGGCGTGTTCATCTGGTAGTCGCAAGACATGTAGGTCCCTTTGGGGCTGTAGGCACTGGCCACGCCGCGTTTTTCATCGTTCGAAACGCGTGTTGCCTCGCCGCTCAGCACCTCACCCATGAAATTGACCTGGAAGCGACCCTTCCCGGTCATCATGTTAGTCACTGTACCGGTAATGATTCCGGTCTGAGTCGCGATTTCGTTGGTTGGATAGAGCCGCGCATTCAGCACGGCCGGCATCGGGCCTACCGGCGCCGATGTCATCGGTGCCCCCGCAGGCGGCACCGGGTAACCCGCGGGCGGCAACGGATAATAATCGTAGTAGACAGCGCCGTCTGGCCCTCTGACGGGAACGACATAGCAACCCGTAAGGGCTACGGCAATGCCCAAGAGCGACAAGTATTTCTGAGCGTTATTCATTGATATCTCCTCGCAAAGGAAAACAACAACGTTATGCCCACTCAATAACATTTAGCCTTTTTGAGCGGGAATGAAAACCTAGTTCAGTATTGCTTCGCCACCCGCGCCTGAGAGTCAATCTAGACCACATAGTGAGTAATGGGAATACCTGATTCCCAATATTTTCTTAGCCGGATAGGGATAAAGGGATCACCCATTTGCTGCGGCCCTGAGTTGCCCGGAACCCGGTTGCAAGGCTTGGAAAATTACCTGGATGGTTATCCATGAAAAAAATGACATTTTTAGGCGAAATTGAGCGATGGCTGATTAAAAGTACGCCCTCGGAAAACCTCGGAAAATTGTCGAAACCTCCGGACTCCTGATGGCAAATCAACTGATGTTGACTGGTAAAGAGACCTGTATCACTTTCTTCCGCTTTCCTCGGTCGTTACAAAATCGCTAAGGGAATACACGGCGGGGGTCAGCTTGCCGCTTGTTATAATCGCGGTTTTCAACAACGACACGGTTCCCCATGCGCAAGATTCAATCATTTTTCCTCCTACTGCTGCTGCTCCCGGTGCTGGCCCTTGCCCAGCAGATGCCGACTCCACCTGCACTGGCCGCCAAATCCTGGCTGCTCATCGAATCCGGTTCCGGGCAGGAACTCGCGTCGCAGGCACCCGACGAACGTATCGAGCCGGCCTCGCTGACCAAGCTGATGACCGCCTACCTCACCTTCTCCGCGCTCAAGCAGGGGACGATCAAGATCGACCAGATGGTGACGGTGTCCGAGAAAGCCTGGAAGGCGCAAGGCTCGCGCATGTTCATCCAGGTCGACACGCAGGTCAAGGTCGAGGATCTGATCAAGGGCATGATCGTGCAGTCCGGCAACGACGCCTGCGTTGCGCTGTCCGAAGCCATCGCCGGCAATGAAGACGTTTTTGCGCAGATGATGAACCGCGAGGCGCAGCGCCTGGGAATGAAGGCGACCAGCTTCCGCAACTCGGCCGGCATGCCCGATCCGCAGCACTACACCACGGCGCGCGATCTGGCGATTCTTGCCGGCGCCCTGATCCGCGACTTCCCCGAGGACTACGCCAAGTACTACTCGCTCAAGGAATTCCGCTACAACAACATCACCCAGCCCAACCGCAACCGTCTGCTGTGGCTCGATCCGACAGTCGATGGAGTAAAGACCGGGCATACCGAAGGCGCCGGCTATTGCCTGATTTCCTCGTCCAAGCGCGGGCCGCGCCGCCTGCTGTCGGTCGTACTCGGCACGGCCTCCGACGGCGTTCGCGCTCAGGAGTCGCTCAAGCTGCTCAACTTCGGCTTCCAGTTCTACGATGCCGTTCAGCTCTATGCCAAGGATCAGGCGGTGTCCAACCTCAAAATCTGGAAAGGAACGGAGAAAACGCTCAAGGCCGGCTTCACCAGCGACTTCATCCTCGCCGTACCCAAGGGCTATGCGCCGCGCATCAAGACCGAACTCGTTTCGCAGCAGCCGATGATGGCGCCGGTGACGCAGGGCCAGGTGGTCGGTACGATGAAGGTGAGCATCGATGGCAAACCGTTTGGCGACTACCCGTTGTGGCCATCGAAGGCGTACCGGTTGCCAATTTTTTTGGTCGAGCCATTGACACCGTGCGGCTGTGGTTCAACTGACGAACCATGAGCGCCTTTCTCGACGGCCATTTTCTGCCGCTCGCCGAGGCCAGGTTTTCACCGCTCGAGTGCAGCGTTCTGTTCTGGGAGGGCGGTGACGAGGTAATGCGCCGCGCCGATGTCTGATACCCCACCCCAAGCGGACACTTTGTTCGAATTCCCCTGCGCCTTCCCGATCAAGATCATGGGGCTGGCCGACAATGCGCTGGCGCAGACGGTACTCGAAGTCGTGCTTTCCCATGCCCCGGATTTCGACGGCGCAACGATGGAAATGCGCGCGTCGAGCGGCGGCAAATACGTCAGCCTGACGTGCACCATCAACGCCACGTCCAGGCCTCAGCTTGACGCGCTCTATCAAGAATTGAGCAGTCACCCGCTGGTCAAGGTAGTGCTTTAGTGAGGAGTCAGGAGTGAGGAGAGGAGAGAACCGCTGCCAGAACGTGGCGGGTTCGTTCCTGACTGTGGGCTCGCAGATTACGAAGCGACCTGGCGGGCGATGGTCGAGTTTACCGCCAGCCGCAACGCGGAAACAGCTGACGAGCTGTGGGTCTGCGAGCATCCGCCGGTTTACACGCTCGGGCAGGCCGGCAAACCCGAGCACCGGCTTGCAGACAACGGGATTCCGCTGGTCAGGATCGATCGCGGCGGGCAGATTACCTACCACGGCCCCGGCCAGGTGGTGGTTTATCTGCTGCTCGACCTGGCGCGACGCGGCCTCAAGGTGCGCGAACTCGTCACCCGCATCGAGCAGGCAGTCATCGAACTGCTGGCCGAACACGGTGTCAGCGCAAGGCGGCTGGACGGTGCTCCCGGCGTCTATGTCGATCTGGCCGGGACGGTGGCCAAGATTGGCGCGCTCGGTCTGCGCGTCAAGAAGAACGGCTGCTATCATGGGGTCAGCTTGAACGTCGATATGAACTTGTCGCCCTATGCCGCGATCGATCCCTGTGGCTATGCCGGCATGGCGGTTACCCAGACGCGCGATCTGGGGATTGCGTTGACGCCGGCGCAAGCGGCGGAAGCCCTGGTCAGCCACCTCACGCAACAACT
Source organism: Candidatus Propionivibrio dominans (assembly GCA_016709335.1). Classification (GTDB taxonomy): domain Bacteria; phylum Pseudomonadota; class Gammaproteobacteria; order Burkholderiales; family Rhodocyclaceae; genus Propionivibrio; species Propionivibrio dominans. The sequence continues at coordinate 3,899 of JADJNC010000023.1, read as the reverse complement.
GGAGCGAGCATGAACGAGCAGCAGAATACGCAATCGGGCAAAGCGGCCGGCAAGGTCGCCGGAGTCAAGCAGAAGGGCGAACTGAAAACGGCACGCATCCCGATCAAGGTCGTTGCGGCCATTGAACCGCTGCGCAAACCGGCGTGGATTCGCGTCAAGGCCGGCAACGACGCCGGTCGCTTCGGCGAGATCAAGAAGATGCTGCGCGAGCAGAAGCTGCACACGGTGTGCGAGGAAGCCGCCTGCCCGAACATCGGCGAATGCTTCGGGCGCGGTACCGCGACCTTCATGATTCTCGGCGACATCTGCACGCGCCGCTGCCCCTTCTGCGACGTCGGCCACGGCAAACCCTTGCCGCCCGACCCGAACGAGCCGGCCAGCCTGGCCGACAGCGTCGCCAACCTGAAGCTGCGCTACGTCGTCATCACCAGCGTCGACCGTGACGATCTGCGCGATGGCGGCGCCCAGCATTTCGTCGACGTGATTTCGGCGGTGCGCGAAAAATCGCCGGGCACCATCATCGAAACACTGGTACCCGACTTCCGTGGCCGTCTGGAAATTGCCGTCGACGTGCTCGGCCGCGCACTGCCCGACGTGCTCAATCACAATCTGGAAACGGTGCCGCGCCTTTACCGGCAGGCGCGCCCCGGCGCCGACTACGCGCACTCGCTGGCCTTCATGCAGCAATTCAAGGCGCGCTATCCGCAGGTGCCGACCAAGTCCGGCCTGATGGTCGGTCTGGGCGAAACCGACGAGGAAATTCTCGACGTATTGCGTGACCTGCGCGCCAACGGCGTCGAAATGCTGACCATCGGCCAGTACCTCGCACCCTCGACACACCACCTGCCGGTGTCGCGCTACGTGCACCCGGATACCTTCGCGATGTTCGAGGAAGAAGCCAAAAAGATGGGGTTCACCGGCGCCGCCTGCGGCCCGATGGTGCGCTCAAGTTACTGGGCCGATCAGCAGGCGCACAGCGCCGGGGTGGGGTAACGGCATGATACGGAAGAGTGTCAGTCTCATCGGCGCGCCAACCGACGTCGGCGCCGGCACACTGGGTGCCCGCATGGGGCCGGAAGCCTTGCGTGTGGCGGGTATTGCCCGGGCCATCGAGCAGTTTGGTATCGAGGTCAGGGATTGCGGCAATGTTGCCGGGCCGGCCAACCCCTGGCAGCCTGCCGTCGATGGCTTCCGGCACCTGCCCGAAGTCGTTCTCTGGAACCGTTTGTTGCACGACATAGTGTACGCAGAACTCAAGGCCGATCGTCTGCCGATCCTGCTGGGCGGCGATCATTCGCTGAGCATCGGCTCGATCAGCGCCGTCGCTCGCCATTGCCGCGAGCGGAGCAGGAAACTGCGCGTGCTGTGGTTCGACGCCCATGCCGACTTCAACACCGCCACCCTGACGCCGAGCGGCAACATCCACGGCATGCCCGTCGCCTGCCTGTGCGGCCACGGCCCGCAGGAGCTGATCGGACTGGGCGGCCACACGCCCGTGCTCAACCCCAGGGACCTTCGCCAGATCGGCATCCGTAGCGTCGATGAAGGCGAGAAGCACCGGGTGCACGACATCGGCATCGAGGTCTTCGACATGCGCTTTATCGACGAGATGGGCATGCGCCACACCATGGAACTGGCGCTTGCGCTGATCGGCCCGGATACCCACCTGCACGTCAGTCTCGACGTCGACTTCCTCGACCCCGACATCGCGCCGGGCGTCGGCACCACCGTGCGCGGCGGCCCGACCTATCGCGAAGCACAACTGTGCATGGAGATGATCGCCGACACCGGTCGTCTGGCATCGCTCGACGTGGTCGAACTCAATCCCGCCCTCGACGTACGCAACCAGACCGCAGAACTGGCCGTCGACCTGATCGAAAGCCTGTTCGGAAAAAGTACCCTGATGCGCAAGAGCGAAGCGACAACACCACCCGGATATTCCCACCAATAAATCTCCGCTTGAACGCGTTTGACAGGGCTGGAAGGTGGTCTATATTGAAAGTGCACCTTTGGATATCCTGTTCAAAGTGCTAATCAACTGACATTACAAGGGAGGCTATCATGAAAGGAACGATCACCGACTTCCTCGCGCTTGTTTCGGCGAAGCCTGAACTTTCAAGGGATCTGATCGAACTCGCGGCGCGCCACGGCTTCGAATTTTCGGTCGATGGGTTATCCCATAGCGACGAGTTATCCGATAACGAACTGCAGGGTGTCGCGGGAGGTGCTGCCCGAGGAGGGTACCCTCCCGTTCGGGCGCTTTGACGAAAATGTCAGCCACGCTCTGGCCGCTGTGAAGCGCCTGGAGTCGGTTCCGGGAGAGCCGCTGGGGAAACTGCCCGGCGCCTGCCCGTAGTCGTGCTCTGGAACCGTTTGCTGCACGACGCAGTGTATGAAGAACTCAGGCCGATCGTCTGCCGATTCTGCTGGGCGGCGGTCATTCGCTGAGCATCGGCTCGATCAGCGCCGTCGCCCGCCTTGCCGCGCGCGAGGGGAACAGGAAACTGCGCGTGCTGTGGTTCGACGCCCATGCCGACTTCAACACCGCCACCCTGACGCCGAGCGGCAATATCCACGGCATGGAACTGGCGCTCGCGCTGATCGGCCCGGATACCCACCTGCACTTCAGTCTCGAGTCTCGACGTCGACTTCCTCGACCCCGACATCGCGCCGGGCGTCGGCCACCACTGCGCGCCAGTCCGACCTATCGCGAAGCACAACTGTGCATGGAGATGATCGCCGACACCGGTCGTCTGGCACGCTCGGCGCTGGTCGAACTCAATCCCGCCCTCGACGTACGCAACAGACCGCAGAACTGGCCGTCGATCTGATCGAGAGCCTGTTCGGAAAAAGCACCCTGATGCGCAAGAGCGAAGCGACAACACCACCCGGATATTCCCGCCGATAAATCTCCGCTTGAAGGCGTTTGACAGGGCTGGCAGGTCACCTATATTGAAAGTGTACCTTTGCATTACCTGTTCATAGTGCTTCTAAAACTACATTTCAAGGGAGAAAATCATGAAAGGGACGATCACCGACTTCCTCGAACTTGTCTCGGCGAAGCCTGAACTTTCAAGGGAATTGATCAAACTCGCGGCGCGCCACGGCTTCGAATTTTCGGTCGATGAGTTATTCGATAACGAACTGCAGGGCGTTGTGGGCGGTACGGAAATGTCACAACTCGATCAATTAAATATTCAGAACAACATTCAGAAGTTGGCGTCCGCCGAGCAGATGCTTGCGAATATGTCGAAAACGATGAATGACTCGTCGATGGCGATTATCCATAACATGCGCGGCTGAACAGTCCTTCAAAGCGTCTGAGGCGAAGGTCTGGGACATTACACTTTACAAGAGCATACCGCCAAGCAAATCAACCAAAATTACAAGGAGGCTATCATGAAGGGAACGATCACCGACTTCCTCGAACTTGTCTCGGCGAAGCCTGAGCTTTCAAGGGAATTTATCCAACTCGCGGCGCGCCACGGCTTCGAATTTTCGCTCGACGAGTTATCCGATAGCGAACTCCAGGGCGTTGTGGGCGGCTTTAGCGACGCGCAACGGGGGAGCGATGCACAACTGGCGAATATCGACATGCAGAACGTCCTCCAGAAGCAGCAGCAACTCATCCAGATGGTCTCGAATGTCTCAAAAACAGTCTCAGACACGGCGATGTCAGTATCCAGGAAGATCGGCGGCTGAGCGCAAATCATTCAGGCAACGGGCGCCAACAGTTCAGCTTCGCTGGTCGCTCATGTCATCCAGCTCCTGGTGCATCAGAACCACCGGGGCGTCGAGGCGTCGGCACTGCCGTCGCCTGCCGATCTGCCGGAAGCCCAGCAGGCGCTGATAATAGCGGGAATGGCGAGGGTTGACCTCGATCACGGCATCGCTGGCGG
>JADJNC010000022.1 GCA_016709335.1 Candidatus Propionivibrio dominans | reverse complement strand
TTGCCGGCAAAACGGCGGAACAGAGTAACGCAGTAATTTTCAAAGTCGGCAATGATGCGGCGATCCTCCCACCCGCCATACTCATCCTGCAATGCCTGCGGCAAATCCCAATGATAAAGCGTTAGCACAGGCTCAATATGGTGCTCCAGCAGGGTATCGATCAGTGCTTGATAAAAGGCCAGACCGGCTCGTTCGGCGGCACCCCCGCCTCGTCGGGTAAATGCGCGGCCAACTGACAGAGAAGCGGTACGCCTTGAGTCCCATTTCGGTCCATGAGCGGCCACGTCTTCCTGGGAAGCGATGGTAATGGTCGACAGCGATGTCACCATTGCTACCCCGGAAGGTCGTGCCTGGCTGCTTGCAGAACGTGTCCCATACCGATGGACCTTTGCCATCCAAGTCCCATGCGCCTTCAACCTGATATGCCGCTGACGCGGCCCCCCATAAAAAACCTTCAGGAAATTCCTTGAATTTACGGTGATGCACCTTGCTGGTTGCCTTGTCAAACCGGGCTATCCTGTCGGATTGTCCGGGTTACCGCGGGCAAGAGATCAACGCTTCAGGCAGCCTGCATGACGCTGGCAAACTGCGCCGCTTTGTCGCCGATGATCAGGTGCAGCACGCCAGGAGCGGCCGTCATGACCGCGACGACGCCGGCGAGCTTGGCGGCAGCCTCGTTGAACTGTGTTGTGTCAGCCAATTCCACCCGCAGCCGGGTCAAAGCCACCGCTTCTAGAGTACGCACGTTGGCACGCCCGCCCAGCGCAGCCAGCAACGGGCCGGCCGTTTCGCGCACAGAAGCGTCCACCACGACCGACGCCGACACCGTGGCAGCGATTTCTTCGCCAGGAGTTGCGCTGGCGTCGGCAGGCCCATCGGCTTCCGTACCCGCGACCTTGAGGTAGTCTTCCATCTCGCCCTTCAAGTTTGACCGCGGTCCAAGAGGCTTGAAAACCATTGCCAATGGTCATGACACCCGAGGCGCCCAGTGCCTTTAGTCTGGCCTGATCGACCTTGGCCGGAACCTTCACGGCAACGCGCAGGCGGGTGATGCAGGCGTCGAGGCTGGGTGATGTTGTTGCGGCCACCGAAAGCCAGCACCAGGTCGCGCGCCTTGCCGTGCTTGCCTTCGCTCACCGCCGTCGGGCCAGCACCTTCGACGACGTCTTCGCGACCGGGGGTCTTGAGATTGAACTTCTGGATCACGAAGCGGAAAACGACGTAGTAGATCACCGCGTAGATTGGTCCGAGGATGAAAACGTACCACGCGTTCTGCGACTTGTCGCCGATCAAGTTGAACATCAGGAAGTCGATGCCGCCCTGCGAAAAGGTGAAGCCCATGCGCATGTGCAACGTATTGGCGATGAACTGCGCGGAGGCGGCCAGGCAGGCGTGGATGAAGTACAGGATCGGCGCGACGAAGAGGAAGGCGAACTCGATTGGCTCGGTGATCCCGGTCAGGAACGAAGTCAGCGCCGCCGAAACCATGATGCCGCCGACGAGAAGCCTGTTCTCTGGCTTGGCGCAATGCCAGATCGCGATGGCCGCAGCCGGCAGGCCGAACATCTTGAACAGGAAGGCTCCCGAGAGGACACCTGCGGTCGGGTCGCCGGCGAAGAAGCGGTTGATGTCGCCATGCACCACCTTGCCGGAAGCGTCGAGAACGGACCCATTTCCTCAAAGAAGAAGGGCACGTTCCAGATGTGGTGCAGGCCAAAGGGGAGCAACAGACGTTCGAGGAAGCCATAGACTGTCGCTGCGGTGCGTGGATCGCTGACCGCGGCCCAGTGCGAGAAAGTCTTGATGCCGCCACCGATCGGCGGCCAGATGACCGACAGCGCGGCGCCCAGCGCGATGGCTCCGATGGCGGTGACGATCGGTACGAAGCGCTTGCCGCCAAAAAGCCGAGGTAAGTGGGCAGCGCAATGCGGTAGAAGCGGTTGAACATGGCGGCCGCGAGGCCGCCGGCCAGTATGCCGCCGAATACGCCGGTCTGGATTGAGGGCAGTCCCATGATCGTGTCCGTCTTGACGCCCATGATGCCGGCCATGACTCCCAGCGTGACGGTCATGACCAGAAACCGATCGTCGCGGCGATCGCCGCAACACCGTCGTTCTGCGGTGAAGCCGAGCGCCACCCCGATGGCGAAGATCAACGGCAGGTTGCCGAAGATCACGTCGCCGGAGTTTTTCATCAGCGACAGGATGGCCAGAATGACTTCGTTCTGGGTGTGAAAATCGGTTGCACCGATACCCAGCAGCAGGCCTGCCACCGGCAGCACGGCGACCGGCAGCATCAGCGATTTGCCGACTTTCTGAAGTACGGCGAAAGCATTTTTGAACATGGCTGGAGACTCCTGCAGGGGAACCAGTGTCAATCGGCAAAGGCAGCCAGGCGCGCGCGCACTTCGCCGGCGGTACCCATCTGGACGACCTCCTGTGCCAGTAGCCGGCACTCGGCGAGCGAGAGGCGCTTGACCATCGCCTTGATCGCCGGAATTGCCGGCACCGACACCGACAGTTCGTCGACACCGAGGCCGATCAATATCGGCACGGCCAAAGCATCGGAAGCCATGCCACCGCATACGCCAACCCATTTGCCGTGCTTGTGCGCGCCTTCGCAGGTCCAGCGCGATCATCTTCAGCACGGCCGGGTGCAGGGCGTCGGCTTTCTTGGCGAGTTTGGCAGGCCGCGGTCCATGGCCAGCGATACTGGGTGAGATCGTTGGTACCGATCGAAAAGAAATCGGCTTCGCGGGCGAATTGCTCGGCCATTACCGCCGCAGAAGGCACTTCGATCATTACTCCAACCTGCACATTGGTGCGGCCGGTGGCAGCGTGTTCCTCGGCAAGTATTGCGGCAAGTATCGCCTTCGCCTCTCGCAATTCCTCGAGCGTGGCGATCATCGGGAACATGATATGCAGCTTTGCCAGGCGGGCAGCACGCAGAATTGCACGCAGTTGTATGCGGAATATCTCCGGGTAGTCGAGACTCACGCGCACGCCGCGCAGGCCGAGGAAGGGGTTGTCTTCCTTGGGCAGCGGCAGGTAAGGCAGCGGCTTGTCGCCGCCGACGTCGAGCGTGCGAATGACCAGCGTACGTTCGCGACCGAGCGCCTCGGCTACGGCGGTATAGGCCGCCGCTTGTTCATCCTCGTCCGGAGCGGTATCGCGGTCGTCGAAGAGAAACTCGGAACGGAGCAGGCCGACGCCTTCGGCGCCGTTGGCAACCCCTTCGCGGGCGTCCTCTGCGTTGCGTACGTTGGCGACCACTTCGATGTGTTGACCGTCGGTTGTCACTGCCGGTGCGGCAGCGCCCGCTTTTTCATCGGCGCGTTTGACGGCCTGACGGGCAACGCGCTCATTGGCCTCGGCGATTTCAGCTTCCCCAGGTTTACGGTTCAGAATTCCCCTAGAGCCGTCGAGAACGACCAGCAGGCCGTCTGCCAGCGCCAGCGCGCTCTCGTCGATTCCGCACGGCTGGGATTCCGAACGAGCGGGCGATGATCGCCACGTGGCTCGTTGCGCCACCGGTGGTGGTGCAGAAACCGAGCACTTTGCTACGGTCGAGCGACGCCGTGTCGGAGGGAGTCAGTTCTTCGGCAATCAGGATCGATCCTTCAGGCACCACGATCTGCGCCTGCTTGATACCGGCGAGCAGCGCCAGAACGCGGCGGCCGACATCGCGGATGTCGTTGCCGCGTTCGCGCAGCAGCGCGTTGTTCGCGCCTTCGAGACTTTCGAGGCGGCTCGCGTATTGCGAGAAAGCGGCACGCCAGGCAAAGCCGGCGCTCTTTCCCTGGCTGACGCCTTCGATCGCGAGGTCCACCAGATCCGGGTCTTCGAGCAGTTCCTGGTGCGCTTCGAGGATCTGCGCTTTGGCCGGGTCGGCAAGCTGACTCTTGAGGGCTTCGATTTGTCCGTGCGCTTCATGCAGCGCAGCGTCGAGCTTGCTGCGCTCGCGCGCCGGCGTCTCGCCGCTTTCGGCGACGTCTATCGTCTGGTGGCGGTATTGAATGATGCGACCGACGGCGAGTCCCGGCGAAGCCGAAACCCCCATCAACTCGTCGGCCGATGCAGCAACGGCGCGTACCGTAGCGGCGAGGGCAGGCATCTGTGGCACTTCGCCCGGCTTCTCGCCGCAGCCATTGGCGAGCAGCGCCGAAATCTGGCGGATCGCCTCGTTGGCGTCGGGGCCGGTGGCCTTGATTCTGATTGCGTCACCATGCTGGGTGGCGAGCCCCATGATTGCCACCACGGACTTCGCGTTGGCTTCGTCGGTGCCGCGAACGATGCGGATGTCGGACTTGAACTTCTTGGCTTCTGCCGCCAGCACTGCGGCTGGACGAGCGTGCAGGCCGGTGGGATTGGGCAGGCTGAGCGTCTCGCCGGTGAGGGAATGGCCGGTAGCGACTTCGGCAGTTGCCGTGGCGCTGGCCAGTTCCAGTGTCAAGACCACCGACTCGCCGGCGACAGCAGTGCCACTCGCCGGCAGGAAGCGAGCAACCTTTTCAACGTTGGCAATCAGGATCTGGGTCAGCAGGCTGCGCGCCTTACGGGCAACCAGATCGACGTCGAAGGTGATCAGTATCTGGCCGATTTCTACCTGTTCGCCCTGGCGCACCTTCGCCGTGAATCCCTCTCCCTTGAGCAGCACGGTATCGATGCCGATATGCAACAGCACTTCGATGCCCTGCTCGGTGGTGATGGTCAGCGCGTGGTGGGCCTGGTGCAACTGGGTGATGGTGCCGGCCACCGGTGAGAGCAGGTTGCCCGAAGTAGGGTCGAGTGAAACGCCATCGCCGACCATCTTCTGGGCAAAGACTGGATCGGGTACCGATTCGAGTGGAACCAGGACACCTGAGAGTGGGGCTACTATTTTGAGTCGGGCTGCGGGAGGAGTCATATGTCCACCCCTGTCTGCATGCAGAATTCAGGTCAGGGGTCGCCTGATTACACAACACGGATGAAGGCTCCACAAATGGCCCGTGGAAATCAGGATATTCAAATTTGGGGCCTCCGAAAGTATCGAAGTGAGTATCTACGAGACTGGCATGTACGGTCAACTAGAAGCCTTATCCAATGGCCGGGCTAAACATAGGGGTAGAAAGGGTGACTAGCGTTTTTCGATAAGCCGCCACTCCGCCATGTCGTGATTGGTTTTTGCTTGGAACCGCTTGAATGGCGGCAATGCGAAGCGGAGCAGTCACCCGGGTGCGAAACCCTCAATGTCCGCTGAGGCCGACAAGCAGTCCGACCTAATACAGTGCCAAGCGACCGCTCTCTGATGAGTAAGCTGCCGTTCGCGCAACTCGATTTTTCGGGGCTGCTACGGACGGTTTTAGCCGACTGCCGAAGTTCAAGAAACAATTTCATCCGCAACCGATGGACACCCTTTGTGGAGAGGGTTGATCACTTCTAAACGACTCAGGGGCCAGCTCGATGAAAAACTCGGATTCGAGGAGTGATCTTTTCTTGAATGGCCCGCGCGGTAACCCGCAGGTCGTACTCCGTTTGCAGGTTCAGCCAGAAGCGAGGGTCCATGCCGAAAAACAGACCCAGGCGCAGTGCCGTTTCGGCGGTAATCGGGCGCGAACCGTGCACCAGCTCGCTGATGCGACTGGGGGAGACGTCGATGTCGGCCGCAAGCTGACGGGCCGAAATTCCCATCGGCTTCATAAAGCCCTCCAGAAGAATTTCACCGGGGTGGATTTCGTCAAGTAGCTCAGCCATGTTCAGTTCCTGGTGGTAGTCCACAAATTCAACCTAGTGCGCACCATCCTCACGCCAGAAAAAGCACACGCGCTATTTTAGTGGTGTGTTACCTCGTCTGTACTTCACGTGCCGGAGTTTGGTTTACTCTGGTCCAACCTGGTCAGCTTACGCTCGACGTCAACCTCAACATAAAAAAGGTCGATAACCTGACGAACATCGATTTCTATAGCCCGTCTGGTTCTATTCGGTGTTTGATAAATGGTATCGATCGGTGATGGAAAGTTTGCGTAGAAAGTTTACGTAGATTCCGGAGAGTCACGGAAGCGTTCCACGTCATGTCCGCATCCTCAAAATTCGCCCCCCGAACTCGCCACTGGAAACTCCCGTAGCTGTTCCGGCGTCACCCGCTTCTTCTCGTACATGTCGATCACCATGCCCTGAATGATCGATCCTTTTACCCGTGCTCAGGCTCAATCCTGGTTGGAAAAGACGCTTGACACGAACCCAGAATCTCCATAACAATTCGTTTGTATTTTGTGCGTCCTTGCCGGACCACCCTGGAATACGAGAACCTCCAGGAATCAGTCGAAGCCGGACTGATAAGGTTCACGCCATCTTCTAGCCGAGCCGCTAGGAAACTCAAAAAGGGTGCTCCAAGAGCATCCAGTGTCCGTCAAGGACAATCACCGGCTTGATTGCCTGATCCCCTGCCAGTGCCGCAGGAAACCCTTGGTGTAAATCGCCAATGAGCCTTGATGCTCGAATTGATGTTCGAACGAAGCGGTTTCTGTTCGCCCTCGATTTGGCCCTGGCTTGACCTCAACAAATGGAATTGCTGTGCGCTTGTCCCTAGGGGACAGCATCGGCTGAGACACGGGCCATCCCGTCAACCCTCACTGAACAGCACAACCGCGGCACTGGTGGCAGGTGCAAAAGTTCCCTTGCGGGACCGGTGTAATTCCTTACGAACAAGCAGCGTAGCGCGCAATGTGATTGTGCGAAACGACTGGACTGCAGCGCTGTGACGCGGCTGCAGAGATCAACTCTGGTGCCGGGGAAAATTTCCCCGAGGGACATTCTTTCAAGGGTGCTCCTTATCGCGCTTGCGCGATGCTTCCTTGCCGATGTGATCGGACAAGGCCAGTAGATTGAACCCAAGGGCTGTGAGCCCAAAGGTTGGTTGCGCTTCCACCAGAAATGCTGGAGCAATCGTCATTGATTCAAATTTCTAAACACCACGCCATTTCACCGCTGAACGTTTTACAGCTTGTCGCCCGTGGCTCCCGGGTGACCCGCGCCTTTGCGCACTCGATGTCACCGCCGTCGAGAAGATATGGAAAATCTACTTATGGAGATTCAATGGATATGGAAAAGCACCGCCAAGGAGTATCAATGCGCGAGTGTGCGGAGAAAGCATTGCTATCCGCTGCACTGCGCGATGTTGCAGTGGTTGAGCGCAAGTTCCCGGATCAAGCGGGACCTGCGTTCTTTCTTGAAGTGATAGCAGACCGCGCAGAGGCAACGCCTCACGCCGGGTCAAGGAGAATGACATGAAGAAGTCCCTGGCAGCCAAAGTGCTGCCGAAGTCCGTACAGGACGATATTGATCGCCAGATCGAACCCCATTTGAAAGTTCGCGCCTCGGGCGTTGGTTTGTGCTCGACCAAGACGGGAAAAGAACGACGTATGCACATTCGCGCCTCCGTGGCGCAACTGTGGGTGCTGGGGTATCGAATTCTGAAGCTGGCCTCGCTGAGCCCGAAGCACGTTCAGGCCTTGATGAGTTACTGGGAGAAAGAGGGCCGATCTGCGGAATTTCTCCATAACCGCTTGTCCGCCTTGCGCACTTTGGCCGGCTGGCTGGGAAAACGGAATGTCGTTCTGGATATGGAGGACTACTTCCCCAAGGAGCGGACGCAGCGCCATGCCGCGACGCGGGTGAATCTGTCGTGGTCGGCCAACGGCGTCGATCCGCTGAAGATGATCGAGTTTGCCAAATCGATCGATGAACGTCTGGCGGTGATGCTCTCCCTGCAGCACTTCTTCGGTTTGCGCGTGAAGGAAAGCATCGAGATGCGCCCGGGCAATGCCTTGATTGACGGGGGTAGGGCCATTGAAGTCTTTGAGGGCACGAAAGGCGGTAAGCCCCGGCAGGTTCCTATCCGCAACGAGGCGCAGCGTGAAGCGTTCGCGTGGGCCTGCCGGGTGGCGACGGAAGGTCGGATCAAACGACTGAGGTGGCCGGACTGCACCTGGCTCCAGGCGCAAGGACGTTTTTATGGGTTTATGCGTCGCTTGATGATCACCAAGGATCAGCTCGGTGTGACCCCCCACGGACTGCGGCACGGCAATCTTCAACGCTTGTATCGGGAGGAATCGGGATTCCTGAGCCCGATTGAAGTGGCGGCATCGAATCAGTACGGAACGGCCGTCGCCCTGCCCATCCCGCCATTGGGGCTGACCCGTGAAAACCATCTGCAGGCCTGCCGGACGGTATCCCGTGAGGCGGGACATGTCCGTACTGGAATTGGGGCGTCATACTTCGCAAGCTACGGACACGGATTACGCAAAGAGCCCAGGCTGGACAACGAGTCGGTGCCACCGCCGACGAGTATGAAAGTGACGTTCGAGTGATAGGGTAGATCGGTATCCATCTGCCAATCCCTCGGAACAGAAATTACGCTGCTGAGTGCATGGAAATGATTTCTGCCCCAGCCTTGATCTTGTCCAGATAGTCAGCCCATTCCTGCATCATGGTTTTGCGCTCTTTCAGAAACTTTGTGCGGTTGTACGCAGTGCCCAGTGCATCAGGTACAGAGTGAGCTAACTGGTGCTCGATTACTTCCGGCTTGATGTGCAACTCTTCATGCAGGATAGTCCGTGCCATTGCACGGAAGCCATGACCAGTGATTTCTGTTTTGGTATCGTATCCCAGGCGACGAAGGGCGGCATTGACAGCCGCCTCGCTCATGGCTTTTTGCGGATCGCGACCGGAAAAAACGTATCTGCCATGCCCAGTCAATGCCTGTAGTTCTCTCAGGATGGTTAGGGTTTGCGTTGCCAGCGGTACAAGATGATCAGTCTTCGTCTTGGTGACAAAGTAGCTCCATTCGCCCTTATCAAGGTCAAAACCTGACCACTCGGCACGTCGCAGTTCGCCAGGTCGTACGAATAGGAGTGGGGCAAGGAGGAGGGCGGAGCGGACTACAAATGTGCCTTTAAAGGCATCTATGGCGCGCAGCAGTTCGGCCACCTTGGCCGGCTCGGTGATTGCTGCGAAATGCTTCTCTGTCGCTGGTGGCAAAGCGCCTCGCAGGTCAGGTACGGGGTCACGTGCGGCACGTCCGGTAGCGATCGCATAACGGAAAACCTGACTGCAATTTCCGCTTGCCCGATGAGCGGTATCCAAGGTGCCTCGGCCTTCGATCCGGCGTAGAACCGTCAGCACTTCCGGGGCGGTGATGTCAGCAATTGGTCTTCCGCCTAGCCATGGAAATACGTCGTTTTCCAATCGTTTGATGATTTTGTCTGCGTGGTTGGGTGCCCAGGTCGGCTTATTCTTGGAGAACCACTCTCGTGCGATGACTTCAAAACTGTTGCTATCTCGATACAGTTTTGCATCCTTTTGTACCTTTCGATTTTCACCGGGGTCAATTTCATTTGCCAAAAGTTTGCGGGCTGCGTCTCTGCGTTCGCGCGCATCTTTCAGGCTGACGTCTGGGTAGACGCCCATAGAAAGGCTCTTGCGCTTTCCGGCAAAACGATAGTCAAAGCGCCACCATTTTGAACCATTAGGATTGAGCAACAGATACAGCCCACCAGCGTCAGTGATCTTGGTCGCTTTCTCCCTCGGTTTAGCATTGCGAATCGCGGTGTCGGTAAGCGCCATGACGGTAACTCCTGTTGACGGTAGACGTGTTGCCGTCAATGTTACCGTCAGTTACCGTCGGATTGCAATAGGCTTTATAGGACGTCAATGGACGAAAAAAAGGCCAGAAACCTTGCTGTTGCTTGGTTATCTGGCCTTTGTAAGACTACAGTGGATCTAAATATGGTGGAGGCGGGGGGGATCGAACCCCCGTCCGCAAGTCCTCTACAGACAGTTCTACATACATAGTCCGGTCATTTGGGTTTTAACCTTTGCACGCCGGCCGAACAGGCTTGCTTCAGGCGAGTTACCTTGGATTTGGCCCTTGCCAAAGTAACCCTGGCAAGGGCGAGCCCCTGTAAATGACGCTGCCGTGAGTTGCCTCACCTGACCCAGAGACCGATCAGTACAGCGGTCCAACCGCCTAAGCGGCTAGAGCAAAACGCTCGTCGTTGGCGTTTAGTAGTTTCCAGATGGATTTACGAGGTGACTGGTCCTCGGTATGCCCTGCGCTGCTTTGCAACCCACGTCGAAGCCAGGTCGCCCCCAATTTGCAGATGCCGGATGCTCCCGATACCTGCTGAAAAGTATCTTCAGGAAGCGGATCATAGCACGCGCAGAGGCCAAGCGGTGTGTTTTGCTATTGCCGGTTTTTAGGCGGGCTGAGGCCTCAAACGGCCTTGACGGTGTGCATCAGATAGTTGACGTCGGTATCGCGTCCGAGGCTGTAGCGCTGGTTGATCGGATTGTAGCTCATGCCGATCAATTCATCGGGTTCCAGCCTGACGCTCTTTGCCCAGCGAGAAAGTTCCGAAGGTTTTATGAATTTCGCGTAGTTGTGAGTGCCCTTGGGGAGCATTTTGAGTAGATATTCGGCACCGATTACTGCGAGCAGATAGGCCTTGGCGTTGCGGTTGATAGTGGAGAAAAAGACGTGGCCGCCGGGTTTGACCAGAGCGGCACAGGCGGCAATGGTGCTGGCCGGGTTGGGGACATGTTCGAGCATTTCCATGCAGGTGACCATGTCAAAACGGCCGGCAGACTGGTCGGCAAGTTCTTCTGCCGATATTTTCAGGTAATCGACGGAGTTCCCGCTTTCCAGCAGGTGCAGACGCGCCACGCCAAGTGCCTTGTCCGAAAGGTCGATGCCGGTCGCCAGCGCGCCGCGTTGAGCCATGCTTTCTGAGAGGATCCCGCCACCACAGCCCACATCGAGAACCCTTTGCCCTGAAATTCCGGCGTGCCTGTCAATCCATTCGAGGCGAAGCGGGTTGATTTCGTGCAGCGGCTTGAACTCGCTGTCCGGGTCCCACCAGCGATGGGCCAGTTGGCTGAATTTGTCGAGTTCGTTCTGGTCGGCGTTGAGCATGGCGCGCAGACTATCCTTGAGGGTTGAAAACAAAAAAGCCCTGCCGAAGCAGGGCTTTTTTTAACATCGGCAGAATTACTTGGAGGTGCCGATCATTTCGATGTCAGCGCGACGGTCAGGTTGCAGACAGGCGATGAGTTTTGCCCGGCCCAACTTATTCGGGCACTGGTCAGGCTTGGTGACCGGTTGCGTCAGACCTTTGCCTTCGGTGTATACACGGTTGGCCGGGATGCCCTTGCTGACCATGTAATCCTTGACCGCAGCAGCACGGCGCTCGGAGAGTCTCTGGTTGAATTCCTTGCCACCGATGCGGTCAGTATGGCCGACAACGATAACCACTTCGAGATTCAGTCTACCGGACTTGGCGACAACTTCGTCGATCTTCGCCTTGCCTTCAGGACGCAGGACAGACTTGTTGAAGTCAAACAGCGCATCGGCAGCGACGGTGATCTTCTCACCCATCGGCTTCACCCCAGGCGCTGCAGCAGCCATTTTCGGCTCGCAGATTTCCTTCGGGATCAGGTCCTTGTCGCATTGCAACCGTTCGGATCGCCGCAGCACCTGCCGGGTCAGAAGCCGGTGCGCCAGCAAAGGCCGGTACCGCTCAAGGCGACTACGCCGCGACTGTCGATAACGTAGACACTATCGTATGTCTGTGCTTGCGCCAGCGAGGCACTGAGGCCGAGAGTTGCAGCCAGCACGGCCATCATTGAATGTTTTACAGTTTTGTTCATCTGGGTTTCCCTCGTTAGTTAAAGCCTGCGGATTTTCGTCCGCAAGGCCGGTTACGCCTCGTTATTGATAAAAAAGATCAAACATTACGCGGACGAATTTGATTCTGCCACAAAGCGGCGAGATTTATCAACTCAGTTTCACTCTTTTCAAGCAGGTGTCCATCTGCAACTCGACTCTGACCGGCCACCCACACGTCGCTAACATACTCGCGCCCCGCTGAATATACAGAGCGAAACCGGATCATAGCACGGAGTCAATCCGATGGCATTTATATCAACGGCGCACAGGTCAGCGGCCTTGCCAATTGAGATGGAGCCGATTACTGCGTCGAGGCCAAGGGCTTGGGCACCACCGAGCGTCGCCATACGCAGCGCCTGATGGGCACCGATGGCGTCGGCGCGCCCGCTCTGAGCCTTGGCCAGCAAGGCGGCAAGCCGCATTTCCTGAAAAAGATCGAGCCGGTTGTTACTCGCCGCACCATCGGTGCCCAGACCAATATTTACGCCCTCATCACTCAGGGCAGTGATCGGTGCCATGCCGCTGGCCAGCTTGAGATTTGAACTCGGGCAGTGGGCAATCGAGCAGCCGTACTGTGCCAGCAGCTCGATCTCGTTGGCATCGAGATAGATCCGTGCGCGCCAATCAGTCCGGGGCTGAAGCAGCCCGAGTCGATGCAGTCGTTCAAGGGGCGCACGCCGAAGCGCTGCACGCTATCCGCACTCTCATGGGCCGTTTCATGAAGATGCAGGTGGATCGGTAAATCGCACTGCTCGGAGAGTGTCAGCACCCTGGCAAAGTTCCGGTCGCTGACCGTGTAGGGGGCATGCGGAGCAAGGCAAAAAGCGGGCAGTGGCTCATCGCGCAACTCGTCGCGGGTAGCCAGCCCCTTAGCCCAGATAATCGTCGGCATCGCTCGCGTAAGGTGTAGGGGAAATCAGGGTGATAAGCCCGATGGAGGCACGCATTCCACAGGCCAGAGCGGCCTCGGCGACAGCCTTCGGGTAGAAATACATGTCGTTGAAACAGGTCGTACCGCCGCGCAACATCTCGGCGCAGGCGAGCACCGTGCCATCGTGTACGAAGTGCCCCGAGACGTGCTTTGCCTCGGCGGGCCAGATATGTTTTTGCAGCCATTCCATCAGCGGAAATCATCGGCGGGCCGCGCAGGAGCGTCATGGCAGCGTGCGTATGCAGGTTGACGAAACCCGGAATGAGAATGTGATGAGGCAGTTTTTTTATCTGTTTTGGAAAAAATCGGGCGTTTGCCTCAGTTTGTTGCAAAATTGCAACAATTTGCCCCTTGTTGACCGCAACCGCGTGGTTTTCAAGAACGATATTGGCCGGTTCGAGGATCGATGGGTGTGTTCATTGGCTGGTTTGCTTTTGGTGAATAAAAAGCCGGGTGAGCAGGGTTTTTCTGGATTTTGCGCTAGCTTACTGCGGATCGACGGCAATTTCGAGTTCTGAGGGAATTTTCCTCGTGTCAGCCGATGGCATGGCCAGTGCATCGGCCATTTTTGTTCAGTCATGGATGCTGAAAATCAGACCGGTTCCGCTTCTCCCGGGCTCTGGCCGGATGATGCAGGCGTGATAGAATCACTGGTTTAGTCAAGACGACAACATCGACGCCGAAGTTTGGTTCTTGCTGGAACTATCCGGATAGAAAATGGAACAACCCGTAGAGCCATTCGCCAAAGAAACACTGCCTGTCAGCCTGGAAGACGAGATGCGCCGTTCGTATCTCGACTACGCCATGAGCGTTATTGTCGGTCGCGCCCTGCCCGATGCGCGCGACGGCCTCAAGCCGGTCCTTCGGCGAGTGCTGTTTCCATGCGCGAACTATCCAACGACTGGAACAAGGCCTACAAGAAGTCGGCGCGTATCGTCGGCGATGTGATTGGCAAGTATCACCCGCATGGCGACACTGCGGTGTATGACACCATCGTTCGCATGGCGCAGAATTTCTCGCTTCGCTACATGCTGGTCGACGGGCAGGGTAACTTCGGTTCGGTTGACGGTGATAATGCGGCGGCGATGCGTTACACCGAAGTACGCATGGCGCGCATCGGCCACGAACTGCTCGCCGACATCGACAAGGAAACCGTCGATTTCGGGCCCAACTACGACGGCTCGGAGCAGGAACCGCTGATAATGCCGGCGCGCATCCCGAACCTGCTGATCAACGGCTCGTCGGGTATCGCCGTGGGTATGGCGACCAACATCCCGCCGCACAACCTCAACGAAGTCATCGATGCCTGTCTGGCGCTGCTGGCCAATCCGGAGATGACGATTGACGAATTGATCGACATCGTTCCGGCGCCGGACTTTCCGACGGCGGGCATCATCTATGGCGTTACCGGGGTGCGCGAAGGCTATCGCACCGGGCGTGGACGGGTGGTGATGCGCGGCAAGACGCACTTCGAACCGATCAAGGGCAGCAATGATCGTCAGGCGATCATCATTGATGAGCTGCCGTATCAGGTGAACAAGCGCACGCTGCTGGAAAAAGTCGGCGAACTGGTCAACGAAAAGAAGATCGAAGGCATTTCCGATCTGCGCGACGAGTCCGACAAGTCGGGCATGCGCGTGGTGATCGAGCTCAAGCGCGGTGAAGTGCCCGAGGTCGTTCTCAACTGCCTGTACAAACAGACGCAACTGCAGGATACCTTCGGCATGAACATGGTGGCGCTGGTCGATGGCCAGCCCCGTTTGCTCAACCTCAAGCAGATGCTCGACTGCTTCCTTTCGCACCGGCGCGAGGTGATCACCCGGCGTACGGTATTCGAGCTGCGCAAGGCGCGCCGAAACGCACATCCAGGAAGGCCTGGCGGTGGCGCTCGACAACGTCGATGAGATCATCGCCCTGATCAAGGCCTCGCCCACACCGGCCGACGCCCGGCGCGGCTTGATGGCGCGTTTGTGGATGTCGGCGACGGTTGGCCAGATGCTGCAGCGGGCGACGCTCGATGCAACGCGTCCGGAAGGGCTTGGCCTTGAATACGGGTTATCGAAAAGCGGCTATCTTCTCTCCGAAGCCCAGGCCCAGGCCATTCTCGAACTGCGCCTGCAGCGCCTGACCGGTCTCGAACGCGACAAGATCGTTGCCGACTATGCCGAACTGCTCGAACGCATCGCCGATCTGATGGACATTCTGGCGCGTCCGGAGCGTATCAGCGAGATCATCGTCGAGGAGTTGACCGGCATTCGTGCACAGTTCGGCGATAAACGTCGCTCGGAGATTGTTCTCAATACGCAGGATCTGGGCATTGAAGACTACATCACGCCACAGGACATGGTGGTCACGCTTTCACATACCGGCTACATCAAGTCGCAACCGCTTGCCGATTACCGTGCCCAGCGCCGTGGCGGGCGCGGCAAGCAGGCAGCGGCGGTGAAGGAAGACGATTTCGTCGACCATCTGTTCATCGCCAACACGCACGATTACATCCTGTGCTTCTCCAATCGCGGGCGGGTTTATTGGCTCAAGGTTTATGAAGTGCCGCAGGGTACGCGCAGCGGCCGGGGCAAACCGATAGTCAATATGTTCCCGCTCGAAGAAGGCGAGAAGATCAATGCCATTCTATCGATCAAGGAATTTGCCGAGGATCGCTTCATCTTCATGTGCACGGCGCAGGGAACGGTCAAGAAGACGCCGCTTTCCGATTTCTCCAACCCGCGCAAGGCCGGCATAATCGCCGTCGCGCTTGATGACGATGATTTCCTGATCGGTGCCGAGATCACCAGTGGGTCGCATGACATTGTTCTTGTTTCCGACGCCGGCAAGGCGGTGTGGTTCGACGAGGAAGATGTTCGCGCCATGGGCCGTAGGGCACGCGGTGTGCGCGGCATGAAACTGGGCAAAGGCCAGCAGGTGCTTTCGCTGGTTGCCGAAAATCACCAGGAGACGGTGCTGGTGGCACCGAAAACGGTTTTGGCAAGCGTACGGTGCTGGCCGATTTCCGCCATTCCGGTCGCGGCACGCAGGGTGTGATCGCCATCGCCGCCAGCGAGCGCAATGGCAAGGTTGTCGCCGCACGTCTGGTGCACGATGAAGACGAAATCATGCTGATTACCACCGGCGGCGTGCTGATCCGGACGCGTGTCAAGGAGATCCGCGAGTTGGGTCGTGCCACACAGGGCGTTACGCTGATGGCACTCGATGCCGGTGAGAAACTTGCCGGTCTGGAAAAAGTCGTCGACACCGAAGATGATCAGGATAGCGAACAGGTGATCAGCCCGGAGACCGGTAACGACTCGGGGCATGATGCTGATCCCGGGCGGATCAGGAGGACGATTGTTTCGCCGGACCTGACGCGATGAACGGGTTTGCCGAGACGCCACCGGATACCGAACATGAGCGATGACCTTCAGAACAAACTCGCGGTGGTACGCACCGAGATCGACGCGATTGATGCCCAGTTGCTCGACCTCCTTAACCGGCGTGCCCGGTGCGCACAGCTCGTGGGCGAGATCAAGGCGAGTCATGGCGAAGCCGGCTTCATTTATCGCCCGGAGCGCGAGGCACAGGTGTTGCGGCGTATTCAGGAGATCAACCCGGGCCCCTTGTCGAACGATAGCGTGACCTGGTTTTTCCGCGAAGTGATGTCCGCCTGCCTGTCGCTTGAACAAGCCCTCGGTGTCGCTTTTCTTGGCCCGCTGGGCACCTTCTCGGAGAGTGCGGCGACCAAACACTTCGGCCATGCGGCTTGCCTGTTGCCACAGGTTTCGATTGACGACGTGTTTCGCGAGGTCGAAGCGTCCCATGCGGACTATGCGGTGGTGCCGATCGAAAATTCGACCGAGGGCGCGATCGGCCGTACGCTTGATCTGTTGATGACCACGCCGCTGAAAATTTGCGGTGAGGTAGTGCTCCGTATTCACCAGCATCTGCTGTCGAATGAAACCTCGCTCGACAGCATCACCAAGGTCTATTCGCACGCACAGTCGCTGGCGCAGTGCCACGAATGGCTGAATCGTTCCCTGCCCAATGCCCAGCGCATCTCGCTGGGAAGCAACGCGCAGGCCGCCCAGTTCGCCGCCTCCGAGGCGGGTGCCGCCGCGATTGCCGGGGAGGCTGCGGCCGAACGCTACCAGTTGCCGAAACTGGCGAGCAGCATTGAAGACGAACCGAACAACACGACCCGTTTCGTCGTTCTCGGACGTCAGGAAGCAGGTGCCTCCGGGCGCGACAAGACATCGCTGATCATGTCGGCGCATAACCGTACGGGGGCGCTGAGTACATTGCTCGCGCCTTTTTCCGAGGCCGGGGTGTCGATGACCCGGCTCGAATCGCGTCCGGCGCGTCATACCTTGTGGGAATACGTGTTCTTCGTCGATATCGAAGGTCATCGTGAGGATGCCGCCGTAGCGACAGCGCTGGCCGAACTTGGCCGGCGTGCGGCCTATCTGAAGGTGCTCGGCTCCTATCCCGTCGCCGTTTACTGACTAACCCATCCCTTTACAAGGACAAGCCATGGCGCTTTGTGATCAGTCATTGCCGAATGTTCGTGCCATTTCGCCCTATCTGCCCGGCAAACCGATGACACAACTGGCGCGTGAAATGGGACTTCCGCTTGAGCGCATCGTCAAGCTCGCTTCCAATGAGAACCCGCTGGGGATGAGCCCCAGGGCCCGGGTGGCGATTGAGAAAGCCATTTCCTCACTGGAGCGCTATCCGGATGACTTCGATCTCAAGAACGCGTTGGCCAGCCATTCCGGCCTGGAAATGGAGCGCATTGTTCTAGGTAATGGATCCAACGATGTGCTCGACCTGATTGCCCGGGTTTTTCTCGCTCCGGGTCGTTCGGCAATCTTTTCTCAACATGCTTTTGCGGTTTACCCGCTGGCCTCGCTTTCGGCGGGTGCCGAACTGATTGCCGTTCCGGCAAAGGAATACGGCCACGATCTTGAGGCCATGCGTCACGCAATCCAGGCGCATACCCGCCTGATCTGGATTGCCAACCCCAACAACCCGACCGGAACCTTCGTGCCCTCCCCGCAACTCAAGGCCTTTATGCAAGCCGTCCCGGCGGATGTCGTGGTTGTTCTTGACGAGGCGTACAACGATTACATTCCGCCGGCGGAACGTACCGATACGACAGCCTGGCTGGCGGAGTTCCCGAATCTGGTGATCACCCGGACCTTCTCCAAAATTTACGGTCTGGCCGGTTTGCGCATCGGTTATGCACTGGCTTCGGCTGAAATCGCTGACCTGATGAACCGGGTACGGCAGCCGTTCAACTGCAACAACCTGGCGCTGGCGGCGGCCACTGCGGCGCTCGACGATCATGAGTTCGTGGCCAGGAGTTACGCGCTGAATCGTTCCGGCATGGAGCAGATCGTCGCCGGGATCAAGCGCTTTGGCTTGACGCATATTCCCTCGCACGGCAATTTCGTCGCCTTCAAGGCGGGCGATGCGCCAACGCTCAACCAGAAGCTGCTCAAGCAGGGCGTCATTGTGCGTCCGATTGGCGGTTACGGTATGCCGGAGTGGCTGCGGGTGACGATTGGCACCGAGCTCGAGAACCTGCGCTTTCTCGAAGCACTGGAAATCGCTCAAAGACGGTCGGTGTGATGGGCGGCGCGCCAGAATTCGGCAAGATTGTTGTCTTTGGCGTCGGCCTGATCGGCGGTTCCTTTGCGCTCGGACTCAAGGCCGCTGAACAGGCTGAAGAAGTCGTTGGTTTCGGTCGCAGCCTGTCTACGCTGATGCAGGCGCTGGATCTGGGCATCATCGACCGGGTCGGTGCCAATGCCGGTCAGGAGGTGGCGGACGCCGACCTTGTCCTGATCGCCACGCCGGTCGGCCAAATGCCCGAAATCATGGCGCGCATTGCGCCCTATCTTGGCGCGCAGACACTGGTTACTGACGGCGGCAGTACCAAGCAGGATGTGGTCGCAGCAGCACGCCTGAATTTCGGCGACAGGATCGGTCAGTTCGTTCCCGCGCATCCGATTGCCGGCGCCGAGAATAGCGGAGCGGCGGCGGCTCGTGCCGATCTCTACCTTGATAAAAAAGTGGTGTTGACACCGCTGCCGGAAAACTCCGTGCTCAACGTGGCGCGGGTACGTTCGGCCTGGGAGTGGTGTGGCGCACAGGTTCATGAACTGGCTCCGGCCGAGCATGATCACGTTTTTGCCGCCGTCAGCCATCTGCCCCATCTCTTGTCTTTTGCGCTGGTTCACGATCTTGCCGTGCGCGACAACAGTGAGCTCTATTTCAGTTACGCGGCCAGCGGCTTCCGCGATTTCACACGGATTGCCGCCAGCCACCCGGAAATGTGGCGCGATATCTGTCTGGCCAATCGCGCTGCGTTACTGGAGGAACTCGACCGTTACCGCGCCCAGCTCGATCAGTTGCGCGATGTGCTGCAGCGGGGTGATGGCGCGGCCCTGGAGCAGACCTTCGCCGTCGCGCGCAAGGCACGTCGCACCTGGGCGGAAGGCATGGAAAAATAACGAGCATGGACTTTATCGATCTGCCGCCACTGCTTTCTGCTCGGGGTACGCTACGTTTGCCCGGCTCAAAGAGCATCTCCAACCGCGTATTGTTGCTCGCTGCCCTGGCTGAAGGTGAAACCGAAGTTCGCGACCTGCTCGAGTCCGACGATACGGCGCATATGCTGAAAGCGCTTTTGGCGCTGGGTGTTGAGGTGGCGTCGCTTGGCGACGGCGCCTATCGCGTGCGTGGCAGCGGAGGCGTTTTCCCGGTCAGGGAAGCCGATCTGTTTCTCGGCAACGCAGGGACGGCTTTTCGCTCACTGACGGCCGTGCTGGCGCTGAGCAGCGGCCACTACAAACTTTCCGGCGTCGCGCGCATGCATGAGCGTCCGATTGGCGATCTGGTCGACGCGCTGCGCCAGGTCGGTGCCGATATCCGCTATGCGGGCAACGAAGGCTTCCCGCCGCTGGAAATCTGTCCGGCAAAGGGAAATGGAAAATTGGCGCACGGCACTGTGGTCAGCGTACGCGGCGACGTTTCGAGCCAGTTCCTGACCGGCCTGTTGATGGCACTGCCGCTGACCGGAGTCGAAACGACAGTTGAAGTCGTCGGCGAGCTGATCTCCCGGCCTTATATCGAAATCACGCTGGCGAGCATGGCGCGCTTCGGCGTGCAGGTGCGACGTGAAGGCGTGCAGCGTTTCACGGTGCCCACCGGCTGCACCTACCGTTCGCCTGGCGTTGTTTACGTCGAGGGCGACGCCTCCTCGGCTTCGTATTTCCTGGCGCTCGGAGCCATTGGTGGTGGTCCGCTGCGCGTCGAGGGCGTTGGCCGTGATTCGATCCAGGGTGACGTGCGCTTTGCCGACGCGCTGGCTCGGATGGGGGCCCGCATCGAGATGGGGCCTAACTGGATCGAGGCCTCTGCGCCGCACTCGGGAAAACTGCATGGCATCGAACTCGATTGCCGGCAGATCCCCGATGCGGCAATGACACTGGCAACTACTGCGCTGTTTGCCGAAGGCCCGACCACGCTGACTCATATCGCCAGTTGGCGGGTCAAGGAAACCGACCGCATTGCGGCGATGGCCAGCGAACTGCGCAAGCTCGGCGCCGAAGTCGAAGAGGGCGTCGATTTCATCCGCGTGACCCCACCTCACACAGCACTCCTCACACCAGAATGCGGCATCGATACCTACGAGGATCACCGCATCGCCATGTGCTTCTCGCTGGCGACGCTGGCGACGACGCTGCGCATCAACGATCCGGGCTGTGTCACCAAGACCTTCCCGGGCTATTTCGAAAGTTTTGCCAGGGTGACGCAAGCCGTCCCGGTAATCGCCATTGACGGGCCTTCGGCATCCGGCAAGGGAACGGTGGCGGCGCGCGTTGCAGCAGCGCTGGGCTGGCACTATCTCGATTCCGGTGCGCTGTATCGCCTGACCGCGCTGGCCGCCCGGCGTGCCGGCGTGGCGTGGGATGACGAAGCTCGCGTCGCGGCCATCGCCAGCAGGCTCGATGTGGAGTTTGGCGAGAACTCGATCCGGCTGTCCGGCACCGAGGCCGGGGAGGCCATCCGGCAGGAGGAAATCTCGTCCGGGGCTTCGCAGGTTGCCGCACTGCCTGCGGTGCGCGCCGCACTGCTTTTCAGGCAACGTGTTTTCCGTCAGGCTCCCGGCCTGGTCGCCGATGGGCGCGATATGGCCTCGCTCGTGTTTCCGGATGCGCAGACCAAGGTTTTCCTCACCGCCAGCGTCGAAGTGCGAGCGCAAAGACGCTATAAGCAGTTGATCGAAAAAGGAATCACTGCTAGTATCCTGCCTCTTTTGCTGGATTTGCGTGAACGCGACGAACGCGACAGCCAACGCAGCGTCGCGCCTTTGCAGCAAAACAAGGAGGCCGAATTGCTTGACACGACTGACCTGACCATTGAACAAGCGGTGGCTCAGGTGCTGGTGTGGAGCAGCAAGGTTTCGTAGCAGGGGTGTTGCGGCAGGTGCCGTGCGCCTCAAGGTGTCACCGGTAAATTATCATTTTGCTTGCCCTTCAGGGCGCTGCGGCGAATCGTTCAGATTCCCGTTGAGCGGGGTGTCAGGAACCGGTGATAATTTTTTTAACTCAACCCGCAGCCATGCGGTCAGGTCATTCCCACACATATGTCAGCCAATCCAATTATTCAGGAAAGCTTTGCCGATCTTTTTGAAGCCAGTCTCGCGCGCCAGGAAATGCGCCAGGGCGAGGTCATCACCGCCGAAGTCGTACGCATCGACCAGAACTTTGTCGTCGTCAATGCCGGTCTGAAGTCCGAAAGTTATATCGAACGTGAAGAATTTTTAAGCGATTCCGGCGAACTCGAAGTCAAGGTCGGTGATTTCGTTCAGGTCGCCATCGAGCAACTCGAAAACGGTTTCGGTGAAACGCGCCTGTCGCGCGAACGCGCCAAACGTGTCGCTGCCTGGAACTACCTCGAAGCGGCGCTCAATGAAGGTACCCTGGTTACCGGCACCATCACCGGCAAGGTCAAGGGCGGTCTGACCGTGATGGCCAACAGCGTCCGAGCTTTCCTGCCGGGTTCGCTGGTCGACATGCGTCCGGTCAAGGACACCACCCCATACGAAGGCAAAACCTACGAATTCAAGGTCATCAAGCTCGACCGCAAACGCAACAACGTCGTCGTTTCCCGCCGTGCCGTCCTCGAGGCCAGTGTTGGCGAAGAGCGCGATGCACTGCTCTCCAACCTCAAGGAAGGCAGCATCGTCAAGGGTATCGTCAAGAACATCACCGACTACGGTGCCTTCGTCGACCTCGGCGGGATTGACGGTTTGCTGCACATCACCGATCTGGCCTGGCGCCGTGTCCGTCACCCGTCCGAAGTTCTGGCCGTCGGCGATGAAGTGCAGGCCAAGATCCTCAAGTTCGACCAGGACAAGAATCGCGTCTCGCTTGGTCTCAAGCAGCTTGGCGAAGATCCGTGGGTCGGCATCTCGCGTCGTTATCCGCAAAGCACCCGTCTGTTCGGCAAGGTCACCAACCTCACCGATTACGGCGCTTTCGTCGAAATCGAGCAGGGTATCGAAGGCCTGGTGCACGTTTCCGAAATGGACTGGACCAACAAGAACGTTCATCCGTCCAAGGTGGTGCAACTGGGCGACGAAGTCGAAGTCATGATTCTCGAGATCGACGAAGAGCGTCGCCGCATTTCTCTCGGCATGAAGCAGTGCGCTGCCAATCCGTGGGATGAGTTCTCGATGAACCAGAAGAAGGGTGACAAGGTTCGCGGTGCGATCAAGTCGATCACCGACTTTGGCGTGTTCATCGGTCTGCCGGGTGGTATCGATGGTCTGGTTCACCTCTGACCTGTCGTGGTCGGTGGCCGGTGAAGAAGCCATCCGCAACTTCAAGAAGGGTGACGAGGTCGAAGCCGTGGTTCTGGCCATCGATACCGACAAGGAGCGTATTTCGCTCGGTATCAAGCAGCTTGATGGTGATCCTTACACCAGCTTCATTGCCACCCACGAGAAGAACGCCATCGTGCGTGGTGTCGTGAAGTCGCTTGATGCCCGCGGTGCGGTAGTCACCCTTGAGGGCGACATGGAAGGCTATCTGCGCGCTTCCGAAGTGTCGCGCGATCGAATCGACGATCTGACCAAGGTTTACAAGGAAGGTGACCCGGTTGAAGCAATGATCATCAACATTGATCGCAAGACACGTTCGATCAACCTGTCGATCAAGGCCAAGGATCAGGCCGAACAGCATGAAGCGATGCAGAAGTTTTCTGCTGACAGCAATGTCAGTTCGGGAACGACAAACCTTGGCGCTCTGCTCAAAGCCAAGCTTAACAACCCGCAATAAGGTTTGAGCATGACCAAGTCTGACATGATCGCGCGGCTGGCGGAGCGCTTTCCGCAACTCGTCGCAAAGGATGCCGATTTTGCAGTCAAGATGATTCTCGATGCTTTGTCCGAAGCTTTGGCCAAGGGCGATCGTATCGAGATTCGCGGGTTCGGCAGTTTTTCGCTGAACTATCGACCGCCACGTGTTGGTCGAAACCCCAAGTCCGGCGACAAGGTTAGTGTCCCGGAAAAATGGGTGCCGCATTTCAAGGCCGGCAAGGAATTGCGTGAGCGTGTCGATAGCGCGCTCAACGTGGTCTGAGTGATAACGGCTGTGGTCATTAGCAACACGGTGGGCGGCGAGGTGCCGCCCTTTTCATTGCTGAAGGGTGATTGATGCGTGCCTTGCTGTGGGGCTGTCGGATATTCATATTCCTGTTCCTGTTCGCCTTCGCGCTGAAGAACACCGATCCCGTCAGCGTTCGTTTCTTCCTTGATACGGCCTGGCAGGCGCCGCTGATTATCATTGTTCTGGCCTTTTTCGCTGGCGGTGCCGCACTGGGTGTGCTGTCATTGCTCGGTACGGTTTTCGGTTTGCGCCGGGAAGTGTCCCGCTTGCAGCGCGAAGCCAAAACAGTCAAACAGGCGACGGGTAGTCAGTCAACGTGAAACAGCGAACCACCCGGTCGACCGAAGAGTGCAGTGCCGCCAGGTTCGCCAGGTGGGCACCAAGGGAAACCAGGTTAGCTATTTGTTCTCTTGGTGAATCTTTGTGTTCTTTGTGGCTTGGTGGTGAATTTTTTTAAGTCTTTCAACAGGATTGACTACTCGCCGTGGCTGACTGAAGTTTGCGGGGGTCGGGAATGGTGCGTCTGAACCGGATAGCGTCGATCAAATGATTGAATTCGAGTACTGGCAACTCCTGTTTTTCCCACTGTTCTTCGGGCTGGGCTGGGCGGCTGCACGCATCGATATCCAGCATCTGGTCAAGGAATCGCGAGCCTTGCCGCGTTCGTATTTCCAGGGACTCAATTTCCTGCTCAACGAACAGCCGGATCGCGCCATCGAGTCCTTTGTCGATGCCGTCAAGGTCGACCCGCAGACCATCGAACTGCATTTTGCCCTGGGCAGTCTGTTCCGTCGTCGTGGCGAAACCGAACGTGCCATTCGCATGCATCAGAATCTCGTCGAACGTGAAGACCTGCCGCAGGATCTGAAGCTGCAGGCGCTGGCCGAACTCGGGCAGGATTATCTGAAAGCCGGTCTGCTCGACCGTGCCGAGGAAGTTTTCGACAAGCTTAAGGATTCGGCCATGGTCAAGGAGGCCAAACGGAATCTCCTTGAAATTTACCAGCTCGAAAAGGACTGGGAGAAGGCCATAGCCATTGCCGCCGAATTGCCCGACATTGCCTCGCAGAAGGAAATTGCCGAGTACTACTGCGAACTGGCCGCTGCCGAGATGATCCGCTCGCGTCCCGACCTGGCGTCAGTCTACCTGAAGACCGCTCTGGAGCGAAATCGTAAATGTGTTCGTGCCAGTCTCCTGCAAGGCGACATCGAGGCGCAGCAGGACAGAAGCATGGAGGCCATCGCCTGCTGGCAACGAATTGAACAGCAGGACCCGACCTATCTGGCACTGGTCGCGCAGCGCCTGCTCGACGCTTTCCGCAAGCTGGTGCGTCGCGATGAGGGCTTGCAACTCCTGCGCGGCTATCTTGAACATTACCCTTCGCTCGACCTGCTCGATGTGGTCTTTCAACTGGTGCTCGAAAGCGAAGGCGCCGAGGCCGCGTATGCTCTGGTGCGTGATGAGTTGAAGCGCAATCCGACGCTGCTTGGTTTTGACAAGTTGCTCGATGCCCGCCTGCTGGTTGCACCGCCCGAAACACGTGCTGACCTTGATCTTGCCAAGAGCATTGTGCATGGCTACACACGCCGGCTGGCGCGTTATCGGTGCGATAATTGCGGCTTCAAGGCGCGCCAGTTTTATTGGCGCTGCCCAGCGTGTGGCGGTTGGGAAACCTATTCGCCGAAGCGTACCGAAGAATTCGATTTGACGCCTTAACCAATTAAATGCAAATGCTTCACCACCAAGACACCAAGGTCACCAAGATTCACCAAGAAAAGCAAGGGTTTTGCCCTGCATTTCCTTCGGTCGTCTTGGTGCAACTTTGTGTTCTTTATGCCTAGGTGGTGAAGTTTTTGCCTTTGTCTCTGGGGTAGTTTGCATGCATTTGGTAGATCTTTCTGCGGTTCGTCTGCTCATCGTTGGCGACGTGATGCTCGACCGTTACTGGTTTGGCGAGGTATCACGCATTTCGCCCGAAGCGCCGGTGCCGATCGTCAAGGTCGAACGCAGCGAGGTGCGCCCGGGTGGTGCCGCCAACGTGGCGCGCAACGCGGCGGCGCTTGGCGCTCAGGTTTCGCTGCTGGCCCTGGTCGGCAATGATGAACCGGGCGAGAGCCTCACGCGGCTGATGAAGGAAGGAGGCATCGATGCCAGCCTGCACATCGACGAAGCAGTCACGACCACGGTCAAGCTGCGCGTGATTGGCCGGCAACAGCAGTTGTTGAGAATCGATTTCGAGACGATGCCGTCACACGAAATACTTCTCGCCAAGCTTTCCGATTTCGAGCAGCGCCTGCCGGAGTGCGATGCCGTTATCTTTTCCGATTACGGCAAGGGCGGATTGACGCACATCGGCGAGATGATCGGGTTGGCGCGTGCTGCCGGCAAGATCGTTCTGGTGGATCCGAAAGGAGACGAATACGCAAAGTATGCCGGCGCAACAATCATTACGCCAAACCGCGGTGAGTTGCGCGAGGTGGTCGGGCGCTGGAAGGACGAAGCCGAACTGGAGCGCAAGGCTACTGCCTTGCGCACCGAGCTTGATCTTGAGGCGCTGCTGGTTACGCGCAGCGATGAAGGGATGACGCTTTTCCATGCGGGTGGTACGCTGCATGAGAAGGCCGTGGCACGTGAAGTTTTTGATGTGTCCGGCGCCGGCGATACGGTCATTGCCACGCTGGCGGTGATGCTGGCGCATGGCGCCGATTGGGCGGCAGCGATTCATGTGGCGAACGTGGCGGCCGGCATTGTTGTCGGCAAGCTCGGTACGGCGGTTGTCACCCGTGACGAGCTGGATGCGGCACTGAACTGAGGAATGCCTATGTATACATTGTCACCGGCGCCGCCGGGTTTATCGGTTCGAATCTGGTCAAGGCGCTCAACGAACGCGGGGTAGACCAGATCATTGCCGTCGATAACCTGACCCGGGCCGACAAATTCAAGAATCTGGTTGATTGCGAGATTGTCGATTACATCGACAAACAGGAGTTCATCGAGCGCCTGCTGGCCGGACATTTCGACGGTGATGTCGACGCCCTGTTTCATCAAGGCGCGTGTTCCGACACGATGGAGGCCGATGGCCGCTACATGATGGAAAACAACTTTCGCTACTCGCTCGGGATACTCGACTGGTGCATCGATCAGGACGTGCAATTCCTCTACGCCTCGAGCGCGGCAACCTATGGCGGCAGCAGCGAATTCAGGGAGGAGCGGCCTTTCGAGGCGCCGCTCAACGTCTATGGCTACTCCAAGTTCCTTTTCGATCAGATCGTGCGTCAGCGTTTGCCGGAAGCTTCGTCGCAGATCGTCGGCTTCCGCTATTTCAATGTCTACGGTCCGCGCGAGTCGCACAAGGGGCGCATGGCCTCGGTCGCCTTTCATCACTACAACCAGTTTCGTTCCGAACAAAAGGTCAAGCTGTTCGAAGGTTGCGATGGTTACGCCAACGGCGAGCAGAAACGCGATTTCGTTTATGTGGGCGATGTGACCAGCGTCAATCTTTACTTCCTCGATCACCCTGAAAAGTCAGGGATATTCAACCTTGGCACCGGGCGAGCGCAAAGCTTCAACGAACTCGCCGTGGCTAACGTGAACAGTTGCCGCGCACTGGCCGGCGAGCCGAAGCAGTCTCTGGAAGAATTGCTCAAGCAAGGTTTCATCGAGTACATCCCCTTTCCCGATGCGCTCAAGGGCAAGTACCAGAGTTTCACCCAGGCCGATCTGTCGAAATTGCGCAAGGCCGGTTACGAGGCCCCGTTTGCCAGCGTCGAGCAGGGTGTGGCGCAATATGTCCAATGGTTGAACGCCAGTGTATAAGACACTTGAAGATTTCGTCGGTGGTACGCCGCTGGTGCGCCTCAAGCGTTTACCCGGTGCCGATCTGGAAGCACGTGGAAACGTCATTCTGGCCAAGCTCGAAGGCAACAACCCGGCCGGTTCGGTCAAGGACAGGCCGGCGCTTTCGATGATCCGTCATGCCGAGCGGCGTGGCGACATCAAGCCCGGCGATACGCTGATTGAAGCGACGTCCGGCAATACCGGCATTGCGCTGGCGATGGCGGCAGCCATGGGCGGTTATCGCATGCTGCTCGTAATGCCGGAAAACCAGAGCATCGAACGCCGGCAAACCATGCGTGCCTTCGGTGCGGAACTGGTACTCACACCCAAGGACGGGGGAATGGAATCGGCACGCGATGTCGCCGAGAAAATGCGTGATGAAGGGCGGGGCATCATCCTTGACCAGTTTGCCAACGCCGATAACCCGCTGGCACATTACGAAGGTACCGGGCCCGAAATCTGGCGCGATACGGCAGGGCGGGTGACGCACTTTGTCAGCAGCATGGGCACCACCGGGACGATCATGGGCGTTTCACGCTACCTGAAGGAACAGAATCCGACGATCTGTATCATCGGCTGTCAGCCCGAACCCGGCTCGCAGATTCCGGGAATCCGCAAGTGGCCGGAAGCCTATCTGCCGAAAATTTTCGATCGTTCGCGCGTCGATCGGGTCGAATCGGTGACGCAAGACGAAGCCGAGGAAATGACCCGGCGGCTGGCCTGCGAAGAAGGTATTTTTGCCGGGATTTCTTCCGGCGGCGGGCTGGTGGTTGCGCTGCGCCTGGCACGCGAAGTCGACAATGCCACCATCGTCACCATTGTTTGCGACCGCGGCGACCGCTATCTGTCGACCGGTGTGTTTCCGGCCTGAATATTGGTCGAGCCTTGCATGAAACCCGTTCTCGTCTTTGACATTGAAACCATCCCTGACGTACCGGGCTTGCGCCGTCTGCATTCGCTCGATCCGGCGTTGCCCGATGCCGAGGTGGCCGAAATGGCCTTCCAGCAGCGCCGTGCGCAGAACGGGACTGATTTCCTGCCGCTCCATTTGCAGCGGATTGTCGTCATCTCCTGCGCACTGCGCGTCGGCAAGGATCTGCGTGTGTGGTCGCTGGCCGAGCCCGTGCAGAACGAGGCGGAAATCATTCAACGCTTCTTCGACGGCATCGAAAAATTCACCCCGCAGATCGTCTCCTGGAACGGTGGCGGTTTCGACCTGCCGGTGCTGCACTATCGCGGGCTGATCCACGGCGTCGTGGCGCCACGCTACTGGGATCTGGGCGATGGCGATTATGGCGACAGTCGTGATTTCAAGTGGAACAACTACATCAGCCGCTACCACACGCGCCATCTCGATCTCATGGATCTGCTGGCCATGTACCAGCCGCGCGCCAGCGTGCCACTCGATGCGCTGGCCAAGCTGATCGGCTTCCCCGGCAAGCTCGGGATGGACGGCAGCAAGGTGTGGGAGGCCTGGCAGGCCGGCGAGATGGCCGGGATTCGCGACTACTGCGAAACCGATGTGATGAACACCTATCTCGTTTCGCTGCGCTTCCGGCTGATGCGTGGCGAGCTGTCGCGCAGCGAATACGACGGCGAGACCGATTTCGTCCGGGGGGCACTGGAGAAGCTCGACAAGCCGCACTGGCACGAGTTTCTGGCCGCCTGGAGCAAGTAACGGCGCACTATCGTTTATAGTTACACCCATGTCACTCAAGATCGCCATCGCTCAAATCAACGCCACCGTCGGCGACCTCGCCGGTAACGCGGCGCGCATCCTCGATTTTGCCCAGCGCGCCAGAGCGCTGGGCGCCGACCTCCTGCTGACGCCCGAACTGGTGCTCTGTGGTTACCCGCCGGAAGACCTGCTGCTACGCGAAGACTTTTACACCGCCTGTGAGCGTGAGCTTGATGGGTTGGCCACTGCATTGCAGGGTATTGACGTGCTGGTCGGACACCCGCTGGAACGTCAGGGTTGCTGCTTCAACGCGGCGACCCTGCTCAGCAATGGGGCGCGGGTCGCCACCTATTGCAAGCAGCGCCTGCCCAATTACGAGGTTTTCGACGAGGAGCGCTATTTCGATTCCGGCGATACACCGTGCGTGGTGAGCATCAAGGGCGTGCGTTGCGGCATCAATATCTGCGCCGATGTCTGGGAAGCGGGGGCGGCGGACCAGGCTCGTGAGTCGGGTGCCGAAGTATTGCTTGTGCTCAACGCGTCGCCGTACCACATCGGCAAACAGGAACGGCGCACCGAAGTCCTGCGTGAGCGCATCGCCGCCACCGGTTTGCCGGTGGTTTACGCCAATCTGGTCGGTGGACAGGATGAACTCGTTTTTGACGGCGGGTCTTTTGCCATGGATTCGCACGGTGTGCTGTGTTGCCAGTTGCCCAAGTTCGATGAAGCGCTGGCCATTGTCAATTTTGACAATGGCCAGCCGCAGCCGGACGTCATCGTTGCCGAGCAGGTGCTCGAAGCCGAGGTCTATCGGGCGCTGGTACTCGGCGTTCGCGATTACCTCGGTAAAAACGGTTTTCCCGGCGCGATCATCGGTCTTTCGGGCGGTATCGACTCGGCGCTGACACTGTGCATCGCCGTCGATGCGCTGGGCGCCGACAAGGTGCGGGCAGTGATGATGCCTTCACCCTACACGGCCGAGATCAGCCTGGCCGATTCGCGTGAAATGATTCGCCTGCTTGGCGTGCGTTATGACGAGATCGCCATCGAGCCGGCGATGCAGGTTTTTGCCGGGATGCTGGAGAAGGAGTTTGCCGGCCTGCCCGCCGACACGACGGAAGAAAACATCCAGGCGCGCATCCGCGGCATGTTGCTGATGGCCCTCTCGAACAAGAGCGGTTCGCTGGTACTGACGACCGGCAACAAATCCGAAATGGCCGTTGGCTATTGCACGCTCTACGGCGACATGGCCGGCGGTTTCGCGGTCATCAAGGACATCGCCAAGACGCTGGTTTATCGACTTGCACGCTGGCGGAATACCGTTTCCCGGGCGATCCCCGAGCGCATCATCACGCGTCCGCCGTCCGCCGAACTGAAACCGGGGCAGACCGATCAGGACAATCTGCCTGCCTACGATGTGCTGGATGCGATCATTGAAGACTATATGGTGAACGACCTCAGCCCGCGCCAGATCATCGCCAGAGGTCATGCCGAAACGGATGTGCGCCGCGTCGTGCACCTGCTCAAGATCAGCGAATACAAGCGGCGTCAGTCACCGGTAGGAATCCGCGTTACGCAGCGCGGCTTCGGCAAGGACTGGCGTTTTCCCATCACCAACCGCTACCGCGATCCGTACTGAGGCCCGATTTCTGGTACCATTTGGCATGAATTTTCCGGAGTAAAACAAAATGAAAAAAATTGAAGCAATCATCAAACCGTTCAAGCTTGACGAAGTGCGCGAGGCGCTGTCCGATATTGGCGTTTCCGGCCTGACGGTGACTGAAGTGAAAGGTTTTGGCCGCCAGAAGGGACACACCGAACTGTATCGCGGCGCAGAATATGTCGTTGATTTCCTGCCCAAGGTCAAGATCGAGATCGTCGTTGCCGACGGCGAAGTTGATGGCGCCATCGAAGCCATCGTCAAATCCGCGCGTACCGGAAAGATCGGCGACGGCAAGATCTTTGTTTCCTCGGTCGAGCAGGTCGTGCGCATCCGGACCGGGGAGACCGGCGAAGCGGCGGTATGATCGTTACCGTATTAAAATAAACGGCTCGCGAAATTGCGAGCCGTTTTACTTTCGGAGCTAACCTTGGCGAATCTCGGCATGCAGATTGACGCCTAACGCACGAACCACTTTCATCACTGTCTCGTAACGAGGTTTCGCACCGGGCGAGAGCGCCTTGTAGAGACTTTCGCGTCCCAAGCCGGAATCCCTGGCCAGTTGCGTCATTCCGCGAGAACGAGCGACTGCCTTTACGGCTACCAGAAATGTATCGGGATCGGGGTCTTCCAATGCGGCCGTCAGATAGGCAGCAATGGTTTCTTCGTTATCCAGATAGTCGGCGACGTCAAATGGAGTGAAATTGGTCATGACTAATCCTTGGGTAATAGGCGCGCCATTTCCATGGCACGTTTGATGTCGCGCTTCTGGCTTGCCTTGTCGCCGCCCATCAGTAGCAGATAGAGCACCGCACCGCGCCGGATAAAATACACTCGTTATCTGAGTGCCATTGGGTTCAGAGACATTTTCTTTTTCATTTCGGTTTGCCTCCTGTAATCCAAGAATGGATATTCACTCTGACCCCAATGGCCACGATTACAACCCGAGCAACTTGGAAAAAATACCAATTGCAAAAACAAGCACTAGAACCAACAAAAAGCGTCTGGAAGAATTAGGGAAATAAAGCCGTCGGTGTAAAAACTCACGGGTCTCAGGCGTCAATGGAGTGCCAACCAAAAATCGATCTTGTTCATCCTGTGGCATGCGCGCAATTACGTCTTGAACGCGAACAAGATCAATGATGAACCAAACAACCAATACCCAAATAACAATCCATAGAATTTCCATTGCGATGACTAACGAGGCCGTAGATAAAGTGGTTGAGGGGTCAAGCGAAGGCAATTAGCGGCGTGCACAAAACATTCCCCAGCCTGTGAACGTTCAATAGCGGGCGATTGTGGAGGTCGATTTTCGTTCATGATGGAAACAATTTTACTGTTCAACAGTGTTCAATAGGGGGCAGGCCACAATTTCCTGGCTGATTCCCCTGTACGCCTCCCATAGGCTCTCATGCGGCATGGTGAAGCCCATGAACATTGTCTTCAAGAGCAGAGTATCTCAAGAGCCCCTTCCTGCCGGCCTCGCGTCAATGCGTCTGCACCGGTTCATCGTTTTACGGCATTGCTTGACTTGAGCAATACCCATAGCGCGCCCTGGCCGCCGTCGCAGGGCGGGGCGGGGCAGAAGGCCAGTACATCCTTGCGCCGGATGAGCCAGCTTTTTACGAGTTGCCGGAGGATGCCTTCGCGTCCGGGGGAGCCGTGTCCGCGGCCATGCACGATGCGAATGCAGCGCTTGCCGGCGCTGTGCGCTTCGGCAAGGAAGCGTGAAACCGCATCGTGCGCCTCGTGCCGGTTGAAACCGTGCAGGTCGATGTGCTTCTGAATCGACCAGCGGCCGCGTCGCAGATCGCGCAGAACGCTGCGCTGGAGTCCGCTGCGCACGAAAGAGTCGTCGTCGCCGATGGCCAGCAGCTCGTCGATTTCAAACGGGCCATGCAGCGATTCGCTGATGGCGGCGGCTTCGTCGAGTTCGCGTTGACGAGGGCGCGGACTGGGCTTGGGCGGCTCAAAGGCAATCCGGTCAGGCGCTGGTAGCGGAGTGACCCCGTCGACGGCCGCGTAAAAGGCGGCGAGTTCTTCCGGGGTGGCTTGCATCCTCTGGCTCATGGTGCCGCTGGATGCCCCTCACCCTCACCACCGTGCCTCTCACGAAGGGCGTGGCGGGTTTCGCCAGTCGCTGGCAGCGCGCTGCCCTTTCTTCGCTCGACTTTCATGGGAATCAGCCATCGAGACTGTCGAGATAGCGCTCGGCATCGAGCGCGGCCATGCAACCGGTGCCGGCCGAGGTACAGGCTTGACGGTAGATGTGGTCCTGCACGTCGCCGGCGGCAAAGACGCCGGGAATCGACGTCGCGGTCGCATTTCCCTGGCGGCCGCATTCGGTGATGATGTAGCCGCCTTCCATTTCCAGTTGCCCGACAAAGAGGTCGGTGTTCGGCTTGTGGCCGATGGCGATGAACACGCCCATCAGCGGGAGGTCTTCGCAGGCGCCGTTCAGCGTACTCTTGATGCGGATGCCGTTAACCCCTGACTTGTCGCCGAGCACTTCGTCGAGTGTCGAGTGCCACTTGATCGTTACCTTGCCGGCTTTTTCCTTTTCGAACAGCTTGTCCTGCAGGATTTTTTCGCTGCGGAATTTGTCTCGGCGATGCACGACAGTCACGTGGCTGGCGATATTGGCCAGATAGAGCGCTTCTTCAACTGCCGTATTGCCGCCGCCGATAACGGCCACCGGCTGGTTGCGGTAAAAGAAGCCGTCGCAGGTGGCGCAGGCGGAAACACCGCGACCGGAAAACGCTTCTTCCGAGGGCAGGCCGAGATACTGCGCCGAGGCGCCGGTCGAAATGATCAGTGCGTCGCAGGTATAGGTGCCGGCGTCACCGATCAGGGTAAAGGGTTTTTCGCCCAGATTGGCGGTATGGATGTGGTCGAAAATGATTTCGGTTTCGAAGCGTTTGGCATGTTCTTCAAAGCGCTGCATCAATTCCGGCCCCTGCACGCCCTGGGCGTCGGCGGGCCAGTTATCGACATCGGTGGTAGTCATCAACTGCCCACCCTGGGCCATGCCGGTAATCAGCACCGGTTTCAGGTTGGCACGGGCGGCGTAGACGGCCGCCGTGTAGCCGGCGGGGCCGGAACCCAGGATCAGGAGGCGGCAATGGCGGGGTGTCTGGGTCATTTTTCTTCCTTCCGAAGCAAATTGATGCGGAAATTATAACCGCCAATCCAGGATACATTCGCTGGTGAATTGCTGAAGAAACCGGGAAGTATCATATAATCTTCACATAACTCCTTGAAATAACTACTCAAAAAAGAGAGATCCATGCAGGCAAAGAAGCATCAGGCTAACGCCGGGGCCGGACTGACCCTGTTGCAAAAAATACCCCTGTTTGCCGGGCTGCCTGATGCGCAGCTTGAACAGATTGCGCGAATGGCCGTCAGCCGCAAGGTGGCGCGTCATACCACCATCGTCTTTGTGGGTGACCGCACCGACGCGCTGTTTGTCATCGTGAGTGGAAGCGCGAAAGTGCTTAATCGGGATGCGGAAGGGAATGAAGTCATCCTGACGCTTCTCGGTTCCGGTGAGTGCTTTGGCGAGATGGGTTTGATCGACGGCTCGCCGCGCTCGGCCGATGTTGTCGCCAATGAAAATTGTGAACTGCTGGTGATTGCCAAGGCCGATTTCACGAACGTCCTGGCCGGTAACGTTGATCTTTGCCTGAATATCATGAAGAGCCTGGTGTTACGCCTGCGCGAGGCGAACCGAAAGATCGAGAGTCTGGCTTTGATGGACGTTTATGGACGGGTCGCCAAACTGCTCCTCGATTTTTCTGTTGAGGAAAACGGTTTGCGTGTGATCCGGCGCAAGGTAACCAAGCAGGATATGGCCAAGATGGTTGGTGCATCGCGCGAGATGGTCAGTCGCGTGATGAAGGATCTTGAGGGCAGCGGCTATATCCGCGTCGAACAGGGACGTATTGTCCTTACCGAGGATTGACCCTCTGCGCTTGTTGCCGGCAGCCGGCTATAATCGCTCTTTTTCCCCGCTTCTACAGACACCGATGGCTTCACTGCAAAAAACCACTGGCCGGATTGACAGCAATTCTGCAGCGCCCAGCCCGCTGCCGGAGAAAATCGCGCTCGTCCTGCAGGAATCGCGCTGGCTGGCGCTGGTCGTCCTGGCGGCATTTCTTGGCCTGGCGCTGTGGGGCTACCAGCGCAGCGATCCTGGCTGGTCGCATGCCGTGCATGGAGCAAGCCTGCGTAACCCGGCCGGTCGTGGCGGTGCCTGGCTGGCCGATTTGCTGCTTTATGTCTTCGGTCTTTCAGCATGGTGGTGGATCGTCTTGCTGATCGCCCTGGTGTGGTGGGGTTACCGTCGCCTGGACGGTCTGCGTACGGCTGATCGGCGTCCTCTTTACATTGCACTGGCCGGTTTCATTGTCTTGATTGTCGCCAGCAGCGGGCTGGAAGCCTTGCGCTTCTACACGCTCAAGGCACAGTTGCCCCTGGCCCCCGGCGGCATGCTGGGGATCGAGATCGGTCAACTGTCTGTGCGTTTTCTTGGTTATACGGGAGCGACCCTGACCCTGCTGGCGGCACTGATACTCGGCTGGAGCATTTTTTCCGGGATGTCGTGGCTGACCGCTGCAGAACGTTTTGGCGCCCTCTTTGAAGCCGCCTGGGGTGCGGTGCACAGCCTGATCGAGCGCTGGCAGGACCGGCGCATCGGACGTGAGGTGGCGCGCGAGCGCGAGGCGGTGGTCGAGGACGAGAAACGGCGGGTTGAAACCCAAGAGCCGATTTTCATTGAAAAGCCGGCCCCAGCGGTAGCGATGCCGGTAAAAGTCGAGAAGCGGATCGAGCGCGAGCGTCAGGTGCCACTCTTCCCCGAGGCGGTAGTTGGTGGCCTGCTGCCGCCGCTGCATCTGCTCGAAACGGCAGCGCCTCAGACTGATCAGGTCAGCAGCGAAAGCCTCGAATACACTTCGCGCCTGATCGAGCGCAAGCTGGCTGACTTTGGCGTTCAGGTCAGGGTGCTGGCCGCTTATCCGGGCCCGGTGATCACGCGTTACGAAATCGAACCGGCAGTCGGCGTGAAGGGCGCGCAGATCGTCAATCTGGCGAAAGATATGGCGCGTGCGCTGTCGATGGTGTCGATCCGCGTGGTCGAGACGGTTCCCGGAAAATCCTGCATGGCGCTCGAACTTCCGAATGCCAAACGGCAGATCGTACGGCTTTCCGAGATTATTTCGAGCGGTGCCTATCACGACATGAACTCGCCGCTGGCGATGACGCTCGGCAAGGATATCGGTGGTTATCCGGTAGTCGTCGATCTGGCCAAAATGCCGCACCTGCTGGTTGCCGGTACGACCGGTTCCGGCAAATCGGTCGGCATCAACGCGATGATTCTGTCCTTGCTCTACAAGTCCGAGCCTGACAAGGTGCGTCTGATCCTGGTCGACCCGAAAATGCTGGAACTGTCGATCTACGAAGGCATCCCGCATCTGCTGGCGCCGGTGGTGGTGGACATGAAGCAGGCCGCCAACGCGCTCAACTGGTGTGTCGCCGAAATGGAAAAACGCTACAAGCTGATGTCGGCGATGGGCGTGCGCAATATCGCCGGCCTCAACCATCGCATCAAGGACGGCGAGAAGGCCGGAAAGAAACTGACGAATCCCTTCTCGCTGACGCCGGAAGCGCCCGAAGCACTGGTCTCCATGCCGTATATCGTGGTGGTTATCGACGAACTGGCGGATCTGATGATGGTTGCCGGCAAGAAGGTCGAGCAGTTGATCGCGCGCCTCGCCCAGAAGGCCCGCGCGTCGGGAATCCACCTGATTCTGGCGACGCAGCGGCCATCGGTCGATGTGATTACCGGTCTGATCAAGGCCAACATCCCGACGCGAATGTCATTCCAGGTATCGTCGAAGATCGATTCGCGCACCATCCTCGACCAGATGGGCGCCGAGGCCTTGCTCGGGCAGGGCGACATGCTCTTTCTGGCACCGGGTACCGGTTACCCGACGCGCGTGCACGGCGCTTTTGTCGCCGACGACGAAGTCCATCATGTGGTCGATTACCTGAAGCGGGCGGGTGCGCCGGATTACGTTGACGGCGTGCTGACCGGCGCCGGTCTTGATGACGAGGGCGAGAGCGAGGGCGGTAACGGAGAGGGCGATGCGGCTGGCGATGCCGAGTCCGACCCGCTCTACGATCAGGCTGTCGAAATCGTTCTCAAGAATCGTCGCGCTTCGATCTCGCTGGTTCAGCGTCATCTGCGCATCGGCTACAACCGCTCGGCACGCCTGATCGAAGCCATGGAGAAAGCCGGCCTGGTGTCGGCGATGGATGGACGTGGTGGGCGCGAGGTCATTGCGCGCAAGGAAGAAAGCTGATGCGACGTT
Source organism: Candidatus Propionivibrio dominans (assembly GCA_016709335.1). GTDB lineage: Bacteria > Pseudomonadota > Gammaproteobacteria > Burkholderiales > Rhodocyclaceae > Propionivibrio > Propionivibrio dominans. The sequence continues at coordinate 57,361 of JADJNC010000022.1, read as the reverse complement.
TTATTTTTGCGGCGATCAGTCTGCTGGCTGTTCAGGTCGCTCATGCCGGTGCCATTGACAGGCTGCACCGCTTTCTCGAAACGACGAAGACCGTGCGCGCTGACTTTGCGCAGATTGTTGTCGCCAAGAATGGAAAAAGGCCACAGCAGTCAAGCGGCGTGATGATGTTCTCCCGCCCCGGAAAATTCCGCTGGCAGATCGAGCGGCCCTACAGTCAGTTGCTGGTCGGCGATGGCGAAAAAGTCTGGATCTACGATCCGGATCTGCGCCAGGTGACGGTAAAGAAAGTCGGTGCCGCACTGGGCAGCTCGCCGGTAGCGCTGCTGGTGGGTGACAGTGATGGCAAGAATGGCGGCAAAAGTACGCTGGAAAAGAATTTCACCCTGCGCGAAGCCGGTGAACGGGAAGGGCTCGAATGGCTCGAAGCGATTCCGAAATCGCCGGACAGCGGTTTCGAAAGATTGCAGATGGGCTTTGCCGGAAACGATCTGAAAGCGATGGAACTGTTCGACAACTTTGGTCAGACCACGACGCTTTTCTTTGCGCATCTCGAACGCAATCCACAACTGGCCCCTGCACTGTTTCGATTTACGCCGCCCGCTGGTGTCGATGTCATCGGTGAGTGACCTTTTCGCCAAGGCGCCTGCGGTCCCACTCGCGGAAGCGCTGAGGCCCGCTACACTCGACGAAGTGATTGGCCAGCCGCATCTGCTCGGCGCCGGCAAGCCGCTGCGTCTGGCGTTTGAAGCACGCAAGCTGCACTCGCTGATCCTCTGGGGGCCGCCCGGTGTAGGAAAAACAACGCTTGCACGCCTGATGGTCGACGCCTTCGACGCCGAATTTGTGGCGCTATCGGCGGTGTTCTCCGGGGTCAAGGATATCCGTGAGGCGGTTGCGCGTGCCGAAGCGACAGTGGCGCAGACGGGCCGGGCGACGATTCTCTTCGTTGATGAAGTCCATCGCTTCAACAAGGCGCAACAGGACGCCTTCCTGCCCTACGTTGAAAGCGGTCTGCTGACTCTGGTCGGTGCGACAACCGAGAATCCCTCGTTTGAAGTGATCTCCGCGCTGCTTTCGCGTGCCTCGGTTTATGTGCTCAACCCCCTCTCCGACGATGAAATGGGGTGTTGTTCGAGAGGGCCTGCAGGCGTGCGCTGCAAGGATTGAGCTTTGACGAGGATTCACGCTCACGGCTGATCGGTCTGGCCGACGGCGATGCGCGCCGCCTGCTCAATTTGCTTGAGCAGACGCGTACGGCAGCGGCAACGGCCGGGCTTTCCCGGATCGACGCTGCCTTCATCGACAACACGCTGGCGCAGAACCTGCGCCGCTTCGACAAGGGCGGCGAGGCCTTCTACGACCAGATTTCAGCCCTGCACAAAGCGGTGCGCGGCTCGAATCCCGATGCCGCGCTGTACTGGTTCTGCCGCATGCTCGACGGCGGCGCAGATCCACGTTATCTGGCACGGCGTATCGTGCGCATGGCCTGGGAGGACATCGGCCTGGCCGATCCGCGAGCGGCACAGATCGCCGGCGAAGCGGCGCAGACCTATGAACGCCTCGGCTCGCCGGAGGGCGAGTTGGCCCTTGCCGAAGCGGTGCTCTACCTGGCCATGGCGGCCAAATCGAACGCCGCTTACGTCGCGTATAATGCGGCGCGTGGATTCATTGCCAAAGACGGTTCGCGGCCGGTGCCGCTGCATCTGCGCAATGCGCCGACCCGGCTGATGAAGGAACTCGACTACGGCAAGGATTACCGCTACGCGCACGATGAGAGCGAAGGCTATGCGGCCGGCGAGAACTATTTTCCGGAGGGGATGCTAGCACTCGAGTGGTACCGCCCGGTCGAGCGCGGGCTGGAAATAAAAATCGGCGAGAAGCTCGCTCATTTACGCAAGCTTGATCGCGACGCGCTTAAATTCTCCAGGAAATCCAAGGACCCCGAGGACTGAACATGCTTGATATCCAGTTATTGCGCAACAACATTGATGCCGTTTCCGAACGCCTGTCCACCCGTGGCTATACGCTTGACATCGCCGCCTTCCAGACGCTCGAAGCCAAACGCAAGACGCTGCAGACGCGAACTCAGGACTTGCAGGCCAGCCGCAACAGTCTGTCGAAGCAGATCGGCATGCTCAAGGGCAAGGGAGAGGACGCTGCGGCCGTCATGGCTGAAGTCGCTGCGCTGAAAGAAGAGCTGGAGGCCAATGAAATCCGACTCGGCGAACTGCTCAAAGCGTTCGAAGCCTTTGTTGCGATCATTCCGAATCTGCCGCAGGACAGCGTGCCGCTCGGCAAGTCGGAAGTCGACAACGTCGAGGTCAGGCGCTGGGGAACGCCGCGCCCTTACGATTTCAAGGTCAAGGATCACGTCGATCTGGGCGAGGCACTCGGACAACTTGATTTTGCGACGGCAGCCAAAATTGCCGGTGCCCGCTTCTCGTTGATGAAAGGACCGCTCGCCCGGCTGCATCGCGCCATTGCCCAGTTCATGCTCGATGTGCACAGTGAAGAGCACGGGTACACCGAAGTCTATGCCCCTTATCTGGTCAATTCGGCCAGCCTGTTCGGCACCGGCCAGTTGCCGAAATTCGAGGAAGACCTGTTCAAGATCCTTCGCCCCGACGCCGATCCGCTGTATCTGATCCCGACCGCCGAGGTGCCGGTCACCAACATCGTGCGCGATGAAATTATTGCCCAGGATGCGCTGCCGCTCAAATTCGTGTGCCATACCCCGTGCTTCCGTTCGGAAGCCGGTTCCTACGGCAAGGACACGCGCGGAATGATTCGCCAGCACCAGTTCGACAAGGTTGAACTGGTACAGATTGTCGCAGCCGAAAAATCCAATGCGGCGCATGAGGAACTGACGCGCCATGCCGAAATCGTTCTTGAGAAGCTTGAGCTGCCTTACCGCCGTGTTGCGCTATGCACAGGCGATATGGGCTTTTCATCGGCCAAGACCTACGATCTGGAAGTCTGGCTGCCGGCACAGAACACCTATCGCGAGATTTCATCCTGTTCCAACTTCGAGGCCTTCCAGGCGCGCCGCATGCAGACGCGCTGCCGCAATGAAAAGAACAAGACGGAACTGGTGCACACGCTCAACGGTTCGGGACTGGCGGTGGGTCGAACACTCGTCGCCATCATGGAAAATTACCAGAACGCCGATGGCAGCATTACTGTGCCTGCTGTTTTGCGTCGCTACCTTGGCGGGCTGGAGAAAATCGTCGCGTGAATGTGGATGGCCGCAAGTCGTAGGTACAGTTGGAGACATGGAAAAAGCTTCACCACCAAGACACCAAGAACACAAAGATTCACCAAGAAAATAATGTCCCATAAGAGAATTTGCTGCGGGGCAAACTGGCGGTACGTTGTTTCACATTGACTGGTTACTGGTTGCCCAGGGTTTCGTTAAGGTTTTGCTGAAGCTGGTTTTTATTGCCAGCTGTTGACTGGGCAACTCGGTCCAGTGGCCGATAGGGGCCTTCGTGGCGATTGAGAATGTCGGTATAGATGCGGATGTTCTCGACCATGGTGACGGCTTCACCGCCGCGCCCCATGCCGGATTTCAGCCGGCTGTAATACCGGGCTTGCGCCAGCAGCGGCAGTATTTTTTTCATTTCGTACCATGAATCGGGATCGGCCTTCTTGGTGATGGCAATGTGGCGCGCGGCATTCAGATGGCCCATGCCGAGATTGTAGGCGGCGAGCGCCAGCCAAAGCCGGTCGGGTTCGCCCACACTTGGCGGGAGTGTATCGCGCAGGTCGCTGACGTACATCGCTCCGGCGCGAATGCTTTGTGCCGGGTCAAGACGGTTGCTTACACCAAGATGGTCGGCGGTATCGGCGGTCAGCATCATCATCCCGCGTACGCCGGTGGGGCTGGTGGCCAGCGGTTCCCACTGGGATTCCTGATAGGCCAGAGCCGCCAGCAGGCGCCAATCGATCCCCGTCCTGGCCTGCGCCGCATGGAACAGTGCCCGATACTGTGGCAGAACGGAGCGCATGCGCTCGATAAAACGCACGCTGTCGGCTTGCGTGAGCCGCTGGACATGCCCGAAGTAACGGTCTTTCAGACGATCCATCTCGCCGCTCTTCTCCAGTTGCTCAAGAAAGGTATTTGCCCTGGTTATCAATTCCGGGTCAATGCCCGGCGCGAAAAGCCAGACAATTGCTCGTGCCGGTCCGACTTCCAGCGAGTCCTGCAACTCGGGGTAGTAGTTGCTGCCAATGTCGAATTCCGCATTGTTAACCAGCGTCGCCTCATAGCGTTGCTTTGCGACGCCTTCCATCAGGTCCAGTTCGTTGCGATGGTGATCTGCGGCAATGATCAGATCCGGAACCTTTTCCCTGACGGCAAGCAGCGCCGTTTCCTGCCTTGAACCGGCGACGACATGGATCGTTTTGTGAGCCAGTTGTTCGATACCGGTCAAGGGCAGTGAGGCTTCGTGCGTGATCAGCACGTTCTGGCTCTGGAAGTAAGGCGTGCTGCTGCGTATTTGCGGATCGCCGACTGCAGTCAGCCAGGCCGCCGCCAGATGTCCCTCACCGCGCTTCAGCCGATGCAGGATGTCGGCGTCGCTGGCAGCAACGAGGATACGGCTTTTCAATCCGAGTTCCTGCGCAAGCAACCTGGCAAGCTCGTAATCAAAGCCGGTAGCAGCACCTGTTTCATCAACCGAGTAGGTGGTTGACCCCACCCGGGTCAGGATAACGAGTTCCCCGGTTAGATCGGCTGCCTGCTGGACCTTGTCACCGCAGCCAGCAATCAGAACAGCGAGAATAAGAAGTGCGAGGCGCATCAATGGGTGGACTCATGATAAAATTCCGCCCCTGACGGAGAGGTGGCAGAGTGGTCGATTGTACCTGACTCGAAATCAGGCGTACTGCAAGGTACCGTGGGTTCGAATCCCACCCTCTCCGCCAATACAGTGAATTAAGTCCTTGTATATAAAGGACATTTGTATTTATACAAATTGTTGACTATCAATTCAACTATCAATTGATGATCCGGTTGGCAAGCTGTCGCCTTCCAGACATCACCTATTTTTCTTTAGTGCTACACCGTCCGTTTTGCAGTTAAAGCAGCCAGTCGGCAAATTCGCGCCACCTTCCGCTACTCGGCCACAGCCGACCTTGGTCTCGGGCCAAACTCGGGCGGCAATGCGCCCGTTACCTGCCGTTCAGCCGAAAATCGCGTTGAAGGGTAGCTTGCCGATCAGGTGAACTCACACTACCGACCCCTATGCACAGTTTGAAACTATGTGCACCACTCTTGGGTAGAGTGATCGTAAATTCGGTAGTGCCTAGCATTGGGCGAAGTTTATCAGCGTAAAACTGTACATAGTTTCGGCGTCGGGGAGCGCAGCAATTCATTTCGTGCAATACGGCGACCGGCTCAACGCGATCCGGTTAGTGAAAAAAGTAAGGGAACCCCATTACGCCAGATGCCCCGAATTGACGGCGACGGCAATGAACACGGGAGACATTCCATGCGAGTGACGCCGACGAATGTTTCTTGGTGATTGCGAGGAAAAAAATGTTTTGGGAACGCGGCATGCCAAAAACTATGTGCAGCATTGCCGGCCTAAACGCCCTCAGATACTGCGATTCAGCGCCTACCTGCACATAGTTTCAAACTGTGCATAGGGGTCGTTGTACTAAACCGCTGACGCGGTAATGGTGGGTTACCAGTCGTAGGCGGAGTCTCGAATTCACAAAAGAGTCCCGATCGGAGAATGATGAAGTGGCTGCGTGCAGCACTTCCCTCAATTCCTATAAGGAGCTTGACCATGACCTCACTACGCCAGCGGATGCTTGAAGATATGGCCATCCGCAATCTCGCCGAGAACACCCAGTCGTCGTACATCCAGCAGATCATCGCCTACGCCAGGCACTTTCACCGTGACCGGAAGCACTGGGGCCGGAAGAAATACGAGCCTATCAGCTCCATCTGACGCAAACTCGAAAGCTCTCGGCCAGCAGTATCAGTGTGGCCACCGGCGCGTTGCGCTTTCTCTACAAGGTGACGCTCAAACGTCCTTGGGCCATTGACGAGATACCGATGCCCAAGCGCCCCTTCCGTTGCCGGTGATTCTCAGTCGCGAGGAAGTGATGCACTTCCTGGAGTCAATCGACAGCATCAAGCACCGGGCGATTCTGATGACCGCCTACGCGGCCGGCTTGCGTGTTTCCGAAGCCACCCATCTCAAGGTGACCGACATCGACAGCCAGCGCGATGCTCCGTGTCGACCAAGGTAAAGGCGGTAAGGATCGATTGGTGATGCTCTCGCCGCGCCTGCTTGAGACGTTGCGTACCTACTGGCGATCCGCCCACCCGACGCAGTGGCTGTTTCCGGGCGATCCGCCCGATCAGCCGATCACCCGCAGTGCCGTCGAACTGGCCTGTCAGAAAGCGCACCGCGCCTCGGGCGTCACCAAGCCGATCACGCCGCACTCGCTGCGCCACGCTTTTGCCACCCACCTGCTCGAATCCGGCACCGATGTGCGCACCATCCAGTTGCTGCTCGGTCATCGCAGTCTGGCCACCACCTCGCGCTACCTGAAAGTCGCCACCACCACCGTGTGCGCCACGACCAGCCCCTTCGACCTGTTGCCCCAGGTTCAACCGCCACCGACGATACCGACGCCCCCGGCTCATTTCTGAGACCGGACGTGCGTGCCACCGGGCTCGAGGTGGCGGACATCTTTCACCAAGCCGGGCCCCTCTACCGTCAGCAGCACGCTACGGCACTCAGCCGTGGGCAACGCGGCGTCATGAACGCCATTGAGCGCTGCCGAACTGCTGCGCTGGGCGGACACGTCGAGCAGTGTGATGCTTGCGGTCACCAGCGCATTGCCTTCAACAGTTGCAGAAATCGCCACTGCCCGAAGTGTCAGTCTCTGGTGCGTGCGCAATGGCTGGAAGATCGCCAGGCTGATCTCATTCCGGTGGAGTATTTCCACGTGGTCTTTACGCTACCCGAGGCGGTCGCGGCGATTGCGTATCAGAACAAGGCGGTGGTCTACGGTCTCCTGTTTCGCGCCACCGCCGAGACCTTGCGCACGATCGCCGCCGATCCGAAACATCTGGGGGCCGAGATCGGCTTCATCGCCATCCTGCACACCTGGGGGCAGAATCTGTTGCACCACCCGCATCTGCATTGCCTGGTCCCGGGCGGTGGTGTGAGTGCTGATGGCGAGCGCTGGATTGCCTGTCTGCCAGGTTTCTTCCTGCCGGTGCGTGTGCTTTCACGACTGTTTCGCCGGCTGTTTCTGGAACAGTTGCAGCGTGCGTTTGATGCCGGCGACCTGCACTTTTATCACGCGCTTGAAGAGCTTCAGGCACCGGCGGCCTTCGTCCGCTATCTGGCACCGGTGCGGAAAACCGAGTGGGTGGTTTACGCCAAACCTCCCTTTGGCGGACCCCAGCAGGTCCTCGAGTATCTCGGTCGCTACACGCATCGCGTCGCTATTTCCAATAACCGGCTGATCAACTTCGCTGATGATCGGGTCTGCTTTCGCTGGAAGGATTACCGCCATGAATCGCACCCGAAGGTCATGCAGTTGGCGGCCGACGAATTCATTCGCCGCTTTCTGCTTCATGTGCTGCCGAGCAGTTTTCAACGGATTCGGCATTACGGCTTCCTGGCCAACCGCTACCGTGCGGTCAAACTTGAACGATGCCGGGAGTTGCTGGCCGAACCCGCTCCGATCATCCCTGTTCCCGACGCTCCTCTCGACTACCGCGACCGCTACCAGTGGCTCACCGGAAAATCGTTGCGGGACTGCCCGAAGTGCGGCCAGGGCCACATGGTTTGCATCGAGACCTTCTTGCCGGGCACCCTGCCACGCGGACCACCGGGGGAGCGCGTATGAAGGCTCATCCCATCGCGCGATGGTCCCTTTCGGGTTTGCCTCACGGAACGGCGGATTTCCTTTGGTCTGGAACTCGGCATTCCTTCACCCTGCGCACGGGTCATCGCTGGAGTGTCGAGCAAATGGCACGGCTATACCGTCAGGCAGCGGATGCACTGTTAGGAATTCAAGGCTCATGCTTCAATTTAGCCCTTCTGGCCTCGGTCTAATTCGCAGTTCGATGCGGCCGCTCTGATTCAATCCCCATAGCACCGTCGTCTTCGCGCTGGTTTAGCACAACAGGATTTTTAGCCTACCGGGCGCGGTAGCCGTTCTACGCCACTCCTCAACCGCAGTGCCGCGCCCACTAACCTAAAAACCCTCTGCACTGCACTATGTAAACCTCTACATAGCGACCCAAAGCGTTAGTAGCCCGTTCAGGAAAGCGGACGCTCAACGTGAAGCTCAGGCTGGTTCCGGTGCCGGTCAAGCGGCTAAAAAGCAGTGGGAAGGGATGCGAGCGGGTGAGTGGTCTATACAGTAGTCGGACTACTGGATGGACGCATAATTTGTACGGACATGCAGTCATTTATCCGATCCCCCGATCCGGATGCCCATGTCTGCCACTGCCGCCAAATCGTGCGGTTCGCCTGCCGTTTACCACCGGCGCCAGCCCGAACGCACGGTTCTCTACCGCGTCGTCCAAGCGCACCTCGCCACCTGGCTGGCACTGCACGACGGCGGCTGTGGCGGCCATGCCCCGGTACTGACCGAACGTGAATTCCGCCGCTACCTCGAATGCGGCATCCTCGCCCATGGTTTCGCCCGAGCCCGCTGCCCGGACTGCGGTCACGACTTTATCGTCGCCTACTCGTGCAAAGAGCGTGGCATCTGCCCTTCCTGCACCACGAGGCGGATGGTCGAAACGGCAGCGCACCTCACTGACCACGTTTTCCCGCGCCTGCCGGTACGGCAATGGGTACTCTCGCTCCCCAAAAGGCTACGCTACCACCTCGACGACGCCAATCTGCAAAACGCCGTGCTGCACAGCCTCCTGCGCGGCATCGAACAAGGTTTGCGAGAAAGCCTGCCGGAAACAGACGGCGGAACACACCTCCCTACGCACTCCAACACACGCATCGGTGCCGTCGTCTTTATCCACCGTTTCGGTGGTCTGCTCAATGCCCACCTGCATTTTCATGTGGTGATGATCGACACATTGAAAGGACTCAAGATGCGCTATCCGGCAACTGGCGCAAAACGTCGTGGCGAATTGATGGAGATTCGCGAGCGCCTGGAAAAGGAAGGTTCGGACGACGACTGATCGAGATAATCTGCAGCGAGACGCTTCGGCTGAAAAAATGCCAGGACGCAATCCACTTCTCCACATAACCCATCACCAGACGCCACATCAACCCATTCGCGCCGTCGGTAACTTGGTGCGGTAACGAACAGTGCGCTTCGTTTCTAAAGCTTACACTAAGCTAATGTCCCACCCTACATCAGTTTAGGGCCGTTGTTCTTGGCTAAAGGGTTGAAGTGAAGATTTATGAAAGCACTGCTGCTTAAGTACTGGGATCGTCTTCGATCCAGCTTGTGGTTCGTGCCAGCGGCCATGGCCTGCCTGGCCGTGGCACTGGCGCTCTGTGCCGTTGCACTCGACAAGGCCGTCGGTGACGACTGGCTGCAGCGCCTGGGCTGGAGCTATTCCGGTGGTGCCGAGGGTGCCAGCCTGCTGCTGGGCACCGTGGCCGGGTCGATGATCGCCATCGCCGGGACCGTGTTCTCGATGACACTGGTGGCGATGTCGCTCGCCTCATCCCAGTTAGGACCCCGCTTGCTGCGCAGCTTCATGCGCGACACCGCCAACCAGTTGGTGCTCGGCACCTTCGTCGCCACATTCGTGTATTGCCTCCTCGTCCTGCGCACGATCCGCCGCGCCGACGAAGTGGCCTTCGTGCCTCATCTGGCCGTCAGCATCGGCGTGCTGCTGGCCATGGTCAGCATCGGGGTGCTGATCTACTTCATCCACCACGTCTCGGTCTCGATCCAGGCGGACGTGGTCGTGGCCCGGGTCGGCAAGGAGCTGGAGGACGGGATCGGCAGGCTGTTTCCCGGTCAATTGGGCCAGCCCGGACCCGAAACTTCGAACGTCCAGGAACAGGCCAAGTTGCCAGCGACGTTCGCGCGCGAGGCCCGTCCAGTGCGTGCCCTCGAAGACGGCTATCTCCAGTTGATCGATGCCGACGCCCTGATGGCGTTGGCCAGCCATGAAGACCTGCTGCTGCGGCTGGAGCGCCGGCCCGGGCACTACCTCGTCAAAGGCCAGGCGATGGTCATGGTCTGGCCTGGGGAGCGTGTGACTGAGGCCCTGGTGGGCCAGCTGAACGACGCCTTCGTGCTCGGCAACCAGCGCACAGCCACCCAGGATGTCGAGTTTTCCTTCCATCAGTTGGTCGAGATCGCCGTGCGGGCGTTGTCCCCGGGCATCAACGACCCGTTCACGGCGATCGCCTGCGTGGATCGGCTGGGATCGGCCCTGTGCCGTCTCGCCCGACGCGATATGCCATCATCGCTGCGATTCGACGCTCACGGGCGGCTGCGGCTGGTCACGCCGGGGTCCACGTTTGCCGGGATCGTCGACACGGCCTTCAACCAGATCCGGCAAAGCGCCCGGTCGAATCCGGCCGTAGCGATCCGCATGCTCGATACCATTGCCCAGATCGCCGACCACGTGCAAAACCCGCAGGACGCGGCCTGCCTCCAGCGTCACGCCGACATGATCGTCAGAGGCGCGCGAGAAGCCGTGCCTGAGGTGGAAGATCGGCTCGCCGTCGAGGCGCGCTACAGGGCGGCGGCCTAGGCGCTGAACCAGCTTCATGGCGCGCTCGACGATGCGGCTGACGGTCGGTCGTTCAGTTCGTGACCGGCGCCTGTGTCGCCTTCGACGTCAGCAGAATGGCGATGCCGACCCCTGCGGCCAGCAACGAACCGATCAGGATGGCCAGTTGGGCCTCGCGCTCGAAATGCGTGCCGGCAAACGCCAGGCCGCTGATGAACAGCGCCATGGTGAAGCCGATGCCGGCCAGAAACGACGTGCCGATCAGTTGCCGCCAGGTCGCCCCCTCGGGTAGTTCGGCGAGGCCGGTTTTCACGGCCAGCCAGCTGGCCAGTCCGATGCCGACCGATTTGCCGAGCACGAGGCCGACCATGATGCCCAGCGGCACGGCTGTCGGTAACGAGCGCAGCACCGTGGCGTCGATCGCGACCCCGGCATTGAACAAACCGAATGCCGGAAGGATGCCGTAGGTGACCCACGGCTGCACCATGTGCTCGAAACGCTGCAGCGGTGCAGTGGCGGCGTCCAGGCTGCCACCGATGGCGCCGATGATGGCGACACGGTCGGGATCCATCGCGTCGGGCTCGGTATCCAGCGCCTGGGCTTCGATGTCGTCGGCGCCGCGGCGGATCACCTGCGGCAGTGCGCCCGGCACGATCTTCACGCGCGCCGGCACGAACAACGCCGTCAGCACACCGGCCAGTGTCGCGTGCAGGCCGGAGATGAAGAAGCCCGCCCACAGGCACACCCCGAGCAACAGGTAGATCGATCCCCGGCGGGCACCGAAGCGATTGGCTACCCACAACGCCAGCAGCATGGCGACGATCAGGGCGATGCCGCGCCACTCGATCGACGTCGTGTAGAAGATCGCAATGATCAGCAGCGCACCGAGGTCGTCGACGATGGCCAGCGCGACGAGGAAGACCTTGAGCGCTTCGGGTATGCGCGAGCCCAGGACGGCGAGCGCACCGAGCGCAAAGGCGATGTCGGTCGCCATCGGAATACCCCAACCCCTGGCGCCGGGACCATTGATGTTGAACCCGGCAAAGATCAGCGCCGGGACCGCCATACCGCCGATGGCGGCAACGATCGGCAGTATCGCCTTGCGTCGTTCGGCCAACTCGCCGACCAGGAATTCGCGCTTGATCTCGAGCCCGACGCCGAAGAAGAAGATCGCCATGAGGCCGTCGTTGATCCAATGGCGAAGCTCCAGGCGCATTACCTTTTCGCCGAACGAGATGCTCAGCGGGGCAGCCAGCATCTGCCCGTAGGCCGCCGCCCACGGCGAGTTGGCCCAAGCCAGCGCCAACATGGCGCACCCCAGTAGCACCAGGCCCCCGGAGGCCTGTCGCCGGACGAACAACTGAAACGGACGCAGCACGCGGTCCCCTGCGCGCTCGGCCTTCGTCCGACTCAGCCTTTCGTCATCACGCACCAGGTTACTTGGATTCATGATTCATCCAGCCTAGGTGTCTTCGAGCAGGTGAACTCGAGCCGCAGTTTGAAACACCGAACAGTTTGCGTAGCGCTACCGCCCTTGGTCTGTGCGCTGACGCGCGGATCACGTCGTGCATCGACACGCTGTAGGTCTTGACCGGCGCCCTGAGCAGGCTGATGCCCACAGCGCCCGAGTTGATTGCGATCGCAACAAACCCCGCCATCCTGAGGGCCGAAACCAGTGCCAGGTGGTCGACGGTGATGTCGTACGAAGCGTCATGATGGCCGTACTGCCAAGTGCATACCCAAGGATGCCTGTCGCGCTGGGCCTGCATGGTGCGCAGGAGGACCATGTCAAACGCACGCGTGTCGCCTTCTGCCATCTCGCTGCCGAGCTGAAGGAAGATCCACGTCAGTAGCGTGGCGGCAAGACCGACGCGCATGCTCAGCGAAGTAACTGAAATCGGTGGCGTCGGCTGACGGCAGGCCGGATGTCCATGTGCTCAAGGCGCTCTCGGTGCTGGCGCCCGCCGGGCCCAGAGTCGTCGCAACAGCTTTCGCCCTTCGCCGAACCACAGCACGCCGCTGGCCATCGCCACACACACGCTCCACTGGCCCGCCGAAAGCGGCACGGTGCCGAAGGCGAGGTTGAGGAAGGGCAGGTGCACGACGGCCACCTGCAACAAAGCCGACAAGGCCACTGCGGCCCACAGCCAGTGATTCGAGAACGCCGCATGGAAAGCGGATACGGAGGCCGAGCGCGCGTTGAAGCAGTTGAACAACTGCGTCAGCACCAGCACCGTGAAAGCGGCAGTGCGCGCCAGTTCCAGGCTGTGCGGGCCGGCGCCCAGCCAGGCGTCCACCGGCTCGATCAGCCCGCCGGGCAGGAACAGGTCCAGCGTCAGCAGCGTCAGTACCGCCATCACGACACCGGTGTCGAGCACGGTCAGCCCCATGTCGGCATCGATGATGCGCTGGCTGCGCAGGCGCGGCTGGCGCGTCATGACGTCGTCGGCGATCGGGTCCACGCCCATGGCCAGCGCCGGCCCAGTATCGGTGATCAGATTGATCCACAAGATCTGCGTGGCCAGCAGCGGCAGCACCACTGCGCCCCCCGATCCGGTGGCCGTGGCCTTTAGGCCGATGATCCCCGCCCCCAGCACACCGGCGAACACCGTCAACACCTCGCCCAGGTTCGACGACAGCAGGTAACGCAGGAACTTGCGGATGTTGTCGAGCACGCCCCGCCCCTCGCGCACTGCCAGCACGATGGTGGCGAAGTGATCGTCGGCCAGGATCATGCGGGCCGCCTCCTTGCTCACCTCGGTGCCCGCCACGCCCATTGCCACGCCGATGTCGGCAGCCTTCAGCGCCGGGGCGTCGTTGACGCCGTCGCCGGTCATCGCCACCACGTGGCCGCTGCCTTGCAGTGCTCGCACGATGTGCAGCTTGTGCCTGGGTGCGACGCGGGCGAACACCGAGGTCTGCAGCGCGGCGGCGGTGAAGGCGGCTTCGTCCAGCTTGTCCAGCTCGATGCCGGTGAGCACCGGCGCACCGGCATCGACGATGCCGAGATCGGCCGCGATGCGCGCTGCCGTGCGCGGGTGGTCGCCGGTAATCATGATCACGCGGATGCCAGCCTCTCTAGCCTGGGCAATGGCCACGGCTGCCTCCTCGCGCGGCGGGTCGATGATGCCCACGGTACCGAGGTACTCCAGACCCTGCTCGAGCGCGGCCGCCTCCGCCGCATCGGTCGGGATCTGCGCGTCGGGTGCCAGCGTGCGGCGCGCCACGGCCAGCGTGCGCAGCGCGTCACCGGTCATCGCCGCCAGGTCGGCCAGCACCTGCGCCTGCAAGGCGGCATCGAGCGCCACCGTGGCCTCGCCCCGGCGGGCGTGGGTGCAATGCACCAACAGCACATCGGGGGCGCCCTTGGCAAAGAGCACGTGCGCGTCGCCGTCGGCATGGTCGACCACCAGCACCGACATCATCTTGCGCTGCGAAGTGAAGGGAATCTCGCCGATGCGCTCGAAGCGTTCCGTCCACTCGGGCGTAGGCTCGCCTTGTTTTTCCCTGTCCAGCTTGCGCTCTGCGACAAGAAACGCGGCTTCGGTCGGATCGCCCTGGATGCCCCAGGTGCCGTCTTCGGTCTGCTGCAGTTGGGCATTGCCGGCAAGGCTGCCACCGCGCAGCACGGCCTGCAACTCCATGCGTAGCGGGCCTTCGGGCAGTTCGGCACCGGCCGTCTCGGTGCGCCCCTCGGGGGCGTAACCAACGCCGGTAATGTCGCTGCGCCCCGAGGCCGTCATCACCCGTTGCACGGTCATCTCGCCGCGCGTCAGCGTGCCGGTCTTGTCCGACGCGATGACGGACGCCGAGCCGAGCGTTTCGACCGAGGCCAGCTTCTTGACGATGGCGTGGTGCCGCGCCATGCGACGCACGCCCATCGCCAGCACTACCGACAGGATCGCCGGCAGGCCCTCGGGCACGGCGGCCACGGCCAGCGACACCCCCAGCAGCAGCACCGTTACGACATCGGCCACGCCCTCGATGTCCGAGATAAACAGTATCGTGCCCACCACGACGGCGGCGATCGTCAGCGCGGCGACGCCCAGCATCTTGCCCAAGTGCGCGATCTCGACCTGCAGCGGTGTCGGCACGTCGGGCGTGGTGTCCAGCAGCGTGGCGATGCCGCCCATCTCAGTTTGCATGCCGATGGCGGTGACGATGGCGCGCCCGCTGCCCTGCGCAACCGCCGTGCCCTTGAACACCATGTTGAGCCGGTCGCCCAGTGCCGCAGTCGCGGGTAGCGGAGCCGCATCCTTCAGCACCGGCTCGCTCTCGCCGGTCAATGGCGCCTCCAGCAGCTTCAAGGCGGCGGCCTGCGCCAGGCGGGCATCGGCGCCCACGGCGTCGCCCTCGGCAAGCACCAGCACGTCGCCCTTGACGAGTTCGGCGCTGGGAACACGGGCCACAGCAGCGTCGCGCAGCACAGCCGACATGGCGGTGGTCATCTTCGCCAGCGCTGCCACCGCTTGTGCCGCCTTGGCCTCCTGCAGCCAGCCCAGCACAGCGTTCAGCATCACCACGCAGGCGATCACGATGGCATCCAGCGGCCAGCCGGCCGCACCGGGTCGGCCCCGGCCTTCGAACCACCAGGCGGCCAAGGCCACCGCCGCTGCTGCACCCAGCAGGTAGACCAGCGGGTCCTGCAACTGGTCCAGCGCACGACGCCAGGCGGGCACGGGGGGCACAGCGCGCAATTCGTTGGGGCCGTCTGCCTGCAACCGGTTGGCTGCCTCTTCGGTCCCGAGGCCACGTTCCAGGTCGGTGCCCAGGGCCATGACCAGATCGGCGATGTCGATCAGCGACGGGTCGTCCAGCGGCGCGGTGCGCCGTACTTCGACAGGATTTTGCGGCTTCATGGCTGCAATAGCCGAGAGCATCGGCCTCGTCATCGAAGCAAGGATCCCTCAACTCGCCAATGTTGAGAGCCTGCAGGTCCTTCGTTAAACGAAGCATGATGTTCTGGCTTTCAGCGGTCACGAACGCAGCGCGTGGGAAATAAGCCCGGTCCATGCGCCATATCAGGGGTATGGCCCAATGGGCAGCATGCCCGGGTACGGAAACATCAAGGTGCGCGTCCGTCAGCGCGGCGTCTGTACGCTGACGAACAAAGCAATCCCATCACCGTCGCCACATCCACCCCTTTGCGTCACAGGGAGCCTGGTGCGGTAACGGATATGGCTCGTTTGGCACCACGCCGGGCGATTCGCTCGCCAGCGAAACGCGAGTCGTCTCGCTGCCATGCAACGCGCTGTTCGCAACATCGGTGAACTGCTCACGGAACTCCGCTTCAGGTTTCACCGCCTGCCAGAGTGGCATCGACGAAGCTGGTCGACGTCGCTGCCGGCTTTGACGAAAGGCTCACCAGTCGCTGCTACGTGCAGGACCAAGTTGGTTCGGTAGCGCACAGATGAGCGACTGTCAGCGGACTATATTTACCCATACCTTGCCTCCAGGAGTGTGAATGTCGCAATCGAATTTTGCCATCTACGACTACATCGTCAGGGAATTGGCACCCACCAAACATGATTCGCACGAGGCACCGATCACCATCGTCTGTGAGCCGCCCGGCATGCTGGACGGTTCACCCGCCCGCGGCACGATTTCCCAAAAGAGTCAGAAGGCGCGCACACCCCTGGAAAAGCGGGACGCGAGGCGGCGCAGGTGTTCGTACTTGCCTCGGGCCAATACGCCGTGAAGCCCTCCAAATGGCCCAAGGCGTGGTGGGGTCTGTTCAAGCAGGTCGCGAGCTCGTGGCTCGACGACTATGTGCCAAGCATGGGGGCCGCGCTGGCCTACTACACGATGTTTTCGCTGGCGCCGCTGCTGATGATCGTGGTGTCGGTGGCCGGGCTGGTGTTCGGGGAAGACGCTGCACGCGGCGAGATCCAGGCCCAATTACAGGAGTTGATGGGAGCGCAGGGAGCGGGCGCCGTGCAGGGCCTGCTGGCCAGCGTGCGTGAACCCGCTGAAGGTATGACGGCCACCGCCGTGGGCCTGGTGCTGCTGTTCGTGGGCGCCACCACCGTGTTCGCCGAACTGCAGGATGCGCTCGACCGGATCTGGCGGGTACCGGGACGGCTGCGCAAGAGCGGCTGGTTCACGCTCGTACGATCCCGCTTGCTGGCCTTCGGCATGATCCTCGCGGTCGGCTTCCTGTTGATCGTCTCGCTGGTCACCAGCGCGATGCTGGCGGCCGTGGGGCGTCGCCTGGATCCGGTCTTCGGCGGCTGGCAGGCCGGGGTGGAGATGGGAAACGCCATCGGTGGATTCCTCCTGGTGACAATCATGTTCGGCCTGATCTACAAGATCATGCCGCACCAGCGTGTTCGGGTGTCAGACGTATGGCTTGGTGCCGTGCTCGCCGCCTTGCTCTTCACCGGGGGCAAGTACGTCATCGGCGCCTATATCGGTCGCAGCGGTGTTGCTTTGGGCTTCGGCGCAGCCGGTTCGCTGGTGGTTGTCCTGCTCTGGGTCTACTTTTCAGCACAGATATTGCTGGTGGGCGCAGAGTTCACCAGCGTTTATGCCCGAACTTTTGGATCCCGAAAGGCCATGTCGTCCGATCGCCTTCAATACGGTGTGCTGACGTGTGCCGCTCAGGCCGCTCGGCTGCGCACGAGCTTGCCCTCGCAACTTGAACAACTTGAACTCGACGCGTATGGCGAGTCCCTTTCTGCAAACGACGCTAGGGGCCTGGTCGAACGCTACAGGATGATCTTCAATTGGGATGTGCCCGAGGTCGATGAAGCGTTGTCGGACCGGCTCGTCCTCTCGGCCATTCGGGAGGCACTGTCGAACGTCAAGAAGGCATTGCCTGACACGAGGCCATCATGAGAACCTTGCGTCGTCCCGATGGCGAATTGAACGGATTTGATGCGCTGACCGAGCTTCCCAACCTGTCGTCCAACCTGTTGTAAAAGCAACCCAAGGAATAATTATGAACATTCGTGCCTTCTCTCTTACCCTGGTTCTGGTTTTTGTCTTGTTGGCAGCATTCGCGACCCTGAACTGGGTGGCCATGGCAGCACCCAGCACCTTGAGCCTCGGGTTCGTCGACGTCATCGCCCCGCTCGGCCTGGTCATGCTGGTGTTCACTGCGGCCATCAGCGGCCTCCTGATCGTGTACATCGTGCTCCTGCAGGCTGGCATCATCCTCGAAGCGCGGCGGTTGACGAAGGAGGTCAAGGCACAGCGCGAACTTGCAGACACGGCGGAGGCCTCTCGCTTCACAGAGTTGCGGACCTTGCTGGAAGGCGAACTGCGCAGGATCGAAGCGCAGACCGCTGCATCCAACCGCGAATTCGTAGCCCGGATGGAACAATCGGAACGCGGCATGCAGCAGGATTTGGCTGAAGCGACGGGTACACTGTCGGCCTGTCTTGGCGAAATCGAGGACAAGCTTGATCGCGTTTTGGACCCGGTGCACGCATTGGGCATGGCGCCGCAGGCAGAGCGGTGACCTGGTCTGGCGGTCTGTCGGACTTGACCACGTCAGGGCGGCAGGTTGAGTGCCGAAGGTGAGCGCAGGGTTTTCAGCCGGCCTGGCTTTTACCTGCCGGTGCGTGTGCTGTCCCGAATCTTACGTTAACTCTTTCGCCGGATTTGTCTTGAGCAATCGCACGGCGCCCTCGACGCCGGACAGGCTTAAGCGGCTACCCGACTAGCGACCCCTATGCATAGATCTCAACTAGGGATAGTTCAAGCGGTCCAGAATGGTTGGAAGCACTGGCAGTGCGGCAATCGGCGTGATCGGCTGCCGAATTTCTATACATAGTTTTTGCAGCGGAGTTCCATGGTGGTCTCACTTAAGGAGACCACCATGGGAAACATCCAATCATCATCTTGAAGCACCCGTACAGACTTGCTTGCCAAAGGCCCTTTCGCGTCTCACCTTGAGGCGTACAAGAAGTATCTGACTGACCGTGACTACGCCGTTTCGACGTTTAAAACCGACGTTCGCAGCGTTGCTCACTTTGCGCAATGGCTTCATGAGCGGCACCTTTCGGCCTGCGGCGTTGATGAATCCATCGTTGCCGAATTCCTCAATAGGCATCCTCAATCCCAATGCGCCGGGCAAATTCGGGGTGATCGACACAATCTAAGTGCGGCATTGGGCCATCTGTTGACCGTGCTGCGGGCTGAAGGCGTGATTTCACCGCCACCGGCGTCTGCCACGCCAGTAGATGAGGAACTGCGGAGCTACGACGAGTACACGGACCATGTGCGCGGCCTGGCCCCAAAGACCCGGAGCCATGCTCTACGCATCGTCGGCCGGTTGCTGATCTCCCGCTTCGGCGATGACGCCATAGATTTCGCCGCGATCAACCCCGACCATGTACGCAGATTCTTCGCAGAGCAGGCCGAGCTTTATAGCAAGCTGCCCTTCAACGCGATTTTCGGCTGAACGGCAGGTAACCAGCACATTGCCGACAGAGTCTGGAGAGATACCCAAGGTCGGCATTGGCCGAGCAACTGTCGCCCATTCCTGAATCGCGTATGGCAGCTCCCGCTGCATAGCCGAAGTTCAGGCTAAATTTTCCACGACCACTGGGTGTCTGGTGGCTAAAGGCTTACAGCAGACGCTCGATGTTCATGGCCCACCGACAACAGGTCGGCCAATCCGGTCGTTGGGGCTCTGTGCCACCAACGGCAGCAATGGGAAGGTCAGCGGTCGTAGCTCTGGAAGTCGGCTCCTACGTCCGGTTGATATTTCAGGCTACTTCTGGAATCGACCCTGAACTACAGGTTAATCTCTTGAAAAGCGGACGTGCAACGTAGAATTCACCTGGGCTTCGCGGCTTCATCGCGCAGCGTTATGCCAATGTTACCAAGTGAGGGTCTTGGTGTTGTCCTTGAAGAGGGCACCGCCAGTAAGTTCTGGTTTCCCCACTTTCAGGCCAGGCAACAAGTCGGACGCTTTGACGCCGAAGTGCTTCATACACATTGGGCAAATAAGGACCGTTGCTCCTTTGCTTATAAGTTCGGAAAGTGCCTTCTGCTGCTCAGCGAACTTGGTGGAATTTGCCTTGGAGCCAATCAGCACCCCTTTGTCGTTCAAGAAGATCGTCAATGGATGTCCGCGATCGTGCTGGTTTCCACCAAAAGTGATTGCCATGTTGGCACGGTGTGAGTCATCGCTAGTCAGATTGACAAACAAGGGGATCTGTGTCCCCTGCAAATGCTGGAGCGGCGATAGTCCCTACGCATAGTGCCAGTGTTAGCAGTAGTTGATACATGAACTTCATTTGAATTTCCTTTTGGTTGGTTAAGAAAATAGTGTGCAGGTCTAACTCTCATTGCGATTGATTTGCCACCCCTGAACATGAAAAAAGGCGGCATCAGAAACCTCCACTGTTGTTAGAGGCACCAGGGGGTGGTGCTTGGCAGAGTGGTGGCGCCCCGGGTCGTCCTTTGACTGCCCATCGTGATTTCTGGCCACGAGGGTTAGTTATTGCCTTTCAGCCATACTTTTTCACGGTAACACCCATTAACTCAAATTCTATCCTAAATCTCCACCATTAATATCTATTCGGAATTACGACACCAAAAACTTTGCAGTAAGCCTGTGGCGCACCTACACGATGCTGACCGATCTTGAGAGCGTGTTTCGCAGTCTCAAGAGCGAACTGGGCTTGCGCCCGGTACTACACCAGAAGGATGGTCGTTCTGATGGGCAACTGTATATCACGGTACTGGCGTATCAGTGCGTCCAGGTGCTACGGACCCAACTGAAGAAGGCCGGAATCAACGATTTCTGGGCGACCCTAAGAAAGATCCTTTCGCTACAGCGTCGGATGACAAGCAGTCTGCGACGCACGGATGGACGATGCATTTGCGCAAGACTAAGGTGGCCGAACCCGCATTGGTGGCAATCTATTCAGTGGATACGGGCTTACATCGCACAGGTGTTTCACCAGTCGCACAGGAACAGGCGCCACTCGCCAGACCACCGCAACTTCCACGCGGTGGCGGACGGCCGAAGAGCATGCCGAGTGCCAGACCCAGTCCAGCCAGCACGATTACGGCCAGCGTCCCGGCCACGATCGGCCAGAAGGTATTGAAAAGCGTCATGTTGCTCCTTTGCGGCGTTTGTGGCGCTATTCAGCCACCGAAATCGTCGAGCAGGATGCTTTCGCGTGCAACGCCGAGATCGGTCAGCATCTTTATCACCGCACTGTTCATCATCGGCGGACCACACAGATAGTATTCACAGTCCTCCGGCGCCGGATGGTCGTTCAGGTAATCGTCGAGCAGCACCTGATGGATGAAGCCAGTGCGGCCCTGCCAACGGTCAGTCGGCAGCGGATCCGATAGCGCCAGGTGCCAAGTGAAATTGCTGTTGTCGCGGCTCAATTGCTCGAATTCCTCGACGTAGAATGCTTCGCGTAGGGACCGTGCGCCATACCAGAAGCCGATTCGGCGCTTGCTCGCTCTGCGCTTCAGCAGGTCGAAGATGTGCGAGCGCAACGGCGCCATGCCGGCACCACCGCCGATGTAGATCATCTCGGCGTCGGTCTCGCGGGCGTGGAATTCGCCGAAGGGGCCGTAGAGCGTCACCCTATCGCCGGGTTTGCGGCCGAAGACCCAGGAAGACATCTGGCCCGGCGGAATGTCGTCGCTGCCGGGCGGTGGCGTCGCGATACGGATGTTGAACTTGATGAGCCCCTTCTCTTCCGGGTAGTTGGCCATCGAATAGGCGCGGATCGTCGATTCGCCTACGCGCGAAACGTAGCGCCAGAGATTCAGGCGATCCCAGTCGTCGCGGTATTCCGGAGCGACATCGATGTCGGCGTAACGCTGTTCGTGCGGGGGGCATTCCAGCTGCATGTAGCTGCCGGCGCGAAAGCTCACCGCCTCGCCGTCGGGCATGGCCAGGGTCAGTTCCTTGATGAAGGTGGCTACGTTGTCGTTGGCGATCACCCGACAGTCCCACCGCTGAACACCGAAGACCGACTCCGGAACTCGGATGCTCATATCCTGGCGAACGGGTAACTGGCACGAGAGACGCCAGCCCTCGCGTTCCTGCCGACGAGTGAAATGCCCGCGCTCGGTCGGTGTCATGTCGCCCCCACCGGCCTCGATCAGGCATTTGCACTGGGCACAGGTGCCACCACCGCCACAAGCCGACGAGAGAAAGAGATTCTGGCTGGCCAGCGTCTGCAACAGCTTGCCGCCGACCGGGACCAGCAACGTACGCTGGCCATTTATTTCCAGCCGTACGTCGCCGCTGGGGACCAGTCGCTGTCGTGCCAGCAGGATGACCGCCACCAGAAGGAGCACGGTACCGGTAAAGACAGTGATGGCCAGCGTGATTTCGGCAAGCATGGCGGGCAGTCCTCAGAGCTTGATGCCGGCAAAGGACATGAAGCCCAGCGACATCAATCCAATGGTGATGAAGGTAATTCCAAGTCCTGAGAGACCGGCAGGCGGATCGCTGTATTTGAGCTTTTCGCGAATACCGGCGAGCAGCGCGATGGCCAGCGCCCAGGAAAAGCCCGAAGCGAGTCCATAGACTACGCTCTCGGCAAAATCGTAATCGCGCTCGACCATGAACAGCGTGCCACCGAGGATCGCGCAATTGACTGTGATCAGCGGCAGGAAAACGCCAAGCGCGTTGTAGAGTGCTGGCACATAGCGGTCGAGTAGCATTTCCAGAATTTGTACCAATGCGGCAATGACGCCGATGTAGGTCAGCAGGCCGAGAAAGGCAAGATCGCTTTCTGGCAGGCCGGCCCAGGCCAAGCCGCCTTCGCGGAGCACGTACGTATAGATCAGGTTGTTGACCGGCACAGTGATCGTCTGGACGAGCATCACTGCGATCCCGAGTCCGATTGCCGTCTCGACCTTCTTCGAGATGGCTATGAAGGTGCACATGCCGAGAAAGAAGGCTAGCGCCATGTTTTCGACGAAAACTGCGCGGACAAAGAGTGCCAGTAGATGTTCCATCTCAGCGGACCTCGGAATTGCTGTTCGGGAGGCTCATGGTTCTTGCTCACGCACCTGTGGCGCCATCCGGAAGGCCGGCGATTCGACCTGCGCCGGCTTCCAGCTGCGCAAAGCCCAGATGAACAACCCGATCAGGAAAAAGGCAGAGGGTGGCAACAGGAGCAGGCCGTTCGGCAGATACCAGCCACCGTCGGCGACAGTCGGCAGTACCCGGTAACCGATCAGCGTGCCGCTGCCGAAGAGCTCGCGCGTAATACCCAGGGCAATCAGCAGCACGCTGTAACCCAGCCCGTTGCCAATGCCGTCCAGGAACGACGGCAATGGCGGGTTCTGCATGGCAAAGGCTTCGGCGCGGCCCATGACGATGCAGTTGGTAATGATCAGCCCGACGAACACAGACAGCTGCTTGGCCAGATCGAAGGCGACCGCACGCAGTACCTGATCGACGACGATGACCAGAGAGGCAATGATGACTACCTGCACGATCATGCGGATAGACGCAGGGATCTGGTGGCGTAGCAGCGAGATGAAGAGGTTCGAGAAGGCGGTCACCAGCGTCAGCGCCACGGACATGACGAGCGCCGTCTTGAGGTTTGCCGTTACCGCTAGCGCCGAGCAAATACCGAGGATCTGCAACGCGATTGGGTTGTTTTCGAAGACCGGGGCGAAAAGTACGGCGAGCGCGCGCGGCTTTGCCGAAGTGCTGGTATTCACGATTAAAATCCCTCTTGTCGCAGACGTTTCAGAAGCGGGCCGTAGCCCTGTGGACCGAGCCAGAAGCGAATCATGTTATTGACGCCATTGCTGGTCAGCGTTGCACCAGCCAGCGCGTCCACGCGCCACTTCGAATCCTGGTCGTCGCCCCAGGCCTTGCCGACGCGCAGCCTCAGCTCCCCGTCGGTATCGAACAGGCGCTTGCCTGGCCAGAGAGCCTTCCAGCGCGGGTTGTCGACTTCTCCGCCCAAGCCCGGCGTTTCAGCGTGCTGATAAAAGCGTAGCCCGAGGACCGTATCGAGGTCGGCGTCGACGGCGAGAAAGCCGTATAGGGTCGACCACAGGCCATAGCCACGCACGGGCAGGATCAGCGCGTCGACGCGCTCGCCCTTCATTAGCTTATAGACTACCGCGTAGCGCTCGCGCCGCTGGATGCCGGCGATATCCTCACTGCGCGACAGCGCCCGTGAGAGAACTGGATCGGTGGCCGCGCGGGAACCCTCCCAGGTCAGTGGGTCGAACCTGTCGTGGCCTGGGGGGGAAGCGACGTAGGCGCCGGTGTCAAGATCGACGAGGTGCGGCGTGATACTTGCGCGAAAGCGCTCGGCGACCTCGGTGGCCGATAAAGCACGATCGTGCAGACCGACGATAGCCAGCAGGTGACGCTCGCGGTCGACGCGGCGATTTTCCAGCTGCATCGACTTCAAACCCACCGCTGACCCGGCGACGACCATTGAACAGACCAGGCTGACCAGCAGCGCGATACGCAGCACGGCGAGCGGCGTTTCCCTAGGGTCGGGCATCACGTTGCTCCCGGCGACGAATGTTGGCGCGTACGACGGTGTAGTCGATCAGCGGCGCACACAGGTTGGCGAACAGGATGGCGAGCATGATTCCCTCCGGAAAGGCGGGATTGACGACCCGTATCAGGACCGCCATCACGCCGATCAGGGCACCGAAGATCCACTTGCCGGTGTTGGTCATTGCTGCGGAAACCGGGTCCGTCGCCATGAAGAACATGCCGAAAGCGAAACCCCCAATCACGAGATGCCAGTACCAGGGCATGGCGAACATCGGGTTGTCGGACGAGCCAATAAGGTTGAGCAGTGAACTCATCGCCGCCATGCCCAGGAAGACGCCGAAAACGATGCGCCACGATGCGACGCCGCTGGCGACAAGCAGGCCACCGCCAACGAGAATCAGCAGCGTGCTGGTTTCGCCGATCGAACCGGGAATGACACCAAGGAAGGCCGCCGACCAGCTGAAGCCGCCTGCAATGATGCCGTCGACACCCGACTGCGCGGCGATGGCCAATGGTGTGGCGCCGGTGTAACCATCGATCACCGTCCATACCGCGTCGCCGGAAGACTGTGCCGGGTAGGCGAAATAAAGAAAGGCGCGACCGGTGAGCGCCGGATTAAGGAAGTTCTTGCCGGTACCGCCGAAGACCTCTTTTCCAATGACTACACCAAAGCTGATGCCTAGCGCCACCTGCCAGAGAGGGATCGACGGCGGTAGCGTCAGCGCGAAGAGCACCGAGGTAACGAAGAAGCCCTCGTTGACTTCGTGTCGGCGGATGGTAGCGAAGAGCACCTCCCAGAAGCCACCGACTATAAAAGTAACTGCGTAGATCGGGATAAACCACGCCGCACCGTGGATCAGGTTGTCCCATGCCGACGACGGGTCGAAGCCGGCCATCAGTCCGATCAGCGACAGCCGCCAGCCGTCTTGCGCCAATAGCAGCGCTGGCTGTTCCGCCAGGGTCTGGTTGGCCTGGAAACCGATGTTCCACATACCGAAGAACAGTACCGGCAGAGTGCACGCCCAGGTCATGATCATGATGCGCTTGAGGTCGATGCCGTCGCGCACATGGGCTGTGGTGCGCGTCACCGAAGCCGGTCGGTAGAAGAAGGTATCGACGGCCTCGTAGAGCGCGTACCACTTTTCGTGGCGTGCGCCGGGCGCGACATGCGGTGCCATACGGTCAAGCAGTTCGCGCAGTCGCATCCCTCAGCCCTCCTTGGCAATACGCGTCAGAACATCGCGCAGAATGGGGCCGTATTCATACTTGCCAGGGCAGACGTAGGTGCACAGGGCGAGGTCCTCTTCGTCGAGTTCCATGCAGCCGAGATTCTGTGCCATTTCGGTATCGCCGACGATCAGCGCACGCAGTAGTTGCGTGGGCAGGATGTCCAGCGGCATGACCGCCTCGTAACTGCCGACCGGCACCATTGCCCGTGGACTGCCCTGGGTACTCGTGGTCAACGCCAGCGGGCGACGGCCAAACAAACTGGAAGTGAAGACACGCAGTGCCGAATGCTTGTTCACCCCGGCTCGCAGGTAGTGCATGAACTCGCGGTCGTCGCCCTCCGGCAGCACGCTGACCTGCAGATGCAGGCCGCCGAGGAAGGCATTCGGCGCACTGACCGCGCGCCCACCGAGCAGGGAACCCGAGACGATGCGCTGACGGCCGGGGTGGAGGGAGCCTGCCGTCAGCGCTAGCAGATCGGCGCCGGGTAAGGTGCGCAGCAGCCGTGGTGAAACAACCCCTGGTCCGGCCAGCGAGACGATTCGTTCGCACCACGGGCGACCGCTGGCGAACAAGCGGCCAATGGCAATGCAGCTCTGGTAATGCAGATGCCAGACCGTGCGCTTAGCGCTTGCCGGGTCGAGATAATGGATATGAGTTCCAGGCAGCCCTGCCGGGTGTGGACCAGCAAAAGCTGCGCAATGCACGTTGGCGAGTCCGGCGGCGGCATCGGCGGCTGGCGAAGGGCCGTCGCCCGTCACCGGGACGGCGACGAAAACCCGTGCCAGTCGCGACAAGGCAACGATGCCGCGGCGGAAATCGTCGGCATGCGCCGTAATAATCAATGCCGGATCGGCTGCCAGCGGGTGTGTGTCGAGCGCGGTCACGAAGATGGAACGTGGCGTCGCGTCTGCCGTCGGCAGCAGGCTGTAGGGTCGCGTTCGCAGAGCTGTCCATAGGCCCGAAGTCAAAAGCTGAGCGCGCACGACCGCCGCATCAAGCACGGCCAGTTCAGCATCTTCACGCGCCGGTCCCAACGCCGGACCATCGCTTGAGCTGGCATCGGTCTCAAGCACCAATGACTGAAAAACACGTTGTGCGCCGCGCCTGATCTCCGCTATGGTGCCCGCGCATGGAGCGGTGAACACCACTCCCGGGCGATCCTTGTCCGATAACAGCACCTGCCCGGCTTCTACCCGCTCACCCTCGTGAACTGCCAGGGCAGGTCGAAGGCCGTGACAATCGGCACCAAGCAAAGCCACTGCAGGCGGAAAGCAAACAGTGCCAGGGATTTTCTGCGCTGGCTCGCCCGCGACGGGGATTTCCAGCCCTCGCCGAATTGTCGTGATTTGTTCTAGCATGGTTCTATCTATGGCCCCCGGCGAACCGGGCAAAAAATACTTTCACCACACCGACCTCTCGAGCATGCCGGTGGTCCCCAAAGCACATGTATGCATTGCCCGATGGTCAGGTCATGGAGTTGAGATCTGATCCCTATCAGCAGTTCGGTCTCCTGATAGGGAGCGCTTGATCGAAGCCGTGACTGGAGTCTTTATTGCACTTTTGCTGTTCAGGCAATCAGGCTTCAGCTACCTGAGCCTTCCCTTTAGGGATCGACTACAAGTGCTTCGCCTCGCGCACCTCGATGTGTGTCACCCGCTGCAGTTCAAGCCCCCAGCGACTCATAGCCTGCGATATCAGAATGGCTTCTCCAGCGTTGAGGCTACCGTCCGCATTGACAATGTCGACAATCGCGGTCAAGGCCTTTTTTTGCAGCTCAGGCGACTGAATGTCATCCAGCAGGTGATCAACCAATTGCACATCGAGCTCGATCTGACCGATATTTGGCGCGCGCGCCGTTTGCAGCAAGTCATCACAGAATTCATGTATTACTCGTTCAAGTGTCTCGGCGGGGAGGCCCAGATTGTCGCGAAGTTGGTGTTTTTCGAGTGCCTCGACTTCGCTGGGGTCAAGCGCGCCGTCAGCGAGCAGGGCGAGGGCGACGATCCGAGCCATAGCTTCCGTACTATCGATGGGATAATTCCGCACTCTTCTCTCCTTGTTGGAACGGTTAAAAAATTCTTTTCTCGACATTCAAAGACCACTTTGGTCAGAGCAAAGTTCCGTCGTGCACGAAGCGCACACGCCCGGTCGCTCACTCCGGCACTGCGGTTAGCGCCTGGAAAATCGCCGTGATGGCAGTGATCGCCATAGGTCGCCCGCTGCTGGTGGTGCGGCGATCACGGTGCTGTGGTTAGCCGTCGCTTAAGCCCGGGCATGAGTGCGACCGGCCTTCCATTGCCCGGTGCAGACTCGTGTTATCTATCCCCCCATAGTGCTGTTGGAATAGTGGCTTATTGGAGCCACAGAGATTATGTGCTCAGCGATCTCTGATATTTTTGTCATGTCTTGGCCAGTACTGGGGTTTAAAGTGATGACGAAAAACATTCAACACAAACTCGCAAAAGCGTCGCTTCGCCCCCATTTTGCTCGCGGATTAACACGAACGTTGTACATCAATACATCTTGATCAACGACGAACCGGCCTGACGGCCGGTCTTAAAACCGCGGGGTTGACAGGAAGTCCCTTAGAGACTGCTTGTCGAAAATGGTTACTCTCCCTATCGACCAATACGAACCGGTCAAGTTTTTCGCCCCAATAACAGCAACGCAGCGAAAGCCGTCATTCACAGCCCGGAAAATGCAAGGGGTTGAATAGTCGCTTTCAGGGTTAACCCGCCATTCAAAGTGCCAGTATACGATGCGGTTCGCAGGCTCCACCCGGTCAACCGCAGACAATTGGGTACTGATTACGCGAGCAAATGGCTTTCCGCTGTTCGTTCGCAAGAAGCCAATTGTTCACATCATTTCGACTCGGTCAGCGCATTATTTCCTCTTAACTGATCAACAAGAAGTTCAACAAAGCTGCGCACCTTGGCAGACGTCTGGCGACCTTCAAGATGCATCACATGAATCGGCAGTGGCGGAGGTTCCCAGCCGGAGAGAATTCGCTTAAGCTTTCCAGTCGCTATATGCGAAGCGACTTGGTAAGACATCAGCCGTGTAATCCCGAAGCCCTGCAGCGCCGCTTGAATCGCCGCGTCATTGTTTGTTACGGTCAGGCGTGGCAAAACCTTCACGGTAACGCCCTTCTTGTTGTCCCCAAAGCGCCATTCGATGGAGGGCGATACCGGACTGGCCGAGATAATCGTGTGGCCGGCGATGTCCTGTGGATCCTTGGGTACGCGATGCTTCTTTAGGTACTGCGGCGACGCGCAGAGGACACGCCTTACCGTACCAACTGGAATCGCCCGCATCGTCTAGTCCGGCAGTTCACCGATGCGCACCCCGACATCCAGACCCTCCTCCAGCAGATTGACGACACGGTCAAGAAATATCGCCGATATTGAAACGTCGGAATACTGCTTCAAATAATCGACGATGCCGGGCATGACATACATGCGGCCGAACAGCACAGGAGCTGTCACGGCCAGTTTGCCGCGCGGCGTGGCATGCACTCCGGCAGCGGATTCATCGGCCTCATCCGCATCGGCGAGGATGCGTCGCACGCTGTCGAGGTAGCGAAGACCCGCGTCCGTTGCCCGGACGAAACGTGTCGTCCGCGTAAGCAGTTTGATGCCCAATCGCTCTTCCAGCATGGCGACTGCTCGCGTGACCGCAGGCGGTGAGATGTTTAGCCGGCGAGCTCCGCCCGCAAAACTTTCCTCTTCGGCGACCGCGACGAAGACACTCATCATATGGAACCGGTCCATGATACTGTTCCGTTTACAGGAATAATAAATTACGTGAAGTAGATATTCTTCTTTTTTCGGGAATTCGGCAAGATGCACCTCATTCGCAGCGCCAGTTGCGTTGCGATCAAACCGAACCGCTAAAGGAGAATCACCATGTCACGAATCAGTATTCCCGCGTACGAGCAGTCGCTCGCTGCCTCGCTTCCCTTGCTCGATGCCGTCAATAAGCAACTGGGTGTAATTCCAAACCTTATGAAGCTGGTCGGTCACAGTCCGGCTGCCCTCGAAGGGTATCTCAGTCTTAACGGTGCGCTCGCCAAAGGAACGATTGGCGCCAAGACCAGCGAGCGCATCGCTCTGGCTGTGGCCGAATTGAACGGTTGCAGCTACTGCCTTTCGGCACACAGCTACCTGGGCACTCATCTCGCGAAGCTGGACGCGTCGGAACTGGACGCCAACCGCCACGGCACCTCGAATGATCCCAAGGCGTCCACCGCCGTCCGTTTCGCCACCCGGATCGTCGGCACGCGTGGCCACGTTGCCGACGCAGACCTTGAAGCCGTAAAGGCCGCCGGTTTCAGCAGTGCCGAAATCGTTGAAATCGTTCTTCTCGTCGCGCTCAATACGCTGACCAACTACGTCAATAACGTGGCGCAGACCGATATCGATTTCCCTGTTGTAAAACCATTAAACTGAATCGGAACATGTACTGGGGACGGATAGCCATGGACGAAAAGCATGACTTCGCCAGTGATATCGCCTTCACGCCCAGCGTCAAGGCTATCCAATCCCGCAGAGGTTCACGCAGTGCCTATGCTCGCATGGAGATTCAGGGCGGCTGGGCGACGGCGATTACCGACGACCTTGCCGGGTTCATCGCGCGTCAGACGAGTGCCTTTCTCGCCACCGCCAACGCCCAGGGCCAGCCATACATCCAGCATCGCGGTGGGCCACCGGGTTTCCTAAAGGTACTCGACGAATACACGATAGGCTTCGCTGATTTCAACGGCAACCGTCAATACATCAGCAGCGGGAATATGGCCGAGAACCCCAAGGCGCATCTGTTCCTGATCGACTACACGACTCGGCAACGCATCAAGGTGTGGGGAACCGCCCGCATGGTCGAGGATGACAGGGGGCTGATCGAGAGCCTGATGCCTGCGAATTACAACGCGAAGAGCGAACAGGCTCTATTATTTACCGTTGCAACTTGGGATGCCAACTGTCCGCAACATATCCCGCAGCGTTTTGAAGCAAGCGATGTGGCCGAGTCACTAAAAAGCCGGGACCGGAAGATTGCTGAACTGGAAGCCGAGATCAAGCGACTGAAATCCATTCAAACGAGGAAGCCATGATGGAAACCAAATTAACCTTGCCGCCTTTTACTGCCGAAACCGCCGCCCAAAAGGTGCGTCTGGCGGAGGACGCCTGGAACAGCCGCGACCCGAGCCGCGTCGTCCTGGTCTATACGGAAGATACACGCTGGCGAAACCGGGCCGAATTCCCGGTCGGGCGCGAGCAGGTACGGCAATTCCTGGTGCACAAGTGGGAGAAGGAACTTGATTACCGTCTTATCAAAGAATTGTGGGCGTTTACCGGCAACCGCATTGCGGTGCGCTTCGCCTATGAGTGGCACGACGATTCAGGGCAATGGTTTCGCGCCTATGGGAACGAGAATTGGGAATTCAATGAACACGGCTTCATGATGCGCCGCTTCGCCAGTATCAATAATCTTCCGATCGAAGAATCGGAGCGTAAATTCTTCTGGCCCCTCGGGCGCCGACCCGACGATCATCCTTCGCTGAGTGATCTTGACTTGTGAAATAGGCTTACGCTGAAAGGGTGCTCCACATCCGGGAGCAACCATTGACTATGCCAGCTAGCTATGACGGCGCAGGATCGCACTGTAAAGCTATACATAGCGTCCCACAACGGCTGGATGACGTCTGCAAGGGCTATGGCGGCATTATGATCATCAACGAAGCTGCATGTCGAAATTGCGGGCGGGATGTCTGAACCCTGGCCAATGCAGTCATTGCTCACCTCAGGCCTCCTACAGCCGGAGACGAATCCATATCGGCTGTAGTCCTTGAATATCGAGCCCAACTGGTACGCTCCTGTTCTCACCGTTGGTGTTAAGGGGCACACGTCTATCCAGCCAAACGTACAGCTGCTCATTGCCAGACCGACCCCGACAGTACAAAAGACATCCGCGAGCGCGCAAGTCTGTTTCTTCTTGCTGACTACGGACTGCGTAGAGGAGAGGTTCCCTCATGGGCTTCCTGTACGATGACCGGGTCACCTATCTCCAGTAATTCCACATCGTTGGCAATGACTCGGGTGTGCACATCCAGTCCGTAGGTGATTTCCTCATGGCCGTCTATTACACGCCCGATGTGGACGTCAGCCGCCTCAACCTTGCTCTCAGCGTTCACTTTGAATACCCGACTACTCCCGCCCTCATGCAATACGGCGGAAGCGGGTAATGTAAGTGCCTTTCGCTTGCTCATGGCGAGCGTGCCCGAAACATAGAGCCCCGCCTTGAGATTAGTGTCTAGCGGCAGGTCAACATAAACCAAACCATTTCGCGTCGTCAGGTCGATGGTCGGGGAGACTTGGCGTACATGGCCTTCGACCTCCTGGCCCAAAGGGCTTTTGATTGTAACTTTCTGTCCTGCTGAAAGCTTAAGGAGCGTCTCGCCTTTGACCTCTGCGCACCACATAAGACGGCCTTGTCGAATCAACCGGAACAGTTCGCTTCCAGCTTGAACGATGGCCCCTTCGGCTGCAGAGCGCGAGGAAATCACCCCGTCGTCAGGTGCGGCAAGCGTCGTCGAGTCCAGCCTGAGTTGTTGTGTCTTGACCTGTGCCCGTGTTGCTTCGAGGCGTGCCGCGGCGGTCTGCTTTTGTGTCTCGTATAACGTCAGTTCCTGTAGGCTAACTCCGCCGGACGGAACCAAGCGCTTGGCACGTTCCAACGTCGCCGCTGCTTGCGCCAGGGCGGCTTGGGCCTCCATTAACTGCGCATTCGCTGCGTCAAATTCGGCTTCCACCGGTGCTGGGTTTAGTCGAGCGAGAACCTGACCCTTCTTCACAACATCTCCGACGTTCGCTAGCACACTGACCAGACGCAGCCCCCCGATTTCGGTGCCGATGCGTGTTTCTTGCCAAGGCATGATGTTGCCTTGTGCTTCAATCTGGTCCGGCCACATTTCGATTTTTGGCGTGACCAGCGATACGGAGCGTAAGGGTCGCCCCGGTGGTGAGAGTTGAGGCGAAGATGCCGGCATCAGAGGGGCTTCTCCCGTCGTGCCCTTATGCGCTACGGCCTGTAATGACAGGGTTTGCGCGCTGGAGGGCGTTGTTGAGCAAAGGACAAAGGCAAAGGGCAAGGCCTGCACAATGGCGATTGATGCGCTTTTGAGGCGCCGTTGGGTCTTAAAAGTGGGCAGCAAGGGAAAGCTCAATTGGTGGAGGACGTTTCAGCAAGGCTGTCGTTCTGGGGTCTTGTGGATTCGGCTTCGTACTGCGCCGCGCCACCGGTTGCCCGATTCAGTGCGACCCAGGCTTGGAGCCGCTCCTGTTGAACGCCAAGCAGCGTTTGCTGTGCGCTCAGCATGGCTCGTCTTGCGTCTTCAAGTTCCAGAAGATTGTTCGCTCCCTCACGGTAACGTTCTTCGACGGCGTCAAAAAAACGCTGATACTGGTTGGCGGCGACGCGTGCATTCTCAGCACGCTCATGCGCGGTCGCGTAGCGGGTCAGAGCGTCCTCGATTTCCTGGATGGCGATTCTTGTCTTCAATTTGAAGTTGGCAAGCGACTCATCATATCGGGACTTTGCAATTTCAACCTCTGCCGCCCGGCGCCCAGCATCGAAAATCGGCAGGCTCAGCGATGGCCCGAACGACCACGTGCCAAATGATAGCGAGCCGCTGCCGTTCGTTCCGGTCGCGGAATAGCCAAGTGACCCATTGAGTGTTAAACGAGGATAGCGCTCTGCCTCAGCCAGCCCAATATCGGCCGAGGCCGCCGCAAGCTTTCTCTCGGCAGCTCGGATGTCCGGGCGCTGCATCAAGGCCTGGCTCGGAATGTCGATACTGAAATGCTTCGGCGCCGGCAATCGATCCAGCCCGGTGGGCATTTCTGCCAGGACGTTCATCAAGGTCGGACGGGCAATGCCAGTAAGACGGGTTAGCAGATTCTCAAGTCGCTTGCATTGTGCAGCCGTTTCGGCACGCTGGGTTCTCGCTTCCGCGACAGAGGCTGTGCTTCGAATTCCTTGGTAAGGCGCGGTGAAGCCCACGTCGACGCTGGCGGCCGTCAGCTTTTCTGTGGATTCCCGCGAAGCCACGTCCTGCTCACTCAGGACTAGATGGGATTGACAAGCGCGAAAGCTCAAGTAGGCGTCAGTAACGTCGGCCGAAAGGCTGACACGCGCATCGGCCAAAGTTGCAAGTTGAGCTTCTTCGCGGGCCGAAGCACCCTGTTTCGCACGACGTACGGTGCCAAATAGGTCCACTTCC
The DNA here is from genome assembly GCA_016709335.1 of Candidatus Propionivibrio dominans. Lineage (GTDB taxonomy): Bacteria > Pseudomonadota > Gammaproteobacteria > Burkholderiales > Rhodocyclaceae > Propionivibrio > Propionivibrio dominans. The sequence continues at coordinate 23,692 of JADJNC010000022.1, read as the reverse complement.
CAGGATGAGTTCATCGACAACCAAGACTGTTTGTATGAGGTTTTCAATCCATCGGCCGATGCCTGCCGACTTGTTGCGCCGGCATCCGCCGATGGCACTGCCGAGGCGTTGGCTTGTGAATGCAAGGACCGCGACTGGCTGAGTTTTGCCATCGCAACTTCAAGTGTCGGACTGGTATTGAAGGCCTCTGTCACCATGTGGTTCAACGTCGTGTCAGAAAGTTCGGTCCACCATTGCAAGGGAAGCGTCTTATCGGGATTCGTCACCGCGGCACTATCAGCCTTATCCGTTGAGGATGTCCACCGGGCCGGAACGTCTGTTTCAGAAAATTTTGGTGCTATATAGTTTGGCCCAACAGCGGCGCAGCCAGAGAACACCATAAATACGCAGAGTGCGGCCAACCTTGTTCGAAGCGAAATATGGAAAACATTCATCATCCATTTCTGAGCGATAGGAGGATCGATAATAATGAGAATCTCCTTGTATCCCCTCCGAGGGCGAAATGCCGAAACAAGTTGCCGTGGCAGTCGGCAATCTGTTCAGAAGAAGATGACGCTATCCAAGCATTTCGTCAAGTAACGTTTTGCAACAAACTATGCAAATGCGTCGCACTCAAATGTTTCGATTGCCAGATTGGCATCTTCAATCTGACGAAAAATTGCCTTTACCGCCGTTTTCGAACAAATCGAACTGTTGGACAAGGCGGTTCGATGACACTCGTCTGATCAAATCATTGTAGGTCGTTGAAATTTTCCGATGCATCACGGCGGCTTTCGACACGCGCTGATTTCAGACATCAAATTATCGGCCTGTTGTTTCCCCTCGTTGAAAGGGCTCAGCTCGACTCTAAAATGATAAGTGTTGATACTGCCGGTCCCACATTTTCCAAAGCTTCAAGGGTAGTCTGAAAGACAGACGTTTCTGCAATGAATGCTTCCGTCGCCGGTAACGGAAGGAATCATGAAGACCGCCGCATCGCGCGTCAATCTGGGGTTCCACGGCACAGCTTGAAAAAATAGAGGGAATACGCGTTGTTAAACAACATTTATATACAATATAATTAGACTCTTCAACAAGTGCAATTGTTAAATACTAATGGATACTCATGAACTCTCCCTGCCCCAACTCAACTTGGCCGTCCTCCAGCAATTCCGGGTGATCTACGGAAGCATGCGCCAATACTTTAGGGAGGTTGAAGAGTGCTGCGGTCGATCGGGTTCGCAGATGTGGATACTGCAAGAAGTCCAGCGCACTCCGGGCCTTGGCGTTACAGAGCTGGCAAGCCGCATGGGCATTCATCAATCTACCTGCAGTCTGCTCGTTGAGAAGCTGGTAACCAAGAACTGTTTAGTTAGAAGCCGTCCGCACGAAGATCAGCGCAGGGTTGGTCTGTGCCTTGCTCCGGACGGCCTCAAGGCGATCGCAGCCCTTCCTGGGCCAGCCGAGGGCATTCTCCCCGAAGCGCTTGCATCAATACCAGATGTGGTACTACAAACATTGTATATAAATCTATCTGAGTTGATTCGGCATTTGCCTGGAAATGGAAGCGGCTTTGCCAATATGCCACTTGCCGATATGGTCAAGCAACAAAGCGAAGATGACGAATAACCAAGCGGTTTCAGGGCGATCACAACTGTCTTCGAGAGAAACGGTTCGTTTCACATTGCGAATCGGCTGCTGTTTCTCTACAGCCCTATTTCTCTACGGATGCAGCGCGCCCCAGTTTATTACGCCGATGCCCAGGAACGAAGCGCTGCCCGTGACCACCGTTACTCCTGCTGAAAGCGTCATTTCCCCTGTCGCAGCGGACAATGCGATCACACCCAGCTCTGAGGAAAACAATATCTATTTTGCTCTGCGCTCCGCAATAGTGGACGAAACGCAGAAAGAGAAATTGCGGGATCATGCCCCATAGGCTGAAATTGAATCGCAAGGAAATAGTCTCGCTGGTGGGGCATTCCAATGACCAAGGAGCAGAAACTACAACTTGGCGATTACCGAAGAACGGCTCATGTCTGTGGAAAGACTGCTTCGAAGCTACGGCGTGCCGGCTCGGCAGATTCGTTTTGATCGCAATGGCCGCGTGAAGAATCCAGTGCCATGCACGACGAATGAGTGCCGGCAACAAATGCGCAGGGTCGAATTGGTCTATTCGCCATGAGGGTCAGGAAATATCCCATTGTTGGAGTAGCAAAACATTCTTGCCTGACGCGACACGCTTGCCAGGCTCGCGAGTCTTTCCTTAACGAACTCCCCAGCGAGGGGTCAGCACAGCAATGTTGAAAAACGTCATGACAACCGCCTTGATTTGCTCGTCGTCGTTGATTGTAACGGCCTGCAGTACGGAAGATATCCGGGGTGTTCTTGTCGGCAGTTTTGTCGATGAAGAACCTATGGTTACTTCAATAGTCATTCCTGCGTCAAGAGGCGGTGAATACCATATGCATTTTGGTCTTCTTCAGGACAAAAGAGTGTGCTTGCTGTCCGGCGATATTCCGACGGCACCCCTTTCTTTTTTCCAGCCTTGCGAAGGCTTGAGCGGACCTGCAAAAATTTCATGCAATGACGGCCGCTCGCTGAATCTGCGATGGTTCCTGACCTCGTGCCAGGGAGGTTACGGCCGTTCCGACGAGCGCGCTGACTCACGTTTTTTCTTTGGCTTTGGTGACAGCGAGGAGCGAGCTCGCGATCAACTGGACAAAGCCCGACAGGCGGACTGAAGACGTGTCGATTGAATTGTTACCTGAGAAAACGCCAACTCGATATCACAAGCAATGGCTGGTGAAGACCCGAGAAGTGCAAGGGATCACCATTATTGCCGACTCACCCTTGACTGCGCTTCTAACCCCATATGACGCCCACTCTCGCGCGCGACATGATGGCTGCGCATGAATATACAACTGAAGCAGGGACGAGGGATGCGCAGGAATTTCATTACAGCCGGGTTGTTGTGCCTGACTTTGTCGATTGCAACGGCATGTCGTCGAGGCAACGAATACGGAGCCCTCGTGGCCAAATTCGATGATGAGGCCCAATTATTCAAGGCCAAGATTTTTCTGCCCACGGCGAAAGACAAGTATCAATTCAATTTCGAACTGCGGCAAGGCAACATGGTGTGCTCATTGACAGGCCAGCTCACTGAAAAGGAGTTTCCCGATTCGGATAGCTGCGAAGGGATTAAGGGTGATGGGAAGATCACGTGCAACAACGGCCGCACCCAGCGCATGCGCTGGCTAATGACGTCATGTTTTAGCGGATACGGTCGGTCCGTTGGGGACAAGGGTCTGCCTTTCTACTTTGGCTTTGATCGCAACAAGGACCGGGCGCTTGATCAACTGGCAAAAACTCAGCGAGCCAACTGAGCGCGAGCAAAGCTCTTGGGAACGAATAGATAATTCATCCACTTCATGGCCCATTGAGTGATTCGCCAGATAACTGAATGCTTACGAGGAATACGATGAACAACCATTCGCAACAAATTAAAAGCTTGATGTGCTCTGTTATATTTTTCCTGGCCTGTGGATGTTCGGTCGTCTTGGCCCAGACTACCCAGGAGCGTATTCATCATATGGGGCATAGCGTTATGCCCTTTGACCTGGCCAAAACAACGCACATCTTCCATATGACTGACTCGGGCGGCGTGCTGCGAGTTATTGTCAAAGATGCCAGCGCAAAAGATCAGGTGGCAATGATTCAGAGGCACCTTGAACTTGAAACAGAAGCCTTTCGGCGGGGTGATTATACGGGCCCAGCGTCACTGCACGGCAAAGACATGCCGGGTCTGAAAGAGCTTCAAACGGGATACAAACAGATCATAGTCGTCTATTCAGCGTTACCCAACGGTGCGGAAATCAACTTCATCACCACGAACCTTCACCTGTTGACGGCAGTTCACCGATGGTTTGGTGCACAGTTGTCCGAGCACGGCGCAGATGCAACAACCGAATGAGGGGTAGCCCCGGAGCAGCAGTTCTGGGGCTAACAGACCATAAAAACCTGGGATATTGGTTAGCAAAGCAATGCCCAAAGTGACGCAGCCATGAATTTATAGCCCATATCTTGAAAAACTACTCTGGAGGGCGCATGTCTTTTCCCTACGCGCGGTTGTCATCGTTGTAGGTCTTGCGCTGGCCTTTTCCGCTCAGGCAACAAACATCCCAAACGGGTCACCAAGCCAGCCTCGGCGCCTGTTGCTTCGACCGATATTGTGCTGGCCCATAATCTGGATTCGGTCGGCGAGGAACGCGTGCAGGCCGTAGTCGATCGTTTCAACAAGGATAATGGCAACTCGATCAAGCTGGTCCGCCAAGCAGAAGGGGAAAAACCGGCGGGCCTGAATCTGATTCGCCGCTATGACCTGGCCGAGGTATTGAGCCAGCCAAAAAGTTATATACCCCTCTACGGCATGATGGCCAAGGCGGGCTACCCGTTAAAGGTCGGTGACTTGTCGAACGACCTCAAAGCGGGTGTGGTCGATGCGAAAGGCCGGTTGGTGGCTCTGCCGCTGATCTACTCGACACCGGTTTTGTTCTTTAACAAAATCGCCCTGCGCAAGGCAAAGCTGGATCCCGAGCTTCCCCCCAAAACCTGGTTCGAGATGCAAGGCATGCTCGATAAGATTCAGGAGGCGGGTTATGCCTGCCCTTACACGTCATCCTGGCCGGTATGGGTGCATATCGACAATATCAGTTCATTGTCGGGCGTTCCGACGATGAGCAAAAATGGAGAACTGACCTTCAACGGATTGCCACAGGTCAAACACGTTGCGATGATGGCAACCTGGATCAAGTCCGGCTATTACCGGAACTTCGGGCGGCGAGACGAGGCGAGTGCAAAATTCAAGAGTGGCGAATGCGCGATGATCACCACCGATTCTCGTGAGGTCGACAATTTCCGCGACGTCATAGGCGTCGAGCTCGGTGTAGCGCCCTTGCCCTTCCATGACGATATTTTTGGTGGCCGGCAGCACACGATGGCTGATGGTGCTTCCCTGTGGGCTGGCGCCGGCTATTCCAAGGCCCAGTACAAGCAGGCGGCCCGGTTTATTGCGTACCTGTTGACGCCGGAAATGCAAATTGAGCTGGTTCGTGCCTATGGCCAATTGCCGCTAACCCCCGCTTCACGTGCCGCTGCACGCGGCAAGCTCCTGAAAGACGACGACCAGACCTTGCAGGTGGCCTACGCTTCTATTGACGGCAAGGGGGCACAACCAAGTGTGCGCGTTGCCAATATCGATCCCATTCGGATTATCGTTAACGAGGAACTGGAAGCCGTCTGGGCAAACCAAAAGCCCGCAAAGGAAGGGCTTGATATGGCCGTTGAACGAGGGAATGCCGTGCTGAAAGCAAGGCCTGGTCTGAAGAAGGCACAACCCTTCTGAGTCCAGGCTTGCGGTCGCGCCTGATTATTGGCTTTGACACCATAAGGAAAAAGCGCTTGATCAAATTGCAAAATCTCAGCGAGCGAACTGTATACGGGCGCCCCATTGTGGGCGAGGTTAGATAATGGCTCTGCTTCGTGGCCCGTTAAGTCGCTTCCGTTGGCAAACGCGTATTACGCTCTGGCTTGCCGCCCTGTTTGCCGGCCTGATGGTGGTTGCATTCGCCAAACTGACTGAGTTGGCCTTGACGCTATTCGCGGCGCTGACCTTAGGCCGTGCCTGGGTGCCTTTTTTGCTGGCCCCGGCCATCGGCATGCTGACCGTCTGGTTAACGCAACGCTATTTCCCAGGCGCCCAGGGTAGCGGCATCCCTCAAGTCATTGCCGCTACCCGACTGGCCGCCCAGGGAAAGGCCGTCAATACACTGCTTTCCCTACGCATCGCATTCGGCAAAATTTTCCTTGGCGCCTTTGCTCTGGTTGGCGGCTTCTCAGCGGGGCGTGAAGGCCCATCGGTTCAAGTCGCGGCTTCAATCATGCACGCTGTTCACAAGTGGCTTCCGCATTCGCGCGCCTTGCGCGTACAGGATTTGATTCTGGCGGGCGGCGCCGCCGGTATAGCCGCGGCATTCAATACACCGCTGGCCGGCATCGTTTTTGCCGTGGAGGAACTGGGACGTCGACTGGAAGCCCGAACCAGTGGCGTATTGGTCAGTACGATCATTCTGTCGGGTCTAGTGGCCGTGGCCGTGCTCGGAAATTACAACTATTTTGGCCATCTCAAGATCGTCAACCTCAATCGATCCATTGTCCTGCCGATCATCGTTGCCGGGATTGTGTGCGGACTTCTCGGAGGACTTTTCAGCCGTTTGATGATCTGGCCGCAGCAAAGCAAGGAATCTGTCATCTGGCTTTGGCGCGCCAAGCACCCAGTGGCTTTCGCCGGGCTTTGTGGTGTCTTGGTGGCTGTCATTGGCTGGGTGGGGGGCAGTCTTTCCTATGGGAGCGGCTATCAGATCACTTCTCAGGTCGTATCCGGGCAACTCGTGCTTCCCTGGCACGCGCCTTTCTCTCGATTTCTGGCCACCCTTGTCAGCTATTACTCGGGAATTCCTGGTGGGATTTTTGCGCCTTCACTGGCCGTGGGTGCAGCGCTGGGCTCCAATATTGCTCAATTGCTCGGAATACCTGCCGAGACGATTCCGATCATCGCCCTGTGCATGGCAGGATTCCTGGGCGCCGTAACGCAGTCTCCGATCACTTCGGCGATTATCGTCATGGAAATGATCGACGGTCACGAGATGGTCATCAGCTTGATGGCGGTGACTTTGATTGCCAAAGCGGTGAGTTCCCGCTTGAGCCCCGAACTGTACCAACAACTGGCGCTCGGATTTCGTCCAACGAAGATTGTTCCGCCACCAGAGAACAGCCAATGATTCAGCACATAATTGATATGCCCTGGATTGCCATCGCCCTGCTGCTTGTCCTGATTTTCTTGCATGGTGGCATTGCCATCCGCATACGACGCGAAGATAAACTAAAAGATCGTGCTTGCATTGATCGCAGGGAGATGCCACGACCGGAAGCTGATCGTCTGAAAGATCCAGGCTAGTTCCCCGGCATAGCCCGGCACAGACGGGATTTGCTGTTGTGGTGAGCGATGTACTCATCGTTGGCGTCGATCAATTGACGCAGCTTCTCCCTGTTGCGAGTGGCATGACCTCCGTAGTCGAAAAATTATTAATTGCCACCCTGCAGCCTGAATGAGCCAGCGTTGTTGTCGCCAACTATCTGGGTAAATTTGTCCACCGTGCAGAGGTGGTTCCCCTGATTGGTGCTGGCGCTCTGGTTTTCACGGCACGGATACAAACGCTCACCGTTGAGCATGCCTTTAATGTAAAGATACCCGGACGGCACTGAGTCCAGCCGCGTTGATCACGATACCGGCCAGTTGGCTGACAACGTGGTTGATGTAGAACTCGTAGAGCAGATGGCGGCCGGCAACGCACAGTTCTGCCTTGATCGGGTCGACCGGATAGTAAAACCCGGCGTGGATAACTTCACTGTTGCGCGCGCTTGTTTCACTGCCGAACGTGTCGTGTTGTTCGAGGATCACCGTATCGATACCGCGCTGGGCCAGCGTGCGTGCGCAGGCCATACCGATGATCCAGGCCCCGATCACGACAGCGCCGATTTTCTCCATCCTGAATTGCTCCGGATAAATGAGCCATTGTAATACCTACGCTCAACGGGGTTGGCCCGGTAGAGCAACACACTGAGGTACTCTCGCCCAGCCTATATTCCTATAAGTCTGCATGGCGAACCCTTTGGCTCTTCAAATTGGATTGCCGCCAGCCATCCGCAAAATTTTCAGTGCATTTCACACATACTCGCTACTAACGCACAATGGACTGGTTGCCTGCGTCACACGGTAATTTGTATGCAACAAGATCCTTAAGCGTAAGGGCCTTCAATCGCTCGCCAGCCGCTTTGTCGAGTTGCTCAAATACTTGCATAACTTCGACTGGTGCTTCGAGCGAATCTGTGTTCAAAGACAATTCCTCACCTGCTGTGCGCACCGCTTCCAGAATCTCAGGCAGGGTAATGGTTTCTAATTCTCGTGCCGGCAAATAGATTGCCAGGTCTTCCCCTGGCTGAATGAGCAATCCGTGCTCAATGAGAGCCGCAAGCACTATTTCTAAGGAGTGCATGGGAACCCCCAGACGCTTAATCAGCGATTCAAAGGAGCACGGAAAGGGGCCATCACGGTATGCTTTTCCGATTAAGAACATAGCCATTACCCCAACTCGTTCGCGCATCCGGTTACTCAATCTTGGTTCGCCAGAGCGCAAAATCAAATATTCTGGGTGCTGATGATAAAACGCTATGCTCGCACCCAATAGCAGGATCAGCCAGTTAACGTATAGCCAAATAAAGAAAAGCAAGAGTATCGCGAAGCTTGAGTAAATTGCTGCGTATTGCGTGGATTTTGAGGCAAACTCTGTGAACATCCAGCCCGCGCCCTGCCACAAGGCCGCGGCAACAGCGCCGCCGACCAATGCCGCTTCAATTTTCACTTTTGTATTGGGGCCAAAGACGTAGATGAAAGTGAAAAGCCCGATCAACATGAGAAAAGGAATTGTCTTGCCTGCTGCGTAAGCGATCCCACCGAGGGGGGCTATGGCGAGGATTTGTTGCGCAGGCATTGTGGTAATAATTCCCGATGCGATGCCAACGGCGGCGAAAATCAATACCGGGCCAACCAAGAGCACGCTGAGGTAGCCGCTAAAGCGTCGGGCAAAATTGCGCAAACGCGAAATATGCCAGATAAAGTTGAGAGATTCCTCAATTTTCTGAATGAGCGTTACTACGGTGTAAATCAGTAGAGCCAAACCAAGCGAACTGAGAACGCCTACATTTAAATTCTCGATGAACTTGATAATCCATCGGGTTACTTCTGTGCTCCTTGCTCCGAGTGGAGCCAAAAAACCAAGCAGAAGCGTATCAATGCGGTTGTAAACGCCAAACGCTTTTAGCACTGAAAAACTAAGTGCCAGCAAGGGAACCAGGGAGAGCATTGTTGTGTAAACAAGCCCCATAGCCCGAAGTGTCAATTGACCATAAGCCAGGTCTCGGGCAAGAACGATAAGCAGCCTGATCGGCTGTACGATGAAAACCTTCCAGCTTGGCATCGAACTGAGGGATACATTCCAAATTGCAGCGTTGACAGTTGCCCTGAGACCGGAGGTTTTGTGATCCATGACAGGAATGTGCTTAAAAAGTGGCTATCTGAAAACCGGCCCATTGGGAAATCGATGACGCGTCACCACCTAAGTCGGCTTCTGGCATAAATTCATTGCGTTCATGCCGATTTTTCTTTTGCAAGCTTTGCCCTGCTGCCGGTGCTGGTCATTACGTGCTTGGATAGAAAAAGGGATGGGTTGATTATATCTTTTCTGGCTTCAGCGATATGGGTCGTGGGTGATATTGCTTCGGAGAGTCAATTCGGTGCTTCTTGGATTCCATGGGTCCGATGCATTAGCCCTGTTGATGACCTGTCTTTTGGTAGCACTTCTTGCCAACCAGGTTCGCCTGCAGTTTTCGTCCAGTTCGGGGAAACCGACTGTGATTTTCCTGCTATGCTGAGAGTAGCAGATGAATTAAAGTACAAGGCCATGTAGAGTGGCAAGGCCGTTATCCGCGCGAGATGCGAGATGCTTCTTTGCTTTGAGCTTAGTCATAAAGACAGGAGGACTCAGTGCAGTTACTTACCATCGCTGCGATGCTGATCGCTGCATGTGGCGTGATTTTAGCCCTGCAAAATAATATTCCCGTTGTCGTGACATTTCTACTTTGGCGCTTCGATAGTTCTTTGGCGATGGTACTTCTGCTGACACTTGCTCTTGGCGGTTTTATAGTAGCGCTGGTTTCGACGCCGGCTACGCTACGGCGGCAGTGGGCAGCAACCAGACAAAACAAGCGCATAACGGAACTAGAAAATACCTGTAATGAACAGAAAGACACCATTGCAGACTTGGAAAGGCGAGTACCAGCCGTCGAGCCTGCACCTGAAGTATCGCGTCCTTATGTCGGTCTGAAGCAATTCATCGGTAGTATAGGTATTGGCAATAGCGACAGTCAGAATCCCCCACCCATTGTTTAGTCTCTGATGATTTTACTCATGACAAATTCTGAGCAGATTTTGTCATGCAGCAAGAGCTGGGACGATGAATTATTCGGAGATACGTCAGGCGGCAGCGATGGCATTCCGAGCGAGGCGAGTTGGGTTATAGCGGTAAGACTTGGCGGTTCGTTGACGAATTTCAGGTCACGCCAACGTTTCGGATAACGGGTGATGCTGGCGCCAGATCAGTGCGGGAGATCGGGTTCCACATCGTTGGTCGTGGTCTCGATACGCAGCACCGATCTCAGCGTCGAAGAAATAGATTAGTCTTGCAGACACTGGTCTGCCGTTGGGCGCCAACAGGTTTGTCCGGTGCGCTTGTTGTGCCCTGGCTTATCGGCCTAACAGGCCTCCATGACCTGAAGAACATGGACTTAACCGGGATGATCGCTACCCGTGTTGATGAACGCCGCGACGACATCTTCCTTCCAAAGGTGCGCCTTGGCGATGTACTCAATTTTTGCACTGCCAGACTCCGCCAGTTTCTCGGCGTTCGCCCGGAAGCGATCACCCAAGGGTCCGGCAAAGTGTGGATCGTCAAAAATGCGAATGTGACGCGCGTTCAGAAAGCGCGTCATGCCCGCTGCATGGCACGCTCCAGGCCGCGTGCCGGTAATGACAATCAGGTCGCAACCCGTCAGTACGCCCGCAATTCGTTCTCGGTAACGCGCAAGAAGCGGTGCATTCATCGCAGCCTCCACTTGATCTCACAGAGCGCTGTAACTTTAAGCTGTTTGATTCCGGCTGGTCCGGCTTAGGGTTTTTCGCGCATCACTTCCAGCAGAGAAGATAATCCGACGAGTAAACCATGAAGCGTTGATAACGGCACTTTTCGCAGCGCATAGCGCAACTGGCCTTGCAAGGGGCCGGGAAGCGCACTGACTATATTCATCCCTGAGTCATTCAGATAAAGGCGAACGACACGATTATCGGCTTTGCTGCGCTCGCGACGTACGAGTCCGCGAACCTCAATCTTGTCAAGTAGATTGCTGGCGGTTGAAGGGTGGATGTATAGCGCCTCGGCGAGTTCGGCAACTCTCAATCCGGGTTTTGCAGAAATCTGCCAAAGTGCCAAGAGCTGGGAGCCACTCAACCCTTGGTTGGCGTCGAAGCTTTGCATGCCAGACTGAACAGTGCGTACCAGCCGCAAGACCAAGCTGAAGGCTTCTTCTGCGGCAGCCAGTTCGGGCTTCGATTGGGAATCGCCAACACGATTACTCTCCATGATCAATTCATCGCTTCCGAGTTTGTCAAAATAATATATTTGTGCAATAATATTTTGCACAAATATATGAGTCAAGAACAATATCGTATGGTGACTAAACTATTCTCATATTTACAACACATTTCGCCAGATCAACGGTAAAGACTGGAAGCGCAGTGAACAAACTTGATATCGATCATCTCTTTTCAAATGGCAGCCAACTCTCACCCGTGGTGAATTCGGGCTTGCGGATTCTACTTATCATTACTTTGGCATGGATTGCCTTGGTCTTCTCACATAAGTTGATTCGGACCTTTCGGCTGTACATCAGTAAAAACTTTACTGATGCCGAAGAGGTAAAGCGCACAGCCACTCTGGGCCGGGTGTGCCGCTATATTGCCTCTGTACTCATATCGCTAATTACCATCACGCTGATTTTGAGCGAACTTGGGATATCAATCGTTCCTATCCTGGGCACTGCGGGTGTAGTGGGTCTTGCTGTAGGTTTTGGGGCGCAGAGCTTGGTCAAAGACTTCTTCACTGGCTTCTTTTTGCTTCTGGAAGACCAAATACGCCAGGGCGATGTGATCGAAGTCGGTGGCAAGGCCGGGGTTGTCGAAGAAATAACCCTGCGGTTTGTCCGGATGCGCGATTACGATGGGAATGTCCATTACGTTCCCAACGGCGCCATCACTACCGTCACCAACAAGACCAGAGGCTATGCCTACTCGGTGGTGGATGTCGGCGTGGCTTACAGGGAGAATGTAGATCAGACGCTGGAGATCATGCGCCAAACAGGCATCGAATTACGTGCCGATCCGGCATTTGCCTCGAAGATACTGGAAGATGTCGAAATCGTTGGTGTTGAAGCCTGGGCCGATTCTGCAGTAATACTACGCTGCCGGTTCAAGGTGGCTCCCATTGAGCAATGGGGTGTTCGCCGTGAATTCCTGCGACGTCTGAAACAGGCCTTCGATTTTTCTGGGATTGAAATTCCGTTTCCGCATCTCACGCTCTATCCAGGACAGAGCAAAGAGGGCGCAAGCCCATCCCTGCAGATTTCACTGAACAAACCCTTGGCTTTGTGATGGACTCAGTGATCCTGACTTCTGCTGAACATGCCTGCATAAACAACTACAGACACGATATCAAGCGATCGCAAAAGACGTATTATGAAACTTGAAGCTACGTACTGAATCAGTTGGTCAAGCATTTGCAGCATTAAGCGCAAATTCGACTAATTTTCTTGATTGGAGAGAACGATGCACAACGACGAAATCAAGCCTGGTGCAAATTCAAACGAATCCCTGGCATGGGACAAGGATCCCCTCTGGTACAAGGACGCAATCATTTACGAATTGCATGTCAAGGCTTTTTTCGACAGCAACGGCGACGGTATGGGCGACTTCAAAGGTTTATCCGAAAAACTGGATTACCGGCAGGATCTCGGTGTTAACACCTTGTGGTTGTTGCCGTTCTATCCATCGCCTTTCCGCGACGATGGTTACGACATTTCCGACTACCACAATGTACACCCGGAGTACGGTACCCGCGCCGATGTCCGTAACTTCATCCGTGAGGCGCATGGGCGGGGGTTGAAAGTCATCACCGAGTTGGTCATCAATCACACTTCCGATCAGCATCCCTGGTTCCAGGCGGCGCGCCGTGCGCCGGAAGGCTCGTCCAAACGAGATTTTTACCTATGGTCGAAAACTGACAAGAAATTTCCAGAGACAAGGATAATTTTCACCGATACGGAAAAATCCAACTGGGCCTGGGACGAAGTGGCCGGGGCCTATTACTGGCACCGATTTTTCTCACACCAACCGGATCTGAACCACAATAACCCGGCAGTGGTGAAGGCGGTGATCCGTATCATGCGCTTCTGGCTCGATATGGGGGTCGACGGTCTGCGTCTGGACGCCATTCCCTACCTCTGCGTCCGCGAGGGTACAGCCAACGAAAACTTGCAAGAGACCCACGATGTCATCAAGCAAATGCGCGCTGTAATTGATGCCCACTATAAGAATCGCATGCTGTTAGCCGAGGCCAACCAGTGGCCCGAAGACGTGCGCGAATATTTCGGCGATGGCGATGAATGCCATATGGCCTATAACTTCCCGGTAATGCCACGGATATTCATGGCCGTTGCCCAGGAAGAGCGCCATCCGATCATAGAGATCATGAACCAGACTCCCGAAATCCCGGATAACTGCCAATGGGCGATATTTCTGCGAAACCATGATGAACTGACACTGGAAATGGTTACCCAGCGCGAACGGGATTACATGTACGAGGCGTATGCCGCTGACCCTCGCATGCGCGTCAACGTGGGTATCCGGCGTCGATTGGCGCCATTGATGGAGAACAACCGCGGCAAAATCGAACTGGTAAAATTTCTTATTCTGACATTGCCAGGCTCTCCGGTACTCTACTATGGCGACGAAATCGGTATGGGCGACAACATCTATCTCGGAGACCGTAATGGCGTACGAACCCCAATGCAGTGGAGTCCGGACCGTAACGCCGGCTTTTCCAAAGCCGACCCCCAACGGCTCTTTCTGCCACCCAATATGGATCCAATCTATGGCTATGAGGCCATCAATGTCGAAGCACAGACACGCAATCTTTCGTCGTTGCTGCATTAGACCAAACGTCTTATTACAGTGCGCAAAAACTACAAAGCCTTCGGTCGCGACAGCATCAAATTTCTGGAACCTGGTAACCGCAAGATCCTTGCCTACGTGCGCGAATGGGAGGATCAAAAGCTGCTTTGCGTGGTCAATCTTTCTCGAAACGCGCAGCCGGTGGAACTCGACCTGGCGGCATACAAGACGCGGGTGCCGGTTGAACTGCTCGGTCGCTCCCTTTCCCTCCGATTGGCGATCTTCCCTATTTGTTGACCCTTCATGGGCACGGTACCTACTGCTTCAGCCTATCGACCAACGTGGCCGTACCCTATTGGCACGAAGAGCGCCTGACTCGACCGGAATTGCCCATATTGGTGCTCACCCAGGGTTGGTTGACCCTATCGGGAGGCAAAGCCAGCGCCACCACTGTGCGCCGTGCTTTGGCGGCCACCACTCGGGAGAAATTTCAGAACCAGGTCATGTTGCCGTATCTGGCGAGTAAGCGCTGGTTCGCCGCCAAGAGCCACAAGATCGAACGCATCAAGATTCTTGAACAGCAAGCTTGGGATACCCCCACCGGTAGCTGGCTGCTGACCATCATCGAAGTGCAATGCGCAGAAATATCGCCGCAGCTTTATTTCCTGCCCCTGGCAATCGGTTGGGACGAAGAAACGAGCGAGGAACAACGTGCGGAATTGGCAACTTGGACGCTGGCCAAGGTGCGTCAGAAGGATCGCACGGGAATTCTTTTCGGCGCATTCGGCGCTGAAGGTTTCTGCCGCTCTTTGGCTGAGGGCATTGGCGAAAACATCTCGCTACCCTTTGGCAAGGGGCGTCTCGAATTCCGCGCCACACCGGTCTTCTCCAGGCTGTCTGAGGGTATTGCGGCACCCGTGCGCCATCCAACACTGGAACAGAGCAATACGGCAGTCTTCTTCGGCGACAAATTGTTTCTTAAGGGATACCGTCGTCTCCAGTTCGGCACCAACCTCGAAGTAGAGGTCGGTCGTTACCTGACAGAGCATTCTCAATACCCGAACGTCGCACCCGTCGCCGGATCGGTGGAGTATCTCCGTGCCGATGGACAGAAAATGTCTCTGGTGTTGTTGCAGGGCTTTACAGAGAATCAGGGGGACAGTTGGCGTTTCGCAGTGGATTACCTTGCGCGTTTCTTGTCCACACCCAAGCTTGAGTCCGAGGAATCAGAACTCAATCCGCATGCTTACTTCCTCTCGTTGATCGAATTGCTCGGCTGCCGTACCGGCGAACTGCACCAGGCCTTTGGTATATCCACCGGCGACGCGGCTTTCGAACCGGAGCCGATCGCGCCGGATGATTTCGCCAGTTGGTCGGGCGCGTTACAAGCCGAAGCCATCGCGACTCTCAACGAACTGGAAAGACACCGCAAAGATCTGGCAGAAAACCTGCGCGCGGCCAGCGACCAACTGTCGTCACTACGGCCGGCGGTGCTTGACCTGATCTCACCAAAAGCGCTATCAGGAATTTCTGCTGCCAAGATGCGCTATCACGGCGACTATCACCTGGGACAGGTACTGCGTGTCAATAACGACTTTGTCATTATCGATTTTGAAGGCGAACCGGGACGACCAATGGAGGAAAGGCGGCAGAAACACTCCCCGTTACGTGATGTTGCCGGCATGTTGCGTTCCTTCAGTTACGTTGCGGCGGTCGCTGCCAATACCGAAACTGCTTTACACCCTGCCGATCGCTCCCGCGTTGGACCGCTCGTTGAGGACTGGGAACAACAAGTTTCAGGTGCTTTTCTTGAGGGCTATCGCAAGGCCATCAAGGGTTGTCCTGCCTGGCCCGAAGAGCCCGGCGCAGCGGAACGACTGATCCGTTTCTTCGTAATCGAAAAAGCGCTCTACGAGTTGCGCTACGAGATGAATAATCGGCCCGACTGGCTGTCGATTCCACTTTTCAGTTTGATCAGATTGCTGGATGCACAAACAGCAGCTTTATGAATTTCAACAAAGGAGAAAACTCATGAAAGTACTCGCAATGGTCATGGCCGGTGGTCAGGGAACACGGCTTCATCCCCTAACAGCACATCGGTCCAAGCCCGCTGTGCCTTTCGGAAGCCGTTACCGCATCGCTGATTACGTTCTCAGCAGTCTGGTGAATTCAGAAATACACGCCATCTTTCTGCTTGTGCAATACAAGTCCCAGTCGTTGATCGAGCATGTGAATAAATCCTGGGGGCAGGCTCAGTCCTTTCCTGGTCATTTTGTCACTGTCGTTCCACCGCAGATGCGCGAGGGGCCGGAGTGGTTTCAGGGTACTTCGGACGCCGTTTATCAGAACATCAACCTGATCGAACGTTATGCGCCGGATATGGTTGCCGTATTCGGCGCCGACCATATCTATCGCATGGATGTGCGGCAGATGATCGATTTTCATCGCCAGAGTTCTGCCCATGTGTCGGTAGCGTCGATCCCTGTCCCGCTGGCCGAAGCTTCGGCATTCGGAATCATCGACGCCGATGGCTCGGGCCGCATCAAGGGTTTTCTGGAAAAACCAAAAAACCCGCCACCGATGGTCAACGATCCGAGTCGCGCTTATGGCTCGATGGGCAATTACCTGTTCGATACCGAAGTGCTGCTGACTGCTTTGCGCGAAGCCAAAGAACGTGACGAGCACGATTTCGGACACAACATCCTGCCTCGCCTCATCAATAGCCACCGGGTATTTGCCTACAATTTCGCCGAGAATCGTGTTCCGGGCGTCGCCGAATACGAAGAGAAGGCCTACTGGCGCGACGTGGGTACCATCGATGCCTATTACGCTGCGCACCTTGACGTGCTCGGTGAGCAACCCCGCTTCAAACTGTTCAACCCACAATGGGTGGTCAATTCCAGCAATTACCAGGGTCCTTCGGCACGCATCCTCTCCGGCCATATCGAAAATACCGCAATCGGACCAGGGTCACTGATCAGAAGTGCCAGTGTCCGCAACTCGATCCTTCGGCGTGAGGTGATCGTCGAAAAGGATGTTGAAATTGAGGATTGCATCATCATGGACTACTCGGTGATTCGTCGTGGGAGCCGTTTACGGCGAGTCATAGTGGACCGCTATAACAATATAGCGCCCAACACTTGCATCGGTTTTGATCCGGCGGCTGACAAAGCGCGTTACCACGTCAGCGAGGGTGGTGTCGTGGTATTACCGAAAGGTACGGAAGTGCCCGATCTGACGTGTTACCAGGAATAATTACAGAAAACACAGTTGTCATTGATTGATCCGCAGTAGCCCTCGCGCTGCAAACATTACTGCGATTTCAATCCAGATGCTATACCAATGGCTTGGTCTGGCTGAAAGCCTTTCTGCGCAAGGCTTTCAGCGTGTCCGACAATTTTGACTGTTGTTTTAGAAAAATATCGATTAGGAACAATTATGAACTTGCCTTTATCAGCCGTCTGGCCTGGCACCCCTTTCCCACGCGGCGCGACCTGGGATGGCGAAGGGGTCAACTTCGCCCTCTTTTTCGAGAATGCAACCAAGGTCGAGTTGTGCCTGTTCGATCCTACTGGAGAAAATGAAATTCAGCGCATCGAACTGCGCGAGCGGACCGACCTGATCTGGCATTGCTATCTGCCCGAGGCCCGACCGGGCCTGCTCTACGGCTATCGCGTGCATGGCCCCTACGACCCGGCGAACGGTCATCGATTCAACCCCAACAAGTTACTGATTGAGCCCTACGCCAAGGACATTGCCGGCGAGTTGCGCTGGAGCGACGCCCATTTCGGCTATTCGGTCGGTGATAGTCAGGAAGATATGTCCTTTGACTGTCGCGACAACGCTGCCGACATGCCCAAGTGTCGTGTCATCGATCCGACTTTCCCCTGGGGCGAAGACAAGGCCCCGCACATTGCATGGACCGACATGGTGGTGTACGAATTGCATGTACGCGGTTTTACAAAAAACCACCCGGAAGTTCCGCCAGCGTTACGCGGAACCTACGCTGGCCTGGCGACGGCTCCGGTAATCGATCATCTCAAGCGCCTGGGGATCACTTCGGTAGAGTTGATGCCGATACACACCTTCCTCAATGACCGGCATCTTCTTGACCAAGGCCTGTCCAACTACTGGGGCTATAATTCGATCGGTTTTTTTGCTGCGGATAGCCGTTACAGCTCGAGCGGCGAGGTCAGCGAGTTCAAGACCATGGTCAAGACCATGCATTCGAACGGTATCGAGGTTATCCTCGACGTGGTCTACAATCACACCGCCGAAGGCAATCACTACGGTCCAACAATTTCCTTCAAGGGGGTCGACAACGCTTCCTACTACCGTCTGGTTGGCGACGATCCGCGCTACTACATGGATTACACGGGCTGCGGCAACACGCTTAACCTGCAGAATCCAAGGGTACTGCAGATGATCATGGATTCGCTGCGCTACTGGGTGCTTGAAATGCACGTGGATGGTTTCCGCTTCGATCTGGCTTCGGCGCTGGCGCGCGAACTGCACGCCGTCAACCGCCTCGGAGCTTTTTTCGACATCCTGGTCCAGGATCCGGTGCTGTCCCAGGTAAAGCTTATCGCCGAGCCATGGGATCTCGGAGAGGGCGGCTATCAGGTGGGTAATTTCCCGACCGGCTGGGGTGAATGGAACGACCACTACCGTGACACCATGCGCTCCTACTGGAAGGGCGATGGCGGCCTGATTGGTGATTTCGCCAGCCGTCTCACCGGATCAAGCGATTTTTACGATCACAGCGGTCGCAAGCCTTACGCCAGCGTCAATTTCATTACCGCACACGACGGCTTTACCCTGCACGATGTAGTGAGCTACAACGACAAGCACAACGAGGCCAACGGCGAGGGCAACCGGGACGGTACCGACAACAACAACTCATGGAACTGCGGTGCGGAGGGGGAGACCGAAGATGCCGAAATCAATGCACTACGTACTCGCCAGAAACGCAATCTGCTGGCGACGCTCTTTCTCTCACAGGGCGTTCCCATGTTGCTGGCCGGTGACGAAATGGGCCGCACCCCAGAAGGGGAACAACAACGCCTACTGCCAGGATAACGAGATCAGTTGGGTTAACTGGAATCTGTCCGACGCTGACCGCGAGTTTCTGGCCTTCGTTCAGCACGTCATCGCCCTGAGGCGCGACCATCCCGTTTTCCATCGGAAACACTTTTTCCAGGGGCAGGCCATCGGCGGCTCGGATAACAAGGACATCCATTGGATCAAGCCTGACGGCGCCGAAATGAGTGATCAGGAATGGGCGCATGATTTTGCCCGCTGTCTCGGGGTTTATCTATTCGGTGAGGCCATGGAAGAGCGCGATGGGCGTGGTCGCCCTATCAAGGACGATAACTTTCTGCTGCTCTTCAACAGTCATCACGAAACGATTCCATTCCAGTTACCCCTCATTTGCAAAGACTGTCAATGGTCGAGTGTCCTCGACACCAATTTCGCTGGGGGCCTGAAGGTAGACGGCACCTTTAACGGAGGTGACGCTTATTCACTTGCGGGTCGCTCGCTGGCTCTGCTGAAGCAGGCGACACCGCAATGAAGCGTAAGCATGCCATGCCCTTCGGCGCCGAACCACTCAGCGGCGGCGGTGTCCGCTTCCGGCTTTGGGCCCCTGGCGTAGACGCTGTCAGCCTGCAACTTGACGATGCCAACGAATTGCCGATGCTGACGGCAGGCCAGGGCTGGTTCGAATTCAGTCATCCGACGGCACACGTTGGCAGTCGGTATCGTTTCCGCCTGCCCGACGGACTGCTGGTTCCCGACCCCGTTTCCCGTTCCAATCCCGACGACGTTCATGGCGCCTCCGAGGTGATCGATCCGACCGCTTTCGACTGGTCGGACGACGACTGGCGTGGTCGGCCTTGGGAAGAAGCGGTGATTTACGAACTGCACATCGGCTGTTTTACGTCGGCGGGCAACTTCAATGGCGTGATTGAGCGTCTCGATTATCTTGTCGAGCTGGGGGTTACGGCTCTCGAGATCATGCCGGTTGCCGATTTCCCCGGGCGCTGCAACTGGGGTTACGACGGCGTGCTGCTGTTCGCGCCGGATGCCGCCTATGGCCGTCCGGACGACTTCAAACGCTTGATCGACGCTGCACACGAGCGCGGTCTGATGGTGTTGCTTGACGTGGTCTACAATCATTTCGGTCCGGAAGGCAATTACCTGCATGCTTACGCCAAGGACTTCTTCAATCCGCGCCACGCCACGCCGTGGGGTGCGGCGATCAACTTCGACAGCGAGAACAGTAGGACGGTGCGCGAGTTCTTTGTGCACAACGGTCTTCACTGGCTGGAGGAGTTCCACCTGGACGGACTGCGTCTCGATGCCATCCACGCCATTTGCGACGACAGCTCACCGGACATTATCGAGGTGCTCGCCGAAGCGATCAAAACCGGTCCGGGTCGCGCGCGCCACGTCCATATGGTGCTTGAAAACGAGCGCAACCAGGCCCGTTACCTGGGCCGCGACTGCGAAAAAGGCACTACTTGCGATCCTCTCCAGGCCACGGCCCAGTGGAATGATGACATCCATCACGTATTCCATGTACTCGCTACTGGCGAAACCGACGGTTACTACACTGATTACGCTGACCAGCCAGCGCGCTTGCTCGCTCGTTGTTTAACCGAGGGATTCGCCTTTCAGGGCGAAGCTTCAAGATTCGCCGACGGCGAATTGCGTGGAGAACCCAGCGCCCATCTGCCACCCGCGGCCTTCATCAATTTCCTGCAGAATCACGACCAGATAGGAAACCGGGCGTTTGGCGAACGTCTGAGTCATCTGGCTTCGCCAACGGCAATGGAAGCCCTGACGGCGGTGCTGCTGCTTGCGCCGCAACCGCCGATGCTGTTCATGGGTGAGGAATTTGCCACCACCCAACCTTTCCTGTTTTTCTGCGATTTCGGCCCCGAACTCGCCAACGCCGTGACCGAAGGCCGTCGGCGTGAATTCTCGCGCTTTGCCCGTTTCGCCGACCCGGCGGTGCGTGAAAGCATCCCGGATCCCAATGCTGCGGAAACTTTCAAGCGCTGCGTCCTCGACTGGAGTGCCATGGAGCGCATGCCGCAGCAGCGCACTACCCTTGAGCTGCACCGACAACTGCTCGCCCTGCGTCGGCAATGGATTACGCCACGGCTGGCCGGTATGGGTAACGGCGATCCGCAATTCTCTCTCTTGTCGGATCGCGCAATGGTTATCCATTGGCGCTTGGGTGACAGTAGCCTCCTCACGTTACTTGCCAATCTTGGCGAGAATACGATCGACGCAAAACAGACCGTTGGAACACGGCTATTTGCCACCAGCAATATGAACAATACGGCGCTCGTCGCTGGACAACTGCCACCCTGGTCGGCCATATGGCATCTGCAAAAGGAAAGCCGCTAATGACAACTCCCCCTTTTGATATCGAAGACGCGCTGGCGCAGCTTGCCGAGCGTTGTGGCATTGCCAACGGGTATCACGATATCTGGGGCAATTTCCACGCGACCTCGGATCAAACGCGCCGCGCACTGCTGACGGCCATGCACTTTCCTGCCGAAGGGGATCCGGCGACACTGATGCAGCAACTTGAAGACAGCGAATGGCGCAGGACGCTGCCGCCGGTTCTGGTTTCTCAGTGTGATGCAACGCCCGTCATTGCGCTCTCATTACCAGAGGCGGATGCAAATTTCGGCTGGTGCTGGACACTGACGACTGAAGCGGGAAGCAGAAGCAGCGGAGAATTCGTTCCTTCCCATCTGAACCGGCTGGGCGAAAGAATTTTGGGCGATGCCCCTTTCGTGCGCGTCGAACTTGTTCTGCCGGAACTGACAGAACCCGGATACCACAGCCTGGAGATCTGGAAATCAGATGCGGAAACCGGGTCTTCCAGTCGCCCCCTCGCCGTGATGACGCTGATCGTTGCGCCGGTCGTCTGCTTTCAGCCTGAGGCGGTATCGGGAAGCAACCGCACCTGGGGGCTGACCGTGCAACTGTATGGCCTGCGCTCGCGGCGAAATTGGGGTATCGGCGATTTCAGCGACCTGCATTCGCTTGTCGACATGACGGCGGAAGCCGGCGGCGGCGTGCTCGGAGTGAACCCCCTGCATGCCCTGTTCCCTGAAAACCCCGGACGCATCAGTCCCTACAGTCCATCGAATCGTTGCTACTTGAACATCCTCTATCTGGATGTGGCTGCGGTGCCGGAATTTGCCGAGTGTGAAGCGGCGCGTCAGCTTGTTGGCAACGAAACCTTTCAGGCGCGTCTGCGGCGGCTGCGCACTGGTAGTCAGGTGGCCTACGAAGAAGCCAGTGCCGTCAAACGTGAAGTACTCGCCCTGCTCTACCGCCACTTCTTTGATAAGCATCTGAGCCAGGATGATGACAGGGCTCAGGCCTTTAAACGTTATCGGAAACAGTGTGGTGCCAGCCTGGAACAGCATGCCCGGTTTGAGGCACTGCAGGATCATTTCCACCACGAGAATCCCACAGTCTGGGGCTGGCCGGCCTGGCCAGAAGCTTATCGTCATCCCGAAGCGCCGGCGGTCAGTGTATTTGCCGAAGAATACCGGGAAGCCGTGACGTTTTTTGTCTGGCTGCAATGGCTGGCCGATGAACAGCTTGTCGCAGTCGGACAGCATGCAGCGCGACGCGGTCTGGGCGTGGGGCTGTATCAGGATCTGGCTCTGGGGGTCAATCCGGGTGGCTCCGAGTACTGGACCAACCAGGAGGTTTTTGCCAAAGACGCCTATGCCGGGGCGCCGCCCGACGATTTCAACCTCTATGGCCAGGACTGGGGTTTGCCGCCTCTTGTTCCGCATCGGCTACGCGACGCGGCCTATGCTCCCTTCATCGCCGTCTTGCGCGCTGCCATGCGGCAAGGCGGGGCATTGCGTATCGATCACGTGATCGGACTGGCTCGCGTTTTCTGGGTACCCGCTGGCCGGCCAGCGACTGAGGGAAGCTATGTGGCCTGCCCACTGGAGGACTTGCTCGGCATCGTTGCCCTCGAAAGTCAGCGCAACCAATGCCTGGTGATCGGTGAAGACCTGGGTACGGTGCCCGACGGTTTCCAAACCCGACTCAATGCTGCCGGCATCCTTTCCTACCGTCCTTTCCTGTTCGAGCGGACCGATGGGGGCAATTTCAAGCCACCTTCCGAGTATCCACGCCAGGCGCTGGTTGCGGTCAGCACCCACGATCTGCCAACGCTGAGCGGTTTGTGGCAGGGTCATGATCTTGACCTGCGCAGCGCATTAAAGCTCTTTCCTTCAGAGGAATTACGCCGTAGGCAACTGGTCGAACGCTCTCAGGATCGTGCCCGGATTTTGATGGCTCTGGAAGGCGCAGGACTCTTGCCCGATGAGGCAAGTGTTCATCCGGTATCGATGCCTGTCATGACGCCAGCGGTCATGATCGCAATTCATGCCTACCTGGCCCGCTCTCCGGCACAGGTACTCGTGGTGCAGCCGGAAGATATTTTTGGCCAGATCGAGCAGGCCAATCTGCCGGGCAGTCAGGACGACCAGCATCCAAACTGGCGCCGTCGCCTGCCTCTCAATCTGGAAGACTGGCGTGGTGACGAGCGCTTCACCGCGCTCAAAGATGCACTCCGACGCGAGCGCGGCAACACTCTGTTGCGGCATGGTGAAGTGGCACAAACCCGCCGCACAGCGGTAATACCACGCGCCACCTACCGATTCCAGTTCAACCGCGACTTCACCTTTGCCCAGGCGACCGAGCTGGTACCTTATCTTGCCGAGCTCGGGATTAGCCATTGCTATGCTTCACCCTACCTTAAAGCGCGTT
>JADJNC010000021.1 GCA_016709335.1 Candidatus Propionivibrio dominans | reverse complement strand
GATACCACATTGAGCTTTCGTTTTCACATCAGCCCGATTCGCAAACCATTCCGCATCAACTCCAGCGCTTTCTCCACCACTTCAAACACGTCGCGTGACAGACCCGGCTGCTGCCGGATCGACTCCAGCGCTGCCCGCGCATGTCGCTGGCGTTCGCTATCGAAGCGTTTCCAGCGGTCGAAGCTGCGCGCCAGGCGCGATGCGACTTGCGGGTTGATCGGGTCGGGTGCAGGAGCGATCCTGCGGCGAGGAAGCGGTAGCCGCTGCCGTCGCCGGCGTGGAAGTGGCGGTGATTGGCGCCAAAGGTGCGCAGCAGGGCGTAAATCTTGTTCGGATTCTTCCGATCGAACGCCGGGTGACGGGTCGGGCTATCCACGCGTCCGAGCGTGCCGGGCAGGCGGCTGCTGGCCTGTACCGCCAGCCATTTATCGACGACCAGCGCTTCATGTTGCCAGGCGCTTGTAGAAGGCGGCCAGCGCGGACTCGCCTTCGGCTGGCTCCGCACCCGGTGCGTTGGCCAATACCGACAATGCGGCGAACTGGTCGGTCATGTTGTCGGCGCTGTCGGTGCTGTCGCGCCAGCGCACTGGGTGGCGCCGAATCGAGTTCATTCAGGTAAGCCAGACAGAGGTTGCGCAGGCGCCGACGGCGGCTTTCCGCGGTTACCGGGCGATACGGCCCAAGCGGTGCAAAGGCGTCATAAAGACGGATGAACTCCCCCTCCAGACCGCTCGCCAGATAACGCGCCAGCCCGGTTAGCGCCTGGTGCAGCACCTCGGGATCGACCACCTCCATCTGCTCGGCGAGCGTGGCTTCGCCGGGCAGCGTCAGCGCTTCTGGCAATGAAGGCCGGATCGCCAGCGCCGACCAGAACCTTGCGCGCGGCGGCGAGCACGCTGGCCGGCAAGGCGGGGTTTCGCCCTGCGCAAGCTGAACGACGGCACTGCGAATCAGGTGCCCGAACAGACGTTGGCCGGCTTCCCAGCGATTGAAGGGGTCGCTGTCATGCGCCAGCAGATGGGCAAGTTCGGCTTCGCTGTAGGCACAGTCGAGGACGACCGGCGCCGAGAAATTGCGTAACAGCGAAGGCACCGGCGGCTGCGCGATGTTCTCGAAAACGAAGACCTGTTCGCGCTTGCCCAGGTGCAGGACTTGCGTAGTTGTGCCCGAATCGATGCCCGCCTCGACTCCGCCTCCCAGTTTCATGTCGTTGCCTTGCGGGTCGACCAGGCCAACGGCAACCGGGATCAGGTAAGGCGCTTTCTCGGCCTGCCCTGGTGATCGGGCACAGCTCTGGGTCAGCGTCAGCGTGTAGCGGCGGGCGGCGGCGTCATAATTACCCCTGCGCGCTGACTTTTGGCGTGCCGGCCTGGCGGTACCAGGTCATGAAGGGCGCAAAGTCAAAACCGGCGGCATCGGCCATGGCCGCGACGAAGTCGTCGCAGGTTACCGCCTGCCCGTCATGGCGGGAAAAGTAGAGATCCATGCCGCGCCGGAAGGCGACCGCGCCATCGGGCCGGCATCTTCCGGGAACTGGACGGCGCGCAGGCCGCGCACCTCGCGGATACGCGCTGTCTCGCGGCTGTGCGTGTCGGCTCCGAACTCCTGATCGCGGAAGACGGTCAGCCCCTCCTTCAGCGAAAGCTGGAACCAGTCGCGGCAGGTCACGCGGTTGCCGGTCCAGTTGTGGAAATACTCATGCGCCACCACGCGGTCGATATTCTCGTAATCGACATCGGTGGCCACGTCGGCACGCGCCAGCACGTACCGGTGTTCAAGATGTTGAGGCCCTTGTTCTCCATGGCGCCCATGTTGAAGTCGCCGACCGCGACGATCATGTAGTGTTCAAGGTCGCATTCGAGGCCGAAGGCTTCCTCGTCCCGGCGCATCGACTTCTTCAGCGCCGCCATGGCGTGAGCGCACTGATCAAGCTTGCCCGGATCGACGTAAATGGCCAGCCGGACGTTGCGGCGGAAGCGGTGCAGTAGGTGTCGCGCAGGACATCGAGCTTGCCGGCAACCAGGGCGAAGAGATAGCAGGGCTTCCGGAAGGATCTTCCCGGTGGCATAATGGCGGCCATCCGGCTCTTCGCCACTGGTCAGCGGATTGCCGTTGGCCAGCAGGAAGGGAAAGGCCGCCTTGTCGGCGTGCAGGGTGACGGTGTAGCAGGCCATGACATCCGGGCGGTCGATGAACCACGTGATGCGGCGAAAACCTTGTGGTTCGCACTGCGTAGAATAACCGTCCCGGCTGCGATACAGCCGGAGAGCTGCGTATTGCTGTCCGGCTGAATGCGCACCCGCGTTTGCAGCGTGAAGCGCTCGGGCAACCCGTTCAGTACAAGCTGGTTTGCGCTCAGGCGGTAGGCGTCTGCGGAAAGCAGTTGCCCGTCGAGGCTGACCGAGAGGGTTTCGAGTTCCACGCCATCGAGCCGCAGCGGGTGCTCACCGGCCAGCGCAGGATTGCGCACACAGTTCAGGTGCTGACCACCAGTGTCCCCTGCGGACGGATGTCCACATCGATGAACGGTATTCACCAGCCACGGTGGCGGTATAGTCTTCAAGCGACCAGGCAGGGAATCGGTGTGCATGGTTTGTTCCGGATGTGGGGCAGCCAAGATGTTAGCCGATAGACCAGGAAAAGGTGTACGGAGTTGCGCAATGAACAATCCACACAAAATGCTGACAAAGAAAATTCTGAGCTATAAACTACACCCTCAATGACAAACAAGGAATTAACATGACAAGCACAATCTCGCTCGGCGGCAATCCTGTCCATGTCGCTGGCAATTTCCCTCAAATAGGTCAGACCGCTCCTTCATTCACGCTGGTCGGCAAGGGTCTGGCCGACGTTGCGCTGTCCAGTTTTTCCGGCAAGCGCAAGGTTCTGAACATTTTCCCAAGCATCGATACGCCGACCCGCGGACCTCGGTACGCAAGTTCAACCAGAGCGCGCAAAGCTGGTCATTACGCTCGTGCTCTGCATCTCGAAGCCGACCTGCCCTTCGCGCAAAGCCGTTTTGCGGCGCTGAAGGCCTGGAGGATGTGTTAATCTTCGACCATGCGCGGTCGCGAGTTCCTCGAAGCCTACGGTGTGGCGCTGAGCGATGGTCCGCTGGCCGGCGTTGCGGCACGGGCGGTGATCGTTCTCGACGAGAACCGCCAAGGTGATGTCAGCCAGTTGGTCCCGGAGATCAAGAGCGAGCCCGATTACGACGCAGCGCTCAGGGTACTGGGCTGAACGAAGCGAAACACTTCACTTGAAAGAACAGGCGCCCGGCGGGCGGGGTGGCCCTGCGCTTGATGCCCCGGCCGATTCCCAGGCCGATTCCCAGGCCGATTCCCAGGCCGATTCCCAGGCCGATTCCCAGCTCGCCCTGGTGCGCTCGCTGCAAGACCCGGCACGCTACCCGCATCCGGTCGAGGAGGTAACGCTGCTGGAGACGCACATTTCCTGAGTGCTGTTGACCGGCATCTTTGCCTGCAAGATCAAAGCGGTTGATCTCGGCTTTCGACTTCACCCGCCTTCGAGCAACGTCGCTTCTACTGCGCCGAGGAGTTTCGCCTCAACTGCCGGCTGGTTCCTGAACTGTATCTTTCCGTCATACCGATTTACGGCACTGCGGACGCGCCCCGGCTGGGCAACGGCAGCGAACCGGCCGGGGGACATCCAGGGCATTGAATATGCCGTAAAGATGCTCGAATTCCGGCAATCGGCCTTGCTTGACCAACGTCTGGCGCAGGGCGAATTGCGGACAGAGAAAATTGACGCGCTGAGCGTGCAGATCGCCGAATTCCATGCACAAGTGGCGCGCGCCGGCGCGGGGAGCGAGTACGGCGCACCTGCGGCGGTATGGGCGCTGGTGGCGCAGAATTTCAAGCCGCTCCAAGCCGGAACAGACGACGCCAATGACAGGGCTGTACTGTATGAACTTGAAACCTGGAGTCGCAACGAATTTGTGCGACTCGAAGGCTTTCTGGAATCCCGCCGGCGCGCCGGTTTTGTCCGCGAATGTCACGGTGACCTGCATCTGGGCAACATTGCCCTGGTGCACGGAGCGCCGAAGATTTTTGACTGCATCGAGTTCAATGCCAATCTGCGCTGGATCGACGTGATCAGCGAGGTTGCCTTCCTGAGCATGGATCTCGAAGAAAGGGGGCGGCCTGACTTTGCGCACCGCTTTCTCAACCGCTACCTGGAAGCCACCGGCGATTACGCGGGATTGCAGTGCCTGCCTTTCTTTCGCGTCTATCGCGCCCTGGTTCGCGCCAAGGTGGCGGGAATCCGCGCCGCTCAGGAAGAGCCGCACGACGCGCGGAGAGAGGCGGAAATTCGTTCGCAATACCTAGCCTTCGCCAGCCGTGCAAGCCGGCCACGCAGGACGCAGTTGCTGCTCATGCACGGCGTTTCGGGATCGGGGAAAACCTGGGTCTCCGAGGCCGTGCTGGAACACATCGGTGCCCTGCGCCTGCGTTCTGACATCGAACGCAAACGACTGTGCGGGGTGCCCGCACTGACGCACAGCACAGCGGCGCCAGACAACGGCCTTTATGATGCGGCAACGACGCGGGCCACCTATCTGCGTCTGGAACAGCTCGCGCAGACCATTCTGGAAGCCGGCTTCCCCCTCGTCATCGATGCGGCCAGCCTCAAGCACTGGCAGCGGGAGATCTTCCGCAATCTGGCCAGGACACTGCATGTCCCTTTCCGGATTCTCTCCTGCCGCGCCTCCGAGCCGGCCCTGCGGAAACGAGTGCTGGCCAGGGAACAGGCCGGTAGCGATGCCTCGGACGCCGACCTGGCGATCCTGGCGTATCAACTACAGAACAGCGAGCCTCTATCCCTTGCCGAACAGGACGAGTCGATCGTGTTCGACAGCGAGAACGAAGCACTGGCGGGTTTCCTGAGCCGGGTTGAAGCGCAGCTCAACTATTGAACTGATGGCAGAGGAAGGTACTGGATTCCGGCTTGTGCCGGAATGACGGCTTGGGAGGTTTACATCCATCAATTCACAACCTTCGAACTGGAACAGGCAAGACTAACGCACTTTTATTTCGGTCCACATGCGCGACAGGGTGCGCCGCGTCTTCGGGTCGAAATCGCGCAGCATTTCCAGCCCTTGCATTTCTGTAGCCGTCGGGAAAATGGCCGGGTTGCCGGCAATTTCCGACCTGATATACGGCGTTGCGGCCGCGTTCGGGTTGCCGGCACCGATCAGGTTGGAGATGTCGGCGGCGTTGGCGCCATCGAGCATGAAGTCGATGAAGCAATGCGCCAGATCGGGACGTCGCCCTGACTTGTGCACAACGAAATTGTCGACGGCCAGTACCGCACCTTCCTTCGGGGTCGTAAAGCCAATGGTGAAGGGGCGTCTGGCTTCCAGCGCGTCCTGCTGTGCGCGAAACATGTCGCTTGAGTAACCGTGGGCGACCACAGGTTGCCAATTGCCAGATCCTTGATATAGGTGCTGTTCGAGAAGGTCGCCCAGTAGGGCTTGGCGCGCAGGATCAGACGTTTGGCTTCATCCCACTGCGCCGGATCGCGCGTCTGCACCGAATAGCCGAGGTAGCGCATGGCGGCGGCCATCAGCTCGCGCTGGCTATTGAGCACGGTCACTTTCCCCTTGAGTTTTTCCAGGTACCTTGGCTCGAAGATCAGCGCCCAGGTGTCGGTCGGCAGGCCGAGTTCGGCGAGCCGGGTGGCGTTGTAACCGATAAGCGTCACCGTGCTGGCATAGGGGACCGAATAGCGGTTGCCGGGGTCAAACCAAGTGTCGAGAAACTCCCGCCTGATGTTCGTCAGGTGCGACAGCTTCGTCTTGTCGAGCGGGCGTAGCGCCTGGCGGCGGATCAGCGATTCAACCGCGTTGCCGGTCGGCACGATCAGGTCGTAGCCGGTGGCGCCGGCTTCCAGTTTGGCCAGCATCTCCTCGTTGTCCGAGTAGTAATCCTGCTTCAGCCGGCACTTGCAGGCCGCCTCAAAGCGCTGCACCGTCTCTTCGGAAATGTAGTTGTTCCAGTTGTAAAGGTAGAGCACGTCTTCGGCGCGGGCTTCAGAGATGGGAAGAGTCAGAAGGAAGAAAGAAAAGGCAAGCACTTTCAACGCAGAGGGCGCAGAGGCGCAGAGGGCACAGAGGAAAATCGAAATCTTGCCCATTGCAGGTTCTGCTATTCCCTTCTCCGCGTTCTCTGCGCCTCTGCGCCCTCTGCGTCGAAGGCGGCAAGCCTTTCCCATCTTCATGCCCTCCCCTTCAAGGTATCCGGTGCCAGCCGCGAGGCCAGGGCGATCAGCGTCAGGGTCAGCGCCATGAGCAGCGTCGACACGGCGTTGACCTCCGGGCTGACGGCCACCTTGATCATCGAATAGATCTGCAGCGGTAATGTGGTGACGCCGACGCCGGCAACGAAGAAGGTGATCACGAAGTCGTCGATGGAGAGCGTGAAGCTCATCAGGAAACCGGCCAGGATGCCGGGCAGGATGAGCGGGAAGGTGACGTGACGGAAGGTGCGCCAGGGGCTGGCACCGAGATCGCGCGCGGCTTCGAAAATACTCTCGTCCATGCCGGCCAGGCGGGCACGCACAATGATGGCAACGAAGCCGAGCGAGAAGGTGATGTGCGCCACGAGGATCGAGAACAGACCGAGCGTAAGGTCGAGTACCTGCCGGAAAAAAAGCAGCAGCGATACACCGAGCAGGATCTCGGGCATGGCCACCGGCGTCAGCACAAGGAAAGGCAGGAAGCGCAGAAAACCGGATGACCAGCGGTGCATCGCGATGCCGGCCATGGTGCCGAGAACGGTAGCGACGCTGCTCGCAGTGAGCGCGATGAACAGTGAGTTGGCGGCGGCGCGCAGCATCTCATCGTTGTTGATCAGTTTGCTGTACCAGCGCGTGGTAAAGCCCACCCACTGCGCGTTGAGCAGCGAATCGTTGAAGGAAAAAAGGACGACCACGGCCAGCGGTACGTAGAGGAAGGCGTAAACCGCCAGCGATGCGGCCCATAGCCAGACGTTGCGGCGCATTACGCCAGCCTTCGCCGGGTCCGCCCGGCCCACGCCGAGAACCCCGCCAGCACCAGCACCGCCACGGTGAGCAGCAGCGACAGCGTCGAGCCAAGCGG
This sequence comes from Candidatus Propionivibrio dominans, assembly GCA_016709335.1. Lineage (GTDB taxonomy): Bacteria > Pseudomonadota > Gammaproteobacteria > Burkholderiales > Rhodocyclaceae > Propionivibrio > Propionivibrio dominans. The sequence continues at coordinate 48,008 of JADJNC010000021.1, read as the reverse complement.
CCAGTCGCGGTTGTCGAGAAACTGCTCCTTGATCAGATTGCCGATCAGGATGTCACCGGTGCCGCCAAGCAGTTCGGGAATGGCGAACATGCCGAGCACCGGAATGAAGACCAGCGCCGAGCCGGCCCAGATGCCGGGCAGCGAGAGCGGCAGGGTGATGCGCCAGAAGCGCGTCAACGCCCCGGCGCCGGATCCTGCGCGGCTTCGAGCAACGCCGGGTCATGCTTTTCCAGGTTGGTGTAGAGCGGCAGGATCATGAATGGCAGATGGACGTAGACCATACCGGCGATCACCGCAAAGGGCGTGTACAGCAGGTTGGCCGGGCCGAGCAGGATGATCCAGGCGTAAATTCGGATCAGGAAATTACTGGCAAAGGGCAGGATGACGAGGAGCACCAGCAGGTCGCGGTGGCGTTTCGGGCTGTGCGCAATGGTCAGCGCCAGCGGATAGGCAAGGACCAGGCAGACCAGCGTCGTCGCGGCGGCGACGAGGAATGAGCGCAGGAATATCTCGGCATAAATCAGGTCGCTGAAAAAGAAGCGGTAGGTTTCCAGGCTCAGGTTGGCCTGACCATCGATAAAGAGCGGCGCCAGTCCGCCGAACTCGCCGGGTACTGGAACGAAGCGACGAGCATGATCAGTGCCGGCGCAAGGAAGAAAACGAGCAGGAACAGCGTCGGCGGCAGGCTGACCAGCCATTGGGTGACACGGAGTCGCGCCCGCTTTCGTGCGGCCTGGTCGCGGCGTCTGTCGATAAATCAGTCACGAAGATACACTCCCGAATCGTGGCGCCAGCCAACGCCGAGCGTATCGCCGATCTCGAAGAATTTCGCACGGCCCGGCGCCGAATTGGCGAGCAATGCCTCCAGAAGAACGCCGTTGTCCAGCTCGACCTTATAAACGGTGACATCTCCGAGGTAGAGGTAATCGCGCACCTTGCCGTGATAGTGGTTGTGCAATTCCTGTGCCTCGTGGTGTGCGCTGACCCGCACCTGCTCGGGACGCAACGCGAACATGCCACGCTCGCCAGCCTTCACGCCAGCCAGCGCCGGTGCGATGATCTCGCCGAGGCCGGCAACGGCCAGTCGCAAATGGCCGTGCGTCGCTTCGCACACCTCAACCGGCAGCAGATTGATGGTGCCGATGAAGTCGGCGACAAAACGGTTTTTCGGGTAGCCGTAGATCTGCTCGGGACGATCGACCTGCTCGATGCGCCCCTCGTTCATCACCGCGATGCGGTGCGACAATGCCAGCGCTTCCTGTTGCGAATGGGTGACGAAGACGAAGGTGATGCCGACTTCGCGCTGCAGAGCGATCAGCTCGCCTTCCATCTGTTCGCGCAGCTTGGCGTCGAGCGCGCCCAGCGGTTCGTCGAGGAGGAGCAGACGCGGCTTGTTGATCAGGCCACGCGCCAGCGCCACGCGCTGCTTCTGGCCACCCGAGAGTTCGTGCGGAAAATGCTGCGCCTTGTCGCTGAGGTGAACGAGTTCCAGCGTCTCTTTCAGGCGCCGGCGGATCTCGTCTTCGTCCTTGCCCGCCATGCGCAGCGGGAAGGCGATGTTCTGCGCCACGCTCATGTGCGGAAACAGCGCGTAACTCTGGAAAACGGTGTGCACCGGGCGCTTCTCCGGGGATGCCGGCCAGTGGCTGGCCCTCAAGGAACAGCGCGCCCTGATCCGGGCTCATCGAAGCCAGGCGATCATGCGCAGCAGGGTCGTCTTGCCGCAACCCGAGGACCGAGCAGCGTAAAGAACTCGCCCGCTTCGATCGACGGGAAACGTCATCGACGGCCTTCAGGTTGCCGAAGCGGCGCGTGACGTTGCGAATTTCGAGAATCGCCATGAGCGTTGAACCGTGAGAGAACGAGACAGAAACATTAACATTAAAAATCACGCCACCCAAGCAGGCCGCTTGCCAACAACAGTGATGAGCTGACGATCCATAGCATTCAAAATGGATTACGTTAACTCGGACTACCCGCTATAAACCAGACAACAGACTGGCCGGAAAAGCTGACGCCCGTTTTTCTTTCTGTCGCCAGTCAAGAACGGCTAAATTCGCTGCATGCCGCCAGATGACCACCGCTGACCCTGCTCTGCCACCCTGCAACACCGGCCCCGGTGGTGCGTGCGGTCGAGGCCAGCGCAATGATGCGGGCCGACGGTGGCCTGAGCCTCGCCTTCCGGGTATGGGGCGACATGGTCCGCTTGCTGATTCCGATGACGGGGGCAAGCGAGCGGACCGACCTGCTGTGGGAGCACACCTGCTTCGAAGCCTTTGTCGCCGGTGCTGGCGAACCAGCCTACCGCGAGTTCAATTTCTCCCCCTCAGGGCAGTGGGCTGCCTACGCTTTTTCGGACTATCGACAGCGCGACGAAGCGCTTGCCATAAACAATGCGCCGCAGATCACTTCCCGCCTCTACGCCGGTCGCATGGAAATCGAAGCCCGGCTCGCTCCGGGAGGACTGCCGGCCTGTGCTGGCGGACTGCAGATCGGGCTGGCGGCCGTTATCGAAGCCGCCGACGTCGTCGATGGCAGCCACAGTTACTGGGCCCTGCGCCACCCTGCCCTGCGGCCTGACTTTCACCACCGCGATGCCTTCTCGCTGGAACTGGGCGGCCCGCGCAACTCCGTTTGAAAGCCCCACGATGCCCGACATAAAATTTGGTCTCGACCGCCTGATCGCCGAAGCCGAGCTGCGCCAGCCGCTGGCCGGCAGGCGCGTTGCCCTGCTCGCCCACCCGGCCTCGGTGACGGCCGATCTGACGCATGCCCTCGATGCGCTGGCCGCCCTCCCCGATCTGCGCTTGAGTGCGGCCTTCGGCCCGCAGCACGGCCTGCGCGGCGACAAGCAGGACAATATGATCGAGTCGCCCGACTATCTCGATCCACGGCACGGCATCCCGGTATTCAGCCTGTACGGCGAAGTACGTCGCCCGACGCCGTCGATGATGGACACTTTTGACGTGCTGCTGATCGACCTGCAGGATCTTGGCTGCCGCATCTACACCTTCATTACCACGCTGCGCTATCTGCTCGAAGCGGCTGCCGAACACGGCAAGACGGTGTGGATACTCGAGCGACCGAACCCCGCCGGCCGCCCGCTGGAAGGGCTACGCTTGCGTCCGGGCTGGGAGAGCTTTGTAGGCGCCGGTGCGCTGCCGATGCGCCACGGCCTGACCATGGGCGAGCTGGCGCAGTGGTTCATCGCCACCCTCAAACTCGATGTCGAATGCGAAGTCATCCGCATGCACGGCTGGCGGCCCGAAGACGCGCCCGGTTATGGCTGGCCGCTCGGCGAACGTTCGTGGATCAATCCCAGCCCGAATGCGCCGACTCTCTCGATGGCGCGCTGCTACGCCGGCACCGTGATGCTCGAAGGAACGACGCTCTCCGAGGGCGCGGAACGACCCGCCCGCTTGAGCTGTTCGGCGCGCCGGACATCGACGCACGGGCACTGATCGGCGAAATGTTCGCCCTCGCCCCGGCGTGGCTTGCCGGCTGCCGCCTGCGCGAGTGCTGGTTCGAGCCGACCTTCCACAAACACGCCGGCCAACTGTGCAAGGGCGTGCAGATTCATGTTGAAGATCCCGGCTACCGGCACCACACCTTCCGTCCGTGGCGCTTACAAAGCCTGGCCTTCAAGGCACTGCGCCGCTTGCAACCGGACTATGCGCTGTGGCGTGACTTCGCCTACGAATACGAGAATGACCGGCTGGCTATCGACCTGATCAACGGCAGCCCGCTGCTGCGCGAGTGGGTCGACGATCCGTCCGCGAAGCCGGCCGACCTCGACGCATTGGCGCTGGCCGACGAAGCCGCCTGGGAGGCCGAGCGAAAGGATTTCCTGCTCTACTGAGGCAGTCGAAGTCTCCGGGTTCAATGAGTGACGCGAGGTCAACGGTGGTGCTGCGCACCAAATTGGCGATAGACAATGCGGGGCTAGAGCGATGCTGAGCTTCCGCAATCGACCCGTTGCCGGTGGCGGAAAATGGAAGCGGCCGATTTGCGCCAACCATCGTGAATGGCGGGAAGCGGCCTTCAATTTTCGATTTTGATTTTTCAGCTATTTCGGGCAGGTGCAGCGATGGCACCTGTTCCGGGAAAATTACTTGGGCGGGCGCTTGCCAGCGGGCGCTCTAACCTAGCTTCGCCAACTAGCCGTTCCCCCTACGCCGGTTCCGTGATGGAGGATATCAATGTCCGCGACCATCTACTGGTCCGACTCGACGCCGAAAAAGTGTTGCGCAAACGCCCGGCCCGGTCGATCAACAAGCTTGTCAAGCGTGCCCTGCATCGCGTGGAGCGCGGCTGGGGTTTGGGGGATCGGTCCGTCTGCACTTGCCCGGTCACCGCCACCGGGAAAGGGATGCGGAATTCGCGCAGATAGACCGCGAGTGCCGTCGGCGTCATGACCTCGTGATGTTCGAAGACGGTGTGCAATCCGATCACCGCCACGTCGCTGTCCGGCCGGCCTTGTTGATAGCGCTCACAGGGGCACTGCCATTGGCGGCCTGCATGACGCGGCCGGGCACAAATCTGAAACGCATGAACCAGCACCACCCTTGCCGCGCAATTCATCCAGCGTGATGGAGCGATTGCTGTTGAGCCACTGCGAAACGCACAGGGGGGGCGGCGGAACCCCGATCTGAAGGGCCTTGCTGAAGACGAAGCCGGCGTCCTTTTGCGCGATGTGGCACTGGTGGCAGGCCGTCAGTGCATTGGCGCCCACCGCGCGTTCGGTGCTGCTGTCGCCCTTGAATCCTCGTAGCCCCAGCCGCCGGTCGTGGCATATTGGGCGCGTCGCGATGCATGACACCAACCACCTTGCGCGAACCTTCGACGACGGCGTTGTCGGCCGACTTCGCCTCGAGCAGGTCGAAAACGATGACGGCGCCGTCAGCCCATTTCCCCGTCTTGTAACCCGCTATAGCGGCCTTGTTCGCGTAAAGATGGTGAATGCCTCCGAACGCATCGTAGAGCCCGTGGCCCGGATTGATGACCATCGACTTGACATGGTGCCAGTCGCGATAGCCTTTCGGATAAGGCACCGGGTTTGCATCCGCCGCACCGACGGTGCTTGAAACAGCAGCGAATAGGACGATAATGGACGCTGCGCGAGAAAGATTGATTCGCATTTTGCATTCCTTTCGATTGGGTTTTGAGGGAGCAGACAGGAACCAATCTACGAGCCGGCGATGGTCGCGGCAAGCGGGTACAAACCGGTCGGGTAGGCACCTTTTGGTGCATTTTGTTGATTACAAACAGGATAAATATTTTCGGCACATGAGCAATCCCAGCGTTCATCAGATGGTGGAAAGCATCATTGGCTGCAAATGGTCGCTGACCGTTTTGAGTCTGGTGCGAAAAGGAGTGCGCCGTCCTGGCGAAATGGAGCATGCGATTGACGGCCTCAGCGGCAAGGTACTCAACGAGCGACTGGCCAAGCTGGTACGATTTGGCATTCTGGACAAGACCAGCTTCCCCGAAGTGCCGCCGCGCGTGGAATACGATCTGACCGCTTTCGGCAGGCATTTCATCACGCTGATCGATCAGGTTGACGAACTGCAGCAGACTCTGGGGCGCAGGACTGTTCAGCGTTCCGGCAACGCGAAATCCCGCTAGGTCGAAGGACAAAGGATAGGAAATCCAATGGGCCTTCGGGGAGTATGGCTAACGCCGAGCACCGCAGTCAATCATCGATGTCGCGCCAGCATGCGTCACGATTTGCAGTAAAGCTACTCTAATCGCACCCCAAGCACTGCCTGATGCCTGATGTTTGGAGAATGGCGGCTATGGGGAGAGAAGCTGACCCTCAGAAAGGTACGTTTCGTGAATGGCGTTGCGCCGGAGATATACCGAAGACATTCCTTGTGACTGACGGCTCCCGCTGCACACCTGCCCGACAGGCTGAAAAGTTGATCACCCTCAGGCCAATGGCCGCTTCGGAGCTTTGCACGAAATGAATGGCTGCATTGGAGCAATATTCCGAGTGGCAGGTCATGGCAGATAGCCGACGGTCAGAACAGTCTGTAGTTTAAAGCGCAATGAATACTGCACCGCACAAATCAATCACGAAATCCAGATAGCCGAAAAAAAACCGACGGTGGCGCGAACGCCCCGTCGGTTTTCTTACATCATTTACGCTGTTATCAGAGACGTTCGAAAATCACGGCGATACCCTGTCCACCACCGATACACATGGTGGCCAGAGCGTACTTGCCGTTGACGCGCTGAAGCTCATACAAGGCCTTGGTGGCAATGAAAGCGCCGGAGCAGCCGATCGGGTGACCCAAGGCGATGGCACCACCGTTCACGTTGGTCTTGGCCGGATCGAGATCAAGCCCTCTGGCGACAGCAATCGCCTGGGCAGCGAAGGCTTCGTTGGCTTCGATGACGTCGATCTTGTCGAGCGTCAGACCGGCCTTCTTGAGTGCCAGCTTGGTCGCAGAAATCGGGCCTTCGCCCATGATCTCGTTCGGGATGCCGGTGATGGCGTATGAAACGATGCGGGCAATCGGCTTCTGGCCTGCCTTGGCCGCCACGTCGGCTGCCGCCAGCACAAAGAAGGCAGCTCCGTCGTTGATGCCTGATGCATTACCGGCAGTAACCGTGCCGTCTTTCTTGAATGCAGGCTTCATTTTGGCCAGTGCTTCGAGCGTCGTCTTGGGTTTGACGTGCTCGTCGGTATCGAACACCACATCGCCCTTGCGCGTCTCCTGAACAATCGGGACGATCTGCGACTTGAAGCGCCCCTCGGCGATCGCTCGCCCGGCGCGCTGCTGCGATTCGACGGCAAACGCATCCTGTTCTTCGCGGGTGATACCCCACTTGGCCGCGACGTTTTCCGCTGTGATGCCCATGTGACCGACACCAAACGGATCGTTCAGGGTGGCAACCATCGAATCGACGGCCTTGGCATCACCCATGCGGGCGCCGCTGCGCATCGCCGGCAGCATGTAGGTGCCACGCGACATGACTTCGACGCCGCCGCCGATACCGTAGTCACTGTCACTGAGCATGATGTTCTGTGCTGAAGTCACAATGGCCTGCAGACCGGAAGAACACAGGCGACTGACCTGCATGGCGATTGAGTCCATCGGCAAACCGGCCTGGATGGAGGCAACGCGGGAGACGTAGCCAAAGCGGGAATCGGTCGGAATAACGGTACCTACCGTCACATAATTGATTTCCTTTGGATCTACGCCGGAACGGGCAATCGATTCCTTCATGACGATACCGGCCAACTCACATGGCTCAATCCAGGCCAATGAACCGCCGAAGGTACCGATCGCCGAACGGACTGCGCTTAAAACGACAACATCTCTGCTCATGTTAACAATCTCCTAAGTGTATTTATCGATTACGAACCCACCAGACTGGCAAAACCCAACAACAGCAACAGCAACAACCAGAGCAACAGGGCACGCCAGACCAAGCCCACTGCACTCTGCATGAAATCAACGTCCGCTTCATCACCGGTACCCATCTCGGCGCGATCGGCAATTTCGCCGGCCTCGACTACCGGCATGCCCAGACGCACACCCAGAGCCCCTGCACCGCTGGCCAAGACAATGCCGATGCCGCCACCCAACTGGGTATCTTGCTCCGGCCATTTGTCGGCCTGCGTTCGCCAGCAGTAAACCGCATCCTCGAAATCGCCGACTATGGCAAAACCGGTGGCGGTAACCCGCAAGGGCAACCAGTCTATAACAGCAAAGGCCTGTTGTGAAAACTTTCCGAAGCCGCCGGCGTCGGCATCGCTGCGTTTTCCCCAGACTTCGGCAAAAAAAGCCGCTGCGCGATACAGGACAGCACCACACGGCCCCGGCAGCAGGACAAAACAGACGAGCACGCCAAAGACATGACGATGTGATGCACTGAGCGCTTCCTCAATCGCCAGACGGGCGATATCCGAAGATGCAAGACCATCGGCTGGACGCCCCCGCCATTCAGCCAGCAGCTTGCGCGCATGGGGCAAATCGTCCATGCGCAGGGCCAGTTGAATATCCGTGTAATAGTGGCTGAACAGCCGGAAACCCATGGTCAGATAAAGGATCAGGATACTCCACAGCCAGGCCAGCAGCGGGTTGAGCAAATGCAGTGCGACATGAACGCTGCCGGCGACGAGAACGAGTCCGCCGACGGCAATCAGCCAGGCGATCAGGCCATGACTGCGCTCACCGGCGTTAAACAGGCCTTCAAGAAACCGGGCCAGCCGGGAAAGTGGTTCATGAACTACCTGGCGGTAAGGCAAGGGCCAGATCTGCTCGATCAGCAGAACGGCAACCAGTGAAAAAAGGCTCATGCGGAATTTTTGATGGCATGGCACAAAGCGATCTGCGCCCGCCTGGTTTCAGGAAAAAAGCAAGATACCATATTTCATGGGCACTTGCCGAAGCGACGAAGCACCCGCTTCATCAGGGAATAATGGGGTGCATGGCGGTTTATAAGGTCTGAGTCATTCTGGTACCAGTTGTCCCTGGAACTCACTGGATTCAGGCAGCCAGGGCCCGGGAAAGCGTCACGATAATCCCGGCGGTAGCACCCCAGATGAAGTACTCCCCGTAAGGCATGGCGAAATAGTGGCGCAACTTGCCGCGATGGTGCAATGAATGCCGCTGATGGTTGGCGGAGTCCATCAAAAAGGCAAACGGCACTTCGAAAATTTCCGCCACTTCAAAGGGATCGGGGCGCAATTCGAATGGCGGCGTCACTATCGCTACCACCGGTGTCACGCAATAGCCGGTACCGGTGCGGTATTCTGGCAAATAGCCGAGGATCTCGACATGCGCTGAAGACAGCCCGATTTCTTCCTCTGCTTCACGCAGAGCAGTGTGTGCTGACGAAGCATCCTCAGGTTCGACACGCCCGCCGGGGAAACTGATCTGTCCCGGATGATCCTTCAGATGCGCTGTGCGCTGGGTAAGCAGCACCGAAGGCCCGCTCTCGCGCAGGACAATCGGAAAAAGCACCGAAGCCGGCGTCAGTTCCTCGTCGCCGACCCCATCCTCAATTACAAACCCGGTCCGCGAAGGAACCGGATACAGCACCGAACGCAAGCGGTCAAGATCGAGCACCTCCGCATTCGAAGCGTCCGGTGTCAGGGCAAAGGTGTCATTTTTCGTTTCCAGCTTCCTCATCCTCTATTTCGGCACGTACGGCAGTGAGTGCATCCTGCAGTGTTTCTTCAGACAGGGCATTGATCAACGTCGCCACCTGGTCGGCAGACTCTACGGCACCGACCGGCAGTCGCTTGCTGTCCAGACTGGCGATCAGTGCAGCACTTGCACCGACAACCCGTAGCAGGGTCTGCCGCTCGCCCATCAACATTTCGAGTTCGCGGCGCAACATGATGATTTCCTGGTCGCGATGGGGCATGCAATTCTCCTAGTAGCGTTTCTTCAGCGTCATGGTCTCGCCATTTTGCTGTATTTCCATACGGTTCAAAAAACTCATGCCGAGCAGGGCAATCGGCAAATCGTGTTGATGTACCGTGGCGTCGACATTGTTCAGTACGATCTCACCGACGCGCACGGCATTGAGCTTGACCAGGGTCACCTGCGTCACCCCGTTGGCGGTCTGCGTGTACCCGACCTGCCCCTTGCTGGCATCAATGCCTATCCGGCGCGCGTCGGCGGCCCCCAATGAAATCATCGACGCCCCGGTATCCACCAGAAAACGGATGCTCGTCCCATTGATATTTCCGGTAGTCACAAAATGCCCTCGACCATCGGCGGTCAGCACGGCTGTCGCCGGGCCGCTTCCTGACGACTGCGATGCAACGTTCTGCCCGACACGCAAGACCCGCTTCTTGCCATCAATTTCCAGGGTCGCTGTTTCACCCTCGACGGAAAGCACGGTTACCCCTTCGTCGGTCCTGACACCGATCGAAACAATTCGTGGCGGTCCGCCGTTGATGGTCAGCAGGGCCTTGCCCGGAAACAAGCCGGCCAGACCGACATCCGCAGCATGTGCGAAAGGTGCAATCAGCCATAGGCAGAGCAGTAAGGTGCGCGTAAAATCCACTGCGCACCGGAAACCCGTACCGCCGATCAGAAATCGTCCTAACATGAAACCAATCGCCATTTTTCGCCACACCAAAACCGAGGGACCAGGCTATTTTGCCACATTCCTCGACCTGCACTCGATTCCATGGCAACTGATCGCCATCGACCAAGGCGAAGCTGTACCCGATTATGCTGATACATTCTCCGGCCTGTGCCTGATGGGGGGGCCAATGAGCGTCAACGATCCGCTGCCGTGGATCGAGTCCTTGTGCGCGCTGATTCGCGATGCCGATGCCAGAGGCATTCCGGTCATCGGACATTGTCTCGGGGGTCAGCTCATCAGCAAGGCACTCGGTGGCCGCATCACGCGCAGCCCGGTCAAGGAAATCGGCTGGGGAAAGCCTGCGCCGAAGTCAACGACAGCGCACGCCGATGGCTGCACGATGCTCTTGACCCAGGCGATGTGGCGACTGTTTTCCAGTGGCATGGCGAGACTTTCAGCATTCCGTCAGGCGCGCAACGCATTCTGACCAATCCGTTTTGCGCCAACCAGATGTTCGCGTGCGGCTTGCATCTGGCGATGCAGTGCCATGTTGAAATGACCCCTGAAATGATCGAAGTGTGGTGCAAGTCCTGGCCCGCCGAAGTAGAGGGGCTTAACCCCTTGCCATCGACGGTTCAGACTCCGGAACAGATGCTGATGCAAGTACAGGATCGCCTCCCGGCCATGCGACAACTGGCCGACCATTTGTATTCGGTCTGGATCAGAGGGCTGAAAAGCGATTGATGCCTTCCCGCTCCGAACGGTTTTCGCCTGTGTAACAACACGCAGGCAAGCCAACGGACACCGGAAAAAAAAACGCGCGGCCTTGCAAGGCCGCGCGTTTTCAGTTGTTCGCTGGGTCAGGACGAGAACTTACGCACAACTACGACTTGTGTTCAACCACCACGCACTGATAAACGCCACCAAAAAACGTGCGCTTACGCCAGGTAAAGCGTTCGGCCTGACTGGCGTAACTGCTTAACTCGTTCTTCCAGAGCGTTTCAGAAAACGGTTCCAGATAGCGATTGACGATTTTGAGGATGTAGCGAACCGGATTCCATTTGGCCGGATTATGGTAATCGACGAAAACAGCCTTGCTGCCTTTGGGCAATTTTTCCAGCATGTGATCGACGATTTCGTATTTTTTCTCATCCGGAACCTCGTGCAGCAGGAAGAAGCTGCAGATCAGGTCATAATCAACACGCTCTTCGCTGTTGAAACTGGCCGCATCGCTGCGAATGACTTTGGTCCACTCCAGGCCGGCCAGCTTGCGCTGGGCATGCTCAAGCTGGATCGGCGTAACATCGGTCATGTGGAAAACGCCATTCGGCCCCACTCTGTGCGCCGCTCGTGTCACCAGATCGCCATAAACGTGAGCCAGTTGCCACACGCGCATTCCTTCCTTGATCTCGTTCAGATAGGAACGAATCAGACGCTGGTCGTTAAGAAACAACTGCACCCGCACCACCAGATTGTGATCCAGCACACGTACCCACTTCGGATCGACATACGCCCAGTCGTAAACCTCGGTCATGTACGCGGGAACGCCGTCGTAATAGGGGTCAATGGCGAGTGACGCGTGGTTCTTGGTCATTTATCTGATCCGATCCGGTTAAATCTCTCAAGCATTCGGCAAGCACGCCGGTGTCCAAAAAAACCGTTGTGGCTACCCGAATGGCGGAAGAGGGAAAAATAACAAATTATGTCTGACCAGGCCTTTCCGGTCAAACATACAGGCTGATGAAACTCGTTAGACGCTTTGTTTCATGGCATTCTCTCTGCTGCACAACCCGACCCGAACAAGGAAATATTCTTTTTATCGGCCTATACGACTTCCATCGTCCCTATAGGTTCCCCAAGTCTGTTTGAAATATGTCTGCTTCAATGAATTTCCGAACGCCCTCGGGGATCGCATAAAACCAGGCGAAATTTTCCCGCTCCCGGCAACGCCCTGATTCTTTCGCCTGCCTGGGTTGCGCCTATGTAGAACCGCACACGGCGATAACAGCGCCGCCTGCGCCTTAAGTGGGGAGCGGCGCGAAGAGGGCGGCGATGTCGTCTTCTCCGAATTTCAGGTCGATACTGCGATCCTTGGACAGAATCCCGGCAGCGAGATCCGCCTTGCGTTCCTGCAAGGCAAGAATCTTTTCCTCGATACTGCCGGCGATGATGAGTTTAGAACAAACACCGGCTTGTCCTGACCAAGACGATGAGCACGATCGGTCGCCTGGTTTTCAACGGCCGGATTCCACCACGGATCAAAGTGGATCACCGTATCGGCCGCAGTGAGATTAAGTCCGACCCCCCCGGCTTTGAGGCTGATCAGGAAAATGGGTACTTCGCCGGCCTGGAATCGACGCACCGGCGTTTCGCGGTCGCTGGTCTCGCCGGTCAGAATGACATAATCGAGACCGGCCTGTTTAAGCTCATTCTCAATCAGTGACAGCATGCTGGTGAATTGCGAAAAGAGCAGAATGCGCCGCCCCTCATCGACCTGCTCGGGCAGCATGGTCATCAGCAGATCCAGCTTGGCGCGTTCCGTGACCCGCTGCGCCGATGCCGCCTTGACCAGACGAGGATCGCAGCAGACCTGCCGCAGTTTGAGCAACGCATCCAGGATCACGATCTGGCTGCGGCCGAACCCCTTGCTGGCCACCTCCTCGCGCACCATGGCATCCATGGCCGCACGGATGGTCTCGTAGAGATCGCGCTGACTACCTGCAAGTTCGACTTTACGGACGATGATCGTTTTGGGCGGCAACTCGCGAGCCACTTCTTCCTTCTTGCGCCGCAGGATGAACGGGCGAATGCGCCTGGCAAGCAAATTGCGCCTTTGTGCATCGCCTTGCTTCTCGATTGGGGTGCGCCAGTATTTGACAAAGGTATTGCTGTCGCCAAGAAATCCGGGCAACAGGAAATCAAACTGGCTCCACAATTCGCCCAGATGGTTTTCCAGAGGCGTACCGGTCAGGCACAGACGGTGCCGCGCCTCGATCTTGCGCACCACTTCTGCACCCTGACTGCGGGCATTCTTGACGGTTTGCGCTTCGTCAAGAATAAGCAGGTGATAGCGGTGCAGGGTCAACTCGTGGGCATCGCGCCAGAGCAGAGGATAAGTGGTCAGGACGACGTCGTGCACGGGAATGTCAACAAATCGGGCCTTGCGTTCCGCGCCGTGCAGGGAAAGGATGGAAAGGCTCGGCGCAAAGCGCACGGCTTCATTCTTCCAGTTGAAAATCAGTGAAGTCGGCAATACGATCAGCGCCGGTCGATCCAGTCGCCCGGCTTCCTTTTCCAGCAGCAGGTGCGCCAGCGCCTGGGCGGTTTTGCCCAGGCCCATGTCGTCGGCCAGGATGCCGGACAGCTTTTGCTGGCGAAGAAACTGCAACCAGGCCAGGCCTTCCTTCTGGTATGAACGCAGTTCCAGCCCCAAACCGGCGGGCGAGTCGATGTGAGCGATTCCCTGAGCCGCCGACAACTGGTCGGCAAGCGCCAGCACGTCCCGCTGTCCACGGAACTGCCAGCGGCTGGTGTCGCTCAGTTCGGCCAGACGCGGAGCATCAAAACGTGAGAGACGCAACGTATCGCCACCTGAAAACCCGTCGAAGAGATCGATCAAGGTCGCAGCCAGCGGCTTCAAACGCCCGGCGGGCGCACGGATACGCAGACTGGCCGGCGTCATGAGTTCAATCATTTCGTCATCGGCAATCCGGTTCAGCAGTGCGCTGTCCAGCCAGCGTGCATCACGCCTGAACAGCGACGCCAGCAGTGGCGCCAGCGGTAAACGCTGGCCTTCGACGATGATGCCCATATCGAGATCAAACCAGCCGTTGTCCGACTCGAAAAGCTCTGCATCCCACGCTTCGACGTGCAGCGCATGATGACGAAAATCATCTTCGAACTCGATCTGCCAGCCGGCATTGCGCAACAGGGGTATCCCTTCCTGCATGAAGGCCGGCCAGAACGATTCATTGGCCAGACCATAGGCACTATCGGGAGGACTGCCGAAGGTATGCAGGGCATAGCCCGGGATTTTCTGCAACCCGGTTTCAGCCAGGCTGTTCATCAATACCCTTTCCTGCTCGCTGCGTCGCAGGATGCGTACCGTCTCGCCATCGGGCAACGCGGTAAACTCCCGGATGTCATCCGGTTTGATCTCTGCGTCCTGATAACGGAACACCGGCAGCACGACATCAAAAGTTCCGGGGTTGAAGCTGGCGACATAGCCGCGCCAGTTTCTGTTGCCATGCGTATTCAGCGTCTGCAGGCGCAATACCGGAACAGGACTGGTGTCAATGCGGCGCAGACGGTCACTGGCATCCTCGGCGGGAATCTGCAATTCGGGCGCAAGTTCAGTCAATGCTTCGGCAACCAGAGCGGCCTCCTTGGCTGACAGCGGTGGCAGAGAAAACAGGCGCGCAATGACAGCTGGGTTGCCTGGCACATCCAGGGCACCGATGACACTTTCATCCAGATCAACATACCAGGGGGTTGCAGGGGAATAACCAGACTGGCTGCGGGGGTCGGAGTAAAGCACGGCCTTTGTCGCCCGTTGCCATCAAGCAGCCAACTCACGATCGCCGGTCGCGTCTCGGCCAGCATCAACGGGGAGAAATCATTTGCCGGATAAAGGCGACCCGTCCTTGCCATCCGCTGCAGAATATCGCCGCCGTGCTTCGGACCGAGACTAAAGGCGCGCAAACCACTGTCATGGGACCGCTCAGACCACAGCAGGCGAAGGATGCCGACATCCTCCTCGGCAACGAAGGGGGGGGGCTTGATCAGCGCACGATCAATCGTCCACCACTCCATGGCGTTCTCGGCTTCACGGCCCTTGTGCACGGTCACCCCGAAGCCACAGCCATCCTCTGTCCAGTGCAGGAAGTAAAAGATCTGGTTTCGACTGGCGGAGGCCTTGCTGGTCTTCTTGCTGACCGCCATCGAAACGCGGCGCAATTCCTCCACCCAGGACAATACGCCAGGATTGATGCGCTCCTTTTCTTCCAGACCTTCAACAGTTTTTGACGTGATGGGCATCGGAACTCAATAGGCGAATGGTGCCGTGTATCGGCAGCTGATAATGCCAAAGAAGCGCAGGCGATGGTTCAAAAAGCAGGCCAGAACCCAGGCGGGTTGATTAGCGAACCCATTATCCGGTGGCGACACCTTCCCTCGTTGAAAATCGAACTCAATCGCGGAAGTTTCCGTACTTGATCGGAAAGTCGGTGATCGACTTCTTAACCAGGGCAATGGCTTCCTGCAGAATATCGCGTTTGGCACCGCTCACACGCACGGCATCGCCCTGAATGGCCGCCTGCACCTTGAGCTTCGAGTCCTTGAGCAGCTTGACGATCTTTTTGGCCAACTCGCTCTCGATACCTACCTTGATCTTCAGTTCCTGCCTGACCTTGTCGCCCGAGATTTTCTGCACGGCCTGATGATCAAGGCGCTTGCTGCAATCCGGCTCCTTCTTTTCCATCTCCGGAAAAAGAATGTCCTTGATCTGGTTGAGCTGAAAGTCCGAGTCGGCGGACAATGTAATGACTTTGTCCTTATCGTTCAACTCGACCCTGGCGCTGGTGCCCTTGAAGTCATGACGCCCGATGATCTTTTTTCCGGTCACGTCGATGGCGTTCTTCAGCGCCACCATGTCAACTTCTGAAGAAAAATCGAATGATGGCATCGCCGCCTCCGCTTAGCCAAAATGACAAACGTAATGATACGGCTCGTCGCAGGCGATTTCGAACGACGAGTTGGCGGGAACATCGAAAGACTGCCCGGCGGCATAGGTTTCCCAGTCACTCTGACCCTTCAGTCGAACCCGGCAGGAACCTCCAACGCCTTCCATGACTTCAGGCGCTCCGGTATTGAAGGTCAACGAAGAGGGTAGAATCACACCCACGGTCTTTTTGCTGCCGTCGGCAAACTGTATGGTGTGACTGACGCAGCGGCCATCGAAGTAGACGTTGGCCTGTTTGATGATACTCACGTTATCGAATTGTGCCATGTTCAGAGTCCCCATAATTTTTGAATGACGGCCTTGGCAATGAAGCCGAGCATGCCAAAAGAGAGCACGAAAAACAGTATGATGGTACCGGTCTTTCCCGCCTTCGACTTCCACGCTATTTCGCCAATGATGAACAGCATGTAGAGCATGAAGGCACCGATCCCGAAAGTCATGCCGAAATCCGAAATCTGTTCTTCAGTCAGTCCAAACATCTTTGCGATTTTCTCTTAGTCCTGGCCCTTGCGACTGGACAGGTTTGCGGCAATGCGCATGCGCAACGCATTGAGTTTGATGAAACCGCCAGCGTCCTTCTGGTCGTAAGCGCCGGCATCGTCCTCAAAGCTGGCAATAGTCGAATCGAACAGTGAATCGGTCTTCGAATCACGCCCGGTGATGATGACGTTACCCTTGTAGAGTTTAAGACGGACCCATCCATTGACCGTTTGCTGTGTGGTGTCAATCAGCGACTGCAAGGCGCGACGCTCAGGACTCCACCAGTAGCCGTTGTAGATCAGGCTGGCATAACGCGGCATCAGGTCATCCTTGAGGTGGGCGACTTCGCGATCCAGGGTGATCGACTCGATGGCACGGTGTGCTCGCAGCAGAATGGTACCGCCGGGGGTCTCGTAACAGCCACGTGACTTCATTCCGACGTAGCGGTTCTCGACGAGATCGATACGACCCACACCATGCTTGCCACCCAACTGATTGAGCAGGCCTAGCAATTGGTCCGCCGGCATGCGCTTGCCGTTGATGGCGACCAGGTCGCCTTTCTCGAATTCGAGGTCGACATATTCAGAGGCATCGGGAGCGGCTTCCGGTGACACGGTCCAGCGCCACATAGACTCTTCGGCCTCGGCAGACGGTTCTTCCAGATGACGACCTTCGTAACTGATATGCAGGAGGTTGGCATCCATCGAATAGGGCGACCCTCCCTCCTTGTGCTTCATCTCGACCGGTATGCCGTGCTGCTCGGCATAGGCCAGCAGCTTCTCGCGCGAGAGCAGGTCCCACTCGCGCCACGGCGCAATGATCCTGATGTTCGGCTTGAGCGCATAGGCACCGAGTTCAAAGCGCACCTGATCGTTGCCCTTGCCGGTCGCACCGTGCACCACCGCATCCGCACCGGTGAGGTTGACGATGTCGATCATCCGCTTGGCGATCAGCGGTCGCGCAATCGAGGTGCCAAGCAGATATTCACCCTCGTAAACCGTATTGGCGCGAAACATCGGAAATACGTAATCGCGCACGAATTCTTCACGCAGATCTTCAATGTAGATATTCTCGGGCTTGATGCCGAATTTTATCGCTTTCGGTCGCGCCGCTTCCAGTTCATCACCCTGACCCAGATCCGCCGTGAAGGTCACGACTTCGCAGTGATAGGTATCCTGCAACCACTTGAGAATTACCGAGGTATCCAGACCTCCGGAATATGCCAGAACGGCCTTCTTGATTTCACTCATTGTTTGACTTCCAGTTAGGAGTAAGGAGAGAAGAATAGGGAGTGGGCGCCGGCTTGCTGCTCACTCCTCACGCTTTTCTCCTCACCGATTCGTACGACCGAGGACCAGGTATTCCATCAGCGCTTTTTGTACATGCAGGCGATTCTCGGCCTCGTCCCAGACAACGCTCTGCGCACCGTCGAAAACCTCGGCTGATACCTCTTCGCCCCGATGTGCCGGCAGGCAATGCAGGAAAAGCGCATGCGGATGGGCAACTTGCATCATCTCGCTGTCCACCTGCCAATCGGCGAAATCGCGCAATCGTTCTGCGTTCTCGGCTTCAAAGCCCATCGAGGTCCACACATCGGTGGTCACGATGTCGGCATCCTTTGCCGCTGCCATCGGATCGGCAAACTGCTTGAAGTGGCCGGTACCGTAAAGACCCGCGCGCTCGGATTCAACCTCATAACCCGGCGGCGTCGATACATTGACGTTAAAATCCAGCACTTCGGCGGCCTGCAGCCAGGTATTGCAGACATTGTTCGAATCACCGATCCAGGCAACCGTCTTCCCCTGAATCGGACCGCGCTGTTCGATATAGGTGTAGATATCGGCCATGATCTGGCACGGGTGGTACTCATTGGTCAGACCGTTGATCACCGGCACGCGGGAGTGTGCCGCCAGGCGTTCAGCTATTTCCTGTTCAAAGGTGCGAATCATGATCAGGTCGCTCATGCGCGAAATCACTTGCGCGGCATCCTCGACCGGCTCGCCGCGACCGAGTTGTGAATCGCGGGTATTCAGATAAATTGCGGCACCGCCAAGCTGTTGCATGCCGGCCTCAAAGGAAAGGCGGGTACGGGTACTGGCCTTCTCGAAAATCATCACCAGGGTACGATCACTCAGCGGCCAGTGCCGTTTGTAGGACTTGAACTGCGCCTTGATCCAGCGTGTACGCTCGAACAGGTAATCGAATTCCTCGCGCGTGAAGTCCTTGAACTGCAGGAAATGTTTGACGCCGTGCTTGACGCGTGTCATCACAGCTCTCGATCAGGCCGCGAGAAAATCACGGATCAATGCGGAAAGCCGCACGACAAGCTCGCGCCCTTCGTCGGCACTGAAGGTCAGCGGCGGCAACAGGCGCACCACCTTGTCGGCAGTCACATTGATCAGCAACCCCGCTGCCAGGCCGCGCGTCACCAGTTCGCCACAGGGGCGATCCAGCTCGATTCCGATCATCAAACCCTGACCGCGGATGTCGTCAATACCGCTAACGCCTTTCAGCGCCTGCGCCAGACCTTCGCGAATCGAGCGCCCGACTGAAACGGCGCTGGCGATCAACTGGTCTCTTTCGATCACTTCGATGGTGGTCAGGGCTGCCGTGGTGGCCAGCGGGTTACCGCCAAAGGTCGAACCGTGATTGCCCGGTTTGAAAAGGCCAGCCGCCTTGCCGGCGGCAAGGCAGGCGCCAACAGGAACACCGCCGCCAAGGCCCTTGGCGAGGGTCACCACATCCGGGCGAATGCCGGCATGCTGGAAACCGAACCAGGTACCGGTACGACCCATGCCACATTGCACCTCATCACAAACCAGGAGCCATCCCTTTTCGTCGCAAAGCTGACGCAGACCACGCTGAAAAATCGACATCGGCGATGTGAATTCCACCTTCACCCTGAACGATTTCGAGCATGACGGCAACAACATTCTTGTTATGTCCGGCAATCGCACGAATGGCCTCCAGATCGTTGTAGGGCACGCGCACAAAGCCCGAAACGAGTGGCTCGAAACCGGCTTGCGCCTTGCGGTTGCCGGTGGCCGAAAGAGTCGCCAAAGTGCGCCCATGGAAAGCCTTTTCCATGACGATGATGGCCGGACTGTCTATACCCTGCTGGTGGCCATAGAAACGTGACAGTTTGATTGCCGCTTCGTTGGCTTCACAACCCGAGTTGCAGAAAAAAACCTCGTCCATGCCGGACAGGTCGGCCAGCTTGTCGGCCAATTGCTCCTGCTGTGGCATACGGTAAAGATTGGAGGTATGTAGCAGGCGTCCGGCCTGCGCAGCAATGGCCGCCACCAGATCAGGGTGATTGTGCCCGAGAGTTGATACGGCGATTCCCGACAACGCATCGAGATAAATTTTTCCCTCGGTGTCGGTTACCCAACTTCCGTCGCCATGACTGAAGGCGACCGGCAAGCGGGCGTAGGTGTTCATTAAGTGAGACATATCCAACCCCTTGATGAGGCTCTGAAACTTAAACGGCGGCTTGCGCCGCCGGAAAATCCACGCATCCGCACCCAACAGGTAGCTGCCGGCAAAGGCTTGAAACCCTTGCCTGCCGATGGAGCAAGGGGAAGAATTCTAAGGGAAAACCAGTAGCTTGTATATAAGATCGAAAAGCAGGCGCGATGCACGCAGCACGCTACAATGCGGCATGCGCATCGCTTTTTTCAACCAGAAGGGTGGCGTCGGCAAAACCACCACGACGCTCAACCTCGCCGCCGCCATTGTTCGTGGCGGTGGTCAGCCGCTAGTGCTTGACCTCGATCCCCAGTGCCACCTTTCGGTCATCTTCGGATCCACACCAAGGGATCCGGGGCACAGCCTCTTTGGTTTTTATCAGGGCCTCCGTGCGCTTGATGAACTGGCCATCCCCTGGGAGGGCATTGGCAGGCTGGTTCCCTCGCACCAGCAATTGATCAAGGTCGACTCGATTTTCGGCAAAGGGCCAGCCATTCTGAATAAACTGCGTCTCGGCCTCGATGGCATGGATGAATCGTGTCCAGGCAATGCGGCACAGAATACCCTGATTGACTGCTGCCCCTATGTTGGCGTTCTGGCGCTCAACGCCATTTTTGCCTGTGATGTTCTGGTCATCCCGATCTCGACCGATTACCTGTCGTTGCAGGCAGCAGAACAAATGACCCGAACACTGGCCATACTCGAACCGGTGCTCAAACGGCGCGTCGAACGTCGCTATCTGCTGACCCGATATGATCGCCGACGCAAGATGAGTCTGGATGTGCAGAACCAGTTGCGCGAACGCTATGACAAAGAGGTCTGCCAGACCATGATTTCGGAAAATGTGGCTATCGCTGAAAGCCCGTCAAAAAACCGGGATGTATTCAGCCATAATGCATCCAGCGTCGGCGCCAAAGACTATTCCGCACTTTACGAAGAACTTCGGCAACAAAGTTTTCTTTAACTGCCGCCAGCGGAGACCGCTTTTTTCGGGCTAAATTGAAGTCGGCCCGGAGATCAGATCAACAACATCTTCATAGGTTACCGGGCCGGTACGCGGCGCCTGAATGACAGAACGCCGGGCTTCGAGGATTTCACAGCCAAGATAAATCTGGCGCAACTTGCGCTCAGCATCCGGTTCATCCTTGCCGAAAATCAAAAGATTGTCGACAACGGCTCCACTCCGTGTCCGGATACGGAAACCATATTTTGCTGTAGGCGACGGTTGCATAAATTACCTCTATATCAAAGAGATGTAGCGACTATATGCAGTAAATTATCTGAATGCAAGCCAAGTGTCTATTTATTTTCGTATATCTATTTTTTCAAACGCGTGATTTCGACACGATCTGGAACCAGGCAGCGTCGATGATGACAGCTTTCTGTTAGAATCCAGACTCTCAAATGGCCTGCAGGGTTCCAACGGGAACAATTTCCAAGACATGCGATTTTCGTCCAACTCACCGTTCGTCATTGTCGGCCTCACCCGCGATGGCAAAAGATTCCGTCCCAGCGACTGGGCGGAAAGACTTTGTGGCGTTCTTTCAGCGTTTGGCGCTGAAAAAAAGATGAAGTACTCGCGTTATGTCAGTCCCGGACAATACAAGGGCGAGAAAGCTGTTTTCGTCAACGGCCAACTCTACGAGATCGAGCCAATGGCTTATCGTTTTGTGCTTAACTTTGCGCAGGACAATGATTTGCGGCTTATCGAGGGCGCCTCCCCAATCAACGGCAAGGACAGCCTGATTTGATGAAAACCGTTGCCGCATCGCCGATATCGGGTGCAAACCCATGAAAAACGGCGCCACGAGGCGCCGTTTTCATAACCGAAAAAAACCAATCAGGCTGCCAGCGCCTTGATCTGGGCCGAGAGGCGACCTTTGTGACGCGAAGCCTTGTTTTTGTGAATGATTTTCTTGTCGGCGATGCGATCAATGACCGCAACCGATTCCTGAAAAATGCTTTGAGCCGCCGCCTTGTCACCAGCGACAATCGCCTTTTGCACACGCTTTACCGCAGTGCGCAGTGTAGAGCGCAGGCTGACGTTGTGGGCGCGTTGCTTGACGGCTTGGCGGGCGCGTTTGCGGGCTTGTGCGCTGTTGGCCATGAATATTGATCCCTAATAAACTGATCGGTTAATCGAAAACGCGCCATTCTACAGAGTTGAAATGGCCAACGCAACCGCATTTTTCAAAGCCGGTTGCTGCCCCCGCGTGTGATCCGGTTTTCCCTCCTGTCACTAAGCGGCTATGATGGTGACTTTCGCGTGAAGCCAGTCAATACCGGATGAATCTGCTCAAAGCACTCGCCACGGTCAGCGGCATGACATTGCTCTCGCGCATTCTCGGTTTCGTGCGAGATTTCGTTATCGCCCGAACATTCGGTGCCGGGATGGTTACAGACGCCTTCTTTGTTGCCTTCAAGCTACCGAATCTATTGCGCCGCCTGTTTGCGGAAGGTGCTTTTTCGCAGGCCTTCGTTCCGATTTTCGGCGAATACATGAGCAAAGGTGGCGCTCCAAAAGCCAAACAACTCGTTGACCACGTTGCCACCCTGCTCTTTCTCATTGTGCTCGTCGTCACCCTGATCGGCATGGTAGCGGCGCCGCTTCTTGTCTACATCTCCGCTCCTGGATTTGCAGCCGATGCCAGCAAGTTCGCACTGACTGTCGAACTGACGCGCGTTACCTTCCCCTATATTCTTTTCATGTCGCTGGTTGCCCTATCTGGTGGCGTACTCAACACCTGGAGCCGATTCGCCGTACCCGCCTTTACGCCGGTGCTGCTCAACCTCTCTTTTATCGGCATGGCGCTGTTCGCTGCCCCATATTTTGCCCAGCCAGTCATGGCACTGGGCTGGGCTGTTTTTCTCGGCGGGGCACTACAACTCGCTTTTCAGTTGCCCAGTCTGCAACGGATCGGCATGTTGCCACGCTTTTCACTGGACTGGAAAGACCCAGGGGTGCGCCGCATTCTCAGACTGATGGGGCCTGCCGTACTGGGTGTCTCGGTAGCACAGGTCAGCCTGCTGATCAATACCATTTTCGCCTCTTTCCTCGGCACTGGCAGTGTCTCCTGGCTTTACTATGCCGACCGTCTGATGGAATTCCCCGCCGGCATGCTTGGCGCTGCACTGGGTACGATCCTTTTGCCCTCGCTGTCCAAATACCATGCCGGTGAAAATTTGACGACTACTCCAGGCTGCTCGACTGGGGCTTGCGCCTGACCCTGCTGCTCGCCGCACCCTCAGCACTGGCACTGGCGATCATCGCCGTGCCGCTGATATCGACCCTGTTCCATCACGGTGCTTTCACCGCCGATGACGTATTCAAGACCCGCGATGCCCTGGTTGCCTACAGCGTCGGACTGCTTGGACTGATTCTGGTGAAAGTGCTGGCACCGGGCTTTTACGCCCGACAGAATGTGCGCACACCGGTCAAGATTGCGCTCTTTACCCTGTTCGTCACGCAAGTTCTCAATTTTTCGCTGATTGGCTGGCTCAAGCATGCGGGACTGGCCCTATCCATCGGGTTGGCAGCGTGCCTGAATGCCGCATTGCTTTATCGCGGCCTGCGTCGGCACGGAATTTACTCACCACAGCCGGGCTGGCCGATTTTCTACGCCAAACTCGCTGTCGCCATGCTGGTCATGGGTATAACGCTATGGTTTACTGGCGGTGACGCAGCCGACTGGTTACGCTGGAGCCTTACGGAACGTCTGCAGCGGCTTGCGGTCATCGTTATCTTGGGTGCAGCCGTCTATTTCGCTACACTATGGGCGACAGGTTTCCGTTTGCGTGATTTCAAACGTCGGGCGGCTGAATGACTACTTTGGAGGAACAGGAATGAAACTGATCAGCAGCAGCTTCAAGGAAGGGGAAAGAATTCCGGGTGACTTTGCCTTTTGCATTCCCGATCCGGCACATCATGTGTGCCTTGGCAAGAATCTCAACCCGCAATTGCAGTGGAGTGACGTGCCCGCAGCAACCAAATCATTTGCTCTTATCTGTCACGATCCTGATGTGCCAAGCCGGGGTGACGATGTCAATCAGGAAGACCGCAGTGTTCCGGCATCATTGCCGCGTGTCGACTTCTTCCACTGGGTGCTGCTTGATTTACCGGCCACTCTGCGCGAGATCAAACTGGGCGAATTCTGCAGAGAAGTGACTCCACGGGGCAAACCGGGTCCGGCGGCAGCTTACGGTGCGCGCCAGGGTATCAACGACTATACCAACTGGTTTGCCGGCGACAACGACATGCGCGGCGATTACTACGGCTACGATGGCCCGTGCCCGCCGTGGAACGACGAGATCGTACACCACTATGTTTTTACGCTTTTCGCTCTCGATGTGGCTGAGCTGAAGGTCGAGGCGAAACTCGCCGGCCAGCCAGTTCGCGACGCGATGCAGGGACACATCCTGGCACAGGCGAGCCTGACCGGCAACTACTCGCTCAATCCATCGCTCGATCCGTAGCCGACGAAATCGAACGCTGCTGCCGTGCCGGCTCTGTGCCGGCCAAAAAAACGGGCCGCAACTGCGACCCGTTTGTTTTTCTGTGAATTATCCTGCTCGCGTTGAGACCTTTACTTTGCACTGACCTCGACGCGACGCGCCTCGGCGCTATCTCCGCTTCCTGTCGTAACTTCGGGCTTTTTCAACTCGATGCGTTCTTCTGCAATACCGGCGTCCTTGAGCGCCTTATAAACAGCCTTGGCCCGGTTCTTTGAAACCTCCTCATTGGCAGCCTGGTTTCCACTCGGATCGTGGAAACCGGAAACAGCGAGCTTGGCATTGGGGTTGGCCTTGGCGAAACCGACGATGACGGCGAGAGTTACTCCGGTATCGGCCGGAAGATCAGCCGACCCCGTGGCGAAAAAGACCTTGGCGACAGGCACCGCCACGGCCATGATCGCCGCTGGCTCCGCCGCGCCAGTCACCGGCTTGGCCACCGAGGCCGGTACCACCAGCGGCACAATCATCAGCGCCACAATGTTGATGATCTTGATCAGCGGGTTAACTGCCGGACCGGCCGTATCCTTGTACGGGTCGCCCACCCTATCGCCTCTCACCGAGCCCTTGTCGGCTTCAGAGCCTTTGCCGCCGAAATGGCCATCTTCGATGTACTTTTTGGCGTTGTCCCAGGCACCGCCGCCGGTGGTCATGGAAATGGCGACAAACAGGCCGGTAATGATGGTTCCCATCAACAAGCCGCCGAGCGCCTGCGGGCCCAGAGACAGCCCAACGACGACCGGAACGAGTACCGGCAGCAGCGATGGTACGATCATTTCCTTGATCGCTGCCGTCGTCAGCATGCCGACCGCGCGTGAGTAATCCGGCTTGGCGGTGCCATCCATGATGCCCGGAATCTCCTTGAATTGACGTCGCACTTCAACAACCACCGCACCCGCCGCACGCCCGACCGCTTCCATGGCCATGGCACTGAACAGGTAGGGAATCAAGCCGCCGATGAAGAGGCCGATGATGACCATGTGATTGGACAGATCAAATGACATGACAAAATTGACTCTGGTTTCCAGCGCATGGGTGTAGTCGGCAAACAGAACCAGTGCCGCCAGACCGGCCGAGCCGATGGCGTAACCCTTGGTCACTGCTTTGGTGGTGTTGCCCACGGCATCGAGCGGATCGGTCACATCCCGCACTTCCTGCGGTAGCCCGGCCATTTCGGCAATGCCGCCGGCGTTATCGGTTATCGGACCATAGGCATCAAGCGCGACAATGATGCCGGTCATCGACAGCATCGAGGTGGCGGCAATGGCGATGCCGTACAGACCGGCCAGGGCGAAGGTAATGTAAATCGCCAGACACACGGAAAGCACCGGCCAGGCTGTTGCCTTCATCGAAACACCGAGGCCGGCGATGATGTTGGTTCCATGTCCGGTCGTCGAAGCGGCCGCCACATGCTTTACCGGGGCGAAATCGGTACCTGTGTAGTACTCGGTAATCCAGACCAGCAAACCGGTCAACACCAGACCGATCGTCGCCGAACCAAAAATGCTCATTGAAGTGATCAGTTTGCCATCGGCCAGCGTGATCCCGTTGCCCAGCAACCAGGTCGTTATCGGATAGAAAGCCAGCAACGCCAGCACCCCGGCCACAGCCAGACCACGGTAGAGGGCGTTCATGATCTTGCCGCCGTCGTTGGCCTTGACGAAGAAGCAACCGATAATCGAAGCGATGATCGATACCCCGCCCAGAACCAGGGGGTAGATGATCAGGTTGTCATTGGCATTGGCTACGCCCTTGAGCATCATGGCGCCGAGCACCATCGTGGCCACCACCGTTACGGCATAGGTTTCGAAAAGGTCAGCCGCCATCCCGGCACAGTCGCCGACGTTGTCGCCGACGTTATCGGCGATCACGGCAGGGTTGCGCGGATCATCTTCGGGAATACCGGCTTCAACCTTGCCCACCAGGTCAGCGCCAACGTCAGCTCCCTTGGTGAAAATACCGCCGCCCAGTCGGGCGAAAATTGAAATCAGCGAGCCACCGAAAGCCAGCCCGACCAGCGGCTCGACCGCATGCTGAAAGCTCGCCCCCCCGGAGCGCAGGAAGGCGTAGTAGCCCGCCACGCCGAGCAGGCCGAGACCGACGACCAGCATGCCGGTAATGGCACCACCCTTGAAGGCCACATCAAGCGCCGCCGCAATGCCGCTGCGCGCCGCCTCGGCGGTGCGCACGTTGGCACGTACCGACACGTTCATGCCGATAAAGCCGGTGGCTCCTGAGAGCACGGCGCCGATAACAAAACCGACAGCCATCAACTTGCCGAGGAAGACCGCAATACAGACGGCAAGAACAACGCCAACGACGGCAATCGTCGTGTATTGCTTGTTCAGATAGGCAGACGCACCGACCTGAATCGCCTTGGCGATATCCTGCATACGTTCGTTGCCGGCCGGCAACGAAAGAATCCACTTGGTCATTACAGCACCGTAAAGTACCGCGACCACCGCGCATGCTAGCGCGAATACGAGACCTGCCGACATGAATACCCCCTATCAAGATTACACAGGCCCCTCGGGAGACTCCTCGGGTGCCGGATTTATCAACCATCTGCACTTAAATCTATCCACACCTCCTCTTGCGGGAGGTACCGTTTCAAGCAGCAACGTAATATTTTAGCCGCCTTAAGGGCGGAACTGTAAATCCTCGCTGTCAATATTAATTCAGCGCTTCAATTGCCGCCTGCTTGATCTGATCGATATTGCCGACACCGGCAATCTTTCGGCACCTCGGCGCCCTGGCATCGCCCGAAGCAAACCACGTGCTGTAGAACTCGATCAATGGCTTGGTCTGCGAATGATAAATCTGGAGACGCTTTTTAACGGTTTCTTCCCGGTCGTCGTCACGCTGAATCAAAACCTCACCAATCACATCGTCCTTGCCCTCGACTTTCGGCGGATTGAACTTGACGTGGTAGCTTCGCCCTGAAGCCAAATGAACACGGCGTCCGCTCATCCGTTCGACGATCTCAGAATCGGCGACGTCGATCTCCAGCACGAAATCCAGTGCTACCCCCGCTGAGCGCAGCGCTTCCGCCTGCGGAATCGTGCGCGGAAAACCGTCAAACAAATAGCCGGCCTTGCAGTCATCCTGCTGCAACCTTTCCTTGACCAGACCAATGATGATCTCGTCTGACATCAGGCTTCCGGCATCCATCACCTTTTTTGCTTCAACTCCCACCGGAGTGCCGGCCTTGATCGCTGCACGCAGCATATCGCCGGTAGAAATCTGAGGAATTCCGTATTTTTCACAGATGAATTGCGCTTGCGTACCCTTACCGGCACCTGGAGCACCGAGCAAAATAAGTCTCATAGCCATTCACCTTTGGAGAATATCGAACAAGGCCTTCAGTATACCACTGGCACCGCACAGTGATGAGCCAGCAGCGTTTCCAAGTATCGAAAAGTACCTTCAATTGCCCGTACGGTCAAACGTTTTCATGACTTGTGAAAGTGTTCCTGCATGCGCGCCGCATCTTCCGGCGTATCGACACCCGGCATCGGCAGATGATCGGAAATTGCCACACTGATGCGGAATCCATGCCAGAGGGCGCGTAACTGCTCCAGCGCCTCGAAGCCCTCAAGCGGAGAGGGTGTCAAACGGGCATAGCCCCGCAAAAACCGGCGCGATAGGCATAAAGCCCGATGTGCCGGTACGCCGGCAAACCGGATGGCAAGATTTCCTTGCCTGCCGCACCGGCAAAGTGGTCTCGCGCATAAGGAATCGGCGCCCGGGAAAAATACAAGGCATCACCGTTCGCCTTGCACACGAGCTTGACAATGTTCGGATTGAAGAAATCGGCCACGTCTTCGATCAAATGCGCCACTGTGGCGATATCCGACCCGCATTCGGCCAGTTGACGCGCGGTTTGGGTAATCAGACCAGGGTCGATCAGCGGTTCGTCACCCTGTACATTGACCACGATGGTTTGATCGTCCCATCCGCGCTGCTCAACTACTTCAGCCAGTCGATCCGTTCCGCTGGGATGATCAACGCTCGTCAGCACGACCGACAAGCCATGCGCTGTGGCAACCGCCTGTACCTCGGCATGGTCGGTCGCCACCCAGACTTCTTCGGCACCAGAAAGGGCAGCACGCTCGGCCACCCTGACGACCATCGGCTTGCCCCCGAGATCCAGCAGCGGTTTGGCCGGGAGTCGGGTTGATGCGTAGCGGGCAGGAATGACGACCTTGAAACTCATCTCGTCAACCGATATTCATGCTGCATCGACATCAAGGTGGCGCGCCTCGTCTTCGAGCATGACCGGTATGTCGTCGCGGACAGGGAAAGCCAGCTTGCACGGTTTGCAGATCAGTTCCGACTCGATCTTGCGGTATTCGAGATTGGCCTTGCAGATCGGGCAGACCAGGATATCAAGCAAGCGTGCGTCCATTGATTTTCTCCAGAATAATGTCGAGCAATGATTGGCCGTCGGGTGCCGCAACAATTTGCGCATCAACCGGCAACACCCACGCCTCGCGCGCAGTCAGTGAGGCACATTTTACCGCATCCTTCTCGGTCATCAGCAGCAAGCCATCGTCTGCGAAAGCCAGATCTGCCGGGCAGTAATCATGGTGATCAGGGAACGGATACGCTTTGAACTCAAGCTCCAGGGCGGCAAGCTGCGCAAAGAAACGGGAAGGATCGCCAATACCGGCCATCGCGTAAAGGCGTTTGCCGCGCAGATCGTCAGCAGTACACCGAACCTGCACATCCGACAGCGAAAAAAAACGCTGAGCAACCAGGCGCATCGTGAATTGAGGCAAGGCGAGCGTGGCCCGGGCCATCTGCGCCGGTGCCATTATCAGTGCCTGCGTCTTCGGAAGAGCGTTCCACACCACCGCCGTTGCCTTCGACAAACGGAGCAGCGGCTCGCGCAACGGGCCGGCCGGCAACATCCGGGCATTTCCCGCGCCGCGAGCATCAAACACGGCTATTTCGACCGAGCGCTGCATGCGGTAGTGTTGAAGCCCGTCGTCTGAAATGATCACATTGCATTCCGGATGCGCGCTCAGCAAGGCCTGTCCGGCGACCACCCGATCGCGAGCAACAAAAACCGGCACCCTGCTGCGCCGCGCCAGCAACAGTGGCTCGTCACCCACCACCGCAGAAGAGGAATCGTGCGCAACCGCCTGCACGCCCTTTGCCACACCGCCATAGCCCCGACTGATAATCCCCGGCCGCCAGCCCTGTTCGTGCAGGCGTTCAACCAGCCACAGAACAAGCGGCGTCTTGCCGCTGCCCCCCACGGTCAGATTGCCAATCACGATGACCGGCACCGGCAGACGATACGAACGCAACACGCCGCAGCGATACAAGCCATGCCGCAAGCAGACAATCAGTCGGAAAAGCCACGAAAGGGGTAACAGGGGAATGAGCGCAAGGGCCAGTTGCTGCCGGTACCACAGGCCGCGCAATCGCAGTTCGATAGCGCTAGAACTCATCAGTGACTCAGCGGCAACTGATCAATGACGCCTGAGCGCGCCATCAGCGCGGCGACTGGGTAGCGAACGATATGTGAGGAAAGCCGGCCGTCTGTGCAGCCTGCATGATGTCGACCACGCTTTGATGCGTCGCCTTGGCGTCGGCATTGATGACAATGACCGGGTCCTTGTTGTCACCCGCAGCACGCCGCAAGGCTTCGCTGATCGTCTTTACATCGGTCGCTGCCAGAGGCGACTTGTTGACCAGCACCTGCCCGCTCGCCGTCACCGCCACGTTGACCTCGTTCGGCTGCTCGGCCTGCTTGCTGGCGTCGGCCGTCGGCAGGTTGATCTCCAGGCCGGAGAACTTGGAATAGGTCGTCGTCAGCATCAAAAAAATGATGATCACCAGCAACACATCGATCAGAGGAATCAGATTGATTTCGGGGACATCGTGATCGCGACCGCGTTGAAAATTCATCGCTCGTTCCTCAAGCCTTGCGCTCGCCGTGCAAAACCTCGACCATGCGCACAGCCTGCTGCTGCATTTCGATCACGAAGCCATTGACCAATGCGCGGAAATGGCGCCAGAAAATCATTCCAGGAATGGCGATGATCAGACCAAAACCGGTGTTGTAAAGCGCCACCGAGATGCCGTGAGCCAGTTGCAGCGGATTGGTTCCGCTCGGTGACTGCGAACCGAATATCTCGATCATGCCGACTACCGTGCCAAACAGACCCATCAGCGGGCTGATCGAGGCGATGGTGCCCAGCGTTGTGAGATAGCGATCAAGTTCATGGGCGACCACGGCACCGGCCTCCTCAATCGCCTCGCGCATGATCTCGCGTGAACTACCGACATTGCGCAAGCCGGCACCCAGCACCCGCCCGAGCGGGGATTGCGCCTCCAGATTGGCCAGCATCGCTTCATTGACGCCGCTTTGCCGATACTCGGCAACCACGCGTTGCAACAAACCACTCGGCAACACCTTGGCACGACGCAAAGCCACCGTGCGCTCGATGATCAGGGCGACGGCAATGATTGACGCCAACAACAAGGGCCAGATGGGCCAACCGGCAGCCAGAATGATTGAAAACACGCTTTCCCCCTCAGGAATTTTTCAACTTGCGACTTTAGCCTGAGCCGACCTCAGCGGCAAGCCCTGTTAGTCGTTAAATCGAGAATCTTATCCACAAAATCTGTGGATAACTTTGTGGATTAAAGTGAAAACCAGGTCCTAAGTGCTGTTTGTAAAAGGATTTTTCTTACTTTGCCGGGAAAACAGGCAGCAAAATAAATCATTTGAAATCAATTGGTTAAATTATACCCCCTGATTCTATGAGTGTTTCAGCCCATTTCTGCGCTGAAACAGGCACAGGGTGTGAATGAATTGACTTGGATGTAGAATTGGCGCATGTCAGAGCGCACCCCCTCCGGCGCAAGCCTTGCCCCATCTGCTACTGTGATTCCGGTATCAATGCTCAACCGGCTTGCACGCGAACGGCTCGAGTCCGCCTTCCCGCTCTGCTGGGTCGCCGGCGAAGTATCCAATCTGACCTACGCTGCCTCGGGACACGTTTATTTCTCGCTCAAGGATGCGGCGGCTCAGGTGCGCTGCGTCATGTTCCGCAACCGCGCCCAGCTTCTTGGCTGGCGTCTGGAAAACGGGCAGCACATTGAAGCACGCGTCCTGGTCACGCTCTACGAAGCACGCGGCGACTTCCAGCTCAATGTCGAAGCGGCTCGCAAGGCTGGGCTTGGCAATCTTTACGAACAGTTTCTCCGGCTCAAGGAAAAGCTCGAACGCGAGGGACTTTTTGCCGGCGCAGGCAAGCGCCCGATGCCCGCTTTCCCGCGCCGCATCGGCATTGTCACCTCACTGCAGGCCGCCGCACTCAGCGATGTTCTGAGCACCCTCATGCGTCGTGCACCACACGTCGGCCTGGTGCTCTATCCAACGCCGGTACAGGGCGAAGGCGCCGCTGCTCAGATCGCCAGCGCCATAAATTGCGCGAGCAAACGGCGAGACTGCGATGTCCTCATCGTCTGCCGGGGAGGCGGCAGCCTCGAAGACTTGTGGGCGTTCAATGACGAAGCACTGGCGCGGGCGATCCGCGCCTGCGCCATCCCGGTCATCACCGGCGTCGGTCACGAGACCGACTTCACCATCGCCGATTTCGCCGCCGATCAGCGCGCGCCGACGCCCACGGCGGCGGCCGAGCTTGCGGCGCCGGAACGCTCAGCGCTCTACGCGCGCCTCGTCGATTGCCGGTTCGCACTGCGTCGCCAGAGCAGGCAAGTCCTTGATCAGCGCACTCAGCACCTCGACTGGCTGGCTCTTCGCTTGCGGCACCCGGCACAGCGTCTTGCGCAACAACGCGAGAACCTGCTCAATCTGCGCCGCCGCCTTGACGGTGGCCTGACCCAGGCCAGCACGCGCGGCCGCAACACGCTCGCCGGCCTGTCCCGCCGCTTGCTGCTGGCGCGTCCGGATACCAGCCGGCTCGCCAGACGACTTGAGGCACTGACGCCAAAACTGCACAGCGAATGGCAAAATACTTTGCGCAGCAAATCCGCCGACCTCTTGCGCATCGCAGCCAGCCTCAATCACCTCAACCCGGACGCCGTACTGGAACGGGGCTACAGCATTGTCACCGACGCCGCGGGCGGCATCCTGCGTGACAGCCGTGCACTGGAACCAAATGATCGCATTGCTGTCTCCTTCCACGTTGGTTGCGCGGAGGCTACCGTTACTTCGGTGACCAGGCAACCTATAATACCGAACTCGCAATTACCCTCAAGCTGAAAACAACACCCCACCTGAAGCAAACCAAGGAGAAATGATGGAACATCAACTGCCGCAACTGCCTTTTGCCATGGATGCACTGGCCCCGCACATGTCGAAGGAAACCTTCGAATACCACTACGCCAAACATCATCAGGCATACGTCACCAACCTGAACAATCTGATCAAGGGCACCGAGTACGAAAATCTGCCCCTCGAAGCCATTGTCAAGAAAGCGCCTGCGGGCGGAATCTACAACAACGCTGCACAGGTGTGGAACCACACCTTCTTCTGGAACTGCCTGAAGCCGAATGGCGGCGGCGCTCCGGGCGGTGCACTGGCAGATGCGATCAACAGGAAGTGGGGCTCCCTCGACGAATTCAAGAAAGCCTTTCAGACCTCGGCTGTCGGCAACTTCGGTTCCGCCTGGACCTGGCTGGTCAAGAAATCCGATGGTTCGGTTGACATCGTCAACATGGGCGCCGCCGGCACCCCGCTGACCACCGGCGACAAGGCGCTGCTGTGCATCGACGTGTGGGAACATGCCTACTACATCGACTATCGAAATCTGCGCCCGAAGTTCGTTGAGACTTTCCTCAATAGCCTTGTCAACTGGGGCTTCGCCGAGAAGAACTTCGCCGGCTGAAACTTTTTTCTCGCAGCAGTAAAGCACAAATCATTTGGGCACCTTTTAGGTGCCCAAAATTTTTCCTGGCTAGCCATCAAGTACGGCTCGTCATACCGGCGCAAGCCGCAATCCAGAAAGGACGACCGGAAATCTACCGGCTCTGCCCCAAGGGAATTGCTTCGCGGCACGTACCCTACACTCAGACTCCGGCTTTTTTACCCTGACGTCGACCCTCTGATGGCCAATGACCGCCTTCAGTTTTGAGCCGTCCGCCAGCTTCACAAATCGAATGGCTACTGCCAGCCGGTTTCTGCCTGCGACCCAATGCATTCTGGCTTGGCGACTACGCAAAGAGAAAAGAACCACCTGCTTTACCAGCCGGCTTTCTTTCGGCTGCGCGTTCATTCGGACTTCCTGCAAGAGTACCTTCGTGCGCCGGATTGCATCAATTTTCGATACAGGTGCGCTTCAGAGCAGTACCTACTCCGAATCAATAAGCCTCGGCCAAAGCGCCCACAACATCGCTGCACTGATAAATCCTGCAATGACATCAACCATCCAATCCATCACATCGGCAGCTCGGTAGGGGAAAAAACTTTGCACATACTCATCGAAGGCACCCATCGCCATAATCGTGAGAACAGACTTGACCGCGCGTTCAGACCGGTTTCCGGTGCTGCCTGAAAAAAGAAGCAAGGTCAGAATTGAATAGGCAACGGCATGCAGCACGCCTCCCGATGCGTACTGACCAATATCGTCTCGTGCGCCAGGAATTGAACCGAAGATGAGAATCGACAGGTAAAGAACAATGGCGCAGCGATAGGACAGTAGCTGGAATCTGGGTACGAGAAGGATATTTGCGGGGAAAGCACGCATCACGCGGCCTGTTTGATTCTCACGGGCATGACCGGTTGAGAAAAGAATTCCCATACGTCATTGTCCGTCATGCAGCTGGGAACATACTTCGCTGGAACGGATACTTTTTCTCCGGTTATCGAATGACGACCTGCGCGGGAAGCGCGGCAGTTCACACTGAACCTTACGAAGCTGCCGACTTCAACCCGCTCGCCACGCGCCATTGAATGAGCGATGGCAACAAGAACCTCTTTGACTGCAATCCCGGCATCGCTCGCTAATGATTTGGGGAATCGGATAGCGAGGGCGACGTTGGGGTCAGAGCGAATCATGGCCAGTATTGTTCCAAGGCTGCATTTTTGTCATCACCTTCCGCCAAAAATCATCATGCACAAATTCGCGTTCGCTTGATGCGAATTTCCTAGAAATCGGCTATACCAAAAGTACATGAAAGACAAAAAACCAAACCTTGTCAGCTTGGCCAAGCATTTGATTCCAATGGCGGAGAGGGTGACCGCTTTTTAGTAGTCCACTGGCATCCCACGACGTCCATAAAGTAGCTTACATAACAATAGGTTACATCGTATTTACGTCCTAGCTCGTCCTGTACAATCCATTCAAATCCGGCTACAATTTGATAGTCGTTTTGATAGTTGAATGATAGCATGGCACGCCAGCAACAAAGACTCTCCGTACTGCAAGTAGCCAAGCTCACCAAGCCGGGGCTGTATGGCGACGGTGGCGGCTTGACGCTCCAGATTACCACCACCGGCGCGAAGTCCTGGCTATTTCGTTACATGGTGGCCGGCCAGCCGTTCGGGATGGGACTGGGGCCGACGCATACCGTGAGTCTGGCCGAGGCTCGCCAGAAGGCGCTGGACGCCCGGAAGCAGCTTATCGAGGGCATCAATCCCTTGGCCGCCAGGAAGCAAATTCAGATCGAGGCCGCACTGGCCCGTGCCAGGATGATGAGCTTTGACCAGTGCGCCGAGGCCTATATCCTGGCGCACAAGGCGGGCTGGAACAACACGAAGCATATTGGCCAATGGACCAGCACACTCAAAACTTACGCCAGTCCGGTGTTCGGCCATTTACCCGTGGCCGAGGTCGACACCGGCCTGGTTGTGAAATGTCTTTCACTCATTTGGGAGAGCAAGACCGAAACCGCCAGTCGCCTGCGCGGACGTATCGAGTCCGTGCTTGGCTGGGCCACCACCAGCGGTTAACCTTGGCACGCGATATCCGCATAGATATGCTTGCGAAAAGTCCGGCCTGCGTTTCGAAGACGACACCGTGAAATCCGGCGCTGGCGCGATATGGCCCTTCGTAAGTCAGTTGATGCCTGCAAGTAGAGATAAACGGGTTTGCCCGAAAAAAGTCTTCAGAAGAGGAGTCTCGACGGGGCTCTACTACCAAAACTATGTTTAGAACAATTCCGGCTGATCTCGCCAAGAACCGCTCTGCGCATGAGTCGAACCCTTCTGGACCGCTCGAACTATCCCTAGTTGAGATCTATGCATAGGGGTCGCTATGCAAAGCTTTGCATAGCGACCCAAAGCCGACTTTTAGGCCATAGAACAGCAGACGTTCAGCAGACGGTGCGTGAGCACCGCCTGCTGTATTAGTTATGACGTGCAATCGTATGCCAATCAACAAATGTCACTTTGCCTGCACAATGCCCGGCGGGCTCCACGTACCTTCGCCAGCCGGAAGAATAGATGGCGCCTCAGTCTTTGGCCAGTAGAGGCGCAAAATCAGATAGATGGTGTCGTTGGGCGCCGGCAGCCAATTGGACTCCTTGTCCTTTCCCGGTAGTCTTTCTGGATGTAGAGCGTGAGCGATCCATCCGCATTCTTCTTCATGTCCGGGCAGCATCGGCGAGTTGATGAGGGTAGCGGTTGATCGGGTTTTCGATAAGCTGAGACTTGCCGTCGTACATTGTCACTGACCAGAAGCGTTCCGGTGGGAGTTGGCCGGCGGGGAAAGTGAGGGTGTAGTTATGCTTGCTGCCGTCAAGGAGTTCGCCGGTCGCTTCGTGACGGCTTTTCGGATACATCGCTTCCTCCGCGTCGTTGGCGTAAATGCCAATCTTCGCGCCCGCCGCGCGCAGGAGCCAGTTGCCGTTGAAAAAGGCGCGGTCGCCAAAGGCTGTGTAGATTCCCCAGCCGTTGATGGTCTTGCCAATGCCTGCAACGAATTTATCTACCTTGTCCTCGCCTTCCTTCATGCCAAGGCCGATAACGGCCTTGTGTTCGAGTGAAAGGTCTTTGAAGTAAAATGTCTTGCCCGGGCCGATGCCGATACTGGCGAGTTTGGCGCGAATTTCCTTTTCTTCGGGACCGGCGGGCGCGAACTGGAGAGCAAAGTCGAGATATTCAAAGAAATTCGTCTTTACCATTTCCTTGTTGATTTTCGGGAAATTAACCGTCGTAGCGGCGGCCGGTGCGGGCTGCCCAAGGAAAGCAGATAGTGGCTGCGCCTTGTAGCCACTCTGGACCTTCACCACGTTCGGCATATCTTCTGCATTAAAAAGCTGGGTTCGAAACGCGGCAACGGAGAACTCAGTGGTGGAGCGAAAAACCTTCTTGATGCCAGCAGGGGTCTCACCCGTCCAGTTCGGGCCGACGACCATGAAATCGCCCGCTTCATTGCCGGTGGTGCGACTGCCGATGTAGCCGTAGTTGAAGGTATTGCCGTCTTCCAGCTGGACGGTGAAGTAACGACCTTTTTCCACGTTGGGAACGGAAATCACCAGCGGCTCGGTACGAAGATCCATCCACAGGATCGAATACGGTGTGTCGCTATTGGGCGTGACGATGGCGGTGTCTTTGTAGGTGAAGACCCGTGCTTCATTCTTGATCTGATTGAACGGGCCTTGAACTGACCGGAGTTTTTGTCAACAGCGTACTCATACATCACCGCATAGTTCATCACGATAGGCAGGCCGTAGATAAAGCCTTCCTCGGCGATGGCCTTGATTTCCGCAATGCTTGGCACGTTAACACCAGCCTTTTTGTCGGCCTGAACCGCCGCGGAAACAGGATCTGTTTTTTTGTCGCAACCTGTCAGCAGTGTTAAGGCGATGGCGCTGCAAAGCATGCCGATACGTAATGCAGTATTTTGTTTGATCATTATTTCCTCTGGGCTTCGTGGGGTAGGGAATAAAAAACCAGGCTCGGTAGCGGGAAGTGCCGGTGAATTTCAGCACGTGAAACGTAGTGCCCCGGGCTCTGGCGCAGAGACCAGAGATCGAAGGGAAGGCGGTTGAGCATGATGTTTAGCCGATTGCGCGAATTTACTTCGTCCGGGCGATCCCCGGTGGCAACCAACTGCCGTCGAGCG
Organism: Candidatus Propionivibrio dominans; assembly: GCA_016709335.1. Classification (GTDB taxonomy): domain Bacteria; phylum Pseudomonadota; class Gammaproteobacteria; order Burkholderiales; family Rhodocyclaceae; genus Propionivibrio; species Propionivibrio dominans. The sequence continues at coordinate 10,709 of JADJNC010000021.1, read as the reverse complement.
CCGATACCTTCGGCCAATAAAGCCTTAGCACCATGTAGATCGGCCCGTTCGGCGCCGGCAGCCAATTCGCTTTCTGGACCGGGTCCGTCGGCTCGTCCTTCTGAATGTACAGTGTCAGCGAGCCATCGGGACTCTTCTTCAGTTCCGGCAGCATTGGTGAGTTGATGAGGTAACGGTTGATGGGGTTGCTGATAAGTAACTGGGTTTTGCCGTCATACATGGTCACCGACCAGAAGGCGTTGACCGGTGGCATTGCCGCTGCGGGGAAGGTGAGCGTGTAGTTCGCCTTTGATCCGTCCAGTGTCTGGTTATCCTTATCTTGTCGGGTAATCGCATAGACCGCCTCGGCGGGGTCGTTGGCTAAAATACCGCCCACGGCGACCGCAGCGCGTTGTGTCCAATCGCCATTATAGGTAGCGCGATCGCCAATCCCCGAAGTGACCAGTATCCAGCCCTCGACGGGTTTGCCGAGGGTCTCCAGTTTCTTTTTAATTGCCTCTTCTGCAGGCTTTACAGCTGCCACCATCGACGCTTTATCTGCGTCGCTCAGCGTAATACTGGGGAAGGGTTTGCCAGCCTCGATGCCGATGCTAGCGAACTTCTTGCGTAACGGAACTTCCACCGCTGCGGGCCCGGTGGTTGGGGCAAACTGCAGAAGAAAAGCGAGGTAGCCGAAAGGATCCGCCTTTTCCATCGCTTTGTCGATTTTTGGCCAGTGCACTGCAGCGGCAGGCGCTGGTGCGGGCTTGCCCAAGAAAGCTGATAAGGGTTGTGCCTTGTATTTCGCCTGAATTGCTTTTACGTTGTCGATATCCGCCGGGCTGAATAGCTGAGTGCGGAAAGTCGCCAGTGCGAAGTCTGTCTCGGAAGTGAACATCTTGTTGACACCTGCAGGCTTGGCGCCCTTCCAGGATGGCCCGGCGACACCGTAACAACCAGCCCCGTTGCCGGTAGCGCGACTGCCGATGTAACCGAAATTGAAGGTGTACTGCGAGGTCAGCATCACCGAGTAGTAGCGGGCTTTCTCAATTTTTGGTACGCAGATCACTACGGGCTCGGCGCGAAGATCCAGCCAGAGCCAGGAATATGGTGTGTCGCCATTGGGGTAATAATCGCCGTATCAGCGGGCGTGAAGACCTTAGGTACATTGGCAATGGTGTTAAACGGTGCCTTGTATTGGCTGGAGTCCTTATTGATCGCGTATTCGTTCATGATGCCGTACATCATTACCATCGGCAGACCATACAGGAAGGCTTCTTCTGAGACTGCCTTGATTTCGGTTGGTGTCGGCGTAGTTTGCGCCGAAGCCGTTAAGGAAAAAGTTATTGCCGTTACGAGGGTCACGCCCTTCAGCATTGCAGCTATTGTCATTTTTTTTCTCCATTTCATCAGGGATAGATCACCACCAAACTAAATCAGCGGTTGTTGTGGTTATAAGCAGTCGGAGGCGAAGCCAAATATTGCACCAAGCATAAACTTTGACATCATCGAACACCAAGGGTTTGCTGGCTAATCCGAACTTTGGTCTGACGGCTCGAAGAATCTTTTTTTCTTCATGAGGTTACAAGAAGGCCGGGGGATTGTTACTGGGTACGCGGCAGGCTGACTCCGAGCAGCTTGAAGGCTTTTTCCTGAAGCGGCGTAGGCCGAGTGGTGAGGATGATCTTGGCCTTTGGGTTGAGCGCCGTGTGGGTGATGTTGTAGGTGAGCGTAGCGAGGTCCTGCAACAAGGTCTGAAAGCTGTGCAGGGACAGCCGATCGTCGGCGCGCCGGGTGGCATCCTTGTTCTTGGCATGAGCAGAACGCTGCGCCTTGGCGACGGCAGAGGGCCTGGTTGCTTGAGTGTCCTTGACGAACTCGTCATCGAAGAGCATAGGCTTCAAGCAACGGCGCATATGCCATTCCACATAGTAGGCCAGCATGCACAGGAAGACATGGGCCCGCACCCGGGAGGCCGAGTAGTGGAATACCGGGCGCACCTGCAGATCGACCGTCTTGATCGAGCGGAAGGCACGCTCGACCTGTGAGAGGCTCTTGTAGGCCGCCACCGCCGCATTGGCGTCGAGCTGCGTCTTGGCCAGACTGGTGCGGATGACGTACAGGCCATCGAGCGCCGCCTCGGCGTTGATGCCCGCCTGTTTGCGCTGCCAACTGAAACTCGTGTCGGTGATGGCCAGTTCGAAGTGCTTGGCCATGTGGTAGTGATCCACGCAACGCCCCGCCCGCAGGGCAATCGCTTGCGTGCCGCGCAACGGGTTACGTTTGCGCGCAACGGCTGCGGCAATCGTCGCCAGCTCGGCCTCGGTAGCGGCCAGCAGCTCGACCCGCGTTTACGGCGCGCTCTTCGGCCAGCAGTGGATTGCGACACACCACCAAGCGCTCGCCAGGAAAATGTTCGCTGTCCAGTTCAAGGAGATTGCGCTCATCGAACAGCGAGGGGCTGGAAGGGGCCGTGCTCCTGCGCCAACAAGGCGATCTGTGGTGCCCGCAAGCTGCTGATCCAGTCCATCCCATGGGGCTTGAGGACTGTCTCGATCCGGGCCGATGTGATCATGCCGCGATCGCCAACCCACGCGATGTGCTGGATGCCGAAGCGCTCTTTGAGTTTGGCCACCTGCGCCGCCACCGTGGAAGGATCGGCCGTATTGCCAGCGAACACCTCGACCGCCACCGGGCAGCCGCTGGCCGCACAGATCAAGCCGAAGACGATCTGTGGATCATCGCGCTTGCCATCGCGCGAATGGCCGCGTGCCGCAAGAGAACAGCAGTGGCCCGTGAGCCAGGTCGAGGTCAGGTCGTAGAGGACCAGCGTGCTGCCTACCAAGTGCTTGCGCGCCAGACGCCTTTCGATGGCCGGCTGCGCTTCATGCAACCAGTCCAGGGCACGGTAAAGATCCTCGGGTTCGATTGAGCCCAGGCCCAGTACGCGCCCCAGAGAATGCGCCGCCGTGTCGTCGCGGAGCATGCGGTGAGTGGCCAGCTTGGAGCCGGGCGACACAATGCGGGCCACCACCATGGCCAGCAACGTCTTGCGCAACGGTACGGGCGCACCACCAAACCAGTCATCGGCGCCACACGCCCGCGCGCTGCCCAGGACGGCGGCCACGTGGCCGTGGGGCAAACTGCGTTCGACCGTGAAGACTTCCTCGGCACTGGGTACGGCAACGCCACCCTTGAGCAATACCTTGAGCCCCTCGATGACCTCAGTAGGCAGGCAGGAAATATTGGCCAACGTGCGCTTCTTGACCTTGCCATCCTCGCGGTAGGCTTCGCGCAGCAAGACAGCTGGGGGCGAGTTGCGGTTGGGGATGGCTTCGATATACATGGCATGTAGGTTGCCATATCCTTCACCGAAAGGCAAGCAATAAATACGCAATTACATGGGTACGATTTAGCTCAAAAAAATAGCCGAAACCCCCTCTGTGCAAGGGCTCAGCTATTTCAGTCGTTCAAAGTTCGGGCTAATTGACGTCAAAACTACCGCTTAGTTCCATAGCTTCTGGAAAACCTTGGTCGCTTTGGGATGCGAGTGAACGTTGCCTTGGGACAAAACGAAGGACGGCTTTGGAGCATTTGTGCCATCGGCTGCTTGTGGCCGATTGTGTGAATTCGCGCATGTTCCGGAAAGCTGACGCTCACGACGCTCATAGTCTCCGCGAAAGACAGCTTTGTGGCAACATGCTGAACGCGTACTCCCGGCCAGCTCCGGTCATCCAAAGGCTCGAAAAATGGCGAAGTTGGACGGCAGGTAACCTGATCAGTTTCCGGCCGCGCGACTCTGCTAGTAGTCGGCATCCTTGTCGGCCTTTGCCTGCGGTGAAATTCTGTGCCGACTAGGTTCGCCATTGCAACTCTTCATAATCGTTCCGTCTACAAGTCCTTATCGGTCATTCGTGTCGCCGCCCTAGGGGGTGACTATCGAAATCGGGGTAGATGTGGTGCGTATTAGTCAGGTGTTTGACGACAATTCCGGTCGTTCGCCGCCGATTTGCGTGCGGAACGTCGGCAGACTTAGGGGATGATGTTTCTGGATGTAGGCGATAAGCTTTTCGCGGATGTCGCAGCGCAGATCCCAGCCTGTGGAAGAATCTGTCGAGGTGGCGAGCACGCGGATTTGCATGGCTATTTCTGTGGTGTCGGTCACTTGCAGGTGCCAGAAGCGTTTGTCCCAAAGTGGATTGGACTCAATAATTGTCTTGAGCGCTGTGCGGAGTTCGTCCAGCGGCGTCGTGTAATCCACCCATACCATCACCGAGCCGAGCAATTGCGCCGAGGCCCGCGTCCAGTTCTGGAATGGTTTCTCGATGAAGTAGCTCAACGGCACCACCAGCCGGCGGTCGTCCCAGATGTGAATGACGATGTACGTCAATGTGATTTCTTCAACGCGGCCCCATTCGCCCTCGACGATAACGACGTCGTCAGCCGAACGGGCTGGGTCATGGCGAGTTGGAAGCCGGCGAACAGATTGGAAATGGTCTTCTGCGCAGCGAAGCCGACGACGATGCCGAGGACGCCCGCCGACGCCAAGATGCTGGCGCCGAACTGCCGCACTTCCTGGAAGAGCATCAGGATCGAAGCGACGGTGAAGATAGTGATGACCACGTAAAGCAGTTTGCTGACGACATGGAATTGCGTATAGATCTTGCGTGCCCGCAAATTATCTGCGGCATCGATATCATATTTCTCAAGCACTGCCTTTTCCATCACGATCACGGCCTGAAACAGAATGATCGCCACCGCGATGATCAGCATGATGCTGGTGCCTTTGCTGAGCGCGTTTGCATACTCCGTCGGCAGGCCCAGGATAGGCAGAGCAAAGATGACGCCTATGACTGGCACGAATGTGCGCAGACTTTTACCCAACAGCGGGACGAACAAACCGTCCAATTTGCTGCTGGATTTTGTGGCCCAGACCGCCAACTGTACATCCAGCACATGCGTGAACCTGAAGAACAACCAGAACAAAACCGCGAACACTCCAAGATTGAACACCTTGCTGAACACCTCACGGACGATGTCCAGGCTTTCACTTGGCCCCAGTTTCATCAGCAGAGGTGTTGCTGCGAAATAAATGCCGTAAATCCAAATCACTACGTACAACGGCTTGTCGATCGAACCGAAGACTTGATGTAGCAGCTTTTTATCTTCCGGCTTGCGGGTAACGTGCTTCAGCTTGTGCCGGACGAAAGCGAACGCCACCAAGTTCAAGAACAGCACCAGCAGCATAAGGCAGAGCATTACTCCAAGATCCGACCAGATGACGGAGCCAAGGACCGGCTTGCTCACGTTGGCGCCAAAGAGGTGCTCCATCCACTGTCTCAATACCGTCGTGACGTAGTAGGAGAATCCATCCAGCAAATCTCTTCCGGACAGGCTGGAATAAATGCTCATCGTTTGCACTAGGGCAGTCGCGCCGAGAAAATTCATGAGTTGCTCCGTGATTGTCGAGATAAACCAGATGCTGGTTCACTAATGCGCCAATGATTCGACCGTCGCGCTTCCAGTTCTAAGACATCAGCGCCGTTACGGAAATCATTTGTAAGAGATTTTACGCTGCCTGTGCGTGGGGGCTTGCGTGATTACTGGGTGAATGAGGGCCTTATAGTGGAAAGTATTAACCGGCTGGTTTGGCTGATCAAGAGCCACACCCCTAAAATTCCTAAGAGGCGGCTTTCCATATAGCAAGCGGCCAAAGTACTTCCACCCGTCATGGGGCGGCTCAGGGTCGCTATGTAAACCTCTACAAGTGCAGAGGGTTTTAGGTTAGCGGGCGCGGCGCTGCGGTTGAGGAGTGGCGTAGAGCGGCTACCGCGCCCGGTAGGCTAAAAATCCTGTTGTGCTAAACCAGCGCGAAGACGGTGGTGCTATGGGGATTGAATCAGAGCGGCCGCATCGAACTGCGAATTAGACCGAGGCCAGAAGGGCTAAATTGAAGCATGAGCCTTGAATTCCTGACAGTGTGTCCGCTGCCTGACGGTATAGCGGTGCCATTTGCTCGACAGTCCAGCGATGACCCGTGCGCAGGGTGATGGGATGACGAGTTCCAGACCAAGAAATCCGCCGTTCCATGAGGCAAACCCGGAAAGGGACCATCGCGCGATGGGATGAGCCTTCATACGCGCTCCCCGGTGGTCCCCGTGGCATGGTGCTTGGCAGAAAGGTTTCGATACAAACCATCTGACCCTGACCGCACTGCGGGCAGTCACGCAACGACGTGCCGGTGAGCAACTGGTAGCGGTCGCGGTAGTCGAGAGGAGCGTCGGGAACAGGGATGATCGGAGCGGGTTCGGCCAGCAACTCCAGGCATCGTTCAAGTTTGACCGCACGGTAGCGGTTGGCCAGGAAGCCGTAATGCCGAATCCGTTGAAAACCGCTCGGCAACACATGAAGCAGAAAGCGGCGAATGAACTCGTCGGCCGCCAACTGCATGACCTTCGGGCGCGATTCATGGCGGTAATCCTTCCAGCGAAAGCGGACCTGATCATCAGCGAAGTTGATCAGCCGGTTATTGGAAATGGCGACGCGATGCGTGTAGCGACCGAGATACTCGAGGACCTGCTGGGGTCCGCCAAAGGGCGGTTTGGCGTAGACCACCCACTCGGTTTTCCGCACTGGTGCCAGATCGCGGGCGAAGGCCGCGGGCGCCGTTGGATTCGCCTCAGTTAAGTGTCCGGTGTTGCGCAGATTGCCGACGTTCAAAAGAATTCAACTGACACGCACTATCACATGTCTGCCGAGTGATCGTGCAGGATCAAGGTCGACTACGCCCAGCGCACCGCCAACAACGCAACAGGGTTAATCGATTACCTGAGCAGCATGTTTGCAAAACTTGACGCACACAACTCTTGTTCAAAGTCTAACTGAGGGAACTGACGATTGAGATGGTCGGATGTATCAAGCACCGTGACTTAAAAAACAAGCTCATCTGTGCGCTAGCACACAGACGGCACATGCACTGCGTGCAAACATGAAACCGGCGTTATTCTGCGCGAAAGTCATCCTTTTGGAGGGGATACAGACATGCTGATCAAATTCAAATCCAAAGCCAGTGGCGATGTGATCATGCTTGGTGAAAGTGGCAAGGAGATGTTAAGGCTGTTGGGCAAGGACGCTGACGACAGCAAGGGAGTCTTTACCGCTGACCAACTGCCCGACGCGATCGCGACTCTGAAACAGGCTATTGCAGTAGACAAGGCCCTGCCCCATCCCCATCAAATGGACAAGCCGATCGATTCGAAAGACGATGCCGGCGATAGCGTTCACCTGTACCAGCGAGCCGTGCCGGTTCTCGAATTGATGGAACGTTCCCAGCAGGAAAATACTTACGTCACATGGGGCGTGTGACCGCGTCAGGTTCTGTCGCATTAACGCCCCGTGTCAAATATATAGACTATGCTTTCGGCTTGAAGCAACTGGGCAAAGCAAGAAGCTGAAGATGTAGGGAATGGGATTTCCGAAGGAAATCATTCTCGATTAACGCGACAGAACCAAAAATCACCCTGATTTCAGCAAAAGGCGCGTTATTTTTTCCCAGATCGGGGAATTTGACCGTTGGTCGTACCCAAGTCCGACGGAATACAAGGCGGATTCAGTCCTAAAGCGCGGAATCTCGCCCAAAAACCGGTGCCCTGGAGGGGATTAAGCTGGGCACTGGCGCGAGGTCGTTGCGAACTAATGGGTGAGTTCTAGTCTTGCTTTACGCAGCCGCAGCGCGTTGCCGATCACCGACACCGAGCTCATGCTCATCGCGGCGCTCGCTATCATCGGATTCAGCAGGATTCCGAAGAACGGATACAGCGCCCCCATTGCGATCGGCACGCCGAGAAAGTTGTAGATAAAAGCGAAGAAAAGATTCTGGCGGATGTTCTTCATCGTGCCTTGGCTCAGGAGCCGCGCTTTCGCGATGCCGCGCAAATCGCCTTTTACGAGCACGATGCGCGCGCTGTTCATCGCCACATCGGTGCCGGTGCCCATCGCGATGCCGACATTGGCGGCGGCCAGAGCTGGCGCATCGTTGACGCCATCGCCCGCCATTGCGACGATGCGGCCTTCTTTTTGCAGCGCCTGCACCGCCTTGTATTTGTCCGCAGGCATGACTTCGGCCTTGACCTCGTCCAGCCCCAGTTGTTTGCCCACTGCCGCGGCCGTTGTCGCGTTGTCGCCCGTAAGCACGACGATCCGCAAGCCGGATGCGCGCAGTTGCGCGATCGCCTCGCGCGTGGTCGATTTGATCGGATCTGCGACGCTGATAAGACCGGCAAGCCGGTTGTCGTAACCGACAAACATCACGGTCTGGCCAAGTTCACGCAGGCGCTGCGCTTCAGCCTCCATGGGCGCAACGTCTATGCCTGCATCCTGCATCAACGGGAGATTACCGAGCAAAGCAGGTTTGCCGTCGATGCAGCCGCGGACGCCCTTGCCGGTCACCGACTCGAAATTCTCGACAGGTGCCAGTGTTGATTTTTGTTCCTGCGCGTAATTGAGGATGGCCTGCGCCAGTGGATGCTCGCTCATTTTCTCCAGAGCCGCACCGTGCGCGAGCACTGTGGCATCGGTAAACCCGGTGGCCGCAACCACTTTTTGCACCTTGGGTGCGCCTTCGGTAAGCGTGCCGGTCTTGTCAACCACCAGCGTGTCCACTTTCTCCATGAGTTCAAGCGCCTCGGCGTCCTTGATCAGCACGCCTTCTTTCGCCCCGCGACCGATGCCGACCATGATCGAAATAGGTGTCGCAAGTCCCAGCGCGCACGGGCAGGCGATGATGAGCACCGACACCGCAACGACGAGCGCGTTGGCGAGGGCCGGCGCTGGGCCGACCAGGGCCCATATCGCGAAAGCGGTGACCGCCGACGCAACAACGCCGGGCACGAACCAACCGGACACTTTATCCGCAAGCTTTTGAATCGGCGCGCGCGAACGGCTCGCCTCGTTCACCATGTGCACGATCTGCGACAGCAACGTCTCCGCGCCTACCTTCTCTGCACGTAACAGGAAGGAGCCAAGTTGATTGACCGTGCCCGCTGTCACCTTGCTACCTGCATGCTTCTCAACTGGTATCGGCTCACCGGTGATCATCGATTCGTCGATGTTCGATTTTCCTTCGGTGACTACGCCATCCACTGGCACTTTGGTGCCGGGTTTCACGCGCAGGATTTCGCCGACGTGGACGTCGTCGAGGTGGACTTCTTCCTCGCTGCCGTCGGCTTTAACGCGCACCGCTGTGTTCGGCGCGAGAGCGAGCAACGATTTGATCGCGCTGTTGGTTTGCGAGCGGGCGCGCAGTTCAAGCACCTGCCCCATCAACACGAGCGTAACGATGACGGCAGCCGCCTCGAAGTACAGCGGAACTTCGCCGTCCACCTTGAATGCCTCCGGCAACAACGCGGGAAACAGCAATCCGACCAGGCTGAACAGATAGGCGGCGCCCGTGCCGATCCCGATCAACGTGAACATATTGAGATTCCACGTCTCGACCGACAGCCACGCACGTTCAAAGAAAGGCCAGCCGCCCCATAAGACTGCCGGCGTCGCCAACGCGGCCTGCGCCCAGTTGAACGCGGTCCCGCTCATGGCGTGGTGAAGGTTGAGTCCGGGCACCATTTCGCTCATAGTGATCGCGAACAGCGGCAACGATAGTACTGCGCTGATCCAGAAGCGCCGCGTCATGTCGTGAAGTTCGGAGTTGTTTTCAGTCGCGCTCGCCATCAACGGCTCCAGCGCCATGCCGCACTTCGGGCATATGCCGGGACCGACCTGCTGCACTTCAGGATGCATCGGACACGTGACGTCCCGCTTCGCCACAGAACTTTCGCCAGGGTTTTTGCAGGGCCTCTTCTGCGGGCGCATGATGCGTATTCGGCATCATCGCAACCGGGCGCGGCGCGTTACTTTTAAGAGTTCGGTTTGCATGGTGATGACCCTTACGGAGCTTGACCTTGATGCACCGAACCGTGCCGGCGTCACGCCTTGAGGCTCGCGCAGACGCGCTGGAGAAGCGTCTTGACTTCCTTGCCGATGACACTCACCTCCGGCTTGTCGACCAGTTGCAGCACGGCTTCGGGATCCATGAACGCAACCGTTATGGTTTCATCGGCCTCTTCACGCACGACCACGTTGCACGGCAGCAGCAAGCCGATATCGGGATCGGCCTCGATCGCACGGTGGGCGAGCGGGGGATTACAGGCGCCGAGGATTCGGTACGGCCGGTGCTCGATATTGAGCTTGTCTTTCAGCGTCGCCTTGATGTCGATGTCGAGTGAGCACGCCGAAGCCTTCCTTTTTCAGCGCCTCGATGACTTTGGCGACGGCGGTATCGAACGGAAGTCTTAGCTGAGTGCTGAATCCATACATAAAGTTGACTCCTTTTAAGTGGCGGAACCGGCGGTTAGACGTTGCAATTTCATCGGGGTTGCCGGCGAAATCCCCCCGCGCGCGGTGCAGTTTTGCAACCGCTATCGCCCACCCGAGAGCCGTACCTGTCAAACCCTCACATCCTGTATCAGCCGTGTCGCTGTAGCTCGCGCTGTTCTTTGGTGAGTACGCCGTCGATCTGTCTTTGTGCGCTGAGCGACAGGTCAAACATCTGATGCCGCAGCTCTGACATGTTGCGGAAGCTCTTGCTGACTGCCGCATCATCGCGCGAGTCCGAGTTGTATTGTTCGTACATCTGCGCTTGCTCGTCCTGCATCTTGCCCATCAGCGCCCAATGC
>JADJNC010000020.1 GCA_016709335.1 Candidatus Propionivibrio dominans | reverse complement strand
TGGCCCGAAAATCACCGCCCTGACCGAGATCATGGCGCGTGCGGCAAAGTACTACTACGAGCAGTTGAAGCAATCCGCGAAAGCCATCGACTACCTCAAGGGGCGTGGTGTCAGCGGCGAAATCGCCCAGAAATTCGCCATCGGTTATGCGCCCGATGGATGGCAAAACCTTGGCGCGGCCTTCGAGGATTACACCATCGGCGAACTGCAGGTGGCCGGTCTGGTCATCAAGAACGAGCAGGGCCGCCTCTACGACCGCTTCCGTGACCGGGTCATGTTTCCGATCATGAACCAGAAGGGCGAAGTGATCGCCTTTGGCGGGCGTGTGCTGGGCGAAGGCGAACCGAAATACCTGAATTCGCCGGAAACGCCGCTGTTCGAAAAGGGGCGCGAAGTATTCGGCCTGCCCCAGGCGCGCGCGGCACTGCGCGACAAGGACACGGCGATAGTCGTCGAGGGCTATATGGACGTCGTGGCGCTGGCCCAGCATGGCGTCGGCAACGCGGTGGCGACTCTCGGCACGGCGACCACGGCGACGCACGTACAAAAGCTGCTGCGCCAGGTCGATCGCATCGTCTATTGCTTTGACGGCGACGCGGCAGGCCGCAAGGCCGCCTGGCGGGCGCTGGAAAACAGCCTGGAAGCCTTGCCCGAGCAGAAGAGCATCGGCTTTGTCTTTTTGTCCGAAGCCGACGATCCCGACAGCTTTGTGCGCCGTCAGGGCGCCGAGGCCTTCGAGCGCATGATCGCCCAGGCGACGCCGCTTTCCGAGTTCCTGTTGCGCGAACTGGCGTCGCATTGCGACATGGCCAGTGCCGAAGGGCGCGCCAGGCTGGTGGCCGAGGCCAAACCCCTGCTCGCTCGCTTGCAAACGCCGTTATTGCGTCTACAGTTGGTTAAGCGTTTGGCTGCAGAGAGCGGGTTCTCGCAGCCCGAAATAGAACGCCTGTGCGATTTACGGCCGATTGCCCGATCCGCGCCGGCGCGGGCGCCCAGACAGGCCCCGTCGTTGCTGCGACCCCTGCTACGCCTGGTGCTGCAAAAGCCGGAGCTGGCGAGAGGCCTGCCGCTTGACGCGCTGCCCGGAAATTCGGCTGAAGCGCTTGCGCTCAGGCATTGGTGTGAAACGATACTGGCGGCGGGTGATCCAACGCCAGGCTACGCCGCTTTGCTCGAACGACTGCGGGGCAGCGAGGACGAGCCTGTTTTGCGTGAAGCGGCGGCCGAACTGATGCAGCAACCTTTTGCCGAGGAAGATATCGAAGTCGAGTTTGACGGCGCAGTCAAACGTTTGCTGGAGGGAGAAAACAAGCGGGCATTCGCCGTGTTGCAGGAAAAAGCTTCCCGGCTCGGTGTTGCCGGGCTTTCGGACGAAGAGAAGCAGCACTACCGCAGGCGCTGAACCCGCGCGGGCGATCCGGCGGATGCACGCCAAGTTGTGATATAATTCTGGTTTTCCAGTCTAACGCTAACTGGAATTGGTCATGGCAAGGGAAAAGGGTTCAAGCAGCAAGTCGGCAAAGGCTAAAGCCGCCGAACTAATGGCACAAATCGGAGTTCAGCCTTCACCGGTTGACGATGAGACGCGCAAGATGCGGCTGAAAACGCTGATCAAGCTGGGCAAGGAACGCGGCTTCCTGACCTACGCCGAAGTCAACGACCACCTGCCGGACGACGTCGTCGATGCCGAGCAGATCGAAAGCATTATCAGCACCTTCAACGACATGGGTATCCAGGTCTATGACGAGGCGCCGGATGCCGAAACACTGCTCATGTCCGACACGTCGCCGCCAGTGGCGGCTGACGACGCCGACGTTGAAGAGCAGGCCGAACAGGCGCTGTCGACGGTGGACTCCGAGTTCGGCCGAACGACTGACCCGGTCCGTATGTACATGCGTGAAATGGGTTCGGTCGAGTTGCTGACCCGCGAGGGCGACATCGAGATCGCCAAGCGTATCGAGGAAGGCCTCAAGCACATGATCCAGGCGATCTCCGCGTGCCCGACGACGATCGCCGAGATCCTCAGCTGTGCGGACAGGATCGCCCGCGACGAAATGCGCATCGACGAGTTGGTCGACGGCCTGATCGACCTGAACGCCGACGGAACGATCGAGGAACTGGCGGAAGACGAAGAAGCCGAAGTCGAGGGCGAAGAGAGCGAAGACAGCGGAAGCGGCCGAAGGCGCCGCCGCCGCCTCCCCTGCTCAAGCTCAGGAAGAAGGGCTGAACGGCTTTGCGTGATCAGGTCGCACCACGCCAAGGCACACAACGCGCTGCTCAAGAAGGGCTCGCAGGACAAGACCTATCTCAAGCTGCAGCAGAAAATCTCGGAAGAGATGATGGGCATCCGCTTCACCTCCAAGACCATCGAGCGCCTGTGCGAATCGGTGCGCGCCATGGTTGAGGAAGTACGCGCCTGCGAGCGCAAGATTCAGCGCATTTGCGTCGATACCGTGCGCATGCCGCGCCCGCACTTCATCAAGGTCTTCCCCGGCAACGAACTCAACCTCAACTGGGTCGACGCCGAACTGGCCTCCCCCAACAGCAAGGCTTACGCCCCGGTTCTCACGCGCAATGCACCCAACGTCAAGGAAGAGCAGAAGAAACTGCTCGCCCTGCAGGATCGCATCGGCATCCCGCTCAAGGAACTGAAGGACATCAACAAGCAGATGTCCACCGGCGAAGCCAAGGCGCGCCGTGCCAAGCGCGAAATGACCGAAGCCAACCTGCGCCTGGTCATCTCGATCGCTAAGAAATACACCAACCGCGGTCTGCAGTTCCTGGATCTGATCCAGGAAGGCAACATCGGCCTGATGAAGGCCGTCGACAAGTTTGAATACCGTCGCGGCTACAAGTTCTCGACCTACGCCACCTGGTGGATTCGCCAGGCGATCACGCGCTCGATCGCCGACCAGGCGCGCACCATCCGCATCCCGGTGCACATGATCGAGACGATCAACAAGATGAACCGCATCTCGCGGCAGATCCTGCAGGAAACCGGCCTCGAGGCCGACCCGGCAACGCTGGCCAAGAAGATGGAAATGCCGGAAGAGAAGATCCGCAAGATCCTCAAGATCAGCAAGGAGCCGATCTCGATGGAAACGCCGATCGGCGACGACGACGACTCGCATCTTGGCGACTTCATCGAGGACTCGGCAACGCTCGCCCCGACCGACGCCGCGCTCTTCTCCAGCCTGCGCTTCATCACCAAGGACGTGCTCGACACGCTGACGCCGCGCGAAGGTTGCACGCGCATGCGCTTCGGCATCGAAATGAACACCGACCACACGCTGGAAGAAGTCGGCAAGCAGTTCGACGTCACCCGCGAGCGCATCCGCCAGATCGAAGCCAAAGCCCTGCGCAAGCTGCGTCACCCGTCGCGTTCGGACAAGCTGCGCAGTTTCCTCGACAACGGCAGTAATTGACCCTTTTCGGGCCTGTAGCTCAGTTGGTTAGAGCAGAGGACTCATAATCCTTTGGTCCACGGTTCAAGTCCGTGCGGGCCCACCAATTAAATCAATGGCCTACATAACTTATGTAGGCCATTTCCACATTTATATCTTATAAGTAGTTAGTAGTTGTTTTTCTTTTCCGTTAGATGGCTAATAGTGGTCCAGAATTGCTGGAAGAACGTACAATACCAGCCGGGATCGGTTAAATTTAGAGTCGAATAATGAGAGTGATGCCGAATGAGACAAGCCCCTGAAATCGGATTCAATATATTGATGGTTGGCCGGTGGAACCCGGCCATTTTCACGCCTAAATGGATTCGTGGTAATCTCGTTTCCAACGATGAAGAAGTGATTTTGGCAATGTCATTTGGCAATCCTGCTGCTCCTCCACGTATTAGCTTTTCAGGGATTCATCTCTTCATCACTAGCGATATCATCGAAATTCGTCCTGAGACTTTGATTGACGCAAGCATCAATACCTGCATAAGAATTTCTTCGAGGATTCTAGAGCTACTCTGCCATACGCCGATTACTGCGCTTGGAATAAATATCCGCTTTGAGGATGACCTCCCTTCCGCTGTCTTCGATGATCTGTTTGCGTTCGCAGACCAAGGGCGTATTGATCCAGCCACCTACCAATCCACTTCATCGACTATTGCACGTTCGTTTGCTCTGGGTGCATCGGATTCACTAAACTTTTCAATTACCCAGCAGATACCAAAATATCTGGTTGAATTTAATTTTCATACCGAATCTGAAGACATCAAGGTTGTTCAAACAAAGACAACAGAAGCTTACGTCGCGGGTCGAATCGGCCAAGCAAGAGAGTTCATACTGAACACCTATGGTGCCACAATTGATAATTAAGGGAATCTGAGATGACCAAAACAAGATCTCAAATAGCTTCGACCTCAAGTAAAAACGCCATCGTCGAAAATAACTACCTAAAACCACCTGAATATAAGATCGCTGTTGCCTCCCACAAGCCTCAACACATTGGACAGTCAGCCGACCGATACACAATTCTCATTTCTAGTCCTATGGGCCAGCCAGGCACGACACTGGTGTTTGACCGCGAAACTGACGAGAAGCAGCGGACTATTGAAATAAACAAGCGGATGGCGGCCTGGATTAATCGCTAGACGAATACCAATGCACTTCACCCATAGTGAAGCTGAAGTTGATAAACTTCATTAAATCAGGGCGACTTGCTGCGCAGAACCCCTGAGCTATTGAACGTACTGTACGAATTTCACCCCTAATTTCTACAACGCGCAATACACGCATTTTTTAGTTCTTACACAAACCTGCGATTTGGTTCCGAGGCCCGAACCTAAATCTCGCTACATCACTTTGGCTGCTGTCCGACCACTCAGCTTTGTGATTAATAAACTTGTTGAACAACTACCTACAACAGCTAGGTTCTTAAATGATATTTATTGCAGTGACTCCAACCGCAACAAATTGATAGACCCACTTATAAAGATATTCAACAACAATCAATCTGGGTATTTCTTTCTCAAAGCTGAGCCGAACCGAGATCTTAAGCACGATAGTTGTGCATTTCTGCAATTATCAATTCCGATAAAAACTGATTTACACTATAAAACATGTTTGGATGCTAAATGCCTTGAGCTTACAGAGGCGTTTCGCGCGAAACTTGGTTGGCTAGTAGGCGATCTGTTTTCACGTGTGGGAACCAAAGACTATGCTCCTGGCACTTCAATAGACAAGAAGGCTTTTGATGACGTTGTCAACTCAACAATTGAGTCGCACGTCAAAAATGGTTCCATCAAAAAAAAATTTGCTATATTTAAGAAATACGCTCAAACCTCCGCCACATTTGAAGAAATAGCCCAAAGGGTTGAGGCTGAAAACGAAAAGATAAAAATGCAGCGCCTTCTCAACCTGATAAGCCTTGTTGAAAGCAAAGTGCAATTAACACCAGCACAAAAGCAGGCGCTAGAGGCTTCACTATCCGCTTATAAACCGTTAGCAACGTATCTCAACGGTTAGTTATCTGGTATTACGGCAGGGGAATAATGGCGTAAGAGCGATTTATATTTTGTTGCCAATGGAATATATTTCACGTGCCCTTAAAAAGATAAATGTCATTTCCCTCTATCCGCTGTTGTGCAAATAGCTGCCAGCATCGTCAAGAAAATACGAACCTTACGGTCGTCAAGGCCGACCTGCAGGACGTAGCCTCGTTTGAAGAGACACTAGAAACACTGGCCCTGCTGAAAATTCTCGCCTTGGGTACCCAGGACGTGGCTGCTGTCAAGGTTAAGCCCGTGGCCGAGGTAGCCGCCCGTCTGCGCGCGAAGCGAGCCACGGTCTGATGGCTAGAGCACCAGCCAAGTTTGAAGTTTTTTTCACCGAGGGTACTGAGCAGTATTTGGGAGGCCTTTCGCGACTGCATCTCAGAGTTCGACTGTGTTGCCAATGCAAACTACGTGTTGGATGAATGGAGGGAAGTCGTGGAGAGTCTGTCGCGGTTTCCAGAGCGCGGCAATTATCCGAAGAGACTGGTCGCGTTGGGCATAAAGAGTATCGCCAGACCTCTTTCAAGCCCTACCGTGTGATCTACCGCATCGCCGGCAGTCAGGCCATCATCTACCTGATCGCTGAGGGCCGACGCGATATGCAATCGGCGCTGGCACGCAGACTGCTTGGTGCATGAAAATGCGGTAGTGCCCGGAATCTCGCAGTAATACTCATTGGCACCAATGACGAATCGTTCTTGTAATAAACCGAGTACCACCAGACACGAAGCCCCCATCCGTTTTCGGTTGGGGCTTTTTTTTACCGAAGCACCGTCATTGACGCGGTTCCGGGCAGAACGTCAAGCCGATGTTGGTGAATCTCCTGTGCAGATTGCTTGGCGGCGCTCCGGGTATTACAATGAATATCGCCGTAATACAACAGGAGTCATGCCATGTCGACGACACTCACCAGCAAGGGCCAGGTCACCATCCCCAAGCAGATTCGCGATGCACTGAATCTGGCACCCGGCTGTTCGGTGGATTTTGCCGTCAATCGCGAGGGCGATGTCGTAATCCACAAGGTGGGCGCGCGACCCAGTTGCAAGCCCGACCGCTTCGAGTCTGCCCGTGGCAAGGCCGACGTCAAATGGCGGACTGACGAGCTGATGGCACTGCTGCGCGGCGAAGGCTGAGGTGGCGTCAGTGCTGCTGGTCGATACCAACGTGCTGGTCGATGTTCTGGAGAACGACCCGCAATGGGCTGACTGGTCGATTGGCCAACTGCGCGCGCAAGCGAAAGTTCATCGGCTGGCGATCAACCCGGTCATCTACTCCGAACTGTCGCTGGCCTTCTCTAGCATCGAGGCACTGGACAAAACCATCGAGGGCCTGGGTCTGACCCTGGTCGAAGTGCCGCGCCCGGCATTGTTCCTCGCCGGCAAAGCCTTCGTGCGTTATCGCCGCCAGGGCGGCAGCAAGAAAAACGTGCTCGCCGATTTCTTCATCGGTGCGCACGCCGCCGTGTCACGCTATCCGCTGCTGACCCGCGATACCCGCCGCTACAGTTCGTATTTCGCCGATGTGACGTTGATCGCGCCCGATCCAACGACCTGAAAAAATGGAGTGGCAATGCCAACATTGAACTGGATCGGCAAAGAAGCCGTCGTCAAACACCACAGTGCCGTACCCTTCAGATTGCTGGAGCCGGTACCGGAGTTGTCTTGCTCCCCTCGCCCACAGGGAGAGGGGCCGGGGTGAGGGCCAGCGGCAACCTGATCGTGCAGGGCGACAACCTGCACGCGCTCAAGGCCCTGCTGCCGCGCTACGCCGGCCAGGTGAAGTGCATCTACATCGATCCGCCGTACAACACTGGTAACGAGGGCTGGGTCTACAACGACAACGTCAACAGTCCGGAAATCCGCCGCTGGCTGGGCGAGGTGGTCGGCAAGGAAGGCGAGACACTTGATCGGCACGACCGCTGGCTGTCGATGATGTATCCGCGACTGGTGTTGCTGAAGCAGTTTCTGCGTGAAGATGGTTCGATCTGGATTTCAATGGACGAATCGGAAATTGCCCATCTGCGCTGCCTGATGGACGAGGTCTTCGGTCGGAATCGATTTGTCGCCTGCAATGCTTGGCAGAAACGCTACTCTCGTGAGAATCGGGGTGCCATTGGTGATGTGCATGAGTACGTACTCGTTTACGCTATGAACCCGGAGTTGTTCCAGGCGACCCGAAATCGTATACCCATCGACGAAAAACAGGCGTCGGTATACAAGAATCACAACAACGATCCGTATGGCCGTTGGCGTGGTATCCCCATGACTGCGCAAGGATATCGGCCCAACCAGATGTACGAAATTGAAACGCCTTCCGGGCGAAAACTTCGCCCACCGGAAGGAAGGTGTTGGTCAACTATCGAAAGCGAATTTCTCAAGCTCAAGGCAAATGGACGTATCTATTTTGGGAAGGACGGAACGGCACAGCCGAGCACGATTCGTTATCTATCGGAAGTAGAAGGCTTTGTGCCCTGGACGTGGTGGCCTCATGACGAAGTTGGTCATACAGACGAGTCTCGCAAAGAAATCCAGGATATATTTGGAACGCAAACCGCATTCGACACACCCAAGCCAACACGCCTGATCCAGCGCATCCTGCAAATCGCAACCGACAAGGATTCCCTGGTTCTGGACAGCTTCGCCGGTTCGGGCACCACGGGCCATGCCGCGCTCAAACAAAACGCCGAAGACGGCGGCACACGCCGTTTCATCCTCGTCGAGATGGACGAGAACATCGCCCGGAACGTGACCGCCGAGCGGGTCAGGCGCGTCGCCACCGGCTACACCAATACCAAGGGCAACGCCGTCGAAGGTTTGGGCGGCGGCTTCCAGTTCTGCCGCCTGTCTAACCCTTCTCCCGCTACCGTAGATCCTGTAGGTCGGGTTAACTCGTCAGGGCGTAACCCGACAGACGATCCGGGTTCGCCCGCTGTCGGGTTACGCTGCGCTAACCCGACCTACACGCTCTCTCCACTGCTCGGCGTGCATGAGGGGCGCGCGATCTTTCTTCTCTACAACGGCATCCTCAAGGACAAGTCCAGCGCTGGCGGCAATGTGCTCACCGGGCCGGTATTCGACATGCTGCCGAAATTTGCCGGTCCCAAGGTGATCTACGCCGCCGCCAACCGCATGGGCGGTCGTGCGGTGCGTGAGGGCATCACCTTCAAGCAGACGCCGTACGCGCTGGAGGTGTGAGTGAAGAACTCCTTTGAGTTTTGCTCTGACAAAGACTTATGTGGTTCGTGGAATGCGTTGCGGCGGGCAGGCCGAAGGGCGCGTAGTTTGTTGGCGACTGAGGGCGGTAGTAATCTGGAGTTGATTGATAAGAGAGGTGCACCAATGGGTACAAAGACATTGATTGATTCGGCCATGAAGCTTGGCCCCGCCGAGCGATTTGAGCTGATTGATGAGCTTTTGCATAGTCTCGACCGTCCGGATCCGGAACTCGACCGTATCTGGATCGAGGAGGCGGAACGGCGACTCGCAGCCTATCGCACTGGCCGGGTGCAGGGTATTCCGGCCAGCGACGTAGTCGGCGAGTTGTAATGCGCATCGAGTTTTCCCCGCAGGCCAGGGCTGAATTCGAGGATGGCGAAGCGTATTACGAACTGCAGTTTCCCGGCCTGGGGGCGCGTTTTCGCGTGGAGATCAGCCAGGCATTGCTGCGCATGCGCCGCTGGCCTTTGGCGGCACCGCTGGAGCGTGGGGATATCCGGCGCATGATTCTGAGCCGATTTCCTTACAAGCTGCTGTATTCGGTTGAGCCAGATTGTCTTTTCATCATTGCCGTGGCGCACATGCATCGCGCCCCGGATTACTGGATCGATCGGGAATCATCGTGACGGTCTTCACCCCAAAAACCTACCAGTCGCAAGTGCTCGACAGCGTGGAAGCCTACTTCAAGGCCTGCCACGAACTGCCGTCACCGTCGATTGCCTTCACCGCGACCACCGAGCGCCTGTGGGGTCGCGGCAACACCTACAACCCGCTCTCGGGCTTCCCGGTCGATATGCCGTACTTCTGTCTGCGCGTGCCGACCGGCGGCGGCAAGACCTGGCTGGCGGCGAAGAGCGTGGCGCTGGTCAATACGCACCTGCTGCGTAGCAAGCACAGCGTCATCCTGTGGCTGGTGCCCTCGAAGCCGATCCGCGAGCAGACGCTGCGCGCCTTGCGCGACCGCCAGCACCCCTACCACACCGCGCTGCGCGAGGCCGGTCCGATCACGGTACTTGATCTGGAAGAAGCCAAGAGCGTTACGCGCGCCACGCTGGATACCTCGACGACGATCATCGTGGCCACGCGGCAGGCGTTTCAGGTGGAGGAAGAGGAATGCCGCAAGGTGTACCAGTCCAGTGGAGCGCTGATGCATCACTTCGACAATCTGTCGCCAACGCAGCGGGATGAGCTGTTAACCGAAGTCGTAGGCGCGGATCGGATTACGCCGTATTCGCTGGCCAACGTGCTACGGCTGCGCCGGCCCTTCGTGGTTGTCGACGAGGCGCACAACAACCGTACCGATCTGGCCTTCGACATGCTCTCGCGCTTTCGCCCCGGCGGGGTGATGGAACTGAGCGCCACGCCCGATCTGGAGCGCACGCCGAGCAACGTGCTGCACAGCGTATCGGCCGCCGAGTTGAAGGCGGAGGAAATGATCAAGCTGCCGGTGGTGCTAGAAACCGAGCCGAACTGGCAACAGTGTTTAGCCGATGCCATTGGCCGCCGCGATGCCCTGCACAAGCTGGCCGACGACGAACGCCGGGCGGGTGCCGCCTACTTGCGGCCACTGGTGCTGATTCAGTCCGAGCCGCGCCGGGCCGGTGTCGATACGCTGGATTTCGAGCGCGTGCGCAATGAGCTGATCACCAATCATGGCATTCCGGCCAGCGAGATCATCGTCGCCACTGGCGAGGAAAAGGGGCTCGAACAGGTCGATGCGGATTACAAGCTGGGTATTGCCGACCCAGGCTGCCCGGTGAAATTCGTCATCACCCAGAAGGCACTGGCCGAGGGCTGGGATTGCCCGTTTGCCTACATTCTGGTCAGCATGGCCTCGCTGCACTCGGCGACGGCGGTCGAGCAGTTGCTCGGGCGCGTGTTGCGGCAACCGGGCGCGAGTCATCGCCAGGCGCGGGCGCTGAATCAGTCCTACGCCTTCGTCGTCTCGCACAACTTTGCCGAAACGGCCAGCGCCCTGCGTGACCGCCTGGTGGCGGGGGCTGGCTTCGAGCGGCGCGAAGTAGCCGAGTTCGTGACGGCGGCCCGGGTCGAACAATCGCGACTGGATCTGGAGGGTCATGCCGGGCGCGTTGTCGTGCGACCGGTGGCGATTACCTTGTCCGAAAAACCCGATCTCAAAAGCGTGCCCAAACCGATCCGCGACAAGGTGAGCTGGGATGGCAAGCTGAATACGCTGACCATCAGTTCGCCGCTGACCGAGGATGAGGCCGAAACACTGAAGGCATCGGTCGCGTCGGAAACAGCAGCTGCGGCCATCGTAGAGGCGGCCGAAGTCAGCCGTACCACCGCCATCGAGTTTTTCCAGACGCCTGCCGAACTGGGTGAGCGCTTCCGCGTTCCGCAACTCGCGTTGCGCATCCAGGGTGAGCTTGCTTTGTTCGATGACCCGGAGGTGCTGGAGTATCCGTGGGATCTCTCGCCTTACGATGCCGCGCCAACGAGCGACGATCTCTCCGCGCTCGGTGCCGGTCTCAAGGTTTCGGAAGGGGGCGAGATCGATGTGGACGATGCCAGCGGTAAAGTCGTTTCGCGCTTCTTGCCGGATTTGCAACGCGACCTGGGGTTGGTGTACCAACCGGAAAACTGGGATGAGGTTCGCCTCGCTACCTGGCTTTGCCGCAACCTGCCGGAGCAATCGCTCACCCACGCGAGCAAGCAGGCCTTTGTCGCCGCGTGGCTGACCGAACTGCTGCGGCGTGAGGGCTTCACGCTGGCACGCGCCAACCTGCAGAAATTTCTGCTTCGTAATCGCCTTGAGGCACGCATCCGCGACTTGCGCAAGCAGGCGGTGGGCAAGGCTTACCAGCAAACGCTGTTCGGTGACGACGCGGCATCCCGGGTCGCGGTGAGCGATCGCTATGCCTTCGATTTTCACCCGCAGGCCTACGCACCGAGCCGCGATTATGACGGCCGCTTCGGTTATTTCGATTTCAGGAAGCACTTCTACGGGCGCATTGGCGATTTCGACAGCAAGGAAGAATTCGAGTGCGCCTGCTGGCTGGATGTTCAGGCGCAGCAGGGCCGTATTCAGTTCTGGGTACGCAATCTGGTGCGGCGCGAAGGCAGTTCGTTCTTCCTGCAAAAAGCGGACGGGCGTTTCTACCCGGACTTTCTGTGCCAGCTTCCCGGAAAGGATGGCAATCCCGGACCGATTCTCGCCGTCGAATACAAGGGTGCCGACCGCTGGTTAGCGGCCGAGGACGACCGATTGATTGGCGGGTTGTGGGCCAATCTTTCCGAGGGGCGCTGCCGATTCGTGATGGTGAAGGACAAGCGCTGGGAGTGGATTGAGGAGTATCTGGCGTGAGTGAGGAAGAAAAAGATGGGGGTTTGAATGAGAAAGAATAAACAACCTCAAATGACCAACAAAAACGAGGTCTCACTTGTCCGTTCATCAGCGGCTGAATACCTGACCTTTGTCGCTGCAACGGGGAGCGCGCAAACCAGCGTGGAAATGCGCTATGAGGATGAAAACATCTGGCTGACTCAGAAGATGATGGCCACGGTCTACGATGTGTCGGTGCCCGCCATCAGCCAGCATTTGAAGCGCATCTATGCAGACAACGAGCTGGAGCGCGAGGCAACTGTTAAGCAGTACTTAATGGTTCAAACCGAAGGCGACCGGGAGGTTCAGCGCAAGGTCGACCACTACAGCCTGCAGGCCATCATTGCCGTCGGCTTCAAGATTGAAAACGAACGTGCGGTGCAATTCCGCAAGTGGGCCAACCAGATCGTCAAGGATTACACGATTCAGGGTTGGGCCATGGATGTTGAGCGCCTTAAAGGGGGCGGCAGCATCCTGACGGACGAATTCTTCGAGCGGCAACTGGAAAAAGTCCGGGAAATCCGTCTTTCCGAGCGCAAGTTCTACCAGAAAATCACCGATATCTATGCCACCTCGCTGGACTACGATCCAAGCGCAGCGGCGACCAAACGCTTTTTTTCGGCGGTTCAGAACAAGCTGCATTACGCTATTCATGGCCAGACAGCGGCAGAAGTCATTGTGGATCGGGCCGATCACAAGAAGGAAAAGATGGGCCTGACCAGTTGGGAGGGCGCGCCCCAAGGGAAGGTGCACAAATACGACGTTGCCATTGCCAAGAACTACTTGTCGGATTTCGAACTGGCGCAGATGCAGCGGATTGTCTCTGCCTATCTCGATATGGCAGAACTTCAAGCCATGCGCCGCATGCCCATGACCATGGCGGACTGGGAAGAACGTCTGGGCGGCTTCTTGAAACTCTGGGACCGGGATGTGTTGCAGGACGCTGGCAAGGTGACGGCAGAAATCGCCAAGGCGCATGCCGAAAGCGAATTCGAGAAATACCGCATCGTTCAAGACAGGTTGTTCGAGAGTGACTTTGACAGGCTCACCAGGCTGATTGAGTTGGGATCTGAGTCAGGCAACAGCAGTGAATAGTTCACATCCGATTGATCCCGGCATACGCACCGACATTGAGGCTCGCCTGTCGGCCATTGAAGCAGAATTTGGCGTAAGCGTTCTTTATGCATGCGAGTCGGGCAGCCGGGGTTGGGGCTTTGCCTCACCAGACAGTGACTACGACGTTCGCTTCATATATGCCCATCCGCTGTCCTGGTACCTGCAGGTCAGCGATCAGCGCGACGTGATCGAAGTGCCGATTTCAGGCGAGCTGGACATTAACGGATGGGAACTGCGCAAGGCGCTCGGCCTGTTGAAAAAGGGCAATGCCACGCTGATTGAATGGCTGGATTCGCCCCTGGTTTATCGTGCCGATTCCGATTTCATCGCTGCCATGAGACACGCCGTCCAGCAGACGCACCAAGCAGAGCGCTCGTTTCACCACTACGTGCATATGGCGCGCAAGAACTACCGTGAATACCTGCAAGGCGACACGGTTCGCTTGAAGAAATATCTCTACGTGCTACGCCCGCTGCTCGCCACGTTGTGGATTGAACAAGGTCGTGGCGTGGCACCGATGCGGTTTCAGCAACTCGTCGATGTCATTGTTACCGATCCGGCCTTGCGCGATGCCATCGACCAGTTATTGACCATCAAGCGTGCGGCAATGGAGTCGGAATACGGTCGGCCGCTACCGATCATCAACGCTTTCATCGATGCCGAACTGACGCGATTGGAGTCGGTGCTGCTACCCGTTCCCCACCATACGGATTTTTCAATCCTGGATCGCCTGTTGATGGACACTGTTTTCCGGCTGGATACTTCGCGCACAAGGAGTGGCTCATGTCGAATTGCTTAACAATGCCCTGTTAGCTCCTTGAAATTGCGCTGGCAATACAAGGGCCGGATCGGTTCCCGAGATGTCAAGCCAGTCAGTGACCGTTCAGTATTCGAACTGTTTCCGTCTCAAGAACACATGCCGCCCGCTCACACCGCCTTGCGACCGATGGCGCGGTGGACAACCATATTTCCCTTGCCCTTGAGGTAGATCGTTTGCGGCTCGTGAAATTCGAAGTGCTGCTCCAGTCGCCGGTAGGTGGCTTCATCGACCTGCACCATGCCGGGAACGCCTTCGCTGGTGATGCGGCTGGCAATATTGACGGTGTCACCCCACAGGTCGTAGATGAATTTCTTTTTGCCGACCACGCCGGCAACCACCGGGCCGGTGCCGATACCGATACGTACTTCGAGATGCATGTGGTTAACCTGGAAATCGCGTTGTAGAAGATCGCGCATCTCCAGCGCCATGTCGACCAGTGCCTCGGTATAGTCGATGCAATCGTCGTTCAAGCCGCCGGCGACCATATAGGCATCGCCGATGGTCTTGATCTTCTCCAGGCCGAACTTTTCGGCGAGTTCGTCAAATGACGAAAAAATCTTGTTGAGCATCGAAAACACCTGTTGCGGACTCAGTCCCTCAGCAATTTTGGTGAAGTTGACGATGTCGACAAACATCACGGAAATATCGGCAAATCCGTCGGCAATGGTCTGGTTGCTGTTCTTCAGCCGTTCGGCGATCGAACCCGGCAGGATATTCAGCAGCAGGCGTTCTGAACGCTCCTGCTCGACCTGCAGTTGCTGGTGCGCGACTTCGAGGCGGGCCTGGGCTTTCTGCTTTTCAGTCGCCGAGTAGCGCAGCAGGAGGAAAACAATGGTCGACACGCCGGCAAAATTAAGTGCGAAGAAGAACACCGTGGTCTGTGTCGGCACCTTGATCGGCGTGCTGGTCAGTGAATCGGCAAGGTAGTAGTCAAAAGCGCCGGAGAGTGCGGTGAAGAAAAGGTAGGCAAAAAACCAGGCCACAGCCTGGCGTGGGCCAATGAACAACACCGCGCCAATTGGCGCCAGCAATGCCCACAGGCTGACGCCACTGGCAAAAATGAAATTGCCCATACTCCACTGGGCGACAAAGAGCATGAACAGGAACAGCGCAAGCTGGATTACGCGAAAAGCATCAAAATTCAGTGTTTTCAGGTACACCACCAGATTGCCGACCAGCAGCAACTGGAACACAAAGGGGATGGTCGATGAGAACTGCGGCCCGAGTTGCCAGTAGATGAACAACCACAGCATCGAGGCGAAGCTGATGAGGCCGGTAGCAAAAATCAGCAGCGATTTCTGCAGTCGCAATTCCTCAGAGTCGGTCGGCAGGATGCCGGCATTGCTGAAGCCTTCGAGAAAGCCGCGTTGATTACTCATGGGTGGTCTGGGGCGATCAGTAGAATTGCACCGGCTGATTTGACCTCAAACGCACGAGTCGGTCAACCCGCGTGCGGGTCACCAAAGCCAATGACATCAATCGGCCCTTCACCAACTTTAGTCTGAGCACGTCATGCCGGCGAACGCCGGTGTCCAGAAAGGAGCCGCGTCACCTCATATATTTTCAAATTTTTCTTGAGAAATGGAAACATCCGATGTCGAAGGCTTAATGAGTCGCTGAACACGTGTCAACGCGTCATTCCGGCGGAAGCCGGAATCCAGAAAAGTCAACGCACTGGACATCGGCATCCGCCGGTGTAACGGCTTGTTCAGCGTTTCATGAAGGTAGTGCCATTGAGGAAAGGATGTATTAAATGCCTGATCAGCGCGTCGAGATTATCCGAACCCGTTTTGCCGACACAAGCGGAGCGGCCTCATGAGCGCGCCAGGCCTGCTGACTCCGGCGGAACGCATGCGCGGCGCACTGTGGGGCCTGTTCGTTGGCGACGCGCTGGCGATGCCGGTGCACTGGTATTACGACGTGGCCGCCTTGCAGCGCGATTTTGGTGTTATCCGCGATTACCAGGCACCGAGGGCGCATCATCCCGGTTCGATCATGGCGCTGGCCAGCACCGGCCAGGCCGGGCGCGGCTCGCAGGAGGGCGACGTGGTTGGCGGTGTCATTCTCAAGGGTAAAAAACAGCACTGGGGCCAGGCCAACCGCCACTACCATCAGGGCATGCAGGCCGGCGACAACACCTTGAATCTGTTGTGTGTTCGGGTACTGCTACGCACACTCAACGCCACAGGCCACTACGATCCCGCCGATTATCTGCGTGACTATGTTGCCTTCATGACCGCACCGGACAGCCACAACGACACCTATGCCGAATCCTTCCATCGCGACTTTTTCGCCAATTACGCCCGTGGCTTGCCGCCGGAACGCTGCGCCGGCGCGGAAGGCCATGACACCGCCTCGATCGGCGGGCTGGTCGGTTTGCCGCCGGTGATTTTCGCCGCGTTGCAGCAAGGCGACCTGAAGACCGCAAACGCTGCGGCACTGACCCAACTCCGGCTGACTCACCGTTCGAGCAAGCTGGAACGTTACGCGCTGGAATTCAGTGCCCTGCTGGTTCGCTTGCTGCAAGGTCCGCCCGGTCAGATCGCACCGCTGGCGTGCGCCGCAGCCGAACGGCTGGGCTTCCCGGCGGCGGCGGTGATCGAGCGCATTCGCCGCCAGCACCAATCGGATCAGGCCGTGATTGGCGGCCTGCTCAGTCCCGCCTGCTATATCGAGCAT
Organism: Candidatus Propionivibrio dominans; assembly: GCA_016709335.1. Lineage (GTDB taxonomy): Bacteria > Pseudomonadota > Gammaproteobacteria > Burkholderiales > Rhodocyclaceae > Propionivibrio > Propionivibrio dominans. The sequence goes on along the minus strand of JADJNC010000020.1, from coordinate 66,271 downwards.
TCTTTTCCCGCTGCGCTGTATCTGGCGGCGCGCTATCCGGATGACATTGAAGCCGCGCTGATCGCCAATACCAGCGCCGGCGGCGACAATTGCCACCGGAGCGCCGTGCTCGGTGCCATTCTCGGTGCGGCACTCGGGGTGGCGGCGATTCCCGAGCGCTGGATTCAAGGGCTGACGGCGCACGCCGCACTGGAAGAGGAAATCGAGCGCTTCATTACCCGCTTCGGCCAGGAGTGTGAATAAATGGATAAACACCTCCCAAGCCGTCATTCCGGCGCAAGCCGGAATCCAGTACCTTCCTCTGACCTATCGATTAAAGCAATCCGATAAACAAGCTGGACCCCAGCGTGCGCCGGGGTGACGAGCGCAGAAATCAGGCGGTAGTTATTTTTCCCGGACTCTCAGCGAGATTCCCCGGCGAGGTGTGCTGGGGAAAAGAAGTCGTCGAGCAGAGCGGCAATCGCTTGTGGCTGGTCGTGGTGCAGGTTGTGCCCGCACGCGTCGATCCGGACTTCCCGCACATCGGCGAAGCAGGCCATGCGCTCGCGGTACTCGTCCGGGTGTTCGTCAAATCTTTTCATGATGACCGATTCGCGCCCGGCGACCCACAGCGTCGGGGCGCTTACCCGACGCCAGCAGGCCTTGGCCTCCTCCAGCGGGTAAAGTACGGGGCTGATCCAGCGATGCTTCGGGTCGGCGGCGAAAGTGAAGTCGCTGCCATTTTCGAGCGTGAGCAGCGAATGCTCGGCAAGGAAGGCGGAACGTTCGGGGGTCAGGCGCGGGTTGTCGCGGCATAGACGTTTAGCATAATCCTCGCGGCGAGTGTAATTCCGAAAAGCCGAGTTGTTGTCACGAATCTGTTGCAGCCATTGCTCCAGACGGGCCGGTGTCTCACCCGGCGCCGAGACCCACAGGCCGAAGCCCTCCATATTGGCGAAGCGCGAAACCCGCTGCGCCCGGATTCCGGCATACACGCCGGCCACGATACCGCCCAGGCTGTGCCCGGCGATCTGCGCGGGTTGGTCCGGCGAGTAATGTTCGAGCAGGGCGTCGAGGTCGGCGATGTAGTCAGTGAACATGTAGGCGCCTTCGTTCCATTGCGAAAGGCCGAAACCGCGCCAGTCCGGCGCAATGACGCGCCATTTGCGCTGTAAGGCATCGACGACAAACTGGAATGAAGCGCCGACATCGCCCCAGCCATGCAGGAAGAAAATCGTCGGTGCGTCGTTCTCTCCCCAGATGCGGACGTGATAGCGCCGCTCGCGCAGGGAGACGAATTCGCAATGGCAGGGCTGCATGCCGGTCAGGCCGCCTGGGGGGAGTGAATGACTACCGGCGCTTCGCGGATCGGCAGGTTAAGCAGCGCCGCAAGACTCGACAGCGCGATGTCGGCGTACCACATCCACGAGTAGTCGCCGAAGCGCGTGATCGAGAGTCCTCCCAGCCAGGCACCGAGAAAGCCGCCGATTTGGTGCGAGAGCAGGGTCAGGCCGAACAGCGTTCCGAGATAGCGCACGCCGAACAGCTTGCCGACAATGGCCGCGGTCGGCGGCACCGTCGCCAGCCAGGTAAAGCCGAGGCCGGCGGCAAAAATATAGAAGGTCAGGTCGGTTCGCGGTGCGACCAGATACAGCGATATCATCAGCGCGCGCGAGGCATACATCCAGAACAGCACGTATTTGCTGCGATAGCGGGCGACGCAGGCGCCGGCATAGAGGCTGCCGAAGATATTGGCCAGGCCGATGATGGCCAGCGACCAACTGGCCACCGAGGGCGGCAGACCGCACAGATTGACCTCGCCCGGCAGGTGCGTGACAAGAAAGGCGATGTGGAAACCGCAGGTGAAGAACCCGGCATGCAGCAGCAGATAACTGCGGTCGCCCAGCGCGTCCTGCACGCTGCGCCGCAGTCCGGGATCGGCCGCCGCGACCCCTTTGTGCGTTGCTTCGAGCGGCCTTGAAACCACCCGGACCAGCGGCAGCGCGGCCAGCGTCATCACGGCCAGCGCCCACAGGGCGCCCATCCAGCCGATCGTCTGAATCAGCTTTTGCAGGATCGGGGCAAAAATGAACTGCCCGAAGGAGCCGCCGGCGTTGATCACGCCGGACGCCGCACCGCGCGATTCGACGGGCAGTCGGGTGGTCGCCGCGCCGATCAGCACTGAGAAACTGCCAGCGCCCGAGCCCATCGCCGAGAGCAGGCCGAGTGAAAAGACCAGCCCCCAGGTGCTGCTCATGAAGGGTGTGACGGCACTGCCGAGCGCCAGCAACAGCAGCCCCCCTTGCAGCACGCGCCGCGGCCCGTAACGGTCGGCCACCGCACCGGCGATCGGCTGCACTGCACCCCACATGAACTGCCCGACGGCCATGGCCAGGCTGATCGAAGCGATGCCGAGGCCGGTGCTGGTGTTCAGCGGAGCGAGAAAGAGGCCGAGCGACTGTCGCGCGCCCATCGTCACCATCAGGATTCCGGCAGCGGAGAGCGTAACGGCCCACAGAGCCGGCGTATTGAGCGAGCGGAACATGGTCTGGTTTTCTCGGATGCGTGGATTCTTGTTGGAGCGGCCATTGTAGAGGGATTTCAAATTGCGTGCGCCGGAGGGGTGTAGGCGCTCAGCCCTGGCGGAATTTGAACCCATTTTCTGACCGCATTTTACAGGCCATTTTGAATATCGATTAATAATGGGTTAGCTTGTTCACCGTTTTGTCTTTTCGAAACGACTCCTATCGATTATTTCGTGCTCGAAATCAGGAATCCATTTCAATTTAATGATGCCATGTCTATCCGGGTTGCCTGCCCAGTTTCCCCGCTTGCAGGTCGATTGTGTTAAACGAGAAATCAATATTTGCCGTGTTGAAGTGACTTCAGAACTGCTCGTTGAATCCCCGGATCAGTCGTCGCGCCTTCTTGGTCGGGCGACCGCGCAGGTCGCTGCCGGGGGTGGGGGAGAATCGCTGGATCTCCTTCATGGCAGTGCGGCGTGCGCTGCTCTCCGGTGTTTCTGCATAGAGTTGCTGCGCTTCGCTTGCCGGACGGCGTTGATCGTTGAGGCCGCTGACCTGGATGGTCCATAGTGTATCCCTGATCGCCAGGTCGAGCGTGTCACCTGGGCGCAGGACGCTTGCCGGTTTGACGCTGTGCCCGTTGAGCTTGATATGGCCGGCGTGAATGGCGGCTGTCGCCAGCGAGCGTGTTTTATAGAAGCGTGCCGCCCACAGCCATTTGTCGATGCGCAGGCTGGCGAGCGCTGGTCTTTCTGGAGCGGCCATGGTCTTGGCGATCGGTCGTCAGACTGCTTCGGGCAACGGGTTTTCGGCCTTGGCCTTGGGCGTCAGGCGGTCGAGGTAAACGTAGACCACCGGCGTCAGGTAGAGGGTGAGGAACTGCGAAAGCAGCAGGCCGCCGACGACAGCCAGTCCCAGCGGGCGCCGCACCTCGGCACCGGCGCCGAAGCCGATGGCGATGGGCAACGTGCCGACGAGTGCGGCCATGGTCGTCATCATGATCGGCCGGAAACGGATCAGACAGGCCTGGTAGATCGCTTCGTGCGCCGGCAACTGCTCGCTGCGCTGCCGGTCGAGCGCGAAGTCGATCATCATGATGGCATTTTTCTTGACGATGCCGATCAGCATGATGACACCGACAAAAGCGTAAAGGCTCAGATCGACGCGGAAGACAAGCAGCGTGATCAGCGCACCGAGTGCCGCCGAGGGCAGGCCGGAGAGGATGGTCAGCGGGTGGATGAAGCTTTCGTACAGGATGCCGAGCACGATGTAGACCACCAGAATGGCGATCAGCAGCAGCAGACCAAGCCCCTGCAGCGAGGCCTGGAAGGCTTGCGCCGTGCCTTGCAGGCTGGTGTTGAGTGAAGCCGGCATGCGCATTTCCTGCTCAAGCGCCTTGATCCGGTTGACGGCATCGCCGAGTGAAACGCCGGGCAGGAGGTTGAAGGAGAGGGTAACCGAGGGAAGCTGTCCCTGATGGTTGACGGTCAGCGCCTGCGTCTTGCGAGTGACACGGGATACGGTGTCGAGCGGGATCAGTTTGCCGCTTGTCGCACGCACGTAGAGGCGGGAGAGCATCAAGGGATCGAGCTGGAATTCGGGGGCGACTTCGAGGATGACCTGATACTGGTTGGTGGCGCCATAAATGGTCGAAATCTGCCGCGCGCTGAAGGCGCTTTGCAGGGCATCCTCAACCTGGGCGAAGCTGAGCCCCAGGGTGGCGATCTTGTCGCGGTCGACGTCGAGTGCGACAACCGGGCTGAGATTGTTGAGGTTGCTGGTAACGTCGATGAACCCGGGCAACTGACGGATTTTTCCGAGCAGGGTTTCCGTCCATTGGTAGAGTTCGTGCAGGTCGGTGCTTTGCAGCGTGTATTGGTATTGCGCGGCAGTAATCAGGCCGCCGATGCGGATGACCGGCGGGTTTTGCATATAAACCTTGATGCCCGGTACGGCACCCAGCTTGGGGCGAAGCTGCTGGATGATCTCATCCGGTGAAAGCTGGCGCTCGCTGCGTGGCTTGAGAATCATGAAAATCGTACCGGTGTTGGAGGTCGGGCGGATGCCGCCACCACCGACCGAGGACATGAAGGAGCGGATGTTCGGATCCTGTGCAACGATGGCGGCCACGGCGCGCTGGTGCTCGACCATCGAGGCGAACGAGGCGTCCTGTGCGCCTTCGGTAAAGGCGATGATCTGCCCGCTGTCACCACTCGGGATGAAGTCCTTGGGTACCATCGTGAACAACACGCCACTGAGGACGATGGTCGCCACGAAACCGGCGATCACCAGTCGCGGACGCGCCATGGCCCAGCTCAGTGATTTCCGGTAGCCGGCCAGCAGGGCATCGAAAAAACTCTCGAAGGCACGGAAGACGCGGCCATGCTCTTCCGCATCGGCATGCCGCAGGTAGCGGCTGCACAACATCGGCGTCAGCGTCAGAGAAACGACTCCGGAAACGAGAATGGCGGCACAGATGGTGACGGCAAATTCGTGCAGCAAACGACCGACGATGCCGCTCATGAAGAGTACCGGGATGAATACGGCGATCAGCGAAATCGTCATCGAGATGATGGTGAATCCGATCTCGCGCGATCCCTTGATTGAGGCCTCAAGCGGCGTTTCACCGAGTTCGATGTGGCGAACAATGTTTTCGAGCATGACGATGGCGTCATCGACGACGAAGCCGACAGAGAGCGTCAACGCGAGCAGCGAGAGGTTGTCGAGGCTGTAGCCGAGCACGTACATGACGGCGAAGGTGCCGGTTATGGAAATAGGCAGCGCCAGTGCCGGGATGACGGTGGCCGACAGGTTGCGCAGGAAAAGCAGAATGACCAGGATGACCAGAAATCCGGCAAGCACCAGGGTGAACTGCACGTCGTGGATCGCGTCACGGATCGAGATGCTGCGGTCGTACAGCGTGGTCATCTCGATCGCTGCCGGCAGCTTGGCCTGGAAGCTGGGCAGGATGCGCTTGATCGAATTGACCGTTTCGATGGTGTTGGCGCCGGGCTGGCGCTGGATGGCCAGCACGATGGCGCGCTTGTCGACATTCCAGCTTGCAATGCGCGCGTTCTCGACACTGTCAATCGGCGTCGCCACTTCTTCAAGGCGAACAGGCGCCCCGTTGCGCCAGGCGACGATCAACGGACGGTAGGCGGCAGCATTCGAGAGCTGTCCGTTGTCCTTGATGGCAAAGGTCTGGCGCTCGCCGTCGATCAGGCCGACCGGCTGGTTGACGTTGGCCTGTGTGATGGCTTGCTGAAGTTCGTCGATGCCCATGCCGCGGGCGGCGAGTTGATCCGGGTTGCTGCGGATGCGCACGGCGTATTTCTGCGAGCCGAAAACCTGCACCTGGGCAACGCCGCTGATCGTCGAAATGCGCTGGGCGAGCTGTGTTTCGGCATATTCGTTGACTACCGGCAGCGGCAGTGTCGGTGATGACAGTGCAATGTAAAAGATCGGCGAGTCGGCCGGGTTGACCTTGCGGTAGGAAGGCGGCGCCGGCATGTTCGGCGGCAGTTTGCGCAGCGCGGCGGCGATCGCTGACTGAACGTCCTGCGCGGCGGCGTCGATGTTGCGATCGAGCGAGAATTGCAGCGTGATCGAGGTGGTTCCCTGCGCGCTCGTCGAGTTCATCGAGTCGAGACCGGCGATCGTCGAGAACTGCCCTTCGAGCGGCGTGGCGACGGCGGCGGCCATCGTTTCCGGCGATGCACCGGGTAATGCGGCGGTGACCGAGATGGTCGGGAAGTCGACGCTCGGCAGTTCGGAAACCGGCAGCTCACGATAGGCGATGACACCGAAAATGACAAACGCCGCCATCAGGAGCGTGGTCATAACCGGGCGGCGGATGCACAGTTCGGGCAGGTTCATGGTGCCGCCCTATTTGTTCGCTGGCGTTGCCGTGATGTCGGCATTGGCCGGGCCGGTTTCCCTGGCCTTGATCCTGACTCCCGGCGCCAGGCGCAACTGGCCGTCGGTGACGACGGTTTCGTCCGCCAGCACGCCAGTGCTGATCGCCGTCAGTCCACCCGCCGAGGCCGCAGTTACGACCTTGCGCATTTCGACGCTACTGTCATCCTTGACGACAAAAACAAAATTGCCTTCGGCCCCCTGCTGAACGGCTTCATTGGGTACGGTGACAGTCCCGACCAGTGTATCGAGCAGCAGCGAGACGTTGAGGAACTGCCCTGGTGTAAGCTTTTCGTCCGCGTTGGGCAGCACGGCTTTCATCTGGATGGTGCCGGTTGACGTATCGACCGCGTTGTCGAGGAAGCGCACCTCGCCTTCAAGGCGCTGCGTCCTGTCACCCGGCAGGCTGACGTCGACTTTCATGCCGCCAGTCTTGCCTGCTGCGGAGGCCATTGCTGCGCGCAGTCTGGGCAGATGTTTCTCGGGTACCGAGAAACTGACAAGCAGGGGACGAACCCGGTTGACCACGGCCAGCGTCGTGTCGTTGATCTTGACTGATGAACCGGGGTAGACCAGTCGGGCGCCGACGACGCCAGCGAACGGGGCGCGAATGGTGGTGTAAGAAAGCTGCAAGCGCGCCAGTTCGACAGCCGCCTTGCTGGCCAGCAGGTTGGCGCTGGCTGCGGCTTCGTTGGTGCGGATGTCATTGACCTTTTCTTCGGAAACGAAGTTTCGATCCTTGAGCGCTGCGTAACGGGCGGTGTCGGAGCGCGTCTTGGCGACCAGTGCCCGGTCGCGGGCGGCGTTGGCTTCTGCCTGCTGCAAGCGGGCAGCGAAATCCTTCGGATCAAGACGAATCAGCACCTCGCCCTGGTTGACGTGCTGTCCTTCGGTGAACAGCACGGCGGCGACCTGGCCATCGACCCGCGACTTCAGTACCACGCTTTCGTAGGCTTCGGCACGTCCGACCACTTGCAGGGTGACAGGTACGTCGTGTTTAGCTGCCCTGGCGGTGGTAACGGGAACCGGTGGCGGCTCCGATTTCTTTTTTGCACCATCATCCGAACACGCCGCAAGGGCTGCGATGCCGAAGAGCATGAAGCCGATGCGGGCTGCGCTCACGGGAGCAGGCTTTCGAGTGCGTAGATTTCTTCAGGCGTTTCACGGCGGCGAATGAGATGAATCTGCGTACCGTCAACCATCACTTCGGCAGCGCGCGGCCGTGTGTTGTAGTTCGAACTCATGGCCATGCCATAGGCGCCGGCCGACATGACGGCGAGCAGGTCGCCGGGTTCGATGCGCAGTGGGCGCTGGTGACCGAGGAAATCGCCCGACTCGCAGATCGGGCCGACAATTTCCCAGTTGCTGGGGGCGCCGTTGCGCGGTGCTAGCGGGACAATGTCGTGCCAGGCGTCGTAGAGTGCCGGGCGGGCGAGATCATTCATGGCGGCATCGATAATGGCAAAATTCTTGGCTGCGCCAGGCTTGAGGTATTCAACCCGGGTGAGCAGTACGCCGGCATTTCCGACCAGACGACGACCCGGTTCGAGAAGAATCCTCAGGTGCCGATCCCTGAGTTTGTGCAGCAGCGGCTGCAGGTAGGACTTTACGCTTGGAACGGTTTCGTCCTTGTAGCGGATGCCGAGGCCGCCACCGAGGTCGATATGCTTTAAAGATATGCCGTTTGCCGCGAGTTGGTCGATCAGCAGAAGAATCTTGTCGAGCGCTTCGGCAAAGGGAGCCGGGTCGAGCAGTTGCGATCCGATATGGCAGTCGATGCCGGTGATTTGCAGGTTCGGCAGGCTGGCGGCGTGCTGGTAGGTTTTCAGGGCATCTTCGTAGGCCACGCCGAACTTGTTTTCCTTGAGGCCGGTCGAAATGTAGGGATGTGTCATGGCGTCGACATCGGGATTGACGCGCAGGCTGATTGGCGCCTTCTTGCCGAGGCTGGCGGCGACTGCGTTGAGCCGCTCGAGTTCGGGTGCTGACTCGACATTGAAGCAGAGGATGCCGGTGGACAGGGCAAAGACCATTTCGTCAGCGGACTTGCCGACGCCCGAGAAGACGATCTTTTGTGGATCGGCCCCGGCGGCAAGAGCACGCTTCAGTTCGCCGATGGAAACGATGTCGAAACCGGAGCCACGGCGCGCGAAAACGTCAAGTACGGCCAGGTTGGAATTGGCCTTGAGGGCGTAACACACCAACGAATCAAGGCCGCTCAGTTCATGCTGGAATTCATCGAGTGCGCCTTCAAGTGCGGCGCGGGAGTAAACATAGCAAGGCGTGCCAAAGCGTGCAGCGATGTCGGATAGCGGTACGGACTCGGCGTGCAGTTGGCCATTCTTCAGCGAGAAAGCGTTCATCGGGCCGCTTCAGTTGCCGTGTTAAGATCAGCGGGAACGGGTTCTTCCGGTACGCTCGTGCTGGCTGGTGCTGGTGGTGTTTTTGATGGTGGTGGCAGTGTCAGTGGCCCGCGCGTGCCGCAGGCGGCAAGAGCAATCGATGACACAAGTATGGAAAGCATGAAATGTCGGCGCATGGTGGAGTGACCGCAAATGGAAAATGGTAGCACAGGATGAACGACAGCGATTTCAATGCGCTTGCCGACGCAGCGCTGACCCGGATTGAGGCCGGGCTGGAAGCCAGTGGTGCCGATCTGGATTTTGCCATGGTCAGCGCCGGTGTTCTCGAGATCGAGTTTGCCGACGGCAGCAAGATTATCGTTAACCGTCATGGTGCGGCGCAAGAGGTGTGGGTGGCCGCTCGCTCGGGCGGGTTTCATTACCGCTGGGACGGAGCGGTCTGGCGGGATACGCGCGACAGCGGCGAGTTGATGGCGGCATTGTCGGCGCTGGTTTCGGCGCAGGTCGGTGAGCCGGTCGATCTGGGCTAGCCGCCTCATCATCAAATGCTTTACCACCAAGTCACCAGGTTCACCAAGGCGCACCAAGTCAACTTCCATTCCTGGTGAAAGCTGGTGCTGTTCTCTGGCCCACTGCATGGAGACCTGGCGCTGGCCTGGTGCGGAGTGTCCTGGCCGTCAAAGGTGAGACTAATCAAACGGCTTGGCGTTCTGGTCCTGAGGCGCTTCCGGTTCCACTTCTGTCGGAACGTTTTCCTTATAGAATATTTCTTTTGCCGGCCCCTTGCCGGAGGCTGCTATTTCAAGTGCGACCAGTCCCTCGGGTTGCGGCATGAAGGATTCCGGCACGTCCTTGAGTGCCCTGGCCATATATCCAATCCAGGTGGGCAACGCGGCTGTGCCACCGGTTTCTCCGTTGCCCATATTCCTTGGCTGATCGAAGCCAATCCATGAACAGCCGACGACGGTTCGCTGATAGCCGCAGAACCAGGCATCGACGTGTTCATTGGTGGTACCAGTTTTTCCGGCGAGGTCGCGACGCTTGAGCGTGGCGGAGGCACGCGCGGCGGTGCCGTAGATGGTGACGTCGCGTAGCATGCTATCCATGACATAGGCGTTGCGCGGGTCGATGGCCCGTAAAGTGTCGTCGCCGGCCGTTACCGGCTGCGCAGCGGCCAGCACTTGCCCCTTTTCATCCTGAATGTCGCGTACGACGTAAGGCTGGATAAGGTAGCCGCTGTTGGCGAAAACGGCGTAGGCGGTGACCATCTGCCAGGGGGTGACCGAACCGGCACCCAGTGCCATCGTCAGGTAGGGCGGGTGCTTTTCGGCATCGAAGCCGAAACGGGTTATGTAGTCCTGAATGAAATTGACGCCGCTGGCTTGCAACAGACGGATCGAGACCATGTTCTTCGATTTGGCCAACGCCGTACGCATGCGCATCGGACCTTCGTACTTGCCGTCGTAGTTTTTCGGTTCCCAGGCCTGGCTGCCGGTGACCGAGGCGGGAAAGCTGATCGGTTCGTCACGGATGATCGAAGCCGGTGTGAAGCCTTTTTCCAGTGCGCCCGAATAAATGAAGGGCTTGAAGCTCGAACCCGGCTGCCGCCAGGCCTGCGTGGCGTGATTGAATTTATTGCGGTTGAAGTCAAAACCCCCGACCAGCGAACGTATTGCGCCATTCTGCGGGTCTGCAGACAGGAATGCGGCTTCAACCTCAGGCATCTGCGTGATTCGCCAGTTATTCTTTTCGTCGGTCTGCACACGAATGACGGCACCGCGACGCAGTCGCTTGTTTGGCGGCGCCTTGTCGTCGATCATGCGGGCTGCGAATTTGAGGCCGTCGCCACTGATGGTGACGATCTCGCCACCACGCCGGTAGGCGCGAATCTGTTTGGCGTCGGCTTGCAGTACCAGCGCCGGATGCAGATCCTCCGAGTCGTGAAAGTCCTGCAGCAGCTCGTCGAGGGCTTCGTCCTGCTCGGACTTGATATCGGTCATCTCGACGTAGGCTTCTGCGCCACGGTAACCATGGCGACGGTCATAGTCGAGCACGCCGCGTCGCAAACTGCTGTAGGCGGCTTCCTGATCATTCTTGAGAATCGTCGTATAAATACGCAGGCCGCGGGTGTAGACGTCTTCCGGAAAACGTTCGGCCGCCATTTGACGCGCCATTTCGGCGACGAACTCTGCATGCACGGCATATTCATTTGTCTCACGCTTGACGACCAGCGCCTGTTTCAAGGCGGCTTCATGCTGCCTGGCATCAATGAATCCAAGTTCATGCATGCGGCGCAAAACATACTGCTGGCGCAAACTGGCACGCTTGGGGTTGACCACCGGGTTGAAAGCGGAAGGCGCTTTCGGCAATCCGGCCAGCATGGCCGCTTCGGCGATGTTCAGTTCCTTGAGCGGCTTGCCAAAATAAATCTGCGCTGCCGCACCGAAGCCGTAGGCGCGTTGCCCAAGAAAAATCTGGTTGATATACAGCTCGAATATCTGATCCTTGCTGAGATTGTTTTCTATCTTGAAAGAAAGCAGTGCTTCGTAAAGTTTGCGCGTGTAGGTTTTTTCCGAGGACAGGAAGAAATTTTTGGCAACTTGCTGAGTAATGGTCGAGGCTCCCTGCCGTTTCCCTCCGCCCAGCAAATTGCTCAGCATGGCACGAACGACGCCTTGTGCATCCACCCCGCTGTGCTGATAAAAGCGTTCGTCTTCTGCGGCCAGAATGGCCTGCTTCATTACGTCAGGGACGTCCTGAATGCGCACGATCGCCCGGCGTTCTTCGCCGAATTCACCGATCAGGTGGCCTTCGCTGGTGTAAACCCGCAGCGGAATCTTCGGACGATAGTCGGTGAGTATTTCCAGAGAAGGTAGGTTGGGATAGGTCAGGATCAGCACCACGGCTGCCATGGCGATAGCCATCGAAGCCAGACCGACAATGAACAGAACAGGATAAAGAATCCAGCGGGAAAGGTTAAACAAGTCGCAGTTCCGGGAAGAAAGTCATGTCATGGCATTATAAACCTTGCCCGAAGGCCTGTCAGAGAGTGTGGGAATCGCAAGAAGAAATGGTTAAAGAAATGGCTTTACATGCCGTATACTTGTTGCTAGCATCTAATGTAGATTATCTATAAACACGCTAACTACAAATTATTCAAGGGTTTTTTCGGCGAGGGGTGGCGATTTGCAACTCGATTTTTCGATCTTCAATCCTAAGGCGCGCTCTCTGATCGGTCTCGACATCAGCTCGTCGTCAGTCAAGATGGTTGAACTGGCGAGTGATGGCAAAAGCGGGTATCGCGTTGAACGATATACGATTGAGGTGTTGCCGAGGGACGCTGTCGCTGATGGCAATATTGTCAATCTGGAAGCGGCGGCAGAGACCGTTCGCCGGGCCTGGAAAAAAATGGCAACGTCAACCCGGAACGTTGCCATTGCGCTTCCGGCTTCTCATGTAATCACTAAAAAAATCATTGTGGCCGCCGGTCAACGTGAGGAAGCACTTGAGCTTCAGGTTGAGTCGGAAGCCAATCAGTACATTCCGTTTGCGCTTGAGGAAGTCAATCTTGACTTTCAGGTCGTTGGTCAGGCTCCGTCATCGCCTGATGAATTGGAGGTACTGATTGCTGCGTCCCGCAAGGAGAAGGTCGAGGATCGTGTCGCCGTGGTGGAATCCGCTGGTTTGAAACCGATAGTCATGGATGTCGAGTCCTATGCCGTGTTTTCGGCTTTCGAATTGATCGAAAAGCAGCTTCCTGAAGGCGGCAAAGGGCAGATCATTGCCTTGGTCGATGTCGGGGCCAACGTGATGAACCTGACTGTTTTACGCAACGGCCAGCAACTTTATGTCCGCGAACAGGCGTTTGGCGGAAATCAGTTGACACAGGATATCGCCCGCCTTTTCGGCATGAATTTCGAGGAGGCTGAAGCTGAGAAGCGGCGCAATAATCTACCTGACAATTATGAGGCCGAACTCCTGCATCCGTTTGTGGAGAGCATGGCTTTGGAGGTGTCTCGTGCTTTGCAGTTCTTCTTTACCTCCACACAGTTTAATCAGGTCAATCATATTGTTCTTGCAGGTGGATGTGCTGTCCTTCCTGGAGCAGACGAAGTCGTGGCATCGCGAACCCAGATCAACACGATTATTGCCAATCCATTCGCTGACATGGTGCTTTCCGAACGGGTTCGCGCCAAGAGTCTGCTGGCCGACTCTTCGTCGCTGATGGCCGCGTGCGGTCTCGCTCTGCGGAGGTTCGACGAATGATACGCATCAATCTTCTCCCGCATCGCGAAGCAAAGCGCAAGGCGAGACGCCAGCAGTTTTATGGGCTGCTGGTCATGGTTTCGGTACTTGCCGGGTTGATCGTGTTTCTCGTTTATACGCTTATCTCGGGTTACATTACTGCTCAAGAGGCCAGAAATGATTTCCTTAAAAAGGAGATCGCAGTTCTGGATAAGCAGCTCGACGAGATCAAACGGCTCAAGGAACAAACGCAGGCTTTGCTGGCGCGCAAGCAGATCATCGAGTCCTTGCAGCGTGATCGGGCAGAGGCTGTACGTCTGCTGAACGAGTTGGTAAAGCAAATGCCGGAAGGTATTTATATACGTTCGATAAAACAGGAAGGTACCAGGATTGCCCTGAGTGGATATGCGCAATCCAATGCGCGGGTTTCAACGCTGATGCGCAATATTGAGGCTTCTTCCTGGCTTGAAAAGCCCCAGTTGATTGAAATCAAGGCAACAAACCTTGCCAACCGACGACTCAACGAATTCAGTATGAGCGCCAATCTCAAACGAGCCCCGGTTGAAGATGGAGGCAAGAAATGAAAGTGCCTGCCATTGCAAAAATTGATTTCAAGGCGGTTCTTGACGATTTCCGGAGCTTGAACCCGAAGGATGTCGGAACCTGGCCCATCGTGCCGCGTGTGGCAGTATTGCTTGTTCTGGTTGTCGTGATTCTGTTGGCCGGCTGGTGGTTTTTGTGGAATGAGCAACTGGACGCACTTGCGGCACGGCAACAGGAAGAGTTAAAACTCAGGGACGAATTTGTTGCCAAGAAGACACAGGCAGTCAATCTCGATTTGTACACCCAGCAATTGACCGAGATTGACCGCTCATTCGGTGCTTTGTTGAAACAGTTGCCCAACAAGTCGGAGGTTGAATCCCTGCTGGTCGAGATCAACCAGTCGGGGATGGGGCGAGGCTTGCAGTTTGAGCTTTTCAAGCCAGGTCAGGAGATCGTCAAGGATTTCTACGCCGAATTGCCGATCAATGTGAAGCTGACCGGAAGTTACCATGACTTTGGCGCCTTTGCCGGTGATATCGCCAGGCTGTCGAGAATCGTGACTTTGAACAATATTGCCATTACGACTAATCCTCAGGCCAAGGATGGTGGTCTGGTCATGGACGCCGTGACAAAAACCTTCCGCTATCTCGACGATGAAGAATTGGCCGCCAAGAAGAAGGCGGCTCAAGCCGCCAAGGGTGGAAAGAAATGAGAAAGTTAGCGGTCGCGCTGGCTAGCATCGCCCTGGTGGCATGTTCCGGGGGTGATAATGAGGATCTGCGCCAGTGGATGGATGGGGTCTCCAAGGATATTAAAGGCACAATTCCTCCGCTACCCCAGGTCAAGCCTTATGAGCCTGAGGCCTATGACGCAGGTAACCTGCTCGATCCTTTCAAGCCGGCCAAGATTGGCTCCGAGCAGAAGAAGAGTGGTGGGGGTGGTTTGCAGCCGGACATGAATCGACCGCGGGAGCCTTTGGAGGCTTATCCGCTGGAGTCGCTGAAATATGTCGGCGTGATGACCAGGAAAAAGTTTCGTTTGCCATCATTCAGGTTGATGGCTCCTTGTATCAGGTGAGGGTCGGGAATTATATGGGTCAAAATTTCGGGGTGATCACCAAGATTTCGGAATCTGAAGTGACGTTGAAGGAACTCATTCAGGATTCGGCAGGTGACTGGGTTGAAAAAGAAAGTACGCTTATGCTGCAGGGTCAGGAGGGGAAAAAGTGAAACAGATCAAATACTACCTGCTCAGCTTGTTCAGCGGGCTTTTGCTGGCGGTTACTGCCATTCATGCTCAGGAAAGCAAGCCAAACTCTTTTCAATCGATTACTGTCGCGCAACAGGGGCCGGTAGTTAATGTCAAGCTCATGTTCTCAGAGCCTTTGACAGCACTGCCCCCAGGGTTCAGTGTTGCCAAACCGGCGCGTATTGCGCTTGATTTTGCGAATACAATCAACGGCTTGGGCAAGTCTAGTCAAACATTTAACGAAGGTGATCTGCTGAGCGCCAATTTTGTTCAGGCTGAAGGCAGAACGCGCCTGGTGTTGAATCTTAACCAGGCAATGACTTATGAGTCGAGAATCGACGGCAACAGCCTGTTGTTGACTCTGGTTCCCGTTGCATTAAAGGGTAATTTGGTCGCTCGTGCCGAGAATTTCTCGCAGGCGCGCCCATCGCAGATCGCAAATAGTATTCGGGATATAGGATTCCAGCGCGGCAAAAGCGGTGATGGAGTAATTACCGTTGAGCTTAGCGACCCAAATGCAGGAATTACCATTCGCCAGCAAGGGAAAAGTCTGATCGTTGATTTCGTTAAGGTGACGGTACCGGAATCGTTACGCAAGCGCCTCGATGTCACTGATTTCGCGACACCAGTCGTTTCGTTGAACACTGTTCAGCAGGGCGCTGATACGCGCATGACGATAAACCCACATGGATTGTGGGAGTATAACGCCTACCAGTCCGACAACAGGTTTGTCATTGAGGTGAAGCCGGTTATCGAGAACCCCAACAAGCTGGTACAGGGTTCGCGCGGCGGTTTTCAGGGTGAGAAGTTGTCGCTGAACTTCCAGAACGTCGAAGTGCGCCGCTTGTTGCAGGTAATCGGCGAGTTCACCGGAATGAATATGGTGGTGAGTGATTCGGTCGGTGGTTCGATTACACTGATTTTGAAAGATGTTCCCTGGGATCAGGCGCTGGATATCATTCTCCAGCAAAAAGGGCTCGACATGCGCAAGAACGGCAATGTCATCCTGATCGCGCCACGTGAAGAAATTGCTACCAAGGAAAAGCTGGAGTTTGAATCGAAGGTGCAGATCAGCGACCTGGAACCCCTACGCACCGAAAGTTTCCAGATGAACTACATCAAGGGTGCAGATGTTCAGAAGCTCCTGGTCGATCCAAAGCAAACGTTGCTCTCAAAACGCGGCAGTGCGTTACTGGATGATCGGTCCAACATGTTGTTCGTCAAGGACACGCCAAGTCGCCTTGACGATGTCAGAGAGATGATCGCCAAGGTGGACGTGCCGGTACGGCAGGTGATGATTGAAGCACGAATCGTCGAGGCGGGTGACAGCTTTGCCAAGAACCTCGGCATACGCCTCAACTTCAGGCAGGTACAACCGGGTAACACCTTTAGCGTGGCTAATGACAATATCAGGGGTAATTCTCTGACGAACTCGGCAGTCAACCTCCCTGCAACTCCACGCGCCGGACAGTCGGGTACATTTTCCTTGCTGCTTTTTAACACTGCGCTTACCCAGTTTCTGACCGCCGAGATCTCGGCACTGGAGGCCGATGGGCGGGGCAAGGTTATTTCCAGTCCGCGGGTCATGACCTCCAATCAGGTTGAGGCCATCATCGAGCAGGGCGTAGAAATTCCTTACCAGCAGGCGACCAGCTCCGGCGCCACCAGTGTTTCTTTCCGCAAGGCGAATCTGTCATTGAAAGTCAAGCCGGGGATCACGCCGGACGGCAGAATAACAATGGCCCTGGATGTGAACAAGGATACGCCGAACACCCGCTTGTCGACTGGCGCAGGCATTGCCATTGATACCAAGCATGTGAAGACCGAGGTGCTGGTTGAAAACGGGGGAACCGTCGTCATTGGCGGTATTTATACTCAGGAAACGCGTGATAATACGCAGCGTATTCCGTTCTTCGGTGACCTCCCATACATTGGCTGGCTTTTCAAGAACAGGGAATGGATTGATGATAAAACCGAGTTGCTGATTTTCATCACGCCGAAGATAGTCGCACAGTCTCTCGCTGTGCAATGAATCTCCGAGGGAAAAAAAACCGGCGGTTGCCGGTTTTTTTTCGACATTTTTATGTCCATTGTTGCATAGCCGCTACGGTAGAATGGCGTTGTGGATAAACAATACGGCACAAAAAACGTCTATCTGGTAGGCCTGATGGGGGCGGGCAAGACGACCATTGGCCGCTCGCTGGCCAGGCAACTGGATCTCGAATTTGTTGATACAGACCGTGAAATCGAGGCGCGTACGGGCGTCAGCATCCCTACGGTTTTTGAAATCGAAGGTGAAGATGGTTTTCGCAAGCGCGAAGCGCAGGTGATTGCTGACCTCTCACGGTTGAGTGGGCAGGTGGTGGCGACCGGCGGAGGGGTTGTTTTGCGGTCCGAGAATCGTGCCAATTTGAGAGCGAGTGGCTTTGTCGTTTATCTAGACGTGCCACCTTACACCCTGTGGGAACGTACGCGCCATGATCGAAACCGGCCCTTGCTGCAAGTTGACGATCCTCTTCTCAAGCTCAAGGAATTGTACTCGCAACGCGATCCGCTCTATCGCGAAGTAGCCGATCTGGTTGTTGATGGAAGCCGGACCAATGCCCAGGGCATTCTGCAATTGCTGATCAAGGAAGTCGGCGAACAATGGAAACGCTGAATGTTGAGTTGGGCGAACGTGCCTATCCGATCCATGTCGGGCAGGGAATTCTCGAGCGCAGTGGGCTGCTGCTGCCCTATCTTCTGCAACCCAGAGTTGCTGTTGTTACAAATACGATTGTTGCACCTCTGTATCTGCAGCGCTTTGCAAGCTCGTTGCGGGATGCCGGGATCGAGGTGGCCGAGATCATTCTTCCCGATGGCGAGCAATTCAAGAACTGGCAAACACTCAATACGATTTTCGATGTGCTGCTCGAGCGCCGTAGCGAGCGTTCAACCACGCTGATTGCCCTGGGTGGCGGTGTTGTTGGTGATCTAAGCGGTTTTGCAGCGGCCTGTTACCAGCGTGGCATGCCGTTCATTCAGGTTCCGACAACCCTGCTTGCGCAAGTCGATTCGTCGGTCGGAGGCAAGACGGCAATCAATCATCCGCTTGGCAAAAACATGATCGGCGCGTTCCATCAGCCAAGGCTGGTGCTGGCCGATACCGATGTCCTGGAAACGTTGCCGGATCGCGAACTGCGGGCTGGGCTGGCTGAGGTCATCAAATACGGATTGATCCGTGATTTACCTTTCCTTGAATGGCTTGAATTACATCTGGAACGCTTGCTGGCACGTGAGCCGAAGGCGCTTGAATATGCCATTTGCCGCTCGTGCATGAACAAGGCTGAAATTGTTGTTGCCGATGAGCATGAAAATGGCGAACGTGCTTTGCTCAATCTTGGTCACACCTTCGGACATGCGATCGAAACCGGTATGGGCTACGGAGAATGGCTGCACGGTGAGGCCGTGGCTGCGGGTATCATGATGGCCGCTGAACTGTCATGCCGGCTCGGCTGGATTGATGTGGTTGATGTGGTGCGGGTAGAAAGGCTGTTGGTGCGCGCTGGTTTGCCCGTATTCGGCCCGGCAATGGGTGCAGAGCGTTATCTAGAACTGATGCAGCATGACAAGAAGGTGAAGGATGGAAAGATGCGTTTGGTGCTGTTCAGGCAGATTGGTAAGGCGATGGTGAATGATACGGCTTCACAGAAAGAAGTTACTCAGGCCATTACCGCACGCTCCGCTCATGCCTGAACTTGCACCTTATGCCGTTTCCGGGGCTAACTCAAAGGGTCGTCGCCACGCCGAAGAGCCCCCTTCGCAGCGCAATGAATTTCAGCGCGATCGCGATCGTATCGTGCATTCAACCGCCTTTCGACGCCTTGAATACAAGACACAGGTTTTCGTTAACCACGAGGGCGACCTTTTCCGGACACGCTTGACGCATAGCCTGGAGGTGGCGCAGATCGCCAGAGCCATAGCCCGTGCACTGCGCCTCAATGAAGATCTTGTGGAAGCCATTTCTCTTGCTCACGACCTGGGACACACCCCGTTCGGCCATGCCGGACAGGATGCGCTCAATGACTGCATGCGTGGTAACGGTGGTTTTGAACACAACCTGCAAAGTCTGCGTATCGTTGATCTGCTTGAGGAGCGGTACGCTGAATTTGACGGGCTCAATCTGTGTTTTGAAACCCGTGAAGGCATTGTCAAACATTGCTCTCTGGAAAACGCACGCCAGCTTGGAGAGATTGGCGAGCGCTTTCTAAACCGCACACAACCCTCGCTTGAAGCTCAAATATGCAATTTTGCCGACGAAATTGCCTACAACAACCACGATATCGATGATGGATTGCGATCAGGGCTGATTTCGCTCGATCAACTGCAGGATGTCAGTCTGTTTGCGCGTTACGAGGCTGACTTGAGATCAGCTTATCCCAACCTGGGCGGGCGTCGGCTGATTCATGAAACAATCCGCCGGATGATCAATGTGCTGGTGTGCGATCTGATCGCAATGACGGCTATTAACCTGGCCCGACAAAAACCGAAAGATCTCGCCGAAGCCAGACTCGGCGTGCCGTTAATCGCGTTCTCGGATGAATTGCGTGAAGCGCAACGGGAGATGAAGCGTTTCCTGCACAAGCATCTCTACCAACATTTTCAGGTCTTGCGCATGACCAGCAAGGCGCGGCGAATCATCAACGATTTATATCTGGCCTTCGTCACCGATCCACGCATGCTGCCGCTACAGTATCAGTCGGATGGTGATCAGCCGCGCAGGGTAGCCGATTACATTGCCGGGATGACTGACCGCTACGCGATGAAGGAGCATCGTCGCCTGTTTGCGGTTGGGGAATTCTGACAAACTGGGCGGATCGCTCTCATTACTCCGCTGGCCAATCCTTGATATATGCCTTGAGCAGTTTGTTCTCGAAGTTGCGTTCCTCCAGTACGGCTTTGGCGACATCGTGGAAGGATATGACGCTGATCATGGTGTCGCCATCCATTACCGGTACGTAGCGGGTATGTGTGCTGACCATCAGGCGACGCAATTCATCGAGATCCATTGAGGGGTCGGTGGTCGGTGGGTTGGTATGCATGGCCTCGCTGACCAGTATTTCGGCAATGGGTGGAGTCGGTCCAACCCGGCGTTCGGTCTGGCGCTTGGCCAAAACCAGCAGAACCTCGCGGAAGGTCAGGATGCCCACCAGCTTGACGCCATCCGTTACAACCACCGAGCCAATATCGTTTTCGGCCATCATGATCACTGCTTCGGAGAGAAGTGAATCTGGATGTACTGTAAACAGTTTAGAACCCTTGACCTTGAGTACTTCCTTGACCTCCATGTCACCCCCAGAATAGCGCTATTTGATCCGGTTGCTTCGCCCTTTCGGGGAAGTCATGCTCAAGTCCGGATGTTAGGCAACGCCCGCGTTAGCGAGCGTTGCTCCAGACTGTCAAACAGTATTGTAGTAACCGACAATCAGGTTTTCAAAGCAAGCAGGACTTCGTCCAGCATTTTCTTGGCATCGCCGAAGAGCATGCGGTTATTCTCCTTGTAGAACAGCGGATTGTCGACGCCTGCATAGCCGGAAGCCATGCTGCGCTTCATCACGATCGAGGTCTTGGCCTTCCACACTTCGAGTACCGGCATGCCGGCGATCGGGCTGTTCGGGTCATCCTGCGCCCCGGGATTGACGATGTCGTTGGCGCCGATCACCATCGCCACGTCGGTGCTCGGAAAGTCGTCGTTGAGCTCGTCCATTTCCATCACGATGTCGTAAGGCACCTTGGCTTCAGCCAGCAACACATTCATGTGACCAGGCATGCGTCCCGCCACCGGATGGATGCCGAAGCGGATATTGACACCCTTCTCGCGCAGGTGCTTGGTAATCTCATACACCGTGTGCTGGGCCTGGGCCACCGCCATGCCGTAGCCGGGAACGATGATCACGCTCTTGGCGTCGCGCAGCAACTCGGCCGTGTCGACACTGCTGATCGGTACCACTTCGCCCGCCGGCTGCGCTCCCGCCACTGGAGTCGCGCCGCTGGTGGTGCCGAAGCCGCCCGCAATGACGCTGATGAAGTGGCGATTCATCGCCGCGCACATGATGTACGACAGGATCGCGCCGCTCGATCCGACAAGCGCGCCGGTGACGATCAGCAGGTCGTTGTTCAGCATGAAGCCGGTGGCTGCCGCGGCCCACCCGGAATAGCTGTTGAGCATCGAGACCACCACCGGCATGTCCGCACCACCAATGGCCATCACCATGTGGATGCCGAACAGTAGAGCAATCACCGTCATCACGATCAGCGGCGTCATGCCGTCACTGATGGAATGGGCGTTGAGAAATTCACGCCCGAACCAGATCACTACCAGCAGACCGGCTAGATTGATCCAGTGGCGCGCGGGGAGCAGCATCGGGTTGCCGCCGATCTTGCCGGAAAGCTTGCCGAAGGCGATGACCGATCCGGAAAAAGTGATGGCTCCGATCAGGATGCCGATGTAGATCTCCATCTCGTGGATGCTCTTTTCGGCGCCGGAGAGGCCCGCCGAAGCCGCCGGATCGATGTAGTTGGCGAAGCCGACCAGCATTGCGGCAAGACCCACCAGACTGTGCATCAGCGCAACCAGCTCCGGCATCTGGGTCATTTTAACGGTGCGCGCGGCATACAGACCAACCGCGCCGCCCGCGACCATGGCGCCGACGATCCAGGGAATGCCGGCCATGGTTACGCGCGGTCCGAAGACCGTTGCCAGAACGGCGATGGCCATACCGATCATGCCGTACAGATTGCCGCGACGCGAAGTCTCGGGATTGGACAGCCCGCCAAGGCTGAGGATGAAGAGGATAGTTGCTCCAATATAGGAGACGGTGGCCAGACTAGCAGACATTCGTGTCTCCCTTTATTTACGGAACATTTGCAGCATGCGCTGCGTGACGGCGAAGCCGCCGAACATATTCACCGCGGTCAGCGCGATTGCCGCCACAGCCAGCCAGCGTATCCAGCCCTCCGGCCCGACCTGGACCAGGGCACCGATGGCGATGATGCTGCTGATTGCGTTGGTGACGCTCATAAGTGGTGTATGCAGCGCCGGAGTCACGTTCCATACCACCATGTAGCCGACGAAGCAGGCCAGCACGAACACCGTGAAGTGCGCCAGGAAGGCTGGGGGAGCGCCGGAGCCGATGAACCAGAACACAACCGCGGCGACCAGGAACATGACGGCGGTACTGGTCGCCGATGCCGGGGCGCTGGCCTTGCCATGACCGCCGCTCTTCTTCTGCGCCGGAGCCGAAGCCGCGGGCTTGGCTGCCGGTGGCGCAGCGACAACCTTGGGCGCCGGGGGCGGCCAGGTGACTTCGCCATTCTTGATTACGGTCAGGCCGCGGATGGCTTCGTCTTCCATGTTAACGTCGATGATGCCGTCCTTGGTCTTGCACAGTTCCTCGGTGAGGCGGAACAGGTTGGTTCCATACAGCGTCGACGATTGCTTGGCCAGGCGCGAGGGCAGGTCGGTGTAGCCGACGATGGTCACGCCGTGCTTTACCACGACCTGGCCGGGCTCGGTCAACTCGCAGTTGCCTCCCCGCTCGGCCGCGAGGTCAACGATGACGCTACCCGGCTTCATGCTCTTCACCATCTCGGCGGTGATCAGCTTGGGTGCGGGCTTGCCGGGAATCAGCGCGGTGGTGATGATAATGTCCACTTCCTTGGCCTGCTTGGCGTACATCTCGCGCTGGGCCGTCTGGAAGCCCTCGCTCATCACCTTGGCATAGCCGCCGCCGCCGGAGCCTTCTTCCTCATAATCGACCTTCACGAATTCGCCGCCCATCGACACCACCTGGTCGGCGACCTCGGAACGGGTGTCGTTGGCGCGCACGATGGCGCCCAGGCTGACGGCAGTGCCGATCGCCGCCAGGCCGGCCACGCCGGCGCCGGCGATGAAGACCTTGGCCGGCGGAACCTTGCCCGCAGCGGTGATCTGGCCGCTGAAAAAGCGGCCGAAGGCGTTGGCGGCCTCGATGACCGCACGGTAGCCGGTGATGCCGGCCATGGAGGTCAATGCGTCCATCTTCTGGGCGCGGCTCAGCGTGCGAGGCAGCGAGTCGATGGCCAGCACGGTGACTTTCTTGGCCGCCAGCTGTTTCATCAATTCCGGGTTCTGGGCCGGCCAGATGAAGCTGATCAAAGTCTGCCCTGCATGCATCAAGCCGACTTCGTCCGCGCTTGGTTCGCGCACCTTGAACACCATATCGGACGCCGCCCACAGCTTGGCTGCCCCGACAATGATCTCTGCGCCAGCGCTACGGTAGACGTCGTCACTGAAATTCGCCGCATCGCCGGCACCTGATTCAACGGCAACCTTGAAACCCAGCTTGATCAGTTTCTCGACAACTTCGGGGACGCTCGCAACGCGCTTCTCGCCCGCAAAGACCTCTCGTGGTACTCCGATAGTCAGTGGCATTAATTTCTCCATAACTCGTTTCGTAAATATTAAAAAGTACGGTCCGGATTGCACGCAACCCACGCAACCGCTTTCCCCGCTGACGCGAAATTGCAACTAACCAATTAATAAGCAGCCAAAAAAAACCACCCAGCGAGTGCAAGAAATGCTGTTCTGCGTAGTGCCTTTAATATTGGCAACGACCCAGAGTGCTTTACTTTTGAATCCTGGCCTGTTGGCAGGAGCGCTACTTTACCATGCCGACTACGCTGAAAAAAGGGCAGTCTTGCCATGTTTCAGCGAAAACGCAAAATCCCCCGTCGGCAAAGCCAGATTTTCAGCATATGGGCGACAAAATCAGCGAACAGGGCGAGCAAAGTCATCCCCTGGCCGAGATTTGAGCAATTACGGAAGAGTTAGGTGCGCCAGGTTTGCAAAGATAGGCATGAATAGTGCTGGGAACAGCGCAAAGGATAACGAGAGAAAACCCGATGGTGTTGCGCGGAACCTCGCTTGAAAGGGATAAATGAACTTAGAGCGAAACCAAAACGACTAAGAAAGTGAAGAGTTACGGGATGGCGGGAACAGTGATATGGCGCTTGGCAGGCCGAATGGTCTGTGCTGGATGGTGATATTGATTGCGGCAATGAAGTTTCAGGCAGCGCAAGGTAAGCGCACTGTTTTGGTGCGGCCTGATGGTTTGTACGACTGAGTTGGTGCGCCCCAGGAGTTTATACGGCAGTGGTTTCACGATATACTCGCCGGTCGCCCAATAAATTCATTAGTGGCCTACAGGCTGGCTGTTTTAACGTTGTTTGTGACAATAATTTATTTGTCATTGTTTTATGAGGGTTCGAAAGTGATCGATTCGGCTGTACCTGAGCGGCAAGGGTTGTACGACCCGGCCAACGAGCACGACGCCTGCGGTGTCGGTTTTGTAGCGCATATCAAGGGCCGGAAAAGCCACTCGATTGTCCAGCAAGGCCTGCAAATTCTCAAGAATCTCGATCACCGGGGTGCTGTTGGCGCCGATCCGCTGATGGGTGACGGTGCGGGCATTCTGATTCAGATTCCTGACGACTATCTCCGCGAAGAAATGGCCAAGCAGGGCGTGACCCTGCCGCGTGTCGGCGATTATGGTATCGGCATGGTCTTTCTGCCGCAGGAAGCCGCTTCGCGTCTGGCCTGTCAGGAGGAAATCGAACGTGCCGTTTCCGAACAACAGGTTGTGCTCGGCTGGCGTGATGTGCCTGTTGATCACGCCATGCCCATGTCGCCGGCGGTTCGTGAACGCGAGCCGATCATTCGCCAGATCTTCATCGGCCGTGGCACCAGCGTGATGGTGACCGATGCGCTGGAACGCAAACTCTATGTGATTCGCCGCCGTGCAGCCAACGCCATCCGGGGGCTGGGGCTCAAGCACGGCAAGGAGTTCTATCAGCCTTCAATGTCGGCGCGGACGATCGTCTACAAAGGGCTGCTGCTTGCCGATCAGGTCGGCGAGTACTATCTCGATTTAAAGGATCCGCGCTGTGTTTCGGCGCTGGCGCTCGTGCACCAGCGTTTTTCGACCAACACTTTCCCGACCTGGCCGCTGGCCCATCCGTTCCGCATGATCGCCCACAACGGCGAGATCAATACCCTGCGCGGCAACTACAACTGGATGCGCGCTCGTGAAAAGAGCACATCCTCGCCATTGCTCGGCACCGATCTGGACAAGATCTGGCCGCTGATCTATCCGAACCAGTCCGACTCGGCGTCATTCGACAACGCGCTCGAGTTGCTGGTGATGGGCGGCTACTCGCTGGCGCATGCCATGATGCTGCTGATTCCCGAGGCCTGGGAGTCACACACCTTGATGGATGGAAAACGTCGCGCCTTCTACGAATACCATGCAGCGATGATGGAGCCTTGGGATGGCCCGGCCGCCGTGGCCTTTACCGATGGACGCCAGATCGGCGCAACGCTTGACCGCAACGGCCTGCGCCCGGCGCGCTATCTGGTGACCGACGACGATCTGGTCGTGATGTCCTCCGAATCCGGCGTATTGCCGATTCCCGACGAGAGAATCGTCAAGAAATGGCGATTGCAACCGGGCAAGATGTTCCTCATCGACCTCGACCAGGGCCGCATCATCGACGACCTCGAACTGAAGGAGACCCTGTCGCGGCAAAAGCCCTATCAGGACTGGGTAGCGCGCATCAATATCAAACTCGATGGCCTGGAAGCGCCTGGCAATGCCGCAGCACCGGAATGCCTGGCGTCGCTGCTCGACCGCCAGCAGGCGTTTGGTTTCAGCCAGGAAGATATCAAATTCATTCTCGATCCGCTGGCAAAGACCGGCGAAGAAGCCACCGGCTCGATGGGTAACGACTCACCGCTGGCGGTGCTGTCGAACAAGAACAAGTCCTTGTTCAATTACTTCCGGCAATTGTTTGCGCAGGTAACCAACCCGCCAATCGACTCGATTCGCGAACAACTGGTCATGTCGCTGGTGTCCTTCATTGGCCCCAAGCCCAACCTGCTGGGCATCAACGAAATCAATCCGCCATACCGGCTTGAAGTGACACAGCCGGTACTGAGCTTTGCCGATATGGCCCGCTTACGCAACATCGAGCTGTGCACCGATGGCAAGTTCCATTCTGCCGAGCTCGATATCTGTTATCCGCTGGCCTGGGGCAAGCAGGGTGTAGAAGCCCGTCTCGCCTCGTTGTGTGCTGAAGCAGAAGACGCCGTCCATCGTGGCTGTGACATCCTGATCGTCTCTGACCGCAAACTGAGCCAGCTTAATGTCGCCATCCCGGCGCTGCTCGCCACCTCGGCAGTACATCAGCATCTGGTTACCCATGGCTTGCGCACCCGTGTAGGTCTTGTCGTCGAAACCGGTTCCGCGCGTGAGACGCATCACTTCGCGGTACTGGCCGCTTATGGTGCCGAAGCCGTGCATCCCTACCTGGTACTCGAAACGCTGCAGCAACTGGCGGGGAATGACCAGGAAGAGCGTGAGAAGGTCGTCAAGCATTTCATCAAGGGCGTTGGCAAAGGGCTGCTCAAGGTGATGTCCAAGATGGGCATCTCGACCTATATGTCCTATACCGGCGCACAGATCTTCGAGGTCATCGGCCTGCAGAAGAAAATGGTCGACAAGTACTTTACCGGCACCGCAACGCAGATTGAGGGGATTGGCGTATTCGAAGTGATGGAGGAGGCCATTCGGCAGCACAAGCAGGCCTTCAGCGATGATCCCGTGCTGGCCAACATGCTTGACGCCGGCGGAGAGTACGCCTTCCGCATTCGTGGCGAAGAACATATGTGGACGCCGGATGCCATAGCCAGGCTTCAGCATTCAACACGCACCGGCAAGTATGACAGCTACAAGGAATACGCCACGATCATCAACGACCAGACGAAACGGCACATGACACTGCGCGGGTTGTTCGAAATCAAGCCGGCGGGTCCGGCGCTCGCGCTTGAAGAAGTTGAGCCGGCCAGCGAGATCGTCAAGCGTTTCGCCACCGGCGCCATGTCGCTCGGCTCGATCTCGACCGAAGCGCACAGCACCCTGGCGATTGCCATGAACCGTATTGGTGGCAAGTCGAACACCGGCGAAGGCGGAGAAGATCCGGCACGCTTCAAGCGCGTCAAGGCAGGCCAGATGGTCTCCGAGATCATTGGCAAGGGGCGTATCGAACGCGATCTGCAGCTCAAGGAAGGTGACAGCCTGCGCTCGGCGATCAAGCAGGTCGCCTCGGGTCGTTTTGGGGTGACCGTCGAGTATCTGGTCAACGCCGATCAGCTTCAGATCAAGATGGCGCAGGGCGCCAAGCCGGGCGAAGGCGGACAGTTGCCGGGGCACAAGGTTTCCGAATACATTGGTTACCTGCGCCACTCGGTACCGGGCGTCGGTCTTATTTCGCCGCCGCCGCACCATGACATCTATTCCATTGAAGATCTGGCGCAGCTCATCCATGACCTGAAAAATGCCAACCCAAAGGCCTCGATCAGCGTCAAGCTGGTCTCCGAAATTGGCGTCGGCACGGTAGCCGCTGGTGTGACCAAGGCCAAGGCCGATCATCTGGTGATTGCCGGTCACGACGGCGGAACGGGCGCCAGCCCCCTGTCGTCAATCAAGCACGCCGGGTCGCCGTGGGAACTGGGGCTTGCCGAAACCCAGCAGACGCTGGTTCTCAACCGTCTGCGTGGTCGCGTTCGCGTGCAGGCTGACGGGCAGATGAAGACCGGTCGCGATGTGCTGATCGGCGCTTTGCTTGGCGCTGACGAGTTCGGCTTTGCCACTGCGCCGCTTGTGGTCGAGGGCTGCATCATGATGCGCAAGTGCCACCTCAATACCTGTCCGGTGGGTGTGGCGACCCAGGATCCGGCATTGCGCCGCAAGTTCTCCGGTCAGCCCGAGCATGTGGTCAACTATTTCTTTTTCGTCGCCGAAGAGCTGCGCGAACTGATGGCGCAGATGGGAGTGCGCAAGTTCGACGAGCTGATCGGGCGCGCCGACCTGCTCGACATGCGCAAGGGGGTCGAGCACTGGAAGGCGCAAGGTCTCGACTGCAGCCGCATTTTCCATTGTCCCGAGAAACTCCCCGACGAGCCGGTCACCACTGCCAGACGCAAGATCATGGGCTGTCCAGGGCACTCGACAATCAGCTCATCGAGCTGGCCAGGCCGGCGCTCGAAGAAGGTCAGCAGGTCAGCATCGAACTGCCGATCCGCAACGCCAATCGCACGGTTGGCGCCATGCTTTCCGGTCGGGTTGCCGAGAAATATGGCCATGCCGGTTTACCTGAAAACACCATCCACATCACGCTCAGGGGTACAGCGGGCCAGAGTTTTGGCGCGTTTCTGGCGCGCGGCGTGACGATTGATCTGGTCGGTGAAGGGAACGACTACGTAGGCAAGGGGCTTTCCGGCGGCCGCATCATCGTTCGCCCGAACGCCGGTTTTCGCGGCGATACACCCGCCAACATCATCATCGGCAACACGGTGCTGTATGGTGCGATCGAGGGCGAAGCCTTCTTCGCCGGTGTGGCCGGTGAACGCTTCGCGGTTCGTAACTCGGGTGCTACCAGCGTTGTTGAAGGTGTGGGTGATCACGGTTGCGAATACATGACAGGTGGAACCGTTGTCGTGCTCGGCATGACCGGGCGCAACTTCGCTGCCGGCATGTCGGGCGGCGTGGCGTACGTCCTCGACGAGGACGGCAGCTTCGCAACGCGTTGCAACATGGCGCAAGTGGCCCTGGAACCCGTCGAGGAAGAAATCGCTGCGCGCAAGGGAAGCCAGGCGGGTGACGATCTCGAAAGTCACGGCAAGGTTGATGTTCGTCACCTCGGCATGGTCGATGAGCGATTGCTCAAGGGACTGATCGAGAAACACGCCGGGTTCACGGGCAGCCTGCAGGCACGCAGGATCCTTGATGACTGGTCAACATACCGTTCCCGCTTCGTCAAGGTCATGCCACACGAATATCGGCGCGCGCTCACCGAAATCGCCGCGCAAAAGCAACTGGAGGCAGCTTAAATGGGAAAACCGACCGGCTTCATGGAATACAAGCGTCTGTCGGAGGCCTACGAGCCTGCCGAACGGCGACTGAAGCATTACCGCGAGTTTATCGTCAGGCTCAGCGATCAACAGGCGAGCGTCGAGGGCGCCCGCTGCATGGATTGCGGCATCCCTTTCTGCAACAACGGCTGCCCGGTTAACAACATCATCCCGGACTGGAACGACCTGGTCTATCGCGGCAACTGGGAGCAGGCCTTGACCGTGCTGCACTCGACCAACAATTTTCCGGATTTTACCGGGCGCATCTGTCCTGCGCCGTGCGAAGCGGCGTGCACGCTCAACATCAACAATGACCCGGTGGGCATCAAGTCGATCGAGCACGCGATAGTGGATAAAGGCTGGGAAATGGGCTGGATTGTGCCGCAGCCGCCGAAAGTAAAGACGGGCAAGAAGATTGCCATTATCGGCTCCGGACCGGCCGGCTTGGCGGCGGCCCAGCAACTGGCACGTGTCGGTCACGAGGTCACTGTATTCGAAAAGAATGACCGTCCCGGAGGGCTGCTGGCTTACGGCATTCCCGACTTCAAACTCGAAAAGACCCTGGTTGAGCGGCGCATCAAGCAGATGGATGCCGAGGGTGTCCGCTTCAGGACCAGGGTGCTGGTCGGATGCAAGGAACTGCCGGCAGAGATCATCAACGACGCCAGCGAATTTGTTTCTGCCGAACAGATCAACAAGGACTTTGATGCCGTGATCCTCGCTGCCGGTTCGGAAGTGCCGCGTGACTTGCCGATACCGGGGCGCGACCTGAAAGGCACCTACGCGGCGCTCGAATTCCTGGTCCCGCAAAACAAGGAAGTCAGTGGCGGTCCGGCCAATCCGATCAGTGCCAGGGGCAAACATGTGGTCGTTATCGGCGGCGGTGATACCGGTTCCGACTGCGTTGGCACGAGTTATCGCCACGGTGCGGCGTCGGTAACCCAGTTCGAATTGATGCCACAGCCGCCCGAGCAAGAAAACAAGGCGCTGACCTGGCCCTACTGGCCGCTCAAGCTGCGTACCTCGTCATCGCATCTGGAAGGCGACACGCAACGCAAGTTTGCCATTGCGACCAAGGAGTTTGTCGGCGAGCAGGGAGTTCTCAAATCGCTGAAGACCGTCGAACTGGAGTGGAAGGACGGCAAGATGAGTGAAATCGCCGGCAGCGAAAAGACCGTCCAGGCTGACCTCGTTCTTCTGGCGATGGGCTTCGTCAATCCGGTGGGCGGTCTGCTTGATGCGTTCGGAGTCGAGAGGGACGCGCGTGGCAATGCCAAGGCGACGACCGACGGCGAAGGCTGTTACGCCACAAATGCCGCCAGGGTCTTCGTTGCCGGCGATACGCGTCGTGGGCAGTCGCTGGTAGTGTGGGCGATCCGCGAAGGTCGTCAGTGCGCCAGAGAAGTCGACGCTTTCCTGATGGGCTCAAGCGAACTGCCGCGCTAATTGCTGCGGATCGCCCTGCGGGCAAGTGTTGGGCGCGGGTTGTGAGCGCTCGCGCAAGGCCGTCAGTGCGCCAGAGATTGATGCCTTCCTGATGGGCACTAGCGAACTGCCGCGCTAATTGCCGCGGATCGCCCTTCGGGCAAGTGTTGGGCGCGGGCTTTACAGCCCGCTCGCGCGAAGGCCGCCAGTGCGCCGGAGAAGTTGACGCCTTCCTGATGGGCTCAAGCGAACTTCCGCGGTAATTGCAACCGCTCTGACTGAAGTCCGCGCATCTCGCGCCGGCCTTCGCCTAAACCGCATTGGCGCCAGCCGGCGACAATGCGGTTTTCTTTGGCTTCAGACAAGGCTATGGCATAGTAGCGATTGCTTTGATCAGGGAGTGGACGTTGAATCCGGAATTGCAAAAATCCTTGCAGGTGACCTCGCTGCCCACCACGCTCGACAGCTATATGTTTGTCATTTTGCTGGTCATGATTTCTGCCGGGATTCTCGGCGGCGTGGCCAACTATTTTCTGAGCGAGCGACAAAAGGATTCGACGCGCAGTGAGTGGGGAAAGTATCTTGTTCTCGGAGTGATAGCCGCACTGACGGTGCCGCTCTTCCTGAACATGATTTCCAGTAATTTGCTGGAAGCGGCTCGTTCCCGTCCGGTTGATGTTTTTGTCTTCGCCGGTTTTTGCCTGATTTATGTGGTGGCTTCGCGCCGCGTGCTGGAGAATGTGGCCAACAGGCTTTTGCATCAGATGGATCAGATGAAGCGTGAACTGCTGCAGATCAAACAGCAGCATCAGGAGGGGCTGCTCCCCGCACCGCGCGATGAACCCTTGTCGGGGCTCGAAGCGCCGCCAGCCGCGGCTCCCCGTCCGGAATCCGTCAAGGAATCGCTGTCCTACAACGACATCGAAATTCTGCGTGCGCTGGCCGAGGAGAGCTACGTTTACGGCAATCTCGTCGGGCTGACCGACAAGACCGGTCTGGCCCGCGATCTGGTCAGCGCACGGCTGACTGTGCTCAAGAACCTTGGCATCATCGAGACACGCATCAATGAAAAGAATATCCTGCACTGGTTTGTTTCGATCAGGGGCAAGCAGGTGCTGGGCGACATCCTCTCCGGACTGGAAGATCGCTGACCAACCATTCCGTTTTACCGGGTACACAAAATGAATATCGTCATCCTCGCGGCAGGGCAGGGCAAGCGCATGCATTCCAATCTGCCCAAGGTGCTGCATCCACTGGCCGGCAAGGCGCTGCTTGCGCATGTCATCGATAGCGCACGCCGCCTGTCGCCACAAACGCTTTGTCTGGTCTATGGCCACGGCGGTGATGCTGTCCGCGCCACGCTGGACGCGCCCGATCTGGCCTGGGCCTTACAGGAACCGCAACTGGGCACCGGGCATGCGGTGCAGCAGGCGCTACCCTACTTGAAGGGCGATGGAACGACACTGATACTCTACGGAGACGTACCGCTGATAAGGTCTGAAACACTGGAGCGGCTGGTACAAGTTGCGCAGGATGCGCTGGCCATTCTCACCGTAGAATTGTCCGATCCGGGCGGCTACGGGCGCATCGTGCGCAATGACGCCGGGCAGGTGATCCGGATTGTAGAGCAGAAAGACTCGACGCCCGATGAGCGCCGCATTCGTGAAATCAATACCGGCATCATGGCTATGCCAAGCGCCCGTCTCGGTGAGTGGCTTGCCCGTTTGTCCAACAACAATGCGCAAAAAGAGTACTACCTGACCGACATCGTCGGCATGGCCGTTGCGGAGGGATTGCCGATCCGTACAGCCAACCCGAAGAACGAATGGGAAGTGCTCGGCGTTAACAGCAAGGTACAGCTTGCCGAACTGGAGCGCGTTGCGCAACGCTGCACCGCCGAGCAACTGATGGAGCAGGGCGTGCGTCTGGCTGACCCGGCACGCCTCGATGTGCGCGGTGAGCTGCTTTGCGGGCGCGACGTGTTCATCGACGTCAACTGTGTATTCGAGGGCAAGGTCGAACTCGACGAAGCGGTCGAAATCGGCCCCAACTGCGTGCTTAAGAATGCGCGTATCGGGGCCGGAACGCGTCTGGCCGCCTTCACGCATATCGAGGAGGCCGTGGTCGGCCCGGATGGCAGGATTGGCCCCTTTGCGCGTTTGCGTCCGGGCGCCGAACTGGCTGAGGATGTCCATATCGGCAACTTCGTCGAGATCAAGAAAAGCTCGATTGCAGCTCACTCGAAGGTCAATCATCTGGCCTACATCGGCGACGCCACCATCGGCACCCGGGTGAATGTCGGCGCCGGAACGATCACCTGCAACTACGATGGCGCCAACAAGTTCCAGACCGTCATCGAGGACGACGCCTTCATCGGTTCCGATACCCAGTTGGTGGCCCCGGTCACCGTTGGCCGCGGCGCTACGCTGGGTGCGGGTACCACGCTGACCAGGGACGCCCCGCCTGACATGCTGACCGTTTCGCGCGCCAAACAAGCGTCTATTAGCGGCTGGAAGCGACCTATAAAAGCAGTGAAGAGTAAAGAGTGAGGAGTCGGGAGTAAAACCGAAAGCTTTACCCGGCCATTTTCCCGATTCCCTGCACTCAACTCCCAACTCCCAACGCCTAACTTCTAACAGGTTCTAACCATGTGTGGAATTGTTGCTGCGGTCGCTGACCGCAATATTGTTTCCGTCCTTCTTGAAGGTCTGCGCAAGCTCGAATATCGGGGCTATGACTCGGCCGGCCTGGCCTTGATCAATGCGTCCGGCTTGCAGCGTTTGCGTGCGGTCGGCCGGGTGGCTGAACTCGCGGCGCAGGTCGAGGAAACCGGCGCTGCCGGCAATACCGGAATTGCTCACACGCGCTGGGCAACGCACGGTGTGCCGTCCGAGCGCAATGCCCACCCGCATATCTCAGGTGGCCTCGCCGTGGTGCACAACGGCATCATCGAAAATCACGAAGCCTTGCGCGCCCTTCTTTCCGCCGATGGTTACGCCTTCACTTCGGATACCGACACCGAAGTCATTGCCCACCTGATTGCCCGGGAACTGAAAACGGAGGGAGATTTCTTCGCGGCCGTCCGCGCCTCGATCGCTCAGTTGCAGGGCGCCTATGCCATTGCCGTTCTGCGCGAAGCCGACCCTAGCCGCGTCATCGTTGCCCGTGAAGGCTCGCCATTGCTGCTGGGACTGACTGACGACGGCAATTATGCCGCGTCGGATGCGTCCGCCCTGTTGCAGGTAACGCGTCGAATCGTTTACCTGGAAAACGGCGATTGTGCCGAGCTGATGCGCGGCAGTTATCGCATCACGCGGGTTGATGGTACGCCGGTCGAACGTGTGGAGACCGAGTCGCAGCTTTCTGCCGATGCCGTCGAACTCGGCAAGTATCGGCACTACATGCAGAAGGAAATTTTCGAGCAGCCAGTCGCGCTGTCCAACACACTCGAAATGCTCGGCGCGGCGCGCAGCATTCAACCCGGATTGTTTGGCGCCAACACCGAGGAAGTGCTCAATAATGTCCGCCAGGTGTTGATAATCGCCTGCGGCACCAGCTACCACGCCGGACTGGTAGCGCGCTACTGGCTCGAAGCGATTGCCGGGATACCGTGCAATGTTGAAGTGGCCAGCGAATACCGCTACCGCGAATCCGTTCCCGATCCGCAGACGCTGGTCGTCACGCTTTCACAGTCGGGCGAGACGGCCGACACGCTGGCCGCGCTGCACCACGCCAAGTCACTTGGCATGAAGCATACCCTGTGCATCTGCAACGTTCCCGAGTCCTCTCTGGTACGCGAAAACGCGCTGCGCTTCATCACCCGTGCCGGCCCCGAGATCGGTGTCGCCTCGACCAAGGCGTTCACCACGCAGCTTGCCGCGCTCTACCTGATGACGCTGATCTTCGCCAAATTGCGCGGGCGCCTTTCCGAGCAGGTCGAAGCCGCCGAACTGCAAGCCTTGCGCCACTTGCCGATTGCGGTAGCCAAGGTGCTTGAGCTCGAACCGCAGATCCGCGCCTGGTCCGGACACTTCGCCATGAAGCAGAACGCACTGTTTCTCGGGCGCGGACGGCATTACCCGATCGCGCTCGAAGGCGCGCTCAAGCTCAAGGAAATTACCTACATCCATGCCGAGGCCTATCCGGCCGGCGAACTGAAGCATGGGCCGCTGGCGCTGGTCGACAAGGACATGCCGGTAATCGCCGTTGCCCCCAATGATGTCCTGCTCGAAAAGCTCAAATCCAATCTGCAGGAGGTTCGCGCGCGCGGCGGCGAACTCTACGTGTTTGCCGACGCCGACAGCGAAATGCTCGCTTCGGATGGGGTGCATGTGATGCTCCTGCCCGAACACTACGGCCAGCTTTCCGCGCTGCTGCACGTCGTACCCTTGCAGTTGCTGGCCTATCACGTTGCACTGGTGCGTGGAACCGATGTCGACAAGCCGCGCAATCTGGCCAAGTCAGTGACGGTAGAGTGAATCAAATCCGTAAAGTTAAGGTGTTCCGACCAATTAAAGTCGAAAACTCGCCATTAAAGTCGAAAACTCACAATTAAAGTCAAAAACTCTGAAGGTGCAAGCAAACCCCATCGCTGAACCTGATAAAGCTATCGGAATAGGTATGTAAAGGAGGCCCACGAGCGGCGGCTATCGGCCGACGAATTTGTTGAGTTCAATTTCGGCTCACGACCCAATCCAACCGGTTGAGGCTCTCGGGTCGGGCTAAATGTCCGGAATGCAGCGTAACCAGCCAGTCGGCAACGTCCCACCACCGTCAACTACTCGGCCTTATGTGGAGCGCTACATAAGGCCGAACAGCTGTCGGATGGTTGGTTCAGGTGAGCGGTAGGTTTTGGATCCGCAACCTGCCTTAGCCCATGAGAATGAACCGTTGATCTGACCGATTTATACGATCACGCTTGTTGTTCCAGCCAGTTAAAGCCGAAAACTCCGAGTGGAGCTAACAAGTGGTTTATTCTGGACCCGGTCGGCGCATTGCCGAGCCGCACGCGGCCGGAACAAACACTCAGGATCGCCTGACCCGACTGTAAAATGCTGCGATGGACCTGATAACCCACGGCGTGCTCGGCGCCACCCTGGCTGCTACCCTGGCGCCGTCACACCAGCGCCGGCTCGCGGCGGCTGTCGGCATGGTTGGTGGCATGCTGCCGGATGCGGATACCCTGATTCAGAGCCCGGACGATGTGTTGCTGGTGCTTGACTATCACCGCCACTTCACCCACGCACTTGTGTTTGCGCCAATCGGCGCGCTGATTGGTGCATTGCTGCTGTGGCCATTGCTGCGGAAAAACCTGAGCTTCCCCAAAATCTATCTCTACAGCCTGGCCGGTTACGGTGTTGCCGGCCTGCTCGATGCCTGCACCAGCTACGGCACGCATCTCTGGCTGCCGTTCTCCGAACGCAAGGAAGCATGGAACCTGATCGCCGTCTTCGATCCTCTTTTCACCCTGCTGCTTTTGGTGCCGCTGGCTCTGGCACTGCGGCGGCCGCAGCGTCACTGGGCACCCGTCGGTCTGACCCTGGCGGCGGCCTACCTGGGACTCGGCCTGTGGCAACACCAGCGCGCCGAAACTGCCCTGCGCGACGTCGTCGCTGCGCGCGGCCACCCGGCTCCCAATTTGGTGATCAAGCCAACCATGGCCAATCAAGTGCTCTGGCGCACGCTTTACGTGCATGAAGGACGCCTGCAGACCGATGCCTTTCATCTGGGCTGGACGGTGCGCCACTACCCCGGCGAGTCGGCGCCGTTGATGGATGAGGCGGCCGTAACGCGCCTGGTTGGCGATCATCCCCGACGACGCGAAGACCTGGAACGCTTCCGGCGCTTTTCCGACGGATTACTGATTGCCGATAGCACCCGGCCGGGCTTTGTCGGAGATGGTCGCTATTCGTTGTTGCCGACCCGGACTGCGCCGATCTGGGGGCTCGAATGGAGCGCTGACGGTGCGCCGGCCTTCGTCACCCGCCGCGAAGTTACACCCGAAATTCGTCAGGCCTTCATTGCCATGTTGCTTGGTCGGTAAGCGGCACATATCGTAAAATATTGCGACTAAGCACTAATAAGATCGCTATCTCGCTATTTATTGCGACTTGACTAAAGTTAATTATTAAGCTATATATCGCAATGACTGACGATATATGGCACTTTAGCTGATATATTCGTAATATATTACGACTATGAAAATAAACGGTTTACTCACCGATGATGCCGTGCTCGCCGAACTGGGCGCACGGATTGCCGGTCGTCGGGTTGAATTGCAGCTCACCCAGGCGGCTGTGGCCGAACAGGCGGGTATCGCCAAGCGTACCCTGGAGCGCATGGAGGCCGGGCAGACGTCACAGTTGGCGACCCTGGTTCGGGTGCTGCGGGTGCTGGACGCCGCATCCGGGCTGGACAGCCTGATACCTGAGTCCGGGCCCAGACCGATGGATTTGCTGAAGCGCAAGGGCAAGGTCCGGCAACGGGCGTCGGGCCAGCGTGCCGCCAAGGCGAGCGGTAAATCGTGGAGCTGGGATGAGAAGCCCTGAGCACGCTTGCGAGAAACCCTGAGCACGCATGCGAGAAACCATGACTACGCTGGCCGAAGTCAGGCTGTGGGGCAAAACCATCGGCGCGGTCTCGCTGCAGGATGGGGAGGATGTCGCCAGCTTTGAATACGATGCGGGATTCGCGCAAAGCGGCATTCAGGTCGCGCCGATCGTGATGCTTCTTTCCCGACGCGTGTACCGCTTCCCCGAGTTGTCTCGCCCGACTTTTTACGGGCTGCCCGGTCTGCTGGCCGACTCGCTGCCGGACAAATTCGGCAATGCGCTGATCGATGCCTGGCTGGCATCGCAGGGGCGGCAACCGGGTTCCTTCAACGCGGTTGAGCGGCTTTGCTATACCGGCGAACGCGGCATGGGTGCGCTGGAATTTGCCCCCGCCATCGGCCCCAGGGCGAAGCAGACAACACACATTGAGGTCGGCAAGCTGGTTGAGCTTGCATCGGAGGTGTTGGCCCACCGGAACAATTTGCAGGCGTCTTTTGCGGCTGAAGGCAGGGAAGATACGCTGAGGGATATTCTGCGCGTGGGCACATCCGCCGGTGGCGCGAGGGCGAAGGCGATCATCGCATGGAACCCGAAAACCAATGAAGTGCGCTCGGGCCAGGTCAAGGCCGGCAAGGGATTTGAATACTGGCTGTTGAAATTTGACGGCGTCAGTGGCAACAAGGACAAGGAGCTGGAAGACCCGAAGGGCTACGGGGTGATCGAGTATGCGTATTACCTGATGGCGCTCGACTGCGGCATTGATATCAGTGAATGCCGGCTGTTCAAAGAGAAAGGCCGCTCGCATTTCATGACGCGCCGCTTTGATCGGCTGGCTACCGGCGAAAAACTTCACATGCAG
This sequence comes from Candidatus Propionivibrio dominans, assembly GCA_016709335.1. GTDB lineage: Bacteria > Pseudomonadota > Gammaproteobacteria > Burkholderiales > Rhodocyclaceae > Propionivibrio > Propionivibrio dominans. The sequence continues at coordinate 28,631 of JADJNC010000020.1, read as the reverse complement.
TCGCTCTGCGCCCTGGCGCACTACGACTTCAATATGGCAGGCGCGTACAGCTACGAGCAGGCCTTGCTGGTGATGCGGCAACTGCAGTTGCCCATGCAGGCCATCGAGCAACTGTTCCGGCGCATGGCATTCAACATCGTGGCCCGCAATCAGGATGACCACGTGAAAAATATTGCCTTCCTGATGAATAAATCCGGCGAGTGGTCGCTGTCGCCAGCCTTCGATATGACCTACAGCTTTAATCCTTCGGGTGCGTGGACGGCAAGCCATCAGATGACGATGAATGGAAAACGCGACAATTTCACACTGGAGGACTTCAACGCCTGCGCCAGGACTGCGTCGATGAAACGGGGGCGCGCCGCGAAAATCCTTGCCGAGGTGCAGGCGACGGTATCGAAATGGGGGTCGTTTGCAGAAACGGCCGGCGTGCCTGACGGCGTGCGCGAAAAAATTCAGCGCACGTTGAATCTGAAACCCTATTCATCCTAAAAAATGCAGTTGAGCGTAATGTCAATATCGTAGGCCCTCATCCCCGGCCCTTCTCCCGGCTCTGCATTCCCTGTGGTCACATGGCGAAGGGTGCAATCCCTCTCTCCCTGCGGGAGAGGATTGGGGTGAGGGCCAAACCCTGGCCAAACTTGGTGTTGCGGCGGTCACGCTCAATTGCGGTTTCCAGGATCATTCGCCGGGGAAAGTACTCGCCCGCCTCGACTCACGGCCATTCGGCCCATTCGCCTCAACCGGGTCACCGCCGGTCAGCAAACCCCACAGCCAGCCTTTGGCGTCGTGACCGGTGAGCATGTAGTAAAGCGCATTGCGGTTGTCGAGAACGAGGTTCTGCGCCAGCTTGGCCGAACGTGTGCCGGCGAAGAGCAGTTGGTCGCCGGGCTGCAGCAGCGTCTCCGCACTCGGCAGTTCGTGGTCGCGGCCCTCGCGCACCAGCAGCAGCGGCATGATCGGCAGATATTCGGCGCGCGCCGCCGGGTCGCGCCGCAGCAGGTCGAGCGCCAAGCTTCCTTCCTCCATCATCAGGAAGCGGTGTACCGCCGGCGCTTCAGCGGCGTTGAGCCGCACGCCCCAGACCATCGGCACCCGCCGCTGGCATAAGTCCTCGAGCTCTCGGGCAACCGTCGCCGAGCGTGAATCAGGCCAGTCGCGAACCAGGTTCAGCAGGCGCGGCAGCAGCGGCGAGTTGATCAGTGACAGGCACTCGCGAGCAACGATGCGCGACGGCACCATCGTGAAGTCGGCATGGAAGGCGTCGAACAGCACCTGGTTGGCGACCCGGTTCTGGCGCACGACGATGAACAACTCGGGATTGACTTCCTTGGCGGTCATCGCGATCGACAGGTTGTTCGGGTCGCTCGGGCTGCCGGCAACAATCCCGACTGCGCTTTCTATCCCGGCCTGGCGCAGCGGCCCGGCCTCGGTCCCCAGGCCAACGACGTGACGCACGCTTTGCGGGAGGTCGATTTCGGGGGCGATCACCGTCAGGCTGATGCCCTGCCGCTCCAGATTACGCACCACGGCCTGCCCGAAACGGCCATAGCCACAGACAATCCAATCGCCAACCGGCGGATCGTGCCGCTCAGGGACTTCCTGCCCCGGCTGACCGGTCAGCAGATCGACCAGGTGATACCAGTTCGGTGAATGGATCGCCTGTGCCAGGTAGTCGGCAAAGCGCTCGAAGTGATTGACCACGTAGTGCGTGCCGAAGGACATCATGTTGGCTTCGATGGTCGGACTGGCGACACGGGCAACGATCATCAGCCGCGGATTGATCAGCCGGCTGGCGATCGCCACGGCCAGGTTGACTGAATCGTCGTCGGTCACCGCCAGCACACCGCGGCAGCTCCGGTGATCGAGTCCGGCCATCAGCAGGCTTTGCGGTTGCGCTGCATCGGCGCTGAGGACAAGCACGTCGGAAGCAAAATCCTCGACCTCGAGTTCCTGGATACGAGCCTCATCACGCTCGATGGTGACCACCCGCAAACCGTCGCGATCGAGCGCCCGGGCGATCAGCAGGCCGGTCTCGCCACAGCCGCAGACGATGTAAAAGGGCTCGCCGAGTTGCCTGACCCGGCGCGTAAAGCGACCGGTCAGCAGCACCTGCTGAAAACCCTTGTCCTGCACCAGCGCCAGCAGGCTGATGAGCGAGTACGACCAGCCGATCACCGACAGGAAGATGCACACCGTGACCCACATCCGCTGCGCTTCGGAAAATGGGTCCGGCAGTTCACCGAAGCCGATCGTGCTGGCCGTATAGCTGACGAAGTAGAAGGCGTGGAAGAAGCTCATCGGCGGCGCTGATTTGCCCTCGGCATCTACTCCGGGAACCAGGGTCAGACCGAGCGTGGACACCGCATAGATCACGATCAGCACGATCAGCGGCGCCCGCATCCGTCGCAAGGCCAGGAAAAAGACGCTGCTGTTCATCGGCTGGCCGGTATTCGATCCGCCAGGCCTGTCAGCGCCGTAGCATGACCGTTTCGGCGATCAGCAGGACGACCGAGACGACGTTGGCAAACAAGGCGCCGCCGCTCAACGAAACGATGCTCGTCGTCACCTCGGGCGTCATTCCCTCGCCGGTAACATGCACCGCGAACGCATAAACACCGGCCGCCGCCACCAGTTGCAGGTCGGCGACCAGGCTGGTCGACAGATGCACCGCGCCGATCTGCGTGCGATCGCCGAACTTGAGAACGGTGGCGATCAGATTAACCACGATCGCGGCAAACAGTTCGTAGATATGGTGATGCTTCGGCTGATCGATCTCGCCTATGAAGAAGCCGAAATTGAGCGTTGCGGCGAGAACGATAAAGAAACCGAAAACGACCTTCTCGAGATTCATGAGCACCCTCTCCTGCTGAATACAGCCACCGCGCCGTTCGCGACGTCATTGCTCGAAAGAATACTCTCCGGTGCAGGGAAAGGGAACTCCAGTTCGTCAGGGGAGCGAAGTTTTCGTAACTTTCGGAATACAAAATTTCAGGGGAAATTCAATGTTGCGCTTGTATTGAAACTGAATCGCTCTCTGCTTAGGCAAACCCTTTAAAGCGGCCTGTATCACCAGAACTCCAGTTGCCTTTGCCATCGCTCGCCTTCATGAGAAGCAGCTTTTCGATCTTGCGGTTCGCACCCTGCAATTTCTTGAAGAGGGCAAGCAGCAAGGCCTTATCAATGCATGTCATGGCCTGGGCATCGGCTTGCAAACTATCAATGGCGGCTTTGTTGAATTCTGCAGCAATAATTTTGTAATCGGCGATTACTGTCGCTGAACGCGAGATGTTCTCATTGGCAAAAAACACACCCTCTCCGATGCATTCGCCGGTGTCTATCGTTCCAACCAGCTTGCCGTTGCGGTACGCTTCGGCGGTGCCGCGCAGGATGACATAGAAGGTCTTTGTCTCGTCGTCCTGCGAAGTCAGGCAAACATCCGAATAGCCTGTCCGGCTTTGTGCCCGATCCGCGATGCGCATCCGCCATTCATCGGGCACAGGATCGAAGAATGAACAACTGCGTAATGTGTTGAATCGAACCGCAGAGTCCTCAATGAGAAGCTTGGCGAAGCTTGAAAAATTGTCGTCGATGGCTTTGAACTCGTCCATACCCCCTCCTTCTCTGGCGAAAAACCTTTTCCTTATCGGGCGTAAGCCACCCCCCCCGCCCCCCCGCCCCCCCTCCGGCCCCGCCAACTCCATGCCCGCCACCCAGGTTTATGCCTTCGGTGGCGCTGGCCGATCAGCCAGTTCCAACGTGAGCGGTGCAGCTTTTACCGCCGCTGCTTCAGCCGTTTTATTCGAAGCCGCTTTTTTCAGAGCCAGTTCTTTCAGGGTCGCGTCTTCTTCTGCCTTTTTCCTGGCGGCTTCCTCCTCCTTGTCCACCTGGCCGTCAAAAGACAATCCGGCGGACTGACTGCCTGCGTCGCCTCCCAGCACTTCCTTGGTGAATCGCGCACTTTGCAGTTTCAGACGTAGCATCAGGTCGCCCTTGGCATCTGAATTGATCTGCAATTCCTGCAGAGAAATTTCGCCGGCGTCGTACAGTTCAAACAGGCACTGATCGAACGTCTTCATTCCCTGTTCGACAGACTTCTTCATTATCTCCTTCAATCCTCCGACTTCGCCCTTGGCAATCGCATCCCTTGACGATGCCGTACTCAACAGAATCTCGATTGCCGCAGCACGCCCGCCAGAAATCTTGCGCACCAGGCGCTGCGAAACGATGGCGCGCATGTTCAGCGAAATGTCATTCAGCACCTGCTCACGCTTTTCGATGGGGAAAAAATTAACGATGCGGTCGATCGCCTGGTTGGCGCTGTTTGCATGCAGCGTCGCCAGGCACAGATGCCCGGTCTCGGCAAAATTCAGCGCATATTCCATCGTTTCCTGATCGCGAATCTCTCCGATCAGGATAACGTCCGGGGCCTGGCGCAGCGAATCTTTCAGCGCGTCGAACCACCCAAGCGTGTCTACGCCAACCTCGCGATGGGTAACGATGCAATTGATGTGGGTATGCACGTATTCGACCGGGTCTTCGATGGTGATGATGTGGCCGTGCGTTTCACGGTTGCGCACTCCCAGCATTGCAGCCAGCGTGGTCGACTTGCCCGACCCGGTGCCTCCCACCAGCAGGACCAGCCCACGTTTTTCGAGGACAACGGTCTTCAGTACCGGCGGCAGATTCATCTTGTCGAAATCGGGGATTTCGGTGGTGATGACGCGGATCACCATTCCGAGGCGCTGCTGCTGCGTGAATACGTTGATCCGGAAACGACCGATACCTTCCAGCGAAATGGCGAAGTTCGAGCCTTTGGCATCGATAAGGTTTTGCCACTGTTTCTCGGTCGAAATGGAGTGCGCCATTTTTTGCGTTTGTTCTGCAGTGAGTGGCGTGTCATTGAGTTTGGTGAGTTTGCCGTTCAGCTTGACTGCCGGCGGGTAGCCCGCTGTGATAAAAAGGTCCGAGCCCTTCATCCCCACCATCGTGGTCAGCATCCTATGCACTACGCTGCGGTACTGAGCCTTTTCCTGTTGTTCCATGACCAACCTCATTTGAATAAATAATTTGCCAGGGCCGATTTGATCAGGCTATTTCATTGGATAGTCCGCTTGCCTGCCAAGCTTGAATCGCCGGTTAAGTCATGTAATTCTAATGCCTCAGTGCTGAACCACGATGACGAATCTTGCTAGCCAACTTTTCCGCAATGGCTTTCGTGAATTGAGCAAAGGTCTCGACATGATGTCCTCACCAAGTGTTTTGAACTCGCGCTTTCCCGCCCCCGTGGCCGAATGGTGAGCGGCAATAGAGAATTCCCGATCCCCCGATCAGGGTGGCTGTTGTTATGATGTGTCATATCTTGCAGGGGGTTGGCAACGTCTGGTGTAGCTGATCGACTCATGATCTTGCGCTCTGCATCGGCCGGGCCCGGCAGCTACTCTGGCCAGCGAAACAGCGAACGGAAGGCAGAAGTCAATGGCAAACCATCGCGAGAGCCGCGACATCGCTCGATCACCTGAATGGCTGTTCGATATCGTTGCCGATGTCGAACGCTATCCCGAGTTCCTGCCCCTGATCAGCGCAGCGAAGATCGTCAAACGTCACGAAAACGCCTACGAAACCGAGCAGAGCCTGGCGCTGGGTTTGATGACGCATCGTTTCTGCTCGCGAACCGAACTCGATCGCCCGCGCAGCATCACTGTCGTATCCGGGGATCGCTCCTTCAGGCATTTCGAAATTCGCTGGAGTTTCTCACCCCTGGCCGAGGGTCACTGCCACGTCGACTTCACGCTAGATTGCGAGGCGCGCTCGCTGTTCCTGATCCCGGTCATCCAGGTTCTGATCATGCCGATGGCCACCAGCATGGTGAGCGCCTTCGAGGCGCGCGCCCACGCGCTGGCTGTAGCGGCTGGCTGTACGGAGACGCCTCAGGAAAACTAAGGAAACGCTGAATAAGCCGTCACGCCGGCAGAAGCCGGTGTCCAGTACTTTGATTTTTCTGGCTCTGCATTCCCTGCGGTCAGATTCCGGCTTTCGCCGGAATGACGGTGAACTTGCAGGTTCTGCGCGCTTCAATCAGGTCATGAGGACTCTGATACGCCGAGGACGACATGGCTGGCCTTGATCAGGGCGCTGGCCGTAACGCCGGGTTTGAGTCCGAGTTCCATTACTGCTTCGTTGGTGATCACCGCATAGACCAGCGTACCTCCGCTCAGTTTGATGCGGACTTCGCTATTGATCGCCCCTTTGTCGATGCTCTGTACCGTCCCGGCCAGTTGGTTGCGAGCGCTGAATTTAACGCCGCAGTCGCCGGCCATAACGATCACCCAGGGTGCCTTGACGAAGGCCAGCACCGGCTTGCCGAGCGCCAGGCCGAGCGACTGGACGCTGCTTTCGGTCACCACGGCGACGATGCGATCGCCCCCCGGCGTGGTGACCTCGACTTCGGCATTGACCTTGCCGTTGACCAGAGAAGTGATTTTTCCTTCGAAGATATTGCGTGCGCTTATTTTCATGAAGTTCTCCTTGAGCGGATTTGTATGGATCTGGCCCGGTTTTCGCTATATAGATCATAAAATAACGAATTTACTTTGGCGCGAGCACACTTTAACCACATGCGCTGTACTTGTTCAACCATAACGCAGCAGGGATGCGCTAGAAACGGTGCCAGCCAGAAGAATTTGAGCAATCGTTATATACTCTACAATATTACGTAGGAAGTCAGACAAAATGGAGCAAATCGCACATCGGTTACGCAGCAAGCTGGAAGTGACTACCGAGTTCGGCAGCTTCCTCGGCGACACGCGCATCCGCTTGCTCGAAGCCATCGACCGGCACGGATCGATTTCACAGGCGGCGAAGGCCGTACCGCTTTCCTATAAAGCGGCGTGGGACGCCATCGACGCGATGAACAACCTGGCCGATCAGCCGCTGGTGCTGCGCTCGACCGGTGGTCGCCACGGCGGCGGGACGCAACTGACCGAACACGGGCGCAAAACGATCGCCCTCTACCGCGCACTGGAAGCCGAGTATCAGTCGGCGCTTGACCGACTGAGTGCCAGCCTGAACGACGGGCAGGCCAGCGACTTCCAGCAGTTTCGCCAGTTGCTCAAACGCATGGCGATGAAAACCAGCGCGCGCAACCAGCTTGCCGGCCATATCGTCGCGCTGCGCGAGGGGCACGTCGATTTCGAAGTACGGCTGAAGCTCGACGAAGAAAACGAAGTGGTAGCCGTCATCACTCGCGATTCGGCAGAAACCATGGGGCTGGTCATCGGCATGGAGATCAGCGCGCTGGTCAAATCCTCATCGGTTCTGTTGCTCACCGATCCCAAGGTACGAACCACGGCGCGCAACCACCTGTGGGGCGAAATCACGCGCATCCACGACGGCCCGGTGAATTCCGAGATCACCTTGAACATGAAGAGTGGCAAGGCGGTCTGCGCCGTCATCACGCACGACAGCGTCGAAAACCTTGGCCTGGCCGTCGGCAAACAGGTCTGTGCCGTATTCAAGGCTTCCGCCGTCATCCTCTGCCTCTACCCTTGATCCAGGAGAACATCATGCCCCGCTTGACACTGCTCGCCGCCCTTTTGCTGACTGTCTTTGGCACCCACGCTGACGAGGTACAGGTGGCGGTAGCCGCCAATTTCACCGCACCGATGCAGCAAATTGCGGCCGGTTTCGAGAAGGAGACCGGCCACAAGGCGGCACTTTCCTTTGGTGCGACCGGCAAATTCTACGCACAGATCGTCAACGGCGCGCCGTTCGAGGTATTCCTGGCCGCCGACGATGAAACCCCCGCCCGCCTCGAAAAGGAGGGCCACGCCGTCGCCGGCAGCCGCTTCACTTACGCCATTGGCAAACTCGTGCTGTGGTCGGCCAATCCCGATCTGGTCGATGCCAAAGGCGATATCCTCAAGAAGGGTGGCTTCAGGCACATCGCCCTGGCCAACCCGAAAACGGCGCCCTACGGTGCCGCAGCCATCGAGGCGATGACCAAGCTTGGCGTACTGGCCAGGCTGGAGCCCTTTTTCGTTCAGGGTGAAAACATATCGCAGGCCCATCAATTCATTTCCACCGGTGCAGCGGAACTCGGTTTTGTCGCTCTTTCCCAGGTTTATAAGGAGGGGAAAGTCACCGGCGGATCGATGTGGGCCGTTCCTGCCAGTCTCTACCAGCCGATTCTCCAGGATGCCGTGCTGCTCGCCAAAGGCAAGGACAAAGCGGCGCCCGCCGCTTTAATCATCTATCTCAAGGGGCCTAAGGCCAGGGCCATCATCAAGTCCTACGGTTACGATCTATGAAAATCGCTATCGCTCTCAAGTGCATTCTGCCAGGGCAGTGCTTCGATGTGAGCACGACATCCTGCAAGTTACATGACCTGCTGGTACGTCATTAGCCATGGAAAGTACCGCATATTCCCAGGATCTGGCCGCCGTCTGGCTGACGCTCAAACTGGCCTCGATTGTTACCGTACTCCTGCTCATCGTCGGCACGCCGATCGCCTGGTGGCTGGCGCGCACGCGCTCGGCCTACAAGGGAGTGATCGGCGCCGTCGTTGCGTTGCCGCTGGTACTGCCGCCGACCGTCCTCGGTTTCTACCTGCTCGTCGCCATGGGGCCGAACGGGCCGGTCGGGCAACTGACGCAGTCGCTCGGCCTTGGCATCCTGCCCTTCACCTTCACCGGCCTGGTCATTGCCTCGGTATTCTACTCGCTGCCGTTTGTCGTTCAGCCGATCCAGAATGCCTTCGAGGCCATCGGCGAGCGCCCGCTGGAAGTCGCCGCGACGCTGCGCGCCAGCCCGTGGGATGCCTTCTGGAGCGTGGCCGTGCCGCTGGCCCGACCCGGTTTTCTGAGCGGAGCGATTCTCGGCTTTGCCCATACGGTGGGTGAGTTCGGCATCGTGCTGATGATCGGCGGCAACATCCCGGGCAAGACACGCGTTGTTTCGGTGCAGATCTACGACCACGTTGAAGCCCTCGAATACACTGAAGCCCACTGGCTGGCCGGCGGCATGCTGCTGTTCAGCTTCAGCGTGCTGCTGGCGCTCTACACCCTGAACCCGTCACGGCGGAAAGCGCTATGAGCGCTGAAATTCAGGCCAGTTTTTGCCTGCCGCGCGGTGACTTCAGGCTGGATGTGGACCTGCGCCTCCCAGGGCACGGCATCAGCGCGCTGTTCGGCCACTCCGGCTCGGGCAAGACCACCTGTCTGCGCGCGATGGCCGGGCTGGAACGAGCGGCGCAGGGTTATTTCGCCATCGGCAACGAGGTCTGGCAGGACGAAGCGCAGGGCTATTTCCTGCCGCCGCACCAGCGCGCGCTGGGCATGGTGTTTCAGGAGGCCAGCCTTTTCGCGCATCTCTCGGTACGCCGCAACATGGAATATGGACAGAAGCGCGTTCTGAAAAGCGCCCCGGCAAGCGAGCGCCGCTTTGCCTTGCCCGAAGTGGCTGAACTGCTCGGTATTGCGCACCTGCTCGAACGTTCAACCCGCCAGCTTTCCGGCGGCGAACGCCAGCGTGTGGCGATTGCCCGCGCCTTGCTCGCCGCACCGAAAATTCTGCTGCTCGACGAACCGCTGGCGGCGCTTGACCTGAAGCGCAAACTGGAAATCCTGCCTTATCTGGAGCGGCTGCACGGCGAGCTTTCGATCCCGGTCATTTATGTCAGCCACTCTCCCGATGAAGTGGCGCGTTTGGCCGATCATCTGGTGCTGCTTGAGCAAGGTCGGGTGGTGGCGAGTGGCCCTCTTAATCAGGTCCTCAGTCGCATCGACCTGCCTGCGGCCTTCGTCGACGATGCCGGCGTGGTGATCGAGGCACGGATCGCCGAGCACGAAAGGGACGAACTGACCCGGCTCGAATTCCCCGGTGGCCCGATTTATGTTTCGCGCCGCCAGGAGCCGACCGGAACGCTTCTGCGCTGCCGCATTCATGCCCGCGACGTCAGCCTGACCCTGGTGCCGCAAGTGCAGTCGAGCATTCTCAACTGTGTGAGTGGCACGGTGCTCGATCTGGCGCCGACCAATACGCCCGGCCACGTGCTGGTTCGCCTGGATGTCGCCGGTTGTCCCTTGCTGGCGCGCATAACCAGACGCTCCGCCGATAAACTCGGTATCAGGCATGGTCTAGCCCTGTGGGCGCAAATCAAGGCCGTCGCGCTGCTGGGATAAGTGGTGCTGGTGACGTTGAGCGTATTGGGTGATTACTGGCGACGTAAAACGCCCAGAAACGGGTGTGCCCCGCGATTTATTGCACCAAAACGGGGCAATTTAGCCGCGTATCCGATCCCGTGCCAGTGCCTTTCCCCTGTCAATTCAGTTCGTTAAAAGTCAGACGAATTTCCGCATGCTTCTTGCTAGCTGTCTTGGTCAAACTGACTCCCGATTAATAATCTGCGACTCAAGATGACCATACACTCACTTAAATACAAGCCGCAGGCCAACGAATCTCCTGCGGAAGGCACCCGGCGGATGATCGACGGTCTGGAGAGGGTCATGTACGACGGCTACTGGATCAAGACCTACCCGGTACCTGCCGATTCGCTGGAGACCAAGAAGCGGCTGATCGAAGCGCTGACCCGGCGCCTGTTCAACCATACCGAACACGGACTGAACATCCCCGGCGCCCGTCTGGGTGAGGCGCGGCAGAGTTACCAGGCCGAAACCGACCAGGCCCGACGCCGGGTCAAGGCCGGCATGCTGGCCGGCGCGCTGTTCAACCGATCGGCCGACATTTTCAGAAAACTGGTCGAGTTGCAAGCCGATGGCGTCGAAATCCACAGCGATGATCCCTTGATGCGCGAATGCGGCCAATGCCTGCTCGACGCCATGGACCTGGGTCGCCACGTCCTGCACCGCAGCGGTGAGGAAGGCATCGACGAGTTGTGGGGAGAACCCTTCCGCGCTTTCTCGATTCCGGTCGAGGATTTTTACGAAAGCCGCTACGTCAAGATCGGCCAGAGCATGCGCGACATCGACCGCATCGCGGATGCGATGGTCGCCAATTTCACGCACATTCCCGCCTTTGAGCACGTCGAAGCACCGATCCGCGACTTTGTCCATTACGCCAAGGTCAAAACGGAAAACCTGCGTACCGACCCGGATATTTTCGACGTCTGGGCACAACTGGTCACCGCCGCCGAGCGGCTGGCCAGCTTTGCACCGGCGCCGCAGGCCTTGCCGCCCGGCAACGAAGCGCCAAGGCATGGTCTTGCCGACGGCCTGCAACTGATTCACAGCGGACGCGATCTGATTTTCCACATAGCCCGCGCCAGAACGCCGATGCCCAAAAGTACGCGCGAATACATCGAGCGTTGCGAAACCTATCGGGCAAGCGGTCGTGCGCCGTTGCCAATGACCCCGGTGCATCTGCCGCTGTAAGTCACGCAGGCCGAGCCGATACTTGGGCTAGGTAAATTAGGTACTCGGGGGCGGCTGGGCATGGGATGATGCCCGGCTCGAAAGCTTATTTATTCTGACCCCAAAGACCTAAAGACATCCAACGAACTTAAAGAAAACCGTGGTCTGTCAGGACTCAAGGGCTTATACCGAACTGGCGAAAAAGCCCTATGTGGCCGAGGCTTTCATTCACTTTAGCGCTTGGCGGTGAGTGACTGCACTGCCTCACTGACTGGCACAATGCGCACGCCTCGGTGTTCAGTAACGGAAAGCAAAGGTTTATCTCCCGTCACAATCCACTGCGCTTGCGCGGCCAGCGCAGTGCCAATCACCTCATCATCATCTGGATCAGGCGCGATGCCCGATACTGGAATCGGACGCACCAGCGTAGTCAAATCTGCATAACGATCCACCAATTGATCGATCGTCAATTTGGACGCGACGATCTTCCTGTCAAACTTCGTGCGACTCAAAATATTCGTCAGCTCTGCCAACAGAGCAGTACTCGTAAACAGGCCGACACGCTGCTCGCGCCCTGCTTGCAACAGGGAGAGCGGTGTTCCGCCCCATAACATAGCCGAAGCCACCACATTCGTATCCAACACCAGCCGCATCAACTCGTATTCCTGGCGCGTCGCTCTGCGCGCATGGCGCGGATTTCCTCAGCCACTTCTTCTGGCGACATGGCAGCAGGCGACTCCACTGCAACCATCTGGTCTATTGCCTGGAATAACTCATCGACATGTTGTGTCTTAAGTTGTGCACGCAAGATACGCTCAATGGTTTCTGAACTAAGCAGACCGGCACGCTGTGCTTCCAGTGCTAACTGATCGGGTAAAGTAATTTGCACAGTCGTCATAATAATTTCTCCTTTAGCGGCTAGCCGCCTGCATCAAGCATTTGCGTCACAAAACGGTGCTGTGTCATGGACAACTGCGCAATACTTGCCCCAGCGTTATAAAAAATTTGCGTTCATCGCTACTGATGGTCATGGCTGAGTCTCTTTGGTCTTGCATAAACACAGCCATAGGTTAACCCATGTTATACGAAGCTCAGTTTGCAATACTACGAAACGCACTATAGCGCGAATCGAGATATTTTTACCCCCTTGCCAGTGTTCTTGCGGTGCTAGCCGAGCCGGCACGCATCGTGCACTTGAGGGTCAGGGTGCGGCAACGACTCGCTCAGAGCCAGCGGCGGGGAATACATATCTCGACAGCGCGGGTGATGGCAGCGACACGATTTCCGACAGTAGCAAGACCAACGGTTTTTCTAGTCAACATCATCGAACTTAAAGAAAACCGTGGTCTGTCACGGGCTGTGTATCCAGCAAGCCGTTCAATACTCGACTCCAGTCAGTCTGCCCGGAACGTTTGTCGCTGTATCCGTGTCGTAGCAACGCACCCGCTACGGTTCCTGCGACTGAAGTTTGCGCAGCGATCCGGCGGAGATGCTCGACGCCACATTGTTTTCTCCTTCGATCAGCCAGGTTTGATTGCGCCCATGACCCGCTCCGCAAGATATTTTGTTTCGTGTTACGTGCTCCTGCTGTGCACGGTACTCGCTCCCAGTGCCTCCGCAGCGCCCAACGACAGCCAACTGTGGCAGGCGGTGGCGCGGGGCGGGCATGTGCTGCTGATGCGTCACGCACGGGCACCGGGGGGCGGTGACCCCGCGGGTTTTCGGCTCGACGAGTGTGCGACCCAGCGCAACCTCGACAGTGAGGGGCAGGATCAGGCGCGACGGATCGGTGACGCTTTTCGCCGGGCGGGCGTCACACGCGCGCAGGTCTTCAGCAGTCGCTGGTGCCGCTGCCTTGAAACAGGCCGGCTTCTGGCACTGGGCAAGGTCACTCCCTTGCCGGCACTGGATTCCTTTTTCTCGAATCCCGAACGTGAACGCGAGCAGACAAGCGAAGTCCTTGCCTGGATCAAGGCCGCCGATCTTTCGACACCGCTTGTCCTGGTGACGCATCAGGTGAATATCACCTCGCTCACTGGCGTCTTCCCCGGGTCGGGAGAGATCGTCGTGACGCGCCCCATGCCTGACGGCAAGCTGCACGTGGTGGGGCGCCTGAACCATGACTAGCAGGCAGTTCATGCGGCGTATCGGCCGCTGGCTTGGCCTCGGGCTGGGCCTCTTCGTGGCGGTGGCGGCGGCGGGCGCCGCAACCAACGAAAGTAACGTGGTATCGACAGCGCACGTCAACGCAAAGCTCGTTTCCGAGTCCAGCGTCGTCGCACCCGGTGCAAAGATCTGGCTGGGACTGCATATCCGGCTGGTTCCAGACTGGCATGTGTACTGGCGCAATCCAGGGGATTCGGGATATCCGCCAGCGCTCAACTGGACGCTGCCCGCCGGTGCACGTGCCGGCGAGATCGCCTGGCCCGCGCCACAACGCATCCCCTTCGGACCGCTGACCAATTTCGGCTACGAAAAGGAGGTCTTGCTCGCTGTCCCGATCGAGATTCCGGCGGATTACGCTGCGCAGCGCTTCCCGGTGCGGCTGCAGGCGGAGTGGCTGGTCTGCGAAGCGGTCTGTATCCCCGAATCCGGAAGCTTCGCGCTTGATTTGCCGGTCACCGCCCTGGCCCAGGCCGATGTCGGGCAAACGGCGCTGTTTGCCGCCGCCCGCCGGGCTACGCCGACTCCAGCGCCACCGCCCGGCTGGTCGGTATCGGCGCGGGTCGAACAAGGCCAGGTCAGTGTTAGTCTCGTTCCTGCAGCGAGCGCACCACCTCTCGCTGCGCTGAGCTTCTTCCCGTTTGCCGAAGGCTTGATGCAGGCCGCCGCCGACCAGGGTTTCCGGCAACAGCCCGGGGGGTATGCCCTGACCCTTACCGGTGCCGAAGTGCCGACCGGCGAGTGGACTGCGCTCTCCGGCATCATGGTGGCGACTCCCGACCCGGCGAGCGGCGCGGCGCCGATTGCCTTCACCCTGGAGGCGCCGATCGCCGGCGCGGCACCTGGTGCGCTTCGCCCGGCATCGCCCGCATCCACTGCAGCACCCGGCGCCCAGGCGACACTCGCAGTGCGCGAAGGAGCGTCAGCGCTGTCGTTCATGGCGGTCGCGGGGCTGGCTTTCCTTGGCGGCATGCTGCTCAATCTGATGCCCTGTGTTTTTCCGATCCTTTCGATAAAACTCCTCGGGCTGCTGCGTCATGCGGGAGAGGGCGCTGAAGGTCGGCGCAAGAGCCGGAAGCACGCCCTCTTCTACACCTTTGGCGTCGTCTGCTCGTTTCTGGGCATGGCCGGGCTCCTGCTGGCGCTGAAAGCCGGTGGCGCCTCTCTGGGCTGGGGGTTCCAGTTGCAGTCGCCGGCCTTCGTCGGGGCCATGGCGCTGCTCTTCTTTGCGCTCGCTCTTTCCCTTTCAGGGGCCTTGCCGATTGCCACGCTGGCCCAGGACGTACCAGGCGCCTGGCGCCTGCACCACCCCACCGTCGATGCCTTCGCCACCGGGGGACTGGCGGTACTGGTCGCCTCTCCGTGCACCGCACCGTTCATGGGCGTTGCGCTCGGGGCCGCGTTCACCCTGCCTGCCGCGCTCACCCTGGCCGTCTTCTTCGCGCTCGGTCTGGGCATGGCCACACCCTATGCGCTGCTGGCCATCATGCCGCGCGCATTAAGCTGGTTACCCAGGCCCGGCGCCTGGATGGAACGGCTGAAGGAGTTTCTCGCTTTCCCGCTCTACGCCACGGTCGTGTGGCTCGCCTGGGTGCTCGCCGAGCAGGTGGGTGCGAGTAGCATCCTCTACCTCGGAGGCGGCTTGCTGGTGGTTGCCGGCGTTGCCTGGTTACTCCGCCTTGAGCAGCCGCTCTGGCGCTGGGGCGGGGTGCTTGCCCTGGTGTGCGCCGGGTTGACGCTGGTAGTGAGCCTCCCCGCGCCGAAACCCACGGCCAACCTTTCCGCTCAGCGCGAATCGATAACCTCATGGGCGCCGTGGTCGGCTTCGGCGCTGGTTGCGGCGCGGGCACAGCACAAGGCCGTGTTCGTTGATTTCACGGCGGCCTGGTGTGTGACCTGCCAGGTCAACAAGCGGCTGGTGCTGTCCCGCGATGCCGTAGTCGCCGACTTTGCCCGACACGGCGTGCATCTGATGCGTGCGGACTGGACGCTGCACGATCCGGAGATCACACGCGAACTGTCGAAACTCGGCCGCAGCGGCGTCCCGGTTTATGCGCTGTACCCCGCGCACGGCGAACCTGTTCTGCTGCCCGAGGTACTCACGCACGATTCGATTCTCGCTGCGCTCGCACGCTTGCCGGATGCGGCCAGGCAGGCGAGCGTAATTTCTCTACCACCCGACGATAGGAGCTGACTCATGAAATACCTGACCCACCTGTTGCCCTCGCGCAAGCCAATGACGCACGCCCAAGTGCCGCGTGACGATAGATCTGGCAGCAAACCATCGGGCTGGCGCTACCCTGCGCTGCTGGCGGGCACCGCCTTGGCGACCTTGATCAGCGCTCAGGCGGCGGCCGTGGCACCGGGCAGCCCGGCTCCAGCGTTTTCGCTCACGACGCTGGACGGCAAGCCGGTGACGCTGGCCGACCTCAAAGGCAAGTGGGTGGCGCTGGAATGGACCAACCCGGACTGTCCCTTCGTCCAGAAACACTATGGTCCGGACAACATGCAAGCGACGCAGCGCTTAGCGGCAGACAAGCAAGTCGTCTGGGTGCAGGTCAACTCGACCAACCCCGGCCATCAGGACTTCAAATCAGCCAGGCAAATGAACGAATGGCTGGTAGCGATGAAGGCCGTTCCGACCTACGCGGCCCTCGATCAATCCGGTGTCGTCGGCAAAGCCTACGGCGCAAAGACAACGCCACACATGTATCTGATCAACCCCGCTGGCCAGGTCGTCTACAACGGCGCGATCGACGACAAGCGCTCGGCGAATCCGGCCGACATCCCCGGTGCGCGCAATCATATGAAGGAGGCCATCACCGAAGCCGTATCCGGCAAACCGGTAACGATCGCGGCAACGACGCCTTACGGCTGCTCGATCAAGTACTGACACGAAGCACGTTCCCGAATCCGGGTTCGATCAGTGCATCTCCAAGTAGACTGGCGCGACCGGTTCCGGCGACCAACAGCTTTTCTGGAGTAACGGAGGCAAGCCCGCCGCCGCCGGATTTCAGGTGCCTGCGGTGCACGAGATGATTGTGGGCGGCAGCCCCGTGCGCGACTTCAGCGTGCCGTCGCCGGCACCACCATCCGCCCGGTGTTGTCCGCGCCTGAACGTGGCGGGCGGCATTGCGCAACGCCAGGTCACACGGCGCACATAAGCAGGATTTAACGAAGATGAAACATTCGCCGCCTACACTGCGTGGGGTAGCAGATACGATTCTCAAAGACCGCACGACGCCTTGTGCATTCGACCATCCTTTCAACCAAGGAGAATATCGTGAAAATGCAACAAGTAATCAACGCTTGCGTGCTTGCCGCAAGCCTGGTGGCAACCGCACCAGCTTTCGCAGTCGACTTCAGCCTCACCTATTTGGGCCAGCAGATCGTGCCCACCGCCACCATTTTCTCGGCAACCAACGTGGGTGGCCTGTCAGGCATCGACTATGTTGCCGCCAGCGGCCGTTATGTCGCCATCAGCGATGATCGCAGCGGCATCAACGCGGCGCGCTACTACGACTTGAGCCTCGACCTGACGCAGTTCCAGCGCTCGGCCACGCCCGGCATGGCCGGTGTGAGCTTCAACGCCGTCACCACCATCCAGAAACCCGGCGGTGGTGCCTTTGCTGTCAATACTGTCGACCCTGAAGGCATTCGCTACAACGCGGCCACCGACAGCCTTTACTGGAGCAACGAAGGCCAGCGCGCCGCCGCCGGGTTTCAGAACCCCACCGTGCGCGAGATGAAAGTGGACGGTACCCACGTGCGCGACTTCAGCGTGCCGACCCGTTACAACCCTCTGGGCTCGATCCCCGGCTTGGTAGCCGGCGACCGCGGCATCTACAACAACCTGGCGTTCGAAACCATGGCTTTGTCGACCGACGGCAAGACGCTCTACACCGCCACCGAAAACGCCCTGAGCCAGGACAGCCTGCCTTCGACCGTGGCCAATGGCTCGAGCGCGCGCATTCTTTCGTTCGATGTCGCTACCGGGTTATCCAAAGCCGAGTATGTGTACAACGTGGCGCCGGTGGTGCTGGCGCCCAATCCGGCTACCGCCTTTGCCACCAATGGGCTCACCGACATGGTGGCCATCGGCGAGCGTCAGTTCATCGCCATCGAACGCTCGTTCGCCGTCGGTGCGATCACGCCGGGCACGCCGGTCACCGGCAACACCATACGCCTGTTCCATGTCGATGCACGCAACGCCACCGATGTGTCGGGCATGGATTCGATCGTCGGCCAAACGGTACAGGCGGTGGTCAAGACGCAGTTGCTTGACTTGTCGGACCTGAAGAACGACGACGGTAGCACGCTGGCGCTGGATAACATCGAAGGCATCACCTTCGGACCCATGCTGAACGGCAAGGCAACCCTGATCCTGGTGTCTGACAACAATTTTTCCGCCACGCAGTTCACCCAGTTCGTGGCCCTGCAGGTCAACCCGGTGCCGGAGCCGGAAACCTGGGCACTGCTGCTGGTCGGGCTGGCCCTGACCGGCGGCATTGCGCAACGCCAGGCTGCCCGGCGCACATGAGCAGCATGTAACGAAGATGAAACATTCACTGCCTACACTGGGTGCGCGGCATTGACGCTTTTCAACCAGATGCAGCACAGCGCATTTTTTTCACAGCAAAACCACCAGAGGATAAATAATGCAGATACGATTCTCAAAGAACGCACGGCGCCTTGCGCTTTCGACCATCAGCGCCGCCGTAATGGCTACGTTGCCAGGATTGGCCAGTGCGCAATACACCTCGTCGAACCGCGACGTGCTGGTGCCCAATACCGGCGCCTGGTCAACCGCCGGCGTGACCCTGGGCGGCACCACCTTTGTCAATCTCGGTCTGCAGGGCGTCGGTCGCGTTGCCGCCAACAGCATCGATTCGGCCACAGGTGAAACCCTGGGCTCGATTTCGGACATGCAGATCACCGGTTTTACCAACAATGGCAACGGAAGTTGGAAAGGCACCTTCAATTTCCTGCCGGACCGCGGCTATAACTCTGGCTCGATTTACTCCAACTATGCCGCGCGCATCAACACCTTCGACTTTACTTTTACGCCCTACACGGGTACCACGACCACGACGGCGCAAAACCAGATCGTGATGAGTTTCACCGGCTCCACGCGCTTCACCTACAACAGCGGAACAGCGGGCCAGGTCTTCACTACCGGTCTTCTGGCCAACGGCATCGGTAGCCTGTTTGGTGGCACCACCGTGCCCACGACCACAGGCAACACAACGCAATTCGTCAGCATCGGCGGCCCCGCCAGCACCGTCAACAACCGCCTGACACTGGATGCCGAAGGCCTGATCCTCGACAACCGCTCCGGCAAGGGCGGCTCGGGCTGGGTGGGCGACGAGTACGGCGCTTACATCTACCGCTTCGACGCCAACAAGCAGCTGGTCGGCCAGTTGCAGTTGCCCGACGCGCTGGTGCCGCATGCGCTGGACGGTACTGTCAACTTCGATGTCAATGTTAACGGTCGTCGCACCAACCAGGGTATGGAAGGCATCGCGCAGAGTCCGGACGGCACCAAGGTGTTCGCCTTGCTGCAGAGTGCGACCCTCCAGGATTCTGGCAGCGGCAACCAGGGCCGCTCCAATACCCGGCTGGTGGTCTACGACGTTTCCACCACCGACACGCCGTCGGCACCCGTGCAGGAGTATGTGATCCAGCTGCCGCGCATCGACGACACCGGAAGCACAAGCAACGGCACCACGGTCAACCGCACCGGCGCGCAAAGCTCGATCGTGGCATTGAACGACCATCAATTGCTGATTCTTTCGCGTGACGGCAACGGGCGCGGGAATCCGGGATCAGGCTCACCGGTTTTCAAGTCGATCCTGCTGGCCGACCTCAACGGCGCCACCAATATCAAAGGCCTTTACGATGGCACCGGCGCCGCGGTGACTACGAGCGGTGGTGTGCTCAATGCCAGCGTGACGCCGCTCACCTGGACCGAAGCCTTGAACCTGCTGGGCAAGCTGGGGCTAACGGCGACCGAGATCGAGCTGGCCAAA
Organism: Candidatus Propionivibrio dominans; assembly: GCA_016709335.1. GTDB lineage: Bacteria > Pseudomonadota > Gammaproteobacteria > Burkholderiales > Rhodocyclaceae > Propionivibrio > Propionivibrio dominans. Next base: position 9,073 of record JADJNC010000020.1, on the reverse strand, counting down.
TTCAACCTCAACCTCAATACCGCGCCGGGCGACATCAACACCATTTCCGAGAAATGGGAAGCCCTGGGGCTGGTGCCGACCAACGATGGTACCGGCCAGTACTTCCTGTTTGTCGGCAACGACAACGACTTCCAGACGCGCACCGGAAAGTACCTGGATGCCTCCGGCGTGTTGCAAAGCTACAATGCCGGTCTGGAAAACGACACCATGGTGCTGGCCTACCGGGTCGCGGTGGTGCCGGAACCTGAAACCTACGCCCTGCTGCTCGCCGGCCTGGCGTTGGTGGCGTGGCCGCGCGGCGCCGCAAGCCGGGCGCCTGATTCACGCAATCTGTATGTAGACAACGCCGCGCTACATGCGCGGCGTTTTCAATGGTGGCCGCCGCGCCAGCGCCTCGCCCACCACTCTCAAATCGCTTGATTCCAAAAATCTGGTTTATATTGGTCGGGTAATCCTGCCTGCGGACTGGTCATTTCTTCTTTTCTTCTCCCGACTCGATGCACATCGCAAACCTTTCTACTGCGGCAGCCCTGGGCAGTCTGCGAACGTCGGCCAATGGCCTGAGCCTGGTCGAGGCGGAGAAGCGCCTGCAGGAATACGGCCATAACCGTATCGAGGAAATCAAGGGTGACCCGCAGTGGCGTCGTCTGCTGCGCGAATTCACGCACTTTTTTGCTCTGATTTTGTGGGTTGCGGCGGCGCTGGCGATTTTTGCCGAAACACGCAGCCCGGACGAAGGCATGTGGCAGCTCGGCGTGGCGATCCTGGCGGTGATCGTGATCAATGGCGTGTTCTCGTACTGGCAGGAATACCGGGCTGAACGGGCCATTTCAGCCCTGCGGCAACTGTTGCCGCAGTACGTCAAAGTCATGCGCGATGGCGAGTTGCAGACGCTGGCTGCCGAATTTCTGGTTCCTGGCGATGTCGTCCTGCTTGAGGAAGGCGACAACGTTCCGGCTGACTGCCGATTGATCGAAGGTACCGGAGTCCGGGTTAATACCTCGACCATTACCGGAGAGTCGCTACCCAAGGCGCGCAGCGCAGAGGCCGAGACCAACACCACCAGCCACGCTCTTGAGGCGAGGAATTTGCTGCTGGCCGGTACCTCGCTGGTTTCCGGTCAGGGGCGAGCCATCGTCTTTGCCACCGGCATGCGCAGCGAATTTGGCAAGATCGCCCACCTGACCCAGTCCGCTGCTAAAACCAGTTCGCACCTGCAACTGGAGATCGCCCGCCTTTCCAAACTGGTAGCCCTCTTCGCCACCGGATTGGGCCTGGCGTTCTTCCTGATCGGCACGCTGATCGGCCTGCCTTTCTGGACCAATCTGATGTTCGCCATCGGCATCATTGTCGCCAACGTACCGGAAGGCCTGTTGCCCACGGTGACCCTGTCACTGGCCATGGCCACGCAGCGCATGGCCAAAAGAAATGCCCTGATCCGGCATCTGCCCGCCGTTGAAACTCTCGGCTCGACGACGGTCATCTGCAGCGACAAGACCGGTACGCTGACGCAGAACCGGATGACGGTGCAGCAGGTATTCTTTGCCGGGACAACGCGAGCGGCCGATGCGCACGATCTCGGTACCGCCGCCATGCCTTTGCTGCGCAATGCCGAGCATTGCCACAACCTCAAACTCAGCCATCGCAATGGACAGGCCACCTGGCTCGGCGATCCGATGGAAGTCGCGCTGCTCACCTTCGCCCGGGACATCCAGGATTTTGGCGAAGCCGCCGTGCTCAGTGAAATTCCTTTCGACAGCGATCGGCGCCGCATGTCGGTCGTCATCGAACACGAAGGCCAGCGCTGGCTGTACTGCAAGGGCGCGCCGGAAGCCGTGTTGCCACTGTGTGTCAGCACCGGTTGGGGTGACGGAGAGGGCGCCCTTGATGCGGCGGCCCGACAGCGCATCGGTGCGGCGCAGGACAGCATGGCCGACCAGGGCCTGCGTGTGCTGGCCTTTGCCTGTCGCCCCTTGCCGGACAATGAGCCGCCGAGCGAGAGTGCGCTGATCTTTTCCGGGTTGATCGGGCTTCAGGATCCACCCCGTCCGGAAGTTCCCGAGGCCATGGCGCGCTGCCATTCGGCCGGCATCAAGGTGATCATGGTCACCGGCGACCATCCGCACACCGCGCTGGCCATCGCGCGCGACATCGGTCTGGTGAGCAGCGACAATCCACTCATCGTGGCCGGCGAAGCGCTGCGCAAGATGACGGCGGCGCAGTTGCAGATTGCCCTGGACAGCCCGGAAATCCTGTTCACCCGGGTCACCGCCGAACAGAAAATGCTGGTCGTTCAGGCGCTGAAAAACAAGGGGGAAATTGTGGCGGTGACCGGCGATGGGGTGAACGATGCACCGGCTCTGAAGACGGCGCATATCGGCATTGCCATGGGAATATCCGGCACCGATGTCGCCAAGGAAGCCGCCGACATGATCCTGCTCGACGATAATTTTGCCAGCATCGTCAATGCGGTGGAGGAGGGGCGGGCTGTGTTCGAGAACATTCGCAAATTCCTGACCTATATCCTGACTTCGAACATTCCGGAACTGATTCCCTACCTCGCTTTCGTGCTGTTCAAGATACCACTGCCACTGACCATCATCCAGATTCTGGCCGTTGACCTTGGCACCGATATGCTGCCGGCACTGGCCCTCGGTGCCGAACGGCCTGACCGTGGCCTGATGCAGAAACCTCCCCGCCCGGCCAATGAACGCCTGTTGTCCTGGTCGCTACTGGCTCGCGCCTATCTCTGGCTCGGCTTGCTGCAAGCCGGCGCAGCGATGCTCGCCTTCTTTTTTGTGCTGCATCTGGGCGGCTGGAATTATGGCGATGTCCTCGGCAAGGCAGATCCGCTTTACCTGCAGTCCACCACCGCCTGCCTTGCCGCCATCGTCATGGCACAGATTGTCAATGTCTTCCTTTGTCGCCACCCCAGAGAATCGGCGCTGCATTTTTCTCCATGGCAGAATCCCCTGTTGCTGCTTGGGGTCGGCGTCGAGCTGGCGCTCATTCTGCTGATTGTCTATACCCCCCTTGGCAACCGGATTTTCGGCACGCAGGCCTTTGCCCCGCAGGTATGGCCAGTCATTATCGGTCTCGCACTCGGCTTCGGTGTGCTGGAGGAGCTGCGGAAGTATCTGGTGCGCTTGAGGTAGTCGGAAACAACGTGGCGCCAGCGCCAGGCGAACATGAACAGGGTAAATTGGTCTAACAGTGCACTGTCATTCCGGCGAACGCCGGAATCCAGAAAATTCAAGGCACTGGACACCGGCTTTCGCTGGTGTGACGGCTTATTCAGCGTTTCCTTAGCGCCAGAACAAATTTTCCGCGCGAACCTGAATCAGGCAGGCCGCTGCACAATCCAGACGAGGTAAAATCCACCACCGAGCCCCTTGCAACTTGCCGTCGTTATCCATCGGCAACAACGCAATGAATTTCAATACCCCCAGGATAATCCTGTGATCTAAAACGATATTTTTACGGTGCTCGACTCCGGCATCGAAGCGATTGCTCCGGGGTTCTTGCAAAAGCCGAGTGGGTGCCTCATGATTTGCAAAATTTTTTTCGGAAAAGTCCTAAATGCCCAACGCCAGAATGCAGCACAACAAGCTCAACAAGGTCCTGACCGGAATTCGCGGGCTGGACGACATCACCAATGGCGGCTTTCCTCGCGGTCGGGCCACGTTGCTCGCTGGCGGTCCCGGTAGCGGCAAGACCGTACTGGCCCTGCAGGCGCTGGTCAATGGGGCAAAGAATGGGGAACCCGGAATTTTTGTCGCCTTTGAGGAAGATTCGGCACGCATAGTCGCCAACGCCGCCACCTTCGGCTGGAACCTGCCTGAACTGGAAAAACAGTCGCTCTTTTTCCTCGATGCCAAGCCGCGCCCCGATGTCGTGTGCGCCGGCCAGTTCGATCTGGCCGGACTGCTCGCTTCATTGAAGGCCAAGGCCGACCAGATGGGTGCCAAGCGTATTGTTTTCGATTCCATCGACGTGCTCCTGTCATTGCTCAACGATTCGCTGGCCGAGCGCCGCGAGTTGTATCGACTGAGCGACTGGCTGGTGTCGTGTGGGTTGACCGGCATTATTACCTGCAAGAACAACGACTCCGGTCAGACCAATCTCGACTATCAGGATTTTTTGCAATACATGGTCGATTGCGCGATCTTCCTGCGCCACGATCTGGAAAATCGTGTCGCCCGCCGCACCCTGCGCATCGTCAAATACCGCGGCTCCGGGTTTTATGCCGGCGAGGTGGCTCTGTCGCTCGGCGACCATGGTATCGAGGTCGTCTCCTTCCCGCTCATGCCTGCATATGACAGAGACATTACCGAGCGCGTGTCCTCCGGTGTCGAGCGACTGGACAGCATGCTGGGCGGCGGTTACTACCGTGGCGCTGCGGTGCTGTTGAGTGGCGCACCGGGTACCGCCAAGACGACCCTGTGCGGCAGTTTTGTTCTTGCCGCCTGCGCGCGTGGCGAGCGCGCCCTGTTTGTCGGTTTTGACGAGCCGGCGCATGAAATCGTGCGCAATCTGCGTTCGGTCGGCATCGATCTCGGGCCGCATGTGGCCAGCGGCCTGCTACATATTCAATCGATACGCAGCAGCCTGACCGGAGCCGAGGAGCATATCGGAACCCTGCGCAACCTGCTCGAAACCCACCAGCCGCGCTGCTTCGTGATCGACCCGCTGTCCGCCATCATCAACAGCGATGCCAATGCCAGCCGCCGCCGCATGCCGGAACAACTGCTGGCGATGACCAAGGCGACCGGCGTTACACTGGTCTGCAGCAGCCTGCTCAATGGTAACGACGCACTCGATGAAAGCACCGACATCCAGGTATCGACCGTGGCTGACACCTGGATTCATCTCAGTTACGACGTGCTCGCCGGCGAACGCAACCGGGCGCTGACCATCATCAAGTCGCGTGGTACCGAGCATTCAAATCAGGTGCGCGAATTGATCCTCAGCGGCAGCGGCATTACACTGACCGATGTCTATCAGGCCGATGGCGAGGTGCTGATGGGCACCGCTCGCTGGCAGAAGGAGATCTCGGAAAAGGACGCCGAGGAACACTTGCTGGCCGGCGTCGAACACAAACGCAAGGAACTCGAACTGGCGCAGGCCGAAGTCAATGCGCGCATCGAGGTCCTGCAGCGGGGTATGGCTGTCAAGCGGGCGGAACTGGAAATGTTGTTGGCGGCCGAGGTCAGCCGCCTGAAAAAGACCAGTCGCACGCATCAGGCGCTGTGGGGCAAGCGCAGCGGCGATAGCCAGAAACCAGCGTCAGACTGCTGATCGGAGAACCAGACCATGCCTGCAATTTCGCCTGTCCCGGACAGTAACCAGGAAGCCCGTGCCGCGGGCTTCGTCTTCCGCCTTTATGTGGCTGGAGAAGCGCCCAATTCACAGCTCGCCTTGCGTAATCTCAAGGTGCTCTGCAATGATCACTACCGTGATGACTACCATATTGATGTCGTCGATGTCCTGCTCTCGCCCGAACGCGCCTGGACCGAGGGGGTGATCGTGACGCCGACGGTGGTGCGGCTAAATCCCGAGCCGGGAATCCGGATAATCGGCAATTTGAGCAACACCGACCAGGTGTTGAGTGTTCTCGGCTTTGCGATACAGGCCAATGACTAACAGCATGTCAGAAGCCGAAGGTGTCGACGATCCCCCGAAGATCGATAACGTCCATAAGCAGCTCAGTGCGATCAAGGATGCCTTTGCCGGTCTGGCGAAAGAGGGTGTCGACTCGGTAGTGACGCGCGATGGCGCGTTTCTGGTGGGCGGCGCGCAGTCGGCGGTAACCCAGTCCGAGGCGCGCTACCGGCATCTCATCAACCGCATGGCCGCTGTTGTCGTTGAACTTGCTCCGAGCGGTGAGATCAGTTATCTGAATGAAGCAATGACTCAGATCACGGGATTTTCGGACGCTGAACTGAACGGCTGCAACTGGTTCGATCTGCTGCTGCCGCTTGAGAAATCGACGCCGTGCGAAACCCTGCGCCAGCAGTTTCTCGAAAGTGGCGAGTTGAGCGCCTTCCGCACCGGACTCCTGACCCGTGGCGGTGGCCGGAAAATCATTTCCTGGAATTCTGCCCATGTTCTCGATGCCGATGGACAGGTCGAACGGCTGATTTTTTTTGGTACCGATGTCAGCGCGCAGGTACTCGCCGAAGACGAACTGCGCAAGGCCCAGGTGGCGCTGGAACAATCCCGTGATCGCTATGTCGATCTTTACGAATTCGCCCCGGTCGGCTACCTGACGCTCACCGGCAGCGCCCTGGTTGCCGAAGCCAATCGTACCGCCGCTACGCTGCTCGGCATCGAGCGCAAGCAACTGCTTGACCATCCCTTTGATCAATTCGTTGCCGCCGCCGACCTGGAAATCTGGCAACGCCAGTTTGCCGGCGTGATGGCGCGTGGCGGCCGGCAGGCTTTCGAGCTGACGCTGAAATCCGCCGACGGTCGCTTGTCTTCCCGCAAGGCCCAGGCGGATTGTCTGCGCGTGGCGACCGACGTCGGCCCGACGCTGCGCATGACGCTGACCGACATCAGCGGGCGCAATGCCGCCGAGGATCAACTGCGCAAACTCTCGCTGGCGGTGGAACAGAGCCCGGAAAACATCACCATCACCAACCTTGATGCCATCATCGAATACGCAAACGAGGCCCTCGTTCACAACTCCGGCTATAGCCGCGAGCAGTTGATCGGTCGCAACCCGCGAATCCTGCAGTCGGGCAAGACGCCCAGGGAAACCTATGTCGATCTGTGGACTACCCTGATCCACGGGCGGACCTGGAAGGGCGAGTTCATCAACCGGCGCAGGAACGGCAGCGAATACATCGCGTTTGCGGTCATCTCGCCGTTGCGCCAGCCGGACGGGCGAATAACCCATTATGTGGCGGTAATGGAAAACATCACCGAGAAGAAGCGCATGGGTGAGGAGCTTGACCGGCACCGCCGTCAACTGGAGGAACTGGCGGTCAGCCGGATCGCCGGTCTGACCGCCGTGAGCGATGTCACCGAAGCCGCCAACCCGCCCCAGGAGTTCCTTTCCGGTCAGCCTGAGCAATGAATTGGTTCGGGAATCAAGAAGATCTGGGTACGATTGCTGGCTACGATCTGGGCGATGCTCACCTCTTGTTAAGCGCGATGATCATCTGAGAGTGTCGAGCGGGCGAATGCCGAGATTCAGGCGCGAGACTTCGCGGGTAGCGTTCATCAGATGACGATGGCTTCCCTCACCGGAATGATGATGACCGGTTTCGATTGGGGAGCGCGCGCTTTACCTCGATCAGGTCCGAAATGCAGGTAGCGATCCAGGCGCTGGAGGTATTCCGCGGCGAGCAGGTCACCAGGCAATTTGGTCCCGGTGCGTCGGATGAACTCGCCACGGGAGCCGATGAACAGCAGGTACTGGCGAGTGGCAAGCCCTTCTTTCAGCTCAACGACGACAAGGGCTATCTCAAGGCGATCATTCCGGCCGTGGCGCAAAAGGACTATCTCGGCAAGAATTGCCTGACCTGTCACCTGGTTCCCGAGGGTACGGTGCTTGGCGTCGTCAGCATAAGAGATCCCCCGCTGGAAAAGGAAAACAGTCAGACTCGGCACTTCGTTACGATGTTTGCGGGTCTTGCGCTTTTGCTGAGTATCCCGTTCCTGCTCGTCGTGTTTCTGTTCATCCGGCGTTCGGTTACACGAGCGCTGGCAAACGCGGTAGTGGTAGCCGAACTGGTGGCCGAAGGACGGCTCGATAACGATATCCATATTACGACGCACGATGAAACCGGCGCGCTGCTCACGGCGCTAACCAAAATGCAGGACAAACTCCACGCGGTTCTGAAGGAAGTCGATGACTGCGGGCGCAACATGGGGCAATCGGCTTTCCAGGTTACTGCAATTTCGAACGAGATTTCCGAGGCGAGCAAACAGCAGGAAGGCCAGTCGGGAGAAGTCATAAGCGCCATGCAGCAGGTGCACCAGATCTCTTCCGAGGTTCAGGTACAGGCCATGGACGCTTCGGACCGCTCGGATCAGGTCGAGAAGCTGGTACGAGAAGGGATCGAGCACGTTCGGCAGAACATCGGCTCAATGGAGGAAACCACGCATCAGGTCAGCCGTGCATCGGTTGAATGCAGGAACCTGGAGCAGTTTGCCCAGTTGATCCACGGCATCGTCAATGTGATCAGGGAAATTGCCCGGACAGACGAACCTGCTAGGCCTGAATGCCGCCATTGGAAGCGGCGCGAGCAGGAGAAGCCAGCCGTGGTTTTGCCGTTGTCGCCGACGTAGTGAGGAAGCTTGCCGAGCGCACCACCCGCTCGGCTACCGAAGTTGGCGAGTCATCGGACAACCCTCCGGCAAGGTGCAACAGGTGGTTGCAACAATGGACGTGGTCGTCCGAAGGTGAGTAACACTCAGAAGAGGCACGGAAAACGGCTAATACCATGGAGGGGATTGCCATAACCTCCGTCGATACGGCACAAGCCAACCAGAGGATTTCCCGTGTGAGCCAACAACAGGTGGACCAGTTCGGATTGCTTAGATCGACGCTTGAAACCTTGTTTGCAGTATTGCGGGATAGTGGGCTCAAGGTCAAGACCACCGCGGCAATTGGCGAAGACTTGCGCGTCGTTACCGGAAGGCTGAACGATATCATGTCCGGCTTCACGTTCACCGGAGAGCTTGAAATCGAGGCGGCACAGCATGAGAAGCGTCGTGCACCACGGGCAAACAACAGCTTGCGTGTAAAGATTACCCAGGACGGCACGACGTTCGAAGCCGTGGCAAGCGATTTTTCCCTGAAGGGATTACGCCTCAGACTCTCCAACCCCGTACGAGAACGGGTACAATCGATCTTGCCCTCTACCTGCCCAATGACGACTGGATCAATACGAAATGCAGGAACCTTTGCGCGTCAAAGCGCAGCATAGCCTCCGCAAAGGAAGGATGGGGAAAACTACCAATGCGGTGGGAATTCCAGAACGGTGGATGAGGCAAAAGGTCAGGTTGATGAAAAATGCTTTGGGTTCTACAACGAACGCCGAATTTGTGTAGGCCACCGAGA
>JADJNC010000019.1 GCA_016709335.1 Candidatus Propionivibrio dominans | reverse complement strand
ACGATGCGCTGCGACGTGCGCAAGCAGTACCAGCGCAACCGCGAGCTGTTTACTACCGCGAGCGATGAAATGCCCGTCTTCGGCACCATGGCGGCGCGTTTCAACGACGATGGCGTCACCGCGCTGTATCAGGCGCTGGCTCCGGCGCTGCACAGCAAGGGCCTGAAACTTGCTGCCGCCAGGTTGCCGAAAGTCAAGGTCAAGGCCTCCTCGCACGGCCGGGCGATTGTACCTGCCGAGCGCAGCCGCTATCTGGCCGAGATCGCCGAAAGCGTGCGCGGCTACCATAAGCACACCGCCGCACAGTCGCGCATCGCGCGCGAGCGGCAGGCGCTGCGCATCTCCAGGAAGATTTTCGAAGACTGCCAGAAAGACGCCGGCAGTTTTGACGAACTGATAGTCGCCAAGGAGGGCGAACTGACCCCCTCTGCGCGCAAGCTGCTCGACATGTGGCCGAAGACCGTCGAGCTTTACAGCGCCGACGAATACGTGGTGAAGATTCGCGACAAGGAAATCCGCACCGCGCTGACCTCCGAATCGCTGTCGGGTACCAGGATCCGCAAAGTTGCCCTGCCCCGCTTCGACGACGAGGGCGAAACGCTGAAGTTCCTGATGAAGGAAAACGTTCCCGGTTCCTTCCCCTTCACCGCCGGTGTTTTTGCCTTCAAGCGCGAAGGCGAGGACCCGACGCGGATGTTCGCCGGCGAAGGCGACGCGTTTCGTACCAACCGCCGCTTCAAGCGGGTCTCCGAGGGCATGCCGGCGCATCGCCTGTCGACGGCCTTCGACTCGGTTACGCTCTACGGCTGCGACCCCGATTCGCGCCCGGACATTTACGGCAAGGTCGGCAACGCCGGCGTCTCGATTGCCACGCTGGACGACATGAAGGTGCTCTTTGACGGCTTCGAGCTGTGCGCGCCGAATACCTCGGTTTCGTTGACCATCAACGGCCCGGCGCCGGTCATCCTGGCCTTCTACTTCAATGCCGCATTTGATCAGCAGATCGCCAGATTCAATGCCGACAACGGCCGCGATCCGACCGAGGACGAAATCGAGAAAATCCGCGCCTGGACGCTGGCAACGATACGCGGCACCGTGCAGGCCGACATCCTCAAGGAAGACCAGGGCCAGAACACCTGCATATTCTCGACCGAATTCGCGCTCAAGATGATGGGGGACATCCAGGAATTCTTTGTACACCACAAGGTTCAGAATTTCTACTCGGTATCGATTTCCGGCTATCACATCGCCGAAGCCGGGGCCAACCCGATCAGCCAGCTCGCCTTTACGCTGTCCAACGGCTTTACCTACGTCGAAAGCTATCTGGCGCGTGGCATGCAGATCGACGATTTCTCGCCGAATCTCTCGTTCTTCTTCAGCAACGGCATGGACCCGGAATACTCGGTGATCGGCCGCGTCGCCCGGCGCATCTGGGCGGTAGCGATGAAAAACAAGTACGGCGCCAACGAGCGCAGCCAGAAACTCAAGTACCACATCCAGACCTCCGGCCGCTCGCTGCACGCGCAGGAAATGGATTTCAACGATATCCGCACCACCCTGCAGGCGCTGATCGCCATCTACGACAACTGCAACAGCCTGCACACCAACGCCTACGACGAAGCGATCACGACGCCGACCGAAGAATCGGTACGGCGCGCCATGGCCATCCAGCTCATCATCAACCGCGAGTGGGGTCTGGCCAAAAACGAAAACCCGAATCAGGGCGCCTTCATCATCGACGAGCTGACCGACCTCGTCGAAGAGGCGGTGCTCAAGGAATTCGAAGCCATCAGCTCGCGCGGCGGCGTGCTCGGCGCCATGGAAACCGGCTTCCAGCGCAGCAAGATCCAGGAGGAGTCGATGTATTACGAGCATAAAAAGCACGATGGCTCGTACCCGATCATCGGCGTCAACACCTTCCTCAACCCCAAAGGCAACGCCCAGGCCGACATTGAAATGGCCCGCTCGACCGAAGAGGAAAAGCAGAGCCAGCTTGCGCGCCTGCGTGATTTTCAGCAGCGCAACGCCGACCAGGCGCCTCTCTGGCTGGCCAGACTCCAGCAAACGGTGATCGACAACGGCAACGTCTTCGCCGTGCTGATCGACGCCGTGCGTTATTGTTCGCTGGGGCAGATCACCAGCGCGCTCTACGCCGTCGGCGGGCAGTACCGGCGCAGCATGTAATCTGGACAAACCCGGCTACCAGAAGCCAATCAACACACGCCGTCATTCCGGCGCACCCCAAGGGTATTTCCTTCGGGGCAAAAGCCGGAATCCAGGAAGAAAGGCGCTCCAAACAACGTAACAACTTATCCCGCTCTACTGTCGAACAGCACAATCACTGGATTCCGGCTTGCGCCGGAATGACCGGACAGTGGTGCATCCAGGTTAACCACCAGAGGAGAACGACGCCATGACCGAGACCAGCAATTACCAGTACATCATCGCCGAAACCCGCGGCCGGGTTGGCCTGATCACCTTCAACCGCCCGCAGCAGCTCAATGCGCTGTGCGACGCGCTGGTCGAGGAATTGCGCCAGGCACTGGATGATTTCGAGGCCTCGGATGCGATCGGCGCCATTGTCATTACCGGCTCGGAGAAGGCTTTTGCCGCCGGTGCCGACATCACGGCGATCAAGGATTTCTCCTACATGGACGCCTATCGCAGAGACTACATCACGCGCAACTGGGAGCGCATCACCCGCTGCCGCAAACCGGTGATCGCTGCAGTCGCCGGCTACGCGCTCGGTGGCGGCTGCGAGCTGGCGATGATGTGCGATTTCATCCTGGCCGCCGACACCGCCCAGTTCGGACAGCCCGAAATCAAGATCGGTACGCTGCCGGGGGCCGGCGGGACGCCGCCGGCCGCGCGCGGCGGCAAGGCCCCGGAATGCCTGACGGCACGCCTGATGGGCGCCGAAGAAGCCGAACGCGCCGGTCTCGTCGCGCGCATCGTCCCGGCCGACAGGCTGCTTGAAGACGCGCTGGCCACCGCCGACACGATCGCCTCGTTCTCGCTGCCGGTGGTGATGATGATCAAGGAGTCGGTCAATCGCGCCGCCGAGAGCGGTCTCGGCGAAGGCCTGCTCTTCGAACGCCGCGTTTTCCACGCCAGCTTTTCGCTTGAAGACCAGAAGGAAGGCATGGTCGCCTTCGTCGAAAAACGCAAACCGGTTTTTCAGCATCGGTAAGGATTTGTTAATAAATAACTTGGTCATTCCCATATAATCGGATATCCTCCGATGCATGGTAGAAGATTCGTGAATTGGCCAGCGTTGGGCGGTAACGAGATGCGCTGGACGAACGTCAGCGTCGGCTATTGGCTGCTGCCGAGGCAAAGGTTCTGGGACGCGGTGGCGTGTCTGCTGTTTCCATGGCCACCGGCGTCTCGCGCACCACCATCATGGTGGGACTAGGCGAGATTAAGGCGATGCAGTCGTGTGATGACACGACGGCATCGGAGCCCGTAGTTGCGACAAATGCGCGCCAATCCGGGGGTGGGCGCAAGAAGCTTGAGAGCAAGGACGCAACCCTGCTGCCCGACCTGTTGTCAACGACCCGAGGCGACCCGGAGTCACCGCTGCGCTTGAATTTGTTGCGCAACTTGGCCGACGAACTCAAGGCCAGAGGCCACACCGTAAGTCACGTCGTGGTAGGCAAGCTACTCAAGGAGCAAGACTACAGTCTGCAAGCCAACGTCAAGGTGCTTGAGGGCAACCAAAGCCCTGACCGTAACGCCCAATTCGAACATATCAACGACTCGGTTACAGCAGCCATGAAGGCTAATCAGCCCGTAATCTCAGTCGATACAAAAAAGAAGGAACTCGTTGGTGCGTATAAGAACGCGGGCCAGGCGTGGCGGCCCAGCGGCGAACCGGTAAAAGTCAAAGTTCACGACTTCATCGACAAGGAACTCGGCCGAGCCAATCCTTATGGGGTTTATGACATCGGTGCTGACGAAGCTTGGGTGAGCGTTGGCACGGATCACGACACATCGGCGTTTGCCGTGCAAACCATCCGGCGTTGGTGGTTCAGTATGGGTTCCCTGCGCTACCCACAGGCCAAGCAATTGGTTATCACGGCGGATGGCGGCGGTAGTAACGGGCACCGTGTCCGCCTATGGAAGTTGGAACTGAGTCGATTCGCACAAGAAACCGGATTGGCTATCCAGGTTCACCATTTCCCGCCGGGTACCAGCAAGTGGAACAAGATTGAACACAGATTATTCTCGTTCATCACCATGAACTGGCGTGGGCAGCCGCTCATCAGTCACGAGGTCATCGTCAACTTGATTGCCAGCACCAAAACGCGTAGCGGGTTAGCCGTTCGATCTGAAATCGACAATGCTCAATACCCCAAGGGCATGAGCGTCTCCGATGCAGACTTGGCAGCGATCAAGATTGAACGTAATGAGTTTCACGGCGAGTGGAATTATTGCATTCGCCCCGGATGATTTGTTCAACTTGTTTTATTACAGACCCTAAGCGAAGAATGACAGGGATGGACAGTCAAACAGCGGGTCGGGTTAGCGCTGACCTTCAGCCAGCCTTGGCCACACCTCGGTGCGTTTGCCGGTGCTTGCGGTAGAACAAAGCTGCTGCAGTAAGGCTTCATTTCAAAGCCCCGAACGTTTTCGGCCCTTTGATTGGTGCTTGGCTTGTTGGCAGAGCAGCACTTGTTTGTGCGCACATATGTACATATAATTCAGTGCATGGATATCGAATTCGATCCCGCGAAAGCCGCCTCCAACCCGATAAACCATGAAGGTATTACTTTCGAGGAAGCGAAACACGTACTGCTCGACCCCTATGCTTTAACACGGGAAGATACGGACGCCGAAGGTGAACAACGGTTTGTAATTCTGGGCATGGGTAGCAAAGGACGAATTCTTGTGGCGGTAGGACGCTGCGTGGTGAGCGTATCCGCATTATTTCAGCCTGAAGGCCAACCAACCGCAACGGAGATGCTATGAAAAACAATTCTGATCCACTATTTGATCGTTTCGCCAACATGGATTTCGCCGACGCCAAGCCGGTTTTCGGCGTGCCAGCGCTTGCCCGCCTGCAGGCTGAGCACGGTGGCAAATCACGAATCACCATGCGACTGGATAACGACGTTCTGGCTGTATTCAAGGCACGCGCCGAAATGACGGGTGGCAACTATCAGACGATCATTAACCAGGCACTCCGCGATGCCGCCCAAGGAATGACGCTGGCTGAAGTTGTGCGACAAGCCATTCGGCAGGAAATGCGCACTGACCGGTAGGACGAGTAACAGCGCACGGCGTTGTTGAACAGGCAGGGACAATCGACTTGGTGGCACAATGTACGGAAGGAAAACTATCTTCAGCAGTGTTGTCAGCATCAAACTTGCGATGCTGCAGGCTTAAGGTCGGAGGTGCGGCATGAGTGGTGAGCGTGTTACCTGTATTGCTTGTGGCGCCTGTTGCGTCACCTATCGCGTTTTATTTTTTCGTCATGAACTCGATTGTGAGCCCGGGGGCTGGGTTCCAACTGCGCTCACCGAGTCGATCAGTAACTGTGGCGTGCGCATGCGTTGCAGCGAGGATGATCCAGCACGCTGCATAGCGCTTCAGGGAACCCTTGGTGTCGATGTCAGTTGTGCGATCTATGATCGGCGTCCGAGCCCCTTTCGTGCATTTGCTCCCGAAGCGGGGGCCGGCACGGGCGATGCCGCCTGCGGCGATGCCCGCCGGCTGCATGGCTTGCCTCCTCTGCCAGGATCCTACGAGGGATTTCCGCTAGCCTAGTTCGGCTTTGTAACGATTCATACTATCCCTCATCACGGCAGGAAAAGCGCTGAATGATTCGGGCGTTCATTTTAGCCATGAGGAAACGCACCGTTGGATTTAAAGTAAGGAACAAGCTGGTGTGCTTATTCAGCAGCTCCGTGGGACGTCAGGTAACAACCTGCAGCAACCAGACCACCGACCAGGGTGGCAGCTTGCCTTGATTCAGCGCATGGTCCGCTTCGCTGGGCTCGGCCCAGAGGACAGCGCCTTCCGGCCGTTGCAGTCCTTCCAGGGGAAGCTTGCTGTAATTTGCCAAAAGAGTCAGCACGGACTGGTCGCCCAGGGTCCATCGGATCGACAAGCCTCGTTCTCCGGGCAGCGTATAGCGAACGGCTTCTTCATGCATCCCGGCCAGTCGGGGATGGATTTCGCGGTGGCGAACGGCCAGCAGGCGGCGATAGAAATCAAGCCAGTCCGCGTGCGGTGACTGGCTCACGCAATTCCAGTCCAGCTTGCAGCGGTGATAGGTATCCGGATCGGTTGGGTCAGGAATGAGGGCCCGGGTCTTGGTCGTGCGAAACTTCTTGAACTGGGCAAAGGAGTTGCGTCGGTTGAGGGCAATATCCTTGACCAGCTCCGGGTTGAAGTCGCAAAAATACAGGAAGGGCTGGGCGGCGGCGAACTCCTCGCCCATGAACAGCGCCGGTGGCATCGGCGCCAGCAGAGTGGTCGCCACCATGGCTCCCAGCGCTCGTGCCGGTACCAACTGGTGCAGACGCTCGCCAAGGCCACGGCTGCCGATCCGGGCATGATCCTGGAGGAAGTTCACGAAAGCGCCAGGCAGCAGCGAATCCGGCCCGCCTGCGGCAAACCCGCTGCTCAGCGCAGCGCCCAACCGGTCGAGCGGCCGCTCGCTGGCGGACACGCCTGTCGTTTCGCCGGTCAACACCTCCTGCATCGCCTGCTGCGCAGCGTCATTCCAGACGGCTTCATAGTGGCGCGGATTGCTGTGATCATGCCAATGGACAAAGCGTGCGGCACGGCGATCATGACCCAGGATCAGATGGCAATGACGCTCCTTGCCAGGCCCCTCGCGGACGGCGCGGGCTAGCGCCTCCAGCAATTCAGTCTGCCCTGCGTGCTCCTGCAGCAGTGACGAATCCAGACGCAGGCCGTCAAGGTGGTACTCCTCCAGCCAGTAAAGCGCATTGTGGATCACGAAGTCGCGCACGAGCGGGTGCGCCGCATCGATGCTGCTGCCAGCCAGACTGCTCGCGCCGTCCTTGAAGAAGGCACTGGCGTAAACCGAAAGGTAATTGCCCTCGGGACCGAAGTAGTGACAGGAGAGATCGAGCAGGACCATCAAGCCCTTGTGGTGAGCGCTCTGAATCAGATCTTTCAGATCGTCAGGATGACCGTAGCTGGCCGCAGGGGCAAATGGCAGCACAGCGTCGTAACCCCAGTTGTGCGCCCCGGCAAAAGCGCCGACCGGGAGCAGCTGAATCGCAGTGACGCCCAGTTCCACGAGGTAATCCAGCCGTTCCCGGGCGGCTGCAAAGGTGCCCTGCGCGGTAAAAGCGCCGACATGCAACTGATAGATAATCGCTTCTTCCCAGGGCCGGCCCCGCCAGTTGCGGTCGTTCCAGACGAACTGACCCGGCTCGATCACCTGGCTGGGCCCATGAACGCCCTGCGGATTGTAACGGGACGCCGGATCGGGCACTTCGCCGAAGTCATCGATCCGGTAACGGTAGCAATCACCTTCCGTGACCTGGTCGCTGGTCAATTCGTACCAGCCCGCTTCCCTGGATTCCATCGGCAGAATGATGACGCCATCCCTCGGTTCTTGCAGCACCACGTCAACCCGCTTGGCCGCCGGTGCCCACAGGCGAAAGCGAATCCGGCCGCCTTCCAGCACCTGGGCGCCGAAGGGCATGAAATAACGCCGGCGTAGCAGCGGCACCGACACCCGGCCCGCCTGCCGCCGCTGGGTCAACAGCGCCAGCGAACGCCCCGCCAACGCATAAGACGGGTCGCTGAGCTGACGGGTCTCAGTGCACCCGGGCAGCGTGGTGTCGAGTATGAGTTCGCAGTCGCCCTTCCATGGCAAGGTGAAGCTGAGTGCCTCGTGATGGCCATTCAGCAACAGGAGAAAATCATCGTCCTTGGCCCACTGGCCACGCTCGTCCTGCTCTTCCAGGGCCTCGCCCACCAGGTACATGCCGAAGCTGCGGGCAAAATGATGATTCCAGTCCTCGTCACTGATCTCGCTTCCCCCCGGATGCAGCCAGATGATGTCCCTGACGCCGGCACCGCGGATGCGCTGCCCCTGAAAGAAATGCCGACGGCGTAACGCCGGATGCGTGTTGCGCAGATCGATCAGGCGGCGGGTGAATTCGAAAAGTTCCTGGTTGTCGGCCAGCGAGGTCAGCTCCCAGTTGACCCAGCTTATTTCATTATCCTGACAATAAGCGTTGTTGTTGCCGCGCTGGGTGCGTCCCATTTCATCGCCCGCCAACAGCATCGGCACGCCTTGCGAGAGCAATAGAGTCGCCAGCAGATTGCGCCGCTGCCGCTGCCTTAGCCGCTGCACTTCCGGGTCTTCCGTATCGCCCTCAGCGCCGCAGTTCCAACTGCGGTTATGCGAGTCGCCGTCACGGTTTTCTTCCCCGTTGGCTTCATTGTGCTTGTCGTTATGGCTGACCAGATCGTACAGCGTGAAGCCATCATGGGCCGTGATGAAGTTGATGCTGGCATAGGGTCGGCGGCCACTGTGCTGGTACAGATCGCTGGAACCGGTCAGACGGTAGGCCAGTTGGCCAATCAGCCCCCCCTCGCCGCGCCAGTAATCGCGCACATCGTCCCGGTATTTGCCATTCCACTCGGTCCAGCCGACCGGAAAGTTGCCCACCTGATAGCCGCCCTCCCCCAGGTCCCAGGGCTCGGCAATCAGCTTCACCTGCGACAGTACCGGGTCCTGGTGAATGATGTCCATGAAGGCGCCGAGTTGATCCACTTCGTGCAGCTCCCTCGCCAGTGCGGATGCCAGGTCGAAGCGGAAACCATCGACGTGCATCTCGATGACCCAGTAGCGCAGGCTGTCCATGATCAATTGCAATACCCTGGGATGCATCATGTTCAGGGTATTGCCACAGCCGGTGTAGTCCATGTAGTAACGGGAAGTACCCGCCACCAGACGATAGTAGGCGGCATTGTCGATGCCGCGGAAGCACAGTGTCGGCCCCAGATGGTTGCCCTCTGCGGTGTGGTTGTAGACCACATCCAGGATGACCTCGATGCCAGCGGCGTGCAGGGTCTTGACCAGATGCTTGAATTCGTTCAAATGGCCGCTGGCGGAATAACGTGGATCGGGGGCGAAGTAGCCAATGGAATTGTAGCCCCAGTAGTTTTTGAGCCCTCCCTCCAGTAGATGGCGGTCGTCGATCAAGGCCTGTACCGGCAGGAATTCCACTGCGGTCACGCCCAGGCGCTTGAGGTGCTCGATCACCGGCCCGCTACTCAGACCGGCATAGGTGCCGCGCAATTCGGGGGGGACTTCCGGATGCAGTTGGGTAAAGCCCTTGACGTGCAGTTCATAGATGATCGTCTGATGCCAGGGAATGTTGGGGCGACAGTCGCCTTCCCAGTCAAAACCGGGATCAACCACCTGACACTTGAACATCCCGGGCGCACTGTCACGGCGGCTGAAGCTCAAATCCTCATCCGGGCTGCCGATGCGGTAGCCGAACTGGGCATCGCTCCACTCGATGGCGCCAACAATGGCTTTGGTGTAGGGATCGAGCAGTAGCTTGTGCGGATTGAAGCGGTGCCCCTCTGCCGGCCGGTAAGGGCCATGGACCCGGTAGCCGTACAATTGGCCAGGACGCACTTCGGGCAGATAGGCATGCCAGATCTGATCGGTTTGCTCACCGAGCTCGATGCGTTGCAGTTCCTGCTGCCCGCTGGCGTCGAACAGGCACAGCTCGACCTTTTCGGCGTGCTCGGAGAACAAGGCAAAGTTGACGCCTTCGCCGTCCCAGGTCGCGCCCAGGGGATAGGGTTTGCCAGGCCAGACGGCCGTTATAGTTTGAGTCATGGGTGTTGTCACCATGAAGAAAAAAAGCCGGAACCTAACAGGCTTTGTCGTTCAGGCCATTGTGGATGATCGGCCAATGCACGCCCCCACGCTTGTCCAGAATTTGCAGGGCTTTTGAGTGCAATCCCGGTGGGTTCCAGCCATGGTGACGATGATTGCATTGCAGATCCCCTGTACGAATAGTTCATCTTGTTCTGCTTGACAAAACCGCGCTCGCGAGCGCCGGCAAACCACTCACGGGCCATTGACCCCAGCCACCTGCAAGCAGGCCCTTGAACGACACACAGGACAACTCCAACGCGAGTGTCGTCTCGAGCGTGCGAAGTGGTTCTGTCAAGCTACTTGGCTGAACGTTTTACTGACCATCCCGATGGCCCGTTCGTTGCCAACAGGGTACTGTGCCGAAATGAAGCAACGGGGGCGATGCAAGTTGTACCTTTTTTCGGGATTGTACCAGCGCTCTGGTGAAATAAATGTGAAGACGACCCCTTATGCAGACGCGTTGTTTGAAGAGTTACAACTTGGCGAGGCCAGGCTGAAGGCGACCGGCGCCATGGTTTTGGCTCCCCCGTCAATACAACAAATGCCTACCACTGCAGAGCAGCGGACACGCTTCGATCACCGTTAAATTGAATCGTTTGGATTCAGCATTGTGTTGATTTACAGCAGAAATCATTCCGAGCCAACCTTCTTTGTCAGGGTAAATTTTTCAACATAACTATGAACTGGCTTTTCGGGCCCTCCGGGGGGTTTTTTGTTGTTGATCCTGTGGCTGCTCGGGTTAGCTATATTGCAAACTCTTGAAGTACGCTAAAAGTATTGGGCTATGATCAGCATTCCCAGCCCTTCATTCCCGGTCATCCGTCATCGTGATCAATACCCTGTTACTGCTGCTCGTCTATCAACTGGTCGGCGAACTCATTGCTCGTTCGCTCGGTCTTCCTGTCCCTGGGCCGGTGCTCGGCATGGCTCTGCTCTTCCTCACCCTGCTCGTCAGGGGCAGGGTCAGCGATGAGATAAGGACAAGCGCCGGTCACCTGTTACAACATCTATCGCTGCTCTTCGTACCGGCAGGTGCCGGTGTCATGCTGCATCTGCAACGCGTCGGCGACGAGTGGCTGCCGATCACGGTTGCTCTGGTGATCAGTACATTTGCCGGCATGGCCGTAACGGCGCTGGTGCTCAAGACGCTGACGCGAAAAGAGTCCGCTGAAGGTGCCGAGTCATGAAGCCGCTACCCATACCCGAGATCTGGGTTTATCTTACCGCTTCACCCTTGCTCGGTCTGACGATAACCTTGTTCGCCTATCAGTTTGCCTTCTGGGTATTCCGGCGCTCGGGTCAAAGTACCTGGGCGAATCCGGTGCTCATTGCCGTTTTTACCGTCACGCTTTTTCTCTGGGTAACGAACACCCCCTACCCGCGTTACTTCGAAGGGGCGCAGTTCGTCCATTTTCTGCTCGGGCCGGCTACCGTAGCGCTGGCCATCCCGCTCCATGCGCACTGGAAACGTCTTCGGCGTATGACTATCCCGCTCCTAGTTGCGTTGCTCGCCGGTTCGGTAACGGCCGCCTTGTCGGCGATGGTCATTGCCAAGGCGCTGGGTGCGACACCGGCAACCGTCTATTCGCTGGCACCCAAATCGGTGACGACACCGATCGCCATGGGCGTCGCCGAGCAGATCGGCGGCATCCCTCGCTCACCGCCGTACTGGTCATCCTCACCGGGATTGTCGGGGCCATCGGTTTTCCGTCCCTGTTCCGCATTCTCCGCATCCGCGACCATGCCACGCAAGGCTTCGCCGTCGGCGTTGCCGCGCACGGCATCGGTACCGCACGGGCCTTTCTGGTGAGCGAAGAAATGGGCGCATTTTCGGCACTGGCCATGGGTCTGAACGGCATGCTGACGGCTGTTCTCCTGCCGCTGATGCTACGCTGACCGGATAATCAACTCCCAGTTAACAATAAATGCGGAAAGCATCCTTATAATTCGGTGGCGGATTTTACTTCGGGTGGTGACAAAATGATTCCTCATTCCTGTGTTGCGATTGAAACTAAAAAATTTCCTATCCTTGAGGGAGAGGACGATGAGATCGTAAATGAAAGGATGTATGGAAAGGCATTGTGCAAATACCTGGAACATCATCTCCCTGAGGTCGGCATTAAGGTTCCGTCCTTTTGTGCCGAGGACTGGGGATGGTGGCTTGAGGTCGAAGACGGTGATTTCATGATGGCGCTTTGTATTTACTCTGACCCGGATGCGAAGCATGATCCAGAAAGATATGCAATCCTTCCTTCAATTCTCAACGAAAAGAAATGGTCATGGTCAAAGTTTCGCTATATTGATGTATCGAAGAATGTTTTGAATGTCGTTGAGAAGCTAGAAAAACTCTTTCGCAAAGATGCAGAAATATCGGTAGTAACAAGGCATGACGATTTTCCATTTTGACTTTGACATTTGATCAGCTGCTCCTTCGAAAGGTTAATCAGCGACATTGACCGGGTTGCTGAGGTCAAGGATACTCAGGGCGCGCTTGAATTTCCAAAGTGCAACCCTTGTTCAACCCTGACAGTCCTCGTATGCCACTTCCAAAGCTTGCCGCCGCCTTGCATGGCTGGATAGACCGCAACTTCCTCGAACTGGGCCGGCAGATGCGCCTGTCTTATCTGCCGCCGCTGATGGTTTATGTCGCGGCAGGAATTTCCGGTCTGACCGGCATCGTCGGCGTGTTTTATGTGAAGGAGCGGCTCGGCCTGTCGGCCGAGTTTCTTGCCGCGCTGGGGTTCTGGGGCGGGTTGCCGTGGGCGCTGAAAATGCCGCTGGGGCATCTGGTCGATCTGATCTGGCGCTGGAAAGCGTTACTGGTTTATCTGGGCGCGACGCTGATTGCGGTCAGCCTGCTGATCATGATCGGGCTGCTCGACACCAGTGGCGCCATGCACGACGCCATGCTCGCGCTGATGCCGGTAGAAGCCTGGTATGTACTTGCGGCCCTGCTCGCGCCAGTGGGTTATGTGGTGCAGGACGTGGTTGCCGACGCGATGACGGTCGAAGCAGTGCCACATCTGGATGACCAGGGTCAGCCAGTTTCCGACGTGCAGCGCCGCCTGATGCATACCACCATGCAAACGCTTGGCCGGGTGGCGATCATCGGCGGCACGCTGATCGTCGCGGCGATGAATGTGCTGCTGCTCGACGGTGTCGCCGCGCTTGCCGAAGACCAACGGGCGGCGGCTTACCGCAGCATCTACGAACTGGCGCTGCTGATCCCGGCGGTATCGGTGGCGGGCGTGATTCTGGCGAGCTGGCTGCGCCGACGCGACAGCGCACGTCTGAGGCGCCAGGGCCATTCCGGGCCGCGATCGCCGCGCTGCTCGGGCGCACCTTCGAGCGTCCGCCGGTCAATTGGTGGATTCTCCTCGGCGGTCTCGCCTTTGCCGCAGTCTCGCTGGCCCTTGGCGTAGGCAAGGTGGCTTATGCGCAGGAAATCGTTTTTGTGGTATCGATGGCGATCGTGCTGTTCCTGATCGGGCAACTCACGCGCGCGCTCGACACCGAGGCGCGTCGTGTGCTGGTTGGCACCGCGATGGTGATCTTTGTGTTCCGCGCCGTGCCCGGCCCAGGTCCGGGTGCGACCTGGTGGATGATCGACGAGTTGGTCTTCGACCAGCAGTTTCTTGCCGTGCTGTCGTTGATCTCGAGCGTGCTGACGCTCGCTGGAATGTTCATCTTCCGCCGTTTCATGGCCGAACGACCGATCACCTACATCGTGGGTTTTCTCACCGTTATCGGAACGCTGCTATCACTGCCTACGCTGGGCATGTATTTCGGGTTGCACCAGTGGACCGCAGCACACACCGGAGGCGTGGTCGATGCGCGCTTTATCGCCCTGGTGGACACCGCGCTCGAATCGCCGCTCGGCCAGATTGCGATGATTCCGATGCTTGCCTGGATCGCCAATTCGGCTCCCGAAAGACTCAAAGCCACCTTTTTCGCGGTGATGGCGTCCTTCACCAACCTCGCTCTTTCGGCATCCCAGCTCGCAACCCAGTACCTGAACAAGGTGTTCACCGTCACGCGCGAAGTAAAGGATGCCCAGACCGGAGTGCTCGTCACGCCCGCCGACTACAGCGAGCTTGGCCTGCTGCTGATCTGGGCGACGGTGATCGGCTTTGCCGCGCCGATGCTGGCGATAGGGCTGATCCGGATGCTGCGCCTGCGCAGCGCTTGAATGTCGCGCCTAGCGAGCACGCCTGGCATCACCGTCATTCCGGGCTTGACCCGGAATCCAGTTCGTTCATCAAAACAGTCTCTAACATCTTGATCAGATGAACAAATCTGGATTCCGGCCTTCGCCGGAATGAGCGCGAAGCCTGGCCTCGGGCCACGATGGGTTTATTGAAAAAATTTACCGTGCTAGTAATTCCCATGTTCATTGACGCCCGGCGCAGGTTTGCAGGACCTACGTTTTTACTTGCTCCCACACCTTCGATCAAACTATGGCGTTCGCTCCGCACTTTCCATCCTGGCCGAAAACACGCTGGCGGCGACGATCATTGCTCCGCCGACCCACTCGCGCAGGCCAAGCGCTTCGTCGGCGAGCAGCCACGACGAGAGTGCGGCAATGCCCACTTCCGAGAGCATGATGACTATCGCGCGGTTGGCAGCGATGCGCGCCAGCCCGTACTGGACGACGAGATTGGCCAGCACCAGCACGCCGCCGATCAGGGCGATGAGCAGCCACGCCGCTGGCGCGGCAGGCATCTTCGGCTGACCAACGCCGCAGAGAATCAACAGCCCACCGACGAACAGCACGCCGACGAAGGCCGCCATCGATTTGATTTCGATCGTGACGTCCTGCGCCTGACGCGAGAGCACGTTGAGCAGGGCGAACGAGAAGCCGGCGCCCAGCCCGAGCCAGTCCGCCGCATCCTGCGGCAGAGGCAGACCGGCGCGCGGCGACCAGAGCATGGTTGCCGCACCGGCCAGCGACAGCGCAATGACGAAGACGCCGAAGCGCTTGAGCCGCTCGCCAAGCAATAACCGCGAGAGCAGCACGGTCCACAGCGGCGCCAGGTAGAACAGCAGCAGCACGCGAACCACTTCTCCGTTCAGGGTGGCCAGGACATAGCCGAGATTGCAGCCGCCGGCGGCCAACGCCAGCCAGAACAGGAGCCACGAGGGAGAAAAAGCGCGCAGCGAACGGCGAAAAAACGCGAGTCCGAGGATAAAGGCCACCGCGTAGGTCGCGGTCGATGCCACGATGCCGTCGATCCCGGCGTCGCGCAGAATCCGGTAGGGATACCAGATCAGGCCCCAGATCAGCGCCCCGGTAAGCAGCGAAAGGACAGCAGTGCGCGTCTCGCGCTGCGCTTTACCCGCGTTTTGGGTACTTTCTTGCGTGCGCTGTTGTGTACATTCTTTCGCCATCAGGCGATGCCCCTTATAATCAGCGATCCGATACAGCCCAGTGCAAACAAAGTGAATCCCTTCCTCGGCAAGCTGCACCCCTACCCGTTTGAAAAATTGCGCCAGCTTTTTGCTGGCGTTACGCCGAACCCGGGTCTGCGGGAGATCAAGCTGTCGATCGGCGAACCGCAACACGCAACGCCGGCCTTCATCAAGGAGGCGCTGATCGCCGGACTCGGTGGTCTGTCGAATTATCCTACCACGCTGGGCATACCGGCCCTGCGCCACGCCATCAGCGAGTGGCTGGAGCGCCGTTATGGCCTCGCCGGCATTGACCCGGAGACGCAGGTGATCCCGGTCAACGGATCGCGCGAAGCGCTGTTCGCCTTTACGCAGACCGTCATTGACCCGTCCTCGGGCCATCGGCCGCTGGTCGTTAGCCCCAACCCCTTCTACCAGATTTACGAGGGCGCGGCTTACCTCGCCGGTGCCGATCTGCGCTTTCTCAATACTTTGCCGGAAAACGACTTTGCCTTCGCTTACGACAGCCTGAGCGACGAGGAATGGCGCCGGGTTCAGCTCTTTTTCGTCTGCTCGCCGGGCAACCCGACCGGCAAGGTGCTCGATCTTGACGACTGGAAGACGCTTTTTGCGCTTTCCGACAAATATGGCTTCATCATTGCCTCCGACGAGTGCTACTCGGAAATCTACTTTGACGAGGCAAAGCCCCCGCTCGGATGCCTGCAGGCGGCCACACTGCTCGGGCGCAATTTCGAGCGGCTGGTGATGTTCTCCAGCCTTTCGAAGCGCTCCAACGTGCCGGGCATGCGTTCCGGCTTCGTTGCCGGCGATGCGGCCATCCTCAAGGCATTTCTGCTCTACCGCACCTATCATGGCTGCGCGATGAGCCCGGCCATACAGGCCGCCAGTATCGCCGCCTGGAAGGACGATGCGCATGTGCTCGAAAACCGGCGCCAGTACCGCGAGAAGTTTGCCGCCGTGACGCCTGTGCTCAGCGGCGTGCTGGGAACGAGCATGCCCGATGCCAGTTTCTATTTGTGGGCACGGGTTGATCGGCAGGTTCCTGTTGCGGATGGCGCAGATACGTATTTCGCCCGCGCGCTGGTCGCCGACTATAATGTAGTCGTCCTGCCGGGCAGCTTTCTTGCGCGTGAGGCCGGAGGAATCAATCCGGGCGCCGGCTTTGTGCGCATCGCACTGGTCGCACCGCTTGCCGAATGCCTTGAAGCCGCAGACCGTATTCAACAATTCGTCGCAAAACTTTAGGAACTACACCATGCAGCAATTCCAGAAGATCATCGAAGAAGCCTGGGAAAACCGGGCTTCCCTGCAACCCGGCAGCGCGCCTGCCAAGGTCGGTGAAGCGGTCAATGCCGTTCTCGGCGAACTCGACGAGGGACGTTTGCGCGTTGCCGAAAAGATCGATGGCGAATGGATCACCCACCAGTGGATCAAGAAGGCCGTACTGCTCTCCTTCCGCCTCGAAGACAACAAGCTCCTCGACGCCGGCGCGATGCGTTTCTTCGACAAGGTGCCGACAAAATTCCAGAATTACGACGCCGAAAGATTCGCCCGTTCGGGAATCCGCGTTGTGCCGCCGGCCGGCGCACGGCGCGGCTGCTATCTGGCAAAAAATGTCGTGCTGATGCCCTCCTTCGTCAACATCGGCGCCTATGTCGATGAAGGCACGATGGTCGACACCTGGGCGGCGGTCGGCTCCTGTGCGCAAATCGGCAAGAACGTGCACCTCTCGGGCGGCGTCGGCATTGGCGGTGTTCTGGAACCTTTGCAGGCCAACCCGACAATCATCGAAGACAACTGCTTCATCGGTGCCCGCTCGGAAGTGGTTGAAGGCGTCATCGTCGGCGCAGGCTCGGTTCTTTCGATGGGCGTCTATATCGGTCAATCGACCAAGATCTTCGACCGCGAGACCGGCGAAGTCAGCTATGGCCGCATCCCGCCCGGATCGGTCGTTGTCTCCGGCAACCTGCCGGCGAAGGACGGCAGCTTCAGTCTCTACTGTGCCGTGATCGTCAAGAAGGTCGACGCAAAAACTCGCGCCAAGACCAGCATCAACGATCTGCTGCGCGGCGACTGATTTTCTTCAATTCCCTTTCAATCTTCCTGACCCCGGTGGAGGCCTCATGATTCTGGACAAACTTTTCCAGTTGATGGCAGAAAAGCAGGCTTCGGATATTTTCATCTCCGCCGGTGTTCCCATCCACATCAAGATTCAGGGCAATTCGGTTCCGGTCAATCAGCAGACCATGGATCCGGCGATGATCGAAAAAATCGCCTTTGAAATGATGTCACCGGATCAGCAAAGGACCTTTGAAGCGACGATGGAGATGAACCTCTCCTTCGGCGTTCCCAATGTGGGCAATTTCCGCATCAACATGTTCCGGCAGCGCGCCTCGATCTCGATTGTCGTGCGTTATATCCTCGGCAACATCCCGCCGCTCGACAGCCTGAGCCTGCCCTCAACGCTTGCCGAACTGATCATGGAAAAGCGTGGACTGATCCTGATTGTCGGCTCGACCGGCTCTGGAAAATCGACGACCATCGCCTCGATGCTCGATCACCGCAATGCCAACCGCAGCGGACACATCCTGACCATCGAGGACCCCATCGAGTTCCTCTTCAGGCACAAGAAATCCATTGTCAACCAGCGCGAACTGGGAATGGATACCCTGGGTTGGGAGCCGGCGCTGAAGAATGCCATGCGCCAGGCGCCAGACTGCATCCTGATCGGCGAAATCCGCGACAAGGAAACCATGCAGGCGGCCATCGCCTACGCCCAGACCGGCCATCTTTGCCTGGCCACGCTGCACGCCAACAACAGCTATCACGCGCTCAACCGCGTCATCAATTTCTTCCCGCTCGATAGCCGCACCTCGCTTTATCTCGACCTTTCAGCCAGCCTGAAAGCCATCGTCTCGCAGCGCCTGGTCAAAAAGCCCGATGGCAATCGAACGCCAGCCGCTGAAGTCCTGCTCAATACCCGCCACGTTCAGGAACTGATCGAACGCGGGGAGGTGCTGGCCGTCAAGGAGGCGATGGAACAGAGCCTGGCACCCGGATCGCAGACCTTCGAGCAGGATCTTTTCCGCCTTTATCGGGAAGGCATCATCACTCTTGATGAAGCGCTGGCCAATGCCGACTCGCCAACCAATCTCTCCTGGCTGATCAACAATTCTGAAATCTCCAGCACCCCCAGCAAGGAACATCAGGGTAGCGAGACACCGCTCGACTTCGCTGAAACCAGCGACGGCGGCACGTCATTCAAGGAGTTCACGCTCAGCCTGAATGACGCAGATGAAAAACCAGATGCCCAGTGATGTAACGCTTAGCCTTACCGAGCAACTGATTGCCTGCCGTTCCGTCACCCCCGACGATGGCGGCTGCATGTCGATCATCGGTGAACGCTTGCAGCGCATCGGTTTCTCCTGCGAAACCATCAATCGCGGCGGTGTCAGCAACCTGTGGGCACGCCGTGGCACGGCCAGCCCCCTGTTCTGCTTTGCCGGGCATACCGACGTTGTTCCGAGCGGGCCGCTGGCGCAGTGGACGAGCGACCCTTTCCAGCCGACCCGGCGTAACGGACTCCTATTCGGACGCGGCGCGGCGGACATGAAAGCTTCGCTGGCCGCCTTTGTTACCGCCAGCGAAGCTTTCGTTGCGGCGCATCCGCAGCACAGCGGCTCGATCGCCTTCCTGCTCACGTCCGATGAAGAAGGCGACGCAGTCGACGGCACCGTTGCCGTCACCGAAGCGCTCGCGGCACGCGGTGAGACCATCGACTTCTGCATTGTTGGCGAACCGACGGCGGTCACGCGACTCGGCGACACCATCAAGAACGGTCGTCGCGGATCGCTTTCCGGCAAGCTCACGGTCAAGGGCGTTCAGGGCCATATTGCTTACCCGCATCTGGCGAAGAACCCGATCCACAGTGCGGCGCCGGTCATTGCCGAACTCGCCGGCAGCATCTGGGATCAGGGCAACGAGTTTTTCCCGCCGACGACCTGGCAGATTTCCAACATCCACGGCGGCACCGGTGCCGGCAACGTCATTCCGGGCCACGTTGAAATCGACTTCAACTTCCGCTTTGCCACGGTCAGCACGCCCGAGAGCCTGAAAGCAAAAGTCGGTGAAATCCTGGCGCGTCACGGGGTCGATTACGAGCTGGTGTGGACCCTTGGCGCCAGGCCCTTCCTGACAGGCCGTGGCGCACTGGTTGACGCCTCCCGCACTGCAATCCGCGCCGAAACCGGCGTCGACGCCGAACTGTCGACGAGCGGCGGCACGTCCGATGGCCGCTTCATCGCCGACATCTGCCCGCAGCTCATCGAAATCGGCCCGGTCAATGCGAGTATCCACAAGATCGACGAGTGTGTTGAAATCGCTGCCCTGCCGCAGCTTTCTGCAATCTATCGCCGTATCCTCGAACAACTGTTGCCCTGAAATGTTCGAACAGGCGAAAAGCGAACTTTCAACGTTACGCGACCTGATGCGTTTTGCCGTCAGCCGTTTTAACGAGGCCGGCCTGTTCTACGGCCACGGCACCGACAACGCCTGGGACGAGGCGGCCTACCTGCTGCTGCATACCCTGCATCTGCCCCTCGATCAACTCGACCCCTTCATCGATGCCCGGCTGACCGGCGACGAACGTGCCGCACTGCTGAAGGTGATCGAGCGCCGCATCAGCGAGCGGCTGCCGGCCGCCTACCTGACCAACGAGGCCTGGCTTGGCGATTACAGTTTCTATGTCGACGAACGGGTGATCGTTCCCCGCTCGCACATCGCCGAGTTGCTGCACGAACAACTCAGCCCGTGGGTCGAAGATCCGTGGGCGGTGGGTAGCGTACTGGATCTATGCACCGGCTCCGGCTGCCTGGCCATCCTTGCCGCGCACGCTTTCCCTGAAGCCAGGGTCGACGCCGTCGACCTTTCGCCGGAAGCGCTCGCTGTGGCCCGGCACAATGTCGAAGATTACGAACTGGGTACGCGCCTCAGGCTTGTTCAATCCAATGGCTTTGCCGGAATCCAGGGGCGGCAGTACGACTTGATCATTTCCAATCCCCCCTACGTCAATGCCAAATCGATGGCCGCCTTGCCGGAGGAATTCCGCCGCGAACCGGAACTGGCGCTGGCTGGCGGCAAGGACGGGCTCGATCTGGTACGCATCATTCTCAGGGAAGCGCCCAGTCATCTCAAAACAGAGGGACTGCTGGTGGTCGAGATTGGGCACAATCGCGATGAACTGGAGATGGCCTTCCCCGATATCCCGTTTATCTGGCTTGATACCAGCGCCGGAGATCGGCACGTCTTCCTGCTGCGTCGCGAAGACCTGGTTTGAGAGAATAGGATAAAAGCTTCACCACCAAGGCACAAAGAACACAAAGTTTCACCAAGAACTGCAAATATTACCCGCCGGCACGCAAGGCCTCCAGCGGCGGCGTAGCGATCAATCGCGCTGCCGCGAACCAGCCGGAGGCGGTCACCAGCAGTGCGCCGCCGAGCAGCGCGGCAGGCAACAACCAGAAATCGATGGCCACCTCGAACTGAAATACCCGGTACGCGACAAACTGACCCACCGCCAGCGCCCCGAACGCGGCGATCAGCCCAGCCAGTCCGCCAATGGCGGCAAATTCGGCAAGCAAGGCGCGTCGCAGTTGCTCGCGCCGTGCGCCCAGCGCACGCATCACGGCCAGTTCATAGCGGCGTTCTTCCGCCGCCGAGGCCAGCGCCGCATAGAGCACGATGATTCCGGCCACCAGCGTAAATAAAAATATGAACTGAACGGCCTGCGCCACCTGATCCATGATCGCCTGCAACTGGCGAACGATCGCGGCCACATCGACCACCGTCAGGTTGGGAAACTCGCGTATCAGGCGATTGACAAAGTCGGCCTTGGCAGGCGCCAGGTAGAAACTCGTGATCCAGCTTGCCGAGTACGGTTCCAGAACGGCAGGTGGAGTCAACAAAGAAATTCACCCGCATCGAGTCCCAATTCAGCTTGCGCAGGCCCAGCACCTGCATTTCAACTTTCTCTCCGCCGATGACAAACTCAAGCTGATCGCCGACTTTCAGGCCGAGGGTTGTAGCCAGACCCTCCTCCACCGACGCTACACCCCGCGCCGTATCGCTGGCCGCAAACCAGCGCCCTGCAGTCACCGCATTGCCCTCAGGCAGATCCTGGCGATAGGATAGATTGAATTCGCGGTCGATCAGGCGCTTGGCCCGATCGTCCTCATAACTTGCCGGGCTGACCTCGACCCCATTGACCCGGGCCAGACGCCCGCGCACCATCGGCGCAAACTCGGCGCTTATGCCATCGTTGGCAAAGGTACGCCGTACGCTGTCAAGCTGATCGGGCTGGATATTCACCACAAAGCGGTTCGGTGCCTCGGGGGGTATGGCGCGACGCCAGGCGTCAAGCAGGTCGTTGCGAGTAACGGTCAGCAACAGCAGCGCCATGAAACCCAGCGCCAGGGCGACAATCTGCACGACACTGGCCGCCGAGCGTCGCTCCAGGCTGGCCAGGCCGTAGCGCCAGCCGATCCCGCCCTGGCCGGTTCGCGAACGCGCACCGCCGCGCAACAGCGCAGCGAGACGAATCGCCGCACGCGCCACCAGTGCAAAAAGAAGCATTGCCGCTGGAAAGCCACCGACGATGTAGGCACCCAGACGGACTTCTCCAGCCACCCAGAACATCAAACCGGCCAGCGCGAGGTAACCCAGGGCGTAACTGCCCAGCAAAGCCGATGGCGGCAATGCGCCTGAGGAAAACTCCCGGCGCAGAACGCGCAGCGTCGATACACGCCTGAGTTGAAGCAGTGGGGGCAGCGAAAACCCGAACAGCAGAATGACGCCGATGACACTGCCTTGCAGCGCCGGCAACAGGCCGGGTTGAGGCAGTGGCGTCGTCAGCAGTTGCGCCAGCCAGGCATGCAGGACAAAATGCGCGAGATAGCCGATGACGCAGCCGAGCACGGCAGAGAGCAGGCCAAGCAGGGCAAACTGGTAAAGATAAACACGCAGCAGAAAGTCCTGTGTCGCACCAAGACAGCGCATCACCGCACACGGGTCAAGATGCCGCTGCATGTAACGACGCGACGCCAGGGCGACGGCGACGGCGGCCAGCACGACGGTCAACAGGGCGGAAAGGCCGAGGAATTTTTGCGCCCGCTCGAGCGCTGCGCGGATTTCTGGACGGGCATTCTGGGCGTCCTCGATGCGTTCGCCACGCTCCAGCGACTTCTCGACCTGGGAACGAAATGCATTCACTGCGGGCACCTCCCCCGCCAGCAGCAAGCGATAGGAAATACGACTGCCGGGCTGAATCAGAGCGGTCGCCTCGAGATCGGCGATATTCATCAACAGACGCGGCGCCACGCTGAAGAAATTGACCCCGCGATCCGGCTCCAGCGTCAATACGGCAGCGACGAGCAAGGACTGCCGCCCCACCGTGATAGTGTCGCCCACGCTTGCCGACAGTGCCGAGGCCAGCCGTTCGTCGATCCAGATCATTCCCGGCGCCGGAATGCCTCTGGCCGGCGCATCCGCCGCATTGCGTCCGGGTGCGATGCGCAGGCTGCCGCGCAGCGGATACCCGTCTGAAACGGCCTTGATCTCGGCCAACTGGGCACGCAGGTCATCGCCCTGCCCGAGCGTGACCATGCTCGGAAAGGTACGTGTTTCAACGACGGCCAGGCCGCGTTCGCGTGCATCGGCGGCCACCCTGGGCGGCCAGGGATGATCGGCCGTCAGCAGCAGGTCGGCACCGAGCAGTTGATTGGCCTCGCGTTCAAGCGCCTGCCGCACCCGGTCGGCAAAAAAACCGACGGCAGTCAACGCCGCGACGGCAACCACCAGCGCCGCCACCAGCAGGCGAAGTTCGCCTGCCCGTGCGTCGCGGCGCAGCATGCGCAGGGCAAAGGGGAAAAAGCTCATGCTCATGAACGGGTCACAAATTCTTCAAGCGAATCGACGATACGCTCGGACCTTGATGGGCGACGGGGATAACGCTGAATCCCCTCGCACCCCTCGTGGGCATTTAAAAGAAAGAGTTACCTGGCCTTCTCTGAGTTCTCTGCGTCAAAAGAGGTTCATCAACCATGTCAATCCAGTTCCCGCAAGCGCTCAACCGCTTCGTCAACCCTGCGCACGGCGATCACCTCGATTCCGGCAATCGGCTGCCTGGGCTTGTTGGCCTCCGGGATCATCGCGCGCGTGAAACCGAGCTTGGCGGCTTCCTTGAGGCGCTCCTGACCGCGCGCTGCGGGGCGGATTTCGCCGGCCAGACCAACTTCACCAAAAACTATAAGTTTATGCGGTAACGCCTTGTTTTTTAATGAAGAAACAATCGCCAACAGCACCGAAAGATCGGCGGCTGGCTCGACGATCTTGACGCCGCCGACGGCGTTCACAAAAACATCCTGATCGAAACAGACGATACCCGCATGGCGGTGCAAAACGGCCAGCAACATGGCCAGACGCTGGGCATCGAGGCCGACCGTCAGCCGTCTCGGGTTGCCGTGCGACTGGTCGACCAGCGCCTGGATTTCGACCAGCAGCGGTCGCGTTCCTTCCTGCGTGACCAGCACGCAGGAACCGGGAACCTCCTGACCGTGTTGCGAAAGAAACATCGCCGAAGGGTTATTCACCCCCTTCAGCCCCTTGTCGGTCATCGCGAAAACGCCGATTTCATTGACCGCACCGTAGCGATTCTTCACCGCGCGAATCAGGCGGAAGCTCGAATGCGTGTCACCCTCGAAATAGAGCACGGTATCGACGATGTGCTCGAGCACGCGCGGCCCGGCCAGGGCACCCTCCTTGGTCACGTGGCCGACCAGGATGATGGTGATTCCCGTCTGCTTGGCCAGCCGCGTCAGTTGCGCGGCGCATTCACGCACCTGGGCGACCGATCCGGGCGCCGAACTGAGCTGATCCGACCACAGCGTCTGGATCGAGTCGATGACGGCCACCTGCGGCTTGAGCGATTGCAGCGTGGCGAGGATCTTTTCCAGATTGATTTCGGCCAGTAGCTTGAGCTTTTTGCTGTCGAGCGACAGCCGGCGGGAACGCATGGCGATCTGCTGGCCGGACTCCTCACCGCTGACATAAAGAACGTGGTGTTCGCCGGACAGTTCGGCTAGCGCCTGCAGGAGCAAGGTACTCTTGCCGATTCCCGGATCGCCGCCGAGCAGCACGACGCCGCCCGCTACCAGCCCGCCACCGAGCGCGCGGTCAAATTCGCCGATACCGGTTGGCAGCCTGTCCTCTTCGCGCGCTTCGATTTCCGAGAGCGTCTGCAGCCTGGCCGTCCCACTCAGTGCCGCGAAACGGTTGTTATTGGCCGGAGCGCTTTCGTCAAGCGTTTCAACCAGGGTATTCCAGACGCCGCAACCGGGGCACTGCCCCTGCCACTTGGGGACACTGGCGCCGCATTCGGTGCAGGAATAGATGGTTTTTGCCTTGGCCAAACTGGGATACCCGATTGAAGGAGGAGTCTTGATTTGCCCTCTTTAGCTGCTTGAGATTGCGGCGGTGGAATTGGCCTGTTGGCGCAGCACATACTTCTGAATCTTGCCGGTCGACGTCCTCGGCAGAGGATTGAAGATCACCCGCTTGGGCACCTTGAATCGGGCCATGTTCTGACGACAGAATTCGATGATCTCCTCCTCGCTCACCGTCGCCCCCTCGCGCAACTCAAGGAAGGCGCAGGGCACCTCGCCCCACTTCTCGTCGGGCGTGGCCACCACAGCCGCTGCGATAACCGCCGGGTGGCGATAGAGCACGTCCTCGACCTCGATCGACGAGATGTTTTCACCTCCGGAAATGATCACGTCCTTTGAACGATCCTTGATCTTCACATAGCCGTCGGGGTTCATCACGGCAAGGTCGCCGGTGTGATACCAGCCGCCGGCAAACGACTCCTCGGTGGCTTTCTGGTTCTTCAGATAGCCCTTCATGACGAGGTTGCCGCGGAACATGATCTCGCCCATCGTCTCGCCGTCCCAGGGTACCGGCTGCATGTCCGACGGATCGAGAACGGTAATTGCTTCCTGTGCGTGGTAGCGCACGCCTTGTCTGGCGTTCAGTTCGACCTGCCTGGCCAGGGGCTGATCGGCCCAGTCGCCGTGTTTGGCACAGACGGCGGCCGGTCCATAGGTTTCGGTCAGACCGTAGACGTGCGTCAGGTCGACACCGATATTGGCCATCTGCTCGATCACCGCTTCCGGAGGCGGTGCTGCAGCGATCAGGCCGGAAAGTTTTTGCGTGATGCCCGCGCGCAGCGCGGGCGGCGCATTGGCCATCAGGCTATGCACGATCGGCGCTCCGCAGTAATGGGTCACACCGTGCTCGCGGATGGCGTCGAAAATCAGCTTCGCGTCGACGCGGCGCAAACACACGTTGGTACCGGCGTTGGCGGCCATGGTCCACACGAAGCACCAGCCGTTGCAGTGAAACATCGGCAGCGTCCACAAATAGACCGAGTGCGGTTCCATGCCCCAACTGACGATGTTGCTCAGCGCATTAAGATAAACGCCGCGATGGTGATAGACGACGCCCTTCGGGTTGCCGGTGGTTCCCGAGGTGTAATTGAGCGAGATGGCGTTCCACTCGTCGTCCGGGCCTTGCCATGGATAGTCGGGGTCTCCACCGGCGAGGAACTGCTCATAGTCGATCGAGCCAAGCCGTTCGCCCGCGCCACTGTATTCGGGATCGTCGACATCGATGATCAGGATCGGACGCTGCACCTTGGCCAGCGCCTTCTTGACGGTGGCCGAATACTCGCGATCGGTGATCAGCACCCTGGCTTCGCCGTGTTCAAGCATGAAGGCAACCGTTTCGGCATCCAGCCGCGTATTGAACGCATGCAGTACCGCGCCGGTTACCGGCACGCCGAAGTGGCACTCGACCATCTCCGGCGTGTTGTTGAGCATCGCTGCCACGGTATCGCCCTCGACGATACCGTGGGCGACCAGTGCCGAAGCCAGGCAACGGGCGCGGGTAAAGGTTTCCAGCCAGGTATAGCGGCGCTGACCGTGAATCACCGCCGTCCGTTGCGGATAGATATACGCCGTGCGCTCAATGAAAGTCAGAGGTGAAAGCGGCGTGAAGTTGGCCGTGTTCTTGTCGAGATTCTGCTTGTATATGTTCTGCATTTCCGCCTCCCTTGATATGAGTGTCAATGATAATGGCTTACCGCCGGGATCAGCCAGCAAGGATGCTGACCATGGTAAGCCAGCATCGCATAATTTGCTGTTGTTGTCTTTGGCAAACTGTTTAAACTGTTTAAACCTCGACCACCGGCACGCGCCGCGCCAGAGCGCAGAACAGCTCATAGCTGATGGTCCCGGCAGCGGCAGCGACCTCGTCAGCCGGCAATCCTTCACCCCAGAGAACGACCGGGCTGTCGACTCCGGCTTCCGGCAGCGTGCTCAGATCGCAGGCCAGCATGTCCATCGACACCCGACCGAGCGTTTGCGTGCGCTGACCGGCGACCAGAATCGGTGTCCCGCTGGGCGCATGGCGGGGATAGCCGTCGGCATAGCCGCAGGCGACCACGCCGACCCGCATTGGCTGCTGCGCCTCGAAGGTGCCGCCGTAACCGACCCGCTCGCCGGCCACGATCTCCTGTACGGCCAGAATACGGCTGTGTAGCGTCATCACCGGCTTCAGGTCAAAGCTCGCAGCGTCGGCGTCGGCAAAGGGGCTGCCGCCGTAGAGCATGATCCCCGGCCGTACCCAGTCATGCGCTGTCTGCGGGTAACGCAGGATGGCGGCCGAATTGGCCAGCGAGACGGGACAAGCCGCGGACCAGCCTTCTCGCATCGCCTCGAAACGCTCAAGCTGCCAGGCGATACCCCGCCCGCCATCGGCCTCGGCAAAGTGCGTCATCAGCGTCACGGTGCCCAGGGCCGATGAAACTGCCAGTTCGTGTCTTACGTCCGGCATCTGATCCGGCGTGAAGCCAAGACGGTTCATTCCGGTATTGAGCTTGAGATAGATCGGTAGCCGCACGGGCAAAGCGGCAGCGCGGATCATGTGCAGTTGCTCGATGCGGTGAATGCAGGGAATCAAACCGTATTCAGCGCAGGCGCCCAGATCGGCAGGCTCGAAGAACCCTTCGAGCAGAAGAATCGGCTGGCGAAATCCGGCGTCGCGCAAGGCCACTGCGGCCTCCAGATCTAGCAGGGCATAACCGTCGGCCACATCGGCCAGCGCCGTGGCTGCGCGCATCAGGCCGTGGCCATAGGCATCGGCCTTGACAACGGCCCACGCCCTTGCGGGTTGGCCCTGGCCGGCCACACTGCTTTTGGCAATCAGGTAATTGTGACGCAGTGCGGCAAGGTCGATGCAGGCTTGAATCGGGCGCGGCATGGGACGAATGATTCCTGGGCTCTTCGGTTGACGGAGTGAGAGTATCGACCGCATTGAACTTCAACACAAGACGGACGAGCCATCCCGATAAAATGCAGATCAGCCGCGCTAACAACTTCCGCGCTTTCATGGTATAAATTCGCCACTCAACAAGAGCAGTACCTGATTGCCCAATGCCCTTTGGCTTCTACCTCATCATGGCGGCGCAGTTTTTCTCGGCGCTCGCCGACAACGCGCTGCTCATTGTTGCCATTGCCGCCCTGCGCGAGATGCATGCTCCCAGCGCCTATGAGCCACTGCTAAAAACCTTCTTTACCGTCTCCTACGTCGGACTGGCGGCCTTTGTCGGCGCTTTTGCCGACTCGATGCCCAAATGGCGGGTGATGTTCATCAGCAACACGATCAAGATCATCGGCTGCGGCATGATGTTTTTTTCCGTGCATCCGCTACTGGCTTACGCCGTCGTCGGTCTCGGCGCCGCCGCCTACTCGCCCGCAAAATACGGCATCCTCACCGAATACCTGCCGCATCGCCTGCTCGTCGTGGCCAATGGCTGGATCGAAGGACTGACCGTGGGTGCGATCATTCTGGGGGTTCTTATCGGCGGCGTTTTGATCCAGCCGAGCATCGCGCAGAACCTGCTGTCATTTGATTTCCCATATATCGACACCGGAGTCGAAACCATCAGCGAAATGGCCATCAGCTTCGTTGGCGGCTTTTACATGCTGGCCTCGGTGTTCAACCTTTACGTTCCGGATACCGGCGTCGATCACAAGGCGCTGCACAAGAATCCCTGGTATCTGATTCGCGAATTCAACCACTGCCTGGCACTGCTCTGGCGCGACCGTCTCGGTCAAATCTCGCTGGCGGTAACCACCTTGTTCTGGGGCGCCGGTGCAACCTTGCAGTTCATCGTGATCAAGTGGGCAGAAGTGGCATTAAAACTCGACCTGTCCAAGGCCAGCATGCTGCAGGGCGTCGTCGCGGTCGGCGTTGCGCTGGGCGCCATCGGCGCCGCCAGAATGATCACCTTGCGCAAGTCGCTGCGCGTGATACCGCTGGGTATCGCGATGGGCCTCATCGTGCTGGTCATGAATTTTGTACAGCACATATGGCTGGCCGTTCCACTGCTGATCATCATCGGCGCACTTTCCGGCTTCTTTGTCGTGCCGATGAATGCACTGCTGCAGCACCGTGGCCACATTCTGATGGGCGCCGGGCATTCAATCGCCGTTCAGAACTTCAACGAGAACCTGTCGATCCTGATGATGACCGGCCTCTACTACCTGATGGTCAAGATCGATCTCTCGATTTACTGGGTCATCACCTTATTTGGCCTCTTTGTCAGCGCCAGCATGTTGCTCGTCAAGCGCCGCCATGAAGCCAACCAGCGCGAACATGACGACGTGATTCACCTTGACGACGGCACGCATTAATCCGGCGCCTGACACAATTTTCCTGCGTATCAACGAATCAGCGGCGTGTTGGGCAGTTCATCGGGGTTTTCGCCGGAGGCCGGGAAATACATGGCCAGTGCCTGCGTAATCTCATTGAGGGCAAGCAGTGTCCCGCTTTCAAAACGCCCTTCCCTGAATGCCGCCTCCATGCGACGACAGACCGCGCTCCAGAATGCGTCGTCGACCCGGGCGTCGATCCCCCGATCGGCAACAATCTCGACGCTGCGGTCGAGCAACTGAACGTAGATCAGTACGCCGCTATTGTGCTCGGTGTCCCAGACCCCGAGCTGAGCGAACAATTCGATCGCCCGAGCCCGTGGCGACTGATCGCGCAACAGCCCAGGCAGCGGCAGACCGGCTTCGACAACGAAACGCAACTCGCCCTGATGCGTGCGTTCGGATTCCGCGATGGCCTGTTCAATCGTGCGCAGAGCCGATACAGGAAAGGCGCGCAACACCCACCAGTCGGGCCACAGCATATGACGAAAAAGTCTGCCTGCTCGCATCACCAGCCTCCCGAGGCGCCGCCGCCGCCAAAGCTTCCGCCGCCGCCTGAAAACCCGCCACCACCCGAACCTCCGCCCCAGGACGAACCGCCGGAAGAGAAGCCCCCGCCACCGATACCACCACCTCCACCGCTGATGCCGGCAAACAGCGAAACAATGAAGGCGACAACACCGACCACGATGGCGACCAGAACAGAGGAAAGGATCAGCGACGCGATGATGCCGGCCACGCCGCCGACCACTCCGGCGGCCAGAAAGCGCCCGAAGATGGCGCGCAGAATGCCGCCGACAACGAAAACCAGAATGAACCCGAAGAACATCAGTGTTTCAAAATCGATTCCGCCGCTCGCCTCGTTCGTCTTGCTCGCCTGCTTTGGCTCCGGCAGCGCCTCACCACCAGCCACCTTGATCATGACCTCCAGTCCGGCATCAATCCCGCCATAGAAATCACCCTGCTTGAAGCGCGGGCTGATCGTTTCGCTGATGATGCGCTTGGCCGTGGCATCGTTGAGCGCACCCTCGAGGCCGTAGCCGACTTCGATGCGCATTTTTCTGTCGTCCTTGGCAACGAGCAGCAAGGCTCCATCGTCGACACCCTTGCGCCCGAGTTTCCACGACTCGACGACACGCAGCGCGTACTCGGTGACGGTTTCGGGGAGCACGCTGGGCACGATCAGAACCGCGATCTGCGAACCTTTCTGGCGCTCGAAAGCGGCGATTTTTTCTTCCAGCCGGGAGCGTTGATCCGCCGAGAGCGTTGCCGTAAGGTCAGTCACCCGCGCCGCCAGTGGAGGAATCGGCAGCACGGCCTGAGCCCCGGCCAGCACGGCCACGAAGAGCAAAAACAGACCGGCCAGCCAGCGTGTTCGCCGCAA
The DNA here is from genome assembly GCA_016709335.1 of Candidatus Propionivibrio dominans. Lineage (GTDB taxonomy): Bacteria > Pseudomonadota > Gammaproteobacteria > Burkholderiales > Rhodocyclaceae > Propionivibrio > Propionivibrio dominans. Next base: position 83,519 of record JADJNC010000019.1, on the reverse strand, counting down.
GCCACGAGCGAACATGAATCAGTAACCGGGCGATTGTGCAGGTTTGCCGCCTTCTGCCGGAGCCGGAAGGGCGATAGGTGCGGGGGCAGGTGCAGTGCCCTGCGCAGGTGCACGCTGGGCAGGCGCCGAGAAGTCGACTTTCGGTGCAACTGAAATGGCCTTCTCGTTTTCCACGCTGAAGTTGGGCTTGACCTGATAGCCGAAGATCATCGCCGTCAGATTGTTCGGGAAGGTGCGCACCGAAACGTTGTACGCTTCAACCGCCTTGATATAGCGATTGCGCGCCACTGTAATGCGGTTCTCGGTGCCTTCGAGTTGCGCCTGCAAATCGCGGAAGGACGCATCGGCCTTCAGGTTAGGATAATTTTCGGCGACCACCAGCAAGCGGGACAAGGCACTGGAAAGGCCGGCCTGTGCCTGCTGGAACTTGGCAAAGGCTTCGGGATTGTTGATCAGCTCCGGGGTGGCCTGAATGCCGCCCACCTGCGCGCGCGCCTGCGTGACCTGCGTCAGGACTTCTTTTTCATGGCTGGCGTAGCCCTGGACGGTGCTGACCAGATTGGGCACCAGATCGGCCCGCCGCTGGTACTGGTTGACCACTTCCGACCACGCCGATTTGACTGCCTCGTCGCCGGTCTGAAAGGCATTGTAGCCGCAGCCGGAAAGCAGGCTGACCAACACGGCAAGGAGGGCAAGAATTCGGATGCGCATGACATTTTCTCCACGAAGGAATGAACAAAGTGAGGTGTAGATGGTGATGCTTGACTGAATTACAAGTCGACCGTGGCCCGAGGCCAGGCTTCGCGCTCATTCCGGGCTTGACCCGGAATCCAGTTCGTTGATCAAAGCTTTCTTTTAACATCTTGATCAGATGAACGAATCTGGATTCCGGCTTGCGCCGGAATGACTGAAGATTGTTAGAACAAATTTACCCTGGTGACGCTGCCTGTACCCTGGATATCTGACGCATCAAGGCGCGGGCACGGCACAGATCTTCCCAGGCCTTGGCCTTGTCGGACAAGGTTCTCAACAAATACGCCGGGTGATAGGTCACAATCACCGGAATTTCATTTTTCCCGTCACGGTATGCCAGAGGCTTCCCGCGCAGGCTGGCCAGAGAACCCACTTCGCCAAGCAGCGCATGAACCGCAGCACGGCCAAGCAGAACAATCAGTCGTGGCGCGATGAGCGCGATCTGGCGCTTCAGATAGGGCGCACAGGCGGCCATTTCAGCCGCTTCCGGCGTGCGGTTGCCCGGTGGACGACATTTCACGGCATTGGCGATATAGACATTCTCACCGCGCTTGAGCTCGATGGCCGCCAGCATGGCATCGAGCAACTTGCCGGCCACGCCGACAAAAGGCTCGCCGCGTGCATCTTCTTCAGCGCCCGGCCCCTCGCCGATGAACAGCCAGTCGGCGCGCTCGTCACCCACACCAGGCACCGTCTGCTTGCGCTGCGCACACAGCCCGCAGGCGCGACACTCTGCAATGCTTTGCCGCAACTGATCCCAGCCCAGGCCGGCGATGTGCTGCGCGCGCTCTGGTGCGGATTCGACAAATGAATCCTGGGTTTCGACGCTCGGCGTCGGTCTTGGTGCGGGTGAAGCCGCAGACGTGATCCCGCGAGCAGACGCCTCTCCGCACACAACGGCTGGCTGATCGCGCAAGGTCCATTGCGGCGACAGTCCCATCTCGTCGAGCATCTGCTTCCGGCTCAGGCTCATGCCAGCACCTCCTCCAGCGCATGGGTCAGCACCAGCGCATCTTCACGGCCCTGGTCGGCCGGATAGTAGCCACGACGCACACCGATCTGCTGAAACCCGAAATGGCGATACAGCATCAATGCCTTTTCGTTCGAGGGGCGTACTTCGAGCAGCAGGATCTTCGCCCCGCCGGCACGAGCCACCCCCATGGCGTGACGCAACAGACGCGCACCGAAACCCATTCCCTGACGCTTCCCGGCCACACCGATCGAAAGCAGATGGGCTTCATCGACCGCCAGCATCAGCACAAAATAACCCACCAGATCGCCATCGACGCGGCAGACCCAGCAACTGTAACCGCAAGTCATCGAATCGGTGAAATTGCCCCGCCCCCAGGGCAAAGGACAAACGCGGTACTCGATGGCCAGTACCGCATCGAGATCGACAGCGTTCATTGGCCGCAGCTCAATGCGCGGTTCGAGCACGGCGGCCATTCAGGCCCTGCCCCCTTCGGCCAGCCGCTCGGCTACGGTACGGGCAACCTTGTTGCGCACATAGAACGGCGCGGCATTGGCCGCATCGATCTGTTCGCCGCGCTCAAGACGCGGCGCGGCGAGCCGGGCAACGGCTTCGGCGCTGGGCATCAATTCAGGAAGCCAGACGTCGACAAAAGGAGACAAGCGCTGACACAGCAGCGGATACGCCGCCAGCCCGTTACCGCAGGCCAGCCAGCCCCCGGATTCGGGCAAGGGCACCGCTTCGGGCGAATATACGCCGATCTCGCCCTGCACCTCGCCAGCATCAAAAAAACCGAAATAGACCTCGCCCATCCGCGCATCCAGTGCCACGATAACGCGTTCGCCGCCACTGGCCAGCGCCATCGCCTCCAGCGTACCGACGCCGATCAGCGGCAGATCGCGTGCCACCGTCAGCCCCTGGGCAATACCACAGGCGACGCGCAGCCCGGTAAACGAGCCCGGCCCCATGCCGAAAGCGATTCCGTCGAGGTCGGCAAAGCCCAGTCCGGCCTCGCGCAAGGTCGAAGCGGCCAGCGGCAGCAGGGTTTCCGAATTCGAAAGCCCGAGCGGACAGCTTCGCGCAAGCAGCACTCCATCACGCCAGAGTGCGATGGAACCGGGGTCGGTGGCGGTTTCAAGCGCGAGGATCTTCATGACGCGTATTCTACCCGTCCTGCCCCCTTCGTCGCAGGACTACGCAGCGCCGGAGAGTAAAGCCCGTAGCTTCCCGTAGGTCGGGTTAGCGCCAGCGTAACCCGACAGGTTCTGCAGAGATGCTGGTTTTAAAGAAACCTCCCTGCATCCGATGCGAACCGGATAGGTCTCAATCGCCGCGCGGTATCTCCATGATGAAGGACGTCTTTCCCGCTGTTGAAATAATCGAGACTTCTCCGCCATGCGCTTCGACAATCGATTTGACGATCGCCAGCCCCAGGCCGGAATGCGTTCCCTGCCAATGACGAGAGGGGTCGACACGATAGAAACGGTCGAACAGACGTGGCAAATGGGCTGCCGGAATCGTTTCTCCGCTATTGGTCACGATTATTTTCACGCGACCCGTATCAGCAGGCTCGATGGCGATGCTGACATATTCCCCGCTCTGCGTATGCCTTATGGCATTCGAGAGCAGATTGCTGATCGCCCTGCGTATCATCAGCGGATCACCGATCATTTGAGCGTCCCCCGAACTACTCAGTGAAACGCCTTTCTCGTCGGCAATCAGGCGGTAGAAGTCGATCAAATCCTCGGCGACGCGCTCAAGGTCCATCTTTTCCCGTGAGGGAACGATCTGCCCCTCGTCCGCTTTGGCGATAAAGAGCATGTCGGCGATCATGCGCGAGAGCCGTTCGAATTCTTCGACGTTCGAAACCAGCACATCCCGGTAGTCTTCAGGCGTTCTTGGTCTGGAGAGCGAGACCTGCGTTTGCGTCAGCAGGTTGCTGACCGGGGTTCGCAGTTCATGAGCCAGATCCGAGGAGAAGTCCGACAATCGCCGGAACGAGTCCTCCAGGCGGGACAGCATCGCATTCAGGGTTTCTGCCAGATCCACCAGTTCAACGGGTACCGACTCGACATCCAGTCGGTCATCCAGTTTCTGCGCCGTAATGCCCTCGGCCTTCCGGCGCATCGCCTGCAAGGGGTAAAGACCGCGCCGGACGGCAACCCAGCCGAGGAATCCGGTCAATAACGCCGCCAGAACTACAAACGACCACAAGGTGATGCGGAACGAGCTCATGAAGTGCTCGTGATGGGAAATATCGGTCGCCACGGCGATGATGGCCGGCGGAGCGCCCTTGATTCCCGTATTGGCCAGCGCTGCCAGGCCGCGAAAGGGAATATTGCCGGCTGTTTTCCAGAATACCGGGCGCAAGGAATCCGCCAGCACCGGTTTATCCAGCAGCGCCTGCGGGAACTCGGCGCCGCTGGTGGCAAACAGCTTCTGGCCGTCGGGCGCAACGACGACGAGCGCCAGTCCCTGATGCCCGACCAGCGAATCGTCGAGTTGCTGCGGAATCGAGATCAGATCGTTCTCCGAGCGTACTTTTTCCAGCGCATGCCGCGTCAGATCGAGCTTGCCGGAGAGGACGGCCATGTCCTGTTCGACAAAATGCTGCTCGACGGCGCCGCCGATCAGGTAACCGAGCAACAGCAGCACCACGGTCGACGCCAGGGAAAAGAGAAGCGTCAGCCGCAGCGTGATCGAGGCCGGACGCTTCAATCGCACGCGCCATCCTTCGCAACGTCTTCCAGAACGTAGCCCATCCCGCGAACGGTACGAATCAGCCGGGGCTCGAAGTCATCGTCGACCTTCGCCCGCAGCCGTCGCACAGCCACTTCGATTACGTTGGTATCGCTGTCGAAGTTCATGTCCCAGACCTGCGAGGCGATCAAGGAACGCGGCAGGACCTCGCCCTGGCGACGCAGCAGCAGCTCAAGCAGCACGAATTCCTTGGCCGTCAGGTCGATGCGCTTGCCGGCACGCGTGACGCGACGACGCAGCAGATCGAGTTCCAGATCGGCGACCCGTAAAAACGCCGCGTCCTTCGCCTTGCCGCCACGGCGCAGCAGCGTTCTGACGCGGGCCAGCAACTCCGAAAAGGCAAAGGGCTTGACCAGATAGTCATCGGCACCGAGTTCCAGCCCTTTGACCCGGTCCTCGACCTGATCACGCGCCGTCAGAAACAGCACCGGCATTTCCTTCCCGGCCCTGCGCATTCCCTGCAAGACCTGCCAGCCGTCGATGCCGGGGAGCATGACGTCGAGAATCGCCAGTTCATAGGACTCGGTAGACGCCAGGTGCAACCCGTCCACGCCATTGCTCGCCAGGTCGACCACGAAGCCCGCTTCGACCATACCCTGCTTCAAATAGGTGCCGGTCTTGGGTTCGTCTTCCACCACCAGAATCTTCATTGCTTCTCCTTCGTGGCGCCACTACCGATGCTGGATTCTCCTTCTTTTCAAGCGCCCCGATGAAAAGATTACAGAAATGTAATTCAATAGTCAGCCTTCTGTTACCTGGCTTCAAGCATGATGACACCGATCTGCCGCCACAAGGGCGCAGTCAAAGCGGCGAACACCTGCCGTCCATTCCATGAAAGGAACAAGCCGATGAGCGCAGCGAAGGTACTGATCCTGGCGATCCTTGCAGCGGCAACCCCCGTCGCCCTGGCGCATGGCGATGCCAGGCACTCCGACCCGGTAAAGCATGAGCAAAAGGCCTGGGGTATCGCAGGCGATGCCAGGGCCGCCAGGCGCACCATCGAAATCAGGATGACCGACAACATGCGCTTTACACCCGATCGCATCGAGGTCAGGCAGGGCGGAAACTGTCCGCCTGGTGCCCATAAACAAAGGCCAGGTCGGGCACGAGTTCGTACTCGGCAGCAAAAAGGAGCTGGATGAACACGCTGCCCTGATGAAGAAGTTCCCCGACATGGAGCACGACGAACCGTACATGGCGCATGTGCCTGCCGGCAAGCAAGGTGAAATCATCTGGACCTTCAACCGCTCGGGAGAGTTTGACTTTGCCTGCCTCTTGCCAGGCCACTACGAGGCCGGGATGGTCGGCAGGATCAAGGTCGTCAGCGCCGGAAACAAGGCCACTGCTGGGCGCTGAGCTTGCTCGCTATCACCAGCAGAGGACGATGAAACAAGCCAAAAATACTGACCCTGACCACGCTGACCCTGTCCGGGAACTTCGCCCAGCTCTGGCACAACTCCCGGCGCAATCAAGACGGCAGACGCCGCGCCAGGCGTCGGCGCGGCGGGTTCCTCAAGATCGACAAGGACACGGCAAGATCACCATCAGGCAAAGCCCGATCAAACACCCGGATATACGGCTGAACATGCGGCCCATGAGCATGGCCTTCACCGCCACGGGCAATGCCCTGCTCGACAAGGGCGGATTCGCAGCGTAACCAGCCAGTCGGCAACGTCGCACCACCGTCAACTACTCGGCCAATCCGGTCATTGGGGCTCTGAGCCACCAACGGCAGCAATGGGCAGGCAGGTCAGCGGTCGTAGAACTGGGAGTTGGCTCGAACGACCGGTTGGTACTTCAAGCCACTTCCGGAATCGACCCTCAGCGGCCGGTCGAGCCATCAGTGGTTCAGCGGCAGGTTTAAGAGTGGAGCGGCCCCTCGAATGACAGCTTCAGAGAATAGGTGACAGACCAGTTGTGGCCGAAAGTGACGGTTAGAAATTGCGCCCGATAACGGACCTTCGCCAAGGCAACTAGATTACTCTATATTGGTTTTACGAGGCAATGACGTAGGCGTACTATCGGCCATCAAGAGAAGACGTTCGTCGAAAAACGGTGAATGAGTACTAACGCCTGAAAAAAACCGCTCAGCGTAAGCGCCCTTCAAGGCTAGCTGTGCAAAATCGGTGCCTGTCGCTTTCGACATTGACGGTTAGTCACGCGTGGTAATGCGGTCGTAAGAAATATCCGAACCGGTACTGAGGTGAAGTCGCGGGCCGCCCCTTGGGAGACGGCCCGCCTGTTTCTAGGCGAAGCGTTAGTCCGTGGCTTTCTTGAGCGCTGCAGTTGCAGCCTTCTGTGCCTCCGCCGTCATCTGCGACGGGCCGAGTTTAAATGTCAGCTTGTCAATCGTGCCGGTGAACTTGAATGGCAATTCGTAGCTGTCGTCTACTCCCGATCGCGTATCGAGCCCCACGTCGAAGGTCTCATCAATGGACATAAGGATCGGGATCGTGTGCTTGATCGTCTTCCTAGCCAGTTCCCTGCCGTCCACGGTGAGCACGCCGGTGCCACCCTTGCCCGGGCCGGGGCCGTCATACTTGAAGTCGAACACGATCGTGTGCTTGCCCGGCTTGAGCGCCTTGCCGAACAGGTCCGCGTCAACGATTGCGCCCACGCCGCCTTCCCATCGGAATCGTTCGAGATCAAGCAGGTTGTAAACAAAGACCGGTTTGCCTTTCTGCAGGAAGAGCCCGTAACCACCGAAACGGCCACCCAACGTTGCGATCATGCCTTCCGCGCCGCCCTCAGGGACGGTGATTTCGGTGGTGATGGTGTAGTCCTTGTTCAGGATGCTGGGCGCGTTGCCGGCGGGAATGCCGGCCTTCTCACCCGTGTAGGTGAAAACGGTCTGGCCCGCGGTGGCGCTCGGTCGTGGCGTTAGGAGACGCGGCAGAATCGAGTTGTCCAAAGGCAGAACCTGGTATTTTTTTGCCTCGGTCAGGAACAGAGCCTGCATCTCCTTGAGCTTGGCCGGTTCTTTGGCCGCGAGATCGTTGTACTGCGAGTAGTCCTGCGCGATGTTGTAGAGCTCCCACTTGTACTCGTTGATGGGCGGCAGCGCATTGGCACCGAGAAGCCAGACGGCCTCAGGTGGCGTCGTGCAGGCATACCAGCCGTCGTGGTAGATTCCACGGTTGCCGAACATTTCGAAATACTGAGTGCCGCGTTTCGACGGCGCCTTCGCATTCGCGGATTCGAATGTGTACGTCATGCTTACGCCTTCGATGGGCTTCTGCTTGATGCCGTTGACTTCGTCGGGCGCCTTGATGCCCGTCGCTTCCAGAAGCGTCGGCACGATGTCAATCATGTGATGGAATTGCGTGCGGACGGCGCCCGCGTCCTTGATGTGGCCGGGCCAGGAAATGACCATGCCCTGCCGGGTACCGCCGAAGTGCGATGCCACCTGCTTGGTCCACTTGAATGGCGTATCGAATGCCCATGACCACGCCACCGACATATGCGGGTAGGTCTTGTCCTGGCCCCAGCCCTCATAATGCAGCATCTGCTCAGCCTCGGGCAGAGTCAGAATGCCGTTATAGGCGGTCATCTGATTGAAGGTACCCTCCAATGTGCCTTCAGCGCTGGTGCCGTTGTCGCCGCTGATGTAGATGATGATCGTGTTGTCCAGCTTGCCCATGTCTTCAACGGTTTGGATGACACGACCGATTTCATGATCAGTATAGGCGGCATAGCCGGCGAAGTTCTCCGCCTCGCGGGCATATAGTTTCTTTTGAATCAGGGAAAGCGAGTCCCACCTCGGAAGTTTCGCGCCACCATACTCGGCCTGACCGTCCGGCCACGGGGTGAGTTGGGTCTCCGGCGGAATCACGCCGAGCCGCTTCTGGTTGGCGAAGATCTGCTCACGCAGCTTTTTCCATCCCATGTCGAACTTGCCTTTGAACTTCTCCCGCCATTCCAGCTTCGGCTGATGCGGTGAGTGCGTGCCACCGGGCACGTAATAGAGAAAGAATGGTTTCTCTGGTGCGGCCGCGTTCAGGTCGCCCAGATATTTGATCGCCTCGTCCGCCATGTCGGTAATGAGGTTGTAGTCCTTCTTGCCGACGAATGGAAAAATCTGCGTGTGATCGCGGAACAGATAGGGCGTCCATTGATCAGTCTCGCCGCCCATGAATCCGTAGAAATACTCGAAGCCCATTCCCGACGGCCATTGGTCGTAGGGGCCGGCTAGGCTGTATTGATAAGTGGGCGTGTTGTGGTTCTTTCCGAACCACGAAGTGGCGTAACCGTTGTCACGCAGGATCGTGCCGATGCTGGCCTTGTCGGGTGTAATGACCGAATCATAGCCTGGAAAGCCGGTGGACATTTCACCGATGACGCCGTAGCCGACTGAGTGATGGTTGCGGCCCGTGATCAGAGCTGCCCGCGTCGGTGAGCACAGCGCGGTGGAGTGAAACTGCGTGTAACGCAATCCCGCCTTGGCGATGCGATCCATGGCCGGCGTCGGAATGACGCCACCAAAGGAGCCGGAAACGCCATAGCCCTGATCATCGGTCATGATGAGCAGGATGTTTGGCGCACCCTTGGGCGGCACAACACGCGGCGGCCAGTAGGGTTTGGAATCTGTGGCCGATTCCTTTATAACGCCCTTGAATGGCAGGGTTGGTGGCGGGAGTTGGTTCCCGTTAATGACTTGCGTGGCGCTTGGCGAACCGGGTGTGCCCGTGATTTGTTGGGCCTGTACACTCGTCAACGCCAGCGCGCTGAACAGCGCAACCATGAGGAAGCGTCTCGTTTTCATATTGTGCCTTCCGTTTGTGCCAAGGATTGAGATTCCAGCCGCTAGAGTGAAGTATTCCTGTCGAACGGAAACCGGTCAACCATAATTTTGTCGCACGAATACACCTCAAGGCGGTGAATTCTTTGGTGTGACGCAGCAAATTCTTCAGCGTCAGCAAATCGGAGAGGAACATCTTCCACAAAATCGCCTCTTGCGAACTAATTTCGCCTTGGCTACATCTCCGCGCCATGATCCGTCATTGACTGCTTTCGAAGTGCTGCGGTCGCTCAGACGGCCGGTATGGGGAAAAGTTATGCGGCGGGTTATGGCCGGGTGTGTGAGTTCACCAAATTCCGCGAAGCCGTCGTACGAAAATGAACAGTCTATACCAAGGGCCGCTTTGCGGCGCAGGACGATACGCATCGAGTCGGGAAGTGGCGGTAGCAGTAGGTTCGGTCGTTTCCGCCCTCGGGGCCCCCCCCGCCCCCCCCCCCCCGGGGCCCCCCCCCCCGCCCCGCCCGCCCCGCCCCCCCACGCCCGCCGCCACCTCGCGCGCCAGACGCCCAAAATGCCCGAAGGTGCGAGGGGATACGCCCCCCCCCCACGTCGCGACCTTGGCCCGCAACCACCGGCGCGCCCGCGGCCGGCCGGGGGGGGGGGGGGGGGGGGGGGGGGGGGGGGGTCCCCCCGGGGGGGGGGGGGCCCCGGGGGGCGGGGGGGGGGGGGGCTCCCCCCCCCCCCGGGGGGCCCCGCCCCCGGCCGGCGGTAGTTCAGGACTTTATCGACCAGCGCATGATACTTTTCTTCGACGGCCACAAGGCCATTTGAGGCTTCCCCGTGCGCGCGAGTCGCGCCTTCAACCGAGAACCGAGCCCCCCGGGGGGGGCCGGGCGCCCCGCGCTCGCCCCCCCCGCCCCACCCCCGCTTCCACGCCAGCACAAACCCCGCCCGGCGGGGGAGGAGAGCCTTGCGGCGCCCGCCCCGCCCGCCCGGCCCCGCGCGCAGGCGGAGCGCCCAAGAACCCGCGGGGCGCCCCCACGGGCCGCCTTCCTCCGCCGCCTGCTGGGCATTGCGGCCCCGCCGGAGGCGACGCCGGGAGCGGCTCAGCTCGAGCACGAGCATCGCGCGGCCCCCACACCGCCCCACCCGGGGCCGTGCCAGGCTTTCGGGAGAACACCTCCGCCGGACCGGCCCCCCGCCCCCGCGCCCAGCCCGCCGGGCGGCGCCCCCCCGCCGGGGGGCCCTTGGGCCCCCCCGCCCGGGGGCGGCCCCCCCGGTTTCCCGCGCCGTTTTTGGGGGGCCCGCGCCCGGGGGGCGCGGGCCCCCTCCTCCCTTCCCCTTCCTGAACCCCTTATTTCTGAACACCGCCCGGGTTACCCAATCTCCACGTCCTCACTACGTCTGCGTGCTTGAACCAAGGCCCCCTCCCTCCACCGGCAACCCGGCCCCCGGACACGGGCCCCCGCCACCCGCCCCAACACCCACGGCACCGAGCACGCCAAGCCCGCCTGACAGCGCGCCACACCCCGGCCGAGGCTTTCTCCCAGCACGCTCCCGGGCCCGACGCGAAGCCCGCACCAGCCGCACACCGCGCACCGAACGGACACACCCAACCACCCAACCCACCCTTCACCCACCGGAAAGCCCCCTGCACGCGCACTCCACAGCGGACCCAATCTTCGGTAATCTTGTCTTTACCAACGGCCGCTTCGGATGGGGTTGTCGCCATTTTATCTGAGAGCTTCGATTGATTATTGGTGGAACTCCCGATGTTCATTCACAATACCCCCATGCCAAGCGACGCATTGAAAGCGAATATTCTGGAGACCACGACGGCCTACACAGGATTTTTTGAGCTCCGTCGTCTTACAGTCGTGCATGATCTCTTTAACGGTGGCACTGCCGGACCGTTAGTTCGGGAAGTCCTGCATCGAAGCGATGTGGCAGCAGCCCTGCTCTACGACCCAGCCACAGATAAAGTCGTGCTTGTTGAACAATATCGGGCTGGCGCACACGTTGCAGCTGCAGCTCCTTGGCTGATTGACATTGTGGCTGGCCGGATCGAGGCTGGGCAAACACCGCTCGACACCATAACGCGTGAAATTTTTGAAGAATCCGGGTTGGTGCCCACGTCAATCCAGCAGATAGGCACTTATCTAACCGCTCCTCATATGTCGAGTGAAATAGTGCATCTTTTTTGCTACGGTGGATGCCGAAAGTCTTGCTGGACTTCATGGCGTGGCGCACGAGGGCGAGGATATTCGTCCTCACGCATTGGACCGCACCGCTGCACTTGATATGCTGAGAACGCAACCGCTGTCCCTTTGGGCGGGCCTAGCTCTCGGTTGGCTTGGCAACAGAAACTTATCAGGCCCAGATGGGGGTGGTTCTCTGCTAGTGGGCTCAAATGTCTGCAGCCATGCGGTAACCGGTCAATGAACTTGCATATGTCATGAGTCGGCTTCGGGTCGCTATGTAGAGGTTTACGATAGCGACCCTTATTTCGAGCGCTACATAAGGCCGAGTAGCGGCCCGTGAATTTAAAAAGCTGAGCGACCGCTTCCAGTCTCAAGAGCCGTGGCAGTGGTACCGTGTATTATTTGTTTGAACGTACAGGCTTCTTCGGTCACGAACTTCAATGCATACGGACACGCAAATACCCTACATGGCGCATGTGCCTGCCGGCAAACAAGGTGAAATCATCCGGACTTTCAACCAGTCGGGAGAGTTTGACTTTGCCTGCATCTTGCCGGGCCACTACGAAGCCGGGATGGTAGGCAAGATCAAGGTCGTCGTCGCCGGAAACAAGGCCACTCCTGGGCACTGAGCTTACTCGTTATCACTACGGCGCAATGAAGACGGCAGACGCCGCGCCAGGCGAAGATTAGCCAGGCACGAATACCGCTGGACTGATGCTGAAGAACTTGGCCAGTTTCCCGGCCAGGGTTGCGCTGATCTTGCGCTTGCCGGAAAGGATCGCTGAAAGATTGCCCTGTGGGACGATCTCCGCCAGATCGCCTTGCTTTAGGCCGCGCAATTCAATTAGGTAGCGCAGAATTTCTTTCGGCTCAGAAGCTTCGATGACGTAATGGCTTTTGTCATAGTCCTCTACCAGTTCGCTGACGAGATCAAGAAGCCCAGACAAGGGGTGATCCTCCTGATCGCCTACGATGTCCACAAGGCAGTTCATCAGAGAAACCGTGCGATCGTACTCATCCTCAGTACGGATCGGGCGCAAATGGGCAAGGCGATCAAATGCAGACCAAGTCTTTTGCAGTGCCTTGAAGTCGAGAGTTACGGTAGCGCTCGTCATGTTTACACCTTGCCTTTCCTGTATAGCTTGCACCAGTTGTCGTATTCCCGGTGAGTCATTACCCAACGCACGAACATCTTGCCATCCCGGTAGCGTACAACAACGATGACGCGATAGTTGTTGCCGGCCACGTCAAACACTGTATAGGGCGGAACGTAATCCGCACTGCCGAAGCTCTGCTTGAGGTCGGCAAAGTCGCTGAAGCGCAATTGCTCAGCAACGGTATGCCAATTGCGCAAGGGCTGCTCGGCTTCAGGATGTCTGTGCCAGAAGTCACGCAGCATCTTCAGTGAAATGATGTGCATGCCCGAATTATATCAATACGATATATATGCTGCAAGACCCCGCGCCAGCTCATATGTGAAATTGACTCAAGCGACCTGTGCCGGAGCCGCGATCATGCATTTCCCCAAGCTTACAGAAATGTAATCTTACGGTCAGCTTCCCGTCGGGAACCCGACTCCATACTGCCTTCCAACACATCAAGTGGAGCTTGCCATGAAGCGACAACACGGCATCATTACAGCCGCACTCGCAACCATTTTCAGCCTTCTCCCGGCAACGTCGCCGTTCGCCGGTAGTCAGGACGAGCATGCCGGGCATCGGGCTCAAAGCACTCCAGCCAGTGAATCGTCGCTGAGTGAAGGTGTCGTCAGGAAAGCGGATAAGGCCGCCGGTAAGGTGACCATCGCCCATGGCCCGCTGCCCAACCTGAAGATGCCGGCGATGACCATGGTTTTCAGGGTCAAGGACGCCGCGTGGCTTGACCGCATGCAGGTCGACAGCACGATCCGTTTCCAGGCCGAAAGCATCAATGGCGTTTTGACCATTGTTCACCTTGAATCGGCGAAATGAACCGGGCTCAGTACATCGTGATTCCAGCGACTCCTTCAAGCACTAGCCGGCCTGTAAGCCGCTCGGCCCGGATCGTCGCCCTGCTCCTGCTTGCCGGTCTGCATGCCTCCTTGCAGGCGCAGGAAAACGCCCTGGGACAAAGCGTCGACAGCCTGCTCGAATATGCCAAGGGCAACAATCCGGAATACGCGGCAATGCGCTACGAGGCCGACGCGGCCGGCGAGCGAATTACACCGGCGGGCGCATTGCCCGACCCGAAATTCAGAACCGAGCTTCGCGATATCACCCGTTTCGGCGAGCAGAATGCCACGCTTTCGCCAAGTCGAGTGGGCAGCACAAAATACCTGTTGAGTCAGGATCTGCCCTGGTTTGGCAAGCGCGACCTGAAGCGGGAGATTGCCGAACTCGACGCCGAGGGCGCGCAAGGACGTGCGCGTGGCACCTGGGTCGATCTTGAAGCGCGCATAAAGTCGGCGCATGCCCGGCTTTACTACGTTTATCGAAACGAGCAACTGGCGCGCGAGATTCTTGCGCTGATGCTGCGCCTGGAGAAAATCGCGCAGGTACGCTACGCCTCAGGGCTGGCCGCACAGCAGGATGTGATCCGGGCACAGGTCGAGCAGACCGGAATGCGCAATGAACTGATCGCTCTGGAAAACGAACGCAGCCAGTTGCGCGCACGGATGAATGCCCTGCTCGCCCGCCCGGCCCTCTCGAAACTGGCTGAACCGGATCGCCTGCGCCCGCTTCCGGCACCGGCGAAACTCGACTACGACGTGCTTGAAGAGCGCGTTCGTTCGCGTAACCCGCAGATATTCATCGAGGAGTCACGCATCAGGTCAGCCGAAAAGAGCCGGGAGTTAACCTACCGGAATCGCTACCCTGATTTCACGATCGGTGCCGGTCCGATCCAGTACCAAAGCGCCATCAAGGAATGGGAAGTCATGCTCGAACTCAATATCCCGCTGCAGCAAGCCTCGCGACGTGCCCAGGAGCGTGAATCGGAATCCATGCTGTCGGCGGCACGATCACGCAAGGAGGCGGCATCGAACCAGATACTTGCTGAACTCTCGGAGAATATTTCAGGCATCGAGGCGGCAAGACGCAGCGAGATGCTGGCGACCAGCAGCCTTCTGCCGCAGGCCGAACTGACCTTCCGCGCGGCCCTGTCCGGCTACGAGAACGGAAAAGTCGACTTCGCCACCCTGCTCGAAGCGCAGAAACAGATCCGCCAGGCGAAGCTGAGCCAGATCAAGGCCCAGGTCGAAGCGCAGATGCGCCTTTCAGAAATCGAAAAGTTGTTGGGGGAAGACCTATGAACCAAAAAACCGCAGTTGAGCGTAATGCCAATATCGTAAGCCCTCATCCCCGGCCCTTCTCCCGCAGGGCGAAGGGTGCAAACCCCCTCTCCCTGCGGGAGAGGGTTGGGGTGAGGGCCAAACCCTCGCCAAACCTGGTGTTGCGGCCAATTTGTCGTGCTCAACTGAGGTTTCCAGGATGAAACAAGGGGCCGGACTGGCCATCGGCTTTTTTGCCGTCGCGCTTGTCGCCGCAGGGGGTGGCTACTGGCTGGGCAATAAAGGAGCACAGGCGCCTGGCGACGGTAGCGCCACGGTTTCGGCCGGTGAGGCCGGGAAAAAGGTGCGAAAAATCCTTTATTACCGCAATCCGATGGGCTTGCCCGACACCTCGCCGACGCCAAAAAAAGACCAAATGGGGATGGACTACATCGCCGTCCATGAAGGTGAAGACGAGGCCGAGAACCTGAACGATCCGTCAGCAGCCCGACAGATCAGGATCGGTACGGAGAAAATTCAGAAGCTCGGCGTTCGAACCGAGCATGCGCAGCTTCGCAGCCTCGACAGAACCATTCGGGTGGCGGGTCGAATCGAGCCGGACGAACGAAAAGTCTATGCCATTTCGCCGAAATTCGAGGGCTATGTCGAACGCCTGTACGTCAATGTGACCGGTCAGCCGGTCAGCAAGGGCCAGGCCCTGTTCGAGGTGTATAGCCCGGAACTGGTCTCGGCGCAGCGGGAATATGCCATCGCCGCACAAGGCCTTGAATCGCTCAGGGAAGCCGACAGCCAGGCGCAGACGGGCATGAAGGATCTCGCCGCTGCCAGCCTGCAACGTCTGAAGAACTGGGACATTTCCGCAGAACAGCTCAAGGCGCTGAGCCAGTCCGGAGAGGCGAGGCGGACGCTGACCTTCCGTTCCCCGGTGTCCGGCATCGTCACCGAGAAAAAGGCGCTGCAGGGGATGCGCTTCATGCCCGGCGAGGCGCTTTTTCAAGTGGCCGACCTGTCTTCGGTGTGGGTTGTCGCCGACGTCTTCGAGCAGGATGTTGGCCTCATCAAAATTGGAGCCAGGGCGAAAGTCCGGATCAATGCCTACCCGGACAAGCTGTTCGAGGGCACCGTCAGCTATGTCTATCCGACCCTGAACGCGGCAACCCGTACCGTCCCGGTTCGCCTTGAACTTGCTAACCCCGGCCTGCTGCTGAAGCCGGCGATGTTTGCCCAGGTCGAGATTAGCGAACTACGCGCGGTATCCGCCAAAGGCACGGTGGTGACCGTACCGATCTCGGCCGTAATCGACAGCGGAACGCGACAGATCGTCTTGGTTCAGCTGGGCGAAGGTCGCTTCGAACCGCGCGAGGTCAGGCTGGGTGCGCGTAGCGACAGTCATGTTGAAGTCATTGAAGGGGTGCAGGACGGCGAAGCGGTGGTGGTCGCCGCCAACTTCCTGATCGACGCCGAAAGCAATCTCAAGGCGGCGCTTGGCGGGTTGGGTCAAGCCGTGCCAGCCAAAACTGTCGACCAAAAGACTGTCAGTCACACGGCTCAAGGCAAAGTCGTGGACGTCGATGCCAAAGCCGGCACGGTCAACCTCGAACACGGCCCGGTCGAAAGCCTCAAATGGCCGTCCATGACCATGGAGTTCAAACTGGACAACGAGTCTTTGCTCAAGGACTTGAAACCCGGCGCACGCATCGACTTCGAGTTCGTCGAGCGTGGTCAGGGCGAATGGGTTATCACCAGGGCAACGCCATGAACAGTTTCCCCGGGCCCGAAGGGGCTGAAAGAAGGGAGAAGGGGGACCAAGACATATTTCCCCCTGACAAGGGGGGACCAAGGGGGGTTTGGCAGTGGCAAATGATGCCAGCTGCCGCAAACCCCCCCCGGCCTCCCCTTCTCAGGGGAGGAGAAAAACTGCGGAATCACTCATGCTCGCCAAAGTCATCGAATGGTCAGGACGTAATCGGTTCCTCGTTCTGCTCGCCACGCTGTTCATCGTTCTCTGGGGAATCTTCGCCGTCCTCAGAACGCCGATTGACGCGCTGCCCGACCTCTCGGACGTCCAGGTCATCGTCTATACCGAGTTTCCCGGTCAGGCGCCGCAGGTGGTCGAGGATCAGGTCACTTACCCGCTGACCACGGCCATGCTCTCGGTACCCAAATCACGGGTGGTGCGCGGTTTCTCTTTCTTCGGCGCCTCTTTCGTCTATATCATTTTCGAGGATGGCACCGACATCTACTGGGCACGATCGCGCGTGCTCGAATACCTCAACTTTGCTTCCGGCCGCATGCCCAGAGGCGTGACACCGCAGATCGGGCCGGACGCCTCGGGCGTCGGCTGGGTCTATCAGTACGCCCTGCTGGCGAAGGACAAGACGCTGGCCGAACTGCGCAGCATCCAGGACTGGTACGTGCGCTACCAACTGACCAAGGCGCACGGTGTGTCCGAAGTGGCATCGATCGGCGGCTTTGTGCAGACCTACCAGGTGACGGTCGACCCGGTGAAGCTGCGCGCCTATGACATTCCGCTGATGAAGGTCGCGCAGGTGATCCGCGATTCGAACCGCGATGTCGGCGGACGTGCCATTGAAATGGCCGAAACCGAGTATATGGTGCGCGGCAAGGGCTATTTGCGCGGCAAGGGCGACATCGAAATGCTGGTGGTCAAAAGCAGCACGGGAAAAGGCGGGGGAACGCCGGTGCTGATTCGCGATATCGCACGGGTCGAGTTGGTGCCGGACGAGCGGCGCGGCCTGACCGAGCTGAACGGCGAAGGCGAAGTGGTTTCGGGTATTGCCATGGCGCGTTATGGCCAGAACGCCCTGGAGGTCATTCACAACCTGAAGGAAAAGATAGCTGAAATCGGCCCCGGCCTGCCCGCAGGCGTGACGATCGAAACGGTCTATGACCGCTCCGAACTCATCCATCGCGCCATCGATACGCTCAAGCGCACGCTGCTTGAAGAAGCGGTCATCGTCGCGCTGGTCTGTTTCGTATTCCTGCTGCATGTACGCAGCGCACTGGTCGCCATCCTGATGCTGCCGGTCGGCATCCTGATCGCCTTTATCGCCATGCGCGCACTCGGAATGAACTCCAACCTGATGAGCCTCGGCGGCATCGCCATCGCCATCGGCGCGATGATCGACGCGGCCATTGTCATGATCGAGAACGCGCACAAGCATCTGGAGAGATGGCATACGCAGAACAACCCCTCCCCGGCTTCCCCTAACCCCTCCCCGGCCCTCCCCTTGTCCCTCTTCAGGGAGGCTTCGCGCTCAGGGGAGGGAGTAGTGCTCCCCCCTGAAAAGGGGGGTGGGGGGGGTTTGCGCGCCGAGCCCACACTATCGGAACGTCTTCAGATCATCACCAGCGCCGCCGCCGAAGTCGGCCCGGCCCTCTTCTTCTCGCTGCTGATCATCACCGTCTCTTTCCTGCCGGTGTTCAGCCTGGAAGGCCAGGAAGGCCGCCTGTTCTCGCCGCTGGCCTTCACCAAGACCTTCGCCATGGCCGGCGCCGCGCTGCTTTCGGTGACGCTGGTGCCGGTGCTGATGCTGCTGTTCATTCGCGGCAAGATCATGCCGGAAGCAGATAATCCGGTTAACCGCTTCCTGATCCGTATCTATCGACCGATCATTACCTGGGTCATGCGCCGGAAGAAAACGACCATCGCTCTGGCGCTGGCCAGCCTCGTCATCACGCTGTATCCGGCGTCGCAACTCGGTTCGGAATTCATGCCGACGCTGAACGAAGGCACGCTGTTCTACATGCCGGCCTCATTGCCCGGCATGTCGATCACCAAGGCCGCGGAAATCCTGCAAACGCAGAACAAGATCATCAAGAGTTTTCCCGAAGTCGCTTCGGTCTATGGCAAGGCCGGTCGCGCCAATACGGCGACCGACCCGGCGCCGACCGAAATGTTCGAAACGGTGATCAACCTCAAGCCGGAATCCGAATGGCGTGCCGGCATGACGACCGACAAGCTGATTGCCGAACTCGACAAGGCGCTGCAATTCCCCGGCATTTCCAACGCCTGGACGATGCCGATCAAGGCGCGCATCGACATGCTGTCGACCGGAATCCGGACGCCGATCGGCATCAAGGTCTTCGGCAAGGATCTCGACGAGATGGAGAAACTCGCCCGGCAGATCGAGACCGTGGTGAAGGCCGTACCCGGCACCAGCAGCGCCTTTGCCGAACGCATTACCGGCGGTTTCTACCTCAACATCGAACCGGATCGCGAGCAACTGGCGCGTTACGGCCTCTCGGTCGGCGAGCTGCAGGACGTGATCGGCACCGCGCTCGGCGGAGAAATGGTCACCACCACCGTCGAAGGCCGCGAGCGCTACGGCGTCACCGTGCGCTACCCGCGCGAGTTGCGCTCCGACCCGCAGCAGATTGCCCGCGAGGTACTGATCCCGACCATGGATGGCGCCATGATTCCCCTCGGGCAACTGGCCCGCGTTGAAATAGCCAAGGGCGCTCCGGCCATCCGCACCGAGAACGCTCTGCTCTCCGCCTACATCTACGTCGATATCCGCGATCGCGACATTGGCGGCTACGTCGCCGATGCCAAAAAGGCGGTCGCCGAGCAAGTCAAATTTCCGCCCGGTTACTACGTCACCTGGAGCGGCCAGTTCGAGTACATGGAGCGCGCCATCGAGAAAATGAAGGTGGTCATTCCGGTCACGCTGCTCTCGATCTTCCTGCTGCTCTACCTCAATTTCAGGCGCATTACCGAGACGCTGATTGTCATGCTCTCGGTTCCGTTCGCGCTGGTCGGCGGCGTCTGGCTGATGTGGCTGCTCGGCTACAACCTCTCGGTCGCCGTCGCCGTCGGCTTCATCGCGCTGGCCGGGGTGGCGGCCGAAACCGGCGTCGTCATGCTGATCTACCTCGATCACGCCTGGGAAGCGGTCAAGGCGAAGTGCCGCGAATCCGGACGCCCGCCGAACGTCGGCGACCTCTACGAAGCCGTGATGGAAGGCGCCGTCGAGCGCGTGCGACCCAAGATGATGACCGTGGTGGCGATCATGGCCGGCCTGCTGCCCATCCTGTGGAGCAGCGGCACCGGCTCCGAAGTCATGAGCCGCATCGCCGCGCCGATGGTCGGCGGAATGATCTCATCGACGGTACTGACACTGGCGGTGATTCCGGCGATTTATGCGCTGGTCAAGCAGTGGCGAATCAGGAAGGGTCTGGAGAATTAGGTATACCCTTTGATGGAACGCTTCGCGACGCAAATCCGGCAAGCCGCGCGGTAGATTTGTTCTGGCGCTAACTCATTGCAATACCGTGTCCCGAGGCCAGGCTTCGCGCTCATTCCGGGCTTGACCCGGAATCCAGTTCGTTTATCAAGCCGTTCTTTTAACATCTTGATCAGATGGACGAGTCTGGATTCCGGCTTACGCCGGAATGACTGTGAGCTGTTATACATAGCGACTTAAATAATGGCGCATAGTCTTGCGCAAACGATAAAGTAAAGGTCAAACGTGGCTGATTAATGCGCCAACATTAAAGACGCTATTTATAGTACAAATTTACCCTGCCTGGCCAGATAACAGCGATTGCAGTGAAACCGATTTCCGATAGACCATTCCCTGGAAGGTGGCCAGCAGATCGCCAGCCTGGTTACGGATACTGACCTCAAAGCTCGCCAACTTAGGGGCATTGCTTACTTCGCGTGCTTCGGCAATCAATTTTCCCTGCTTGGCACCCTTGAAAATGGAGATCGATGAATTGATCGAGAGGGCCAGTTGCCCTCTTGAATTACTGGCCGCAGCAAAAGCAAAATCGGCGAGGGTAAAAAGCACTCCGCCGTGAACCGTTCGTGCGCCATTCAGATGGTAAGGCTGAAGTTCCATCTCCGACCGCGCGTAGCCTTCGCGTACCTCGGTAATCGTCATGCCATTGTGATTGGCAAAGGCATCTTCCCTGTTGAAAAAGGTCTGTATGGCTTTCATGTCCATGCGTGCGTTCCTAGTTAACTATCCCGTGACTCACGATCCAGCCAGATCATCGCCGCCATGCGGCCAGTGCGACCGTCGCGCCGGTAGGAGAAGAAGCGATCCGCCTCGCTGACGGTGCAGTACGAGCCGCCAAAAACCCTTTCGACGCCCTGCCCGGCCAGTCGCTGGCGCGCTAGCCGATAGATGTCGGCCAGCCACTTGCCCGGCAGAGATGGCGTGAATGCCCTTGCCGCCTGTGCATCCACGGCAACGAAGGCCGAACGCACCTCGTCGCCGACGGCAAAGGCCTGCGGCCCGATGGCCGGCCCCAGATAAGCCATCAGCGCATGGCCTGGAACGGCCATGGCGACAATGGTTTCTTCCAGAACGCCGGCGAGCAGACCGCGCCAACCGGCATGGGCTACCGCCACAACGCTCCCGGCGTCATCGCAGAAGAGCACCGGCAGGCAATCGGCGGTCAGCACCACACAAACCACTCCCACGCTTCGCGAGAAAGCGGCATCGGCTTGGGGTGGTGCTTCGTTTGACGAAAACGCCGTCGCGTCGACAACACGCGTGCCATGCACCTGCTCCAGCCAGAGCGGTTCGCCCGCACCGGCAAGCCGCTCGCTCACCCGCGCACGATTGGTCGCGACCGCCTGCGGATCGTCGCCTACGTGCTGGCCCAGATTGAGGCTGGCATACGGACCGAGACTTGTTCCGCCATCCCGGGTAGTCAACAGACTGCGCACATTCGGCGGCGCCGGCCAGTCGGGAACGATCCATTCACTGTTCACAGTCGTCCTCTTCGTCGTCCTCGTCTTCCTCGTCGTCCGCGCCCGCTCCATCACCACGGGCATAGATGATTTCCGGGCCGCCCTCCACATCGTCGTCCCAGTCTTCGTCCTCCTCGGCGCGGGCGCTTTCTTCAAAAGCCAGCATGCGCGCCGTCTGCACCAGTTCGGCCATATCGTCGGGCAGGTTTGATTTCCACAGCATCGGCTTGCCGCTCGCCGGGTGCAGCAGGCCCAGACGCCGGGCATGCAGCGCCTGGCGATGGAATGCGGGGCCGCCCGGCACCCGGCTGGTTCCCCCGCCATAAACCGGATCGCCAACCAGCGGATGTCCGATGGAGGTCATATGCACGCGAATCTGGTGCGTGCGACCGGTTTCCAGCGCGCATTCAACGAGTGTGCAATCGATAAAGCGTTCGACAATGCGGTAGTGCGTTCGCGCCGGCTTGCCGGTCTTTACCACGGCCATCCTGGTTCGTTGCGTCGGGTGACGGCCGATCGGTGCATCGACGCTTCCGCCGCAGTCAAGCTTGCCGCGTACCAGTGCCTGGTAGTAGCGTTTGACCGTGTGCGCCTGCATCTGGCGCACCAGGTCGGTCTGCGCTTCCAGCGTTTTGGCCACCACCAGCAGGCCGCTGGTATCCTTGTCGAGTCGATGCACAATACCGGCGCGCGGCACCCTGTCGAGTGCGGGCGCATGATAAAGCAGCGCGTTGAGCAGCGTTCCACTCCAGTTGCCGCTACCCGGATGCACCACCAGACCGGCCGGCTTGTCGAGCACGATCAGCGTGTCGTCTTCATGAACGACAGTGAGCGGGATGTTTTCCGGCGTCGCCGATTCGCTTCGCTCATCGGGCGCCTCAGCCAGGCTGATCTGCTCGCCGCCCCACAGCTTCTGCTTCGGTTCGTTGATGATGACTCCGCCGACGGCAACCCGGCCCTCACGAATCCAGTTCTGCAGCCGGTTTCGCGAATGCTGCGGCCGAAGCTGTGCAAGAATCTGATCCAGCCGCTGCCCCCCGCAATCGGCGGGAACGCTCAGAGCAAGCCGGGGGTTTGCGCTATAATCTGCGCGCCCGGTACTTCTTTCGATGTTGTGCGGATCGATTTTTTTATGTGGAATTTTCATCATGCGTAGTTTAGCGGTTATCGCAGCGCTTTTTCTCGCCACGCTGTTCGCCGGTTGCGGACTGTTGCCCGAACAGAAGGATGAAACCGCCGGCTGGTCGGCCAACAAACTGTATACCGAAGCCAAAGAGGCGCTGAACGATGGCGCCTACGACAAGTCGATCAAGTATTTCGAAAAGCTCGAATCGCGCTATCCCTATGGCCGTTTTGCCCAGCAGGCGCAGATCGACATCGCCTACGCCTACTGGAAGAGCAACGAACCGGCCTCCGCCGTTGCCGCCTGCGACCGCTTCATCAAGCTGCACCCGAATCATCCGAACGTCGACTATGTCTATTACCTGCGCGGACTGGTTAACTTCAACGAAGACCTCGGCCTTCTTGGGCTGATCAGCCAACAGGACATGACCGAACGCGACCCGAAAGGCGCCCGCGAATCCTTCGATGCCTTCAAGGAACTCGTCATTCGTTTTCCGGACAGCAAATACACCCCGGATGCCATTCTGCGCATGAAGTATCTGGTCAATGCGCTGGCCTCGCTGGAGGTGCACGTCGCCCGCTACTACATGAAGCGCAATGCTTACGTGGCCGCCATCAACCGTGCCCAGTATGCCTTGATAAATTACCCGGAAGCCCCGGCAACCGAAGAAGCGCTGTATATCATGGTCAAGGCCTACGACCTGATGGGCATGGACGACCTGCGCGACGATGTCGAGCGCGTGATGCGCAAGAACTACCCGGACAGCGTCTATTACACGCGGGGTCTGGAGCGCAAGGAGCCGTGGTGGAAGCTCTGGTAGGCGGCCAGGTCAACTAGAAACCAGGCTAAAAAACCTTCACCACCAAGACACAAAGGGCACAAAGTTTCACCAAGAAAAACAAGAGCTTTCTCTTTGTGCACCTTGGTGTTCTTGGTGTCTTGGTGGTGAAGTCAGTTGACTGTACTCAGATTGACTGCTTGATCGCCTGCAGCGCCTGATTGCGCAAAGCGCAGCAGCGCCAATCCCTTTCCGTGGCTGGTGGATGGCTGACGGAGCGCGCCAGCCAGCATCTGCGCTCAGTCAGACATCAGGACCGGGCCGCCCCTGGCCAGCGCGCGCTGGTAGGCGGGTCGCGCTTCGATCCGGGTCAGCCAGGCCGTCAACCTCGGGCATGGCAGCGCGGCAGTGGAGCGCGCCAGCAGCGCCGACACGGCAAAACTCATCTGGAAATCGGCCAGGGTCAGGCACTCCCCGGCAAACCAGGTGTGGCGGTCCAGGTGCGACTCGATGAAAGCCATGCTGGTCTCCAGGTTCGGGTCGATCAGTTTTTCCTGAACCTTCAGGCATAACTGCCGTGCAATCGGCTTGACGAAAAAAGGCATCGGTTGCGTCGGGATGTTCATGAAGACCAGCTTCATCACCAGCCAGTTCATCAGCGAGCCTTCGGCGAAGTGCATCCAGAAGCGCAACTGCAGATGCTCGGGCGTGCCCGGTGTGGCAAGCAATCGGGCTGTCTCGCCCTGGCCCTGCTGGCC
This sequence comes from Candidatus Propionivibrio dominans, assembly GCA_016709335.1. Taxonomy (GTDB): domain Bacteria; phylum Pseudomonadota; class Gammaproteobacteria; order Burkholderiales; family Rhodocyclaceae; genus Propionivibrio; species Propionivibrio dominans. Next base: position 59,446 of record JADJNC010000019.1, on the reverse strand, counting down.
ATAACGTTCCGCCAGATACTCCAGGATGGCGCCGGACTCGGCCACCACGAGATCCCCGTCGGTGATCACCGGCGACTTGCCCAGCGGGTGCACCTGCTTCAGTTCCGGCGGCGCCAGGCGAGTCAGCCGATCGCGCCGGTACAGCCTGATCTCGTAGGGCACGCCCAGTTCTTCCAGCAGCCACAACACGCGCTGCGAACGCGACGTTTCGAGGTGATGAACAGTGATCATGTCCGTCAGCATACACACAAAGCCTCCGATTCAGCGAGCGATTGCGCTCCCGCCGGCGGCAGGCTCGGGGGTGCGTCTATTGCAACCATGGTCTGGAGCGCAAGGAGCCGTGGTGGAAGCTCTGGTAGCAACAAGAAACCAGGCTAAAAAAAACCTCACCACCAAGATGCCCCGCAGGAAATCCCCTTGGGGGCACAAAGGGCACAAAGTTTCACCAAGAAAAACAAGAGGTTTCTCTTTGTGCATCTTGGTGTTCCTGGTGTCCTGGTGGTGAAGCCTTTATCGTAGGCTGTACTCAGCTTGACTGCTTGATCGCCAGCAGCGCCTGATTGCGCAGGGTGCGCAGCAGCGACAACTCCTTCTCGGGGATGACGATCTCGCCGGCATGATCAGCGTCGGAATAAATCATGGCGACCGGATTGCCCTTGATGCACAGGGGGAAAATGACGAAGGTTCCGGCATTTATCCCCTTGCGGTACCACTCCGGGATGCGTGAGGCAATCTTCGGATCGTTGGTATCGCTGATCAGGATATCGACCCCCTTGGACAGGGCCGCATGAAAGATGTCCGGCGTAAAGGTCAGCGAGAAGTTGAAGCGCTTGCTCATCTCGGGCGCATCCGGCCCAAAGCCGAAACGGCCGAGCATCGAATTGCTGCGTGCGTCGCGAACGCAGAGGATGACGCGCTTGAAGCCCTTGGCGCGGTACATGGTTTCCAGAATGATGCGCAGCACATCATTGAGCTTGAAATCCTCGACCAGGGTGTTGCTGATGTCCTGGATTCCTGCCATCAGGATGACTTCGCAATTGGCCAGCTCAGCGGCTGTGCCCACCTCGCACTCGACGGCCGGACTGCCGGGCGCGCCCGCCGGAGCAAGTTCGGAAAGCACCATTTCCGCGCTATCGCCGGCTGTGGCGGGTTGCGCTTCGACCAGCGCGGCAGGCTCCGACTTTGCCGTCCACATCTTCATCTGCCGACCAAACGCGGATTGTTTCAGATTGATGCCGATGATCCCGGCGAACTGGGACACTTCGAGAAACGATTTTTCCATCGTCTCGCGCAAGGCCTGCTCGCTGAGCGCGATATTTTCGCCAAAACGCGCCTTGACCCGGTGCAACTGCTGCTGTTCGGGTTGAGCATCGGAAATCATCGTGCACAGCTCATTGGCAAAGGCCGACAGAACGCGCATGCGCTCATCGACGGTATTTGCCTTGCGCACGTTGCCGGCCGGCAGTTTGCGCATGCTGTTGACGATGAGATTGGGAAAACCCCAGGTACGCGCTATGCCGATGCCCAGATCCTCGAATGAAATGCCGAGCACCTGCACTGCCGCCGCTTCCTCGCTGCACGGTTTCTGTTCCATCGCCCGCTTTATTTCCTCGCTTTCATCCGGGAAGTAAAACTGACTCAACAAGCGTCCGAGATTGTGAAACATCGAGCAGATGAAAACCTGCTCGAGGTCGCGCGACGAGGTCTTTTCACCGATGTCCCTGGCCAGAATGGCGGCCAGATTGGCATGCAGGAACTCCTCTTTGAGGTGGTTGGCATTAGCCTTGTTTTGCAGGTGCTCGAAGAGCATGACGGTGATCGTGATATTACGTACGGCGTCAAAGCCGAGCACCAGTACGGCACGTGAAATCGTACTGATGCTTCCGCCACCCGCCTGCCGGTAATGCACCGAATTGACCAGACGGAGAATCTTGTTGGTCAGCGAAAAATCCTTGAGAATCATGTTTGAAAGGTTGGAGATACTCCCCTTGTCGGATTCGGTAATTTTATTGATCGTGCTGACCGACTCCGACAACGCCGGAAAATCGCTCTTGTGCCGCATGCGCCGTATCAAAAAATCGATGGTGCTCTGTTTTGTATCGGTCGAGGCAACAGGCTCTTCCGGTTCGAGATAGTTATCAAGCGCCTCGCGCAACTGGACAACTGAGGCAAAACGCTGCTGCGGATCACGCGCAATGGCCTTGTAGAGTACGCTGGCCAAGGGGTCATCGAGTTCGATCCCGGCCTGCGCTGGCAGTCGGATATCCTCGTTGGCAACCCGGTTCATGACTTCATAAACATTGTCTCCCGGCACGGCTCGCTCTCCGGTCAACAATTCGTAGAAGACCAGTCCGGCCGAAAACACATCCGTTCGTTCGCTGCTTTCGCGATGGATGATGTATTCGGGAGCCATATAGGCCGGCGAACCCATTAATGCTTCAGCGTCATTGGTCGGCGCCTCGACATGCGCGGCAATACCAAAGTCCATCACGCGCGACATGCCCTCACTGTCGATCAGGATATTGTTCGGCTTGAGATCGCGGTGAACGATGCCTGCCGCGTGGGCATGGGCAATCGCATCGAGAACGGGATGGAGGATGGCGATGGCTTTCACCGGGGTCAGACGACCGCTGACCTTCAGGTAATCGCCCAGATTCTTGCCGGGAACGAACTCAAAGACGAGATAGACATCCCCCTGCTCTTCTCCGGCTTCGAAAATGGGAATGATATTCGGATGCCGCAACTGGCTGACCAGGCGGGCCTCGGCTAGCAGTTGCTGATTCTTTTGTGGATCGGGTTGCGAAAAATGCAGCGTCTTGATCGCCACCTCGCGCTGCAGATGCGGATCGCGCGCCAGATAAACAACGCTCTGCGCTCCCCTTCCCAATTCGCGGACTATCTCGAAACGCCCAATTTTATTGCTCATTCCACCCATCACCCAGATTATGCATTGATACTACCCGCTTCCAGCAGCGAGAAACAGTAAGTACTTGTCGGTCATTATTGCTGATTTACGGCATCGTCACCGCTTTCCTGAACCCAGACCAGGCGTGGTGCGCCTCCGACAACGCCACAAACACACGCCAACTGACAAAACTCTGAAGCCAGAGATCGCACTTCCTGTTCACTCACTTGCAGGAGCAGAAAACCCGGTTCTTCAGGCCACATCCTGTCATCGGCGAGATTGCAGGCTGAACAGAATGACCAGCCGAGGGTCTGCAATCGTTGCTGCAAGCGCATCCGGCGCAGCCGGTTTCCATCGTCATCACGGACACCCCCGGGGTTGCAGGCGGTGAGCACGGCCCAGCAGGAAACGCCCTGACGGCGCAGAAAGTCATCAAATGCGGGGTCGGGCCTGCCGATGCGCAAGTCAAAGATTCCCTCGGCGGTATCCACCCGATAGATCGTCGCCCGGAACGCGATATCGAGGGCTTCCGTTCTCATGCCTCTTCGTCGGCCGCTTCGATTTCTTCCAGGGCGCCCAAAAGCGCCTGTGCCTCGATGACCGGCAGCGCTTCGACGCCTTTCAGCTTGCGCTCGATCTGGCGTGTCCGTACGCCGGCGGATTCGATGCTTCGGGTGGCCTGTTCAAGCTTCCTGCGCGTTGCTTCAAGCGCTTCGCCAAACTTGCCGAATTCGGACTTGATCGCCCCCAGCACAATCCAGACTTCCGAAGAACGCTGCTCGATGGCCAGCGTGCGGAAACCCATCTGCAGACTGTTGAGCAGAGCCGCCAGCGTCGTCGGGCCGGCAATGCTGATGCGAAAATCGCGCTGCAGGCCATCGGCGAGACCGGGGCGACGCAGGACTTCGGCATACAGCCCTTCGGTCGGCAAATAGAGAATGGCGAAATCCGTGGTGTGGGGCGGCTCGACATATTTGTCGCGGATTTTCTTCGCCTCGTCGCGCAGGCGCAGCTCAAGGGCCTTGGCCGCCAGCTCGACGGCGAGCGGATCGGCGCGCTCCTGGGCCTCGATCAAGCGCTGATAATCCTCCATCGGAAATTTTGCATCGATCGGCAACCAGACCGGGCATTTCTCGTCGCCGCCCATTTCGCGTCCCGGCAGCCGGATGGCAAATTCGACGCGCTCGCTGCTGTTCGGGCGCGTAATCACGTTCTTCTCGTACTGTTCGGCAGTCAGCACCTGATCGAGCAGCGCCTCCAACTGCACCTCGCCCCAGGTGCCCCGCGTCTTGACGTTGGTCAGTACCTTCTTCAGGTCGCCGACGCCGGCGGCCAGCGTCTGCATCTCGCCCAGCCCTTTATGCACCAGTTCCAGCCGTTCGCTGACCAGCTTGAACGAATCGCCGAGACGCTGCTCGAGCGTCGCGTGCAATTTCTCATCGACGGTCTTGCGCATTTCTTCAAGCTGGGTTGCGTTATCGGCCTGCATGGCTGCCAGACGCGCCTCGATGGCCAGCCGAAGTTGTTCGAAACGTTGTTCATTGCTTTGCGTCAAGCGGGTCAGTTGCAAGGCAAAGGATTCGAGCTGCTGCGCCTGCAAGGTACCGAGTTGCCCGACCTGGGCCGACAGTGTTTTGGCCAGACGATCGAGCGCCTGTGACTGTTCATCGCGGTCCCCGCGTGCGGCGCTTGCCGCTTCCTGACGCCCTCGCGCCATTTCCTGGCGCAATTCGCGCTCCAGCCGCTCCAGACCGCCCTCCAGCGAGCGGAAAGCGGGATCGAGTGAATCGTCCTTGCGCCCGGCGCGGAACAACAACAGAAGCTGCAACAGCAGCACGACGACGCCAATCGCGGCCAGCCCGTATGACAAGAACTCACTCATGCGTTTCCTTCGCTATCGGCCGCCGCGTTGTGTTAAGTAGTGTAGGTCGGGTTACGGCCATTCGGCCTGACCCGACCTACGAACTATGACATTTGTAGTCGTTGTCCCTCTCCGCGCTGGCGGTGATCAGAACCCGACAACTCATTTCAGCGTGAAATCAACCCGACTGCTTCTGGCTTTCTCGTCCGCGCCCGACTTGGCTCCGGCCTCACCGAGCTTGCTTGGCAGCAGGAAAACGCGATCAGCGGGCACGTCATGCTCCAGCAGCCAGTCGCGAACGGCTTTCGCCCGGCGCTCACCCAGTTCGCGCAAATCCTCGTCGTCGACGATCGAATTGGCCAGCATCAGTTTTTCCATTTCCTCAACCGGCAGACCCTTGACCATACCGACCATGTTGCGCGGCTTGGGGAATTTTTCCGCACGGTAGACCCGTTCAAGCAGCGCCGGATATTCCTCATCGCTGACCGTGATCGTTTCGCCGCTTTCAACGCCATTCTTCGTCATATCCTCGCGCTTCAATGCCTTCACCTTGCGCTCGATGCGCGCGCTCTTCAGGCCCTCGCGATCCTGCTCAAGATCGACCCGCCCCTCAACCTCCAGCCTGAGCGCCGGCCGGTCAATGAGGGCCTTGGTCAGATTTTCGAGGCGCTTTTGCGCTGCCGGTGTAATCGCCGCCCGCCCGTAATCGAACTCGACATTCGACAGTTCCTCGCCACTGCCAAACATCGAGCCGATCAAGGCAAAGGGCGAGGTCACCGCCTTGATGAAGAGATTGACGATCACCTTGATGACCAGACTGCCGATGCTGAACTGCGGATCGTTGAGCGATCCGGAAATCGGCAGATTGAGATCGATCTCCCCCTTCCTGTTCTGCAACAGCGAAACGGCGAGTGTCACCGGCAGTTTGGTTGCATCCGGGCTTTCAACCGGGTCGCCGAAAGTCAGTTGATCGAGAAAAATCCGGTTCTCGGCTTCCAGTTGGTCATTCTCGATCTTGTACTTGACGAACAAGGAAAGCTTGCCCTTTTCGATCATGTAACCGGCGTACTTGCCGGAATATGAGGAAAACGGAGTCAATTCGATGCCCTTGATATCCGCCTGTAAATCGAGATAGGGTTTTGCCGACAGCGGATTGATCTTTGCGCTGATATTGAGCGGCGCCACGTTATCGTAACTGCCGCGCAGTTCAAGACTGGCAATGCTGCCGGGTTCGGAGGACAGGCCGGTAATCCGACCACCGATCTGTTTCAGATTCGCCGTATAGTTTGGCTTGACGAAGTTGTCACTGAATCTGACATTGCCGCCCTGCAAGGTAATTTTGCCGATCTTGATCGGAATCACCGGCCTGCTTTCGGAAAGGGCCGGATCCACCCCGGGCACCGGAGTCACTGGAGTCACCGGCGCAACAGCCTTGCCGGAACCTGTCTCGGTCGCCGGCGCTACGACCGGCGTCCCACCCTGTTCAGCCGCCTGCGGAACCACGGCAACGGCCGGCGCATCCTCCTTGCGCACGATCTGCAGCAGGTTGAGCTTGCCATCGGGGCTGACAATGACACGTGCAAAAAAGTCGGTAAGCGCGATCTCGCCGATCGAAAGCGAGTGAGGATTCAAGCGCGCATCAACCTTGCCGAAGAAGAGTGACTTCCAGCGCAGAAAATCAGCCGAGTTCAGCTTGTCCACGGCATAGAAGTCGCCAATCGTGGCCTGCCCGGTGAAGCCCCCGGCCAGTACCGGTGCATCGGTCTTCTTGCCTGCTGCATCCTGTCGCAACTGCACATTGCCATTTGCCGTCACCTGTCCACGGGTCACGGCAATATTTAGCTTCTCGGTGAAATACGCTTGCAGCGGCAGCAACTCAAGCGACTTGATATCCAGATTCAGGTCGGCATTGAGCGGAATGGGTTGTAGCGTTCCATCTACGCCGATTTCGCCCTTTTTATTGAGCTTGAAACGCGCCGCCAGTTTGGCCTTCTGTCCAGGTTCGGTCGACAGGTTTTCAATTTCAAAGCCAAAACCGTCAATAGTCTGCATCGCCACCGGAGAAACGGCCCGGTCTTCAAAACGAACTCCGATATCCTCGCCGACATACTTGTCCAAAGTAATCTTCCACGGCTCCGAGGTCTCTTTCTGCGACGCCTCAAGGACACGCAGCGCCGGAGTCTGTAGCCACTCGATCTTGCCCTCTGCGGTGCGCCGGATCAGGCCGCGCACCCCCCGTGCCAGGGCGTCGCCGACCCGCACTTCATGTCTGGCCAGATCAAGCTTGCCGCCCTTGACGGAGAAGGTATCGACCTTCAGCCACTCCTCGGCAATCACTCGCCAGGACGCATCAAACTCGGCCGCTGTTTCACCTTTGCTGTCGAGCTTGTGCAGATCCAGTTCAAGGGCTTCGAGGCTGGCGTTGAACGGCTTGCCGTGCGACTCGTCAAGCCAGCGCAGGGCGCCACCGCTCACCTTCGCTTCGCTCAGCGACCATTCGACAGGAATTGCCGGTGCCGACTTTTCGACGGCTTGCGCCATCGGTTTTCCGGGCGTCATTTCCTTGCGGAAGAACTCGATCCAGTTGATCGTACCCTGCCGGCTGACGCGGGCATGAATCTCCGGCGAATCGACGGCAATACGCTCGATGACGAACTTGCGGCCGAGCAGATCGGCTGAGCCGATGACCAGATCAAGCTGCTTGAGCGATAACAGCGGAGAGCCTGAAGTATCCTTGACATCCAGGCTGACGACGGCCGTCGTGCCTGACACAAGCAGTGTCGAAGGCTTGTCCTTTTGCTGAAGAAATGTGAGCTTGAGATTGGTGTTCAGGGTACCGGACTGTACTTTGATCGGCAATTCGAAGGGAATGTAATCCAGATACTTGGCTAACTGCAGATCGCTAAGATCAAGAGCGAGTTCGCTCTCCAGCGTGTCGGTGAAAGGCTTGCTCCTGCCTTTGATATGCAGTGGTGCCCCATTGACGAGCGCGGAAAATGACGGCTCAACAAAGCTGTCGGTGGCATACGCCATGCTGGAAACAAAAGGCAAGGTCAGGTTGATGTCGCTGATGACATGCTTTTCGTCGAGCTGGCGATCGTCGAACTCGATCACTCCACCCGTAATCTGAATGTTGTTGAGCGAAAAAGGCGGGGTCGGATCGTCATTTCGGGGCCTGGCCATGAACTCGTCAAGGAGGTCGGAGAAGTTGTAGCGGTTGTCCGGCAAACGAACAATCCTGAGTTTGGGGTTAACCAGACGAACCTCGCCAAAGACCGGGCCGAAGCGGAAAATGGACGTCGATTCCAGGTTCATGTAGAGACTGTCGAAACTGGCAAAAGTCTCTCCGCCCTCCCGTTCCTGAATGCTGACGCCCTCCAGGGTCACCGACAGGGCGTAAGGGTTGATGCTGACACTATTGACCGTTACCGGTCGGTGCAAGGCCTTGCCAAGCTGCTCAAGCAATATGGACTTGACCAGCGGCGGCAGGACAAAGAAACCCAGCACGCCGACAACAACAAACGCGATTACAAAGCGCAGTGCGTATTTTTTTGTTTTTGGGGAATGTAGAGCCGTCTGAAGTTTCGCTTTGTCGATCATCATAGTGCGCCGTATCTTTGTTTCGGAAGTACGAATTTATCACGAACACGCCATTTTCCAAGCGTCAATGTCGTCAGAGCGTATTCAGCAGATGCTCTATTTCATCAATCAGGCTAGAATGGCGCTCGACGCATTAATTTTGTTTCGGGATCAGGATGAAAGCGCTTGTCATCGCAGATAACAAAGCCACTCTGCAGCTTCTTTGCGAGCAAATTCGAACGATTGGCATTACACCCATTCCGGCTGAAACATCGGCAATCGGAATAGATCTCTTTCAAACCGAACGCCCGGATCTGGTCCTGCTTGACGTCATCATGCCAGACCTCGGTGGCTACGAAGTCGCCCGCCAGATTCGCCAGCTTGAGCCCCCAGGAAGCTGGACGCCGGTTATCTTCATGATTTCCCTCAACAAGGATAAAGACAAGGACAAGGAGATCGAGATGAGCATCGCCGCCGGCGGCGACGATTTTCTCCTCAAGCCAATCAGCGAAGTCATTCTCTCCGCCAAGATTCGTTCCATGCAGCGCACGATCCAGATGCGCCAGTACCTGCTGGCACTGACCCGCAAACTCGACACAGCCAATCAGGAACTGAAGCGACTGACCTCGCTCGATGGTCTCACCGGCATCGCCAATCGCCGTCACTTTGGCGAAGTGTTGTTACGCGAATGGCGACGCGCCATGCGCCAGGGCGAGGAGCTGTCGATTGTCATGTGCGACATCGATTTCTTCAAGCTGTACAACGACACCTACGGCCCCCAGAGCGGTGACGAGCGCCTGTGCCAGCTCGCACAGACCCTGACCGGCACCATGGATCGTGGAGGCGATCTGCTCGCCCGCTACGGTGGCGAGGAATTTGTAGCCGTTCTGCCGGGAACCACGCTGAACGGCGCCAGGTTCGTTGCAGAGCAGATGCGCCAGGCCATCAGCCAGTTGGCCATAGAACACTCCGGAACGCCCTTGGCGCATTTGACTGCGAGTTTCGGCGTCGCTTCCGCCGTGGCAATGCCGGAAACCGATCCTCAGGACATCGTCGCTGCCGCCGAACTGGCGCTCCTCAAGGCAAAGCGCGAGGGACGGAATCGTGTTTGCGAAACGAGTTCGCTTGACCCTCGGGACTAATCCATTAATTCACAGGGGCTCAGAAGCCGTTTTTCCACTCGCGCAACACGGTAAATACTTCAAGAGAATTTTTCGCCTGCGCGACCCTGCGCTGAGCTGAGGCGACAATTTCAGCTTCGCTACAGCGTAAAAAGGGATTCGTTGCCTTTTCAAGCGCAATCGTCGAAGGAACTGTCGCCCATCCCCTGGCGCGCGCCACAGCCACTTCATCCACCCGCTTAAGCAAATCGCTGTTGCCGGGTTCGACGGCCAGCGCAAAACGCAAGTTGGCTTCGGTATATTCGTGAGCGCAATAAACGGCGGTCAGATCGGGCAAGGCCGCCAGTCGCGTCAGGGAATGGTGCATCTGGGCGGGCGAGCCCTCAAACAGCCGCCCGCAGCCGGCCCCAAACAGCGTGTCGCCACAGAACAAGGACCCGCAACCATAGTAGGCAATGTGTCCCAGCGTATGTCCGGGAACGGCGAGAACTTGAAACTCGACGCCCAGAGATTCCAGACCGATCGTTTCTCCCCCGTGCAAAGGCTGCGTAATGGCTGTGATAGACTCAGTCGCCGGACCGAATACCCTGGCCGGAAAACGGGACAGCAAACCCGCCACACCCCCCTGATGATCGGCATGGTGATGCGTGACAAGGATGAACTCCAGCGTCAAACCCTCGCGCTCAAGAACCTCGAGTACGGGGCGGGCATCGCCGGGGTCAACCACAAGCGCTGACGCACCCTTGCGCAACAGCCAGATGTAGTTATCCTTGAAAGCTGGAATTCTGATGACGTCAAACATGGCCTGATTGTGGAAGAACTGCGGAAAATGTCAATTCCCGGGATCGATAACTGGCTCGACTCGCCGCAAGGGCACTATGTGATGGCCTGGGAACAGGCCAGGATTGACACCATGGTTGCCGATCTGTTCGGTTACAACGCGCTCCAGCTTGGCTTGCCGAAATTCGATCTGCTGGCGCAGAACCGCATCCCCTTGCGCCAGATCGCCGGTGAGTCAGGGGCCGTCGATGTCCTCTGCGACCTGCGGGAATTGCCCTTCTCGGCGAACAGCATCGATCTCGTCGTGATGCCGCACATCCTCGAATTCCACGACGATCCGCACCAGATTCTGCGTGAAGTCGAGCGCGTGCTGATCCCGGACGGGCAACTGCTGATCACCGGCTTCAACCCGCATTCGCTTTGGGGTTTGCGCCGACGCCTGCCCAATCGCCCCGATGCGTTCCCGATGAATGGCGACTACATCTCGGTTCTGCGCCTCAAGGACTGGTTGCAACTGCTCAGTTTCGAAGTTGATCGCGGGAATTTTGGCTGCTACGCTCCACCCTGTGAACAGGAGCGCTGGCTCAAGCGCTGGAATTTCATGGAAGCCGCCGGTGACCGCTGGTGGAGTTTTGCCGGTGGCGTCTATCTCCTGCGCGCGGTCAAACGAGTGCGCGGCATGCGCCTCATCCTGCCGCCCTGGAGCCAGGAAAAACTGCCACGCAAGGCGCTCGCGGCCCTGACCCAAAAGGAATTCGAACAACGTGATCAATAAGGACAGCCTGAATATCTACGCCGACGGCGGCTGTCGTGGCAACCCCGGCCCTGGAGGCTGGGGCGTTCTCCTGCAGACCGCTACGCTTGAGAAGGAACTCTGGGGCGGCGAGGCGGACACCACCAACAACCGGATGGAACTGACCGCGGTCATCCGCGCTCTCGAAGCGCTCAAGCGCCCGAGCACGGTGCACGTGCACACCGACTCGCAATACGTACAAAAAGGCATCAGCGAATGGATTCACAACTGGAAACGCAATGGCTGGCGCACCGCCGATAAAAAACCGGTCAAGAACACCGACCTCTGGCAACTTCTTGACGGCCTCGCCAGGCAACATGAAATCAGGTGGATATGGGTCAAAGGTCATGCCGGACATCCCGGTAATGAACGCGCCGACAGGCTGGCCAATCGCGGCATCGACGAGTTGCTGAGCGCGCGCAACAAAGTACATGATTGAACTCCCAGACCGGAAATAAACGACATGCGCCAGATATTCCTCGATACCGAAACTACCGGCCTTGAACACAAGCTCGGACACCGCATCATCGAAATCGGCTGTGTCGAAATGCGCAACCGGCGCCTGACCGATCGGCACTTTCATTGCTATCTCAACCCGGAACGCGATATCGACGCCGGTGCGCTCTCGGTCCACGGCATCAGCCTCGAATTTCTCCAGGACAAGCCCCGTTTTGCGGATATCGCTGCTGACTTTCTCGACTTCGTTCGTGGCGCCGAACTGATCATTCACAACGCCGCTTTCGATGTCGGCTTTCTGAATGCCGAACTCGCCCGGCTCGACCTGGCACCGCTCGAAACCGTATGTCATGGCGTACACGACACCCTGCGCATGGCCAAGGATCTGCATCCCGGCAAGAAGAACAACCTCAATGCACTCTGCGAACGCTACGCGGTTGACAACTCGCACCGTACCCTGCACGGTGCCCTCCTCGATGCCGAGATTCTTGCCGAAGTTTATATGGCGATGACCCGGGGTCAGGAAAGCCTGATCATGGAACTTGGCAACGACAAGACCAGCCAGGCCGAAAGCGCTAACCAGGCGCACAACGGCGACCAGCGCAGGTCACAGCTCATCATGCGCGCCAGTGCAGATGAACTCGCGCAGCACGAGATCCTGCTTGCGGCAATCCAGAAGGAAAGCCGTGGGAAATGCCTCTGGCTTGCGGGCGAGTCAGCGACTTGATTCAATGCACTCGCTATACTTCATCAGCTTGCCTTTACGATAACTGTTTGTTGCTCACAAATTTTCAACATCGGCTTTCAAAGACTAGCGCTGTCGCCCGCCAGGCGGCTTTTTTCAGGGGGAAAGTGGCATGGAACGCTTCACGATTTCGCTTGACGATACTCTGGCCAGGCAGTTTGACGAGCTGATTGCCGCACGCGGTTACAGCAACCGCTCGGAGGCGGTGCGTGACCTGATCCGTGGCGCCATCGAGACAGATCGCCAGCGCGACCCGCCAGCCGGTCATTGCGTTGCCAATCTCTCCTATGTCTATAACCATCACGAACGCGAACTGGCCGAGCGGCTGATGGGTTTGCAGCATGCTCATCACGATCTGACAGTGGCGGCCATGCACAGCCATCTCGACCACGAAAACTGCCTGGAATCGGTCATTCTGAAAGGCCTGACCGCCGACGTCCGGCGTTTTGCCGATTCCCTGATCGCGGAAAGCGGCGTACGTCACGGGAAACTGAATGTTATCGCGTTGCAGGCCGAACACCACCACGCCCACGACGAGGCGGGTGAAGCCCATACCCACTACCGCCCGGCCTGCTGAATGGGTCTTTTCGCAAGTCATTGAACGACTCGACAAGCCTGCTCGGCAAAATGAAAAGTCTTGTTCATCTGCAAGGGCTGGATGTATGATAACGAATAATTTGTTCACACTAATCGACTGAAATCCTGGCCAACGAATGGCGGACTGTGGCGCTTAAAGCCGTGACAATTCCCGTTCCGGTCCGGCTATTACAGGCGCTTTGATGCTTTTGGCCACCAAGGCCAGGGTTGCCTGGGATGTTTAGAATAATGCCCCGACCGATGGCTGCCATTTCAAAAGGAAACTAAAAGCAATGCCGGTTAGCCGGCATTTTTTTCCGGGCCAGGTAAGATTTTTTTAATAATAATCACATTATCATGGAGGGGGCATGAAGACGTGTTTCAGTCCGGGATCGCTGTCGTTTGCCGTGGGTCTCGCCGTTTTGACGGCGGATCGTGCGGTAGCGGAAGATCTGCAATTGCTTTCACCGATCGAGGTCCGCGCCCAGAGTGAGAATCTGCTGGGGGCTGCTGCTTCCGGGAGCGAGGGCGTCGTTTCCAGCCAGCGCATCGCGGCAGTCCCCATCCTGCGACCGGGCGAAGTGCTGGAAATGGTTCCGGGAATGATGGTTACCCAGCACGCCGGTGACGGCAAGGCCAACCAGTATTTCCTGCGCGGCTTCAACCTCGATCACGGCACCGATTTCGCTACCTTTGTCGGCGGCATGCCGGTCAACATGCCCTCGCACGCCCATGGCCAGGGCTATACCGATCTCAACTTCCTGATTCCCGAACTGGTCGAGCGCATGTCGTTCCGCAAGGGACCGTACTTCGCTGAAGAGGGCGACTTCGCGTCGGCCGGAAGCGCCCGCATTGACTACTTCCGCCAGATCGATGGAACCCTTGCCCTGGCGACCGTGGGTCAGAACGGATACGCCCGCGCTCTGCTCGCGGGATCGCCGGAAGTCGGTAGCGGTCGGTTGCTTTATGCCCTCGAATGGTTTCACAACGATGGCCCGTAGGTCGTCGATGAGAACTATCGCAAGCTCAACGGTGTGCTGAGCTACAGCCAGGGTAACCGCAATGACGGTTTCGCCGTGACCGCCATGGCTTATCGCGGCCAGTGGACGTCCACCGACCAGGTGGCCGAACGGGCAATCGACAGCGGCCTGATTGATCGTTTTGGTACCCTCGACCGGACTACCGGCGGCGAGACGCACCGTTACAGCCTCTCCGGCGAATGGGCGGCGCGCGGACAGGACAGCCAGAGCAAGGCCAATGCCTGGTGGGTAAAATCTGGCCTCGATCTGTGGTCCAACTTCCAGTATTGCCTGAACGACTTTGCCAACAGCGGCACCTGCGATACGGGGGATCAGTTCAAGCAGTCCGAGCGCCGGCAGAATGCCGGTTTTGCCGCTTCGCATTCGCTGTTTGCCACCTGGGGCAGCTTGCCGGTAGAAAATTCCTTTGGCGTCTACGGGCGTATCGACCGTCTGCGACCGGTAGGGCTTTACACCACCCAGGCGCGGAACACGCTGAGTACCGTACGCGAAGACGATGTCACCCAGAAAAACCTGGCCCTCTGGGCTCAGAATGAAACCCGCTGGAAGCCGTGGCTACGTTCCATCGTCGGCCTGCGTGGCGATACCTACCGTTTCGATGTCGATTCCAGCCTTGCCGCCAATTCCGGCAAGGCCAGTGACCAGATGCTGTCGCCGAAATTTTCCCTGATTCTTGGACCGTGGCGGAGGACTGAACTCTATCTGAACTATGGCCAGGGTTTCCATTCCAACGACGCCCGTGGAACAACCATCAAGCTTGATCCGGTAGACGGCGTTACACCTGTTGATTCGGTCAACCCCTTGGTGCGCACCACGGGTTACGAAATCGGCTTGCGCAGCGAACCGCTCAAGGGCTGGCAGACGACGCTGGCCCTGTGGCAACTGAATATGGATTCCGAACTGCTGTTCGTCGGCGATGCCGGGACCACCGAGCCTTCGCGCCCGTCACGCCGCTATGGCGTTGAATGGACCAACTTCTACGTACCGGTTGACTGGCTGGCCTTCGACGCCGATCTGGCCTGGTCGCATGCGCGATTCAGCGAAAACAGCGTGGACGGCAATTACATCCCGGGCGCCGTGATGGCCACGGCCAATCTCGGCGTCACCATCGACAACCTCGGCCCCTGGTTCGGCTCGATTCGCCTGCGCTACTTTGGCTCGCGGCCTCTGATCGAGGACAATTCCGTACGCTCGTCCAGCTCGTCGCTCACCAACATGCGCCTCGGCTACAAGCTCGACAAGCAGACCCGGGTGTGGGTTGACGTCTACAATTTATTCGACCGCGAGGTCAACGACATCGAATACTGGTACGATTCGCAGTTGCCGAACGAAATTGCACCGGTGTTCGACCGCCACATTCACCCCAGCGAACCGCGCACCTTCCGCCTCACCCTGTCACATCGCTTCTGACCCCGCCGTTGATGGATCGCCTGCTGCGCTACGCCCTCCTCGCTTCCATTGCCGTCCATGTGGCGGCAGTGGCGGCACTGTATCCCAGGTCATTGGCTCCGCAACCCTTACCGGTCATCGTAGCCACTCTGCAGGGGCCCGTGACGGGATTGCCGGAAATGGCTCCAGTCGCACCCGAGCCGCGGGCAGTAGCCGCCGCGCCGACACCAACCGTCCCCCGGCCAGTCCCGCGACGACCGGCGGTGCTGGCGGTGGCCACCCCCACGTCATCGTTCAGTACGCCAGCGCCGCCTGTCGCTGCGCCTGAAGCTTTGCCATCCGCTCAGGCATCCGGAGTCGTAGCCGCAGCCACTGGGCCGGCCGTGTTCGAACCGCCTCGTTTCAACGCCGCCTACCTCGCCAATCCGCCGCCGCCCTACCCGGCCTCGGCACGCCGACGGGGTATCGAGGGTGCGGTTTTCATCGACGCCCGGATCGGTACCGGGGGCGAGGCCAGGGAACTCAAGCTGGCGACCAGTTCCGGCGACGCCGCCCTCGACTCGGCGGCCATGGACGCCGTGCGTGGCTGGCGTTTCGTCCCTGCCCGCCGGGGTGAGCAGGCCGTCGAGGCCTGGGTTCGCATCCCGCTCGTATTTCGCCTGAACTGAACGTCGCCTGCGGCAAAGGAAGACCTTTTGCACGGCAAATTCAAACGGAACCAGAGTAGGTCAGCCGGTTCGTCGATTTTGTGCCGAATGGGTTTCAGCTCTGCAGCACGTTAACTGTTCTCGCCTCTGCACCCGGACAAGGCTCGCAGCTACACCAGGCCTCCCAGGTCAATTCAATGCATAAAAAAACCCGAGTTTTTCAAACTCGGGCTTTTTCAGGGTGTCAAGCGGTCAAGTCATCAGCTATTACCAGGGGTCTCGACCGGTCGTTTCGGCCGACGATGTTGTCGTTTGGGCGGGCGACCATCGAGTCTTCCTTCCTGTGGCCGACCATCCGGGCGTGGGCTGTTGTTATTTACCCCCTTGTTGCGTTCGGGGCGACGAGCCTGTCCGGAAATGCCCGGGCGCATCTCAGACTGCCGCTCCGGCGGCCGGTCTGACTCACGGTTTCCGGGGGCCGTACGGATTTCGAGTTCGTTCAGTTCATCCCATTGCTCATCGGTGCGATCCCGCTCCGGAATGGCAAGAAGTTCTCGAATCCGGCGTCGCGGATCAATAGGTTGTGGATCATTCATGCCGACATTATGAACTACACGGCAGCCCATATTCAACACTCGCAATAAATCAAGCGTACCAAAAAAATAAAAACGATCCGTTGCGCCTGGTATTCAGCCCTATAATCCCTTTTTTTTTGAGTCTGCCGCATGTGGTTCAGAAACCTCCAGATCTACCGTCTGCCAAAAAACCGGGCCAGCAATGCCAGTCAACTTGAAGAACAGCTATCGACGCTGACACTGGCTCCCTGCGGCGCAGGCGATTCGCGGAGCATCGGCTGGGTCTCGCCGAGCGCCGCTGGCACGCTCGTCCATGCCGTCAACCGGCAGTGGCTGCTGGCGCTTGGCATCGAGGAAAAGCTGCTGCCGGCCTCGGTAGTCAGGCAATTTGCCGATGAGCGGGCAACAGCGATCGAGGAGAACGAAGGTCGCCGCGTTGGCCGCAAGGAGATGCGCGAACTCCGCGATGCGATGACCGGCGAACTGCTGCCGCGTGCCTTCATTCGCCGCCGCACCACTTTTGGCTGGATCGATCCGGTCAACGGCTGGCTGGTCATTGACGCCGTAGCGCCAGCCAGGGCCGAGGAGTTTCTCGAACATCTGCGCAAAACGGTCGGCAACCTGCCGGTCAGGCTGCTCAAGACAGGGCAATCGCCTTCGGCGGCGATGACCGGCTGGGTAGCCGATGGCGAAGCGCCGGTTGGTTTCACCATCGACCAGGACCTCGAATTGCGTTCGGCCGAAAAGGCGACGGTACGCTACGTCAAACACACACTCGAAGGCGAGGAAATCCGACAGCATATAGCGGCCGGCAAGATCGTGACACGACTGGCGCTGACCTGGGGTGAGCGTATCTCCTTTGTGCTCAATGAGAACCTGCAGATCAAGCGCCTCGGCTTTTTGGACATTCTCAAGGAAGAAGCCGATGGCCGGGCTGAAAACGAGGATGAACGTTTCGACATCGATTTCACCTTGATGACCGGCGAGGTCACGCGCCTGCTCGATGATCTGCTCGAAGCGCTGGGTGGCGAAATGGCCGGTGAAAGCTGAGCAACTGCGCAAAAGCCTTCAAATGATCAAGATGCAGGCGATTTCATCAGTCACTGAAGATGCCAGCGCACCCCGGCAAAACGCGTGGTTCCTTTATCTGATCGAATGCCTGGACGGCAGCATCTACACCGGCATCGCCATCGACGTTGCTGCGCGCTACGCCGAGCACGCCAGTGGCAAGGGCGCCCGCTATACGCGCGCTCACCCGCCGGCCCGACTGCTCGCCAGCATCGAATACCCGGATCGCTCCAGCGCAGCAAAGGCCGAATACCGGATCAAGCAACTCAAGGCCACGGCGAAACGTAAATACCTTGCCGGTTTGCTTCCCTGCACGCCGGAATACAACGCATTCGCCGTCACTGGTAAAAAGCCCTGAGTGGTGTGCACTGGGTTTTTTATCCATGTTGAACTTGCTTAATCGAACAATCCCGGCTGCAGCGGAGCAAGGTTTTCACGCTTGACCGTAAATCTTACCGGCGAACCGCTACGCCCGATGGCTTCGACCAGCATGCGATCGGCACATGTCTCGGCCACTACCCGGACGTTATAGCCGCCACGGGCCAGTTTGCCGGCGCGGCCAATGTAGCTTGCCACAGTGCCAATTTGCGGGAACCAGACGGATTTTTTTCGTGCCATGATCGATGTCGCTCGGAAGGAATCAATGCGCAAAGGCTACTACGGACGCTTGAAATAGCCATACTGTGCATTCATCCAGCAAAGGGCAAGGTTCGCTCGCACCTGGAGCCCGGCACACTTTGTCGCCGTCAGGACCAGGCCTTGCTGCGTATATAATGATCGGTTTATTTCAGTGGTCGGAACAATCATGGAAGCCGAACAACTCAATATCATCGCCAACCGACTCGTCGACCTCGCTCAGCGGGCCATCGAGTTGCGGAGGTATCTTTGACTACGATCACAAGTTTGATCAGTTAAGCGCCGTCACCCGCGAACTCGAAGACCCGAAAGTCTGGGACAACGCCGATCGCGCGCAGGAACTGAGCAAGGAAAAGAAATCGCTGGAAAACGTTGTCCTGATACTCGACCGCGTTGGCGAAGGCCTCAAGGATGCCGGCGAGCTTTTCGAGATGGCCAGGGAAGAGAGCGATGACGATACGCTGAATGCGGTTGCCGCCGATGTCGACGGAATCGAAAGGGAAGTCGCCAGGCTCGAATTCCGCCGCATGTTCAACAACCCGGCCGACCCGCTCAACTGCTTCATCGACATACAAGCCGGCGCCGGCGGTACCGAAGCCCAGGACTGGGCGTCGATGCTGCTGCGCATGTACATCAAGTACGGCGAGCGCAAGGGCTATACCGTCGACGTGCTCGAAGAATCCGAGGGCGATGTCGCCGGCATCAAGACGGCCACCATCAAGCTCTCCGGTGACTACTGCTTCGGCATGTTGCGCTCTGAAACCGGGATCCATCGCCTGGTTCGCAAATCGCCATTCGACTCGAATGCACGACGTCATACCAGCTTTTGCTCGATCTTCGTTTACCCTGAGATCGACGATTCGTTTGAAATCGACATCAACCCGGCCGATCTGCGCGTGGACACCTACCGCGCCTCGGGTGCCGGCGGTCAGCACATCAACAAGACCGACTCGGCAGTGCGCATCACGCACCTCCCGTCGGGCATCGTCGTGCAATGCCAGAATGACCGTTCGCAGCATCGCAACCGCGCCGAAGCGATGGCCATGCTCAAGTCGCGCATGTACGAAGCCGAGATCCGCAAGCGCCAGGCCGATCAGCAAAAACTCGAAGACGCCAAGACGGACATCGGCTGGGGCCACCAGATTCGTTCCTACGTGCTGGATCAGTCGCGCATCAAGGATCTTCGCACCAACGTCGAAGTCGGCCATACGCAGAGCGTGCTTGACGGCGATCTCGACCAGTTCATCGAAGCCAGCCTGAAACAGGGCGTCTGAACCCTGTAAAACCGCCATAAAACCTGTCATAACACTAATTGCGAGACTGACCATGTCCGAACAGACCAGCCCCCTGATCAACGAAACCGTGCAAGACGAAAACCACATCATTGCCGAGCGCCGCGCCAAGCTCGCCGAATGGCGTGCGACCGGCAAGGCCTACCCGAACGATTTTTCGCGGGAAAACACCGCCGGCAAGATTGCCGAGGTCTACGCCTCCAAATCCGGCGAAGAACTTGAGGCAGCTCCGGTTGAGGTCAAGGTCGCCGGACGCATCATGCTCAAGCGCGTCATGGGCAAGGCCTCCTTCATCACCATTTCCGATCTCTCCGGGCGCATCCAGCTTTACGTCGCGCGCGACAAGGTCGGCGAGGAAACCTATACCGCCTTCAAGCGCTGGGACATCGGCGACATAATCGGTGCTGTCGGTACGCTGTTTCGTACCAAGACCGAAGAACTGACCGTCCAGTGCTCGGATATCCGACTGCTTTCAAAATCGTTGCGCCCGCTGCCCGAGAAATTCCACGGACTGACCGATCAGGAGCAGAAGTACCGCATGCGTTATCTCGATCTGATCATGAACGAGCAGTCGCGCTTTACCTTCGCGGCTCGTAGCCGGATCGTGCAGTCGATCCGCAACTACATGACCGGCCACGGCTTCCTTGAAGTCGAAACGCCGATGATGCACCCGATTCCCGGCGGCGCCTCGGCACGCCCCTTCAAGACGCACCACAATGCGCTGGACATGGAGCTTTTCCCGCATCGCACCCGAGTTATACCTGAAAAAACTGGTCGTTGGCGGCTTCGAGAAGGTCTTCGAGGTCAACCGCAACTTCCGCAACGAAGGAATGAGTCCGCGCCACAACCCCGAATTCACCATGATGGAGTTCTACGAGGCGTACTCCGAATACCGCAAGCTGATGGACTTCACCGAAGGCCTGCTGCGCCACGCGGCACGTGACGCGCTGGGCACCGAAGTCTTCGAGTACCAGGGGCGCACGCTTGACCTGTCGCGGCCTTTCGACCGGCTGACCATGGTCGAAGCAATCCGCAAGTACCATCCCCAATACACGCTCGAACAGTTGCATGATGCCGAATGGCTCAGGCAGAAACTCACGGCAATGAAGGTCGAAGTCAAGACCGGCATGGGGCTGGGCACCCTGCAACTGCTGATGTTCGAGGAAACGAGCGAAGCCGATCTGTGGGATCCGACCTTCATCATCGACTATCCGGCCGAGATCAGCCCGCTGGCACGTTGCAGCGATGCCAATCCGGAAATCACCGAGCGTTTTGAATTGTTCATTGTCGGTCGCGAGATCGCCAACGCCTTCTCCGAGCTGAACGATCCGGAAGATCAGGCGGCGCGCTTCCTGGAGCAAGCCAAAGCCAAGGACGCCGGCGACGAGGAAGCCATGTTCTACGATGCCGACTACATCCGCGCCCTCGAATACGGCCTGCCACCGACCGGCGGCTGCGGCATCGGCATCGACCGCCTGGTCATGCTGCTGACCGATTCGGCCAACATCCGCGACGTCATCCTCTTCCCGCAGATGCGCCCTGAGTGATACGCCGCAGGCGCATCACGAAGAAGTACTCTCCGGGGTGCGCCCTGAGTGATACGCCGCAGGCGCATCACGAAGAAGTACTCTCCGGGGTGCGCCCTGAGTGATACGCCGCAGGCGCATCACGAAGAAGTACTCCTGGGGTGCGCCCTGAGTGATACGCCGCAGGCAGCGGCACAAGGAAGTACATTGCTATCAATGCCAAAGCGTTTCATACTTTACGCGTCTTCACCTGTATAACCCGGGTGATAAGTTGTATTTGTTTGTATCAGGCGTCTGCTAAACGCCGGACAGCGGCGTTTATCGCTCACCATCAATAAATCAGTGAGGCGAAACATGGAAAACCAGCCCCGTAGCACCCACCCGATGATCATCGTTGCCGCCACCACGGTATCGATTGCCAGCCTGGCGGCCATTGCCTCCTTTGCCGGCTGGATCCCCGGTCATACCAACAGTGCTGCACCAAGTGCACAGGTCGCCGTTGCCCCGACTGCGCCACCGGCTGCAATACCCACGACGCCAACTGCTCCTGCGCCCCTTGCAACGCCGACAGCCCCCGTGGCGAAAGCCGCAGCCCCCGAAAAAGCTGCACCCCCTCGCCAGCCGGCACCGCGAAAAACCCCCAGACCGGACGAAAACACCTATGTCTATGAATCACCGCCCAACTACAGTAATCGTGGGGCAACGCCGGTGGGCAACTACCCGATGAACGACAGCGGCGTCATTGTCGAGAACGGCCCTCAACAACAGCAGCAACAGCAATATTCCGGCGCCTGTCGGGACTGTGCCACGGTACAAAGTGTTCGTGAGGTCAAGCAGGATGGCGAAGGCACAGGGCTTGGCGCGATTGGCGGCGGCGTTGTCGGCGGGCTGCTGGGCAATCAGGTCGGCGGTGGTCGGGGCAAGACGGTCGGTGCCGTTGTCGGCGCCGTTGGTGGTGCCTATGCCGGTAACGAGATAGAAAAGAATGTGCGCAGCTCGAAACACTATGAAATCACCGTTCGCCTTGACGACGGCAATATCCGCGTTTTCTCGGAAGCGCAGCCACCCGCGTTGCAGCGTGGTGATCGCGTACGCATCAATAACGGCCAGCTGATTCGTATGTAAAGCGATGCCGGAATTGCCCTGAAGCGCCCTGCGGGGCGCTTTTTTTTTGTCCCGGGAAAGGTTTGATTTCGACGAACTCTCGTTCTGATGACTTGCTTTGCAAGTGATAATATCCGTTCTTTGTATCCCACACTGTTCTGGAGAGCCCCATGAAACTCGAAAACCCTTGCCGTCCACGCCCGCTACAGTCCCGAACCGACAACCAAAGCCGTGGCCGTGCCGATCTACCAGACCACTTCGTATTCCTTCGACAGCACGCAACACGGTGCCGATCTTTTCGATCTCAAGGTACCAGGCAACATCTACACACGCATCATGAACCCGACCCAGGACGTTCTCGAAAAGCGCGTCGCCGCGATGGAAGGGGGTATTGCCGGTCTGGCACTGGCTTCCGGTCAGGCCGCCATTACCTACGCCATCATGACCATTGCCGAGGCAGGCGACAACATCATTTCAGCCTCGACGCTATACGGCGGCACGTATAATCTTTTTGCCCATACCTTACCGCAATACGGCATTGGCGTGCGCTTTGCCGACTATAGCGATCCGGCCACCTTTGAAAAACAGATCGATGGCAAGACCAAGGCGATTTACTGCGAATCGGTCGGCAACCCGCTCGGCAACATCACCGATTTTGAAAAACTCGCAGAAATCGCGCACCGCAATGGCGTCCCGCTGATCGTCGACAACACGGTACCCTCGCCCTATCTGTGCCGTCCTTTCGAGCATGGCGCCGACATCGTCGTGCATTCGCTGACCAAGTATATCGGGGGCCACGGCAACTCGATCGGCGGCATCATCGTCGACAGCGGCAAGTTTCCCTGGGCCGAGCACAAGGCCAAGTACAAGCGCCTGAACGAACCGGACGTTTCCTACCACGGCGTGGTCTACACCGAAGCCCTTGGTCCGGCTGCGTTCATCGGTCGTGCCCGCGTCGTTCCACTGCGCAACATGGGCGCTGCCATTTCACCTTTCAACGCCTTTCTGATCCTGCAGGGGCTGGAAACGCTGCCACTGCGCATGGACCGCATCTGCGCGAACACCCAGCAGGTCGCCGAATTCCTCAAGAGCCACGCCAAGGTATCGTGGGTCAATTATGCCGGGCTTCCCGAGCACAAGGATCACGCTCTGGTGCACAAATACATGGGTGGGCTTGCCTCCGGCATTCTCACCTTTGGCGTCAAGGGCGGCAGCGTGGGCGGTGGACGCTTCCAGGATGCGCTGCAACTGTTCACCCGACTGGTCAACATCGGCGATTCCAAGTCGCTGGCCTGCCATCCGGCATCGACCACACACCGTCAACTCGGGCCGGATGAAATGCTCAAGGCCGGTGTTTCCGAAGACATGATCCGTCTGTCGCTCGGCATTGAGCACATTGACGACCTGCTTGCCGATCTCGACCAGGCACTGGCCGCTGCTTAGACCCGTTCGTCAGCCAATTCACGCCTGTTGGCGGTTTATTGCTCGTTCATTGGTTTTTCTGCATTACGCTTTGCGTATTCGCTTAATCATGGTCGAGCCTGATACCGATGAACGCAGCGCAATGCTATTCGCCACTGCCGAATGCGTCTTACGCCGAAGATGAAGAAATCAGGCGCTACGCGGGATTGCTCGACAGCCTGAGCGTCGGTCTGATGGTGTTTTCTGCTGACGCATTGCCGTGCTTTAACAACAAGATGGCCGGCAAGTTACTGGGGAATACGACCCCTGTCTGGAAGACCGAAAGCGGCCAGACGATTTCCTCCGACGAACTACCGCTCAAGTCGGTAGTGCGCACAGCACGCCCCGTTCTTGACCGCATCATGGCATTGAGCAATGGAGATGCACAGACGACCTGGCTCCGCGTTAATGCGCTTCCTGTCTTTTCTGAAAACGGCAGCGTCCGCCGGGTGCTGCTGACGCTGACAGACATCAACGCTGAGAGAATCCTGCACAGCGCGGTCAAAAAACTTTCAATTCACGACCCGCTGACCGGCCTGTTCAACCAGCGATATGTCATGCACCTGCTGGAAAACGAAATCCACCGCGCACGCCGCTACGGGACGCCTTTCACACTGGCACAGGTTGATGTTGACCGATACTTTCCTCTCTGTGCCGAACACGGACAAGCGTCCGGAGACAGTGTGCTGGCCAGCATCGGCAAACTGCTTGGCAAAAGCCTGCGTGAAATCGATATCGCCGGTCGTATCGGCGAAGACGAATTTCTGCTGGTACTGCCCAATGTTTCCCTTAAGGACGCCATGGTCGGACTCGAACGCCTGCGCGTACTGATCGAAGCCCATGAATTTGCCAGCACCGGCCTGAAAGTGACGATCAGCGGCGGCATCACCGAATACACCGGTGAAAACTCGGCAGCGCTGATCGAGCGCAGCAGATCGCTGCTGCTCAATGCCCGTGAAGCCGGTCGCAACCGCTTCTGTCTGGATACCGATATTATTTAGGCTTGCTGTCCCGGGTTGAACTTCAGGGCAATTCATCAACCCGCAGCCATACGCTGCGGTTGTCGCGCATTTCGCTGCTTCCCGAGCCCAGGTTTCGGCTGTCACTCCCCGATGCCTGCTGGCCGCTTCCTCCCAGTTCAATCCACTCGCCCAAACGCCCCGAGACTGTGGTCGACAAGCGCTGCGTATTGACGCTGCCGTACCCCTGATTGCCAGGCGAATCAAACTGCGGACTGATCTCCAGTGTCACCCGGTCACCCACCAGGTTCGGTACCGCATAAAAACCCTGGCCGATATCACGATAGACCACACTATCGGTAGCCACCCAGCCGTTCGGGCCGCGCACCACCTGGCGCAACGGCAAGGGCAGCGATTGCCCGATCTGGATAAAGGCCCGGCCACCATCGACAACCTGTACCGACTGACTGGCTTGCACATCCCGGGTGCTGCGTGAATCGTAGACCTGCGCATTTACTCTGGAATCACCGCTGCGCACTTCGATCTTCGTACTGCCCTGCATTCCGTCTGGGGGCTGAATGATGCGCACATTGTTGCCAACACCGACATTGCCCGACAGACCGGCACCCTTTTGCCTGCTCACGGCATCACGATTCTGGCTGACGCGGATCATCAAGCGTCGGGTGGGCACGTCAATGGCCGAAAGCGCCTGTTTGATCTGCTCGATATTGTTGCGCGAGGCACGAACAATCAACTGGTTGTTCATCCCGGACAAGGCGCCGCCCGGCTCGACAAACGGCTGAAGCGAGGGTAATACCTGCTCGACCATGCGATACCTGAGCGGTATGATCTCCATCACCTGCTGGGAAAAAGCCTGTCCCGAAAAGACAAGCCAGACAAGAATCAGCAGTCGACGCATGAATTACTCCTCAAGCAATAATCTGCCTCTGACCCCGCCGGACTTTCAAGCCAGGTGTGGCAGGGCCAGGTACTCCCGCGAACGCATCTCGGTCAGTCGGCTGACGGTGCGGAAAAACTCACTGGCTTGCGTACCCTCGGTATAGAGCTTTTCGGCCTCACAATCTGCCGTGATTATCAGTTTGACCTTGTGGTCATAAAGCACATCCACCAGCCAGGTAAAGCGTCGCGCCTCGGAAGACATGCTCGCCGACATCTTCGGAATGCCGGAGAGCAGCACCGTGTGAAAGGCGCGGG
Organism: Candidatus Propionivibrio dominans; assembly: GCA_016709335.1. Classification (GTDB taxonomy): domain Bacteria; phylum Pseudomonadota; class Gammaproteobacteria; order Burkholderiales; family Rhodocyclaceae; genus Propionivibrio; species Propionivibrio dominans. The sequence goes on along the minus strand of JADJNC010000019.1, from coordinate 33,718 downwards.
CCAATTCAAGATAATCATTTTGTGAGCGCGGACCACCGCACAGCGACTTGAAATCGAACCAGATCAGGTCATTACCCTGACGCAAGGTAGGAATGCTACGGCCAAGTACCTCGATACTGCTGCCAGGAATTCCCTCGCCGCCCGCCATGGCAACGAAATAATCAGCCATTCTCGTTTCGGCTTTGGCATCGACCGGGTAATGATAGATTTCAACCTGCTCCAGAGTACGCAAGCGATAATCGACGCCGGAATCTACCTCCAGCACATCCACTTTCGACTTGATCAAGGCGATGGTCGACAGGAAATTCTCACGCTGCAAACCATTCGGATAAAGCCGGTCCGGTGGATAATTCGAGGTCATCACGAAAACCACACCGCGAGAAAACAATGCGTCGAGCAGGCGACGAAGGATCATTGCGTCGGCGATATCGGAGACATGAAACTCATCGAAGCAAATCAGCCGGCACTCGTCGGCAATGCGTTCGGCCACTTTCGTCAGCGGGTCGCTCTCCTTCTTGAAGGCATTCAACTGGCGATGAACATCCTGCATGAAGGCGTGAAAGTGGATGCGTCGTTTGCGCACATAGGGTACAGAATCGTAGAAGCAATCCATCAGGAAACTCTTGCCACGCCCGACACCGCCCCAGAAATATACGCCGCGCGGTACGGCAGGTGGAGAAAAAGCCCGACGCAGGGCGCTACGACGACCCACCTTGAAGGAAAGCAACTGATAGTACAGAAGCTGAAGCCTTTCGGCCGCGGCACGCTGTGCCGAATCAGCCGAAAACCCTCGCCCGGCAAGCACGGCCTCATAGGCATCGAGCATACCGCGCTCGGGAACTCTTAATACTCGGTGTGGCATAAATTGCACTCGGCTAAGCGGTGAGTTACCCCGCGGGTTGTCGCCCTGCGTAGTCTGTGGCACTTCCGATTCGCGAATACTGATCACAACACGGTGCGCTGTCTTGATTCTAAAACATCGAGAGTGAAAAGGGCATGCCAATAGTGCACAAAAGTTGCAAAGACCCAAGCCAAGGGCATGAGACTCAGGTGGCTTCGATGAAAAAAACTATAAATACCCTTGAGTTCTGTTGATTGATGCCGTTAGTAATGAACAATTATTGGCAGATGCCGAAGGCACCTGCTTCAAAAATAGTCCATCGAGGGTCATCATGAGCCTACCGCCGTTGTTATTCATGAAACTTCTGGCTGATACAAAGCTGAATCCGGGTGGCCTAGAGCTCGATGTTGGCGCAGGCGACATGAACGCACTGCAGCAGCTGTTTGCGGAAGACAGTTTTACCGCCCTTGCAAGCGCATTCCCCTGCCTTGTTGGCGATGATCTCGCCAGGCGCTTGCCCCCTGAGTTGCTGGAGACTTTGCTGGATGCGGGGTGCAGGATGTTACCGGGAGAGATGACTCATTTTTCCAGCGAGCAGACAAAGCCCGTACTACCACCTGCGGCTCGCTGGCTGAGCGGTGACTGGTATTTTGCCCCGCCGGCTACCAGGTCGGGAAGTCAGGCCGCCTCACGATCACTGTCGCTCAAGCTCCTGCAACTGGTAGCGACGGATGCCGATACCTGTGAGATCGAGGCTATTTTCCGGCAGGATCCGGTGCTGGCTTACCATCTTCTACGTCTTGTCAATTCGCTGGGTGTGGGTGTAGGCAGGACTATTTCGAGCTTCGCGCAGGCGATCCTGATTCTTGGACGCCAACAATTGAAGCGCTGGCTGAACCTGATGCTGTTCGCAGCGAGCCGTGACGATTATCGTTCCGCCATGTTGCTGGCGCGGGTGGCCGTGCGCGCCCGTACCATGGAATTACTGGCCAAAGCCGGCGGCCTTGATCGCTCGAAACAGGACCATGCATTCATGGCCGGCATGTTCTCGCTGCTTGGAATTTTGTTTGGTTCACCTTTGGCCGGGATTCTGAAGCCGCTGCACCTTAACGAATCGCTGGCCAGCGCAGTGCTGCACCATGAAGGCGAGTTGGGGGGCCTGCTGCAGGCCGTCGAATGCTCGGAATGCGCTGATGAAACCCGGCTGATTGATCTGCTGGGCGGCTTGAACCTGTCGATAGCCGACTACAACCTGCTCAGTCTCGATGCCTGTCGGTGGATGCTGGGAGTCATCCACGACCAGCAGGATGCTGTTCATGCCTGATTCGCACATTCAACGCTGCCTTGATCTTTGTGCTCAGGCACACCATCTGGGCGGCGAGGATCTTTCGCGGAAACTCATTGAATTGCAGCAGGCACTGCGCTCGCTGGAAACTGACAGACCCGAAACAACAACAGAAACAGCACCACCTGCAGCGGACCTTGATCGATGGCAGCATGAGCCGGTCATCACGATGGATATGCATGGTTATCTGACTGGCTGGAACCGGGGAGCGGAGATGCTGTTCGGATATACACCTGACGAGGCGATTGGCCAGCATATCCTGTTTCTCTACGCCGAAGAGCCCGATGCGCACATCAGCAAAATATTCGAATTGTTCCTCGACCACGGCAGCCCCTTGATGGAAGTTCGGCGCCGCAAGAAATCCGGGGAGACTTTTCGCGCCAATATGACCTTGCAGCATATTCTTGACGACAACAACGAAGCGGTCGCCATGGAGGCACATCTATCGGAAATTCCCGACCGACTTTCGACCGAGGAAAAGCACCGCCTGTATGCAAAAATCATCGAGGATAGCGAAGCAGGCATTCTCATTACAGATGCCAGCGAGCGTATTGTCTCGGTTAACCCTGCATTCTCCCGCATTACCGGCTATTCAGCAGGAGAAGCTATCGGCGAGACGACTGATTTGCTGAATTCCGGCGTTCATGGCACCGATTTGAGGGAAAAAGTGCTTGCCGCAATGCACGGTGCCGATGTTTGGCAGGGTGAAATCATCGGACGACGAAAGAATGGCGACCTGTTTCCGCAATCGGTCTCCATCGGTGTCGCGCGCAACGCCGATGGTCTTGTCTCGCATGCCTTCTCGATGTTCTCCGATATCAGCGCCCTACGCGCCGTCGAAGAACGCATGCAGCAAATCGTCAATTTCGATAGTCTGACCGGCCTGCCCAATCGCACCTTGTTCCACCAGCTTGTCGAACAGGCGCTGGCTGTCGCACACCGTAACAAGGATCATTGCGCCCTGCTGGTCATCGACCTGAACCGGTTCAATTCGGTCAACGACTCACTCGGCCATGAAGTCGGCGATGCCTTGTTGCGCCAGGTTGGGCAGCGTATGCGGAATGTGCTGCGCCAGGAAGACATACTGGCCAGAATCGGCGCCGATGAATTTGTCGTGGCTCTGTCCAGCATCCAGAAACGTGAGCACAGTGGCCTCGTGGCAAAAAAACTGCTGGCCTGTCTCGAAAGCCCCTTCGTGATCGGGTCGCATGCCCTGCATATCGGTGCCAGCATCGGCATAGCGATCTACCCTGAAGACGGCCTCAATGCAGGTGCCTTGCAACGCTATGCCGATATTGCAATGCAGCGCGTGCAGCGGAACAACGAAAACGGCTTCCTGTATTACAGCCCGGAAATGAACCTTCGCGCCAAAGAGCAATGGCAACTCGAAGGCGAATTACGCCAGGCACTGAGCGGTAATCAACTGATGTTGCACTATCAGCCCAAAGTCAGTCTGCGCAGCGGTCGAATCGTTGGCGCCGAAGCGCTCATTCGCTGGTATCACCCCGAACATGGCTTGATCCCGCCGGACAAATTTGTTCCGCTGGCTGAAGAAACCGGCCTGATCCTGGAACTGGGAAGCTGGATACTCGACGAGGCTTGCCGCCAGATCCGAATCTGGCAGGATGTCGGGCTCGAACCGCTTCCGATTGCCGTTAACATTTCTGCGCGTCAGTTTGACAATCAACTTCCGGAACGTCTGCAAGCAACGATAGCGCACCATCACTTACCTTGTGAATTGCTTAAACTGGAGATCACCGAAAGCCTGCTGGTGCGCGGGCCGGAAAAAGTCATTCCGATCATGAACGAACTGGTAGCGTTGGGATTCAATCTTTCGCTGGACGATTTTGGCACCGGTTACTCCAGCCTTGCCTACCTGAAAAAGTTCCCGATTACCACGCTGAAAATCGACCGCAGCTTTGTGATCGGCGTTCCTGACGACGAGAATGACTGTGCCATCGCCCAGGCCATTGTCACCATGGGCAAACAACTGCGCCAGGAAATCGTCGCCGAAGGTGTTGAAACCCAGGCTCAAATGAACTTCCTGCGCGGATTGGGATGTGACCAGTTGCAAGGCTATCTGTTCAGCCCACCGATCGCCGCTGATGAATTTGAACGTATGGTCAGAGACGGACGACGCCTGATACTCGATTGACGGCGCCGTCCGGTCTACATCGCAAAGTACTGATTTCCGCCTACTGGATGGTAATTTGCTTGGTTCTCGCGACAGCGCGTTTGGGCAAATGCAACTCCAGCAAACCGTTGATGTACTTCGCCGTGACCGCTGTATCATCGACATCCTGTCCCAGCGCGAACGAACGTGACACCCTGCCGTAGTAGCGTTCACTACGCAGCACCTTGCTTCCTTCCTTCACTTCCTTTTCGTTCTTGACTTCGGCGCTGATCGAAACCTGGTTGCCTTCGACCGCTACATGGATGTCCTCTTTCTTCACACCGGGAATTTCGGCATGAACGGTGTAAGCCTTGTCGTCTTCACTGACTTCAACCTTGATCTGGACTTCCTGCTGCCCTTCAAAACGTACCGGACGCATAAAAAAGCCGCGAAAGAGATCGTCAAACGCATCATCTCCGGGGCTATAACGCAAAATATTAGCCATTTCATTTTCCTCTAAAAAATCCGGGGGATCCCCGTATGCCGGCCATATGGGGTAGCCCCGCAAAGATTTCAAGAGGGTTCGAGCGGATTGCGCAACGCCCTTATCTGACTGTGCCTGAGTTATCTACCCCTGATCAATGGCTCTGCTCTGTCTGGCGGACTTGCCCGCCCGACCCGGCATTGACACACGAGATTCAGTTCAGATCAATCGCGTAATGCTTCAGATCGTCCAGGCTGACGATCTCCAGTGACGCTTCATTACAGGCAGTGAGCACGACCCGCGGAGCCTTTCCGAAATGCAAGGCTTCCCGCCAGCGAGCGGCGCAGAGGCACCAGCGTTCGCCGGCATGCAGGCCGGGGAAGTCGTACTCGGGGCGGGGAGTTGACAGATCGTTGCCGCGTGCCCTGGAGAATTCAAGAAATTCATCGGTCAGCACCACACAGAGGGTGTGACTGCCAAAATCTTCCTCGCTCGTATTACAGCAGCCGTCACGGAAAAAACCGGTCAGCGGTTTGTCACTGCATCGACCGAGCGGCCCGCCAAGAACATTGCGCTGAATACCTCCGAACTCTTCAGGCTTCATGTTGATTCATCAATCCAGGCTTGCTGGATCGCCTCCAGAATTTTCTCGCCGCAGTGCTTGGCATCGTCGTCAAAGTCGGGCAAGGCGATGACCCAGTTCATCAGATCGACAAAATTGATCTTCAGCGGGTCGACCTCGGGATGCGCTTCGGCAAGCTCGATGGCGAGATCGTTCACATCAGTCCATTTCATCGCCTCATCTCCTAGTGCTTACCTTCCCTGGTCATGTTGATCGAGTAACGCGGAATCTCGATCACCAGGGGGGTTTCATTGACCATGGTCTGACACGACAGGCGGGAATTCGGTTCCAGTCCCCAGGCTCTGTCGAGCAGATCGTCCTCGAGTTCCTCGGAGGGTTCAAGCGCGTTAAAACCCTCGCGAACGATGACGTGGCAGGTGGTACAGGCGCAGGACATTTCGCAGGCATGCTCGATGGCAATGCCGTTTTCGAGCAGATTCTGGCAGACGGATTCCCCTGCCCTGGCCTCGATCACCGCACCCTCCGGGCAAAGCTCGACATGCGGCAGAACGATGATTTGTGTCATGCGGGTTCTCCCAGGCTCTTCGAAGAATCCTGGCCTCCCTCAAGATCGTTGATGCTTCTTCCGGCAAATGCGTTGTGGATCGATCTGTTCATGCGCCGTGCAGCAAAATCCTTGGTCTCGGCCTCAAGATCGTCCATGGCCAGCGTGATATGCCGGCGGTTATCGCCAAGTGCCGTCGTCTGCAAGCGGGCGATGCAAGACTCTAGTTTCACCCGTTGCTCTTCAGAGAGCAGATCGCCATCGCTCTTCATTGCCGACACTACGGCTTCGATCAGGCGCTGCGCTTCAACCTGGGCTTCCTTCAGCGCACGCCTTAGCGCATCGTCCCGGGTATGGGTCATGGAATCCTTGAGCATTCCGGCGATCTCGTCGTCAGAGAGGCCATACGCTGGCTTGACGGTGATGCTCGCTTCAACACCGGAGGTCAGTTCGCTGGCCGAAACGGCAAGCAAACCGTCCGCATCGACCTGGAAGCGCACACGGATGCGGGCCGCACCGGCGACCATTGGCGGAATGCCGCGCAGTTCAAAGCGCGCCAGCGAACGGCAGTCGGTAATGAGTTCTCGCTCGCCTTGCACCACATGCACCGCCAGTGCCGTCTGGCCGTCACGGAAGGTGGTGAATTCCTGTGCGCGTGCAACCGGAATCGTTGAATTTCTTGGTATGATTTTTTCTACAAGGCCACCCATGGTTTCCAGCCCGAGCGAAAGCGGGATGACATCGAGCAGCAGCCAGTCGTCACCGGCGGCACGGTTTCCGGCGAGCAGATTGGCCTGTGTTGCCGCGCCAAGGGCGACCACCTTGTCCGGATCGAGGTTGTTCAGCGGTACCTGCCTGAAGAACTCACCGACGGCACGCTGAACCTGCGGCATGCGCGTAGCCCCGCCGACCATGACCACACCCTTGATGTCGGAGACAGACAATCCGGCATCGCGTAGCGCCTTCTTGACCGGTTGAATCGTCTTGGCGACCAGCGTTTGTGAGATCTCGGTAAAGATTTCGGTGGTCAGTTTGAGATCGACCACCTCGCCACTGTTCAGCCGCGCGCTGATCGGTGCAACGCCATGCGGCGTCAGGTACTCCTTGGCTTCGCGGGCACGTGTCAGGAGCAGGCGGGCATCCTCGATGGACAGGGGCTTGAGTTTGGCGGCTTCGATAATCCAGCAGAAGATACGCTGATCGAAATCGTCACCGCCCAGCGCCGAGTCGCCGCCGGTAGCCATGACCTCGAAAACACCCCTGGACAGATTCAGAATCGAGATATCGAAAGTTCCGCCGCCCAGGTCATAGACGGCATAAACCCCTTCGGCCGCGTTATCCAGACCATAGGCAATGGCCGCCGCCGTCGGCTCGTTGAGCAGCCGCAGAACGGGCAGCCCGGCCAGCCTGGCAGCGTCCTTGGTCGCCTGGCGCTGGGCATCGTCAAAATAGGCCGGAACAGTGATGACCGCGCCGACGAGCTGGCCACCCAGCGCGGCTTCGGCGCGCAAGCGCAATGCTCTGAGAATGTCGGCAGAAACTTCAACCGGACTCTTGACACCCGCCACTGTGCGCAGACGAACCATCCCGGGAGCATCCACGAAATCATAAGGCATCGATTCGCGATGGGCGATGTCATTGAGACCACGACCCATGAAGCGTTTGACCGAAGCAATCACATTGCGCGGGTCTAGTGCCTGATTGGCCTGCGCTTCATATCCCACCTCGCTGCTGCCGTCTGGGTGATAGCGCACAACCGAAGGAAGTAGCGGACGCCCCAACTCATCGCTGATAACCACCGAGAGTCCGCTACGAACCGTGGCCACGAGAGAATTGGTGGTGCCAAGATCGATACCGACCGCAAGCTTGTGCTGGTGGGGTGCTGCCGACTCTCCGGGTTCTGCAATCTGCAAAAGTGCCATGAATTCCTTGATCCTGGGTTAATTACTGCTCTACGCCTCAAGTGCGGCCATGGCCTCGTCAATTTCAAACAGCAGCTTTTCGAGAAACATCAGCCGTCGAACAAGATCAGCCGCCGCAGGATAGTCGTGCCGATCATCAAGCAGGACAGCGAGTTGCTCATAGCGGTCGGTCATCTGCTGCTTCAAACGAAGATGCAGGTGCTCCAGCTCTCCCTGTTCACGGCCAAGACGCGCTTCGGCAACGGCCTCACGCCATTCCATCTGCTCCATCAGAAAGTCTTCCGGCATGGCGGTATTGTTCTCGGCACCCACCTCCTGACCGGCAAGACGCAAAAGATACTGCGCCCGCGACAAGGGTTTTTTCAGCGTTTGATAGGCCTCATTGACGCGCGTTGCCCACTGCAAGGAGAGACGCCGGTCGGCGTCGCCGGCCTGCGCGAACTTGTCAGGATGAACCTGCGCCTGAATCTCGCGATAGCGCCTGTCAAGCAATGAAACATCGAGCTGGAAGCTTCGCCGCAGTTCGAACAGAGCATAGTGGTCGTCGTTGAAATTCATTCGGATAGTGGCGGTCTTCCCGCACATACCTCAAGTTAAACCGGGGCGCTGCACCCTGGACGGAGAAGCTCGAAGGAAATCCCTGCGAGTCAATACGATCAGTACGGCAAGCCCGGGGGGAAAATGCCCCCGAGCGCCATCAAACGTTAAAACTTTCCCCGCAACCGCAGGCGTCCTTGACGTTGGGATTATTGAACTTGAAACCCTCGCTCAAACCCTCTCGCGTGTAGTCGAGTTCAGTGCCATCAAGATAAGGCAGGCTTTTGGCATCAATCAGCACCTTGACGCCATGTGACTCGAATTCGATGTCATCAGGATCGGCCACATCGGCAAACTCGAGCTTGTAGGCCACGCCCGAGCATCCGCTGGTGCGCACGCCAAGGCGCAGACCAATTCCCTTGCCGCGCTTGACCAGATAACTGGCAACGTGTTTCGCCGCTTTTTCGGAAAGCGTAACCGCCATTGAAAACCTCCTTCTATTTCGTAATTGTCTTTATGCAGCGTGCTTCTTTTTGTAATCGGCCACTGCCGCCTTGATCGCGTCTTCGGCAAGAATCGAGCAGTGAATCTTTACCGGCGGCAATGCCAGTTCTTCGGCAATCTGGGTATTCTTGATGCCCAGCGCCTGATCGATGCTCTTGCCCTTGACCCACTCGGTGACCAGCGAAGACGAGGCAATGGCCGAACCACAGCCGTAGGTCTTGAACTTGGCATCCTCAATGATACCGTCCCTGCCGACCTTGATCTGCAGTTTCATCACGTCACCGCAGGCCGGCGCGCCGACCATGCCGGTTGCCACGCCTTCCTCTTCCTTGCCGAAGGAACCCACGTTGCGCGGGTTTTCGTAGTGATCCAGAACCTTTATGCTGTATGCCATTTCAAACCTCCTGTGAAAAAAGTCAAGAGTCAGAAGTCAGAAGAAGATCAGACGGGCTTCACCCCTCACGCCTCACTCCTCACTCCTCACCGAATTAATGCGCTGCCCACTGAACCGTGCTCAGATCGACGCCTTCCTGCACCATCTCCCACAGCGGTGAAAGTTCGCGTAGCTTGCCGATCTTCTCGTGCAACAATTTGATGGCATAGTCGATCTCTTCCAAGGTGGTGAAACGACCGAGGGTGAAGCGGATCGAGCTGTGCGCCAGTTCATCCTCGCGGCCCAGCGCACGCAGCACGTAGGACGGTTCGAGCGAGGCCGAAGTACAGGCCGAGCCTGACGATACGGCGAGATCCTTGATCGCCATCAGCATCGACTCGCCTTCGATGTAGGCAAAGCTGATATTCAGGTTATGCGGAACGCGCTGCTCCATGTCACCGTTGATAAATACCTGATCGATATCGGACAAGCCCTTGAGCAGTCGATCACGCAACATGCGGACCCGTTCGTTCTCGACACCCATCTCCTCACGCGCCAGTCGGAAAGCCTCGCCCATGCCGACGATCTGGTGCGTCGCCAGAGTGCCCGAGCGGAAACCGCGTTCATGGCCGCCACCGTGCATCTGCGCCTCCAGACGGACGCGAGGCTTGCGACGTATATAGAGTGCGCCGATACCTTTCGGGCCGTAAGTCTTGTGCGCACAGAAACTCATCAGATCAACCTTGAGCGTTGCCAGATCGATCAGCACCTTGCCCGTCGCCTGCGCCGCATCAACGTGAAAAATAATGCCTTTTCCACGACAGATCTCGCCGATTTCGGCAATCGGCTGGATGACACCGATTTCGTTGTTGACGAACATCACCGAGACCAGAATGGTATCCGGGCGCAGCGCGGCCCTGAATACATCGAGATCGAGCAGTCCGTCGTCCCTGACATCAAGGTAGCTCACTTCAAAACCTTCGCGCTCAAGTTCGCGGCAGGTATCGAGTACCGCCTTGTGCTCGGTCTTGACGGTGATGACATGCTTGCCTTTACCCGAGTAAAAGTGTGCAGCCCCCTTGATCGCCAGGTTATTCGACTCGGTGGCGCCCGAAGTCCAGACGATTTCCTTGGGGTCGGCATTGACCAGCTTCGCGACTTCGTCACGCGCTTCTTCCACCGCAGCTTCAGCCTCCCAACCGAAGGAATGCGAACGCGACGCCGGATTGCCGAATTTTTCGACTAGATAGGGGATCATCTTTTCCGCAACGCGCGGATCAACCGGCGTGGTTGCAGAATAATCGAGATAGATCGGCAGTTTCAGCATTTCTTTCGCTCCGTAGGGTTCAAGGGTTAAACCGCAATGGCGGTAAGCCGCTGCAGTTTGGACAGCGTGATCTGCAACGTATTCAAAAAATCATTCACTTGCGCTAACGTGCTGGCCGAACCCAGGCTGATGCGCACGGCGCCTCGCGCCAGTTCAGGGGCAACGCCCATGGCGCGCAAAACATGCGATGGCTCCGGGTTGGCACTTGAGCACGCGGCGCCACTGGCCAGCGCAAAACCGGCACGATCAAGCTGGCCCACCAGCGTCTCGCCATCCACCCGGGGCAAGGCAAAATAAACTGTATTCGGCAGACGTTCGGCACTGGCAGCAAATAGCGTGGCCTCCATGGCACGCAGCCCGGTTTCCAGCAGTCCGCGCAAGGCGATCAGGCGTGGCGCCGCCGTTGCCAGTTGCTGTACGGCCAATTCACAGGCGACTCCAAATCCGACAATCGCCGCCACGTTTTCGGTCCCTGAACGCAATCCCCGTTCGTGGCCACCACCGGCAATCAAGGGTTCCAGCTCGACGCGCTTGTCGAGCACCAGGGCTGCCGCGCCTTTTGGCCCGCCGATCTTGTGCGCCGAGAGGGTCAGCGCATGAACGCCGGCCGCGTTCAAAGCGCGAAAATCGACGGCGATCTTTCCCACCGCCTGCACCGCATCGGTGTGAAACCAGGCACCCGTCGCCCTGGCCTGGGTGGCCAGCGCCGCAATATCCTGCAGCACCCCGGTTTCGTTGTTGGCGAGCATCACCGAGACCAGCTTCGGCTTCTGTTTCAGAACGACCTGGTAATTCTGTGCATCGACCCGGCCGTTGTGATCAACCGCCAGTTTTGCAGCAGCCAGCCGCGCCTGACCAGTTGTTCGGCGGGTTTGATCACACACGGATGCTCAATCGCGCTTACCGCCAGCAAACCAGGTTTAATGCACGCCGCCGCGCCCTTGATGAAGAGGTTGTTCGCTTCCGACCCACCACTGGTAAATACGACTTCCGTTGCATGCGCGCCGATTGCCGAGGCCACCTGGCTACGTGCCTCATCGATTGCCTGCCGCGCCGCCCGACCATACTCATGCCGGCTCGAGGCATTGCCGAACTGCCGAGAAAGCCAGGGCAGCATCGCTTCCAGCACTGCCGGTTCAAGCGGTGTGGTCGCGTTGTAATCAAGATAGGCTGGCGCAAACATGGTTTTCAGGCAGCAGCAGCCATCGACTTGGCGCGTGAATTCTCGCGGATGCGCCGCGCATCCCTGAGCACCGAAACCTCGCCGCCAAGCTTCTTCAGTTGCTGTTCGGCAAGGTCGGACAGCGTCACAGAGCTCAGATAGTCGTACATCTTCGAATTCAGTGTGGCCCACAGTTCATGCGTCATGCAGCGCTCTTCGTCCTTGCAGTTCTCCTTGCCGCCGCATTGCGTTGCGTCTAGTTGCTCATCAACGGCACGAACAATGTCGGCGACGGTGATCTGTCCTCCCGGTCGTGCCAGACAATAGCCACCACCAGGGCCGCGAACGCTGTCCACCAGACTGTAGCGGCGTAACTTGCCGAACAATTGTTCGAGATAAGAGAGAGAAATCTTCTGCCGTTCGCTGATGCCGGCCAATGTTACCGGGCCATCGCCACTGCGCAACGCCAGATCGATCATCGCGGTGACCGCAAAACGTCCCTTGGTTGTCAATCGCATAGTGCCTCCTGGTTAATAGTTGATTAGTTCAGTCAACTATGCAAAAAGTTCCACAAATTAGTCAACAATTTTACTCAGGTATTTAGGATCGAACTTGTCTGCCGTAGCGAGTTCGTCCTCAAGACTGACGCCGCTGTCCTCCAGCTTCCGGAGCAGTACGTCGATGCGGCGATCAGTATCTACGGCATGATCAAGCAGGCCGTGAATGGCCTTGGCCAGCGGATCGTCCTGATTGCTCGCCAGGGCATACGCCGAAAAGCCCATCTGGCCGGCCTTCTCCTCGCGCTTCTGGGCCAGTTCGGTATCGATGATGCGCGCCGGATTGCCTACGGCGGTGGTTCCAGCAGGAACGTTCTTGACAACCACGGCATTGGATCCGACCTTGGCACCGGCACCGACCGTGATCGGGCCGAGCACTTGCGCGCCGGCACCAATAACGACGCCATTTTCCAGTGTCGGGTGGCGCCTGCCCTTGGTCCATGAAGTACCGCCGAGCGTCACGCCATGATAAAGCGTCACGTCGTCACCGACGATTGCGGTTTCACCGATCACCACGCCCATGCCGTGGTCGATAAAGAAGCGGCGTCCGATCGTCGCCCCCGGATGGATTTCGATTCCGGTAAAAAACCGCGCCAGATGCGAAACCAGGCGCCCCAGCCAGCGCAGTTGATGACCCCATAGCCAGTGCGACAGGCGGTGCAGGATCACCGCGTGCACACCCGGATAGCAGGTCAGAACTTCCCACGAGGTGCGGGCAGCAGGATCACGCTCAAAAACCGAGTGGATGTCTTCGCGCAGACGGCTAAACATGAAATTGTTTTCCATAACGAACAGAGGGGCAATTCTAGAATACCCGACTGATTCTATCAACATTTATTTCAGGATTTTTGTATTACGCTTGATAGCCCGTGGGCTAATGGCCGATCCTTTTTTCCACGGCATCGAGGATACCGCGCAGGATGTTGATCTCGTCGCGCTCAAGTTGCGTCCGGGCAAAAAGTCGGCGCAGCTTGGGCAACAGCCGCTTTGGCTGCTGCGGATCGAGAAATCCGGTAGCGATCATGACGCGCTCAAGGTGCGCATGGAAACGCTCGACATCCTCGTGGGTGGCGCGCGGCGAGGCGAAGGGAATCGCCTTGGTGAAAAGCGGAGGATTACCGTCAAATGCCGCCTGACGCAGTTCGTAGCAAATCAACTGAACCGCCGAAGCCAGGTTGAGCGAGGTATATTCAGGATTGGCTGGAATGAAAACAGTACGCTGACAACGCTGCACTTCGAAATTGGACAAGCCCGACGTCTCGTTGCCAAAAACCAGTGCCACCTCGCCACTGCCGGTCAATTCCAGAACCTCGGGGGCGGCTTCGCGCGCCGACCTGGGCGCCGGACCCAGGCTGCGATGCCGCGCCGAAACGGCTAACGCAATGAGCGTATCGGCCAATGCGGCATCAAGGCTATCGCAAACTGTCGCTCGCTGCAGAATGTCATCTGCCCCAACCGCGCGTCTCATGGCTTCGTCGTCAGGGAAATTTTTCGGATTAACCAGAGTGAGGCGTGACAAGCCCATTGTTTTCATTGCCCGAGCTACCGCACCGATATTGCCCGGATGGCTGGTATGCGAGAGCACGATGCGGATGTTTTCGAGCCGTTTCTCCCCGGGCAAGGGCGGAGAAGGCAGCGTTGCAGTCTGGTTCATATTAGAATACGCGATTCCTCAAACGAACCGGGCGGAACCAGCAAGCACTGGCCGCCCGTCGGATTTTTAAAGACACCTATGCATCCAGCTCTGAATATCATGGTCAAGGCCGCTCGCCGCGCCAGCCAGATCATCAACCGCGCCGCGAATGATATTGAACACCTCAAGATAACGACCAAGCAGCAAAGCGACTATGTCACGGAAGTGGATAAAGCCGCTGAAGCCGCCATTATCGAGGTGTTGCGCGAGGCTTATCCAGACTACGGAATTCTAGCAGAAGAGTCGGGCCGCACCCCCGGCAAAGGCGCCGGAGCCGAGTACCAGTGGATCATTGATCCGCTCGACGGCACGACCAATTTCATCCACGGCTTCCCTCAGTACGCCGTATCCATTGGTCTGACGCACAAGGGACAACCCAACCAGGCTGTCGTTTTTGACACCACGCGCAATGAAATGTTTACTGCCAGCAAGGGCGGTGGCGCTTTCCTTAACGAACGCCGCATTCGCGTCACCAAATGTCTGAAGCTGGAAGACGCGCTGCTTGGCACCGGATTCCCGTACCGCATTTTCGAGCACTTTGACGCTTACATCGGTATTTTCAGGGAGCTCACGCAACGCACTTCCGGTATCCGCCGCCCCGGTGCGGCCTCGCTCGACCTGGCCTACGTGGCCTGTGGCCGCCTCGACGGCTTCTGGGAGTTCGGCCTGTCGCCCTGGGATATTGCTGCCGGATGCCTGCTCATCACCGAAGCCGGCGGTCTGGTCAGCGACCTTGCCGGCGACCAGAACTATCTGGAAACCGGCAACGTCATTGCCGGTACCCCCAGGGTTTTCTCGCAGATGCTGCAAGTGATCGACGGCTACCGCACTCCGGCGCTGCAAGCCTGATCCAAAGGCGGGCGCAACCGCCACTCCATCTTCAGGTAAACCCATGCTTGACGATCTCGAAAAACATACGCCGATGATGCAGCAGTACCTGCGCCTCAAGGCGCAGCATCCGGGTCTGCTGCTGTTTTACCGGATGGGCGATTTCTACGAGCTGTTCTTTGACGACGCCGAGAAAGCCGCTCGCCTGCTCGACATCACGCTGACCACGCGCGGCCAGAGCGCCGGTACGCCGATCAAGATGGCCGGTGTGCCGTATCACGCCGTCGAACAGTATCTTGCCCGCCTCGTCAAACTCGGTGAATCGGTAGTGATCTGTGAGCAGACTGGCGACCCGGCAACCAGCAAGGGGCCGGTCGAACGAGCCGTGGCCCGCATTGTCACCCCCGGCACGTTGACCGACGCCGCGCTGGTCGACGAGAAACGCGACATTCTGCTGCTGGCGGTGGCCGCAAGCCGGCAAGCCGCCGGATTGGCCTGGCTTAATCTGGCAAGTGGCGAGTTTCGTGTATCCGAAATCAGCTTAGATAAACTTGCCGGCACGCTTGATCGCATCCGTCCGGCTGAAATCGTCATCGCCGAAAGCCTCCAACTGCCCTTTACTCCGGAGGCCGCGCTCACCCGCCAGCCGGACTGGCATTTCGACAGCGAAGCCGCGACGCGCGAGTTGTGCACGCATTTCCGCACGGCGTCGCTCTCCGGTTTTGGCGCCGAGGGCTTGCGCTCGGGGATTGCTGCCGCTGGAGCCCTGTTGCGCTATGCCCAGGCGACGCAAACCCGTGCCCTGCCGCATGTGCAGGCGCTCAGCGTCGAACGCGATGGCACTTTTCTTGGTCTCGACCCGGCGACCCGGCGCAACCTCGAACTCACCGAAACACTGCGCGGCCAGCCGTCACCGACGCTGTGCAGCCTGCTCGATACCTGCATCACCTCGATGGGCGCGCGCTTGTTGCGCCACGCCCTGCACCACCCACTGCGCGACCCGTCCTTTCCGGCAGCGCGCCATGCGGCAGTCGAAATCCTGCTCGATGACGGTGGCCGATCGCTGCGCGAGCTACGTCTGGCGTTGCGCGGCTTTGCCGACATCGAACGCATTGCCGGTCGGATCGCGCTCTGCAGCGCTCGCCCGCGAGATCTCTCCGGCCTGCGCGACAGTCTGCATCGGCTGGCTGAACTGCGCGCACCGCTGAATGCCTCGCCGGCACCTCTGCTTGCCGAACTACACACCGAGCTGGCCACGCCTGCGGCCGTACTTGACCTGCTGACTCGCTGCATTCTGCCGGAACCCGCCGCATTGATCCGCGACGGAGGCGTCATCGCCAATGGCTTTGATGCCGATCTCGACGAACTGCGCGCGCTCAACGACAACTGCGGCGCATTCCTCGTCGAACTCGAAGCACGCGAACGCGAGCGCACGGGCATCGCCAACCTGAAGGTCGAGTACAACCGCGTGCATGGTTTCTACATCGAGATCACCAACGCCAATGCGACGAAAGTACCGGAGGACTACCGCCGCCGGCAAACGCTGAAGAATGCCGAACGCTACATCACGCCGGAATTGAAAGCGTTCGAGGACAAGGCACTGTCGGCGCAAGAGCGCGCGCTGGCGCGCGAGAAGTTGCTCTACGAGGGCATACTTTCGGCCTTGCAGGCCGATCTGCCGCAATTGCAGCGCATCGCCCGCGCCGTGGCACATACCGATCTTCTGGCCTGCTTTGCCGACATCGCGCTTGCACGAAATTACTGCCGGCCGCTGTTTTCCGGAGAACCCGGCCTGCTGATCGAAGGTGGTCGCCACCCGGTCGTCGAGGGTGAACTGGCCGGCGGCGAGTCCTTCATTGCCAACGATACCAGGCTGGGCGACAAGCGGCGCCTGCTCCTGATCACCGGCCCGAACATGGGTGGCAAGTCGACCTACATGCGGCAAACGGCGCTGATCGCCCTGATGGCGCACGTTGGCAGTTTCGTACCGGCTGATCGCGTCGTCCTTGGCCCGCTCGACCAGATATTCACGCGCATCGGCGCTTCCGACGATCTCGCCTCCGGAAGTTCGACTTTCATGGTCGAGATGACCGAATCGGCGGCCATCCTGCACCACGCCACCGAATACAGCCTGGTACTGATGGATGAAGTCGGGCGCGGCACCTCGACCTTCGACGGCATGGCGCTGGCGTTCGCCATCTGCCGCCATCTGCTCGAAAAAAATCGCGCCCTGACGCTGTTCGCCACGCACTACTTCGAGCTCACCCTGCTCGCCAACGAATACCCCGACCTGGCCAACGTGCATCTCGATGCAGTTGAGCACGGCGAACGCATCGTCTTCCTGCATGCCGTCGAGGAAGGCCCGGCCAACCAGAGCTACGGCATCCAGGTGGCCGCACTGGCCGGAATTCCGGCAGCGGTGGTCAAGGCGGCACGTCGACAATTGCGCGAATTCGAGCAGCGCGCGTCGATCAATCCGCTGCAGCCGGATCTCTTTGCATCGATTCCGGAGCAGCTTGCAGCGGATCCTGATCCGGCCCTGGTGCGACTGGCCGCCATCGATCCCAACGAGTTGACGCCGAAGCAGGCGCTCGACGTACTCTACGAACTCAAGGCACTGTGCCGGTGAGAAATCTGCTGGCTGCCCTTGGCGTGTTGATGGCTTTCGGCATACACGCCGAAACCTGGCGCTTTGCCCTGATCGGCGACATACCTTACAGCGACTACGAGCGACGCGAACTGCCAGCGATGATCGAAACCATCAGTGCTGAACATCTCGACTTCATTGTCCATGTTGGCGATTTCAAGGCGAGCAATGCCAGGTGCAGCGACGAGACTGTTCATGATCGCCATGCCCTTTTCAATGCCTCCAGGCTACCCTTCATCTACGTTCCTGGCGACAATGAATGGACCGACTGCACGCTGCCTGATGCCGGTCATTACTCCGAGCTGGAGCGCCTGGGCAAGTTGCGCGCGGTCTTCTTCGCCGAGCCGCTCTCACTCGGGCAAAACAGAATCCCGGTCGAACAGCAATCCGCGGCATTCCCGGAACATCTTCGCTGGCGGCTTGGGCCGGTACTCTTCGTGTCGCTCAATGTTCCCGGCCCGAACAACAATTTCGGCGTGAGCAAGGAGCCGGGCGATGAATACCGCTCGCGCAACACGCTGGTGATCGATTGGCTCAAACAGGGATTTGCCCAGGTACGGCGCGAACAATCCGCGGGCATCGTCGTTGTCATGCAGGGCAACCCCGGCTTCAAACACTTCGCTGCCGGCTTTGCAGACAACGGCTATCGCGAACTGCTTGATGTCCTGCGTAGCGAAACGCTGGCCTTCCCGGGCCAGGTACTTGTCTTGCATGGCGACACGCACTGGCATCGCATTGACCATCCGCTACGCCACCCGGAAACAAAAGAACGAATCGCCAACTTCACCCGCGTCGAAAGCTTTGGCTATCCCGTCATGGGGTGGGTGAAAGTCATCATCGACAGTGAATCCCCGACGCTCTTTCGCTTCGAAGTGCGGCCCTACAAGACAAACTGATTGTTCAAAACCAGCAACACAGCGATTGAGCCGCCTTCTTGCCGAAAACTTTTGTTCAGTCGTCGTGCTCGCAATCACCCTCGTGGATATGCCCGTGCTCGATCTCCTGTGCACTGGCCGGGCGCACATCAGTCACCGTACAGGTAAACACCAGGGCCATGCCGGCCAGGGGATGATTGCCGTCGAGCACCACTTTGTCATCGGCAATTTCGGTAACGCGATAGATCAGGATATCGTCATCGTCATCACTGTCCGGTACGCCCTCGAACTGCATGCCGACCTGCAACTCCTCGGGGAAACCCGTACGCGGTTCAATCTGGATCAAATCGGCATCGTACTCGCCGAAAGCATCGTCCGGCTGCATTTTTACAATGACCGACTCACCAATCCTTTTCTCCTGAACGGCTTCTTCTATCATCGGGAAAATATCATCGTAACCGCCGTGCAGATAAACGAGCGGTTCCTGACCGGCATCGACGAGTTCACCATCGGGGTCGGTTACGCTGTAGTCGAGGGTAACGACGGTGTTTTTTACAACTTGCCTATTCATGAATTAAGTTCCTTCACCACACGCAGAACATCCAGCGCGTGGCCTTTGGCATTGACTCCGTAAAGCGCGATGCGGAGCACACCTTGTTTGTCGATGACGAAAGTCGAACGCACGATACCGTGTCTTTTGACACCATCGACTTCTTTCGCCTGCCACACACCATACTGCTTGCACGCCGCGCCCTCGGAATCCGACAGCAGACGAACGGAAATACCATGCTTGTCACGAAACTCGGCGTGCTTGATGCAGTCATCACGGCTGATGCCGACGACCGTGCATTCGTGACGCAAAAACTCATCCTCATGATCAGAAAAATCGGTTGCTTCGAGCGTACAGCCCGGTGTGTCATCTCTCGGGTAAAAGAAGAGAATGACGTTGTTCTTGCCGTGAAACTGGGCAATATCAAAGGGCTCCATATCCGCATCGGGGAGGACGAACATCGGTGCCGCCTGTCCAACTTTCAGCATTTTGACTCCTCAATG
Source organism: Candidatus Propionivibrio dominans (assembly GCA_016709335.1). GTDB lineage: Bacteria > Pseudomonadota > Gammaproteobacteria > Burkholderiales > Rhodocyclaceae > Propionivibrio > Propionivibrio dominans. The sequence goes on along the minus strand of JADJNC010000019.1, from coordinate 14,330 downwards.
AACCCACTCATTCGCAGCATAGCGACAGGGTGAGTCGGATTCTAACCAAGCTTACTGCATCTGACTACAAGTAATCGAAGTCTGCATCACGCTACAATAGTCAAATGGAAACGCAAGCATTCGTTTCAGTTCAATTGATCAAACCTTTCCATAGACCACAGACAACGGAAATCATTCGAGCATCCAGACAAGGAAAATTCATGACACCTGTTCTACGAGCAATGCGCACGCTAAACCTGCTGGCCTTGCTACTCGCCATACCGGCATTTGCAGCACCGATGACCGTTGAGCTTTCAGCCGAAGCGAGCCGCCCCGCCATCAACGATCTGGTTCATGTGGTGGTCTCGGCAGAAGCCACCGGAACAACGCCAGGCGAGTTGTCCAGACAGGTCAACAGTCTGATTGCGGACGCCCTGAAGACCGCCAGGGCCTACCCAGCGGTAAAAACACAGAGCGCTGGCACCAGTACTTATCCGGTTTACTCGAAAGGCGGAAAGATTGAAGCCTGGCGCATGCGATCGGAACTTTCGCTGGAATCCGGCGACACTGCTGCCCTGTCCGAACTGCTTGGCAAGCTCCAGACCTCGCTCGGGGTCTCCAATCTTGTATTGCAACCATCTCCTGCGACCCGCAAGAAGGCTGAAAACGAAGCAATGCTCGACGCCATCACGGCTTTCAAGGATCGTGCCAGGGTAATTGCAGACGCACTCGGCAAACCTTATCGCATCAAGCAGCTCTCGGTGAATACCAGCGGAAGATTTGTTCAGCCGGTTTTCCGTACCGCAGCCAAAGCGATGGTGGCGGACGCGGCCCCGATGCCGATGGAGGCCGGTGAGTCGCAGGTCAGCGCAAGCGTTTCCGGACAAATCGAACTCGAATAGGGCACCGAAAAAACTGCTATTTCACCTTTTCGGAAGCAGGTTTCTGCGGGAGTTTGTCCGGCATCGATTTCTCCGGCAGAGATTTTTCCGGCAAAGTTTTTTCCGGGATTTGGACGAAGACCTCGTCCTGTTTGATCATGCCCAGCTCGAAGCGCGCGCGTTCCTCGATGGCGTCGTAACCCTGCTTGAGATCGCGCACTTCGGCATCCAGCCCGGCATTGCGCACTTCGAGCTTTTTGTTGGCCTCTTTCTGCTCCTGCAACTGACGGTCGACATCCCAGACCCTCAGCCAGCCCCCCTTGCCCAGCCATAGCGGATACTGCAACAGCAAAAGCACGGCGACCAGCACAACAGAGAGCCAGCGCATAAATTCAGCGAGCGATCAGGGCGAGGAGGAAAGACGACAAACGTTGCGTCGATTTTTCTCCTGACTCCTCACGCCTCGCTCCTCACTTGAGGTTGTAGAACGCTTCGCGACCGGGATAACCGGCCGTGTCACCGAGATCCTCTTCGATGCGCAGCAACTGGTTGTACTTGGCGATACGATCCGAACGCGACAGCGAACCGGTCTTGATCTGCAGGGCGTTCATGCCGACGGCAATGTCGGCAATGGTACTGTCTTCGGTTTCGCCCGAACGATGAGAAATGACGGCAGTGTAACCAGCGCGTTTGGCCATTTCAATGGCGGCGAAGGTTTCCGAAAGTGTACCGATCTGGTTGATCTTGATCAGGATCGAATTGGCAATGCCCTGCTTGATACCTTCCTTGAAGATTCGTGTATTGGTTACGAAAACGTCGTCGCCGACGATCTGGATTTTCTTGCCCAGACGCTCGGTCAGCAGCTTCCATCCATCCCAGTCGCCTTCGGCCATCCCGTCCTCGATCGAAACAATCGGGAAGGCATCAGCGAGATTCGCCAGATAATCGACGAGCTGCGCAGAGGTAAGTTGCAAGCCTTCGCCAGCCAGATGATATTTTCCATCCTTGTAGAATTCGGACGCCGCGCAATCAAGACCGATCAGAACATCTTCGCCCGGGAAATAACCGGCCGCTTCGATGGCCTGTACCACCAGTTGCAGACCGTCGGCATGACTGGCGAGATTGGGTGCAAAGCCGCCCTCGTCGCCGACAGCGGTGGAGAAGCCTTTCTTGTCCAGAAGCTTCTTCAGCGCATGGAAAACCTCGGCGCCACAACGCAGGGCTTCGCGGAAGGAATTCTGGCTGACCGGCAGGATCATGAATTCCTGAAAATCCAGGCTGTTGTTGGCGTGTTCGCCACCGTTGATGATGTTCATCATCGGCACCGGCATCTGCATCGGGCCGGAACCACCGAAATAGCGATAGAGCGGCAGACCGGATTCTTCGGCAGCGGCCTTGGCAATGGCCATCGATACCGCCAGCATGGCGTTGGCACCCAGGCGAGCCTTGTTCTCGGTGCCATCGAGCTGGATCAGCGTCTGGTCGATAAACGCCTGCTCCTGCGCATCAAGGCCGATGATTGCTTCGGCAATCTCGGTATTGACGTTTTCAACGGCCTGCATGACGCCCTTGCCAAGATATCGAGAGGGATCGCCATCACGCAGTTCAATGGCCTCGCGAGAACCGGTGGAGGCGCCGGAAGGCACGGCGGCACGCCCCAAGACGCCGGATTCCAGCAACACATCGCATTCGACCGTGGGGTTGCCACGAGAATCAAGAATTTCACGGGCAACGACATCAACGACAGAGCTCATATATCTTCCTTTGGCTTAAAGATGATTACTGCAAATTACAATGACCAGACACCGGTAAGACCCAGGACCTCCCAGATAGTGGCGCGTGAGATAACGCCTCGAATTATCGCACTTCCTCGAAACCGGCGCTCTTGACCAGACGATCCAGCGCGACCAGCGTTATCAACAGGCTTTCCATGCGATCCAGCGGCCAACTGTTGGCGCCGTCGGAGAAGGCCTTTTCCGGGCACGGATGGGTTTCCATGAACAGGCCGGAAATGCCCACCGCCACCGCTGCCCGTGCCAGCACCGGGACGAACTCGCGCTGACCACCGGAAATGGTACCCTGCCCGCCCGGCAACTGCACCGAATGCGTTGCGTCAAAGACGACCGGACACGCGGTCTCGCGCATGATGGCCAGACTGCGCATGTCGGAAACCAGATTGTTGTAGCCGAATGTGGCGCCACGCTCGCAAACCATGATGGTATCAGCGCCACCATTGGCTTCCTTTGCCTTGGCAACGACATTTTTCATGTCGCCGGGTGCCAGGAACTGCCCTTTCTTGATATTCACCGGCTTGCCACAGGCGGCCACGGCATGAATGAAATCGGTTTGCCGGCACAAAAAGGCCGGCGTCTGCAATACATCGACGACGGACGCGACGGACGCAATATCTTCCTCGGCATGAACATCGGTCAGAACTGGCACGCCGATCTGCCGGCGGACTTCCGCGAGAATGTGCAGGCCAGCCTCGACCCCCGGACCGCGCGCCGATTTGCCGGAACTTCGATTCGCCTTGTCGTAGGAAGCCTTGAAAATATACGGCAGGCCCAGACGGGCGCAAATTTCTTTCATCTGCCCGGCAACATCGACGCAAAGCGTTAAAGACTCGGCGGTGCACGGACCGGCAATCAGGAACACCGGATTGTCCAGCCCGACCTCAAAGTCGCACAGCTTCATGCCCGGGGCTTGCTGTCGATTGCCGCACGGACAAACGAGGTAAACAGCGGGTGCCCGGTCCGCGGCGACGAGGTGAATTCCGGGTGGAACTGACAGCCGACGAACCACGGATGCGTCGCTTTAGGCAATTCGACCATCTCGCACAAATGGGTGACCGGCGCCCGTCCGGACACAATCAAACCCTTGTCTTCAAGCGCGCCAAGCAGGTTGTTATTGATCTCGTAACGATGGCGGTGACGTTCGACGATCTCGTCCTTGCCATAAATCTCACGCGCCAGCGTACCTTCGGAAAGATGGCAAATCTGACCACCAAGGCGCATGGTGCCGCCGAGATCGGAGTTCTCGTCGCGCCTTTCGAGCTTGCCCGAAACATCCTGCCATTCGGTAATCAGGGCGATCACCGGAAAGGGCGACTCCTTGTCGAACTCGGTACTGTGTGCACCCGTCATGCCGGCCACATCGCGGGCGTATTCAACGACGGCAAGCTGCATGCCGAGGCAGATGCCCAGATACGGCACCTTTTTTTCGCGGGCGTAACGAATCGCGGCAATCTTGCCCTCGGTGCCGCGCCGGCCAAAACCGCCCGGCACCAGAATGGCATCCATGTCCTGCAAGGAATCGCAGCCCTTGCTCTCGATTTCCTCGGAGTCGATATAGTTGATCCTGACCTTGCTGCGGGTGCAAATCCCGGCATGAACCAGCGCTTCGGTCAACGACTTGTATGACTCGGTCAGGTCAACATACTTGCCGACAAAGGCGATGTTGACCGAGTATTCCGGGTGCTCAAGCGCGATGACCAGATTCTTCCACACCGTGAGGTCAGCGGCCCTGGCCAGAATATTCAACTTGTGGCAAACGATCTCGTCGAGCATCTGGTCGTGCAGCATGGCCGGAATCTTGTAGATCGAATCGGAATCGAGCGCTTCGATCACCGCCTCGCGCTGCACATTGCAGAAGAGTGCAATCTTCGCCTTGTCGTCTTCCGGTATATGGCGGTCAGCACGGCAGAGCAAAACATCGGGCTGGATACCGATTTCGCGCAATTCCTTCACCGAGTGCTGGGTCGGCTTGGTCTTCAGTTCGCCCGCGGTCGGGATGTAGGGCACCAGCGTAAGATGAATATAACAGGCGTTGCTGCGCCCCTCCTGCAAACCAATCTGACGAATGGCTTCGAGAAAAGGGAGCGACTCGATATCGCCCACGGTGCCACCGACTTCGACAATGGCCACATCGGCGCCTTCAGCACCGCGCCGGATATGCGCCTTGATTTCGTCGGTGATGTGCGGGATGACCTGCACCGTCTTGCCGAGATACTCGCCGCGCCGCTCCTTCTTGATCACCGTCTCGTAAATCTGGCCGGTGGTGAAGTTGTTGCGCCGGCTCATCTTGGCGCTGGTAAAACGCTCGTAATGACCCAGATCAAGGTCGGTTTCGGCGCCGTCCTCGGTAACGAACACCTCGCCGTGCTGGAACGGACTCATCGTCCCAGGATCAACGTTGATGTAGGGATCAAGCTTGATGTGGGTGATTTTGATGCCACGGGATTCGAGGATCGCACCCAGTGATGCGGCAGCGATACCTTTTCCGAGGGAGGACACCACACCGCCGGTGACGAAGACGTATTTGGTCATGGATATATCTGCAGCGCGAAAGTCGAATTGTAGCCGAAAAACCGGAAGAGCCAAAAAGCTGTAGTCGGCACTTCGCTGGAACCTCAGGACAGCTTCGCCTGCCATCCTGCTTACAATCGTTTATGATTAACGCCGGATAACAGACAATGCGCATCACCGGGACACCCATGAATAGATTTGACAAGATATTACGCTCCGACAGAAGAACACTCCGCCTCCTGGGAGTCTTCCGGCTGGCGACAGTGATTGCTGTTGGAGTGCTTGCGCTGAACATCAGCGCATGCAACAGGCAGGATGAAAATGCCAGCGCCACGGTCAAGAGTGAAGCACCACCAGTGGCCGAATCCCCGCTCGCCAAAGCCGCCATTCAGGGCGATCTGGCGGCAATCAAGGCACTGCTGGAAGCCGGCGCTGATATCAACACCAGAGATGCGCTGGGCAGGACGCCGCTGCACATGGCGGCCTTTTACGGACGCCCGAAAACCACCGAACTTCTGATATCCAGTGGTGCGGATATCAACGCCAGGGACCGTATCGGCATGACCCCCCTCCACGCCGCGGTGCTATCGGGTGGCAGGCAGGAGGTCGAACTGTTGCTGGAGAAAAATGCGGACATCAATATCAAATCGGATTCCGGCCAGACCGCACTCCACCTTGCCGCCGCTACCGGCCAGCCGAGGCTCTCGAAATTCCTGATCGAGAGCGGTGCCGACCCGGATGGCAAGGACGCGAATGGAAAAAAACCCCTGTTCTACGCCAAACAGAACAAACATCCGCAAACTACCGCCCTGCTCGAGGAATACACCGACTGAAGCCGAGCGTCCGTGCTACATCGCCGCGCCTCCGCGAATCAGCCCGACGGCAATGCCTTCGATGTCCACTGACTGTTCGCGCGTATCAACAATGATCGGGTCGAAATCGGGGTTCTCAGCGATCAGTTCGACGATGTTGCCGAACTGGCGAAAGCGCTTGACGGTTACATTGTCATCGAGTCGGGCGACGACGATCTGGCCGTTGCGGGCCTCACTGCAACGATGCACGGCCAGCAGGTCGCCATCCAGAATTCCGGCATTGATCATCGACAGACCGCGCACGCGCAGCAGAAAGTCAGCGCGCGGCTTGAACAGGCTGGCATCGAGCGCATAACGACCTAGCATGTTTTCCACCGCGAGGATCGGGCTACCGGCCGCCACGCTGCCGATCAGCGGCAGGCCAAGTTGTTCGACCAGGCGGATACCGCGTGCCGAGCCGGGCTCGAGAACGATCACGCCCTTCCTGGCCAGTGCCTTGAGATGCTCTTCTGCCGCATTGTGTGAAGCAAAACCGAAAGCGTTGGCGATTTCTGCCCGCGTCGGTGGCGCGCCGAGAACCTCCAGGGTGCTGCGGATAAAATCGAGAATTTCCTGTTGTCGCGGGGTGAGTTTGAGCATGCTTGCGGCCTCCTGTGCATTAACTGTATGTTCGTACAGTCTAACAGATAAACAGAACAATCAATCAATGCCTGTTCCTGCAAAAACATCCTCCCGTGCCACCTTGCTGATCGCCACAACGGCAGGATGGGTCAGCCGACGTTCGCTGGTGATGGCATAAAGCTGTTCGACCACGGAATCGATGCGTCCGATTTCAATGACTTTGTATTGCTTGCAGACATGATCGACAATGGCACTCGGGGCAACGAACAATCCGGCACCGGCCTGTCCGAAGGCCTTCATCAGGGCGCTGTCGTCAAACTCGCCGACGATTTGTGGCCGCAGATCGTTGGCCTCCAGCCACTGCGTCAGCTTCGGCCGGATGGCCGCGTCTTCACCGGGTAGCAGAAATGGCGCGTTATCCAGCAGCGCCGGGAAACGGCCTGACAGTTCCTTCGCCAGGTGGCGGGTGGCGAACACCGACAGCCCGCTCTCGCCGAGCAGGTGGCTGTATCCGCGGACATTCAAATTCGTCGGCATCGGCCGGTCGGCAATAATCATGTCGAGTCGATGTATGGACAATTCTGCAAGCAATGACGTCAGACGCCCCTCGCGGCAAATCAGCCGAACCGGTTCACCAAGCTTGAGCGCTGGCTCAACAAGTTGATAAACCACCGACTTTGACACCGAGTCGGCGAGCCCCACGCGGAACGGCAAGGATTTAATCGCCTTCTGTTCACGCAGCACGTCGAGCAATTCATCGCCGATGGTGAAGATTTCCTCCGCATAGCTCAGAATGCGCCGCCCGGCGTCGGTCAGTTCCAGGTTGCGCCCGGCCCGGCGAAACAGCGCAACGCCCAGCGTCTCGTCAAATTCGCCCAGTTGTCCGCTGATGGATTGCGGCGTGAGATGCAGTTGCTCGGCAGCACGGGCAATGCTTCCCGTTTTGGCAACCATCCAGAAATAGCGTAAATGCTTGAAGTTGAGCGTCGCCATGATGTTCGTCGTTCTCCTTGGAAAGCCTGCCAAGGCCAGCGGAGGGTTGCCGGCATGGCCTTTTCGTGCACATAATATACATCGTTTTTATCGATGTGTTTAATCAATATATTCGACTTGTTGGATGTTATTCTTCGCCCTAACATCGTCCCTGTTTTTGCTTCACTTGAAATCGTTCGCGGGCCGGATGTATTCGCCTTCAACTTCATCATATCCACTAAATTAATTGATGAAACAGCAAGGCCTGGCGAAAGCTGAGAAAGTCAAGCGAAGATGTGCATTTTTTTGACGTGGTTTCAAATTTTTGATGGAGACGCAAATGAAAAAGTCGATATTGGCTGCTTTTGCAGTATTTATGGCGCTTGGCCTGAGCGTCGGCAACGCCGAAGCCAAACGAATGGGCGGTGGCAAGTCTTTCGGCATGCAACGCCAGGCGGTGCCGCCCAAACCCGCGACACCGGCCCAGCAGGCCACCCCCGCCGCGCCCGCTTCGCCTGCCGCCGCACCCGCCGCCGCGCCCCAACGCAACTGGATGGGTCCGCTGGCCGGTCTCGCTGCCGGCCTCGGCATAGCCGCCCTGCTCTCGCACTTCGGCATGGGCGAAGGACTGGCCAACATCCTGATGATCGCCTTGCTGGTGATGGCAGCGTTTTTCGTCTTCAAATTGTTGTTCCGCCGCAAGACGGCTGCGGCGCCCCCGCAGCCCATGAGCCCTTGCAATACGCCGGTGCCGGTGCCGGTGGCCCGGCCATGGCCCCGCCACCGGTCGCACCCCAGTTGCCCGGATCGGTGGCGCCCGCTACCGTTGCCGCGTCGGCAGGGCGTATTCCCGACGGCTTTGACAGCGAGGGTTTCCTGCGTGTCGCCAAGCTCAATTTCATTCGCCTGCAGGCCGCCAATGACGCCGGGAACCTTGACGACATTCGCGAATTTGTCAGTCCGGAGCTGTTTGCCGAAATCAGGATGCAAATGGACGAGCGCGGCAAGGCAGCGCAGCAGACCGACATTGTGACCCTGAATGCGGAACTCCTTGAGGTCAGTACCGAGGGCAGCCGCCACATTGCCAGCGTACATTTCAGCGGCATGATTCGCGAGGAGGCGGACGCCGCTGCCGCGCCTTTCGATGAGGTCTGGAATCTGAGCAAGCCGAGCGAAGGCGGCCAGGGCTGGGTAATCGCCGGAATCCAGCAACTGGGTTGACCGGCAGATCGCTGACCCTGCCCGGACTTTCTGGCAAAGAATTTATACCGATAAATTCGATGTTTGGTTAAACTGTACTTGACATGAGCGATGCTTTGTTTTGCTGTTGCATCGCTCATGTTTTTCACTCAATGGGAGTATTTCATGCGTATCGATATTCAGGCGAGAGGACTCGATCTGACAGAGCACTTGCGCGAACACACCGAACGACGCTTGCAGTTTGCCCTGAGCTGGGCCAATGATGATGTACGCGCGATTGCTGTCCGCCTTTCCGACATCAACGGGCCACGTGGTGGCAACGACAAGCGCTGCCGCATCAAGATCACACTGTCTGGCACAAGCGATGTGGTGATTGAGGATGGCGAGTCGGACCTCTATGTGGCCATCGATCGTGCCGCTGACCGCACCGAGCGCGCGGTGGCGCGTCGTCTCCAGCGCTTGCGCGAGCATCGCCACGAGCGCTTCAACAGCAAAGAACCCGCCGGGGTCGAGTTCGCAGAGGATGCCAGCTTGACGCCTGCAACCCACTGATGGAATCACCATGAAACGCATCCTGCTCTTTCTCGGCACCAACATCGCCATCCTGCTGGTGCTTTCGCTCACCATGAACCTCCTCGGCGTTGAGCCCTTTCTCAACGCCAACGGGTTGAACCTCACTTCACTGCTGATTTTTTCAGCGGTGATGGGCTTTGGTGGATCACTCATCTCGCTGGTCATTTCCAAGTGGATGGTCAAGAAATCGATGGGTGTGCAGGTCATCGAAACGCCATCCAACTCGACCGAATTCTGGCTGCTTGAAACCGTCCGTAAATACTCGACGGAAGCCGGCATCAAAATGCCCGAGGTCGGGATCTACGAGGCCCCCGAAGTCAACGCCTTTGCCACGGGAATGAGCCGCAACAGTTCGCTGATCGCCGTTTCCAGAGGTCTCTTGCAGCAGATGACGCGCAAGGAGGCCGAGGCCGTACTCGGGCATGAAGTGGCCCATGCCGCCAATGGCGACATGGTGACGCTGGCGCTGATCCAGGGCGTAGTGAACACCTTTGTCCTGTTTTTCTCCAGGATCATCGGCCATCTGGTGGACAGGGTTGTTTTCAAGACCGAGCGCGGCCATGGTCCGGCCTTCTTTATCACCTCGATCATTGCCCAACTGGTTCTCGGAATCCTCGCTTCGATCATTGTCATGTGGTTTTCACGACAGCGCGAGTTTCGCGCCGATAAGGGGGGTGCCAGCCTGGCCGGGCGCGAAAACATGATCGCCGCGCTGCAACGTCTGAACACCCTGCATCCGCAACCGCTGCCCGACAACATGGCTGCCTTCGGCATTGCCGGCGGCGTTGGCAGTGGCATCAAACGCCTGTTCATGACTCATCCACCCCTTGAAGAACGTATCGCTGCGCTCAAGGCGGCACAGTAAGGGTGCCTGAACAGCTTTGACAACCCGAACAGCATGATGTACTCAGGGGCTCGATAGGCCACGCGCCAGAGTTACCCTTGACTTGTCCCGCAAATACCAGGCTTCCGGAGCTTGATCATGACCCTTGACGAACAAAAATCAATACTCGCCGTCGCCTTGTTTGCCGCCTTCGCCGACGGCAACAAGGAAGACCGCGAACGCCAGGAAATTCGCCGTATTGCCGAATCGCTGGCCGAAGACTCGGCAACGCCCGACCTCAGCCGCCTCTATCAGGACGTGTTGCTCAAGCGCATTACACTGGAGGCCGTCACTGCCGCCCTCACCGATCCCGGCCAGCGCCAGCTGGCCTATGAAATGGCGGTTGGCGTGTGCGACGCCGATGGCCGGCAGAGCGATGCCGAACGCCGCTTTCTGACCAGTCTGAAAAAACTGTTGCAGCTTGACCAAGCGCAAACCGACGCCTTCGACGGCGAGGCCGAGACCATTGTCGACCTGAGCGAAGCGGCTGCCCCCCCGGCAGCAATTGCTCGCCCCCCCGTCGCCCCGGGCCCGGTTGTGGCGTCGGTATCCAGCGTGCCCGAAGCCGAGCTGGACAAATCGATCCTCAACTACGCCCTGTTCAACGGCGCCCTGGAACTGCTGCCGCAGTCCTGGGCGTCAATGGCCATCATCCCCTTGCAGATCAAGATGGTGTACGGCATCGGCAAGACACACGGTGTCGAGCTTGACCAGGGCCACATCAAGGAATTCATCGCCGCCGCCGGGGTGGGCCTCACCTCCCAGTATGTCGAACAGTTCGGGCGCAAGCTCCTCGGTGGCCTGCTGGGCAAAATGGCCGGCAAGACCTTCGGCAAACTCGGCAGCGCCGCCACCGGCATGGCTTTCTCCTTTGCCACCACCTACGCGCTGGGGCAACTCGCCAAGCGTTACTACGCCGGCGGGCGAGTGATGAGCACAAGCCTGCTGCGCGACACCTTCCAGAACCTGCTGGAGCCGGCCAAGCAGATGCAGACGCAGTATCTGCCGCAGATCCGGCAGCAGGCCGAAACAATCGACATGGGCCGTGTCATGGCCATGGTTCGCGGCAACTGACGACAAGCGTCGTAGCCTGCGCCCTCAACCTCAATCCAGCCGCTGCGAGATCAAGGCAGCTTTCTTTCGATCCTATCGCGCACGTTCCCCGACCGCCGCACGATGGGCGAAGAAGCGGACCGGTGCTGACTCGATCAGTACGCTTCCGTCCTTATTGCTGATGATCGCCGCCTGCAAGCTGTGTTGAACATTGTCAGAGGTAGCCGCACTTGCCCAATCGGCCTCCGTAATGTGGATCGCCAGGGCGGTGTATCCTTGCGCCAGAGGATTTCCATCGAGTTTCACGCGCAGTGTGTCGCCACGCCTGATGCGCATCCCGGGATCAACTTGCAACTGCATGTCGAAAGCGCCGGTGTTCGTGTGGATCGTACTACCATCGGCCGGTGACACGATCGTGAGCTGGCTATAGGGGGCAGGAGCGGCGTCAGGCATCTGAAACTGCTGCTGTTGCGGCTGTTCGATAACGTTCAGCGGAGGCAGGTCAAGCGGCTTCGCTCCCGAAGAGGGCTGATCGGAAAACACCGGCCCGTCCTTGCCTTTCGATTCGTAGACCCCACCCTGAGCCAAGGCGAATCCGGACGAAAATGCAAGTAACATGAGCAGCAGAGCTTTGGCGGGCATGTCAGACTCCTTTATTCAAGAACAATTTTCAACCTAAAAGACGCAGTTTAGCGTAATGCCAATATCGCAGGCCCTCATCCCCGGCCCTTCTCCCGCTGGGAGACCCCGCCCTGGGAGAGGGTCGGCAAAACCCGCCAAACATGGTGTTGCAGCCAATTTCCGCGCTCAACTGCGGTTTCCAGGATCAATCAGCCAGCACCCGACATACTGGAAACACATGCCGCTGGCTACAACCTGCAAGGTGCAGCAACATGGAAAATTACCGGGCACGGGAAAAATCCCGCGCCACTGAGGCAACGATCAGGCGCTGAATGGCCCGTTTCTCGCGCAGCAGTTCAATAAACTGGTCACTGGAAAGCGGCGGGTAGTAGTAATACCCCTGCACGTTTGTACAACCGCACCGCTCCAGATAGTGTGCCTGGGTCTCCGTTTCGACGCCTTCGGCAACGAGCTTGAGTCCAAGCCCGCGCGCAATCGAGATAATCGCCAGAACAACGGGAAAGTGCCCGTTCTCGCGCTGAATTTCCTTGACGAAGGCCTGATCGATCTTGATCGTATGAACCGGGAAACGATGCAAATACGAAAGCGAGGAATAGCCGGTACCAAAATCGTCGATGGCCACGCTGACACCGAACTGGCAAAGCTTGTTAAGTTGTTCAATGGCGTGCTGGGGGTTGCGGATGCAGATGTTTTCGGTGATTTCAACCTCGATTTGCGAGGGTGAAATACCGTAGTGAGAAAGTGTGCGGTGCATCTTCTCGAAAAAATCACCGCGATCGAGGTAGTTCGGCGAAATATTCATCGAAAGCCGAAGCGGCTCTCCTCCGGCGGCATTCCACTGCACAAGATCACGACAAAGCGCCCCCAGCATCCAGTCGCTGAGGGGAATCATCAGTCCATTTTCTTCGGCAAACGGCAAAAAATCGCCAGCGCTCAGCAAGCCGCGTTCAGGATGATTCCAGCGCATCAGGCCTTCGGCGCCAACAATCTGCCCGCTAAGCACATCGATCTGGGGCTGGTAGAACATTTCCAGTTCATCCTGCTCGAGAGCACGACGCAGGCTCTGCTCCAGAGCGATGTTCTGATACGACGCGTCCAGCATCGTCGGCTCATAAAAAGAATGCCCGTTCTTGCCCTGAGCCTTGACGTGATACATGGCGATATCCGCTCGACGCAACAGTTCGTCAATCGATTCGCCGTCAGTAGGATAGATAGCAATACCGATGCTGGCCGAGATATAGACTTCGTTGCCATCGAGATTGAAGGGGTGGCGCAGCGCTTCAAGAAATTTGCCAGCAATGATCTCGGCATCCTGCCTGTCGCGCAACTCAGGCAAGACCACCGTGAACTCGTCACCGCCCAGACGCGCCAGCGTATCACCCCGGCGCAAGCAGTCCTTCAGACGGCCCGCAACTTGTTGCAACAGATCGTCGCCCTTGACGTGACCGAGTGTGTCGTTGACCAGTTTGAAACGATCCAGGTCGACGAACATGACCGCCAGCTCGGTCAGGTTGCGCCTGGCCTGAATCACAGCCAGACCCAGGCGATCCTTGAACAGCAGACGGTTCGGCAGATCGGTCAAAATATCGTGGTAAGCCTGATAGGAAATCAGCGCTTCAGCCCGCTTGCGCTCAGTGATGTCGCGCGCAACGCCATAGGTGCCGAAAAACTCCTGCTTGTTCACCTCTTTGCCCAAGGCATACATCCCCATCGAATTGAACGAGATGGTCATCAATGTATTCTCGAAGAAGCGATCCTGCTCGCTACCACCCCGGCTCTTCAGGCGCAGCTCGACATTCCTTGAAGCGCGCTCGCCAACTCGCCGTTCATTGAAAACGTAGCGTGCGCGCTCGATATCTTCATCATGCACCAGCACAGAATAATGCTGGCCGATCAGATCGTCCGGGCCAAAACCGAGCAGTTGATGCGCACGATCATTGACGAAAGTGAATCGCCCATCCTGGTTCAGCGTATAAATGATGTCCGGCGAGCTATCAACCAGGTACCGGTAAAGGCGTTCCGAACACCCGAGTCGCCACGCGATATTGCGATTGTCATTCTCAAGACGCCGTTGCTGGAGGGCGTTTTCAATGGTTTTAAGCAACTCTTCGCGGGTGTAGGGTTTGCGCAGATAGTCGTAAGCGCCACGTTTCAGTGAGCCAATAGCCGCTTCGATCCCGGTGTCACCGCTGACCACAATGACTTTGGTATCAATACCCCGGGCATTGATGAAATCCATGATTTCATGGCCACCGAAATCAGGTAGCCGCAAATCAAGAAGGAGCAGATCAAAGTGCAAACGGCCCAGATGCTCAAGGGTCTCACTGCCGCTTGCCGCCGTCACCAGTTGGTAGCCACAATCCTTGAGCAATTCGCAAAGACTGCTCAACAACCTCGGTTCATCATCGAC
>JADJNC010000018.1 GCA_016709335.1 Candidatus Propionivibrio dominans | reverse complement strand
GGACCACAGTTTTTCCAGTAAAGATCAACGTACGCAAGAAAACCGTGGTCGCTCCCTATTACTGCCCGGCCCCTACTAATTGTGGGGGTAGCGCGCATTGATTCGTGTTCGCGTATTTGCTAACATCCGAGCATGTCCTTCGAGATCGAGTACTTCCACGAGCGGGTGCTACACGACATTGAATCGTGGCCCGTGGACGTCCTCGCCGACTACGCACGCTTGGCCGAACTGCTTATTGAACATGGACCGAGTCTCCGGCTTCCGCACTCGCGTGCTTTCGGAGGCGGCCTGTTTGAGCTTCGGCCGCGCGGGCGTTCCGGCATTGGTAGAGCGTTCTACTGCTTTCTCGTTGGCAAACGGGTTGTCGTCCTGCACGCTTTCATCAAGAAGTCTCAGGAAACACCCGACCGAGAACTGAAGTTGGCGCGCAGGCGCATGAAGGAGGTTTCAAATGGCTGAACTTAAATTCAAGCCCGTACACCATTCGCACAAAGAATTCCTTGCCAAGGCAGCCACCCGCAAGGGGTTTGCCGAAGCCTATGACGCCCTTGCCCTTGAGTACCAGGTTGCCGGCCAAATGCTCAAGGCTCGGTCCCGTGCCGGCCTGACGCAAGACGCCGTTGCGGAACGGATGGGAACAACCAAAAGCGCGGTTTCGCGGCTCGAGTCTGCTGGAAAGCATGCCCCGTCACTCGCAACGCTCAAGCGGTATGCGCAAGCTGTTGGCTGTGAGCTTCAAGTGAAGCTTGTGCGGCAGAAGGCCGCATGACATACAACCCGGCGGTGCAGCGCCAAGCGGCGCTCCGCTGACCGCTACGCTGGATGGCACAATTTCCACCAACCCCCAACCAAGCCAACACACTATGAGCGCACTTGAAATCAAGGTCGGACAACTCGGCATCCGCTACCTCATCGGCGCGGACCGCCGCGCGGATTAAAGGTTCCAGGCTCGATTTTTCCAGTGCCAATGGGTCAGAGTAAATTAGCTTTTTTGGATTCAAGGAGGCAAACGGAAAGGGAAATGCCTTTGACCCTATAACGATTGCTTTAACGATTGGGAATTCCAGGTTGACGAAGGTCGACCTGGGCAGAGATACTTGCAAAATGATGATTGCAATTCCAAACCTTGACAGGGAAGTTCCCATGAGCACGCACCGCCGCACCGTCCGCACCGCCGCCCGCGCACCCGCTTTTGCCCTGGCCATCACCGCCGCTGTGGCCTGCGGGTCGGCCGGCGCGGGCACGGCCAGCAGCTACAGCAGCATGGGCTTCGACGGGATCGGCAACATCGTCGACGACAGCTTTTACGCCGAAGCCAGCCGCGACGGCGTCGCGCTGCCCTGGACGGCGCCGTCGCCGGGCAGTGTGTCGACCTCCCTCAACGCCTTGTCCGGCGTGTCCGACGTGCGCTCGATGGTGCAGGTCAGCGGCCGCGGCGACACGCTGCCCGGCGCGGCGCAGGTTCCGATCACCGGCAGCCTTTCTGCCGCGGCCGATGTCGTTGCCGGCACGCTGCACCTGCAGGCCGTCACCACCTACGGCAGCTACACGCAGAACGCCGGCGGCCAGCCCACGTACGCATACACCACCGGCTACGGCGGCGCCGAGGTGATCGAGCACTTCGAGCTGCGCTACGCGAACACCTATGCCGGACCGATGGAGGTGACACTGCAGATGACGCTGGACGGCAGCCTGAGTTCCAGCACTGAGAGCGGCTGGCAGATGGGGTTGGGCACCGTGCTGCGGCTCGGCGCACCGGACGGTGATCATTATCGCTACGAGCGCTTCGAATCCAGTCTGGCCGGACAGGTGGTGTCGGTCACCGCGACGCTGCCCGCCGGCCAGTGCTTCGTAGCCCGGGGCTACTGCGAGAGCTTCTTCAACATCTGGGCCGGTTTCGAGACCAGCAGCCGTAAACTCGCCACCGGCGACATCGTGCAGCGCACCGGAGCGCCGGCCGACCTGGACTTCCTGAACACCGCGCACGTGCAGGTCGTCGTGCCCGAGGCCTTCACGGTCGTACGCAGCGGCGACGGATCCACCGCGTCGTGGGTCATCACGTCGGCCGTGCCCGAGCCTGCGAGCTGGGCGCTGCTGTTGGCTGGGCTGTGCAGCGTCGCGCTGCGCCGCCGCATGGCGCGCTGACCGCCCGGCCGGGTCCCTGCCCCTGCCGGCCGTGGTGCAATGGGGTCCGTCGGTGCGTTGCGACACCCACCCGAAGACACACCTATGGCCGCCGCCAAAACCAGCCGCCAAAGCACGCAAAAAATTGGCAAAAAATGATTTGAGGTTCAGGCACGAATTTGCTCAACCAACCAGGCCAACACCCAATGAGCTCAATTTACATCAAGGTCGGACAACTGGGCATCCGCTACCTCATCGACGGTTCGCAGAGCGCGAGCATGGGCATGTTTGAACTCACCGTACCACCGGCGTCGAATGTTCCACCCCCCCCCATAGTCATTCCAACAACGAAGAACTGGTCTACGTCCTGGAGGGGACGCTTCGCTACAGAGTCGGCGCCGATACGCGAGACCTCGGTCCTGGGCAGAGCATGCATACGCCACGAGGCACCGTGCATGCGTTCTCCAATCCTTTTGATTGCGCCGCCCGGGCGCTGATCATCCTGTCTCCGGACATTGGGGTGCAGTACTTCAAAGACGTCGCTGCGGTGATGAACGCGGGAGGTCCGCCGGACAAAGCGCAACTTGTTTCCGTCATGAACCGATACGGCCTGGTGCCCTCTGCCCCCGGTTCGTCCTGACCCGGCGCCGACCGGACGGATCGACACATGTCTTCAACCTGGCAGGCATCGGCGCGGCCCGCCGGATGGCTGGAACCTTCGTCAATCTCAAATCGACTGATCTTAAAAAACGCAGTTGAGCGTAATGCCGATATCGTAGGCCCTCATCCCCGGCCCTTCTCCCGCAGGGAGAAGGGTGCAAACCCCCTCTCCCTGTGGGAGAGGGTCGGGGTGAGGGCCAAACCCTCGCCAAACATGGTGTTGCAGCCAATAAGTCGCGCTCAATTGCGGTTTCTGGGCTGATTATGGTTGAGTCGAAATCCATCGCAGACCTCAAGAGCCTTGGTCCCAAATCGCAGGAAATACTTGCCTGCGCGGGCGTAACTTCGATCGCACAGCTTCGTGCTCTCGGTTCGGTTCCCGCCTATGTGATGGCCAAAAGGGCCAACCGCAAGGTGAGCCTCAATTTGCTCTGGGCGCTTGAATCGGCGCTGAGCGGCGAGTCATGGCAAGAAGTCGCGCGGCTTCATCGCACCAGCCTCTTGCTTGCTGTTGAGGAGTATGAGAAAAGTACCTGATGAAAAGCTCAATAGGCCGTCACACCGGTGTTTCCTTCGGGGCAAAAGCCGGTGTCCAGAATTGTTACCCGCTACTGGGTCCCGGCTTTTGCCGGGACGACGCTTTACGTCCCGCTGACCTGTCAACTGCTTGTTGTGGTACGTAACTATCTGATGTTAAATGCTTAAGGTAGTGCCATTGATCTCTGACGCTTTAATGATTGTCCGCATCAGGAATCGAGAAAGACGATGACCAGCACACCGATACATGCAAGCGACGAGATCACGATCCCCTTTCCCGCAAGCGAAGTGTGGCCGGTGCTGGCTGACATCGGAGGATATCCTCGGTGGTGGCCGAAGTCCCTTGGCATACGCGTCCTCTCCGGTGGCGTGGAGCTGCTGGGTACGGAAGTGGAAGTGCGCCCCTTCGGAGGGCGGCCCTTTCGCTGCCGGGTTGAAGCGGTGGATAGGCCGAAACGCATACGGATGCGATATTTCGGCGGGTTCATCGATGGCTTCGGTGAGTGGTGCCTGGAGCCGCTGGGCCAGGAAACGCGCGTGATCTACAGGCTCGAAGCTCAGGCACACGGCTGGCTGGTTGCACTGCTTGGCAAGGTGCTTGATCTTGGGCGCCTTCACTCCCGATCAATGCGGGATGTTCTACGAAACCTCAACCAAGTTTTGGATCAGAAACAGCACCTCACGAAACAGGCCCGGTAGCTGTGTCGCCCAATCGGGCAGCCCTAAGGTTTCCGACCCACTGGCCCCTCACCGGGATTAAAGCAGTCAATGTGAATGCCCTGGATACCAGCTTGCCGGCCAAATGCTCAAGGCTCGGTCCCGTGCCGGCCTGACGCAAGACGCCGTTGCGGAACGGATGGGAGCAACCAGGAGCGCGGCTTCGCGGCTCGAGTCTGCTGGAAAGCATGCCCCGTCGCTGGCAACGCTCAAAAGCGGTGCTCCGCTGACCGCTGCGTTTGGCGACGTTAGAACCATGAGTTTCAAGATTCGCGGGGTAGTCAGCGGAGATACGACTGGACTTCGGCGTGCCGCGGACAACTCATCAGATGATCATTGACCATGCCTGCCGCCTGCATGAAAGCATAGCAGATCGTCGAACCGACGAACTTGAACCCTGCGCGCCCAAGGGCCTTGCTCATCTGATCTGACTGCACCGTGCTGGCTGGCACTTCAGCCATCGAGCTCCATCGATTTTGAATCGGGTCACCATCAACGAACTGCCACAGGAAATCACTGAACGACTGGCCACTGGCCGTGAGCGCCAGGCAGGCTTTGGCGTTCTGGATTGTTGCCGCCACCTTGGCACGATTTCGGACGATCCCTGAATCGGCCAGCAGGGCGGCTACCTTTTCATCGTCATAACGGGCAATGAGCAGCGGATCGAAACCATTGAAGGCATGCCGATAGTTTTCACGTTTTTTGAGGATGGTCGCCCAGGACAAACCGGCCTGCGCGCCCTCCAGGATCAGAAGCTCGAACAAGGCTTGATCGTCGTGGAGCGGAACACCCCATTCCAGATCATGGTATTCACGGTAAAGGTCAAAACCTTCGCTCCAGGGGCAACGTTCCATCGGCTTGAATCCGGCAAATAAATGATCAGTTCAGGCCCAGGAGCGATTGAAGGCGGCAGATGCACGAGTAGTTGCTGTGCATCACCCCGACACCCAAAGCCTCGGCACCAGCGAGTTCACGTTGCGAGCGGCAAGGCCAGGCACAGGCGCGTGCCACCTTGCGGCGAGGGTAGCGAGCGCAGGCTGCCGCCGTGCAAAATGGCTACCCTTTGCGCGATCGCCAACCCCAGGCCGCCGATGCCACCGCCGCTGCGCCTGGGCGGCCGGTCGCGTAGCGATTCGTTGTGCTCGAGCCGGTGCACCAGATCAGCGGGCAATCCCGGACCGGCGTCTTCGATCAGGATTTGCACCTGTGTTCCGTCGCGCCGAAGGCTCACGCGCACGGGTTCGGCGCCGGGTGCATGGCGCATCGCATTGTCGATCAGGTTGGTCAGGGCGCGCTCGATCAAGTGCATGTCGCCGTCGAGTTCCACGTTACCCGGTGGCTCGCCATCCAGCATGACCGGCGGCGCAGCCTGGGTTAACTCGAACTTCTGCACCGCGTCGGTGACCAGTTCGTCAAGGCGAAAACGTTCGCGTTGCAGCACCTGATCGGTAGATTGCAGGGCCGCGAGCTCGAAAAGTTGCTGCGACAGGCGACGCACCTTGTTGCTCTGCGCCAGGGCTGCGGCGAGGATTCGCGCCTGGCGTTCCAACTGTCCGGCGGAGTTGCCGGCCATCGCCTCGAGGTGGCCGTGCAAAGCCGTCAGGGGCGTGCGCAGGTCGTGCGCAACGCTGGCCATCATTTCGCGGTGCTCGCTGCCCTGCCGTTGCTCGCGCAGCACCTGTGCTTCGAGGCGTTGTGTCATCTCGTCGAAGGCGCTGCCGATGGCTTGCACCTCGTCGTCATCGCTGGCGGGCACGGGGCGTCCGCCGGCCGCCGGAGGGTCGGCGCCCATACTGTAGTCACGCATGCGCTCGGCCAAACGGTGCAAAGGCAGGGTCATACGACGGAACGCGAAGACTCCGAGAAGCAGAGTCACCAGCAGCCCGACCGCGGCCGCCAGACCGGCGCTTTGCCACGCTCGCCGCAGGCTCAGTTGCCCGGCCACCAGATCACGCGCCTGACCATCGAGCACCACGTAAAGGTAACCGGGCGGACGGGGATCGCCAGCGCGCGGTGGAAACATCGCCGCACTGAAGATGCGAGGGACACCGGAGCCCATCGGGTCCGTGCCGCGCAGGGGCAATGCGGCGCCCGCCAGGAAATCGCGCACCGCCGCCAGGTCTACCTGTTCGGTGCGCACCATGCCGGGTTCGCCGATATAGGCACGCACCCGGCCGTCGGCATCCAGCAGGTACACCTGGATGCCCGGATTCACCACCATCAGCATCGAAAGCAGGGCCTTGCGTGCGGCAAGATCGGCCTGCTCGGGATCCGCCAGGATGATCTCGGGCCAGTGTTCGACGATATGCCGGGCCAGGCCGTGCGACAGGCGTTGCAAGGCTTCCTGCTCGTGCTCGGCGGCAACGTGCCGGCCGAGCAGGCCGACCAGCGCGCCAAATCCGAGCAGGAGCAGGGCCAGCGCAATGGTCAGGCGCCTGGTGAAAGAGCGGCGGCGGCTCAAGCGGCGGGCTCCTCGAAGCGGTAGCCGACGCCCCAGACGGTGACGATGCGGCGCGGGTCGCGCGGGTCATCCTCGATTTTGGTGCGCAGCCGGTTGATGTGCGAGTTCACGGTGTGTTCATAGCCGTCGAAGGCGGCGCCCCACACCCGTTGCAGCAACTCGCCCCCGTCGAACGCGCGCCCCGGGTGGCGCAGCAGGAAATGCAGCAGGTCGAATTCGCGCAGGGTGAGCGGCACGAGCTGCGTCCCGTTAAGCAGTTCGCGACGCACGGTATCAAGCCGGAAGGAGCCGAAGCGCAACTCCGCAACAGCCGCGGCAGGCGCCGAGCGCATCTGTTCGATACGACGCAACAGGGCGCGTACCCGGGCCACCAGTTCGAGCATCGAAAACGGCTTGGCAAGATAGTCGTCGGCGCCGAGTTCGAGACCGAGGACGCGGTGCGCCTCGGCCGAACGCGCGCTCAGCATGATGACCGGCACATCGGGGTGACGCGCGCGCAGATGCCGGCATACGTCCCAGCCATTGGCGCCGGGTAGCATCAGGTCGAGCAGCACCATGTCCCAGCGCTGTCGATCGATCACCGCCATTGCCTTAAGACCGTCTGCCTCGCGGTGCAGGCGATAGCCGGCTTCCTCGAGATGCAGGCGCAAGGCTCCGGCAATCGCGTCGTCGTCCTCGACCAGCAGCAGTTGTTCATTCATGAGGTGACCGGCGGCACGCAGTAGTCTCACCGGTCACCGATTTGAACACACGCAGCCTCGCCTGATCAAGTCTCGGGGCCACGCGCATGCTCAGGGGCCGGAAGCGGTTCTGCCGCGTACGACAGACCCGGCCTTTCGCGACTCACCTTGGGAGAGTACGGCTGGGGCGTTAGGACCGGGTCCGATGCGCTCGCAACGAAATCGCCCCAGGCTCTCAGGCCTTGCCACGGCGACGCCGCGCGATCGCACCGATGAGCATGATGCCCGACAACATCAGGGCATAGACTTCGGGTTCGGGAATCGGTGCCGCAGAAAACGAGATGCGATAGACGTCGGTATCGGCAGTCAGTGCGCTGTTGAAGGTGTAACCCGCCGCCGTCGTCAAGCCGTTGAAGCCGTAGAATTCGCCGAAGTTGAAGGCCACCACGGAATTCTGCGCTGTGCGCAGGTCGTTATTGCCAACAAACGCCGCGGCCGCCGGATCGAACACCTCGGAACCGGCATCCCAGATCTGGCTGGCTTTCTGGTTGATCGAGGTGATCCTCAGGCTGCCATCGGGGTTGAACAACGAGAAACGGGTTGGCGAATCATTGCCGATAAAGAAATCGTTACTCGGGATCGCCATTGCGGCGAAGGTGAAGAACGGGTTGATCGCGGTGTCGACCATCACCGTCAGGCTGCGAGTCATGCCGGGAAACAGGGGCATGCCGATGGTGCCACGGGTAGCGCCAGGATCAGCCGCCGCAAAAGCCGCCTGCCAGGCCACCCCACTGCCGCCTTCGGCCACCGAAATGATCGGAGCGGTGGCAACCTGCCCGATGTTGAAAGCATCAAAGCTGCCGTTGTGGATACCGAAATGCAGCGGCGCGAAGCTGATGCTGTTGGTCGGTGTCAGGTTCTCGGCGGTGATGGTAAGGTTGATCTGAGCCGCATGGACTGCGCTACCCAGGCTTAGAGATGCCGCGATGACGGCCAGATGGCGCAGCTTGAAGTTACGATGGGACATGGTTGATCTCCTTTGAGGTTTGAGGGGCTTAGGGGCGAGTTCAAGGCTGCAAACCCGCACGGCCTATACTAGGGAGACCCTATCCCGTAGTCCTCATCGAAAGATCACAGCGGCGTGAAGTTTGCGTCGGGATCGCCGCATTGCGTGCGCGGCGATACACCTTCGTGTCGCCTGTATGGAGTACTGGCGAGTTGCACGCATGCCATTGGGGTCAAAGTGAATAACCTTTCCTGAATTCCAGGCGGCAAAAAGAAATGAAAAAGGCAATGTCTCTGACCCTTTAATGGTTGTGAGGGTGAGCTGCTGGAGGAGGAGTTCTCCAGGTTCGTCGCCGACCGCGTGCCCGAGCCGCCCTCGGCCATCCCGGCCATCAAGACCTACTTCACCACCACGATTTCAGAGCCGTGCCCCAGCGCTACCGTACGCTTGTTCCCGAATACGTGAAGGACCTCATCGCCTTGAACCAGTTCGCGCCATAGGAACCGCCATGAGTAAAGCCAAGAAAAGCACTATCGAAGTCAAAGGTGCTGCGGTCACAGTTCTCAGCCAGGCGAGTGATGACTATATTTCCCTGACGGACGTTGCCAAGCGTAAAGAGCCGGATCGTACGGACCCTGTCACCCAGAACTGGATGAAAACCGCAATACCATCGAGTTCCTAGGCGTATGGGAACGGCTGAATAACGCCGGTTTTAAACCCCTCGAATTCGAGGGATTTAAAAACAAGGCTGGCCTCAATAGTTTCGTTTTGACGCTACGTCAATGGATAGACACAACCCATGCCAGCGAGCTGATCTCCAAGCCTGGGCGTTACGGCGTTACCTACGCACACAGAGACATTGCCTTTGAATTCGCTTCCTGGATACCTGAGTTGTGGAAAGATCGAATCAGCGTGCCTTCTGGCATTGAAAGCAGTCATCCTCATCGAACCCGCGAAACGACTCGGTACAGTAATATAGCCAGTGCAGTGACGCCCAACCCTGCGGACAAGCGGTCACGTTGAGCCCACAAACAAGTGCCGAATATCGCCTGAGGAAGATTTATGTCATTTGTCCGAATTACCGTTCTAACGATGCTCGCCATGATCGCATTTGCCGGCAATTCGATCCTGTGCCGCTTCGCGCTCAAGCAGACCAGCATCGACGCAGCCAGCTTCACCTCGATTCGACTTGTTTCGGGTGCGGCGGTACTCTGGGCAATCACGATTTTCTTTCGCAGTGATCGTACCGGACGGGGCAACTGGGTTTCGGCTTTTTCCTTGTTCGCTTATGCCGCCGGTTTCTCGTTCGCCTACATCAGCCTGACGGCCTCGACTGGCGCCCTGCTACTCTTTGGTGCCGTTCAGGCGACGATGATCGGTCATGGCTTGTGGGCTGGTGAGCGACTCCATAAACAACAACTTGTCGGGCTTGCGCTCGCGTTTGGAGGCTTGGTTGGCCTGTTGCTTCCCGGCCTGTCTGCACCGCCGCTGCTTGGCTCGGTGTTGATGTTGATCGCCGGCTTTGCCTGGGGTATCTATTCATTACGCGGCAAAGGAGCCGGGGATCCCACCCGGGTTACAGCCGGAAACTTCCTGCGTGCTTCGCTTTTCACAGCACTTCTGAGCATGTTTTTATATTCAAACAGCAACCCGGACATCATTGGCATTGTGTATGCCATTGCGTCGGGGGCAATCACTTCGGGACTGGGTTACGCCCTCTGGTATTCCGTGGTACCGGCGCTGAAGGCCACGAACGCAGCGACCGTTCAGCTTAGCGTTCCGGTTATCGCTGCGCTCGGTGGCATCATCATTCTCGGAGAATCCGTAACGACACGTTTCGTACTGGCATCGTTGTCCATTCTTGGTGGCATCGCATTGGTGATCCTGAGCAAGCCACAGCGCAATGTCGCCCGGAATGTCGTTCCAGCCGACGCCAAAGAGCGATAGTGCCATTAGCGGCAGAGTGAATAACCTTTCCTGGATTCAAGGAGGCAAACAGGAATGAAAAGGTAATGTCCCCGACCCCGATGGCATGCAACTTCCATCCCTATGACGTAGGCAGCCTGACTGCAACTGTTTTTCCGCCGCCCCTGGCAGGCGACGCCTACATCACCTGGGAGAGATGGGAGCCCAGTCGCAAGTCGGTGGTGATTATATGCACGGTTAACCAGCGCTCCAGAAACTCGATATGTTCGTCCACCACAGGCTTGTCCGCCTGAAGGATTTTTTGCTGCAGTTCCTTGGCGCTGTCGATCAATTCCTGGTGCTCCGCTATGTGTTCTTCCATTCCCTCATATCGATGCTTGAGCATCAAGCGCTCCTCGTGGCTGAAGTGCCAGACCGTGCAATTGATCAGCTCTGCCAATGTCGCCGCAAGATATTCCGGTGATTCCTTTTCGATTACTGAACGATTGAGAATATTGAAAATATTCACCAGCTTACGGTGATCTTCATCAATTTCCTCGACCCCAACGCTTAGTATCTTGTCCCAAACGATATCTTTCATGATTTTTTCCCCTGAAATGACAGGCCCCGAGTGCGGGGCTGGATAACATGAAACATGCCGGCCTCGGGAGATACGCTCTAAGCGGCGAAAATACTGCTGCCGGAACTGTACCGCAAAATAAGTCGAGGCCGAGCTTCGAATTACTTCCTTTGAAAAATGCTATGCGATACTGGCCGAGTTTATACCTTTTTATCAAAAAATGAGACGCAGTTGAGCTTAATGCCAATATCGTAGGCCCTCAACCCCAGCCCTTCTCCCGCAGGGAGAAGGGTGCAAACCCCTCGCCCTGCGGGAGAGGGTCGGGGTGAGGGCCAAACCCTCGCCAAACTTGGTGTTGCGGCGGTCGCGCTCAACTGCGGTTTCCATGTTTATTCTTCCCGCTGCTCTTTGCACTGTTTCTTGAAGTCACACTACAACTTGCAGAATGATATTGCCCGCAGTATCATCGCAGAATATGAATACTGCCGCAAAACTGCTTCAAGCCATGCGTAGCAATCCCCTCGATTGGCAGCTTGCGCAGCTTCAGACAGTAGCGCGCCAGAACGGAATCGACTGGCGGCACGTTGGAACAAGTCATTGCGTCTTTGTACGCCGTGATGGCAAGACGCTCCCCGTTCCGTCCAGGCGCCCTATCAAGCCGATCTACGTCAAGAAGTTCCTTGAACTCGTTGAAGGAGCATGAACCATGGGAAAGAGAATTGACTACCCGTTTGAGATCCGCCCGCTGTCGCCCGAGGAAGGCGGTGGCTTTCTAATCTCGTACCCTGATTTCTCGGAGTGCCTCTCTGATGGCGAAACAGTCGAGGAAGCGCTCGCGAACGGGAAGGACGCTTTGAGGTCAACGATTGCCGCACTCAAGGCCAGGGAACTCCCCATTCCTGCCCCGAACAGCGGGGGTGTCGCATCCGGAAAGTTTGTCGCTCGCGTTCCAAAGACGATTCACGCGCGCCTGGCTACACGCGCAAAGGCAGAGGGTGTGTCACTTAATACCCTTGTTCTAACATTCATCGCGGAAGGTCTTGGGCGCAAGGAACGGCACGCGTAGTTGCGAATGTGACCCAATCGGGTACCGTTGGTTTGGGTGAACGGTCGCAAGCTGACGTGAGAGTCTGTGAAAAATTCATTACTGCCTGATTTCCACGCTCGTCACCCCGGCGCACCCCAGGAGTGTTTCCTTCGGGGCAGAAGCCGGGGTCCAGCTCGTTTATCTGATTGTTTTAATGGCTATCGGAGGAATCTACTGGATTCCGGCGTTCGCCGGAATGAGCGCGAAGCCTGGCCTCGGGCCACGGCTTGGGAGGTATTTATCCATTGATTCACGGCCTCTGAGTTGTCGTTCAATGACACCAGTGGGTGTTGTGAAGCCGGAAGATCTCACTCTTCAACCATGTCCCGACGCGGGACGGTTTCGGGATCGGCAATGATTTCCCGGTAAATCTCGACCCGATCGCCGGGCTTCAGCGGCGCATCGAGTTTGACCAGACGACCGAAGACGCCAACTTTCTGCTCAGCCAGATCGATGTACGGAAACTGTTTGAGGATGCCCGAGCGTTGAATCGCATCGTTGACGCTCGAATCGTCGGGAACCTCGATATTCAGCCAGATCTGCTGACCGGGTTCTGAGTAGGCCACACCAATCTGCATGTTGTTCTCCTCAGGTGGTGATCGCGTCGGGAGTACCCGTTGCAGCCCTGGCCCGCTCTTCGATCCGGCTTTCCATGACCCGCTTGCCGGCCAGCAGGAAGCCGAGAACGGCAAAGCCGCCGGGCGGCAGGATCATCAACAGCGCACCGCCGTAGCCCGGGATTTTCATTTCGAGGAAGGCGAAGGAGGGGCCGAGCAGATTGGACGCCTGCGCGAACAGCGTTCCCGAGCCAAGAAACTCGCGGATCAGGCCGATCATCGTCAACGCCCCGGTAAACCCCAGCCCCATGGCCAGCCCGTCAACGGCCGAGGCGATGACACCATTCTTTACGGCAAACGCTTCGGCCCGCCCGAGAATCGCGCAATTGACCACGATCAGCGCGATGAACAGGCCGAGCACCTTGTAGAGGTCGTGCAGCCAGGCGTTCATCGCCATATCGACGAGCGTGACCAGCGTCGCGATCAGCACCACAAACACCGGAATGCGCACCTGCGAACTCACCGTATGGCGGATCATCGAAACCAGAATGTTGGACACGATGAGCACGGCGGTGGTCGCCAGCCCCATGCCGAGTCCGTTGGTACCACTGGTGGTCACGGCCATCGCCGGGCACATGGCCAGCAGTTGCGCGAATACCACGTTCTTGTTCCACAGGCCATCCTTCACGATGCCGCCCAAGGTGTTGTTCATGATTTCTCTCCCAGGATTTCCTTGCGGTGCGCAGCAAAAAACTCCAGCCCGCCCTTGACAATCCTGACCACGACCCGCGGCGTAATCGTTGCCCCGGCAAACTGGTCAAAAACTCCGCCGTCCTTCTTGACGGCCCACTGTTCAAGCGGCGGCCGGCCAATGGACTTGCCATCGAAGGACTTGATCCAGTTGGACTTTGCCAACTCGATCTTGTCGCCCAGCCCCGGCGTTTCGGCATGCTTGAGCACGCGCACGCCGAGTGTCCGTCCCTCGGCATCGACGGCCATCAGCACCTGGATATCCGCCGCGTAGCCGCGCTCGGCAAGCTTGAAAACGGCCCCGATGACGACGCCTTCACGGCGCGCCAGATAGATGGTGACCGGCTTGCCGTTGCGTTCGATGTCCAGCGTATCCTTGAGGAAATCGTTATCCGCCAGGCCCCTGGGCAGCACTTCGGAAAGCGAGTCGCGCAAGTCCTTGGCCTCGGCAGCGGCTATCGCATCGCTGGTGGCGTTCGAGGCCCAGGCCAGCGCGCCACTCGCCAACAAGGCAAAGACACCGAGCAGAATGGGCTGGTAAGCCATTTTTTCGCGGAACGATGCAAAATCCATATCAGGATTCCCTGGTTTCAGGAATGCTCAGCGGTTTGCCCTTGCGGTCGCGACCGAGGATGCGCGGTTTGATCACGCGGTCGATCACCGGCGTCAGTGCATTCATCAGCAACACGGCAAAAGCCATTCCTTCCGGGTACCCGCCGTAGGTGCGGATTACCCAGGTGAGCAGGCCGATGCCGAGGCCAAAGACGATCTGTCCGCTGCCGGTATTCGGCGAAGTCACGTAGTCGGTGGCAATGAAGAAGGCACCGAGCAGGGCTGCGCCGGAAAGCAGGTGCGCCGGCGCGCTCAGATAGTGCGCCGGGTCGACCTGGTGGCCGATGGCCGCAGGAATGGCCAGCCCGGCGAGCACTGCGAACGGGGTATGCCAGGTGATGATGCCACGCGCCAGCAGGTAGAGTCCGCCGCCGAGAATCAGCAAGGAGGCCGATTCGCCCAGACTTCCGGAGCGTTCGCCAATCCATGACAGCGCCGGTGCGCTGGCGCTGGACAGCGAATGCAGCAGATCGATACCGCGCGACAGTTCGGTCTTGGTGTAACCGAGCACCGACGCGCTGACCATGGCATCGGGTAGCGGCACGCTGGTCAGGAACTGACGCAGGCTGTGCACGAAGTCGGGGCCGGGCACCGTGCTCAGCGGCAACGGTGTCACCCATTGCGTGAGCGGCAGCGGAAAGGAAACCAGCAACGCGACCCGAGCGACCATCGCCGGGTTGAATACATTCTGCCCGATGCCACCGAAGACCTGCTTGCCGATGACGATGGCGATAAAGCCGCCTAGCACCGCCACCCACCACGGCGCCCACGGCGGCAGGCTCAAGGCCAGCAGCCAGCCGGTGAGCAAGGCCGAACCATCAAGCAGGGTGGCCTTGATGCGCCGGCTGCCCATCAGCCTGAGCGACAAGGCTTCAAAGCCCAGGCAGGAAAGGATGGTCAGTGCCCACAGGAAAAACGACGGCCAGCCGAACAGCCAGAAACTGAACAGCGTGGCGGGAACCAGCGCCATCTTGACGCGGAACATGGTGGCGGAAACCGAATTCCCGCCGTGTGCGTGCGGCGAGGCGATCACCGCCGCCGTCAGCCCGGTACCCGCCCTGGCGCTGGAGGTGCTGGCGGAACTCATCTCGGAAACCGCAGTTGAGCGCGACAAATCAGCCGCAACACCAAATTTGGCGAAGGGTTGGCCCTCACCCCAACCCTCTCCCGCAGGGAGAGGGGGTTTACACCCTTCGCCCTGCGGGAGAAGGGCTGGGGATGAGGGCCTACGGTATTGGCATTACACTCAACTGCGTTTTTTGGACTCATGCGGTTTCTCCCTGTTTGGCGTCATCGTGCGCAGCCGGCTTGGCCGCCGCCGTTGCCGCAGCCGCTGCCGCATCGGCAGCCCGCTGGGCCTTGCGTTTGGCGGCCGCTTCGACTTTCTCGCGGGCTTCGCGTTGCAGCCGCTCCTGCCGTTGCTGCGCGAGCTTTTTGGTTGCTTCGCCGCGCAACTGGGCACGCTGACGTTCATAAAGATCGCCTTTGGCGTGGTAGAAGTATTGAACCAGCGGAATGTGCGAGGGACAGACATAGGCACAGCAGCCGCAGGCGATGCAGTCGGCCAGACCGAGAGCGACTGCCGCATCCATGTCGTCGTTGCGAATACGTGCGCTCATCTCCAGCGGCAGCAATCCCATCGGGCAAGCGGTAACGCAACTGCCGCAACGGATGCAGGCCTCCGATTCGGAATCGGCTGCCTCACGCGCATCGAGCAACAGAATGCCGCCCGTGCCCTTGACCACCGGCACCCGAGCATGCGGCAGGACGCTGCCCATCATCGGCCCGCCCATCACCAGTTTGGCGATCTCGCCCTTGCTGCCGCCAGCGAATGCGATCAGGTCGCTGACCAGCATGCCGAACGGTACCTCGTAGTTACCGGGACTGACCGCTGCACCGCCATTCAAGGTCATCAGCCGACCGATCAGCGGCCGACCGAGACAAACGGCCTGGTGCACCGCATAGGCCGTTCCGACGTTATGCACGATGACGCCGACATCGGCGGCGCGGGCGTCGGAAGGCACCTCGCGGCCGCTCAGTTCGATGATCAACTGGCGGTCGGAGCCCATCGGGTAACGCGCCGGCACCGGCACGATAACGATCTCGGCAAACCTTGCGGCAGCCTCCTGCATGGCAGCGATGGCTTCCGGCTTGTTGTCCTCGATACCCGCCCGGGCCACTTTGGCTCCCGTCGAAACCAGCATCAGCCGGATGCCGGAAACGATTTCTGCGGCCTTGTCGCGCATCAGCCGGTCGTCGCACGAGAGGTAGGGCTCACACTCGCTGCCGTTGATGATCAGGGTGTCGATAGCGGAACGCCGACCCAGGTTCAGCTTCACCGACGAGGGGAAGGTGGCGCCGCCCAGCCCGACGACCCCGGCGCTGGCCACGCGTTTGGCAATATCGTCAGGCGATAGCGCGTACGGATCGGTGGGGATATCGGTTTCGATCCAGGCCTCTTCGCCATCGGTGTCGATGGAAATCGCCATGCCGGGCAAACCCGATGCATGCGGCGCGGTGATCTCATCAATCGCGCTGATGGTTCCCGATGTCGACGCATGCAGCGGCGCAGAAATATTGCCATGCGCGGCGGCGATCAGTTCGCCCTTTTTCACCTTCTGACCGACCAGCACCACCGGTCGGGCCGGCGCGCCGACGTGCTGCGAGAGCATCAGGTAGAGACGGGGTGGAATGGGCAACTGGCGCGTTGGCACATCGCAGGCCGGCCGTTTATGGTCGGTCGGATGGACGCCCCAGTCGTGCCCGGCAATGCTCTTGAAGAAGTTCATGAATCCCATGTCGATCTCACGCGGCAAGGGGTTTGGGCATGATCCAGTGTTGCAGGGTGACCGGCACCGGCTTCATCAGCAGCGCCTCGGTCGGGCAGCTATCGATGCAGTTTCTGCAACCGGTGCAGGCTTCGCGCAAGACGTTGTGGATCTGCCTGGCGGCGCCGAGGATGGCATCGGTCGGGCACACCTTGCTGCAGCGGCAACAGCCGATGCACAACTCTTCGGCCACCGTGGCGATCTTCGGGCCGTCATCGGAGAGCGCGGACAGATCGACGGTGATGCCCAGCTTGAGCCCGATGACGATAGCCAGCGCCTTGCCGCCGGGCGGACAGCAGGCTGGGGAAGCCGTACCTTCGGCCATCGCCGCTGCCGCCGCAGCACAACCGGCAAACCCGCATTGCCCGCAGTTGGAACCGGGCATCGCGCTCGCCAGTTCGTCGACCAGCGGATTGCCTTCAACCTGCAGAAACCTGTTGGCCACACCGAGAATGATGCCAAGCGCGGCACCAAGAAACGTCAGGCTGAGGATGGCGGCGATCATGATTTTCCCTCTCTAGATTTTCAAGCCCGAGAAGCCCATGAAGGCCAGGGCAAGCAGGCTGATGGTGATGAATGAAATCGGTGCACCGGCAAAGGCGGCGGGAACCCGGGCCAGCGCCACGCGTTCGCGCAGACCGGCGAAAATGAGCAGCACAAGGGTGAAACCAAGCGCCGAGCCAAAGCCGAAGAGCAGGCTCTTGAACAGGCTTAGCTTTTGTTCGACGTTGAGCAGGGCCACACCCAGCACCGCGCAGTTGGTAGTAATCAGCGGCAGGTAGATGCCAAGCGACTGGTAGAGGCCGGGGCTGGTCTTCTTGATGAACATCTCGGTGAATTGCACCACTGCGGCAATCACCAGAATGAAGGTCAGGATGCGCAGGTAGCCGAGGCCGAACGGGGCCAGCAACCAGTTGTCGAGCATCCACGAGGCGCCGGCTGCCAGGGTGATGACGAAGGTCGTCGCCAGACCCATGCCGAAGGCGCTATCGACGCTCTTCGAGACGCCCATGACCGGGCACAGTCCGAGGAACTTGATCAGCACCACGTTATTGACCAGCGCGGTTGAAAGTAGCAGAAGAATGAATTCGCTCATGGCGGTCAGAAATGGTTTCTACGCCAGTACCAGTGCACAAGCCGTGCCAAATCGCGAAATCGCCTGAAAACCGCATCGATGCACGCTTTCACGGGTTATGCACCAAATCGGGGCAAGCGGCGCCCTCTTGAATGTCGCAAACACGACAGAAAATTCGTCGCATTTGCCGCGCGCGGCTTATGGATAAACGATGTAGGCGCTGCACTTCAGACCTCTTCTTACTCACGGCACGGAAGCTGCTAGTAATAATCAATCTGATCCAGCACCAGCGAACATTCCTTCAGGAGCAACGCCATGCCGGCTGTCACCCGCGCCACCGCATCGACTCAGCAGAAATCGGATCTGCCGCCCGAAGCCTATCGTCAGGCGGTCAATCAGGCCGATCTGGCGATCTCGATCACCGATACCCAGGCCGTGATCCTGTTTGCCAATGAGGCCTTCAGCCGCGTCACCGGCTATTCCGCCGATGAAATCGTTGGCCAGAACGAATCGATACTCTCCAACCAGACGTCGCCGGACGGCCTCTACAAGGGCTTGTGGGAAGAGCTGGCCGAGCAGCGGCCGTGGTCGTGCATGCTGCTCAACCGCAAGAAGGATGGCCAGCTTTACCTGGCCGAGCTGACCATCTCTCCCGTCGTCGATGCGCAGGGCAAAACGACGCATTTTGTCGGCATGCACCGCGACGTGACCGAACTGCACCGCCTTGAGTGCCTGGTGCGCAATCAGAAAAAACTGATCGAATCGGTGATCGATACGGCACCGATCGCTTTCGTCGTGCTCGATCAGAACGGCAAGGTCATTCTCGACAACCATGAATACAAAAAGCTGCTGAGCGACCTGCACGTCGCCGAACCAGCGCACACCCTGCTTGACAGCCTGTCCCCGAACTGGCGCGAAATGCTCATCAGCGAGCCGGAAACCTGCGCCTTCGACAGTCGCGAAGCACGCATTGACCGGCCGCTCGGTCGCGCCCGCTGGCTGTCGGTCACCACCTCGCTGATCGAAATGCACAGCGATTGTGCCGACAGCTATTTCAACACCGGCAGCCAGCCCGGCCTGCTGCTGGTCATCTCCGACATCAGCATCCTGCGTGAAGAGCAGGCGCGCGCGCGTTCGGCCGTCATGCAAGCCGTTCTGGCCGACGAGGAGCGCACCGCCGCCATCCGCGAAGGCCTGTCGGCGGCCATTTTCAGGCTGCAAGAACCGATGAACGTGATGGCTTCGGCCGCCGCCATACTGCAACGACGCGACCCGGCCAGCGCCGAAGCCCTGCAGCAGGCGCTGGCGGCCAGTCGCGAGCACCTGGAGTCGCTGCGCCAGGTGATTCCGCCGAACCCGCAGGAGATCGAAGTTCGCGTCAATCTCAATGAAGTTCTGCGCGACGTTCTGCAAATCAGCACGCAACGCCTGCTCGGCGCCGGCATCGTTGTCGATTGGAGACCCGCTCTCACGCTGCCGCCGATCATCGGTCGCCCGCTGCAACTGTGCCTGTTGTTCAAGGCGCTGGTCGATAACGCCATCGAGGCGATGAACATCAAGGGCTGGCACCGTCGGGAGTTGAGCATTTCCAGCGCCGTCGAGCGCGAGTGCATTGTCATTACCGTCAGCGATAGCGGGCCGGGCATCCCGCCCGATTCCCGGCACAAGGCTTTCGAACCCTTCTTCAGCGCCAAGCCGGCCAGCGGTCCGCACATCGGCACCGGTCTTTCACGCGCCCAGCAGGTGGTGGCCGACCATGGCGGCATCATCGATCTGGAAGAAAGCTCAAGCGGCGGTTGCCTGGTCATCGTCGAATTCCGGCTCGATGGTGACCCGATCTGAGACCCGTGACCAACATGCGCGAACACACCCTCCACTCGGTCGAGGCGATGCCCAGCAGTGGCTTTTGCCGGACGCACGAGCTGAATATCCTGCTGCTCGCCGCACTCTATGCGGTCAGCCGCGTGCTCAGCCGTTCGCTGGCCTTCAATGAAAGCCTGCGCGACGTGCTGCGCATCCTGCACGACGAAGCCGGACTGACCTGCGGCATGATCGGCATCGTCGATCCGAATTCCGGCAATCTGACGGCGCACCTGCTGCATCACCCGTCACCGGTCAGCAACGTGCAATACGAGCCGGGCGAAGGCGTCCTCGGACTGATGCTGGAAAAACCGCGCACCATGATGTTCAGCCGCGTCGCCGATGAGCCGCGCTTTCTCAACCGCCTCGACATCTACCAGCCGGAGCTTCCCTTCATCGCCGTGCCGATCAAGTCCGGCAGCAACCTGCAGGGCGTTCTTGCCGTTCAACCGGGAACGCCGGACGATGGACTGCTCGAAGAACGCGCCCAGTTCGTCGAAATGGTCGCCAACCTGATCGGCCAGAGCCTGCGCCTGTCGCTCGAAGTCGAACAGGAAAAATCGACGCTGCTCGAAGAACGCGACCTGCTCAGGCGTACCGTCCGCCACCAGTTCGGTTTCGACAGCATGGTCGGCCGCTCGGCGACCATGCGCCGCGTTTTCGACCAGGCGCGACTGGTCGCCAAGTGGAACACCACCGTGCTGATCCGCGGCGAAACCGGCACCGGCAAGGAGTTGATCGCCAACGCCATCCACTACAACTCGCCGCGCGCGCGCAGCGCGATGATCAAGCTCAATTGTGCGGCGTTGCCGGAAAACCTGCTTGAGTCCGAACTGTTCGGCCACGAACGCGGCGCCTTTACCGGGGCCGTCGAGGCGCGCAAGGGGCGTTTCGAGCAGGCGCATGGCGGCACGCTCTTTCTCGATGAAATCGGCGATGTCTCGCCGCCATTTCAGGCCAAGCTGTTGCGCGTCCTGCAGGAGGGCGAATTCGAGCGCGTCGGCGGCAGCCGGACGATCAAGGTCGATGTGCGCTTCATCGCCGCCACCCACCGCGACCTTGAAACCGCCGTCGATATGGGCGATTTCCGCGAAGACCTTTTTTACCGGCTGAATGTCATGCCGATCTTTCTGCCGCCACTGCGCGAGCGTATCGAGGACATCCCGGAAATCGCCCGGCATCTGCTCGGCAAGATCGGCAGCGACCAGAAGCGCAAGCTGACGCTGAGCGACATGGCGCAGCGCCGCCTGGCCGCACACTCCTGGCCGGGCAACGTGCGCGAACTGGAAAACTGCCTCGAACGTGCCGCCGTATTGTCCGAAGACGGCCAGATCGATGTCGATCTGATCCGCTTCCCCAGTGCCCGCGAGCGCCGCGCACCGCAAGCGCAGCGCAGTGCGGCGCCAGCCGCGCTCAACCCGGTTTCCAGCCCGAACCCGGACGCCGACATCGACGACCCGAACCTCTCGGAAAAGGAACGCGTCATCACTGCACTGGAACAGGCCGGCTGGGTGCAGGCCAAGGCCGCGCGCATTCTCGGCATGACCCCGCGCCAGATCGCCTACCGGATCCAGACCCTGAACATCGAGGTCAAGCAATTCTGAGCATTTCTGGAAGGGGCTTGCGGTAAGATAAGCACTCCAGAGGAGACTTTGATGACTGCTTTGCCAGCGCTGGAACACGATACGCTCTATGAGCAACTGTGCAAGCTGCCCGAGAATATGACCGGCGAAATCATTAACGGCCAACTGCATAGCCAGCCTCGGCCGAGCGCTCGCCACGGTCTCGCGGGCGGCGCCCTGAGTATCGATATTGGCGGCCCCTTCCAGTTTGGCCGCAACGGCCCCGGCGGCTGGTGGATCATTCCCGAACCGGAAGTACATTTCGTGCGCGATACCGAGGTAGCGGTTCCCGAGCTCGCGGGCTGGCGCCGCGAACGCATGCCGCAGGTACCCGATGAGCACCGCTTCGAAGTCGTGCCGGACTGGGTGTGTGAAATCCTCTCGCCGTCCATGCGCGCCAGGATCGCATCGTCAAGCTGCCTTTCTACGCCAGTCACGGCGTCACCCACGCCTGGCTGGTCGATCCGGAGGGCGCACGCTGGAAGCCTACGAACTGAACCAGGGTCACTGGATGCTGATCGCGTCGCTGCAGGATGACGCCCCGGTGCGCGTCGCGCCCTTCGACGCCATCGAGTTCAGCCTGGGCGATCTGTGGGGATGATGCGCTACGAGCAAGGCTGAAAGGCTTGTAGAAAACAGCTATTTGCATTCTGAGCCTGGAATCAAACTTCATCCGAGTTTCTGACTGTCAACAAATGCAAGCATGCCCGGAATCCTGGGCAGATTGATTCAATCGCATTGGGCGCTGTGCCTGGATCATCCGAAATGCGCCAACTGCTATGCTTCTGGAATCGCCACTCTTCTGACAACAATCGACCCTTGCTGCCGGTCGAGGTTAAGGCTGAACGACCGTTTGCAGCGATTCCGGTCATTGAGAAAAAATTCCCACTTGTATATGGCGTGAATTTATTGGCCATCGCCTCACCTGTTAGTCCGCAGGCTAATGCCCTGGTGAGGCCATGCATCAATGATAAATTGGCATCTGCAGTGAAGGAACTTCCCGCACAGAAGCAGGGTCAAAAAGAAGCATTTTCAACACTGGGGCATCGCCGACCCGCTGCACGTGAAATCGAAAATTCAGCTTGACCGAGATGATACCTGCCCTGAGTCCGAATTCACCTCGAATCAACGAAGTTTGTCACCCTGCAAATTCACTGCCTTTTCGGGAGGTCTCATGAAGAAAATTGTTTTTGTAAAATGGTCACTGCTCAGGATGCTATCGATCTGCACCTTGGTAAGCGGCTTGACGCTCCATTCCCTCGCGTGGGGGTACACTGTGACCGCAGACACACAGTTTTACCTGGCTGAACTCAACATTCACCTCGACGGGGCATGGCACCGACGTGCCTTCCGGGAGCATCGTACCGGGTGCAGGCGACGCATCCAGCTACACGGGAGTTTCTCTAACTCATACTCCGGCTTTTCCTGGTCAGCTGCTGCCGTCCAGGACTACGGGATCTTTCACGCCCAGGCCTCGACCCAGGCCCATCGCGACGACCCCGGGCATGACTACGAGGCTTTCCAGACTTTTGCTACCGGCACGTTCAACCAAACCTTGACGATTCCCGCGCCGTTTGGCGTCAGCAATGGAAGTACGGGATCGTTTCTGCTCGGATGGGACGTCACTGGGAGCGCAAGCGCCACTGGCTCAGCTTACCTAGGGATTATCGCTAGGACGAGCGCGTCTCTTGCGAACATCAATAGCTACACCCTCGCCATCATGAGCAACGGACACTACGATCTGATCAGCCCGATCTCATTTATCTATGGAACGCCATTCCAACTCACAATCGATTCATATGTCCAAGCGAACGTGGGATACGACTATCGGTATACAGCGGCACCGACCAGTTTCAGCGACACGGCTTCGGCGGACTTCCTGCACACCGCCATTCTTTCCAGTGTCAGTGTTTTCGACAGCACTGGAGCACCCGTTTCCGGTTATGTCATTGTCACGGATTCGGGCCGACCCTTCCTCCCTACTCCTGCGCCCGTCCCCGAACCCGAAACTTACGCCATGCTCTTAGTTGGTCTTGGCCTGATGGGAGCGATTGCTCGTCGCAAGCAAAAGTAATAATTCAATTTCATCGCTTCAAAACAAATGGGGGCCGAAAGGTTCCCATTTTGAATTTATGGGGAATGACCGTTGACAGTCTGAAGTAGCCCTTCAAAAAAAGAGACTTGATCGGCTGTACCTGTCC
Organism: Candidatus Propionivibrio dominans; assembly: GCA_016709335.1. GTDB lineage: Bacteria > Pseudomonadota > Gammaproteobacteria > Burkholderiales > Rhodocyclaceae > Propionivibrio > Propionivibrio dominans. Next base: position 64,774 of record JADJNC010000018.1, on the reverse strand, counting down.
GAAAGTTGCCAGCCAGCTATTCTGGCCCACCGTCAACTTGGCTGGAGTGCCGACTATTCCATTACATTTTCCAGGCCCGGATTGCACGGAACGGGCGATCGGCATTCTGATGCGGCCAACCATGGATTGCTCAAGACGCAGGACTATCACATTGGTTCGCGATGGGCCGAGCTCATAGCCAGAAAAACGATCTATAGGTCATTTGCCTGAAGTATTACGTATCTATTGGCTCTCCGGCATACAAGCTTAAACAACGCGTATTGGCCAGACTTCCAGCCAATAGTCAGCCAACTTGATGCGCATTACACCCCGTAATAACGGGCTTGACCCGTAGACTGAGCGAAGGGGATGTGGGCGAAGCAAATCCCGTGGCGCAGACCCGGAAGTGCCCAACTGGATTCCGGGTCAAGGCCGGAATAATGACGAACTTTTCTCTTCGCCTTCAACGCTACGAACGGGGCGCTCGGTTTCTGGTAATGCCAGAACAGGAAAGCCACGAACTCGGCTCTGGCCACGGCAAGGTGTTATTTTCTGACTGCACAGAAGTCATGGGCTTTACTGTCCGCACCGGACTTGTCGCAAACCTGACAAGGCATAAAATACGCAACCCATTGAATTTATGCTTTTATCTCCTGGCATTCCCCTTGCGTTGGTGAACTGGAACGCCGAGCTGTTTTTTGCACCGGCGAAGGAATTGTCATCAACAAGGAGAATTGCGTGTCCCAACCCGATAAATACCCTCTCGTCAGCTTGCGCTTACCGGCTTCCGGAAACCGTGCAGCTCCTGCCCCCTTGCCCCGACAGAAAGTCTGAAATCATGCCAGCCATTCCAAATATTCAATACGCAATCGGCGATATGGTCTATGCCGCCGAAGACATTTTCAACGATGGCGGGATGCCCGGTGTCGAGGATGCTGAAGGCTTGATTGCCCCGCTTGGCGCGCGTGGTGTCGTCGTGCATTTTGGCGTCGCCGAGCTGGACAAAAGCAAGGAAATCTATCTGGTGCAGTTTGAAAGCGGCCCGGACAAGCTGCTCGGTGACCCGGTCGGCTGTTTGCCGGACGAGTTGACGCAGATACAGCCTGTCACGGCCTAGCAAGGCAATGAAATGGCCAGAATCGGCATTTTTTTCGGCACCGAAACCGGCCGGACGCGGCTGATCGCCAAGCAGATCGCGAAAAAACTGGGCGCGGCAGCGGCGGCACCGGTCAATATCGGGCGCACCACGCTGGCTGATTTCCTCGCCCATGACGCGCTGATTCTCGGCAGCCCGACCCTCGGCGAAGGTGAACTGCCGGGACTCTCGGTCGGCCTCAGCCAGCCGAGTTGGGAGGAATTCCTGCCGCAACTCGAAGGCGCCGACCTCACCGGCAAGACCGTAGCGATTTACGGACTCGGCGACCAGAAAAAATACCCGAACGAGTTTGTCGACGCAATCGGCCTGATCCACGCCGCGCTGCGGGCTGGCGGTGCGCGCGTGGTTGGTCGCTGGCCGAGCACCGGCTACGAATTCACCGCCTCACGCTCGGTAGACGGCGATCATTTTCTCGGTCTGGCGCTTGACCAGATCAACCAGCCCCTGTTAACGGAAGAGCGACTGGACACCTGGCTGACACAAATCCAGGCCGAACTGCTGCCATCAACTTGAACCCGTGAGAATTGAAGCATCAACCTAAAAAACGCAGTTGTGCGTAATGCCAATATCGTAGGCCCTCATCCCCGGCCCTTCTCCCGCAGGGAGAAGGGTGCAAACCCCCTCTCCCGCGGGAGAGGGATGGGGTGAGGGCCAAACCCTCGCCAAACTCGGTGCTGGGGCCAATTTGACGCGCTCAACTGCAGTTTCAAGGATCAATTCTGCCAGGTAAATTATTTCTCGCGCTATCACATTGAAATTCCGTGGCCCGAGGCCAGGCTTCACGGTCATTCCGGGCTTGACCCGGAATCCAGAAAATTCAAGGCACTGGACACCGGCTTACGCCGGTGTGACGGCTTATTTAGCGTTTCCCCAGGAATTGAAATGCCAACAGGCGGCCTGTCAGTTTTGCGACAAAGCGACGACAGGCAGGGCCAGCACGATTGTTTAATCCCCTGTTTTAAAAACAGTTTATCCACTGGCACAGCGATTGCTGAAAGACAGGGACAGCAATCGAGGAGCCTTCATCGTGGATCTACCCGTTATCAGCAACACTCCGCCCACTCCACTTACTCCCAGCGGCGGCGGGTGTTCGTCCAGCGGTTGCGGCACCGCGCCGGATGCGCTGGGCCATCTGCCCGATCATATCCGCGCCAAGGTTCAGGACCACCCCTGTTATTCGGAAGAAGCGCACCATTACTTCGCCCGCATGCACGTGGCTGTTGCTCCGGCGTGCAACATCCAGTGCAATTACTGCAATCGTAAATATGACTGCGCCAATGAGTCGCGGCCTGGCGTCGTTTCCGAAGTGCTGTCGCCGGATCAGGCGATCAAGAAAGTGCTCGCCGTCGCCGCCAAAATACCGCAGATGACGGTGCTCGGCATTGCCGGGCCGGGCGACCCGCTGGCCAATCCGGGCCGCACCTTCGAGACCTTCCGGCAACTTGCGGAGCGCGCCCCGGACATCAAGCTCTGCGTGTCGACCAATGGCCTCAACCTGCCGCAGTACGCCGACGAGATCGCAAAATACAACATCGACCACGTGACCATCACCATCAACTGCATCGACCCGGAAATCGGCGCCAAAATCTACCCGTGGATTTTCTGGGAGAACAAGCGCATTCGCGGTGTCGAGTGCGCAAGAATCCTCATCGAACAGCAGCAGAAGGGGCTGGAGATGCTGACCGCACGCGGTATCCTGGTCAAGGTCAATTCGGTGCTGATCCCCGGCGTCAATGATCGGCACCTCAAGGAAGTCTCCAGGGTGGTCAAGGCCAAAGGTGCCTTCCTGCACAATGTCATGCCGCTGATCGCCGAAGCCGAGCACGGCACCTACTACGGCCTGATGGGGCAAGCCAGCCCGAGCTCCGAGCAATTGCAGGAACTGCAGGATGACTGTTCCGGTGACATGGCGATGATGCGCCACTGCCGGCAGTGCCGTGCCGATGCCGTCGGCCTGCTCGGTGAGGATCGCGGTGCCGAATTCACCATGGACAAGATCGACCAGCTCTCGCTCGACGACATCGACTATGCCGCCGCCATGGTCCGGCGCAAGGAAGTGCACGACGCGATCATCGATCAACTCGATCAGCAACGTGCAACCCGGCGCGCCATGCCGCCGCCACTGTCGGGCGACAGTCACGATCCGGAGAACCTTTCTCCGGCCTGGCGCACGGTACTGATGGCCGTCGCCGGCAAGAACGGCGTCGTCGGCGAGCACTTTGGTCATGCGCGAGAGTTCCTGATTTACGAAGCCTCGCCCGGCGGCGTGCGCTTTGTCAGCCACCGCAAGACCGGGCTCTACTGCAGCGGTGTGGAGACCTGCGGCGAAGGCGACGAGGTGTCGGCGTCAAGCATTGCCGACGAACCGGAATCGGTACTCGACAAAACCATTGCCACGCTGACCGGCTGTGAAGTCGTGCTGTGCTCGAAGATCGGCTACGAACCCTGGGGCAAGCTCGAAGCCAGCGGCATCCAGCCGAACGGCGAACATGCGATGGAGCCGATCGAGGACGCGGTACTGGCGGTGTACAAGGAAATGGGGAGTGCCGGAAAACTCGCTGACAAACCCGCAGAGTCGGCCTCTTCCAGAAAGGCGGCGTGAAATGGCCCTGCAGATTGTCCATGCCTGTGTCAATTGCTGTGCCTGCGTCGAGGTTTGCCCGAACGAGGCGATCTACGCGGACACGCCGCATTTTCTCATCGATGAAGCAAAGTGCACGGAGTGCCTGGGTGAGTATGCCGACCCGCAATGTGCCGCCATCTGCCCGATCGAGTGTGCCATCGTCAACGAGTTGGGCGACCCGCTCAACCCGCCCGGTTCGCTGACCGGCATTCCGCTTGAGAAGCTGATTGAGCTGGGACTGTACAAGGCGGCCGCCTGATGGCCATCGTGACCTTCTATGAAAAGCCGGGCTGCCAGGGCAATCTTCGCCAGAAGAAGCTGCTTGCCGCTGCCGGCCACACCGTTCGGGCCAGAAATCTGAAAACCGAGACCTGGTCGGCCGACCGGCTGCTGGCTTTCATCGGCAAGCTGGAGATCGGCGAGTGGTTCAACCGCAATGCACCCGCGCTAAAATCCGGCGACATCGTTCCGGAAAACCTCGGTTTCGAGGAGGTGCTGCATCTGCTGCTCGACAACCCCCTGCTCATCCGCCGTCCGCTGATGGAAGTCGAAAAGGTAACCGAAAGGGGAACCCGGATCGAGCGGCGTGTCGGTTTTGATTATGCCGCCGTCGACGCCTGGATCGGTCTGAACAATGTGGCCTTGCCGGATGGCGACGGCGAAGCTTGCGCGCATGGCGCCGAAGGCCACGACAGTTGTGGTCGCGCGGCATACGAAAAACCGGCCGACAAGGATGAGGAAAGCCGCCATGGCCGTTGCGGCGCTCACTGATCTGGCCGTGGAAGTCGCCCCGGGCGTCCATTGGGTGGGCGCCCTCGACCCGCATCTGCGCAGCTTTGACATCATCCTGAAAACGGCCAACGGCACCAGCTACAACGCCTATGTGGTGCGCGGCGAAAACGGCGTGGCGGTAATCGACACGGTCAAGGAGGGAGGCTTCGCCGACGATTTTTTCCGGCGCCTCGAATCGGTCGCGCGCTACGAGGAAATCACCACCATCGTGCTCAACCATCTGGAGCCGGACCACAGCGGCGCCCTGCCCGAACTGTTGCGCCGTGCGCCACAGGCCCGCGTCTATCTGTCCACCCGCGCCCAGATGATGCTCAAGGCGCTGCTCAAGCCCAGTGGCGAGAAGCCGCCGGAATACACGCCGGTCACCACCGACGACACCGTCGATCTCGGCGGGCGCACGCTGCGCTTCCTGCACACGCCCTACCTGCACTGGCCGGATACCCAGTGCACCTATCTCGAAGAAGACGGCATCCTGTTTACCGGCGACATTTTCGGCTGCCATTTCTGCGATGCGCGCCTGTTCAACGACCGCGTCGGCGATTTCCGCTTCTCGTTCGAGTATTACTACACCCATATCATGCGGCCCTTCCGCGAGTACGTGCTAGATGCAGTGGCGCTGATCGAACCGCTCGACATCAGGCTGATCGCCCCGGCGCACGGCCCCATCCTGCGCCACATGCCGCGTGATTATTTGCGGCGTTACCGCGAACTGGCCACGCCGCGCCTGTTCAACGAAGCGCGCAGCGAAAAGACGCTGCTCGTCTTTTACCTCTCGGCCTATGGAAATACGCGGCGCATGGCCGAAGCCCTCGCCGCCGGTGCCGAAAGCATCCCCGGCGTACGCGTCTCGCTCTACGACCTTGAAGGCGGCGATGCCGATATCTTCACCGACCTGATCGAGGAGGCCGACGGCCTCGCCTTCGGCAGCCCGACGATCAACGGCGATGCCGTCAAGCCGATCTGGGATCTGCTCTCCTCGCTGACCAGCGTCAACATCAAGGGCAAGCTGGGTGCAGCTTTCGGCTCTTACGGCTGGAGCGGCGAGGCAGTGCGCCTGATCGAGGACCGCCTGCGCGGGCTGAAACTGCGCGTGCCGGTCGAAGGACTGCGCCTGAAGTTGGTGCCGGACGCCGACGAACTCGAGCAATGCCGCAATCTGGGCGAAAGCCTGGCCCGTCATTTGACCGGCCGGATCGAACACCGGGAACTGGATCTGGCGGCCATCGCCTGACCAGCCCGATACAGGGAGAAAATAATGCCAAAAGCAAAAGTTACCTTCGAGGATGTCGGCGTCTCGGTCACCGTACCGGCCGGCACCCGTCTCATCGAAGTCTCGGAAAAAGTCGGCTCCGGAATCATTTACGGCTGTCGCGAAGGCGAGTGCTGCACCTGCCTGACCAAAATCGTCTCCGGCGCCGAGAATCTCGCCGTGCCGAGCATCCTGGAAGACCAGGTATTAAAGGACAACATGGCGCCGCGCCGGCACCGGCTGGCCTGCCAGGCACAGATCCTCGGCGGCGAAGTCGTTGTCAGACCGGCATGAGCGGCATCGATTCGCTCCCTACCGTCCTTCGACCTTTAACCAGCCCGAGCAAGAAATTCACCTCAACCCCCAAATCAGGAGAAATAACCATGGCCCTCGTCACCTTCAGCAGCCCCTTGCACAACGACAAAACTGTCTATGCCGTTGCCGGCAGCCACACCCAGACCATCCTCTCGCTGGCCAAGGAAAACCACATTCCGATCGACTTTGGCTGCCAGGAAGGAGATTGCGGCACCTGTCTGGTCAAGGTTTCATCGGTCGATGACAAACGCCGCCCGATGGGTGGCCCGCTCAACGCCCGCGAAGTGGCGGCACTCTCGCTACTGGGCCATATCAACAAGGCCGAGATCGAGCAGATGTATGTCGATGATATCCCACCGACCCAGTGGCGTCTGGCCTGCCAGATGATTGTCCGCGACGAGGACATCCTCGTCGAGTATCCGAGCAAGTGAGTCGGCGATGAACGGCCCGGAGCGACTGCCTTACCGGAGTTTGCTGTTCGCCGAACTGCTGGTAAAGCCAGCGAAAGGCGCAGTTGCGGTCGATCCGAACCGTTTGCTGCTGGCCAGCATGCTGGCCGGTCAGGGCGCCGGTGAAGGTTGCCTGCCGGCTCATCTCGGGCTCGGCACAGTGCGCTACGCGCAGATGCTGGCCGAGTATTTCCCCGGCGATCCTCTGCGCAGCACCGAGCGCAGCGCTCCCGATCTTCCCGAATTCGAGGATCTGCAAAAGCTGCTCCTCGAGCATCGCGCCGGCGAGCGCGATTCCGAATGCTGGATGGCCGACATCGTTGCGGCGGCCTGTGCCGGGGCCGACCATCTGTGGCAAGACCTCGGCCTGACCTGCCGCGATGAACTGACCCGGCTGATGTGGGTCAACTTCCCGGCACTGGCGCAGGATAATAATGCCGACATGAAGTGGAAGAAATTTCTCTACCGCCGATTCTGCTCGAACGAGGGCATCTATGTCTGCCCCGCACCGTCCTGCGGCAAGTGCAAGGACTACGCCAGGTGTTTTGGACCCGAGCACTGATCCGGCGTGCTGCCCGCGTGCGACGACGCGTGACGTCGGAGCGCGCGCTCGGCGAACGCGCCATCGCCGCTTACCTTGGCCTGGCCATCGGCGATGCGCTGGGCGCCACCGTCGAATTCCTCACCCCCAACGAAATTCGTCACCAGCATGGCCTCCACCGCGACATCACCGGCGGCGGCTGGCTGCGCCTGAAGGCCGGGCAGGTCACTGACGACACCGGCATGTCGCTGGCCCTGGGTGCAGCCATCCTGGCGCATGGCGGCGTCGAGGCCAAAGCGTCCGCCGAAGCCTTCGATGCCTGGATGCGCAGCAAGCCGGTTGATATCGGCAACACTGTGCGCCGTAACCTGATCGCCTTCCGCAAAACCGGCAACCCGGAAGCCGTCCCCTCCGAGCACGATGCCGGCAACGGCGCCGCCATGCGCGTCCTGCCCGTGGCACTGGCCTGCTACGGCCAGACGCCGGAGAAGACCCTTGCCGCCAGCCACGCCCAGGCCCACACCACGCACCACAACGCCCTTTCGGACGGGGCCTGCGACACGCTGATCTTCATGGTGCAGGATTTTCTCGCCGGGCGCGACGCGCTCGATGTCGAAAACCGGCGCGCCGCAGTACTGGTCGGCCGGCACCCGGTTTTCGCCTACGGGCGCAAGCGCTGTGAGAATCCGAGCGGCTTCATTGTCGAAACCATCCAGGCGGTATTCCAGTCGTTCTTTGCCACCGCCAGTTTCGAGGATTGCCTGATCGATGTCGTCAATCGTGGCGGCGATGCCGACACCACCGGCGCCATTGCCGGAATGCTGGCCGGCGCACGCTACGGGCTGCAGGCGATTCCCGAACGCTGGCTGAGTGCACTCGACGACGCGACCAGCAGGCAGTGTGAGGATCAGGCACGGGAGCTGATCGCGCTGGGTGGACATTGAGGCTTGTCCCAATACAGTATCCACGTCATCGCAAGACACATCACGTAGGTCGGGTTAGCGCAGCGCCCCCCAAGAGGATTTGCTTCGCAGCATAACCCGACGCCAATGTATGCTGCATCCGACTGAAATTCGTGTCTGTTTTGACCGCAATGTTTATGTTTGCGGCGCTCGCGGTGGTAGTCTGGATTTTCAAGACGGGTTACAAACTCAAGCGCCAAGCTCTATTTCAACTCACGCACCAGGCGCATGCCAACCAGGGTGTAGCGTGTGTCGGGTGCGTTCCAATTACGGTAAGCGCTGCGCGCGTAAAACGACCAAGTGTGCCAAGAGCCACCACGGCGCACACGCACATTGCCATCCTCTGGCCCCTGCGGGTCATTCACGGGGGACTTGGCATAATAGTCATCGGCATGCCAATCAGACACCCACTCCCACGCGTTGCCGTGCATGTCGTAGAGACCCCACGCATTCGGCGCGAAGCTACCGACCGGCGCGGTGAAGGCAAAACCATCGTGAGCGCTCAGTGAAAATTTGTCCCAGCGCTGCCAATTAACCCTGGAGTCCGCATCAAAAACATTACCGAGTTTCACCACACCTTCTGGCGCATCGCCATTGGCATAACGCGTGCGCGTTCCTGCGCGACAGGCGTACTCCCACTCGGCCTCGGTCGGCAGGCGATATGTCACCCCCTCCTTCGCACTTAGCCATTTGGCCAACGCAACTGCATCGTTCCAAGTCACGTTCAACACAGGATGCTCATCGGTCTGCGCAAAGCCCGGATTATGCCATGAGTATTTTATATCGCGCCCCTCAAACGCATCGCCGCGCACAGTCTTCGCCGGGTCGTAATCGGCACGGTAACCATAGCCGCCCGTGCCATCGGCAATTGACTCCGGCACATAGCCCGAGGCTTCAATGAATTTTCTGAATTGGCCTACGGTAACCTCGAATTGCCCCATATAAACACCACGCGTGATGCGCACACGATGCACTGGCGCCTCGTCAGATAGATCCATGAAACGCTTGTTCTCATACTGCGGATAAGCCTTTGCCAAAGACTCTGGCGACTCGTCACTACCCATTAGAAACTCACCCGCCGGGATTGCAACGAACTTCATACCCAAAGAATTTGTCAGCACACTCACCGGAGGCTGCGGTGTCTCAGCCGCCTGAGTAGTAGGAGAAACAATCAAGGCAAGGGCAAGGGCTCGCATTACAAAAAAATGCAACATATTGGCTCCCGACAAAAAGTCTGACCAGCATACCCCGTGAATGGCTCACACAACGGCTTGAGCCAAAAGCTAACGTGCAGATTGCGAAGCCTCTTGGCACCGCCCCCCACAGACAAAGGCCCCGAACCAAGGTGCGGGGCCTTCTATCAGCCTAAGTATTCGACACAAAGGATAAAGGACAGGAAATCCAAACATCATACCCGAAGCATTCCTGCAACTTCCGCCCATTGTCCACTGTAATTTCCGAAGGGAAAGAGGGGAAATGGGCTAGGCCCATATTTTAAGTAATTTGGATTTTTTCGAGATAGGCCCCTTTGATTTCCTCTTCCTTTGGCCCCTTTGATTTCTTCTTTGATTTCATTTGATTTCAGGTGAATAGAAAGGATTCACGACGCCGTCCATGCCAGGTAGAGAATAAGAGGCGGTCCAAAAAAATAAAGTGCAATGGTGCTCCAATAACCGAAACTATTCTGGGTGCGCTCGTACCACCGACCTTTGCAATAGACTAGGCCGTTTTTTATCGCAATCAATCCGTATGAAAACATCCCTAGGCACAGTATTGTCAAAACGATCTTGAATATGAGGACAAGCATCAGTGCTCCAAACGAAAAAAACAGCCTCGAATGTAACGAGTCGGCTGCATTGCCGGGTTAAGCTTCATGTACTTTACCGCGCATCAGCTTCACTTAAAAGGGTAGGAAATTCAACTACTTTCCCGAAGTATTCCTGCAACTTCCGCCCATTGTCAACCGTAATTTCCCGCCGTAATTTCCCGCCAGGTTCGTCCGATCTCTTCCGTATCTGTTACCCTGAAAACGCGCTTCGCTTTTCGTTTTCAGGGGAGCGGACACGAACGCTCCCGTCGGGCAGCGTCAGCGGCCCGCTCACCACGTCACCACGCAATGCGCTGATCAAACGGGTACTCCGGCAGGGGCTGGATCAGCAGATTGTCGCCGTCCTGCCCGGCGGCTTCCCACAGCGGCGGGCCGTGAGCCGGGGCGATGCGCGGCGGTTCGACCGGCTCGCCAGGATACGCGAGGATTTCCCGCACCGCCTCCCCTTCGTCGACGGGGTGGCCTCGGGCCATGAAGGCGATGATCTTCATCATGCCGCCGCATTTCGGGCAGATGAGGGTAGCAGGCGAAGCTGGAGCCGCTGCGCGAACGGCTCAATAAAGTGTGGGTAAAACCAACCCCCTAGCCCCCCAACCAAAGCTCCCTCCCCTGTCAAGGGGAGGGTTGGGGAGGGGTTGGTTTGCCTGGCAGAATTGGGATTGCTTCGCTGTTCCTCCATCTGTTATCGCGCAACCCCGTCCATTCCGCGGAAGATAGAACAACGGCGGAAGACCTCACTGCTCGGCGGCACTTGCTTTTGCTTGCAATATTTCGTTACCAGTTTAACCAGCCCCTTGATGTCGCGACCGGTTGCTTCCGGGAAAATGTCGGGAAGTTCTTCAAGCAAGGCCGGGTCAAGCATCAACCCAAACTGTTCTGTCATCACCGCCCAGATTCTCCGGCGATCATCGCGGCCAGGCGGATGAAACTTGATCAACGCGATGCAGCGCGAAACGATGGCTTCGTCAATGTCATCGACCCGGTTGGTGGTCAGGAACAGCAGTCCGTTGAAGTATTCCAGCACGCGCAGGAAGACGCCGACCACGGCATTCATCGCAATGTTGTCATCGCGCCGCTTGATGTAGACGTCGGCTTCGTCGATCAGCATGACCGCTCCCCAGCGCTGGGCTCGGGTCAGCACTTCCTTGAGCGCGACTTCCATCGCGGCAACGTTCAGCCCAAGCTGGCCCGAATGCACGCGGTAAAGCGGCCGCTTGATGATCTCTGAATAGACCTCCGCCGTTAAGGTCTTGCCCACTCCCGCCGGGCCTGCACAGAGAACCGTGGTGCCCCCCGATTTGCCTGCCACGATGTCGTCCATCAGCACATCCATCTCGGCGGTCAGGATATCGATCAGGTCGGTCTGTTCCGGCGGCAGAACCAGCTTTTCCTTCAATTCCGGCTGATAGGCATAGGGCTGCATATCATCGACGTGCACCCACAGGTAGAGGTGCAGTTCGAGATGGAACATGAGCATGTAGAAATGCACCGGCAGTTCGGTGAACAGGCCCTTCGGCGATGCCGGCCTGAGTCTCCTCGACCTGGGCCTCTTGCTTGCCGGAAAGTCGGGAATTTCGTGTAATCCGGCGAACGAACTTGGCCATGATATCGCCTGTCGCATCAAGAGCCAGCACGCGTTCGCCGAGAATGCTTTCGTCATTGACCAGGCGAGCGCTGCCTCCGGTCGAAGAGAGGATGATCTGATCCTTGCGCGTATAGTCGGTATCGCGGTGCGTCGCCGTCGGATTCTCGGCGAAGTAGCCGACGCCGGAAGCGGAAAACTGCTTGCCATACTGTGCGCGCCAGTCAAAATAGCGTTCGACCGTTTCGTCGTAACTCTTCAGCAGTTCGGGTGTTTCCTTGACGAAACCCTTGGCGGCAAAGATTTCGGCAACCGTTCTGCCGGTGATGTCCAGAGCAGAAATGCGGATGGTTGCCGTCGCCATCCGAGCCTTGGCATTGGCTTTGAGTTCAACGAATATTTTTCCGGTTTCCTCTTCCGAGGGTGGCGTAAAGTCCAGTCGCGTCACGACGTAGGCCAGGGGTTTGCCTGTAATGCCGGCCGAAAACACCCAACCGCGCGCCGAGCTTTCGGCGAGATAAGCGGCGATGGCCGGTACCGCCATTTCCAGGTCGTCCGGTTCGAAACGTTTGCCGCCTTCGCCCAAGGCCTTTTTCAGCGTCGTAATCTGTGCCCCTCGCGCCCGAAGTTTAGGACTGCCCTGGGCATACCGTGCTTGAAGGTAATTCAGTTCGTCATCGTTCAATTGATTGAACGACAGCTCGACTTTGTTACCGAAACGCAGTTGTTCCTCGACGAAGGCCAGACGAGGAAAGGCCTGAATCATTGGTTCGATGTGGGTACGCTCGATTTGTAGTTTCATTTACTGGTCTTCATCAGCTTGCCCTGGTGCTCGTAGTGCGCCCGCACATGCTCTTGCAAGCGTGTGAACATTTCCGGAAAGGCCGCATGGCTCTCCTTGCAGAGTTGAATTTAATCCGGCAGTCAGTCAGGCCATAACTTCGGCGCCGATCAGGTCGAAGACATCGGCCTCGATCAGTTCCAGTCCCTGCTTTTTGCAGAAGCGGCGTTCCTTGTCGGTAGGTTCCTGAATAAGTACCCAGCCCGCCGGTTGCGCGGCGGCGTAGATGATGTCTGACATCACCATGCGTTCGGTGTCGCGGTTGAGGCGCAGGCCCATCAGCAGGTATTGCTTGCCCTGGCGCAGCTCCTTGACTGCGGGGGGGATCGAGAAACCGCCCATCAGTTCGGTGATGTAATCGACATAATCGGCATCCGAGGCGATGTAGCTCGGCACCGGCTTTGGTGTGCCCATCGGTTTGAAGAGGATGGGCAGGGCCGGGTTGATGACCTCGGATTTATGGTAAGCCACCCGATCCCAGAAATACAGTTTGTAGCGAAAATCGGTACCGCCGAGGCGGGCAATGCCGACAATCAGGTTGTGCGGCTGGTCGGCGTAGGAATCCTGCAACTGCGTATCGCGGTTGATGTCGATGACGTAAGGCGGGCGGATTTCCTTGAGCCAGTCGTGCACCGCGCCGCGAGTCCACACGGTGTCGCCGTAGGTGCGGTTGAGAAACTTGGTGACCGTGCTGCGTCCGCGCTTGAGTTCGATATTCATCGCCGCACGCGGAAATTCGTACATCAGCTTCGCTGCCATCGGCTTGCCGCCGTTCATGGCGATGATCAAGGAATCGCTGTCGGCGGGAATCGGCGCACCGGTGGCCAGGCAGCGCACATCGGCCAGTACGCCGGGGCCAAGGTAGGGAACGATGCGGCCGTTCTTGAGGCCGGTGATCAGCGTGTCGCGCAGTTCTGGGGTCATGTCAATTGCTCTTGAGTGAGGGTGTAGACCCCTTTCAGCAAGTTCCACGCCCGCAGCAGAACCACCTTGCTGCAAGACTTTCAGCCGATTGGCCGGAGTTCCTGTCCGGCCTGTTGTCAGGTTTGTTACAAAGTTGAAAGCGTGACTTCCACCACGCCGCCAATCACCAGAAACTCGTCCTCGCCCTGCAATACGCCAGGGAGCAGGCCGCAGTAGAAGAAAATCTTGCTGAGCGGAACCTTGACCTCGAGGATGTAGTCGCCGAATTCGCAGGCGCGCTCGCGGCTGCAGGTAAAGGAACTGAGGTTATTGAGCAGGATGACGTGGCGACCGCCTTCGCCCCTGGACAGGACTTCATGGTCGGCCATGCGGTTGACGCCGCGGTAGAGCGTGACATGTCGCGCTCCTGGATGGCGCAATCCGAGTTGCAACTGGCAGAAGGCGTAGACCAGGTCGAACTGCGCCTCCAGCGCATTGGTGCCATACAAACCATGCGAACGCATTTCGAGGTAGCGGCGATAGGCCTCGCCGGAAGGATCGCGCAGCGGCTGGCCGTGGTAACGCGGGATCAGGCCAAAGCGCGATTCGACCCAGCCTTTGAGCACGGCGGCATCGCGGCTGTCGGAGTCAAAACTCCAGCCGCGCAGTACACGTACGAAACTGGCCTTGGCGCGGCCCTTGCGCAAGGCACTGTTGCTGGTATTCAGCCCCGCCTCTTCCGGCCAGTCCAGCCGGAAGTTAACCGTCAGGTAATCGCGAAAGACTGCGGCACGGGCCTCGGCTGGCACGGCGGCAAGGCGCCGGAACAGGTCGCCATGAAACTCCGCGACGCCGTCGAGCAGCAGCGGCGCCGGGTATTTCTGGTAGGTCAGACTGCCGAGTACCACCGCCGGCAGATTGCAGCGATTGATCGTCAGGCGCGCATCGCGCGGTAACGTTGCTTTGTCATCACCCCTACAAAGCGCGGGGGTTTTGTCGCAAGTCTGCGCCTGGTCAGGCGCCACCATATTTTCAATTTTCATTATTCATTCAATAGCTTGCGAAGTTCTGGCCGACCTGGCACGCAACATGCAGAAGGGTAGGTGCGACTCTCATTGATTCCCTCGCAAATCGACTGACAGAATAAGGAGATTACACCATGGCTAAACTGCGTCAATGTGCCATTTACGGCAAAGGCGGCATCGGCAAATCCACCACCACCCAGAATCTGGTGGCGGCGCTTGCCGAATCCGGCAAAAAAGTACTGATCGTCGGCTGTGACCCGAAGGCCGACTCGACCCGCCTGATCCTGCACAGCAAGGCTCAGACCACCGTCATGCACCTGGCGGCAGAAGCCGGCTCGGTCGAAGACCTCGAACTCGAAGACGTGCTCTCCGTCGGTTTCGGCGGCATCATGTGCGTCGAATCGGGTGGCCCGGAGCCCGGGGTTGGCTGTGCCGGTCGCGGCGTCATCACCGCCATCAACTTCCTGGAAGAAGAAGGCGCGTACACCGAAGACCTCGATTTCGTTTTCTACGACGTGCTCGGTGACGTGGTGTGCGGCGGCTTCGCAATGCCGATCCGCGAAAACAAGGCGCAGGAAATCTACATCGTCTGCTCCGGCGAAATGATGGCCATGTATGCCGCCAACAACATCTGCAAGGGTATCGTGAAGTATGCGAATTCCGGCGGCGTTCGTCTGGCCGGCCTGATCTGCAACAGCCGCAACACCGACCGCGAAGACGAACTGGTGATGGCACTGGCTTCACGCCTGGGCACCACGATGATCCACTTCGTTCCGCGTGACAACGCCGTGCAGCACGCTGAAATCCGCCGCATGACGATGGTTGAGTACGATCCGACGCACAAGCAGTCTGACGAATACCGCCAGTTGGCCAGCAAGATCGCCAACAACACCAACTTCGTCATCCCGACCCCGATCGAGATGGAGGAACTGGAAGAACTGCTGATGGAATTCGGCATCATGGATGTTGAAGACACGAGCATCATCGGCAAGACTGCCGCTCAACTGGCCGCCGAAGCCGCCTGAAGCATGCAGGCGTAATGCAACACAGGGTGGGTTTGCTAGCAGCAAGCCCACCACTTTCAACCAGTACGCCGGCCACAGATTGGTGGCGGCGTCAGGAGGAAAAAATGACGACAATGACTCGTGAAGAAACCGAAGCCCTGATTGCCGAGGTGCTTGAGGTTTATCCGGAAAAAGCCAAAAAGGACCGTGCCAAGCATCTCATGGTCAACGATCAATCGATTGAACAATCGAAGAAATGCATCACCTCGAACCGCAAGTCACTGCCTGGCGTGATGACCGTCCGCGGCTGTGCCTATGCCGGTTCCAAGGGCGTGGTCTGGGGCCCGATCAAGGACATGATCCACATCTCGCACGGCCCCATCGGCTGCGGTCAGTTTTCCCGCGCCGGGCGCCGTAACTACTACGTCGGCACCACCGGAGTCGATACTTTCGGGACGATGAACTTCACCTCCGACTTCCAGGAGAAGGACATCGTTTTCGGCGGCGACAAGAAGCTGACCAAACTGATCGAAGAAGTGGAAATGCTCTTCCCGCTGCACAAAGGTATTTCGGTTCAGTCCGAGTGCCCGATCGGCCTCATCGGTGACGACATCGAAGCGATCGCCAAGAAGGGTGCGGTAGCCATCGGCAAACCGATCATTCCGGTACGCTGCGAAGGCTTCCGCGGGGTTTCCCAGTCGCTTGGCCACCACATTGCCAACGACACCATCCGTGACTGGGTACTCGACAAGCGTGACGGCACTCCGGACACCTCGACCCCATATGACGTGGCCATCATCGGCGACTACAACGTCGGCGGCGACGCCTGGGCGTCGCGTATCCTGCTCGAAGAAATGGGCTTGCGTGTCGTTGCCCAGTGGTCCGGCGACGGCACCCTGGCGGAAATGATGAACACGCCGAAAGTGAAGCTCAACCTGCTGCACTGCTACCGCTCGATGAACTACATCACCCGCCACATGGAAGAGAAGTACGGAATTCCCTACATGGAATACAACTTCTTCGGCCCGACCAAGATCATCGAATCGCTGCGCCGGATCGCCGAGTTCTTCGACGATTCGGTCAAGGAAAAGGCCGAACTGGTGATCGCCCGCTACCAGCCGATGATGGACGCCATCATCGCCAAGTACAAACCACGTCTGCAGGGCAAGAAAGTCATGCTCTACGTCGGTGGCCTGCGTCCGCGTCACATCATCGGCGCCTACGAAGACCTCGGCATGGAAGTGGTGGGTACCGGTTACGAATTTGCCCACAACGACGACTACGACCGGACGATCAAGGAAATGGGCAATACCACCCTGATCTACGACGACGCCAGCGGTTTTGAGCTGGAAGAGTTCGTCAAGAAGATCAAGCCCGACATGGTCGGTTCCGGCATCAAGGAAAAGTACATCTTCCAGAAGATGGGCATCCCGCTGCGCCAGATGCACTCCTGGGACTACTCCGGCCCGTATCACGGCTACGACGGCTTCGCCATCTTTGCCCGTGACATGGATATCGCTCTGTCCAATCCGGTCTGGGGCAATATGGTTCCGCCCTGGAAGAAGGAAGTTGTCGAAGAAATTGCGAAAGCTGCCTGAAAAATGCCGAACACCTGACTATCACATCGTCATTCCGGCAAAAGCCGGAATCCAGAGCTTGGTAACTGGATTCCGGGTCAAGCCCGGAATGACGGAGCTTCCGGCAGGTTTTCGGTACTCAAATTGAACCTTACGCTGGTGTTCGCAAATGAGCGGCGCCATCAAGGAGATAGCAATGCAAACCGTTGAAAAGATCAAACCCTGTTACCCGCTGTTTGGCGACGAAGACTATAAAAAGTCGCTGGGCGACAAACGTGAGTTGTTTGAAGAAGGCCACAGCCCCGAGAAGGTTCATGAAACCTTCATGTGGACCACCACGCAGGAGTATCAGGATCTCAACTTCAAACGCACCGCCCTGACGGTTGACCCGGCCAAGGCCTGCCAGCCGCTCGGCGCCGTTCTCTGCGCTTCCGGCTTCCACAAGACCCTGCCTTATGTGCATGGCTCGCAAGGCTGTGTGGCTTATTTCCGCACCTACTTCAACCGTCACTTCAAGGAGCCGTGCTCGTGCGTTTCCGACTCGATGTCGGAAGATGCTGCCGTGTTTGGCGGCCAGAAGAACATGTACGACGGTCTGGCCAACGCCAAGGCGCTCTACAAGCCGGAGATGATCGCCGTATCCACCACCTGCATGGCGGAAGTCATTGGTGACGACCTGAACGCGTTCATCAACAACACCAAGAAGGAAGGGCATATCCCGCAGGAGTTCCCCGTACCCTTCGCGCACACCCCGTCCTTCGTCGGCTCGCACGTCACCGGCTGGGACAACATGCTCGAAGGCATCATCCGTTCCTTCACGCTGAACACCATGGAAGGCAAAAAGATCGGTTCCAACGGCAAGGTCAACATCATTCCGGGCTTTGAAACCTACCTCGGCAACTACCGGGTGATCAAACGCATGCTCGGTGAAATGGATGTCGACTACACCTACCTGAGCGACCCGAGCGAAGTCTTCGACACCCCGGCCGACGGTGAATTCCGCATGTACTCCGGCGGCACCACGCAGGACGAGATCAAGGATGCGCCGAACGCCATCACCACCCTGCTCCTGCAACCGGCGCAACTGGAGAAGACCAGAAAGTTCGTCGAGGGCACCTGGAACCACGAGGTGCCCAAGCTGAGCATCCCGATGGGCGTCGAATGGACCGACGATTTCCTGATGAAGGTTTCCGAAGTGACCGGCAAGGCCATTCCGGAATCGCTGGCCAAGGAACGTGGCCGCTGCATGGACATGCTGGCCGACAGTCACGCTTGGCTGCACGGCAAGAAGTTTGCCCTCTACGGCGACCCGGACTTCGTCATGGGCATGGTCAAGATCCTTCTCGAATGCGGTGCCGAGCCGACCCACATCCTTTCCAACAACGCCAACAAGCGCTGGGGCAAGGCCATGGAAAAGATGCTGGCCGAGAGCCCGTTCGGGGTCAATGGCAAGGTATATCCCGGTTTCGACCTGTGGCACATGCGCAGCCTGTGCTTCACCGACAAACCCGACTTCCTGATCGGCAACTCCTACGGCAAGTTCATCCAGCGCGATACGCTGCACAAGGGTGAAGAGTTCGAAGTGCCGCTGATCCGCCTCGGCTTCCCGATCTTCGACCGTCACCATCTGCATCGTCAGACGACGCTGGGCTACGAAGGCATGATGTCGATCGTCACCCAGCTCACAAACGCCGTCCTTGAGCAACTCGACAAGGAAACGATGGGTATGGCAACGACAGACTACAACTTCGATCTGGTGCGCTGATCGTCGGGGGGATAGACTTCAACGCCCCCCAGCCCCCCCTTGTCCCTCTTCAGGGAGGCTTCGCGCTCAGGGGGGAGAGGCGCAGGTCTCCTCCCCTGACAAGGGGAGGCCGGGAGGGGTTTACGATGCCGAACCTGCCGGACCGTGTACCGCGTTTAACAGGAGTAACAGATGGCCAACATCATGATCCGAACGGCTGCCACAGGCGGGCTGTCGTTTTACCTGCCCAAGCGCGATCTGGAAGCGTCGATCTCGTCGATCGAGTTCGATACCCCGGAAAAATGGGGGGGAGAACTCAAGCTCGACAACGGCGGGATCTATTTCATCGACCCGATCGCCAAGCCGGCGCGCCTGCCCATTTCGTTGCGTGCCAGACGCATCGGAGCAGCCGAAGACTGAAACAATTCAAGGAGAAACCTCATGGCAATGAAAATCGACCCCGAAATGTGCACCGCCTGCGGTGATTGCAAACCGGTCTGTCCGACCAAGTCGATCAGCTCCGGCAAGATCTTCTTCAAGATCGACGTCGGCACCTGTACGGAATGCGAAGGGCACAACGATACCCCGCTGTGCGTCGATGTCTGCCCGTCGAGCTGCATCAGCCCGGCCTGACGACACATTTGCTCGCTGCTGTCTACGCTGACTGACTACCGGCCTGGAACCCATCATGTCCGCCACCCCTATCGCCTCGCGTGAAGCGGCGCTGCGCATCGCGCTGGCTGCCCGCGCCCTGAATGGTCTCGATACCCGCGCGCTGGTCGGCGCACTCATTGACAAGCTGGAAGCGCCACTGACCGAAGGCAAGCTCGGCACGCTGACCGTCGAAGATATTCGCGTCATCATCGCCGGTGACTTTGCCGATCAGGGCTGCCATGTCGGTGTCGAAGACGCGGCGCTCAAGGACGCCGTGCGCCTGCTCTGGGGCCAGGGTGTCGAGAACAGCGATTTCCCGAAGGTCGAAAGTTACCGCGAAGGCGACCTGCCGGTCTCGATCCGCGTCGCCATCGCCGCCAATCGTGGCGAAAACCTCGACGGCCACTTCGGCTCCTGCGAGCGCTTCCTGATCTATCAGGTCAGTCAGTCCGCATTGCGTTTGATCGACGTCCGCTCGACCGTCGAAGCCGATGGCGCAGAAGACAGGAACGCGGCCCGCTCGCTGCTGATCAACGACTGCCAGATTGTCTACGTGCAGTCGATCGGCGGCCCGGCCGCTGCCAAGGTAGTGCGCGCCGGCGTGCACCCGATTAAAAATGCGAAGGGCGGCCCGGCGCGCGAAGTGCTGCTCGAACTGCAGGCGCGCCTGGCCAGCCCGCCGCCGTGGCTGGCGCAGATCATGGGTGTCCCGGCCGCGTCTCTGGCACGTTTTGAAGAGGAACTCGAAGCCGGGGAAGCGCGATGATTACCCCATGCCAACTGGTTCAGGTCGGCGAAGCGGTTCGACTGAACGCCGGCATCGCCCAGTTGCGCCAGCGCTTCCCCGAACTGTACTTCAGCGAATGCAGCGACGACGATGTCTCGCCGTGCTACCAGGCGGCGCTCAGCCTCGACAGCCACCACCTCTATCTGGTCACGGGTGCTTCGGGCCATTGCCTCGAACTGACCAGCGAGTATGAATCAGCGAGCGGCATACTGCTTGCCGCCAGGGTCGATGAGGAGTGAAAAAACCTCGGCCGATGCCGGATTCGGTCGCCTGGGATTGTGCGCCAGTTGCGGCTATTTCCCGGCCTACGTGAACAGCCGCCGGTGCACGCCGGGTGATGCCTGCATCCGTGCCCACAGCGGCCGCCAGATTGATCGTTTCCTGCGCAACAACCGCATGCTGGCCGTCAAGTATCTCGACGACCTGTACTGGGAGCGCCGCGCCATCGCCGCCCGCTATGCCGATGTGGAGAGCATCATTCACCTGAAATCCGACAGCGATGAAGTCGTCCGCCGCGTCGTCGCGTCGCGCCTGCCCGTCGACCACTTGCCCTCGATGATCAAGGACCCGGACCGCGAAGTCCGGCTTTCGATTGCCGTCCGTTTGCCCGCGCCGCTGCTCGTCCAGCTCATTCACGATCCCGACTACCTGATCCGCGCCACCGTTGCCCGCCGTCTGCCGCATGGGCAACTGGCCAGGCTGGCCAAGGACCCGGAACGTGAAGTGCGCAAAGTGGTCGCAGCGCGTCTGCCGCCCTTCGCACTGCACCTGCTGGTCAGCGATCCGGAACCGGAAGTCCGCGCCATCGTTGCCGAACGCGCCCTGCCCGACGTTGCGGTTGAGCTCCTGCACGACAAGGAATGGTGGGTTCGCCTGGCTGCCGTTGCCAACGTGCCGAGGGAATTCTTGCCGCCGCTGTGCAAAGACCCCGAAGTCGATGTTCGCGAAGCCGCCCTGGCCCGTCTGGCTGAATCCCCAAGCACCTGAATCCGGAAAAAACACCATGAAAGAAACTCTGGCCTGGTTGGAATACTGCAAATCGCTTTCACCCGCCATTGTTGAAACCTGCGCCAAGGTAGCGGTCAGCAGCGGCCCCGGAGCGCTGGTCAAGGCCTTGCGCCTGGCCCTGCCCGAGTGGAAATTTCGCCATGCCTTGAGCCGCGGTGGCTGGTATCGCCTGGGCGGCATACTCGACAGCCAGGGACAGCGCGTTTCAGACAGCCTCGAAAGCTGGGTCGAGAATGAGCTTGATCAACGCGATGGCGATTTCGGCCAGTTCAGCGACGACTTTGCCGATCAGAAGCTGTTTGCCACCCGACTGGTTGGCCAGACGCATTATCTGGTGGCTTCTGCCGACGAAAGCACTGACGGATTCCTGCAACTGGAAATCGAGGATCTGCAGGAGGTGCGCGTCCATCAACTTTTTGCCAACGAGCCCGGCACCCTTGAAGAACTGGTTGACCCGCGCGGCGGTGCCGGGCACCCGACCGCAGTGGGGTTGCCCTTCTATACCTTCCGCCGCCTCCACCACATCGGTGCCTTCCTGCGCCGCATGCTGGCACAAAAACCGGAACCGGCGCCCATTCACCGCATGCTCGACGACTGGTCAAAAAGCAGCGCCAGCAGTTCCACTGCCTATTACAACCACTGGGTCATTGCCACCCGCGAACACCTCGACCGCTACCACCAGCCGGTCTTCCGCGCCCAGCCCATCGCCACACTGGCCGGTGATGCGCCGGAATTCGACACGTCGCCCGACACCAGCGGCCTCGAGCTGAGTGAAGCGCTGACCCATTTCGACCGCCAGACCGGCTACCCGATGGCCTGGTATTTTCATATGCTGACCTCCAAGGCGATACCGCACTGGGTCGCCGAAAGCGTCGTCGAAGACTCGCTGGCCGGCTTCGGCTACCTGCCGCAACGCGATGTCGATGTCGTATGCGGCTGGCTGCATCGGCCGTATTCCGTCTAAGGAATGAACACGAAATAACTTCCTCCTTTCTTGCATTTGAAATCTGAATTGGGTGGGTACAAGTGACACATCGTAGGTCGGGTTAGCGCAGCGTAACCCGACAATCGTCGGATACGGCATACACTGCCGTCGGGTTATGCTGCGAAGCAAATCCTCCTGGGGGACGCTGCGCTAACCCGACCTACAGGATTACTGGGGTTTGCACCCTTCTCCCGCGGGAGAAGGGCCGGGGATGAGGGCTTACGGTATTGGCAGTACGCTGAGCTGTGGTTCCGAAGAAAAATTGTTTTTCGGCGACAGCAGATAAACCTTCTCTTCGATGCGAACGGGTTGCCGGATCGACGGATCGGGGTCGGGCTCAAAGAGGCTTTCGACGTGACTCAGCTTGATGTCGAAGGCGCCGGCGTACAGGCGGGTGATTTCATCGGCTACGGCGAAAGGCTGCCCGTCAGTTTCCCCGGCATCGGGTTCTTCGGTGGTGAGCAGCAGGATTTTGCAGGCGGCAGGCAGGATCTTGCGGAGATGTTCAAGGTAATCGCCACGAATTTCGTCCGGTAGCGCGGTAAGCGAAGCCCGGTCGAAAACGGCAGCGATGTCGCCGAGATCGGCGGCGCTGAGCTGGAAGAAATCGCCACAGAAAATGCTGATGCGGCCATGCTCCCAAAGCGTAAATTCTCCGACCCGGCGACGGCTGGCCTGTATCCGGTTTTCTCGGAAGAAGGCTCGGGCGGCGAGCGGGCTGAGTTCGACACCAATGACCGTATGCCCTTGCTGCGCGAGCCAGAGAAGATCCAGGCTTTTGCCGCAGAGCGGTACGAATACCCGGTCGCTCGCTGCCAGGCCGAGGCTGGACCAGAACCTGACCAGATGCGGATTGACCGTTTTCTGGTGGAAGGCGGTTTCCCGGTCGCGCCAGGACTGTTGCCAGAGTTCGTTATCGCGCCCGGTCATGGCGATTTCTTCCTGTCAGATGCAGCGTTGTTGAATCCGGGAAATGCCCGGATTTCCTGGATTCCGGCTTGCGTCGGAATGACGAGAAGCGTGGACTTCGGCTACGGAAAGATCGGTTGAATGATCTCTTGGTTGGTCGGCTGAACCTCGCGGCTGATCAGGTGAGCGTATCACTGATTACTGCATCGTAACGGACGATTGCGGCTTGTCGCATTCACGACATTCCACTGCTTCAAGCACACGCCAAACATTCAAAACGTTAATTTTCAATAGCTTATGCATTGGCACCATCCTTGCTGCTGAAGTGCACAGGAGATTGCCATGACCAGCCCGCCCTTTGTCACCATCAACGATACCACCCTGCGCGACGGCGAACAGTCGGCCGGCGTGGCGTTCACGCTGGACGAGAAGCTGGAGATCGCCCGCCAGCTCGCCGCCATCGGTGTGCCGGAGCTGGAAGTCGGCATCCCGGCGATGGGCGAAGTGGAGCGCGATTCGGTGCGCGCCGTCGCCGCGCTCAAGCTGGCGCCGCGCCTCATGGTGTGGAGCCGGATGCACGCGGACGACATCGCCGCTTGTGCCAACCTGGGCGCGCACCTGGTCGACATTTCGATACCGGCCTCCGACCAGCATCTCGCCTACAAGCTCAAACAAGACCGCGCTTGGCTGCTGCGCGAACTGCCGAAATACATTGGTGCCGCGCTCAGCCTCGGGCTTGAAGTCGGCCTTGGTTGCGAGGATGCCTCGCGCGCCGACATCAACTTCCTCTGTGCGCTGGCCGAAACCGCCGAACGCGCCGGTGCCCGCCGCCTGCGCTTTGCCGACACGCTCGGCGTGCTCGAACCTTTCGAAACCTTTGAACGCATCGGCATCTTGCGCCGCAATAGCGGGCTTGAAATCGAGATGCACGCGCATGACGACATGGGACTGGCGACGGCCAACACGCTGGCCGCCTGCAAGGCCGGCGCGACACATGTCAACACCACGGTTAACGGCCTCGGCGAACGCGCCGGCAACGCTCCGCTGGAAGAAGTGGTACTCGGCCTCAAGAAACTGCACGGCATCGAAACCGGTGTCGATCTCAAGGAGTTTCTCGCCCTGTCGAGCGTCGTCGCCAGCGCTTCGGGGCGCGCCGTGCCGTGGCAGAAAAGCGTCGTCGGTGCCGGCGCTTTCACCCACGAAGCCGGCATCCACGTCGATGGTCTGCTCAAACATCCGGAAAACTATCAGGGTTTCGACCCGCAGGAAGTCGGCCAGTCGCATCGCATCGTTCTCGGCAAGCATTCCGGCTCGCGGGCGGTGCAGGTGGTCTATGCCGGTCTCGGCATCGCGGTCGATGAAAACGAAGCACACAACCTGCTGCCGCACCTGCGCCTCTTTGTCGCCGATCGCAAGCAGGCGCCGGAAACGCCCGATCTGCTCCTGCTGCTGGCTTCGATCAGGAGACCTCTGCATGTCGTCTGAAGCGCTCACCATGACGGCCAGCCTCAGCGTCGCACCCGGCTTCTGGACGATTCTCAGGGAAGATCTGGCCTGTGTCTTCCAGCGCGACCCGGCGGCGCGCTCGACGCTGGAAGTGCTGACCACCTACCCCGGCGTGCATGCCCTGATCGCCCACCGGCTGGCGCACCGGCTCTGGCAATCCGGCTGGCGCTTTACGGCACGCCTGCTGTCCTTTCTCAGCCGCATGCTGACCAATGTCGACATCCATCCTGGCGCCAGCATCGGTCGCCGTTTCTTTATCGACCACGGCGCCGGCGTGGTGATCGGCGAAACGGCCAAGGTCGGCGACGATGTCACGCTTTACCACGGCGTCACGCTCGGCGGCACCTCCTGGAACAAGGGCCGGCGCCACCCGACGCTGGCCGACGGGGTGGTCGTTGGCGCCGGGGCCAAGATTCTCGGCCCGATCAGCATTGGCGAGCGCGTGCGCATCGGCGCCAATTCGGTGGTCGTCAAGGACGTCCCGGCCGAGCGCACCGTGGTCGGAGTACCGGGCCGCGTCGTCGATACGCGCAACGGCGGCGTGCAAGAAGAATATGGCATCAACCTCGACCACAACCTGCTCCCCGACCCGGTGGCCAAGTCCATTGCCTGCCTGATCGAACGCATCGAAATGCTGGAACAGGAGTTGGCCGAACTGCGCCACGATCCGCAACCCGCCGAGCACAGCGGCCAATGTCGCACCTGCAGTGCCGGCGACCTGTGCTGCGAGCACGAGTCGATGCACTCGGCAATGAACTGAATTACGCCATGGACCTGCTCGATTTTTCCGATTGCAAACTCTATTTCGAGGAGGCGCTGCCCGTCGAGGCCGAGCGCCTGATCACTCTGGCGGCCAGCGAGTATGGCGAAGCCGGCGCCGAACTGGCACTGCTCCGCGCGCATCTGCTGGCGCCCGACAACCTCACCGTGCTGGTCGGCCTCTACCGTTACTATTTCTACCAGCACCGGCTGGAGGACGCCTTGCAGGTCGCCGAACGCGCCATGCTGATTTCCGGCCGCCACCTCGGCCTGCCTGCGGACTGGAGCCTGCTCAACGAAAACTGGCTGGCGTCTGCGGCCTCCATCTCCTTCGGTCTATTGCGTTTTTACCTGCTGGCACTCAAGGCCGCGAGCATCGTCCTGCTCCGGCTCGGCCACATTCCCGCCTCGCGCGAGCGCCTGATCAAGCTGGCGGCACTCGATTCACGCGACCAGCTCGGCGCCGCCAAACTGCTCGAAGTCGTCGACGTGTTTCAAGTCGCTCAAGACCCGCTCGATGCCGGCGAGCCCCTTACCGAACAAAAGCTTGCACTTGCCTGAGGAGGCCCCCATGGACGATACGCTGACCCTCGCCGAAGCCCTCGACGAACTGGTTTCCGCCGAGGACTTTCTCGATTATTTTGCCGTACCCTATGATGCCAGCGTGGTGCAGGTGAATCGTCTGCACATCCTGCAACGCTTTCACGACTATCTGGCCAAGCAGGCACCCGTTCTGCCGCCGGAAGAGAGTGCCCAGCGTGCTATTTATCGCCAGTGGCTGGAACGCGCCTATCGGGATTTCGTCAGCTCGGATGCGCAAACCGAAAAGGTCTTCGCCGTCTTCCAGCACGTCGACAAACCGGGCGGTGGCTCAAGCTCGTTTGTGTCTCTGGACAAGGTGTTTCAGCAATGATCGACGCACGCTGGGATTTCGGCGAGCCGGTGCGCCTGACGCGCAATGTGCGCAACGACGGCACCTACCCCGGACTCGATACGGGTGCACCGCTGGTGCGCCGTGGAAGCATCGGCTACGTGGTCGATGTTGGCACTTTCCTGCAGGACCAGATCATCTACTCGATCAATTTTCTCGACGAAGGCAGGATCGTCGGCTGCCGCGAAGAGGAGCTGATCGATGCCGATGAGCCGTGGACGCCTTCGCGTTTCGAGTTCCGTGAAAAGGTGCAATCAGCCAAGGGACTGTCGGTCGGTGGCGAAGTGCTGGTCAGACGCGGCGCTATCGGCGAGGTGATCAAGGTCATCCGCGATGCGCCGGGCGGCGTCGCCTATCACATCCACTTCGAAAGTCTGCTCGGCCGCCTGCTGCAAATCCCCGAAGATGCACTGGAACCGCTGCTCGCCGAGGAACATGACGATGCAATACGGCTACCTTGAATTGAAACTCGCCTGGGAACTTTTCGCGAAAGCGCCGGAAACGCTCTCAGAAGCGGAGCGCTCGCGTCTGTTCAAGGTCGCCTCGCGGCAGAACAACATCGAGCAGCACATTCTGGCCAGCGGCGAAGCAGCCAACGTCGTCGTTCCGGCGGCCACACTGGCCAACCGGCTCGAAGAAATCCGCAAGCGTTACCCGAGTGCAGACGAATTCATTCAGGATCTGGAACGCATTGGCCTTGGCGAAACTGAACTCGAAGAGGCCGTTGAGCGCGATCTGCGCGTCGAAGCCGTGCTCGAAAAAGTGGCCGCAGAAGCGTCGCCGGTCAGTGTTGTCGATGCCGAGATCTATTACCGCCTGCACCCGGAAAGCTTCGAGCGCCCGCAGTCCCGGCGGCTGCGCCACATCCTGATCACCTACGACAACGGGCAGCAGAAGGACAAGGCCAGGACTCAACTCGAGGTGCTGCGAATGACGCTGAAAAATGCCGATCAATTTGGCGCGGCGGCGCAGCGCCTTTCGCAATGCCCGACCGCCCTTGAAGGTGGCCAGCTCGGGGTCGTCCAGCGCAAGCAACTCTACCCGCAACTCGAAGCAGCCGCCTTCGCGCTTGGCGCAGGGCAGACCAGCAAGGTCCTTGAATCCCCCATCGGCCTGCACATCCTGCGCTGCGACGAGATTTTCCCGAGCGGCATGCTGCCCTTTGCCGAGGTGCAGGAAAAAATCATCGATCATCTGTACGACAAGCGCCGGCGCAAGGCGCAGCGAGACTGGATCGTGCGTTGCTGCGTGAATACTGAGCCGGAAGTTGAACTCGCCCGAAATTCTGCGTAGAACCCCCGCCTGGAATACCTTCCGGGAGAAGATGTAGGGGCGCCAGGCTGTGCCGATGCAAGCTATTGTCGAAAAGGGTTGTACAGACTTTATTTCGCGGCCTGAAGCTGCCGTTTGGCAGCTGCCGGCCAGGCCAGATGGAGCGTTGATGTTGACATGGGGCGCGGGATTGAAGGATTTCTGTCATATGAGTTTGATAGAGTGGCTGTCCTTGCATGAATCTTTGCCTTCACATAAGCCTAATCGCTCACGGCCATGAAATTCAAGTCTAGAAAACCCAAATCTATGGAAATTCAGTTGCTGACCCTGAACCTGCATACCTATGAACAGCACCCCCGTCACTGCCCATTCGATACGATGCATCACCACGAGCCTGAAGTGCATAACATCGCCGAGGCAATCGCTCACCTGGGGATAGATATCGTCTGTTTTCAGGAAGTAGGTGAGTATTTGCATGACCCGATTGCCGATCCTTACGGCGAGTCGCCTTCCAATATGGCTTGTCGCATCCGCAATCGATTACACCAGTGGGGGCATTGGTATCATCTTCACCAGGACTGGAGCCACATCGGGTTTCAGCGCTGGCGGGAGGGTACCGCCATCCTGAGCCGTCATCCGATGCGACACAATTATTCCGCCTACGTTTCCGCCGACCAGCGCAAAGACAACTATATGTCGCGTAACGTCACCTTATCCTGCATAGACGTTCCGTGCTTCGGCTTGTTGCATGTTGCCAATGTTCACCTGAGCTGGGCGGAACACGGTTTTTTTGAGGAATACGACAAGCTGGGTGAATTGATTCGATCACGAAGGCATTTGGGGGTCAGGGGCGATCTGATCGTCGGTGATTTCAATGCGCCGGCCGGCGAGCAATCTTATAACCATGTTGTAGGCAATGCCGAATACGTCGATCAGTTTTACGAATTGCACCCCCAGCGTTTTTTCCAGCCCAGCTATCAAGGCAGCATCGATGGATGGACGAACAGCGCACCCAAACGTATCGACTATGTCTTCAAACGCAATGGCGATCCCCTGCAGGTGAAAGCCATGGACGTTATTTTTAATGAGCATTTCTATCCCGTCGTCTCCGATCATTTTGGCTATCTGGCCAGATTCGAGATGTTCTGATTGTCCTGGGGCAGGGAAATCCAGGGGGTCGGAAGGACAGGAAATTGATCGAAGGGACATTTCCTTTTTCATTTCCGTTTGCCTCCTGGAATCCAAGACAGGTTATTCACACTGGCCCCAATGGCACGTAACGAATCAGGGTCGAGGTGCTCCAGCCCGACGTAATGCGCCATGCCGGATTCGGATGGATTGTCGTTACGCTCATTGACGTTGCTCGCCATCTGCTCGAAGCGCCAGACCTTCCAACCCGGCTTCAACTGTTTTTCAGCCATGCCCGCCTTTCCTCTCCCGCCATGCCGCAAACTCGGATGGGCGAATTCGATAGCGGGCGAAGTTGCCCTCATGCAGACTGTCCAGCTCGGTATGGACGAGGGCGACAAAGCGCTGCCGGTCCGCCTCGGGGAGATGTTCATTCGCCCAGGTCTCGACGAATGGCGTCAGGTCGGATGAATCCTGCCGAACCACGGCGCCGACCACTTCCAGAAGTGCGGCGCGGTAGCGCAGGCGGAACGGGTCGGGTTCGCCGAGTTCTTCCCGCTGCGAGAGGTAGCGTTTGACGGAACGCTCGTAACCCCAGACATAGATGTCGCGCAGCAGCTCGACCCGATTGAGTTCATAGACCCCGAGCAGGCCTTCCACATAGGTCTGGGTCGGCACATCGATGAACGACAGCGGGCAAAGATTGTGTTTGATCAGCGGAATATTGGCGGCCAGGCGGGCAACGCGCTTGTTGACGTCTTCGAAGGCTTGCAGATAAGACAAATGCACCAGGGCGAAGAAGGATTGTTCGAAGGGATCGTCGATGCCGGTGGCGATTTCGAGACAGCGCTGAAAATACTCCTCCAGCAATTGCGGGGTGGCCAGCGGTGTGTAGACCGAACGGGCAATGCCCACCGGTATCTGGCGGATGCGGCCACCGGCGGCGGTATTGGCGAGCAGGTTGTCGCTGAGCAGGGCGTGCAGGTTGAGCATCGAATACGCGTCGAAACCCAGTTCCGCGACCGATTCGACAAGAAACTCGATGGCCTGCTTGTGGTTCAGGATCATCTGGGTTTCAAAGGTATTTTTTCCCTCGGCGGCCTGGCCGAAAGCGATCAGGCGCTCGGTTTCCAGCAAGGAGTAGGTATTACCCTCCAGATGGCTCGATGCCCAGGACAGGTCGATCAACAGCCGCCCAAGAAGCTGCCGGGCCAGCGTGCCGGCGGGAAAATCGCCTTGATGCGCGCGGCCGATGCGATGCAGGTGATCGCGAGTGGCCTGGTCGAGATAAGGGCCGGCGTGCGGATAAGAGAGCAGAAATTCGCGCTGATAACCGACGGGCTCACGGTTCTGGATGGGGCGCGCCACGGCATTGCGTACCTCGCTGCCGAGCGCCGACAGGGGAATGGGAGTAATTGGCGATGCTTCTTCATTGGCGGCGCGCTCGCTCGCGATGGGACGATAGACCCTGCCTTTGAGCGTTCCGGCGGCGGCGATGCGGCCGTTTTCGATGAGCAGCGTAAGTCGGCGTTGCAGCGATCTACGGTGGATCGCAACACCTGACGCAGCCAGCGAGGCTTCCAGTTTGGCCAATCCTACCCCACTGGGAAAGGCCGCGACTTCCCGCTGGATCGAGATCAGGTCTTGCTCGGGAACTTTTTTGGGCATGGTGGTTTATCCTAAAAAACGCAGTTGAGCGTAATGCCGATATCGTAGGCCCTCATCCCCGGCCCTTCTCCCGCAGGGCGAAGGGTGCAAACCCCCTCTCCCTGTGGGAGAGGGTCGGGGTGAGGGCCAAACCCTTGCCAAACATGGTGTTGCAGCCAATAAGTCGCGCTCAACTGCGGTTTCTAGGTTTATGTGTCGCAAATCAATACATATGCGACATATTAACTTTTATTTGGCACTTATTATTTATATGCGACATAAAAATACTCGTATCGCTCGTATTTGGCGCGCAAATGGGCCTTATTGGCACGAAAGCCAAGTATCGCGCCATAACGTCATGTCCGGTCCAGACCATCGAGGGTTTCGACCAGGGTGTCCATCTGTTGCCAGAACGCCCGGCCATCGGCTTGCCATTGCGCCCATGCGGCGGGCAGCGTTGCGGGTTTCGTGCCGTCGGCATGGGTTGTTGCGGTCTGCCACTTCACATACATCGGTGTCGACAGGTTGGCACCGTTGGCGACGATCTGCTTCGCCGTCGCCACCTCGGAAAAGCCTGCCTCGACGCTGAAGGCACGGAACGTCTTCAGGATGCGCTCCTGGTGCCTGGGTGTGAGGAAGCTCTGTGCCCGTTCCCGCGTGACCTCGTTCAAGGCGTCGATGAACAGCACCTTGCCCTTGCGCGCAGCCGGCTTGCGCCGGTTGCAGACGACGATGCAGGACTCCATCGGCGAGTTGTAGAACAGGTTCGGCCCGAGTCCGATCACGGCTTCGACCCAATCCAGTTCAAGCATCCTGGCGCGCATGCTCTGCTCTTCATTGCGGAATAGCACGCCGTGGGGCCAGAGGATCGCGCAGCGCCCCTTGTCACTCAGGCTGGCGAGGATGTGCTGCTGGAAAGCGTAGTCGGCACGGCCTTGCGGCGGCGTGCCAAGGAAGTTGCGGCCCCATTTGTCCTGGGACCACGCCTCGCGATCCCACTGCTTGATCGAATAGGGCGGATTGGCGAGAACCACGTCAAACTGGCGCAGCCCGTCGCCCTCGATATGCCTGGGATCGGCCAGCGTGTCGCCCCGGATGATCTGGAAGTCTTCGACGCCATGCAGGAACAGGTTCATCCGGGCGATGCCGGAGGTGATCAGGTTGCGTTCCTGCCCGTAGAGTTTGAGCGTGCGGTATTCGCCACCGCTGCGCTTGACTTCGGTCAGCGCCGAAATGAGCATGCCGCCGGTGCCGCAGGTGGGGTCGTAGATCGACTCGCCGGCTTGCGGCGCGAGCAGTTGCGTCATCAGGTGCACGACCGTACGGTTGGTGTAGAACTCGGCGGCGGTGTGGCCGGAGTCGTCGGCGAACTTCTTGATCAGGAATTCGTAGGCATTACCGAGTTCGTCCTCGGGCACGTTGGCGACCGAGAGCGTCTGCGTCGAGAAATGCTCGATCAGGTTCTTGAGCGTTTCGTCGGGCAGGCGCTCGCGGTTGGTCCATGGTGCGTCGCCGAAGATGCCGGCGAGCAGATCGGGGTTGGCCGCCTCCAGTTGGCGTAGCGCGGTCTGGATTGGCCATGCCGACGTTTTTCGGCGTCTGGCGAACTTCGCTCCAGCGTGCGCCTTCGGGAATCTGAAAGCGATGGTTCTCGGCGAACTCGGCATAGGAGAGATCGCCGTCGGAATCAGCCAGCGCCGCCTGGTATTCCTCTTCCCATACATTGGAGACACGCTTGAAGAACAGCAGCGGGAAGATAAACTGCTTGTAGTCGCCGGCGTCGATCAGGCCACGCAGCAGGACGGCAGCGCCCCAGAGGTAGCTTTCCAGTTCTTGTTGGGTAATCCGTGCGCTCATTGCAGCCAGCCTCCCTCGGTCATCACTTTGGCGAGGCGATCCTCGGCTTCGCGGCAGCGGGTGAGTGCATCCTTGAAGGCAGCGATGGCTTCCGGCAAGGGTGGAATATCCTCCTGCAAAGGCGGCAGCACGTAGCGTGAAATATTCAGTGTCCAGTCCTCGGCCTTGATCTCGTCGAGGCTGACGATGCGCACGGCATCCGAGTTTGCCAACTGAGCATCTTCGAACTTCTCGAACCACCTCTGGATTTCGAGCGCATGCTCCGGCTCCAGGTAATTCTGTGCCCGGCCACGCCGGAACAGGCGCGAGGCGTCGGCGATCATGACCTTCTTGCGCCGCTGGGCGGATTTCTTCTTGCGCAGCACCAGGATGCAGGCGGCGAGGCCGGTACCGTAGAACAGATTAGGCGCCAGGCCGATGACCGCCTCAACCAGATCCATCTCAAGCAATTTCCGACGAATGCCGCCTTCGGCTCCTTTGCGGAACAACGCCCCTTGCGGCAGCACTACGGCCATACGCCCAGTGCCCTCGGCCATCGACTTGACCATGTGCTGCACCCAGGCAAAGTCGCCGCTGCTGGAAGGCGGCAGGCCGGCGAAGTTGCGGCCAAAGGGATCGTTGACCCACAGTTCCTCGCCCCACTTCTCCAGTGAGAACGGCGGATTGGCAATGACGCAGTCGAAGCTGGCCAGGCGGTCGCCATCGAAGAACGCCGGGTTGCGCAGGGTGTCGCCGCGCACGATCTGGAAGTCTTCGATGCCGTGCAGGAACAGGTTCATGCGGGCAATGGACGAGGTGGTGAGGTTCTTCTCCTGGCCGAAGAGTTTGCCCCACAGGCGTTTGACGTCACCGTGCCGTTCCTTCACGTGCTGGACAGCGGCGAGCAGCATGCCTCCCGTGCCGCAGGCGGGGTCGTAGAGAGTTTCCACCTCTTTAGGGTCGAGCATCCTGATCATCAAGCGCACCACGCTGCGCGGGGTATAGAACTCGCCCGCCTTCTTGTTGGTGGCGTCGGCAAATTTCTTGATCAGGTATTCGTAGGCGTCGCCAAGCAGGTCGGAAGTGACATTTTTGTTGCCGAGTGGCAAACGCGAGAAATGCTCTACCAGATCCTTGAGCAGGGCATCGGACAGTCGATCCTTGTTGGTCCACTGCGCATCGCCAAAGACGCCATAGAGGGTGTCGGGGTTGGCCTTTTCGATCTCGCGCATGGCGCGCTGAAGCGCATTGCCGACATTCGTGGCGACTGCGCGTACGTCGTTCCAGTGGCAAGCTTCAGGAATCTGGAAGCGGTGCGATTCTGGAAATCAGACTGGTGCACCAGATGAGCCTATTTCGCGTTGGCATCCATCGCGAAAAGCAAAGCAAACGCCAACACAAATTGCCTATGTTTGCTAGCGTAAGCGATATGCATTTTATTGACCTTGAAAACGATTTCCTATCGTTCGCCCCAATAATGCCAAGGCTTATGCCGTCGGTTTGATATTAATCGGATTGGCCTTACAATCCCCCAATCAACCGCCCGGGCGGCAATTAAGTCCCACCAGGTTTATCCGCCGATATTACTCCGCGTTCTCGTCCAAATCGCCTGCCCTGCGTCGGCGGATCGACGCTAGTGATATTGCATTGTTTGGCATCGCATTCAATTTCGCGGATACAAATGTGATGCAGACCCTCATTGATTAGCTCGTTAGACTGACTGGATGATCTCAACTCCATTATGGTTTTTTCTGGTTGGTGGTTTGCTGCTCTTCATGGCGCTGACCACTTCAATACTTAAACCTTTGCCGGTCACGTCGGCCATCATTTATCTTTCTGTGGGCTTGCTGGTCGGGCCTACCGTACTGAATGTGTTTCACTTCAATCCGCTGAAGCAGTCGGCACTGCTGGAGGTGCTGACTGAAGTTGCGGTCTTGATATCGCTATTTTCTGCCGGAGTAAAAATGCCCGCGTCGATCAGCTTCAAGCGATGGCGTAACCCCATACTACTGGCCACGGTGTCGATGACAGCAAGCGTTGCGCTGGTTGCCGCCTTCAGCTACTACCTGCTTGATTTGCCGCTGGGCGCATGCATATTGCTGGGTGCCATCGTCGCGCCGACCGACCCGGTTCTGGCAACCGATGTGCAGATTCGCCATCCTGGCGACAACGATCAACTGCGTTTTAACCTGACCTGCGAAGCCGGAATGAACGATGGCAGCGCTTTTCCCTTTGTGATGCTGGGTTTGGGACTGCTGGGTTTGCATGACCTCGGTGAAAGCGGTATGCGCTGGATTTTACTGGACGTATTGTGGGCCACGCTGGCTGGTATCGCCTTGGGCGTGATATCCGGCAATCTGTTGGCGCGGCTGATCTGGAAGATACGCGGCCAGCACCAGAGTCGAGAACTGATGGATGATTTTCTCGGGCTGGGTCTGATCGGCGTGGTGTATGGCCTTAGTGTGCTGATCGATGCCTGGGGTTTTCTGGCCGTGTTTTTTGCCGCAGTCGCACTCCATAAGACCGAGCTAAGTCTTGCCAAGGACGTGAAACACAATACAGAGGCACCTGTCATTCTGGCGTCGAGTTTGGGTGCGCCGGAATCAGCAACCACTTCCGGTGTTGATATTCAGGCCAATGCCGTTGCAGAGCCGTCGGCAATCGTCAGCGAAGGCTCGCTGGTGTTCAAGGAACATCTGGAGCGATTGTCGGAGGTGTTACTGATTCTGATGGTGGGGGGGATGCTGTTTATTGATTCGTGGAGTTGGCGTGCGGTTTTTTTCGCATTATTCCTGTTCTTGGTGGTACGGCCCCTCAGTGTGCTGCTGGGAATGCTGGGTAGCGGCGCACCGTGGCGCATGCGTGGTTTGATCGGCTGGTTCGGTGTACGCGGTATAGGTTCTTTATACTATTTGATGTATGTGATACAGCACGGCGTGCCAGAGTCTCTTTCTTTTCAGCTCATACAATTAACGCTGGTTGTGATCACACTGTCCATCGTGTTGCACGGCGCCAGCGTCAAACCCTTGATGAGCCTTTTCTGGGGACGCAAGCGCAAATTTTCAAAGTGATAACGTTCTCAACGTTAAGAAGCAAAGTGCCTGCCGACCACTTCAGGTGGCTTTCTTTTTAGTCTTGAAACTAGCGTGATTTTGCTAGACAAAAGATGTTCTCCACGAACTGGCGTGTAGCGGGGTTATCGTTTTGGGTGCAGCGAGTTTAAAGCCAGTATCCTGGCGGGGCATTAAGGTTCCGTCAGTAAGAAGCCGGATGAAATAAATGAAGTTCTGCGGCATTTTTCCCAACTGCCGCGATCATTCCCGATTACCAGTTCGACTCGCGCTCCGGCGTCGCCGTAATCTTGTGGATCGACAGGTCGGCACCGTCAAATTCCTCTTCCCGGTCAAGGCGCAGGCCCAGCGTCGCCTTGAGCACGCTGTAAATGACGAAACTGCCGGTCAGCGCTATGGCAATCGCCAGGCCGGTCATGATCAACTGCGGCATGAAGGCCACGCCGCCGACACCGCCCAGCGCCTTTTGCCCGAAGATGCCGGCGGCGATACCGCCCCAGGCGCCGCACAGACCGTGCAGCGGCCAGACACCCAGCACATCGTCGATCTTCCAGCGGTTCTGGGTCAGCGTGAACATCACGACGAACAGGCCGCCGGCAAAACCACCGACAAGCAGCGCGCCCATCGGATGCATGACGTCGGAACCAGCACACACGGCGACCAGTCCGGCGAGCGGGCCGTTATGCACGAAGCCGGGGTCGTTCTTGCCGAGCACCAGCGCCACCAGCGTACCGCCGACCATGGCCATCAGCGAGTTGATCGCCACCAGGCCGGAAATCTTTTCGAGCGTTTGTGCGCTCATGACGTTGAAGCCGAACCAGCCGACCGTGAGTATCCACGCGCCGAGTGCCAGGAAAGGGATCGATGACGGCGGATGCGCCGAAATCTGGCCATCCCTGGTGTAACGTCCGTGGCGTGCGCCGAGCAGCAAGACGGCGGGCAGCGCGATCCAGCCACCCATGGCATGCACCACCACCGAACCGGCAAAGTCGTGGAATTCTTCGCCGAATGTGGCCTTCAGCCAGGCCTGGATGCCAAAGGCCTGATTCCAGGCGATGCCCTCGAAGAAGGGGTAGATGAAGGCAACAATCAGGAAGGTGGCGATCAGTTGCGGATTGAAGCGGGCACGCTCGGCGATACCGCCGGAGATGATGGCCGGAATGGCCGCGGCAAAGGTGAGCAGAAAGAAGAAACGGGTCAGTTCGTAGCCGCTCTTCTGCATCAGCGTTTCGGCGCCCGCAAAAAAATTGACGCCGTAAGCGACGGTAAAACCGATAAAGAAATAGGCTATGGTCGATACCGAGAAGTCGACAAGAATCTTGACCAGTGCGTTCACCTGGTTTTTCTTGCGTACCGTTCCGAGTTCGAGAAAGGCAAAGCCCGAATGCATGGCCAGCACCATGATCCCGCCGAGCAGAATGAAGAGTACGTCACTCCCTGATTTGAGCGCTTCCATGTTTTCCCCCTGAAATTTTATCGGGGGCACGGATGCAAGTTTTGTTCCAATTTTGTATTTGTTATTTATTCAATAACTTACAAATAATATGCTGACTATTGCGCACCAATACAGTTCGGAACGACTTTTTCGCGCACCACAATGGATCGACTTCGGTGCACGTCGTTTTACCTGGTCTATTTTGGTGCGGCACCGGGCGGAAGCAGCACCCACATCTGCCCTTGCTGCTTCATTCGTCCGGCCTGACTGCCGGCTTCGGCGCCAAAACCCCAGAAGAAATCGGCGCGAACGACGCCGCGGATCGCACCACCGGTATCCTGCGCCAGCATCAGCCGGCGCAAGGGCCTGGTGGAATTCGGCTGTGTCGTCGACAGAAACACCGGTGCGCCAAGAGGCACATGACGCGGATCGACGGCGATGCTGCGCTCGGCGGTCAGCGGCACACCGAGGGCGCCCGGCGGGCCCTCATTGTCATTGGCCTTGGCCGGCAGTTCGCGAAAGAACACGTAGCTCGGATTGGTGTTGAGCAGCTCGTCCAGTTTGTCCGGGTTGGCGCGCGCCCAGGCCTGGATGCCCTGCATCGAGGCCTGTTCGGGTTTGAGTTCGCCGCGCTCGATCAGCACACGGCCCACCGATTGATAGGGGTGCCCATTCTGGTCGGCGTAACTTATGCGTACCATGCGGCCGTCGGGCAGCCTGACTCGACCCGAACCCTGAATCTGCAGGAAAAAGAGTTCGACGGCGTCATCCACCCAGAGCAGCACGCGGTCAGAAAAGTCCCTTTCCCTGGCGACAATCTCGGCACGGGGATAATAGGGAATGACCTTGTTGCCCTGCAGGCGGCCGCGCAAACGCATGTTTTTCAGGTCCGGAAAGACATCGGCCAGTTCGATGGTCAGCAGGTCAGGCGGCACGCCGAGCACCGCTTGCGAGAAGGTCGCGTTGCGCGTGCGCGAACCGCGCAGCAGCGGTTCGTAATAGCCGGTCACCATGCCGCTCGTCGTCGCGTCCGGGTTGGTCAGCAGATAGGGCTCGAAACGCGACTCGAAGAAGCGGCGCAAGGCGGCGCTGTCATTGGCCGCCAGCCCCTTCGCGTCTTCACAGGCGGCGCGCCAGAGCAGCCATTGCGGCTTGCTCGCCAGGGCCCGGCAGGAGTGCAGGAAGGCCGGCCAGGCGGCCGTAAGATCGTCGTCGGCCCAGCCGGGCAGATCGCTCCAGCGCGCTGCCTGCATCGGTTTGGCCGGCGGCGGCTGTGCCGAGGTTGGTGCCGGGCACTGCGGGCAAACGGCACAGGCCGGGCAGGCCGCTGCCGGGGGGGGCTTGACCGTGGAGCAGGCGGCAAGCAGTACGGCGAAAAAAAATCCACCGCAGAGCCGCAAAGCGCGCAAGGATGACGCAAAGGAAATACGGGGAGGGGCAGGCCGGTCCCTGGGTTGAGCCAGGGCGGCTGGCTTTGCGCTGCCTCCGTGACGGGGTGACTGTGCGATGGAAGATTTCATGATCCGGGGGTTTGTTTGGCTTTTGCGCATGGTTTGGCTACAGTGCAGGGGTTTTGAAACTTGCGAAGTATACCGCCCCGATGAACGACCCGACCGAACAACTTGCCCGTTTTCTTTGCCGCGCCGAAAAGCTGCTCGAACGTATCGAGCCGCTGTTGCCGCCCGCCTCGCCCGCGCCGGACTGGAACAGCGCGGTGGCCTTTCGCTGGCGCAAGCGCGGCAATTCAGGGTTTCTGCAGGCGATCACCCGGCCATCGACGATCCGACTGCGCGATCTGCACGACATCGACGATCAGAAAACGCGCATCGACATCAACACGCGGCAGTTCATCTCCGCGCAGCCGGCCAACAACGTGCTGCTCACCGGAGCGCGCGGCTCGGGCAAGTCCTCGCTGATCAAGGCGCTGCTCAACGAATATGCGCCCCAGGGCCTGCGTGTCATCGAAGTCGAGAAAGGCGAGCTGATCGACCTGCCCGACATCGTCGAGCTGGTCGAGGGGCGGCCGGAGCGCTTCATCATTTTCTGCGACGATCTGTCTTTCGACGCCGGGGATGCCACTTTCAAGGCGCTGAAAGTCGTCCTCGACGGCTCGATGTCCTCGGCACCGGACAATGTGCTGATTTACGCCACTTCGAACCGCCGTCACCTGATGCCGGAATATTTCGAGGAAAACCTCGAAAGCAAGCGGGTCGGCGAAGAAATCCACCCCGGCGAAGCGGTCGAGGAAAAAATATCGCTTTCAGAGCGCTTCGGCCTCTGGCTTTCCTTCTATCCCTTCGATCAGGAGGCTTACCTGAACATCGTCGCGCACTGGCTGAAATCATTCGGTTGTAGCGCCAGGGAAATCTCCGGTGCCGAACGCGATGCGCTCAACTGGGCGCTGCTGCGCGGCTCGCGCAGCGGGCGTGTGGCCTGGCAGTTCGCCAAGGACTGGGCCGGTACGCACGCCCCGGCCAGGGTAAAGCGCGGCAAATGACCAGGGTGGTCGAAGTCGCGGCGGCCATACTGTTGCGCGACCTTGAAGGTGGCAGCGAATTCCTGCTCGCCCAGCGCCCGCAGGGAAAGGCCTATGCCGGTTACTGGGAGTTTCCCGGCGGCAAGGTCGAGCCGGGCGAAACCCTGCGCCAGGCGCTGGTGCGCGAACTGCAGGAAGAACTGGGCGTCGGCGTCGACTGCGCATGGCCGTGGCTGTCGTGCGCGTATACCTACCCGCACGCCAGTGTCCGCCTGAAGTTCTTCCGCGTATCGTCCTGGCATGGGCAGATTGCACCGATCGAGCACAGCGGCCTGGTCTGGATGAAGGCCGGCGACAGCGCACCCGTTGCCCCGATTCTGCCGGCCAACGGCCCGATCCTGCGCGCGCTCGAACTGCCATCGATCTACGCGCTGAGCAACGCCGCCGGGAACGGCATCGATGCCGAGCTGGCGAAACTGGAGTGCGCACTGGCAGGCAGGCTGCGCCTGATCCAGGTGCGCGACAAGACGCTGCCGCCGGCGCAGCGCCTTGACCTGGCCCGACGCGTGATGACGCTGGCAAACCAACATGCCGGCGCTTGCGTGCTGATCAACGATGACGAAGTCCTGGCGCGCGAAGTTGGCGCACACGGCCTGCACCTGTCGTCCGGCCGGCTCATGCAACTCACCCGCCGCCCGGCATTCGACCGCGTTGGCGCCTCGTGTCACTCGGCGCAGGAACTGGCACATGCGGCTGCGCTGGAACTTGACTTCGCCGTGCTCAGCCCGGTCTTGCCGACGGCGAGCCATCCGGGAGCCCAAGGTATGGGCTGGGATGAGTTTGCGCGCTTGATCGAGCGCTCACCGCTTCCGGTCTATGCGCTCGGCGGTATGCAGCCGGAGATGCTCGATACGGCAAGGGAGCGAGGCGCGCACGGTATTGCCCTGATGCGCGGCTGGAACCCCAGGTCGATTGCATGAATGCCTTTGGAATCGCAAGCGGCTGAAAACCCCTACGTCGTCATTCCGGCGAAGGCCGGAATCCAGGGGTTGGAGTTTGAGTAGGTCGGGTTAGCGGAGCGTCCCCCAGGAGGATTTGCTTCGCAGCAAAACCCGACGCCAGTGTATGCCGCGTCCGAAGATTGTCAGTTCCATGTTGACCACCGACAGGAAACGCACGATGAACTATTCGTCGGGAGGGGGTGCGGACAGCGGGTCTTTCGTTTCCTGTACCGGCACCCGATAGGATTCGGATGCCCAGGCGCCGAGATCAATCAGCTTGCAGCGTTCCGAGCAGAACGGGCGAAAGGGGTTGGCTGCATTCCATTCCGACTCGACGCCGCATTGCGGGCAGCGCACCCTGGTCACACCCCTGGACATCAGAGGGTGCAGAAGAGCATGTCAAACGCAACATCCGTCTCGGCTTGAGGCGATCGATGATCGTAGTCGGGACAGGTAAAACGGATGTTCAGCGCATACTTGTTGGCGCTGATTTCAGGAACAAACGCCACCTGTTTGTTGAGCGAAACACGCACCATCTGTGCGCCGATTCCACCCAGCATCAACTGGAAAGAACCGCCTTCGGCCACCTGATGTTCCATGCGTCCGCTACTGCGCAACAGCCTGAGCACGATCGCCAGTCCGCTACGCAAGGGCATGAAAGGCCTGAGCCAGGCAAGCAGTGCCTCGCGGCGTACATCGGCTGTCTGGTGCCGCCAGTAGTGGTAGGAGGGCAAATCGAATTCGCAAACACCACCCGGGATTGCGGCGCGATTCTTGATCCCCATCAGCCAGTCGTTATCGCGCAGATACTGACCGATCTTGCCGGTCATGCCGAGCATCGCTGCGGACGACTGTTCAATTTCGTAGAGTGCACCGGAAAGCGCTTCTTCGGAGATCTCGGGATTATTGCGAAAAACGAGCAGGGACTGGCGTTGGCGTTCGAGCTCCTGGATCAAATCCATCTTGAGGTCGGCTCGACCCGCCACTTCGAGAATCTCGAACAGCGCCAACAGGACAACATGATGTTCGCGCGGTCCCTCCTGCTCGACAAAATAGATCGCCTTGTCGAACAAATCCTCAAGGCGCAGCAGCGTGCGTATGCGCTCATTGAAAGGATATTCGTATGTAATCACGC
This sequence comes from Candidatus Propionivibrio dominans, assembly GCA_016709335.1. Classification (GTDB taxonomy): domain Bacteria; phylum Pseudomonadota; class Gammaproteobacteria; order Burkholderiales; family Rhodocyclaceae; genus Propionivibrio; species Propionivibrio dominans. Next base: position 23,664 of record JADJNC010000018.1, on the reverse strand, counting down.
CGCCGCCAGGTCAGAAAACGGAAAATTGGAATCATTCTGAGGCATTTGCAGCAAAATCTCAACGGTCTGCGTTAAGTATATTTGCATCAAGTCGCGCGCCGGCAAGTTCGAGATAGCGCTGATGCAGGGCGCCAATCCGTGCGCGCAGATTGTCCAGGCCCTGAGCATTCTCAAGAACGTCATCGGCCGCCGCCAGTCGTTCGGCCCGCGAAGCCTGTGTGGCCATGATCGCCCGGACTTCGATTTCCGTCAGGCCACTGCGCGTCATGACGCGAGATATCTGCACCGCTTCGTCGCAATCGACCACCAGAATCCGGTCAACCCGCTGCCGGTAACCGCCAGACTCAAGAAGCAAGGGCACGACCAGCAGCACATAGGGCGCCCTGCTTGCAGACAGACAACGCGCCTCGCTCTGGCGACGGATCATCGGATGCAGGATGTCCTGCAATCGAGCTCTGGCAGAAGGATCGGAAAAAACCAGGCGGCGCATCGCGGCACGGTCCAGACCACCCCCTGCAAGCACTACGGAATCGCCAAACACTGCCGCGATTTCCGGCATCGCCGCACCCTGCGACCCGGTCAGCTCGTGAGCGATGACATCGGTATCCACAACCCGCACACCGAGCACGGCAAAAAGCTCGGCCACCGTACTCTTGCCGCTGCCGATACCGCCGGTCAGGCCAACGACGAAATTCATTGCGCCGACGTCGTCGGTTTGTTGCAGGCTCCCGGCTTGCTGTCCGGTAGCGCCTCGGCAAGGGCCTGACGCAATGCTTCGGACTGTGCTTCCGGTCCGTGAATTTCGAGCGAGGCCGATAGCGGTTTGGCATTGCGCTCGGCAATCCGGGCGGACTTGACGCCCTTGCTGCGCAACATTTCGAGACTCGAAGTGGCCGCCTCCCGGCTCGAAAACAATCCCAGTGAAATGGCCCGGTTGTTCGGCCCGTTCTCCTGCACGACATAGAACTCGGGAATGCCGAGTTTTTTCAGCTCGGCCGCTTTATTGTCGGCTTCGTGTTTGCTGGCCATTGGCGGAATAAAGACCCAGTAACTCGCACTACCCGTGATTTTGGTGCGCTCTGCCTTGAATGCCGGCCATTTTTCGGCCAGCAGACTTTCAAAACGGACGACCTCTGCGATCGGCAAATCGCTCAACAGGATGCAGTCCTGATCAGTCTTGTTTTCAATCGCCTTTGCGGCGCTTTCAGTCCTGGTCGTTTCTGCCGGCGGTTCGTCGCGCGCAACAATGCGGATCTGATCGGCCAGCAGTTGCTGCTGCACACGCAGGGAATCGGGATTGGACGAGGAACCAAGATAGCCCTGCGTCCATGCCAGAAACAACAGATTGACCAGTATCAACAGAAATACAAAGGCGCGCATAGGACTGGTATTCCTTAGTGTCAACCGAACTTCGGCAAATGCTGAAGTGATTTCTTGATCGCTTCTTCCGGATAGTCGAAGTCTTCCAGTTCACCCGCGAAGTAACGGTCATAGGACGCCATGTCGAAATGGCCGTGGCCGGTCAGGTTGACGAGGATGGTCTTCGCCTCGCCGCTTTCCTTGCAGCGCAACGCTTCGTCGATGGCGGCACGGATGGCATGGTTCGACTCCGGTGCCGGAATGATTCCTTCAGCATGGGCGAACCTGACGCCGGCTTCGAAGGTCGCCAGTTGCGGAACGGCCAGCGCTTCGATCAGCCCTTCCTTGTAAAGCTGCGAGACAAGCGGCGAAGCGCCGTGATAGCGCAGACCGCCGGCATGGATTCCAGGCGGCATGAAGTCATGGCCGAGGGTGAACATCTTCATCAGCGGCGTGAAGCCGGAGGCATCGCCAAAGTCGTAGGCATATTGGCCCTTGGTCAGCGAGGGGCAGGACGACGGCTCGACCGCCACCAGCCGTACCGGCTTGCAATTGCGCCCGCCGGCGGCGTTGTCGGCAATGAACGGAAAGGCAATACCGGCAAACGAGGAACCGCCACCACAGGGCGCAAAGACGATGTCAGGCCAGTCACCGGCGAGTTCGAACTGCTTTCTGGCTTCCAGCCCGATGATCGTCTGGTGCAGGGCGACGTGATTGAGCACCGAACCGAGTGCATAGTTGGTATCGGCGCGTGATGCCGCCTCCTCGACCGCCTCGGAAATCGCCAGTCCGAGCGAACCCATATTGTCCGGGTCTTTTTCCAGCGCAGCGCGGCCGGTCTTTGTCATTGCCGACGGGCTGGCGAACACCTCGGCCCCCCAGGTCTGCATCATGGAGCGGCGGTATGGCTTCTGCTGGTAGCTGATCTTGACCATGTAAACGCGCACTTCGAGCCCGAACATCTGCCCGGCCAGCGCCATCGAACAACCCCATTGCCCGGCGCCGGTCTCGGTGGTAATGCGTTTGATTCCCGCCTGCTTGTTGTAATAGGCCTGCGCCACGGCGGTATTGGGCTTGTGCGATCCAGCCGGCGATACGCCTTCATTCTTGTAATAGATTCTGGCCGGAGTACCGAGCATCTCTTCGAGCCGTGCGGCACGCACCAGCGGCGAGGGGCGCCACAGGCGATAGATTTCGCGTACCGGCTGCGGAATCGGAATCCAGCGCTCGTTCGACATCTCCTGTTCGAGAATGGCCATCGGGAAAATCGCGCCCATCTGCTCCGGCGTCGCCGGTTTGCCGTCCGGCCCGAGCGGTGGCAAGGGCGGATTCGGCATGTCGGCCACCACGTTGTACCAGTGCGTCGGAATTTCGGATTGGGGCAGGACGAAGCGCAGCGACTCCATTGAAGTTCCCTGAAACTTGTTATTGTCTGGAAAGGTGCAAGTATAGCCGTGGCCGATCGGTCATGCAGCATACGTTCCGAACAGATGACTCTTAAAGCTCCGTAGGTCGGGTTAGCCCGCAGGGCGTAACCCGACACACTAGCGAAACGTCGGGTTATGCCGCGAAGCAAATCCTCCTGGGGGGCGCTGTCGCTAACCCGACCTACCCGTGCTGAAACGGATAGCGCTGGGGGGTCAAACTGCAGGTGCTTTCGAGCACGTTCCGCGCTCGACATCGCGCCTCTCCACCCGCATCGGGGCAAAGGCGGCGATCAGTTGCCCGCAGGCGGCACGCGCGGCGACGCTGTTGTCCTGACTGAAGTTGCAGACGTAGAGGTCGAGCGTGACGGCGTTCGTTTCCGGCCAGGTATGCACGGCCAGATGCGACTCGGCGAGGATCACTGCGCCGGTTGCGCCGGCCGGTTCCGCGTCGCTGCCGAACTGATGAAAGATCTGCCCGACCGGCGTCAGACCGGGTACCGTGCACACCGCCAGACACAGTTCGCGCAGCGCGTCGACGCTGCGCAGCAGGCGTGGCTCGCAGCGGCAGTCCCCATGGAGTTCGGCAATGAGGTGCAGACCATTCATGTCGGGTGTTTTCAGAAGCAGTAAATAAATCAAAAATCCACCGCAAAGACGCAAAGATGCAAAGAAATCGCAAAGTTGACACATTGTTTGCAATAGCATTCCTTGCGTCACCCTTGCCACTTTGCGCCTCTGCGGTGGGGGTTAAAGCATTGTTACACAAGCTCTCAGCTTAGCGAAGTTACAAAGTTCATGCCCATTCGGCGCAGCGTTCGTTCTGCCGCCAGCACCCCGCGATACTGCGCTTCCTCGAACAGCGAGAAGCCGCTGACGTCGGCGTGGGCAAAGCGCAGGCGAGCGCCATCGGCGGCAAACAGCCGGCGCGCGTTGCCCCAGATCAGCCCCGGCAACGGGCGCGCCATGGCGTGAGCGTTGCGGAAGATATCGAGGCGCGTTGTCACCTGCCGGATGTCGGGATGCGGCCGTTCCAGTTCGGCAAGAATCTGCTCGGCCCAGACCTCGCGTGGGGTGTCCTGCAAGGCCGCCCTGCCCTGTTGCGGCGTCATGCCGGTCAGCGCACGATAGTAGGTAAACACGGTGGCGCCCGGACGCATCCGCATCTGCTGGTGCGTAGCCACAACGTAGCCCAGACCGGGGCTGTCGTAAAGCACATTATCCCAGGCCATTGCGCTACCGGCCCGCTCCTCCGGAAAGCGCGAGAGCGTCAGGTTGGCGACCAGCCAGGGAGCGTGTGAATAGCTGCGGGCGGCCGCCTTCAGCGAGTCGTTCCCGACAAAGACATGGGGGACAAGAAACAGCGGCGCCGCCCAGATCAGTTGCCCGACGATCAAGCGCAGTGTGCGCTGTTCTGCTGGCAACCACAGGTCGACATGCATCTGCCCGTCATTTTCTTCTGCAACGCGGAAAGCCAGTGCCCCGGTCAGCAGGCGATCACCGGCGCGCGAACGGATGCCCTGCGCCAACCCATCCACCAGCCAGCCATTGCCTCCCGGCGTGGTAAGAACGGTGTCGCTCGCCGCGTCCTGCGCTTCGCCGTCGCGACAGGCAAAGTAGTGGATGCCGGCCCACGCCGAAACCTCGGCACTGCCCGTTCCGTAATCGTCGCGGCAGGCATAGTCGACGTACCAGTGCAATTGCGGCGAATCGAGCCCCTGCGCCAGCAGCCAGTCGCGCATGCTGAGCCGGTCGAGCGCCAGCAGGTCGGGCGCCTGGCTGGAGAGTTCCATAGGCAGGGCAAAGGCACGATTTTTTCCGTCGCGCCGCCGTTTGAAGTCGTCCATCAGAACATAAAAGCGCCGGTACTGTTCGCGCTCTGCGGCGCTCACGCCGTTCTGCGGCAGCACGCCTTCCTGCCACCAGCCGTTGCGGTACAGTCGCTCCTGCGGCATGGCGCAGAGGTAGCGTTCGTCATAGATCGGGTGGGTGGCGCGCGCATCGCCGTGCAGGACGCCGAGTTCGGCCAGCAGCTCGCGCACGGCGGTAGCCTCAAGCGTCGGCAATGGCAGGTAATGCGCGGCAAGCGGGTAAGCACTGACTTCGTTGTGGCCGGAACGGGAATTTCCTCCCGGCCCGGCTTCCAGCTCGACCATCAGGAAATCTTTGAAGCCCGCTTTGGCGAGTTTCCATCCGGCGGACAGTCCGCCGATGCCGGCACCGACGATGAGCACCGGAACCTGCCGGGTTTCTGACGCTGGCGGCAGATTGCTCTGGCGCAAGCGGTGACCGGTTTCCAGTGCGCTACCGAGCAGCTCGCCCGGTGGCAAGGGGTGCTGGCTGGAGCGTCGCATCCGGTCAGCGACGCCAGACCGGCGGCGGCCAGCGAAGCGAGGAAATCGCGTCTATCCATCGCACAGCGAACACGGCAGTCGCAGGAACGTCAGGCGAATTTCGGGGGGTGTACAAACGAAGAACAAAACGCTCTCAACGCAGAGATCGCAGAGACGCAGAGAAGGGAAAGAGTCTATTACACCAACGATTTTCTCGGCGCGCTCTGCGTCTCTGCGTACTCTGCGTCGAAAGAGTTGGATTTTTAAATTCATATTCGCCATGTTTCAGCGGATGACCTGCCACCACTCGCTTTCAAAGTAGCGCACAAGTACCTGGTTGTTGAGCCGGTTGACTTCGGCATCGACACGCGCCATGTCCTTGGGAAACTGGAACAGCGCCGGGGTGGTTTCAGGCGTCAGGAAGCGCGTTGCAACGGCATAGCCGGCGGGGGGCTGATAGGCGCGGCGGCCGGCCAGCACGAAGCCCCATTCACCGAAAGACGGCACCAGCGCATGATAGGGCGTGGTAACGAAACCCACGCTCTCCAGCGTACTGACGACGCACCAGAACGATTGCCGGGCGTAGAGCGGCGAGGTGGACTGGATGACGGCCAGCGCCCCCGCCGTCATATGTTTCTCAAGCAAACGATAAAAGGCCGCGCTGTAGAGTTTGCCGATGGCGAAATTGGAGGGGTCGGGGAAATCCACCACCACGAAGTCGAACAGCTCATCGTTGTCTTCCAGCCATTTCAGGGCGTCGGCGTTGATCACCTTCACCTTTGGCGAATGCAGCGCATCCTCGTTGAGCTTGCGCAGCGGAGCGGCTGAAGCGAAAAGCTGCGTCATTGCCGGATCGAGGTCGACCAGCGTTACCGACTCGAGCTGCGGATACTTCAGAATCTCGCGCACGGCCAGGCCGTCGCCGCCGCCGAGCACCAGCACACGACGCGCAGCGGGCAGCGTAGACAAACCCGGATGCACCAGCGCCTCGTGGTAGCGGTATTCGTCGCGCGAACTGAATTGCAGGTTGTTGTTCAGAAACAGGCGCAGATCGTCCTTCCAGCGGGTAATCACGATGTGCTGGTAGGGCGAGGTTTCGTTGTACACGATCTCGTCGGCATAGAGGTGCGCCTCGGCCAGCGAGGTGAACTGACCGGCAGCGGCAAAGCCGATCGCCAGTACGCCAAGCGAGACCAGGGCCTGCGTCTTCAGCCAGAAGGTATTGCGCAGTTGCTCGCGGAACATCCACAGCGCCCACAGCGCCACCAGCACGTTGAGCAGACCGAACAGCAGGCCGCTGCGTACCAGCCCGAGGTGGGGCACCAGTAGCAGCGGGAAAAGGATGGAGACGGCGAGCGCGCCGAGATAGTCGAAGGTGAGCACCTGCGAAACGAGATCCTTGAAGCTCAGGTCGCGCTTGAGAATGCGCATGATGAGCGGGATTTCCAGCCCGACCAGCACGCCGATGCCGAATACCGCGAGATAAAGCGCCACCTGGAATGGCGTCGTGAACCAGACGAAAATGAAGAATAGCGCCGCCGCAGAAAACCCGCCGAGGACGCCGACCATCAACTCGACCTGAACAAAGCGTGCCACCAGATGGCGTTCGACGTAGCGCGACAGCCACGAGCCGATTCCCATGGCGAACAGGTAGGTGCCGATGACCGTCGAAAACTGGGTGATCGAATCGCCAAGCAGATAGCTCGACAGCGCACCGGCGATCAGCTCGTAAGCCAGACCGCAGGATGCGATGATGAAAACCGAGAAGAGCAGGGCCTGATTCATTGATAATCTACAATCGTAATTTTTCTATGCCAATCAGATGCTGCCTATACCCATACAGCACTAGGAATGTAGGTCGGGTTAACGATAGCGTAACCCGACAATTCGAGAAACGTCGGGTTATGCCGCGAAGCAAATCCTCCTGGGGGCTATCGCTAACCCGACCTACATGCTACATGCTGGAATTACTTGTGATACGTCCGGCTTGCGCTGCCCGCAAGCCGCGAAGTCTGTGCGGCGGCACTTTGCTCGAAGAGGTTCCAGCCCTGATACTGGGCGTGAGTAAAGAAGGCCAGCGCGAGCAGCCCGATGACGAGGTTGGTCTTGATCATCTAATCGTCCCCATCGCTCCCCGAGTCGCCAAAATCAAACTCACTTTCATCACCGCCGCCGAGATCGCTCTCGTTCCAGCGTCGAGCTTCGAAGGCATTGCGCCGCCAGCGTGAATAGAGCGGGAACACAGCCAGGAAGATCATCAGGAGAACATAGTTGGACCAGGTCACCGGATTGCGCACGACTTCAATCGTATCGAACACAGCGGCGGGCCGGTCCTTGCCCAGTTCGTACTCGATGGTCAGGTAGTAGTTTCCGGGCGGGATGTCCCTGAAGGCGATGGCGTCGTCCCGGGTGCCTTCCGACCAGCTTTCGCCGTCATCGACACCCCGGTAATAGCTGACTTCCTGCGCGCCCTGATAGGCCTCTCCGGTTTTTTTCTCGACCAGCGTGGTGGTGATATCGACCCAGTTGTTATCAACGTCGGTGCTGTGCCGCACGCGCAGTGATCGCGCCCGGCTTTGCAGGGTAAATTCCTGCGTGGTCAGCGTTGCGTCCTCATTGTGCGGCGAGAGCACTACCTGCTGTTTGAGGACAAGATGCGAGGAGAAAATGAAAACGAAAGCCAGTTGCACCAGCGTTGCCGCCAGTGCCAGCTTCCAGAACAACCCGCATACACCGCGATGGCGTTCGATCAGCGGGTTGGGCTGGTTGGCGAAGACGCCGATACGTGCCGGCGGCGAAAAGCCGATCTTGAACGCGGCACTAAGCGCCTCCGGCTCCAGATACTCGCTCTCCGACCAACTGGCTTCCTTGTTCGACACCTCGCGCGAGAGCATCAGCGGCGGGCAGATGTAATCCTCGACGAGACAGGATTCGCCGACGGCGACACGCCAGTAAAATTCGCCGACGACGTAGACGACTTCCGCCTTGCCGGAGCTGAACAGTTTGAACTCGCCGTCCTTGCGCTTGAATGAAGCCTGTCCGCGACTGACCGGCGGCGGGCTGGACAGGGTGCGCACATAGTTCCAGTGCCCCTCATACTCGGTCAGCCAGGCAAAGCCCTGTTCGGCGTTGAACAGCAGGTATTCGGACCACGCGTAATCGATGCCGCCCGATTGCGTACTGCGACGCAGGAAACCGATGGCTTCCCACTCGATGTCGTGCAGCTTGCCCTTGCTGCCGAGCGGCAACCACGGCTCGATGCGCATCGACTGCGCGGCGCGCGCCAGCAATTGCACGTTCTCGTTGTCGATGCCGATGATCGAGCCGCAACTGTCACAGGCGACGCTTTCGATGGCGCCGGAGTGCACACTGAGCGGCGACGCGCAATGCGGGCAGTTGAACGCACGGGCCTTGACACTTGGCGCGCCGCCCGCCGACGCCTCAGCGGAATCCTTGAGATGGCTGAGCTTGAGTTCATCGAAAGTCGCCGGATAGCCGACAAAAACCAGCGGCGGCGTTTCGCTGTAGTCGATGGTGACAAAGCGATCGCTGCTTCTCAGATCGGCGGTGTTGACGTCGTAGCCGGCCTCGACCCTGAACGGCAGTTCGCCCTGCCCGGAGATGCAGCGCGCCGATTCGAGATCGGTGACGGTAAAGGGGCGTCCGGCAACGCTGATCTGCATTTCCGGCGCCAGCGTCTCGAATGCCGGCAATGTTTCAGTCACCGGCACCAGCGAACTGACCACGTATTCGCCACCCGCCTCCGATAGCCACGCGCTGCGCGCGTCGTCGAAGAGAATGTGCCATTCATTCCAGAGGCCCGACTCGTGCCTCAACTGGATGCGCCCGATGACGCCAAAGTGAAGCCCGCGGTACGTTCCCTCGCTGCCGATCTGGATCAGGGTCGGGTCGTCCATCAGATCGGCCATGCGCCCGAGGTTCTTCAGATCCTCGCCATCACGCAGCAGGGTACTGCGACAGAACTCGCAAACGGCATAAACCGAGGCCGCCGAGCGGAAGCTGACCGGAGCGCCGCAGGAAGGACAGTTAGCGGTTTTCACGGAAGGCCGGAGTAGTTAGAAAAGCGGGTGCTTCAGCCCAGCTTGCCCAGCAACTCGGCTTTCTTGGTATCGAATTCGGCTTGCGAGAGGATGCCCTTGCCAACCAGACCGTGCAACTTCTCCAGCGTAGCGACTACTTCGTCGGCACTGACGCTTGCTGCCGCCGCAGTAGCCGCTGCCGGTGCGGCAGCAGGTGCGAGGGCCACAGCTGCTGGTGCCAAACCCGGCTGCATGGCTTGTGTCATGGCTTGCGCCATGCCTTGCCCGATACTGAGGCCGGCACCCAGACCGGCACCGATGCCAGCCAGCCCGCCTTCGTTCTGTGCCGCCAGCGGAATGCTGTTGGCCACCTGATACTGGGTAAAGCGCCCCATGTCGCCGATCATGTTCATGCCGATCTTGGTATCAAGGATCTTCTGCAACTCTTCCGGCAGCGTGACGTTCTGCACGACAAAACTGTCGAGTTCAAGGCCATAGCGCTCGAACACCGTTTTCATCTTCCATTTCAGCGCTTCGCTCAGCGCCTCCTGATTGGCCGCCATGTCGATGAAGGGAACACCCGAGTCGCCGAACAGGTCTGTCATCGTGCTGATCACCAGACTGCGCAACTGACCGTCAAGATCGTCAACGCCGTACTGCTCGCGCGTGCCGGAGATTTCCTTGTAGAACTTGCCCGGATCGGTGAGCTTGTACGAATAGATGCCGAATGCACGCATCCGCACCATGCCGAAGTCCTTGTCGCGGATGGTGATCGGATTCGGCGTTCCCCACTTGCGGTCGAGTTGCAGGCGGGACGAGAAGAAATAGACGTCGGACTTGAAGGGCGAGGCGAACAGCTTGTCCCAGTTCTTCAGGTTGGTCAGTACCGGCAGTGTCTGGGTCGTCAGCTTGTGCAGTCCGGGGGCGAAGACGTCGGCCACCTGGCCTTCGTTGACGAACACCGCCATCTGCGAATCGCGTACCGTCAATTGGGCGCCATTCTGGATTTCGAAGTCCTGCATCGGGTAGCGGTAGGCCAGCACCCCATCGCCTTCCTCCGTCCATTGAATGACGTCGATAAACTGTTTCTTGATGAAATCCATGAGTGCCATGTCGATCTCCCTAAAGGAATGCTACCGTATGAATTCTGAATACTTCACTTGCTACAAGAGAACACCGGGACTGTTGCGAGAACGCCAACTCACGGCGAAACCCCTTTTTCTATGTGTTCTCTGTGCTCTCCATGTTTGAAGCGCTTGCAACAGCATCTGCCGGTCAATAAGTCATGCAGGCCGCATTGGTCAGGCCAACGGTCAGCGAAAGCCCGGCAAGAAAGGTTGCCGGCGCCACTTTGCCGGCAGGAATATCCTGGGTCATATGCGGCAGTGCGAAGCGCGCCACCAGGTACGTCAGGATCTGGATGACGCCGGCAATCGCTCCCCAGGCGGCAAGATCGGCCAGCGTGTCACTATGGGCAATGACGTTGGCAACCGGCATGGCAAACCCGAACAGGGCGCCGGAAAGGCTCACCGCCGCTGCAGTGTTGCCCTGCCGGATCAGGGCCATTTCGTCATACGGCGTGACGTTGACGTAAACCAGAAAAAACACGGCGAGCAAGGCCACGGCTACTGCAAAATAGGATAGAAAAGCGGGCAGCAGGGTCAACATTTTAGGCAGCATGAGAATTCTCCAAATCGCTCCGACAGGCTCCAGGTACGCAAACACCAGCGGACATGATCCGGCCAGAACATGTGCAAGATTACTGCGAAGTGACGAAACGCACCAGACCATCGAGAATCAGATTCTCCACCTGTTGGCACGGTATGTTCAAGTACGGCGCAATGCGCTGTGCGGCACCGCCGGTCAGCAGGCAGATCGCCCCCGTCTGGTCAGCCAGCGCGCAGAACATGCGTTCGATGGCACCGATCTGGGCGTGCAGACACCCACTGACGATGGCATCCATGGTTGTGCGCGGCGCAGAGCAAAACTCGCCTTCAGCCAGCGGCAGTTGCGCCGTGTTGCGCGCCAGCGACGCACGCATCAGGTCAACGCCGGGCAGGATCAGACCCCCACGGAAATCGCCGCCGGCATCAAGCCAGTCAACGGTGGTCGCCGTACCCGCACAAACGACCAGGCAGGCGCTGGTGGTCAGCCCGCGGGCACCGATCAGCGCCGCCCAGCGGTCGGCTCCAAGTTGATCGGGCTGCTCATAAGCATTGCGCACACCACAGACCCCGGCGCTGGAGCGCAGCCACAGCGGTGGAGCAAAGCGCGGCGCCAGCGCCGCACCGATGGCGTCTCCAACCACTTCGCCGGCCACGTTGCAGGCGACAATGCGTGCGGCATCCGGCCACCCGGCGGCCAGCCCGGCCAGACTGGCTGCTTCAGCAGTCGGCAGGGCACCTTGCGCGACCCAGGTCGACCCGTCGTGGGCACCCCATTTGATGCGCGTGTTGCCGGCATCAATGGCGACGATCATGCCGCACGCAAGGAAAGGTCGCCGGACAGGCAGCGCTCGACGCCTGCTGCCGTCTGCACCAGCAAGGCACCGTCGACATCGGCACCACGGCAGACACCCTCCATCTCCAGGTGTCCGTCGCGCAGCACCTGTACCGGCCTGCCCTGCCAGGCATTCCGCGCCTGCCACTGATCGCGCAGTACGGCAAAGCCCTCGTGCGTGAAGCGATCGAAAACATGAGCCAGTTCGATCAGGAGTTGTGCAAACAAGGCATGGCGTTCCGGCAACGGCATGATGATTGCGTCCAGTGCGGCAGGGGGGAGCGCAAAGCCTGCGCACTCGCCGGGGCTTTCGGGCAGGCGCAGGTTGAGGCCGATGCCGATTACCGCCAGTGCGCCATCCTGAGCGTTCTGCAACTCGACAAGAATGCCGCCCAGCTTGGCGTTGTCATGCAGGATATCGTTCGGCCATTTGAGCAGAATTCCCGCAGCACCGAAGTACTCAAGCGCGTGCACCACGGCGACACCGACTGCCAGCGAAAGTCCGGCCAGCCGTTCCAGACCACCGTCGAAGCGCCAGAGTACGGAAAAAGTCAGGCTGGCTCCCGGCGTGGCGAGCCAGTTCCGCCCACGGCTGCCGCGTCCGGCGGTTTGCCGGTCGGCGACGATGACGCTGCCGGCCGGCGCCCCCTGCGCGGCACGCTTGAGCAGCAAGGTACTGGTCGATTCGCACTCGGCGAGCGAATCGACATCGAAACGCCCGTGCGCATCGCCGAGCAGGGCGTGCAGACGGAGCGGGTCGATCAGCAGGGATGGAGGAGAGTCAGTCATTGCAACGGCATCTATCGAATGCCGCCATTATGGCCGATTATTCCGGCGCCTGCTCCGCATCGTTGCCGCGTCCGGCGCCGAGGCCCAGTTCCTGGATCTTGCGCGTGATGGTGTTGCGGCCAATGCCCAGGGCCAGCGCCGCCTCGATCCGCCGCCCCCCAGTGTGGGCCAGCGCACGGTTAATCAGGACACGCTCAAAACTGTTGGTCAGTTTTTCATGAACCTGGCCGTCATTGCCTGCCAGCAAGCGGTCCACCTCTTGCGCCAGCGCGCTCTCCCAGTCGACGTCCAGGGAAAGCTGTGGCGAATCGCGCAGTTCCGCAGGCAGATCGGCTAGATCAACCTGCTGCCCCGGCGCCATGACGGTGAGCCAATGACAGATGTTTTCCAACTGGCGCACGTTGCCCGGAAAATCGAGCGATGCCAGATGACTGAGCGCCGCATCGGAAAAGCGCTTGGCCTCGACCCCCAGATCGTGCGCGCTCTTCTGCAGAAAATGACGCGCCAGGATCGGGACATCCTCACCGCGCTCACGCAAGCTTGGCAAACGCAGGCGAATCACGTTCAGCCGGTGAAACAGATCCTCGCGAAAAAGTCCTTCCTTGACCCGCGTCTCCAGATTTTGATGCGTGGCAGCGATGATACGGACATTGGCCTTGATCGGTGAATGGCCGTCAACACGATAGTAGTTGCCGTCGGACAGCACCCGCAACAGCCGTGTCTGCAATTCGGCAGGCATGTCACCGATCTCGTCGAGAAAGAGCGTGCCGCCTTCAGCCTGCTCGAAGCGTCCGCGTCGCTGCGCTGCGGCACCAGTAAAGGCGCCGCGCTCGTGGCCGAAAAGCTCGGATTCAAGCAGATCCCTGGGAATCGCTGCCGTATTGATGGCGATGAACGGCTTGTCGGAACGCAGACTGTGCCGATGCACGGCACGAGCCACCAGTTCCTTGCCCGAACCCGACTCGCCGGTGATCATCACCGTCGCGTTCGACTGGCTCAGGCGACCAATGGCACGAAAGACTTCCTGCATGGCCGGTGCCTGACCGAGAATTTCCGGAACCAGACCGATCTCGGCCGACGCACCGACCTGGTGCGAGCTCTCGTCAATGGCGCGGCGAATCAACTCCATCGCCTGATCGACATCGAAGGGTTTGGGCATGTACTCGAACGCGCCACCCTGGAATGCCGCGACCGCGCTGTCCAGATCCGAGTAGGCAGTCATGATGATGACCGGCAGCGAGGGAAAACGCTCCTTGACCTGTTTCAGCAGGTCGAGACCCGACTCGCCCGGCATGCGAATGTCCGAAACCAGCACCTGCGGGGGCTCAACGCCCAGATCAAGCTGCGATAGCGCCTCACTGGCCGAGGCAAAACTCTTGAAGGGGATCTGCTCGCGGGCCAGGGTCTTTTCCAGTACCCAGCGAATCGACTTGTCGTCGTCGATGATCCAGACCGGTTTCATTGATTTTCCAGACTTCATGAATTGAATGAATACCCTTTAGCAAATAGCTTGCCATCATCAGCCGATACAAGAATGTAATAAACCAGGAATAGCCTTGAATCGCTTTCGACAGGCTACCCAGTGATTCCGAGCGCAATTATTAACTCAAGATCTGGTAGGTCGGGTTAGCGAAGCGTAACCCGACCTACAGGCTACACTTCGCAGGTACTTGCAGTCACCCCGTGATCAGCGGCATGCGGATCGTAAAGCAGGTGTATCCCGGGCGACTCTCGCACTCGACGGTACCCTGATGCTGTTGAACAAAGCTCTGGGCCAGGGTCAGGCCGAGGCCGCTACCCCCTTGACGACCTGACACCAGTGGATAGAACATCTTTTCGCGGATGTCGTCCGGTATGCCCGGGCCGTTGTCGATCACCTGCAATTCAAGCGCCAGACGGTAACGCCGCTTGGCCAGCGTGACCTGCCGGTCGACCCGGGTGCGCAGCGTGATCTGTCCCGTTGCGGGAACGCTGCCCGACTGCCCCTTGATGGCCTGCGCGGCATTGCGCGCGATATTGAGAACGGCCTGAATCAGTTGCTCGCGATCACCCACCAGCTCGGGCAAACTGGTGTCGTAATCGCGTATCACCGTAAGCGTCTGCGGGAATTCAGCCGACAGCAGGCTGCGCACGCGTTCAAGTATTTCATGAATATTGACCGGCCCCGGCTGCATCGGTCGATGCGGCGAAAGCAGCCGCTTCATCAACTCCTGGAGGCGGTCGGCTTCCTTGATGATGACCTGCGTGTACTCACGCAAGCCGGGGTTGTTGAGCTCATGTTCGAGCAACTGTGCCGCCCCGCGAATGCCACCCAGCGGATTCTTGATTTCGTGCGCCAGATTGCGGATCAGTTCGCGGTTGGCGAGTTGCTGTTCAAGCAGGCGCTCTTCGCGCGTCGCTTTCAACTGCTGATCGATCGGCCACAGCTCGACCAGCAAGCGGGCCTCCTGTGTATCGCTCGGGCTGACCGTACAGTTCAGGTGCAGGATCACACCGTCGCTACGTTCAAGCTTGATGCTCTGCCCGGTGTAGCTCCAGCCCAGTGTCAAGGTATTGTCGAGCGCCTCCTGGAAGGCAAGGGGGCATTCAACGACACTTTCCAGGCGACATCCGATAACGGCTCTGCTGCTGATGGCCAGCAGATTCTCTGCAGCGGAATTCATGTAACGGATGGCAAAACTCTTGTCGAGCAGAATGACCGACGAAGAGAGAAGATCCAGCCCGCCAAAGGGGTTGGGCACATTATCAGGCATGCGCGTCGGGCAGCAAAAGGTGTCGTGGATCAGCGCAGCTTGGAAATTTCTTTCTGGATGGCCTCGATATTGCGTTCGTGCAAGGCCACCTTGTCGCGGTAAGGCTGCAAACGCGCTTCAACCTTGCCGCCGCTGATGCCGCCACCGCCTTTGTATTGCATGCGCTCTTCAGGCAGCACGATGGCTTCCTGTTCGGCGAGGTCCTTCTTCGCCTGATCGAGATTCCGCTGCTCGGCCGTCAGTTCGCTGTCGAGAATACGCCGACGATCGGTGTCACGAGCCTTCTGCGCATTATCATCAACTTTCGGGAAAGTGGCTGGAGTCGGTGTTTTGGTGGCCCCTCTGGCCGCAGGAACGGTGGAAGGAGCACCCAGATCCATGGGGGTGCACTTGGCTCCCTTGGCGCCTGACTTCATGTTTTGAAACGTTTTGTGCCCACTTTCATCGACGCACTGATACATGGTCTCGGCCTGTACCGGCAATGCGGCCAGAAAGAGTATTACGACAGGGAAATACAGCCTTTGGCAATTCATCGCGTTCCTATCCGTTGGTGGTAGCCAGCATGCCGGGGTCAATCACTTGCATCAGTGTATTGGATGCCCCAATGAATTACAAACGCAACACAACTGCTTTCGGTGCACAAAAAAAGGACGGGCAAGCCCGTCCTTTCGTGAATGCCGCACTAACGGGCATGGATTTGACGCCACCCCACATTTTGAAAGTTGCCGGCCTGCCCGTTCCCACCCCCCCCTCCCAGGGGCGAGGGGCGGTTCGTGAGTCGCTGGCGCGACTTTCAATCTAACGAAGCATCAGCAACTGTAGTACAGGTCGAATTCGACCGGGTGGGTTGTCATGCGAACCTTGTTGACTTCATCCATCTTCAGGCTGATGTAGGCATCGATCCAGTCGCTGGAGAAGACGCCGCCACGGGTAAGGAACTCGCGATCCTGGTCCAGCGCGGCCAGCGCTTCTTCGAGACTGGCGCAGACGGTCGGGATCTTTGCATCCTCTTCCGGCGGCAGATCGTAGAGATTCTTGTCGGCCGCATCGCCGGGGTGAATCTTGTTCTGGATACCATCCAGACCGGCCATCAGCAGCGCCGTAAAGCACAGGTACGGGTTGGCGATCGGATCCGGGAAGCGGGTTTCGATACGCCGCGCCTTGTCGGAGGCGACGTGCGGGATGCGGATCGAAGCGGAGCGATTCTTGGCCGAGTACGCCAGCTTGACCGGCGCTTCATAGTGCGGAACCAGACGCTTGTACGAATTGGTGCCGGGGTTGGTGATGGCATTCAGCGCCTTGGCGTGCTTGATGATGCCGCCGATGTAGAAGAGCGCCATCTCGGACAGACCGGCGTAGCCGTTGCCGGCGAACAGGTTCTTGCCATCCTTCCAGATCGACTGGTGCACGTGCATTCCCGATCCGTTGTCGCCAACGATGGGCTTCGGCATGAAGGTCGCGGTCTTGCCGTACTGGTGCGCAACGTTATGCACCACGTACTTGAGGATCTGCGTCCAGTCGGCGCGCTTGACCAGCGTGCTGAACAGCGTGCCGATTTCGCACTGACCGGCCGTGGCTACTTCGTGGTGATGAACTTCGACCGGAACCCCAAGCTGTTCGAGCGCCAGACACATGGCGGAACGGATGTCATGCAGGCTGTCGACCGGCGGAACCGGGAAGTAGCCGCCCTTGACCGTCGGACGGTGACCCGAGCCACCACCGGTATCGCTCTTTTCACCGGAAGTCCACGCCGCTTCCTGAGAATAGATTTTCAGGCTGCAACCGGACATGTCGACGCTCCAGTCGACGGAATCGAAAATGAAAAACTCGGGCTCCGGACCAAAATAGGCGGTGTCGCCAATACCGGACGACTTCAGGTAGGCTTCGGCACGTTTGGCGATCGAACGCGGGTCGCGGTCATAACCACGACCGTCGGCCGGATCGACGACGTCGCAGGTCAGCACCAGGGTAGTTTCGTCGAAAAAGGGGTCAATGTAGGCCGTCGAAGGATCGGGCATCAACTGCATGTCGGAGGCTTGAATCCCCTTCCAGCCGGCAATTGAGGAACCGTCAAACGCGTGGCCGTTCTCGAACTTGTCTTCGCTGAATGCGCTGACCGGAACGGTGACATGCTGCTCCTTGCCACGGGTATCGGTAAAACGGAAGTCGACGAACTTGACGTCGTTTTCCTTGACCATCTTGATAACATCATGCGGGCTTGCCATTGCAAAGTCTCCTCAGCGGGTGCCGGTGATTCCGGCGAAGATAGAAAAAAAAGTTGCGATGGCTATTAGCAGAAACCATGCCACTCCATGCACCACGAACCAGCAATTGTGGCATAAGGTATTTTGGCTAATCCAGAGGTTTTCTACGCACTATACTGGTGCAGTTTTTTGGTTGATTGCACCATATCAGCGCATAGTCCAACACGTCAAGAAACTGCACAGGAGGTGCAAGTGTTTTATACTTCAATCCCTTTATCCCGATAGCGCTGTCAACCATGGGAAAACTGACCGATCTTCTGAATCTCGCCCAGACGCGTGCCCGCGAACTCGGGTTACCCTATGCCGGCGCACTGACGCCAAAGGAAGCCTGCGAGATCTGGCAGTTGGCGCCCGGTGCCCGGCTCGTCGACGTTCGCACCCGCGCCGAGTGGGACTGGGTTGGCCGCATTCCCGGTGCCGAGGAAATCGAGTGGATGAGCTACCCTAGCAATCAGCCCAATAGTCATTTCCTCGCGCAATTGAAGAAGCAGGTCGACCCGGAAGCGCTGGTCATGTTTATCTGTCGTAGCGGCATACGCTCGCACCACGCCGCCTGCCTCGCCAGCCAGGCCGGCTACAGCGGGAGCTACAACGTGCTTGAGGGCTTTGAGGGCGACAAGGACGCCAGCGGGCAACGCGGCAAAGCCGGTGGCTGGCGGCATGCCGGCCTGCCGTGGACAAGCTGAAGTCACTCAGAGGCTATGAATAAATGGATAAACACCTCCCAAGCCGTCATTCCGGCGTAAGCCGGAATCCAGTACCTTCCTCTGCTATCCATATAAACAATCGGATAAACGAACTGGACCCCGGCTTCTGCCGGGGTGACGAGCATGGAAATCAGGCAGTAATGATTTTTTCACAGACTCTCAGTTGAAACCTATTCCTGCCCTGGCAGTCTTCTTAACCATTCACGGCCACGATTCGAGATCAAGTCATGCAAACCGCGACCATCGCCTTTGACCGATTCAACCAACTGCACGACGACGCCTGCCACGAACGAATTCGCGCTGCCCGCGCCAGGCTGGGTGAGCAGGCCGTTCTGCTCGGTCACCACTATCAGCGCGCCGATGTCTATCAATACGCCGACCTGACCGGCGATTCGCTCAAACTCTCGCGCCTGGCTTCGCAAGCCGACGCCGAATACATCGTCTTTTGCGGCGTGCACTTCATGGCCGAGGTCGCCGACATCATGTCGAAACCCCACCAGAAGGCCATTCTGCCCGACCTGGCGGCCGGGTGTTCGATGGCCGACATGGCCAATCTGGCCAAAGTCGAACGCTGCTGGCGCGAACTGAACGAGGTACTCGACGCCGAGGAAGTATTCACGCCGGTGACCTACATCAACTCGGCCGCCGACCTCAAGGCGTTCTGCGGCGAGCATGGCGGTATTGTCTGCACCTCGTCGAACGCCGCAACGATCGCCGAATGGGCCTTTGCGCAACGCCCGAAGATCCTTTTTTTCCCCGACCAGCATCTTGGCCGCTGGACAGGCTACACGATGGGAATCCCGCTCGACGAAATGATGGTCTGGGATCCTGACCTCGAACTCGGCGGCTTGACCGTGGAACAAATCCACAAAGCCCGACTGCTGCTCTGGAAAGGCCACTGCTCGGTGCACCAGATGTTCCAGCCGGCGCACATCCTCAAGTTCCGCAACCAGCACCCGGACGGACTGGTCATCGCGCACCCCGAATGCAGCTTCGAAGTGTGCAAGCAGTCGGACTACGTCGGATCGACCGAACATATCGTCAAAACGATCAAGGAGGCTGCCCCGAACACGCGCTGGCTGGTCGGCACCGAACTGAATCTGGTCAACCGGCTGGCCGAAGAGGTCAAACCGGAGGGCAAAATCGTCCACTTCATGTCGCCGACGGTCTGCATGTGCTCGACGATGCAGCGTATCGACCCGCAGCATCTGGCGTGGACGCTGGAAAATCTGGCCGCAGGCAAGGTCGTCAACCAGATCAGCGTGCCGCAACACGAAGCCGGACTCGCTAGGCTGGCACTGGAGAGGATGCTCGCGGTATCGTGAGCGCCATGAAACGCACACAGCTCCACGTTGTTACCTACAACATCCACAAGGGATTCTCGCAGTTCAACCAGCACATGATGGTGCATGAACTGCGCGAGCAGTTGCGTGCGCTGGGGCCGGACATCGTATTCCTGCAGGAAGTCCAGGGCATGCATAGCCACCATGCCAGGAGAATAGACAACTGGCCGCCCGAAGCGCAGCAGGACTTTCTCGCCGAAGACGTCTGGCAGTCCACCGCCTACGGCAGCAACGTCATCTACGACCACGGACACCACGGCAATGCGATTCTGGCGCGCTTCCCGATCGAGCATTCGCATAATCAGGACGTCACCCACATGCGCTTCGAGCGGCGCGGCCTGTTGCACTGCGCGATCAAGGTTCCGGGGCTGAAGAAGGCACTGCACTGCGTCTGCGTCCACCTCTCGCTGTTTGCCCGTTCGCGGCGCCGGCAACTGGATGCGCTTTCCCGCTACCTGGAGGACATTGCCGAACCCGACTCACCCCTGATCATTGCCGGCGACTTCAACGACTGGCGCAACGAAGCCGACGAATTGCTGGCGCAACGTCTCGGCCTCTCCGAAGCCTTTGGCGGAGCCTGCGGCAGCCTGGGCTCACCGGGACGCAGCTACCCGGCCAGGCGGCCTGTCCTGCGCCTGGATCGCATCTACGTGCGCGGCTTTTCGGTCATGAGCGCCGAAATGCATTGCGGCGATCCGTGGTCGAAAATTTCCGATCACGCCGCGCTCTCGGCACATCTGCGGCACGACAGCGGTGGCCACGTCCGCTAGATTTCTGCCTGGCAACCGCTTGACGCTGCTCAACAGCGGCGCCGAATTCTTTCCGGCGCTGATCACTGCGATCAACGAAGCACGCCAGGAAGTGCATCTTGAAAGTTACATCTTTGAAGATGACCGCACCGGTCGTGACGTTGCCGGCGCATTGATGGCGGCCGCACGGCGCGGCGTCAGCGTACGCGTTCTGGTCGATGGTTTTGGCGCTGCCGCTTTTGCCACAACGCTGATGCCGGCTCTGGCCGACGCCGGCGTCATGGCGCTGGTCTATCGTCCCGAGTACGCACGCTTCAAACTGCGCCGCCACCGCTTGCGCCGCCTGCACCGCAAACTGGCGGCCATCGACGACGAGATCGCCTTCGTCGGCGGGATCAATATCATCGACGACCTCAACAACCCCGACCAGTCACCGGGACGTTACGACTATGCGGTACGGGTTGAAGGCCCGGTGCTCCTGCCGATCCGGCAGACCATGCGCCGGCTTTGGGAAGTTCTCGTCTGGGTTAACTTCAAGCGCCGTTACCGCCTGGCGCCCGTCGAAAAAAGCTCTACGTCGCCACGCGGAGATCAACAGGCGGCTTTCCTCATACGCGACAACGTCAGGCATCGCCGGGACATTGAAAAGGCCTATCTGGCGGCGATTGCCGGCGCTCGCGACAGCATCCTGATCGCCAACGCCTACTTCCTCCCCGGACGACGCTTCCGGCGCGCGCTGGGCAAGGCGGCGCAGCGCGGAGTGCAGGTCAGCATCCTGCTCCAGGGTCGCATCGAATATCGCCTGCTGCACTACGCGACGCAGGCGCTCTATGACAAACTGCTGAAAGCCGGGATACGCATTTTCGAATATCGGTACAGCTTCCTGCACGCCAAGGTGGCGGTCATCGACGAACAGTGGGCCACCGTCGGCTCGTCCAACATCGACCCCTTCAGCCTGTTGCTGTCGAGGGAAGCCAACCTCGTCGTCCTCGACCGCAAATTTGCCGAGGAATTACGCCGCAGCCTGGGCCAGGCCATGCAGTCCGGCGCCCGCGAACTGCCGCCACAGCACTGGCAACGATTGCCGTGGTATTCCCGCCTGCTTCGTTCGGCCAGCTACAACCTCCTGCGCATCGCCATCGGCTTCACCGGTTATGGCGGCAAGCACTGAGCGTCTGTGAAAAGATCATCACTGCCCGATTTCCACGCTCGTCCACCCGGCGCACTCAAGGAGTGTTTGAGCCCTGATCCCTTTCACCTTCGGGGCAAATGCCGGGGCCCAGCTCGTTTATCCAATTGTATTTATTGATTCCAGAGGAAGGTACTGGATTCCGGCGTTCGCCGGAATGAGCGCGAAGCCTGGCCTCGGGCCACGGGTTGTGAGGAATTTATCGATTGATTCACGGCCTCTGAGCCGGGAAGATGCCGCGCACTGCCGGCACGCGCTCCATCGACCAGACTGAAATCGCCCAGCGCCAGAAGTCGGCCACCGTAACGTCACGCATTTCGGCCGGCACGGGGTGCCCGAGAAACTCCAGGGCGCAAGCCAGTACCGTGCTGCCGTCCGCCGGGTCGACAGCCTTCGCCTGCGTCTGCTTCGAGAGTTTTTCGCCGGCGGAATTGACCACCACCGGCAGATGCGCGTAACTCGGCGTCGGCAGGCCGAGACACTGTTGCAGCCAGATCTGGCGGGCCGTCGAATCGAGCAGGTCGACGCCGCGCACCACAGCGTTGACGCCCTGCGCCGCGTCGTCAATGACCACTGCCAGTTGATAGGCATACTGCCCGTCGGCACGCAGCAGGACGAAATCACCGACCTCGCGTTGCAGATTCTGCCGGGCTTGGCCCTGAACGCGATCGACGAAAGTTGATTCCCGATCGGGGACGCGCAGTCGCCAGGAGCGCGCGGCTTTGCCGTCGGCCAGACCGGCCCGGCAGGTGCCGGGATAGAGCAGCCCGCCGTCGACCGAGGAGAGGCGGCTTGCCGCCGCGATCTCGCTACGCGAACAGGCACAGGGATAGACATCGCCATCGAGTTGCATACGGACCAGCGCGGCGTGGTAGAGGTCGAAGCGGCGGCTCTGGATAATGACCTCGCCGTCCCACTCGAAGCCAAAACCTTCCAGCGTGCGCAGCATTCCGTCGGCTGCTCCGGGCACCGTGCGCGGCTGGTCAACGTCTTCGATGCGCAACAGCCACTCGCCGTCGTGGGCACGTGCGTCGAGATAACTGCCCAGCGCCGCAACGAGCGAACCGAAATGCAGCGGACCGCTCGGTGAAGGTGCAAAGCGGCCGCGGCAAGGGGCCGGCAAAGCGGGGGGTGATGCTTTATCCATTCTGAACAGCCGGGTGGCAAACGCTTTCAACGCAGAGTATCACCCGCGATGAGTTCGAGATTTTACGAAGCAGATTCATCGCTCGCTGAGGAAAACGTCTTGCAGGTCACCATTGAAGTACGTCATGAGCTACTCATCCAAACCAGCCCGAAAATTAGCCAGCAGCGAGAACATTTTCCGGTAGTCCGGCTCGACCGGAATGTTGCCCATTGCAGTGCCTCGCAATAGTTGTCCAATCAGCAGACTGCCAACGTCTGCTGCAAGTTCGCGATCCAGGAGCGGTAGGAGTGCATCACGAGTATGTGACTGAATGATTCCGCCAACATCCCGTCCTAACAGGCGTGCGGCTGCCATATCGGCATCATAGTCTACGGAGTCCATCAACCCGGCGACGTCGTACAGGCTTCTGCCGGCAACTTTCTCGTAGTGGGTCATCAGCAGGCGAATATCGTGCGCATCCTTGCCTGCCGGACTGAGGTACTTGCGGTCCTGCCAGGCGAATAGTTTCATCACCATCAGGCCGGCGGGGGATGCTACTTTCACAGCCAGATCAATATCGGCGATGACGGTCAGCGCGCTTCGGAAAGCATCCTCGAAGCCGATGACGTTCATTACAACATCCTGTTTTGGCGGCCAGGCAATCTCTGCCTTATCACCGCCAAGCTGGCCAAACGGGACAAGATCAAGATGAAAACCGCGAAGTCGCCGATGGTTCAGCCGCTGCTGGGAGCGATCAGGCTGAAAGTCACCTTCAGCGATGATAAGGGTCCGGATCTGCTGATACTCATCCCAATCTGCCAGGGCAATGCCGATGTCGGCATCGCGTGTAGCGCGCTGGGTGTCGATGCCGTGGATCAGGGTGAAAACCCAATCCCGTGCCATGGCGCCCGTGAGAAACCAGTCGGCGCCGACGGCAGCAGCGGCACGGGCGACAGTGCGTAGCGCCTGTTGATGAACGGGCTCAAGCCGGTCCGTCAGGTCTGGCAAGGTAGCGCTCATGGATCAATCCTGCTGTTTCGATGGCGCGTGGGTCGCCGGTGGCCATGAGGTCCGCATAGACGAGCAGCG
>JADJNC010000017.1 GCA_016709335.1 Candidatus Propionivibrio dominans | reverse complement strand
GACGCGTGCAGCCGCCCGTTTATTCACTGGCCTCAGAAACTCATAGAGCCGCTCCAGGTCGGACAGCGCCTTGCTGGTCCACTTCAGATCCATCAGTGATGAGGTGCCGGGATCGCCTGCTCGGTGTCGAGGCTGTCGGCCCACGCCTGCACAGCCTGATGGTCGATGACGTGACCGGCGTCCACATCGGCCAGGGCCTCGCGAGTCAATCGGCTGCGCGTCTCTTCCTGGTCGATCCAGGCGGTCAATGCCTGCTTGACGATCCAGCCGCGCGAACGTTTGAGGCGAGCGGCCAGTTGATCGACCTTTTCGGCAAGCGGCAGCGGCACGTGTGCAGTGAGTATTTTGGTGTCTATTGGTGCCATGTTTTTTCCTTTTCCAGTAGTCGATTGTTACTTGCGCCCTTGGATCCAATACCTGAACTGCGTTTGCTGAGCGGCTTGTTTTGATTCACCCGGTTTATTTCTATCCGGGCACACTAAACACGTCCATCGTTTCGTTTACGCCACATTATCCCGCACTGAATCATTCGCCGCTTCACCAATAGTACCAAAGGCGTCAGCTTCGATGCTGCCCCAATGGCACGTTGAGCCAGGCATAGACTTGCGGGATGAGAGCTCTGGTGGTCTGGCCGTTGGTCAAGGTCAGTTTTTTCGACGAGCCAGACGATGTCGGTGGTCAGCACCACCATCTGTTCGTCCGTCAACGCCACACCGGGGATCAAGTTCCAGGTCTGGGCAATGGTGACGCCGGCATCCATCAGGCTCGGTATTGAGCTGCAAGCGGCGGACACTACGCGGCAACCTTGATGTCTTGCACAGGCTTTTTTGGAAGGGTGACAAAGTTGCGGCCTTTATTGCGCGCAAGGTCTTCTTTCTGCTTCAGTTCGGCAAAGATGCTGTCCGAATCGAAATGATGTGACTCGGCGTGTGCTTCGCGCAGCTTGCGCAATTCTTCAACAATCGGGTCTTGCCACATGGTTCATTCTCCTGAATTGAGTAGTTCTTCCGGGGTGCCGATCAGCGCCGGCTCATAACCCGCACTTCGGCAGAGCAACAATAGGCAGACCACGGTTTTTCTTGCCAACATCAACGAACAGATAGAAAACCGTGGTCTCCTATTTCATAGCTTGTCCGCCTTCAGCCGCAACCCGTTCCGAAAATATCTTACCCGCCTCACTCATTGCACTGGCAAGAGCTCCGGCTCGCTCACGGATGGTATTAGAAAAATCAGAAATTGTAATTGCCTTTGACATTTTTTAATCTCCATTGAGCATCAATACGATTGGTCCCACGACATAGGCGATCAATATCCAGAATAGAAGTCCGATGCCGGCGGTAAAAATTGCGCCAAAAAATGCCAGAGAAAAACGGTCCGTGATCATGCTGACTAAGAGTTTTCCTCCCCAGGTAAACCCGCCAGTCATATCAATCGTAATGGGCATGAAATAGGCAACCCAAATCCCAATCATTATTGCTGGGCAAGCGAGCAGATAAAGGAATCCAAACGTTTTGAGAAAAGGCCATCCAGGGCGTGAGAAAGCAAAACGGACGCGCTCACCGATTGGGTCCTTGGATACAAAAAGCAGTGCAAACGCTGGTGCAACCCAAGCTCCAAGCCCCACGAATCCGCTAACCAGTTCCGGAATGGGTGAGACTTCTGCCAGCTTGACAGCCGCTGGAACAGTAAGTGCAGTCCACGTAATGAACTCGCCAAAGGGACCGAATCGATCTTCCCAACTCACCGGCAGAAAAATACCGTAAAGAAACATGCAAGCCATGGTGCTGAGAAGGAATCGATTCCCGCGTTTGTTCGCTTGCTTGATTTTGGGAGGTCGTGTACCGATTGTGATCATGATGCGAACAACCGAACAACAACCGCAAATAACTGGGAAAAACCGCGATTACCAGCGCTCTCCCATATTTCATCCACATCAATTCCGCTCTTCTCGCCCCTCACGCTCTTCTCCTCAATTCAAAGTTATTCTCCGCTACCCACCAGCCTAATTCCAACCTGATCCCGCCCTCGTTAATCGTCAGCCCGATCCCGACCAGATATCGCTTCAGCCGCATCTGCATCGACAGCGTGCAGCCCGACACCGGCACGCTCACAGTTCCCTTCCCCTCGAAGTAGATCCAAAGAAGATCCAAAGGGATCAGAGACATTTCCCATTTTCAACGCCCTGAAAGCGCATGCAGACTCCCTGGGAAATTCTCCCATTTGTCATTCAGCATGAGAGCATTCATGAATTACGCACGGCTTACACGCATGCAAGATCAACCCCGATTGCGGTTTTTTTCAGTGCAAGTTGTTGGGGCCAGCCGGTCAAAGCGCCTGATCGCGCTGTTTTTCAAACCATTCGGCGAGAAAGCCGGTCATCGCCTGCACCTTGGCCGACAGATGCCGACGCGTTGGATAGACGGCATGGATCGGCAGGCGCCGGGTTTCCCAGTCCGGCAACAGGCGTACCAGCAGGCCGCGCTCGATCAAGGGCAGCAGGATGAAACACGGGGCGTAAACGATGCCACTCCCCGCTACCGCCATCTCGGCGAGGAACATGCCGTTGTTGGCCTTGATCGAGCCACCGACGCGGATGCTGAGCGCTTCGCCCTTGTTATCGACAAACTCCCAGTGGCTGCCTGTCGCTGAAAACGCGTAGGTAAAGCAGGCATGACGTGTTAGTTCGTCTGGCGTCTGCGGTGTCCCGTCGCGTGCCAGGTAAGCCGGCGCGGCGGCAATCAGCAGTGCCGTTTCTCCGATGTGCCTGGCCACGACATTTTCACTCCCTACCCGCCCGACACGAATCGCCAGATCGAGGCCTTCTTCGGTGAAATCGGCAACGTTATCCGAGAGCACGATATCGAGCGTGATCTCCGGGTAGGCCTGGGAAAATGCGGCAAAGGCCTGCGCCAGGCGCAGCACCGAGAGTGCGATGGGCGCCGTCAGCCGCAGGCGGCCGCGCGGATGCCGCGCTTCGCCGGAAACACTGGCCTCGGTTTCATCGAGATCGGCGAGCAATTGCGTGCACCGCTCAAAGTAGGCAAAGCCGGCGTCGGTCGGGCTCATCCGCCGCGTCGTGCGGTTGAGCAATCGCACGTTGAGATGCGCTTCGAGCTGTGCCACATGTCGCGACACGGCGGAGGTGGAGAGGCCTGACCGCTCGGCGGCGGCGGCAAAACCACCGGCCTCGATTACCGAGCAGAAAACACGCATGGCTTCGAATTTGTCCAATTGATTATCCCGATTAATGCAACACAGATTCAATTTTATACGTCTTTAATCTTTATTACGGGACACTTACAGTGCAATGCAACGCGGGATCACCTTTGCCAGCCTTTGGTCTTATCTACGGTCTTGCGTATTACCCTTCCACCTCAAGGAGCTGCAAAATGAAACTCTACTTCGCCCCCGGAACCTGTTCGTTTTCGCCGCATATTGCCCTGCGCGAAGCCGGCATTGATGTCGAACTCGTTCGTGTCGATATCAAGAAGCATGTGCTCGCCGCCGATGGCCGCGATTTCAGCACGATCAACCCGAGAGGCTACGTTCCGGTTCTTGAACTTGATAACGGTGTTCGCCTGACCGAAGGCCCGGCCATCGTTCAATACATCGCCGATCTCAAGCCCGAATCCGGTCTCGCCCCCAGGGCCGGGACGCTGGAACGATACCAGTTGCAGGAATGGCTGGGATTCATCAACTCGGAAGTGCACAAGGGTTTCAGCCCGCTGTTCAACCCGGCGACACCCGCCGAATACAAGTCGATCGCGCTGAAAAATCTGTCCAATCGCCTGGATTACATTGCCGGCCATCTGGCGAAAAACGAGTATCTGATGGGCCAGAACTTCACCGTGGCCGACGGCTATCTGTTCACCGTGCTGGGCTGGTTACACTGGGTTGGTCTCGACATCAAGCAGTGGCCGGCTCTCTCCGCCTTTGTCGAGCGTATTGCCAGTCGCGCCAGCGTAAGCGATGCGCTGGCGGCTGAGAGGCTGAAAAATGATCTCTGTGATTTAGCACGCCGGGGCGGCAAGAAATGCCGGGGTCCAGCCCCAGGATCAGATTGTTCTAATGAATCTCAGAGTCATTCCGGCTTCAGGCATTGCGCCGGAATGAAGGTTTGGGAGGTGTTTATCCATTCCTGGTCAAGCCCTGTGAGCGACGAAAACCTGAGGGCCCGGTATTTCAATGAGTTAGCGCCAGAACAAATGCCGCCCCCAACCCATAGGTAACGCAGCATGAATACGAAACAATCGATTCTCTTTCTCTCGCACGGCTCGCCGATGACGGCGCTTGGCGCTGACGAACTGACGCAGGTGTGGTCTGCGCTGGCCAAACGGCTGACCGCCCCGGCGGCGATCCTGCTCGTCTCCGCCCACTGGAACACGCGGCTGCCCGTTCTCGGCGGCAGCGCGCAGCCCGAGACGATTCACGACTTCGCCGGCTTTCCCGACGAACTTTATGCCCTGCGCTACCCGGCACCCGGTGCCCCCGAACTGGCACAGCGCATCAAGCAGCAACTGGGCGACGCCGGGTTCGCCGCCGGCATCGACGCCAGCCGCGGGCTCGATCACGGCGCCTGGGTACCGCTGCGTACGCTGTTTCCGGCGGCGGACATCCCGGTGCTGCAACTCTCGGTTCAGCCCGAACGTTGCGCTCGCCACCACTACGCGCTCGGCGCAGCACTGGCACCGCTGGCCGACGACAACATCCTGATCGTCGCCTCGGGACACCTGACGCACAATCTGGGCGAATACATGCGCGGCAAGCCACGCGCCGAAGAAACACAGGCCTTCCGTGACTGGGTACACACCCACTTGCTGGCTGGTGACAGCGAAGCCCTGTTCGACTGGCCACATGCCGCGCCGCATGCCGGCTTTGCGCACCCGACGCCGGAACATTTTCTGCCGCTGTTCGTCGCGCTCGGCGCGGCCGGGCAGAAGCACACCACGGAATGGCTTGGCGGTGGCTGGGTCGCTGACTCGCTGGCCGCCGACAATTACCGCTTTACGCAGGCGAGATAGCGCGATTGTCCCGGCGCCAGCCAGGCCGAGCTGAGCATCAATCGCTACAACCCGCCCGGGCAGTGGGCTGATTTTTCCTGCAATTTATCGCCGGCCCGAAGTAATCTGCTCGACCATGGCGCGAATCGCCGAGAGCTGGACGCCCTTGCGGGTGGCGAAGTTCTCGTCGGTGTAGCCCCACCAGTCCCAGCAGCCGTTGGGGTTACGGTCGGGAATGGAGACTGCCTGCGGGTAGAGCACGACGATGTGGTTGCTTTCGGCCCAGCGGTTGTAACCGGCATTGCGCACGAAGGTGGTGCCGTAGTACAGCTCACCGCCCGCCACCGGCCTCAGCGGCAGATAGCTTTGCCCCTGTTTGCAGCCGTGCAGGGCGACATGCAGGCGGCATGCCTCGCCCCTGGCACAGGCTACCGGGATGTAGGCCCAGCCGGTGCTGTCCATGCCGTTGCTCCACGAGAAGCGGTTCCCGGACACGTAGGGGGTCTGGTCGAACTGTACCAGGCGACCGCCGGCCGGCCCTTGTTTCGGCTTTTTCAGATCCCCGTAGATCCAGTGGAGGATGACCTTGGCCGCGTCAAACCTGCACTTGCCGATGTAGGGTGATTCGGATACGCCACAGTCCTTGCCGTAGTCCATGGTCGGCATGGTGTGCGAAGCCTTGCTCAGGCGCACGCTGACCACGTTCTTTTCCGGCACGGCCAGAAGGGTGTAGTAGTCGGACAGTTGCTCGGCGATCGGCACCGGCACCGTCTGATCCTTGTCGCCGGCGAGGATCAGGACGCGCTGGCGCGCCAGGTTGGCCGGGTCGTCGATCAGCCCCTGGGCGGCAAACTGGCGGGTTTCGCTGACCAGGGTCGGCAACTCGGTACTGCTCGGCGAAACGCCGCACAGTTTATGTGCGGGGTCGATCGTACACGAGCATTGCGTGGTCGCCCGCAGGACGTTGCCCTGGCTGCAGAAGAACGGCCCACCGGCGATAACACCGGCACCCTTGACGGTTGACGAATAGGCCACCTGGAACTGCACCGAGGCGAAGGCTCCGGAGGAGAGGCCGGAAATCGAGGTTTCGTTAATATCGATATTCAGCGCCGGCAGTTTCTCCGGCGTGGCGCCGTGGACAGCAGGCAAGGTGGCAGCGAAAACGGCCAATAGAAAAAAAAGAGGGTGCCAGCGGCGGGAGAGAAAAATGGACATTATGAACTCCTTCTCAGGATTGCGGCAGGGGATAAGCGGCGTTGCATCAGAATGGTCTTATTATGACATCAGCCATTACCGAAGTCATGTGGAACACCGGATGAATGTAGGGAACAAGTAATCTGTCCGGAGTTGTAGCAAATGATTTGTCCGGTTTCACTCTATGCCTGAAGGAGGTACGGGATGAGATGGACGGAATTGCTACAGGAGCCACGTAAGATGAGATTTAAAAAAGCCTACTGGGGTTGGCTGCGCCGGTGGATCGGCGCTGCCGTCCGCGAAAGCCTGAGGCGAGTCGACGGGATATCCGGGACAGCTCGGCCTGAAAATCTGAGGCCTTTTCCCCCTTGCCTTTTCCCTGCTTTTACCCTCTAAAACCAATCCCTTGTGCGTGGGTTCGATCGAGTAGGGGACGGGGGCAGACGCACTGATATCACCTCGACCGGGGTACCCCTGGTGTCTCAACGTACCGGTCGGGTCCGCTTGCGGAAGATGTTCTCGGCGGCCACGGTCTTGGAGCGGGGTGACAAGCGCTCATCGGCGAGCGCATCGAGGAAGTCCGACAGGCGTTTGGACTTGAGTATCACGTAGAAGGCGAGCAGCACCGAAGGTACGCCCACTATCAGGAAGTAGAGGAGCTTCAAGCCCCACGTGGCGTCGGCTTCAGCGATCAGGTTCATCCCCAGAAATCCGCTGGTCACGGTCGCCATCATGCCGAATATGGTGGAAACGGTCAGGCGGACCATCGAGTTCGACTGGCGGCGCAAGGTGTCGCTGTCGAGATAGCTGCTCATGTCCTGAATCTCCTCGCGTACCTCGTTGAAGAGATCATCGGTGCCCAGATTCCCGGTGCACATGTGAAAAAGATCCCGCGCCTGCGCCTGATCGGAGACATCGTGGAACCAGTAACGGTGGGTGAAGCGCAGAAAGATCTCGAAGGTGTGCCGGATCAGGCGCTTGAAATTTCTCACGCTGTCGGCATTCTGGATGTCCAGATCGTTCAAGGCGATCACCAGACGGTCGGAGAGCATCAGCAGCGCCGCGCGATGAAAGTGCGCGATCAGGAAGAGCAGGAAATACTGGTGTCGGAACTGGCCGAGCATGCCGGTTTCGCTGTTGACGAACGCTGCTTTCCGCGCGCTGCCGACCGCGATCAGGATCCGCCCGCTGCATATGAAGCGGGTATTCATCTCCTCGCCCTCCCTGGACCAATGACGGTCATAGCAGTAGCGCCGTTCGAAGCGCAGCAGGTGGCGCTCGGAATAAGGCAGGACACCGGGTTTACCCGGCGCCGCGGCCAATCCGAGGCGAACGAAGTCGGCCCGTGTCAGGACGTGAGGATCGTCCAGCGCGATGTACGCCATCAGTGGCATGCGGTGGAATTCGATCTGCCGGTAGCGTATCAGCCCCGGTTCCCCCGAGTAATGCATTGCCAGGGGCTTCAGCAGGAACTCCCAGTGCGAGGCGATGTAAGGCGAGCGATACTGGGAGACGAATGCCAGGTACTTCTCCTCGCTGTCATAGTCGGAGCATGCAAGAACCCGCGCGTCCGCCGCCAACCACTCGATCTTGTCGACGCAGTGGTTGCCCGTTCCGTCGGCATCCCAGTCCAGCGGATAGGCACGTCCGAAGCGATACAGGGTGTTCTGGACATCGTCGAGGCTGATGTCATCGGCGAACAGCTCCAGGGCCAGCACCACGATATCGATGTCATAGAAGAAGTAGAGCTCGACATGGCCGACCCCGAATGTCACCGGCGGCTTGTCGCGGCGAAACGTGGCCCTCGCCCTGGCGATGTCGCGTCGCCGAAACACGCGCATCGGCGACTCGGCATGCCAGCCACCTTTGCCGCGCGCCAGCCCTTCCCCGTAGAGGAAGCGTTGCACGTGGGGGAGAAAGGTCACGAACTCGTTGTAGTGGCGCCGTTGAAAGCTCGACTGATCTCCACTGAACTCGGAAGAAAGCTCGCGCCAGGGGTTTTCAGGTCCGGAATTCTCGAGCACCTCCCAGTGCTTCTGGATCTGCGCGTTCTCCTGAATGGGCATCAACTGCAAGGGCCATAGCAGGATCTGCCTGAAATGGCGCACCATCGTGTCCGGGGCATTGACTTCGGCGTTCATCTTGATCTCCGCAGAGAAGCACTTGCTCATTGATTCTCGCAGAATCCCTGGTACGTGTGTTCGAGCGGAAATGGGGGTGGATGCAGGCGCACTGAAGTGGCGATCTCCGGCTTCCGCAAAATTTGCGCCGAATCGAGACCTTATGCGAGCAATGTACCATGTAAAACGGCGCCCGCAGGGCGCCGTTTTCCGGATTGAGAAGCCGCGTGCGGCTTACACCGTCACCGTATCCGCCACCGCCACGTCGATCAACACGTCAATCTTGTCGAAGTTCATGTAGCGATATACAGCGATTATCCGCTTCCGGCCAGAGCCGCGCGCAACCGCGGCCACAGCAGGTTTAGCGCCAGGCCGGCGATCACCAGCGCGGCGGCGGCGAGCTTCCAGGGCGGTAGCGCTTCGTCCAGCCAGAGCGCCGCGCCGCCCATGCCGAACACCGGCACCAGCAGGGCCATCGGCGTGATCGTCGCTGCCGGGTGGCGCGCCAGCAGCCAGCCCCAGGCCGCATAGCCGAACAGCGAATTACCCCAGGACTGGTAGGCCACCGCCGCCCAGGTCGACGCGTCAGCCGCCATCAACGCTGCCGAGATCGCCTCCCAGCCCTCGAAGAACAGCGAGAGCGCGATCAGCGGCGGTACGGCGAAGGCACTGGACCAGACCACGTAGGCGAGGATGTTGGCCGGCGCGCCCTGTTTCACCGCGATATTGCCGCCGGCCCAAGCCAGCGCCGCCAGCAGCACCAGCAACAAGCCGAGCGGCGTCGTGCTGCCGTCGGTATGCACGATAATCACGGCGATTCCCGCCGAGGCCAGCAGCAGGGCGAACCACTGGAAACCGCGCACCCGTTCGCCGGCGAGGCGCATCGAGAGGCCGATGGTGAAGAAGACCTGGACCTGGACGACCAGCGAGGCGAGGCCAGGCGAGATATGGCCGTTGATTGCGACATAGAGCAAGCCGAACTGGCCGACCCCGATCAACAGGCCGTAGAGCGCCAGATTGCCCAGCGGAACCGCCGGGCGCGCCAGGAAGAACAGGGCGGGAAACAGCACGAGGGCGAAGCGCAGGGCCGCGAACAGCAGCGGCGGCAAGTGCCCGAGCGCGAGCTTGATGACCACGAAGTTTGTGCCCCAGACAGCGGCCA
The DNA here is from genome assembly GCA_016709335.1 of Candidatus Propionivibrio dominans. Lineage (GTDB taxonomy): Bacteria > Pseudomonadota > Gammaproteobacteria > Burkholderiales > Rhodocyclaceae > Propionivibrio > Propionivibrio dominans. The sequence continues at coordinate 38,544 of JADJNC010000017.1, read as the reverse complement.
CAGCGAGCGCGAGCAGTAAGTGGCGCAGGGGGAGCGCGGCGGGCATGCGGGGATTCAACTCAGCGTGGCCGCATTGATGCCAAAACTCAGACGGGCACCAGCACCGACACCCGACCCGCCGCATGTTTCGCCGCCTTCGTGCGAAATTAGACGTGAAGTAAACGGGGAAGCGATCCTGCTTGCCAGGATTGTCATGCATCCATTGCATAAAAGTCGAGCCCCCTTGACCCTGTTACTCAGTTGCTTAAAGCCAAGCAAAGTCGATTTATTGGACATCGGGCGTTAGTGCGACTGAGCCTCGTTCATGCTCGGCCCACCGTCATTTTCTCGTTCGTAAACTTCGCGTTCAAGCCGATTCATTTGCGTAACTTCTGCCTGCGTGGCTTTGCCCGCCAAAACGTTTGCGCTGAGCATTCGCGCCGACGACCAATGTGCCCAATACGTTCGCACGTCGCTCCAATACGGAATACCCGCGCCGGTCTCTGCCCAGATTGACAACACGCGATATTCGCGCACCTCTGCACGCGCCACGAGACCACCCTCCGTGTCGCGGCGAAAGTGTGTCGAGGTATCTGCGACGCGCCGAACGCCGCGGTATTGCACGTCACGGTGGATGGCGTTTTTACTCAACGTACGGATCGACATTTCTTGCTTCTGCGCGATCAACCAACCCTCGTCGCAGGTGTAATGTATGCCGTGTTGCAGTGTCGCCATTGTCGTGTCGGGCGACATCGGTATGCCAGAGAGTAGCGGCCGCGGACGGCTGTAAGTCAGGCTGATCGACACCGCAGCGTCGCCGGAAATCGCCACGCTTTCCCAAGGCCATTTCGAATCGCTTTTGACGTTTCGACCGATAAAAGTAGAGTCATTCCCAAACGCCGAGTCGTCTGCACCGTTTTCAAAGACATAGTGTCCGCTAATATCTGGACACTGTTTGCCTTGTGTCGCGACACGCTCAAGCTTTGGCCAATCGGAGGGGTAACGACTGGACGAACTGTCGTTGCCACAGCCTGCGATTACCGTAAGCGCCGCTGCAACGGCAATCGTTGCAGTGAAGCGAGCCGCACCCCTACCGGATGGCGCGAGCACGTTCATCGATGGAGTATTTAGTCGAGGCTGTGATGGCACGAACAAGAAAGACAGGAAATTCAATCATCATTTCGCAAGTATCTCCGCCCAAGTCGTCCTTCGTCAACCGAGAATTTCCTCCCGAATTTCGCCAGCACCCCGCAAAACCCGCCTCCCATTCATGACCGAAGCCCGCAAAACACCTGTAGTTTGGCGGTTTGCGGGCCTCTGGCCTATGCGCTCCCATCTAGCGACTGCTGAAGTGCTCGTCTACCGTGCGACCCGTTGATCGAACTCGAACACCATTGTGGGTGGCGTCAGTGGGTCGGCGCTGCCAGGCTGACGGGCATTTCTTCCGTCTCGGTCCCTGTCCTGGCCAGCTTCGGCTGCGCCGCCAGCGCGATGAGCGCTTTTCTGCCGGTGCCGCCGCGACGACGGGGTCAGGCAGCTATGTGCCATGTAAAACGGCGCCTCGCGAGACGCCGTTTTCCGGATGAGAAGCCGCGTGCGGCTTATACCGTCACCGTATCCGCCACATCGCTGAACTCGGCAATCTTGTCGAAGTTCATGTAGCGATAGACATCGGCCGCCTTGGCATTGACCACCTTCACCTGTTCCATGTATTCGGCAACGGTCGGGATCTTGCCCATCAGGGCGCAGATCGAGGCCAGTTCGGCGGAACCGAGGTACACGAAGGTGTCGATGCCGAGCCGGTTCGGGAAGTTGCGCGTCGAGGTGGACATCGCGGTGCTGCCCTTGCGGATCTGCGCCTGGTTGCCCATGCACAGCGAGCAGCCGGGCATTTCCATGCGCGCGCCGCTCTTGCCGAGGGTGGCGTAGTAGCCTTCTTCGTTGAGGATGGTGGCGTCCATCTTGGTCGGCGGCGCCACCCACAGGCGGGTCGGGATGTCCGACTTGCCTTCGAGCACCTTGGCCGCCGCGCGGAAGTGGCCGATGTTGGTCATGCACGAGCCGATGAAGACTTCGTCGATCTTGGTACCGGCGACTTCGGAGAGCAGCTTGACGTCGTCCGGGTCGTTCGGGCAGGCGACGATCGGTTCCTTGACGTCGGCCAGGTCGATTTCGATCACGGCGGCGTAGGTGGCATCGGCGTCGGCCTTGAGCAGTTGCGGGTTGGCGATCCACGCTTCCATGGCCTTGATGCGGCGGGCCAGGGTGCGCTTGTCTTCGTAGCCGGTGGCGATCATCCACTTCATCAGGGTGATGTTCGAAGTCATGTATTCGATGATCGGCGCCTTGTCCAGATGCACGGTGCAACCGGCAGCAGAACGTTCGGCCGAGGCATCGGAGAGTTCGAAGGCCTGCTCGATCTTGAGATCGGGCAAACCTTCGATTTCAAGGATGCGACCGGAGAAGATGTTCTTCTTGCCCTGCTTGGCGACGGTCAGCAGACCCTGCTTGATGGCGTAGTAGGGAATGGCGTTGACCAGGTCACGCAGCGTGACGCCCTCCTGCAGCTTGCCCTTGAAGCGCACCAGAACGGATTCGGGCATGTCGAGTGGCATGACGCCGGTGGCTGCGGCAAAGGCCACCAGACCGGAGCCGGCGGGGAAGGAGATGCCGATCGGGAAACGCGTGTGCGAGTCGCCGCCGGTGCCGACGGTGTCGGGCAGCAGCAGGCGGTTAAGCCAGGAGTGGATGATGCCGTCGCCGGGACGCAGCGCAACGCCCCCACGCGTGCTGATGAAGGTCGGCAGGGTGCGATGGGTCTGCACGTCAACCAGCTTCGGATAGGCGGCGGTGTGGCAGAAGGATTGCATCACCATGTCGGCGGAGAAGCCGAGGCAGGCCAGATCCTTGAGTTCGTCGCGCGTCATCGGGCCGGTGGTGTCCTGTGAGCCGACGGTGGTCATCCTCGGTTCGCAGTAGGTGCCCGGGAGGATGCCTTTTCCTTCCGGCAGACCGCAGGCGCGGCCAACCATCTTCTGCGCCAGCGTGTAGCCCTTGCCGGTGTCGGCCGGGTTTTGCGGCAGGCGGAACAGGGTGGAAACGGGCAGGCCCAGCGCTTCACGCGCCTTGGCGGTGAGGCCGCGGCCGACGATCAGCGGAATACGCCCACCGGCGCGAACTTCGTCGAGAATCACCGGGGTCTTGAGCTGCGATTCGGCAATCACCTTGCCATTTTTTAGCGCAGTCACTTTGGTCGTCACCGCGTCAATTTTCAGCTCGATCTCGTCGCCCATGTTCATTTCTTCAACATTCAGTTCGATCGGCAACGCGCCGGCGTCTTCCATGGTGTTGAAGAAAATCGGAGCAATCTTGGAACCCAGACAGAAGCCGCCAAAACGCTTGTTCGGAACGAAGGGAATGTCCTGGCCAGTGAACCACAGCACCGAATTGGTGGCCGACTTGCGCGAGGAACCGGTGCCGACCACGTCGCCGACGTAGGCGATCAGGTTGCCCTTTTGGGCCAGCGCTTCGAGCTGCTTGAGCGGGCCACGGCTGCCGACTTCATCGGCTTCGATTCCTGGACGCGGGTTCTTGAGCATGGCCAGGGCGTGCAGCGGGATGTCGGGGCGCGACCAGGCATCCGGTGCCGGCGACAGATCGTCGGTATTGGTTTCGCCGGTGACCTTGAACACGGTCAGCTTCTGAGCGGCGGGAACATCCGGACGCGAGGTGAACCACTCGGCGTCGGCCCACGATTGCAGCACGGATTTGGCGTTCGCATTGCCCTTGTCAGCAAGCTCCTTCACGTCGTGGAAGAAGTCAAACACCAGCAGGGTCTTTTTCAGGGCCTCGGCGGCCACGGCGCCGACTTCAGCGTCGGCGAGCACGTCAATCAGCGGCTTGACGTTGTAACCGCCAAGCATGGTACCGAGCAATTCGGTAGCCTTGGCCCGCGAAATCAGCGCGCAGGATTCTTCGCCCTTGGCGACCTTGGCAAGGAACTCGGCCTTGACCTTGGCGGCGTCATCGACACCGGCGGGAACACGGTAGGTGATCAACTCGACCAGCGCCTGCTCTTCACCCTTCGGCGGGTTTTTCAGCAGAGCAATCAGTTCGGTGGTCTGCTTGGCGGTCAGCGGCAGCGGCGGGATACCAAGCGCAGCACGCTCGGCGACATGGGCACGATAGGATTCCAGCATGGGGAGGCCTTTCTCAAAGGTTGCACGGGGCAAAATAATCCGTTAACGACGGGCTAAACGAGCATTGTACTGCAAGGCCGGCAAGGTAAAACGCTCCGGATACCGGCATTTCAATCAATCGGGGGGAAAAGCGGAAAATCAACTCTTATATATGATATAAGATAATAATCATATTGTGAAGTCAAGAATAAGACTTATGACTGGCATGCCAATCCGCCAGCGGCAACCAGTTCGACCGTCTCGCCGCCATAGCTGACCGTCTGGCCAGGGCGTAATTTGGCGCGCTTGCGGCTTTCGACACGCCCGTCGACCTGCACCTTGCCGGCCTCGATCTGGGCATGCGCATAGCCGCCCGAATGACACAATCCCGTCGTCTTCAGCAACTGGTCCAACTGGATGAAATCACCCCGAACTTTAACAATGATCGTCATCAAAATCCTCTCAGAGTGATACCAGGGTGCGGTAAAGCGTGTGCCCCGAGTTCAGGTATTTTCGTTCAAAAGGCGTCAGCGCGCATTCCGGCGTATACGGCTGGCAAACGGCTTCCTGCTGCGTCAGGCGCTTGACGGCGAAACAGAACTCGTCGATATAGATGCGCCAGTTGCTGCGGCATTCCAGTTCGCCTCCCAGTTCAAGCATCGCCGGGAAAACGGCATGGCCGTGCCAGCGCCGTGCCAGGTGGCCGATCTTCGGCCAGGGATTCGGATAGAGCAGGTAGTGACGTGCCAGACGGATATTGTCCTCGCGCATCAATCGCCAGTAATCGACCAGATCGGCGCGCACCAGATCGAGGTTGGCCGGTCTCTGCGGCAAGCCCGCTTTACCCGGCGAGTTTCTGCCGAGGCGCGCTGCGGACTGGTCGACACCGATCACGTAATGCTCGGGCCAGGCCAGCGCCAGCGCCACGCTGCTCTCACCGACGCCGCAACCCGAATCCAGAATCAGCGGCGCGGCGGGCGCCACGCGCTCGCGACGTTCAAAGCTCTCCGCGAAGGCCGCGCGGTTGTAATCGCTAAACGGCTTGCGGAATGGCGAGTGGCAATGACGTTCGAGCAGTGAATCCAGATGTTCATGAATTCCGGTCTGTGCGCTGACCGGAATGCGCGAGCTGGCCTGCATGGATCGCTTACGCCGCGTGCGGCAGTACGCCACGCCACAGCGGTACCGCATGCTGTTCCAGCATTCGGCTGGTCTGCCGAACATCGCGCAGGGGGCGCACTGCCCAGTAAAGCGCCTCGGCTTCGACAAAGGTACGGCGCAGGGAATTGAGCCACAGCTTGAGCCGGCCCGGCGCATGACGCCCCTCGACCCGAGCCTGCACCTGTTGCCAGTACTCGGCCAGCAGGGGCAGGAATTCAAGCCAGTCGACGTTGCGCTGTTCGGTGATCCGATCGCCAGCGTTCAGAGCCCGGATACGCCGTGCGAGAAACGGGTCGGCCACCGCACCGCGCCCGATCATCACGTCGTCACAGGCGCTGACTGCCCGGCAACGCAGGTAATCTTCTGCGGTCCACACCTCGCCGTTGGCAATTACCGGCACCTGTACCGTTTCGCGGATGCGCGCCACCCACTCCCAATGCGCTGGCGGCCTGTAGCCATCGTCCCTGGTGCGCGCATGCACCACCAGAGAAGAAACGCCACCGTCTTCCAGCGCCAGTGCGCATTCGAGTGCCTTGCCGGTGTCGCAGACGCCGAGTCGCATCTTGGCCGAAACCGGGATAGCCTGCGGAACCGCCATCCTGACCGCCAGGACAATCCGGCGCATGCGTTCAGGATCGTCGAGAAGCATCGCGCCGCCGCCATGACGATTGACCGTCGGCGCCGGGCAGCCAAAGTTGAGGTCAATCCCCGCCGGTGCCAGTTCGGCCAGTTGCCCCGCATTGTCGGCCATGCACGCCGGATCGCTGCCGAGCAATTGCACCACGAGCGGAGTACCGGCATGGGTGCGGCTGCCATTGGCCAGTTCCGGACAGAGGCGCAGGAAAGTGCGCTGCGGCAGCAGATTACCCGACACGCGGACGAATTCAGTGACAGCGCCGTCATAGCCACCGATGCGGGTCAACACGTCGCGCAGCACCTTGTCGGCCAGACCCTCCATCGGCGCCAGTAGAATTTTTCCCACGATTTAGAGTGATCAGAATGATTAGTAAAGCGGGCGAGCGTCGTCAGCCCCGGGAACTCAATGAAACCTTCGGCTAGATCATAAGCTGCGTTCCCAACTCGACGACGCGGTCGGTAGGAATCTTGAAAAACACGGTCGCACTGGTCGCATTCTTCGACATCAGCGCGAACAGGCGGGCACGCAAGGGCGACATGTTGCGCTTGAGGGCCGGCACGATCGTTTCTCGTGACAGATAGAACGTCGTTTCCATGACATCGAAACTCTCGCCGAATCGTTTGCAACGCTCCAGCGCACGGGGAATATCCGGGTCTTCCATGAAGCCATAGCGGATGATCAGACGAGAAAAACCTTTGCGCATCTTGTGTAGGTACATGCGATCCAGATCAAGGACATACGGCGAATTGGTCGTCTGTACGGTAACCAGGACAACCCGTTCATGCAGCACCTGATTGTGTTTGAGATTATGCAGCAATGCGGCCGGAACGCCTTCCTTGGAGCCGGTCATGAACACGGCGGTGCCATTGACGCGATGCACGTCAGCGATGGAGTCAAGGAAAGCATCCATGGGCATGCCCTGCTTGGCGATTTCCTCGCCAACCAGACGGCGGCCAAGTCGCCATGTGGTCAGCACGGTGAACGAAGCCAGCCCCATGGCGATCGGGAACCAGCCCCCTTCCGGAATCTTGAGCGCATTGGCTGAAAAGAACGCCAGATCGACGGTCAACAGCGACCCGGCAACCAGGAGCACCACCGTCCAGTGCCAGCGCCACAGCAGCACCATCACGAAAGCGATGAGAATGGTATCGATCAACATCGTCCCGGTGACCGCGATGCCGTAGGCGGCGGCAAGATTGGATGAATTCTGGAAGCCGATGACCAGTGCGACCACGGCCAGATATAGTGTAAAGTTGGTGAAAGGAACGTAAATCTGACCTTCGGCCTGGCCCGAGGTGTGAACGATCAGCATGCGCGGCAGGAACCCCATCTGAATGGACTGGCGCGCCACCGAAAACGCCCCGGAGATTACGGCCTGGGAAGCGATCACCGTCGCTAGCGTGGCCAGGATGACCAGGGGCACCAGAGCCCAGCCAGGCCCGAGATGAAAAAATGGACTTTGAATGGCTGACGGTTCATTGAGTAATACCGCACCCTGGCCGAAATAGTTGAGCACCAGGGTCGGCATGACAAATCCAAACCAGGCCAGGCGAATGGGGAATGGTCCGAAATGACCCATGTCGGTATAAAGCGCTTCGCCGCCCGTTACCGTCAACACCACCGAGCCGAGAGCCAGAAAGGCGAGCCCGGTGTGATCACCGATAAAGTTGATGGCATACATCGGGTTGAGCGCCATCAGCACGCTGGGGTGGCGCGCCACCTCAAGCACACCGAGCACGCCGAGGACCGCGAACCAGAGGATCATGACGGGGCCGAAGAGCATGCCGACGGTTCCGGTACCCCGCTTCTGGATGAAGAAAAGACCGGTCAGCACAATCAATGTGATGGGAATGACGTAGGGCTTCAGGGCCGGCGTCACGATTTCGAGCCCTTCGACTGCAGAAAGCACCGAGATCGCCGGCGTGATCATGCTGTCACCGTAGAACAAAGCTGCCGCAAAGATGCCGAGCAGGGTGATGGCCCAGGTCATTCCTGAGTTCGTGGCGCGTTCGGTAATCAGTGCCAGCAACGCCAACGAACCGCCCTCGCCCCGGTTGTCGGCACGCATGATCAGAGCGACGTACTTGATCGACACCAGCACCATGATCGACCAGAACACCAGCGAGAGAATGCCGTAGATATTCTCGGGCGTCACAGGAATCGGATGGTGGCCGTTGAAAATTTCCTTCATGGCATAAAGGGGCTGGTACCGATGTCACCGAAAACGACACCGATGGCGCTGACCGTTAGCGCCGGCAGGGCTTTACGAGAATGCATGACTCCCTCTGTTGCGCCTTGGGCGCTCTTGATTATGTCGACAAAACAATGATCGGCTTACGACAGAACTGACTCTCGAAGCATTTTTAATTTTTGTAGTGCAGAAAAACGCCTGCCATAGCTGGTACCGTCAATAAGTCTACCCCAGTTACTACAAATCCAAGCGAATTATTGGCACCCCTTTTGCCCATTCATTGATGAAGCGCCGATGAATCCTTTACAGGCGTAGCTGACAATTTGCAGCACAAATTTACTGGGTATCGACCCGTCCGCGCAAAACCTTCACCAGCCCGCGCCGGGTCTTGTTGTCGACACGTTTCTTCTGCGCACTGCGCGTTGGCCGGGTCGGACGCCGCACCACGGGAACAAAGGCCGCACGGGCAATCAACTCGCGCAAACGGGTCAGGGCATCGACGCGATTGCGCTCCAGACTGCGGTGTTGCTGCGCCTTGATCACCACCACACCGTCGGCAGTGACACGCTGGTCGCGCAACTGTAGCAGCTTCGCCTTGATTTCGTCCGGCAGCGAAGAGGCGCCGATGTCAAAGCGCAGGTGGATGGCATTCGACACCTTGTTGACGTTCTGACCGCCGGCACCCTGCGCACGAATGGCGATGAACTCGACCTCCTCTTCGCGCAGCATGATTTGTGGTGAATGAACAGACATGTGATCGGCACACGAAAATTAACAAGCAAAAGCTGCGTATAGCCTTGAAAACTTTTTGGCAGGTGGTCTCAAAGCAAACTTCACGGTAAACATGTTCTGGCGCTGACTCATTCAAATACCGTCAAAATACCGTCATTCCGGGCTTGACCCGGAATCCAGTTCGTTTATCAAACCGTTCGTTTAACATCCTGATCAGATGGACGAATCTGGATTCCGGCGTTCGCCGGAATGACTGAGGACTGTTGGTAAAATTTACCCTGAAGCAAACTTTCAGGATTATAAGCCGGGCTGTCGTGCCCCAGCGTTTTGCCGTGCACCGGAACAACTGGCCGAAGGCATTACAATGCGGCCTTTCGAGTGGAGCAATGCAGGATGGAGAGAATCGGCGCTGTCGTGATCGGGGCCGGGGTTGTCGGTCTGGCCTGCGCGCGCACGCTGGCGCAGCGCGGTATCGACACGGTGATCCTCGAACAACACGACACTTTCGGCAGCGAAACAAGCGCACGCAACAGTGAAGTCATCCACGCCGGGCTTTACTACCCGAGCGGCTCGCTCAAGGCAAAACTGTGCGTTACCGGCCGCCATCTGCTCTACGAGTTCTGCGTCAGTCACTGCGTCAGCCACCGGCGCTGCGGCAAGCTGGTCGTTGCCACCTCGGCCGCACAGGAAAGCCGGCTGCACGCCCTGCTCCGGCAGGGCGAAAACAACGGCGTCGATGACTTGCAACTGCTCGGCGCCGCCGACGCCCGCGCCCTCGAACCCGGGATCCGATGCACTGCGGCCCTGCTCTCGCCGTCAACCGGAATCATCGACAGCCATGGCCTGATGCTGTCCCTGCTGGGCGACGCCGAACGCGCCGGTGCGACGCTGGCGGTGCGCAGCACCCTGCGCGCCGGCAACCTGGCCGACGATGGCCTGGTGCTCGAGGTCGGCGGCCAGGACGCCGCGCGCATCAAGGCCGGCATCGTGATCAACGCCGCCGGACTCAGTGCCGTCCGCGTCGCCCGCTCGCTGGCCGGCTTTCCGGTGACCTTGATACCGCCCGCCTTCTACGCCAAGGGAAATTACTTCACGCTGGCTGGTCAGGCGCCGTTTTCGCGGCTGATCTATCCGCTACCCGAACCCGGCGGCCTGGGTGTGCACCTGACACTTGATCTCGGTGGCCAGGCACGCTTCGGCCCCGACGTCGAGTGGCTGAACATGCCGTCGACTGACCCGACCCAGGCCATGGATTACAGCGTCGACCCGGCGCGTGCCGACGCGTTCTATGCCGAAGTTCGCCACTACTGGCCGGGCTTGCCGGATGGTGCGCTGGCCCCGGCCTATGCCGGAATCCGGCCGAAGATCGTTGGCCCCGGTGACCCGGCCGCCGACTTTCTCATCCAGGGGCCGGAAACCCATGGTATCGCCGGGCTGGTCAATCTCTTCGGGATCGAATCGCCGGGGTTGACGGCGTCTCTGGCCATCACCGAAAGAGTCGCTGAAAAACTTCGGCTCGACGCAACGGGACTATGGCGCTAGTGCTGCATCCGGCAACGCCTCGCTTTGGTCAATTGACTATTAGAAACCATTTCTATAGTGTACCCAGATGACGTCGAAGCAGCGATTTCGCAACAACAAGTACCGCTTGGAACTTCGCGAACGTGATCACGGGCCAGCGCATGTTCATCTGACTGGCGGCGGCTTTGACGTCATTATTGATTTGGCGACCTTGGTCACGCAGGGCGAATGGCCACGAGGCCTTCGTGAGGAGGTGCTAACCTGGGTATCCGAGCACCTTAACGAGTTGATGGAGGAATGGCAAAAATGGCATCCATGAAACGACCCCGTCTTAGTTCGGTAAGCGCTTTGGCAAAATTCCGCCTGCGGCTGACCTTTGCCGACGGTAGCGTCTTCACTGTTGATTTCACGCCGCTCTTCGACGAATCGCCTGGGTTAGCTCCTCTACGCAATGCCAGGGCTTTTGCCGGGGCTACATTGACGGATGGCGAGGGTTGGGCTGTGGAGTGGCCGGCCCTCGACATCCAGATCGGTGCCGACACGCTCTGGCTCGACGCCCAGGCGCAAAACGCTCCCGACGAAAACACGCGAATCTTCGCCCAGTGGCGTGCGCGCCATGGACTGACGCTCAATCAGGCAGCCGAAGCACTTGGCATGACGATCAGAACCATGAGTGCCTATGGCACCGGAGCACGACCGGTGCCTCGCTATATCGCGCTTGCCTGCAAAGGCTGGGAAGCCGAGCACGGTCGCGGGTCATAGTAACTTGTTTTGCGTGGTATGAGGTGTCGTGATATTGTCAATCGCGTTTCGTAAAACAGGGATTCAGGCATGCGCCAGACCATTGCAATGGAGCGCATGGCTAAACGAGAGGAGCAAGAGCGATGAGCGCTACTGAACAGGGTTTGATCGCGAAGATAAGACAACTGCCGCCGCAACGTCTGGCGGAGGTCGAGGACTTCGTCGATTTCCTGCGTACGCGCGAGGATGAGCAGCGCCTGACCCAGGCCGCTGCCAAGGTCGCTGAGGCGAGTTTCGCGGCGGTGTGGAACAACGACGAAGACGCCGCTTACGATCGGATGTGACAATGGCCCATTCCTTCGGTGAAGTGGTGTTGGTGCCATATCTGCACACCTCGCACGAAACCATCGCCCAAGTCATCGGCTGAGTCAGAGGCGAGAAGAGCCGCAAGCGCGACCCTTATCAACTCAATTCGACTACGGCCCCTTATCGGCATTCTGGCCATCGCCGAAAGTGTCGCTGAAAAACTCCGGCTCGATTGACTCCATGCCCTTGCCAACCCGCCTCGTGCTTGATACCAACATCGTGATGGACATGTTGCACTTCGGCAACCACCATACCCAGCCACTACGAATGGCCATCAACCAGGGACGAATACTATGTTTTACAGCGACGGAATGCCTGGCCGAACTGGAACGGGTCAGCGCCTACCCGGAGTTCGGGCTCGATTTCGAAGCGCGCAATGTCCTGATGCAGAGCTACCGGAGTTTTGCCACGCCATGCGACGCCAGCGGAGAGGAAAACTACCTGCTGCCGCGCTGTCGTGACGAGGATGATCAGAAGTTCCTGATTCTTGCCGCTCGCTGCCAGGCCGATCTGCTGATAACGCGCGACAAGCTGCTGCTCAAACTCGCCCGCCACCGGCACAAACCGCCACCGTTCACCATTCTGACGGCTGAATCTGCCGGCCACCTGCTTGGTCTGGTTTGACTGGCGATGAAATCACATCGAGTAGGTCGGGTTAGGCCGCCAGGCCGTAACCCGACGTTTCAGGCCGGGAGTTCAGTCGGGTTACGCTATCGCTAACCCGACCTACTCGCTACCCTTCCTGGTTTGACCGGCGACGGAATACCCAGCGCGTCGCAGTCGATGCCTCTGCGGCAAAGGCATACCCCTCGGCCGAAAACTTCTTCAACTTTTCCGGTACCGTGATTCGCTTGACCAGTGCAAAACGCGCCATCAGTCCGCGCGCGCGCTTGGCGTAGAAGCTGACGACCTTGAATTGCCCCGCTCCTGCACTCCCGCTCCAGTCCTCGAATACCGGCTGGATCACCGGCACGGCAAGTTTTTTCGACTTCACCGACTTGAAGTATTCCTCCGAAGCCAGATTGACCAGCGCCGCAGCCTTGACCTCAAGCAGCGCCGCATTCAGCGCATCGACAATGCGATCGCCCCAGAAGGCGTAAAGATCCTTGCCGCGCGGGTTGGCCAGGGAGGTACCCATCTCCAGGCGATAGGCCTGCATCAGATCGAGCGGGCGCAGCACGCCGTACAGCCCGGAGAGGATTCGCAGATGACCCTGCGCGAAGCGCAGGTCGGCTGGCGCAAGCGTTGCGGCATCGAGTCCTTCATAGACATTGCCGTTGAAGGCCAGTACTGCCTGTTTGGCGTTTTCCGGCGTGAAGGGCGTTGCCCAGTCGGCATAACGTGTGGCGTTAAGTGCCGCGAGCTGATCGCTGATGCCCATCAGTTTGCCAAGCGCACGCGGCGACAGCTTGCGCAAACGTTTGATCAGCAATTGCGATTGATCGAGAAACAGCGGCTGCGTCGCGTCGGCCAGCGTCGGTGGCGTCTCGAAGTCAAGGGATTTGGCGGGGGAAAGTACAATGAGCACTGTTTTCATCCTGGCCGAAAAAATTCCGGCACAATTTTTTGTAGGATTGTACCCGACTCTGCCACCCCGCTTACCGTTACTGGAAACATAAACACAATGGAAGAACTGCTAGTCCGCTTTACAGCCCCGGATGCCGATCCGACGGATTTGTTCGCCCGGCTGATCGATGAAATCAGGCCGCGCCGGGCCACCGACTTTGAAACGGCAAAACGTAACCTGCACGCGCTCTGCCACATCCTTGACCTGCACCCTGAGTTGCGTCAGGCCGTGCGCGAGAAACTCGTCGAACTGAGTCAGACCCATCGCCACTCGGCGCTTTACACCACGACCGGCATCCTGCCCAATACCAGCTTTCTGTCTGAAGGCATCCGCCGCATCGGGCACACCATTCTTCCCGAAGTCATTGACGATGATCTTTTGCGCACGGTGTTGCGCAAGGTATTTCATCAATCGAGCGACGGTCGCTGGGTGAGCGGCGTCGGCGAACAGGCCTGGCTGGAACTCGACGAAGCACTGCATTTCGAAGAGAGTTCTGCCTCGCCTGAAATACCACGTTCGATTACCGAAATCCTCCGGTCGCTGCGCGTTATTTCCTTCTGGATCGCTGCTTTCGGCATGGAGCCCGCACTGCTTCGACTCGACCGCGCACTCGAAAACCACGAATCGCCCTTTGTCACACAAAACGAAGAGTTGATCGCCTATATCGACGCCTATCACGGCGCCTGGCGCCAGCCGGACGCCGCCATCAGCGACGACAAGCACCTGCGCGTACTGCTCGACCAATGCCTGCAAGTCATGGAAAGGATACGCAAGCGTGCGGCCCGGGAAGGCACCAGTATCCGCCTCACCTATCATTTGAAACGCTTGCAACAACTGATCCGGCGCAGCGAGCAATTGCTCGACATTCTCGACAGGCTGCGCCAGGACCCCGACGGACAATCGGCATACCCGCCCATCGTTCGTCTGTTTACCCAACTGATTCAGGATGAGTGTCAACGTAATAACCTGCGCCAGCACTGGCGCCGCAACACAGACATGATCGCCCTGCGCGTCACCGACAACGCCAGCGCCCACGGCGAACACTACATCACCGCAACACGCAACGAATATGGCGTAATGGCGCGCTCGGCGGCCATTGGCGGCCTCATCATTGCGTTCATGGCCTGCTTCAAGATCCTGCTGGCCAAAGCCGACATGCCCCCACTCACCGGCGCCCTTGCCTATTGCCTCAATTACGGGCTGGGTTTCTGCCTGATCCACATCGTGCATGGCACTGTGGCCACCAAGCAACCGGCGATGACGGCCAATGCCATTGCCGCCAGCATCAGCCAGAGCGGCGGGAAACTGCGCGACATCGAGGTTCTGACCGGCCTGATTGCACGCACCTTGCGCAGCCAGACCGTCGCCATTCTCGGCAACATCGTCGTCGCCATCCCACTCGCCGGGTTGATTGCCTATTCCGTCTTCAGCCTCACTGGCGAGCACTTTGTCAGCCACGGGAAAGCCGTCCTTCTGCTTGAGGAGCAAAGCCTGATCTACAGCGGCGCCGTAGTCTACGCCGCCATCGCCGGCGTCTGCTTGTTCCTCGCCGGCCTGATCAACGGTTACTACGACAATTTTTCGGCCTACAACCGCATCCCCGAGCGTATCCTGCAACTCGAATGGCCAAAACGAGTGTTCGGCGAATCGCGCATGCAACGCGTTTCGGCCTATGTCGGCGACAATCTCGGCGCCTTGTCCGGCAACATGATATTTGGCTTCCTGCTCGGTGGCACCTCCATCTTCGGCGTTCTTTTCGGCCTCCCCATCGACATCCGCCACGTCGCGTTCTCATCCGCCTTCGTCGGCATCGCCTTTGTCGGTCTAGACTTCTCACCGGATTACTGGATGCTGCTATGGGCTGCGCTTGGCGTTGCCGCCATTGGCTTTGTCAACCTGAGTGTCAGTTTTACTTTGGCGCTCGACGTCGCTTTGCGTGCCAGGCAAGTTTCGGAAATACCGTGGCGAATGATCGCCGGCGCCATCCTGCGCCATCTGAAACAGCACCCGAGAGATTTTTTCCTGCCGCCGAAGAAAGAGGATTAAACGCCGCACCAGGGGGAAAGCGAACCAGCAATGCACCTGGAAACATGGATTCACCGGGGAAACCCTTGGTCAGCCTCGTTCAAAATGCGGCCAGATACGATCAAGCAAGCAACGCCACTCGTCGTCTTGGTACAATAGCCGATTGTCTCGCCCCGCAGGTTCCTCATAATGAAACGTAACCGTCTCTCCTCGCGCAAGCGCATCTCGGCCGACGCCACCGAACTGGGCCGACTGGCGACCGGCCTTGCCGAGTCCGGTGGCAAGCTGGAGGATGGGTTCTGGGAAAGGCAGCTCTCGGAGCTCGTCGATAAGCTGCTGCAAGACGGCGCCGAGGAAGACCTGAATGCTTCGCTGGACCGCCTCTTCGACTCGCACGCCGTGGCGCACGACAGCCTTGCCGACCTCATCGAGGTCGCGCGCCGAATCCTGCCTGCTCTCGCATCAGGGTAACGAGTACGACATCCTGCTGTTCAATGTGCCCGTACTCGCCTGGTCACGCTTTTCGATCCCGGCCGGAACGATCCCCAGGAGCACGC
Source organism: Candidatus Propionivibrio dominans (assembly GCA_016709335.1). Classification (GTDB taxonomy): domain Bacteria; phylum Pseudomonadota; class Gammaproteobacteria; order Burkholderiales; family Rhodocyclaceae; genus Propionivibrio; species Propionivibrio dominans. The sequence goes on along the minus strand of JADJNC010000017.1, from coordinate 22,889 downwards.
TGCAAACGCTCAAGGTTCATCTCGGCGCACACGTTTTTTCTGCTAGCGCCCAGATGGCCCTGGCGGATTACCTGTACAGCCCGGACCAGTTGCCGCGCAGCTTTGTCGATACCTGGCAGTTGATGCGCGATCTGGGGAGCGCGGCGCTGTGCAACAATGCCTTGAAACTCGACGTGACCACGCTGCCTGAAACCAACCAGTTCCTTTCCGACACGCGCTATCTGATCGGTGCCATTGCCGTTCCCGCGGCATGCCGCTGTTCCGCTGGAATGAGTCGAAAAGCTGCACGCGCGAAACGGCGCTCAAGGAATGGGTCAAACAGGGCGGGCCCTGCCTTGAGCCCCTGCTCACCGGCTGCGCATTCCAGACGCTGCTCGCCGATTCCTATCACGCCGCCTGCCGCACCGCCGACATGGCCTCACGCCCCTACTCGCTGCACGCCTCGGTGGCTTTTCTGCAGACCACCCTGGGCCAGCCGGCCGAGGCGCTGCGTGCCGTCATCGGCGGCTTTCACGACAAGCGGCTGGAAGAATACCGTATCGCTTTCGGGCCGCGTGACGGCAATACTGTATTTCACGGCGTCATCTGGCCCCTGCTCGGTGCCGAAGATGAAACAAGCGACGTGGTCGGCGAGATTGAAAGCCTGCTGCGCGAATCCGGAATCAAGGAAATCCTGGTGCACGGTCAGCAGTTCCCCTATGAGTTCTGCGACGACTGCGGCGCACCGCTTTACCCGAACATCGAAGGCGATTCGGTGCACGCCGAAATGCCGGAGCAGAACAACGCGCCCTCGCAGACCCTGCACTGATCGGGCAAAGCTTGGCGTCCGCCGGGGGGATTTCCTCAGGTGAAAACCCCGACCGGCGAGTCATTTACTCAGATTCTTACTTCATTGACTACTCAAACAAGCAACACCGACCTCCTGCAACGCAGCCTCAACGCTGTCTGGCACCCGTGCACGCAGATGAAGCAGCACACCAGCCAGGGGGAGGGTTCGCTGCCGCTGATACCGATCGCCCGGGCAAAGGGCGTCTGGCTCTACGATTTCGATGGCAGGCGCTATCTCGACGGCATCAGCTCGTGGTGGGTCAATCTGTTCGGCCACTGCAACCCGCGCATCAACGCGGCGCTGCGCGATCAGCTCGAAGAACTGGAACACGTCATCCTGGCCGGCTTCACGCACCGGCCGGTGGTCGAACTGTCGGAACGCCTGGCAGCACTGACCGGCGGCGGATCGGGTCCAAGACTGGGTCATTGCTTCTACGCCTCCGACGGTGCCTCGGCGACCGAGATTGCACTCAAGATGTCCTTCCACTCGTGGCGCAACCGTGGGCGCAGCAGTAAACAGGATTTTCTCTGCCTCGAAGGCAGCTATCACGGCGAGACGGTCGGTGCGCTGGCGGTGACCGACGTGGCGATTTTCAGGGACGCCTACGCGCCGCTGATCCGCACGGCCGCTACCGTGCCATCGCCCGACGCCCGCCGCGCCGAAGCCGGCGAGTCGGCCCTCGATGTCGCACGCCGCGCCGCTGCAGCGCTTGAATCGCATCTCGAAACACATCACGAAAGCATCGCCGCACTGATCGTCGAGCCGCTGATCCAGTGCGCCGGCGGCATGGCCATGTACGACCCGGACTACCTGCGTCGAGCCCGTGCGCTCTGCGATCGCTTCGAGGTGCACCTGATTTGCGACGAGATCGCCGTCGGCTGCGGCCGTACCGGTACCTTCTTCGCGCATGAGCAGGCCGGGATCAAGCCGGATTTCCTGTGCCTCTCGAAAGGCATCTCCGGGGGTTACCTGCCGCTGTCCATCGTGCTCACCACCGATGCGGTCTATGGCGCGTTTTATGAAGACGCCACGGCGCGCGGCTTCCTGCATTCGCACTCCTACACCGGCAACGCGCTCGCCTGCCGCGCTGCGCTGGCGACGCTCGACATCTTTGCTGACGACAAGGTGCTGGAAGCCAACCAGGTGCGCGCCGAAAAGCTTGCCGCCGCACTGGCACCACTCGGCCAGCACCCGCAGGTCAAACACCTGCGTCAGCGCGGGATGATCCTCGCCTTCGATGTTGAAACCGATGACCCGAATTTCTCTCGCCGTTTTTACCGGGCGGCACTTGCGCGCGAAGCCCTGATCCGCCCGATCGGCAACACCGTTTACCTGATGCCGCCGTACATCGTCAGTGATGAAGAAATCATCCAGCTCGGCCAGGCCACATCTGGTGCGCTGGCGGAAGCCCTGGCGCAGCCCCGGTGATCTCGAAGCAGAACCGATCACTGCCTTTTGGCTGATTTGAAAACCTGATATCTTCCCTACCCACAACCCATCGATGACTGAATCCATCCTTCACGCAGAACTTGCCGCTCAACTGGCTCAATTGACCGCTGACGGCCTCAAGCGCCGCCGACGCACGCTCGATGCGCCCTGCGGCCCGCTGGCGCGCGTCGATGGCCGCGACCTGATCAGCTTTTGCAGCAACGACTATCTGGGGCTGGCCAACGAACCCGCGCTGATCGTAGCGGCCTGTGCCGCAGCCAGAACCTGGGGCGTCGGCAGTGGCGCCTCGCATCTGGTGAGTGGCCATCAGACCGCACACGAAGCGCTGGAACAGAAGCTCGCGGCCTTTAGCGGCTTTCCGCGCGCCCTGATGTTTTCCACCGGCTACATGGCCAACCTCGGCATCGTCCCGGCGCTCGTCGGGCGTGGCGATGCGATATTCGCCGACAAGCTCAACCACGCCTCTCTGATCGATGCCGTGCAGCTCGCGCGTGCCGACAGCCAGCGCTATGCGCATGGCGACCTGGCTGCACTCGAACGCCTGCTCGCGGCCAGCCCGGCCAGACGCAAGCTGATCCTCACTGACGCCGTTTTCAGCATGGACGGCGATCTGGCGCCCCTGCCCGGACTGTACCAACTGGCCGAACGCTTCGATGCCTGGCTGGTGGTCGACGATGCGCATGGTTTCGGCGTGCTCGGCGCACAGGGTCGCGGCAGCCTGGTGCATTTCGGCATTCCAGCGGCCCAGCGTATTATTTACATGGGCACGCTGGGCAAGGCCGCTGGCGGCTCGGGTGCCTTTGTCGCGGCACACGAGGCGGTCATCGAATGGCTGCTGCAACGCGCCCGCACCTATATTTTCACCACCGGATCGAGCCCGATCATGGCCTGCGCGCTGGCGGCCAGCCTTGAACTGATCGAAAACGGCGACGCCCGCCGTACGCATCTATGGCAGCTTGCCGCACAACTGCGCGACGGGCTGGCCGGCACCCGCTGGCGACTGCTGCCTTCACCCACAGCCATCCAGCCGGTGATCATCGGCGACAACCACGAAGCCCTGCGCGTTGCCAACGCGCTCTTCGAACGCGGGCTGTGGGTGCCGGCCATCCGGCCACCGACTGTCCCCAGGGGAACCGCCCGGCTGCGGGTTTCGCTGACGGCGGCGCACAGCGCCGAGCAGGTGGCACAGCTTATCGACGCCCTGCGGGATCTGGCATGAGCACGCTGAACGTCGAACGGGTTGGCCACGTCAGCGGCCACGAAAGAGACCTCGCCCTGATCCACGGCTGGGGAATCGGCAAGGCCGTCTGGCAGCCGGTAATCGGGAATCTTGCGCAGCGTTTCCGCGTACATCTGCTTGACTTGCCAGGCTACGGGGAGGCCGACTGCAGTTCGTCAGTTGATGCGCTCACCAACCTGTCCTTCGTGCGCCACGCCTTCTTTCATCGACACCGCCGCAGCGCTGGCCGACACGCTGCCCGAAGGCTGCATCCTGTGCGGCTGGTCGCTTGGCAGCCAGCTTGCCCTGCAGGCCGCCGTGCTGCGTCCCGGCCATTTTTCGCGACTGATCCTGGTCGGAAGCACGCCGCGCTTTACACAAGCCGACGACTGGCCGCACGCGCAAACCCCGGCGCTGCTGGACGCTTTCGAAACGGCGGTCGGCGAAGATCCCGGCACCACCCTGAAACGCTTTATCGCCCTGCTCAATCAAGGCGATACCCAGGCCCGCGCAAATGCACGTAGCCTGGCGCTCGGCCTGTCGGCCGGCAAACTTCCGGACGCGGCAACGCTCGTTCAGGGCCTCGGCTGGCTACGCGATGTCGACCTGCGGCAACAACTCGCAGCCATCGCGCTGCCGACACTGCTGATCCACGGCGAAAACGATCCATTGATGCCGCTCGCTGCTGCGCAATGGCTGAAAGAACAACTGCCGAACGCGCATCTCGAACGCTTTGCCGGCGCAGCGCATGCCCCCTTTCTCAATGACCCGGAACGTTTTGCCCAGTTGATTGGTGATTTCTGACATGCCTTTGCCTTCGATCAAGCAACGTGTCCGCGAGTCATTCGAACGCGCGGCCACCACGTACGACGCCGCCGCCGTGGTTCAGCGCCAGGTCTGTGATCGGCTGCTCGAAGCGTTCGATCATTCAATCTGTTCTGCGGGCAGTCCGACGCGCATTCTCGACGCCGGCTGCGGCACCGGTTACGGCGCGCGCATGCTGCGCGCACGCTGGCCCGCCGTGCATATTACCGGGGTCGATTTTGCACCTGCCATGCTCGGACTGGCGCAGCGCGACACCGATATCTGCTTTGCCGCCGACATCGAGGAGTTGCCCCTGGCCGAGGCCAGTTTTGACCTGTGGTGGTCAAGCCTGACCATTCAATGGTGCGCCATCGACACGGCCTTTTCGGAAGCGGCGCGGGTTCTCAGGCCAGGTGGCCGGCTGGCGCTCAGCACGCTCGGCCCGCACACCTTCAATGAATTGCGTCTGGCATTCTCCGGCGTTGACCAGCACCGCCACACCCTGCCCTTCAACGAGCCGGACTATGTCGAAAGAGCGCTGGTCAATGCAGGTTTTGGCAGCATCATCCTGCGCCGCGAGAAACACACCGCGCATTACCCCGACCTGAAAACCCTGCTGCGCGCCGTCAAGGGAATCGGTGCGCACAATGTCGGCGAGGGTGCGCGCAGCGGCATGATGGGCCGCCGCGCCTGGCAACAGGTGGAAGCAGCCTACGAGCAGCATCGCCAGGCCGCCGGCCTGCCGGCAAGTTATGACGTCATTTTAGGCTACGCCATCAAATGAATACTTCGACTACACCCGCCTGGTTCGTTACCGGCACCGACACCGATGTCGGCAAGACCTTCATCACCTGTGCCTTGCTGCTTGCACTGCGCGAGCAGGGCATCAAGGCTATCGGCATGAAGCCGATCTCCGCCGGAACCGATGCCAATGGCAAAAACGACGACGTGGAACAACTGCTTGCTGCGGCCGGCGTCGACGCGCCGCGCGATCTGGTCAACCCCTACCTTTTCCAGCCGGCGATCGCCCCGCATATCGCGGCGGCTGAAACAGGGCGCCGCATCGATATCGAACGCATCGTCGCCGCCTGTCAAACCCTTCGCGCCATGGCCGATGTCGTTCTGGTCGAAGGCGTCGGCGGCTTCTGCGTACCGCTCGGCCCGCACTGTGACACCGCCGACCTGGTCGAGAAGCTCGGGCTGCCGGTCATCCTCGTCGTCGGCATGCGCCTCGGCTGCATCAACCACGCGCTATTGAGTCAGCAGGCCATAGCCGCACGTGGACTTGAACTCGCCGGCTGGGTCGCCAACCGCATCGACCCGGAGATGTCCCGCTTCGAGGAGAATCTGGTGGCACTGAAGGAACGCCTTGCAGCACCGCTACTCGGCGTCATTCCGGCGAACTGCACGCCGGAAAAAGCGGCCGAACTGATCAGACTTCCTGATTAAATCATTTCTAAATGTTCGGCACTTCTGCATCCTGATACTGCGCATGGATCCCCAGGACATCGTCCCAGCAGGCAATGAAGGCTTCAACACAGGCCGGGTCGAAATGCCCGCCGGCTCCGTCGCGCAGGTAGTCCACGGCACGCTCGGTCGGCCAGGCTTTCTTGTAGGGCCGTTCGGAGGTCAGCGCGTCAAAGACGTCAGCGATCGCCACGATGCGCCCGAAGAGAGGTATTGCATCGGCGACCAGACCCTGCGGATAGCCCGTGCCGTCATACTTCTCGTGGTGCGAGAGTGCGATTGAAGCCGCGGATTGAAGAATCCTTGACTGACTGTCCTTGAGCAGTTCAAAGCCAAGCGCCGCATGGGTCTTCATCACCGCAAACTCTTCCGGCGTCAAGGTCGCCGGCTTGAGCAGAATGAAGTCGGGAATGCCTATCTTTCCTACATCGTGCATCGGTGCTGCTTGCAGAATCAGTTGCCGATCCTCGTCAGACAAGCCCAGCCGTCCGGCAATCAGGTGGGAATAATGCGCCATGCGCTGGATATGAGCGCCGGTTTCCGGATCGCGAAATTCCGCCGCGCGCGAGATGCGAAACAAAAGTTCCTGTTCGCGGGCATGAATCGCCGCCGTCGCCTTTTCTACGTCATCGGCCAGCCAGGCCGCCTTGTCGGCCAGTTTCTTCCGGCTGGCGCCCAGCGCGAGCATATTGCGCACCCGGGCGGAGAATTCGATGCGGTCCACCGGCTTGGTCAGAAAGTCTGTTGCCCCGCTCTGCAAGGCCTCATAACGAACATCCTTGTCGTCATTGGCCGTGATCATCAGAATCGGCACCTCTTCCCTGCCGGCGACCGCACGCAGACGCGTGATGAACTCAATGCCGTCCATCGCCGGCATCATGTAATCAACGATGATCAGATCGGGCTGGTTTTCCGAGCACCAGGCCAGAGCTTTCGGTGACTCCTGGAAGACGATGGATTCGCAATCCCCCAGCTTGCCGACCAGGGCAGTCAACAGCGTCAGATTGATAGCAAGGTCATCAATGATGGCGATTCGGTTCATGTCGTCCTCCCTACGAAACAGCCTGAGTATAGCAAAGGCCAGTCACCGGACATGGACAGCCAAAGCATAAATCAGCCATAATCCGGGGGTCATTGCGCAGGCCATCCCATGAAATTTTTCTTTGATATCTTTCCGGTCATCCTCTTTTTCATCGCCTTCAAGCTTGGCGACATCTTTATTGCAACGGGTGTTGCCATCGCCGCTACCTTCGCTCAGATCGGCTGGGTGTGGTTCAAGCATCGCAAGGTCGACACCATGCTCTGGGCCAGCCTGGGCATCATCACCGTGTTTGGCGGGTTGACGCTGATTTTCCATGACGAGACCTTCATCAAGTGGAAACCGACGATACTCTACTGGGCGTTTGCCGTCGCCATGCTCATCGGCACGCTGCTTTTCAGGAAAAACCTGATTCGCACCCTGCTTGCCGAGCAGATGAAACTACCCGAGTCGGTCTGGAACAAGGTCAACTGGTCATGGATCGGTTTTTTTGTTTTCATGGGCTTCGCCAATCTCGCCGTCGCCTTCGCGTTCAACCTGTCGACCGACGACTGGGTCAATTTCAAACTGTTTGGCGGCATGGGCCTGATGTTTGTGTTCGTGATCATCCAGGGGCTGATCCTTTCAAAATACATCGAGGAGGAGAAATAATGCTTTATGCCATCGTTGGCGAAGACCAGCCGGGAACGCTCTCAGCCCGCCTTGCCGCCCGTCCCGCGCACGTCGAGCGCCTGAAAGCCTTGCTGGACGAAGGGCGCCTGATCCTGGCCGGTCCTTTTCCGGCCATCGACTCGCCCGATCCCGGTGCGGCCGGTTTCACGGGCAGTCTGATCGTTGCCGAGTTTGCCTCGCTTGACGCGGCAAAAGCATGGGCTGACGCCGACCCCTACATCAGCGCCGGAGTTTACGCCAGCGTCAGTGTCAAGCCCTTCAAGAAGGCATTGCCGGCGTGAGCCAGACCCCTGCGCAGAAATCTTCCGGCGATTTCGAATCCGTTCTGCGCGAACGGCTGGCCGGACTAATGCCGCTGCGTCTGGAACTGATTGACGACTCGGCGCTGCATGCCGGTCATGCCGGCGCCCGTAGCGGCGGCGGTCACTACCGCTTGCTTGTTGTCTCGGCAGAGTTCTCCGGCCAGTCGACGCTGGCCCGGCACCGGCTCATATACAATGCCCTGGGCGAACTGATGCGTAGTAAAATCCATGCGCTGAGCATCCAGTCATTGACTCCGGAAGAAGCGCAAAGAACATGACCGGTTTACTCTTATAACAAGAAACCCTATCCTACCCCACTCTACCCAGACAGAAGGAAAACGAAACATGCAGAATCTCTCGAAACTTGCTGCCGCGCTGCTTCTCGGTGCAATGATAACGACATCGGCGATGGCCGCCGGCAGTACCTTCGTAACGGTCAATGGCGTCGCCATTTCGCAAACCCTGGCCGATATCTTCATCGCCGAACAGAAAGCCCAGGGCGCCCCCGATTCCCCGGAACTGAAAAAGGCCGTCCGTGAGGAGCTGATCCGGCGCGAACTGCTGATTCAGGAAGCCAAGAAGGCCGGGCTCGACAAGAAGCCGGAAGTCGCCGCACAGGCCGAAGCAGCACGCCAGGCTTTCTTCGTCCGTGCCTACGTTCAGGATTACGTCAAGAAGAACCCGATCAGCGATGCCCAGCTGAAGGCGCAGTACGAAGCGATCAAGACCCAGCTTGGTAACACCGAGTACAAGACGCGCCACATTCTGGTCAAGGATGAAGACGACGCCAAGGCCATCATCGCCAACCTGAAGAAAGGCGCAAAGTTTGATGAACTCGCCAAGCAGTCGATCGACCCCGGTTCCAAGGACAAAGGCGGCGATCTCGGCTGGGCCAGCGCCGGCAACTTTGTCAAACCCTTCAGCGATGGACTCACCAGCCTGAGCAAGGGCAAATACACCGAGATCCCGGTCAAGACCGAGTTTGGCTACCACGTCATCCTGCTCGAAGACAGCCGCCCGCTGAGCGTGCCGCCGTTTGAGGAAATCAAGCCACGCCTGCTCCAGCAAGCGCAGTCGCAACAAATCAACAAGCTGGTCGACGGCCTGCGTGCCAAGGCCAAGGTCGACTAAGTCTCGACAACTTAACAACAGAACGCCGGGACGGCTCAAGCCTCCCGGCGTTTTGTTTGGCCAGGGCACTATGCGCTGTTGAAGTCTGACCTTGCTCCCTTGGTTGAATTGAGAGTCTGTGAAAAATTCATCACTGTCTGATTTCAACGCTCGTCACCCCGGCGGAAACTGTCTTCCAGCTCGTTTATCTGATTGTTTTAACCTAGAAACCGCGGTTGGACGTGTGCGGTTGTTGGCAAGGCGGGGGGGTTAGAGGTACTGGATTCCGGCTTGCGCCGGAATGACGGCGTGTTGACTGGCGTCAATGCCGACCCGGCGTGTCAAGAAACACTTTCTTGACCAGTTGTCCCGTATATCCTATTGTCAGATCGACATTCGTGGAGCACAGATCATGCAAACGGTCCAGGTTGGTGAATTCAAGGCGCGTTTTTCTGAAATTATCGAAGCAGTAAGGGCGGGAGAGACGGTGGTGGTCAGTTATGGGCGAAGACGGGAAAACGTTGCGGCGCTCATTCCATTCAGCCAGTTGCCTGCTGCTGAGCCGCGCCTGCTGGGCGTTCTGGCGGGGCAGGCCAGTGCGACATTCGCGCCGGATTTTGAAATATCGGAAGAAAATCTCCTGCGCGCATGAAATACCTTCTCGATGCGCGGCTGGCTGCCGGATTTTCGGCCTTGCCGGACATACCAAAGCATCGCGACCCATTTGACCGCATGCTGATTTGGCAGGCCGTTGCAACGGGCCATGTCCTGGTGAGTTGTGACCGCAAGATCGAAACCGACGCATTGCCCGGATTGAAAGTCTTGTGGTGAACCTGAAAAGGGGCAAAGCTCACAAAGACTTGCCAGGATAATCGTTAAATATTCCTGGTTGAATTGGGTGTCTCCATTCTGACTGGACGTTCGCATTTCGGGCTTTTGCTTTTTAGCCTTGGAATCATGGATACAAAGGGTGAGAATAGCCGGATCACATCCTCATCATCGGAGCCGACATGCGCCTGCTCACACTCCGCCTTGCCCTCTGCTTTCTTCTGCTCTTCGCCAATGGCGCGCGCGCCGACGAGGATACAGAAGAAATTCTGGCGACCGACTCCAGGGCGACGGCTGAATTCGAGAAACAGATTTCGGCAACGCCGCCCGGCGCCGATGCCCCGCAGGAGCTGTGCATCTTCCTGCACCGGCGTGGTGTGGCTTACATGCGCCTCGGCCGTTACGACCAGGCGCTCGCCGACCTGAAACAGGCACTCGGCCTGAAACAGGCGGCTTCACCTGAGCTGTGGTGCGATCGCTGGCGGCTTCAGGGCGACATCTATGGCGCCATCCACTCGACCGGCGACTGGCTGCTACTGACCGACTACGCCCAATCCGTCGCCGACGAATATAAAACCAGCAACAAATGGCACTACTTCTCGACCCAGCTCTGGATGGTCGACGCACAAATCAACCTGGCCAATCTGCGCAAGGCAGACGAGGCTTTCCAGCGTGCGGGCGAGGTATTGCCTGCCTTGCGCCAAAGCAAGGTGTGGGCGATCTACGGCACCAACACCCTTGGCCGGTACAGCAGTTACGCGGCGCAGATGCAGTCACTGAGAGGCAATTACGTCGAAGCCGAACGCTTCCGCAGGCAGGCACTAGGCTACGCACGCGAGTTTCTTGATAGCGTATCCGCCAAGCGATCCCCGGAGCATCTGGATATCAGTCTGGCGTTGGGTACGCTGATTGAGCGCAAGCGCCTTCTGGCCGGAATTCTCTCGGTGCAGGGCAAAACCGGTGAAGCCGAGATTCTGGCTCGCCAGGCTCTTGAGGAAACGCTCGCCCGTTCGGGAAAAAACACACTGAAAACGGCCAATGCGCTGAGCACGCTGGGCAAGATCAAACTGCAGCAGGGGCAAATTGCCGAAGCCCTTCGTCTGCAGGAACAGGCCCTTGCCGCGCTGGAAAATTCCGGTACCCGCGCTTACTCTACGGCGCTCTCCAACCAGCGTGCAGAAATCGGCTTCCTGCTTGGCGTGCAGGGCCGCTGGGCGGAAGCGCTGAAAGTTTATGAACTGCGCGACCAGGCGATGCGCAGCAATGCCGCACAGTTTGCAAAATCGGGATCAAAAAACATCACCTGGGCAATGGCGCTGCTCAAGAACCAGCGCATTGATGACGCCGAAGTAATGCTGCGCGGCATCGTCAACTGGAACCTCAAAAAGCCCTTCGTCGACCCGCTCTATTTGGCCCACCTGCGCGGTTACCTGGCGGTGGTTCTGGTAGCCGCCGGCAAGAACGAAGCCGCTCTGACCGAATTCCGCGAAGCCTTCCCGGTGCTCATCCGCCAGGCCGAAACCGACAACAGCTCGGACAATGGCGGCTTCGTTCGCCAGTACCGGCTGCGCCTGATCGCCGAGGGTTACCTCGAACTGCTGGCCCGCCTGGCCAGCGAAAAATCAGCTCCAGCAGGCTTCGACCCCATTGCCGAAGCCTTCCGGGTCGCCGAAGTGGCGCGCGGATCGAGCGTTCAGCAGGCCATCGCCAACAGCGCCGCCCGTGCCACCCTGCCCGACGCTGCGCTGGCCGAGCTGGCGCGCCGCGAGCAGGACACGGCCAACCAGATCAGCGCGCTCAACAAGCTGCTGATCCGCCTGGCCTCGGCAGCGGAAGACCAGCGTCTCGAAAAGACCATCAGCGATATCCGCAACGATGTCGTTCGACTTGAATCCCGGCACGCCACCCTGCGCCGCGAACTCGCCGAACGTTACCCGGCCTACGCCGAACTCGTAGCCCCGAGGCCACCCACCCCTGCCGACATCCAGAAAGTGCTGCTCAAAGATGAGGCCGCCGTTGCCATCTACGTCGCCGAGAAAAAAACCTACGTGTGGACGATCACCCCGACGCGCGTCGGATTCCGTGTTGCCGAGCTGACCCGGCAGCAGGTCGACCAGCAGGTTGCCACCCTGCGCCGCGCCTTCGACCTGAGCGATGGGGTCATCCATCCCTTCGACACGGCCATTGCCCGGAATCTTTACGCCGCGTTGCTGGCCCCGGACGAAGCGCTGTGGGCCGACGCCAGGCTGCTCAACATCATCCCGCACGGTGCACTCGGCCAACTCCCGTTTGCCGTTCTGCTCACTTCCGCGTCCGCTTCAAGCAATCTGGCCGAGCAGCCGTGGCTGTTGAAAAAGCTCGCCATCGCCCAGCAACCTTCGGTCGGCACCCTGATTGCCTTGCGCGCCCAGGGGCGTAGCGAAGCCAGTCGTCGCCCCTTCGTCGGTTTTGGCGACCCGCTGTTCATGAACCAGACGCCGGGCAGCAACGCCGGTACCCGCTCGGTACGCAACCTCGCTGTCGCACGGGTGCGCGACGATTTGCCGGAAAAAACGGGCGCCGCCGCCAGCACACGTTCAGCCGGAGCGCTGCCAGACACCGATGCGGCAGTACTGCTGCGCGGCTTTACACAATTGCCACCGCTGCCCGACACCTCGGAAGAGCTTAACGATATCGGAAAGACCCTGGGTGCCAACCCGAAGATCGACATTTTCCTCGGCAAACAGGCCACCGAAGGCAAGGTCAAGAGCAGCGATCTGTCGAGCTATCGTGTCGTGGCCTTCGCCACGCACGGCCTGGTTCCGGGCGACCTGCGCGGGCTCGATCAACCCAGCCTGGCAATGGCCAACCCGGCGCTTACCGACGACAGGAACAACGACGGCTTCCTGACCCTGAGCGAAGTGCTCGGCCTCAAGCTCAATGCCGACTGGGTTGTGCTCTCGGCATGCAATACCGCCAGCGGCGACGGCAAGAACGAGGAGGCCGTATCCGGCCTCGGGCGCGCCTTCTTCTTCGCCGGATCGCGCCGCCTGCTGGTCTCCTACTGGCCGGTCGAGACGGTCTCGGCCCGGCTGCTGACCACCGAACTTTTCAAGCGGCAAACAGAGCATCCCGAGGAATCAAAAGCCGAAGCCCTGCGTCACTCGATGCTGAAATTGATGAACAGCTCAAAGGACTACAGCCACCCAGCTTTCTGGGCGCCGTTCGGCCTGATAGGTGACGCGGCGAAATAGGGTACAACTGAAAGGCGAACCACCAAGGCACAAAGGGCACCAAGTTACACCAAGAAAACCAGACGAATTTCTTGGTGATTCTTTGTGATCTTGGTGGCTCTGCACTTCCTTTGGTCAACTTGGTGGTTCGCTTTTATTCCACTCTCTCACCTGATCCAAGCGTGTATTGAGGAACAGGCGAAGCCACAGCGAATCTTCGCCCAAACCCAATCTCCGCGTCCTCATTACTTCTTGCGATTGTCTTGAACCAAGACCAGATTATGGGAATCAGGGATTCTTGCCGCCATGCGTATAAATTCCCGCCCTTCCCCGCCCCGCAAACCCCGCGATTCTTGACGAAGTACCGTAGCCGAACCGCGTGGTGAACGCCAGTAGGTGTGCAAACAATCGTTAGTGCAACATCCTTTCTGTAAATTCCCTGGTGATTGGTTTTGGTTGTTTGCGAATTTTCCGCCTGAAGTGATGAGGGCGCGTAGCGCCCGAAGAACGGAAGGCGGAAAATTCGCGCAAAACCACCGGCAGAGTCGGCGATCAGGTTCTTCGGGGTTATTTTGTTGATAACATCGAAGGAGTAGCCATGGCATTACGTGTTGAAACCAACCCCCTTGGAGGCGGCTTATGCGGCGCTGTTGTCTCACGGACTTGATGGTGCCGGTGAAGCACTGCGTATTCTGGTCGACGAGGCCAGCAAAATTGAGCGTTCGTATCACCTTCAGGCGGCACCCCATGAGCGCTCTGAAGACCGAACCGGCTACGCCAATGGCTTCAAGCCCAAGACGATCCTGACACGCATGGGTGAAATTACCTTTGCCGTTCCTCAGGTGCGTGACAGCAGCTTCTATCCGTCAGCACTGGACAAGGGCTCCCGCACTGAGCAAGCGGTCAATCTGGCTTTGGCCGAAATGTACGTCCAAGGCGTATCCACGCGCAAGGTCATTGAGGTGCTGCAGCGCCTGGTGGGGCCGGAGGTCTCGATCTCCCTCCACCCAGGTTAGCCGCGCCACGGCTCAACTGGATACGGGGTTACAGGCGTGGCGGGAGCGCCCGCTCGAGGAGACGCCCTATGTCTTCCTGGATGCTCGCTATGAGCGTATTCGCGAAGCGGGACAGATCGTCGATTGCGCGGTACTGGTCGCCGTCGGCGTAACCGCCACCGGCCATCGCCGGGTGCTGGGCGTATCGGTGGCGCTTTCCGAGGCAGAGGGTCACTGAGACAGCTCCTCAGCGACCTTATCCGGCGCGGGTTGCGCGGCGTCAAACTGATCATCTCGGACGATCACGCTGGCCTCAGGCCGCACGGCGAGCCACGCTACCCAGCGTACCTTGGCAGCGCTGCCAATTCCATTTGCAGCAAAACGCTCATGCCTACGTGCCCCGTCTCGATCTGCGCAAGGAGGTCGCTCTGCGTATTCGCTCAATCTTCAATGCCCCCGACAAAGCGGAAGCTCAGCGCTTGCTCAATCAGGCGGTCGAGCGGTGGAAGAAAAAGCCCCAAAACTCGCTGATTGGGCCGAAGCCAATCTGCCCGAGGGCTTCGCTGTGTTCGACTACCCATCGGGTCACCGTACCCGCTTGCGTACCACCAACGGTCTGGAACGTATCAATCGCGAGATCAAGCGCAGAACCCGCGTCGCTTCAATCTTCCCCAATGCCGCTTCCTGCCTACGCCTTGTTTCTGCCCTGCTTGCCGAGTGCGACGAGGACTGGATGACCGCCAAGATTCACCTCACTATGAAAGCCTGATCCCACATTCCCATTGAATCTCCCGCCTACTTTTACAGAAAAATAATTGCACTATCCAACAATCACACGGATATGTCACACTACGGCACAAGACAAACACATCATATCAGGAGATATATATGGGTTTATTCGATGCGGTTCTTGGCGCAGTCACCGACAACCCGCAGGGTGGCGGCGGCTTGCAGGACATCATTGGTATGGTAAGCAACAACCCCCAATTGCTGGAGTTGGCCACCCGTCTGCTGGGCAACGATGGCGGCGTGGGCGGTCTTGAAGGTCTGGTAGCCAAGTTCCAGCAAGCCGGTCTCGGTGACGTGATTGGTTCCTGGATTGGCTCGGGTCAAAACCAGGCCATCTCAGGCGAACAACTCAGTAATGTGCTGGGCAACGATTCCTTGTCGGGTCTTGCGAACTCGTTGGGAGTCAACTCCGGCGATTTGGCAGGCCAGTTGTCCAGCATCCTGCCCGGCCTGGTCGACAAGCTTACCCCTGCCGGCCAGGCCCCAGCAGGTGGTTTGGGTAACACGGGTGACCTGATGGGTGCGCTGGGAGCCTTGCTCAAGAGATAAACGGTAGCGCCGTCAATTTTTTCAACGAAACACAGGGGAATGACATGGGAATTTTTAGCAATATCCTGGCCAAACTTGGCTTTGGCAGTGACAAGGTAGACGCTACTGCACAGGCGGCACCAGCAACTGAAACTGCTGCAGCCGCTCCAGCAGCGCCCGTAGTGAAGGCCATCAGCGTCGTGGATGTGGTGGCCCATATGGAGGCGTTGGCAAAGGCACACGCAGAAAAACTCAACTGGAAGGTCTCCATCGTTGATCTGATGAAACTGTTGGGCCTGGACAGCAGTCTGGCAGCGCGCAAGGCGCTGGCCGTGGAGTTGGGTTGCCCCGCCGAAAAGATGGGCGATTCTGCGCAGATGAACATGTGGCTGCACAAAACGGTACTGCAAAAACTCGCCGACAACGGCGGTAATATTCCAGCCGACCTCCTGTGAGATCTCCGGGGGCGCATGACAAATGTGCCCCACCCATGCCGCCAGGTTGCGACGCAGTTGGGCGAAAAGAACGCGCTTTATGACGGCCAGAAGTTGCAGCGCTACTCGACGGCGTCTTGATTCTTCACAACAAACTTCGAGAATGAACAACAAACCATGGCTGTACGCACCCTTTCGGCCAATTGCGGACCTATAAACAAGCCATCAGCTGCGTATTGAGGTCAAGAACAGGAACTATGTCACATACCAGGTATGAGGTATCACTTTAAGCTGACTACAATTCAGCAAGGGCTCATGTCATGATCAATAATTCCGTAGTGGACGGATCACCCGTCAACTCGACGCTTCGTTCCATTTTTCGGCCGCGCAGCAGCGCCTTCGCACTTGAACCCCGGGTCATGTTCGACGCCGCCGCCGCCGTCGCCGCCGACGAGCATCTGGCGGACAAACAAGCCACGACCAAACCGGCTGACACGGTGGCTAAAGCCTCGGCCCCGGCAGTTGATTCTACACCGAGCACCTCGAATACCGCAGGTGCGCCCAACGCTCCGGTCGCCCCCATTACCCTGCTCGTAGTCGATTCCCGCGTAGCCGACTACCAGAGTCTTCTGGCCGACCTGCCGGGCAATGTCATGGTACGTGTGATCAATGTCGGTGAATCCGGTCTGGATGCCATTACCCAGGCGATCGACGGAGCCAGTGGCAGCAAAGCCATCGGAGTCGATCCAGATCGTCAGCCATGGCAGCAGCGGCAGCCTCAGCCCGGGGTGCGACACCCTCGACAGCGCCACCCTGGGCAGCCACAGCATTCAGCTTCGGCGCTGGGCGCCCCACCCCTTTCCGCCAACGCCGACATTCTCCTCACGGCTGCGACATCGCCGCCGGTTCCGGTGGCAGCGCACTCCTCACCCAGCTCGCTGCCCTCACCGGTGCCGATATTGCCGCCTCCACCGATGCCACCGGCAGCGCCAGCCAAAGGGGGAAACTGGGTGCTCGAACAACAAACCGGCCAGATCGACAGCTGGCTGGTGCTCAGCGCGGCCACGCTGGCACGGTACGACAGTCTTCTGGCGGCACCCGTCAATACGGTTCCTGGCGCGCAAACCGTTGCTGAAGACAATACCATCGTATTTAGTGCCGGGAAGATCATCAGCGTCGCCGATGCGGATGGAAGCGCGTGCAGAGTGTTTCATTGAGTGTGGCCCATGGCACTCTTACCCTGGCGAGCACCGCAGGCCTTACCCTGAGCGGGAACGGGCGCAAGTGTTCGATCACGGCCGGCTCCATTGCCAGCATCAACACGGCCCTTAACGGGCTGGTCGTCCGGCGGCGAACTATGCCGGAGCCGATTCGCTGACCATCGTCACCAACGATGGCTCGTCTACGGATACCGATAACGTTGCCATCACCGTCACGCCCAATGCCACCGCACCCGTGCTTACGCTGCCGACAAAGAGCCAGACCGTTGTCGAAGATACCCTGCGCTCTCGATTTCACCGGCACCAATGCCATCATCCTGACCGATGCCGATGTCAACGACTTGCAGACCTTGACGCTTTCAGTGACACGGCACGCTGAATATCAGCGTAACGGGTGGAGCCGGCATCCTCGGCGGCAACGGCACTGGCAGTGTCATTCTCAGTGGAACGGCAGCGCAATTGTCGGCAACATTGGCCAGTGCGTCGGGCGTTCAATACAGCCCTGACCTCAACTACAACTCGACCGCCGGCCCTGAAGCCCTGTCTTTTAACCTCAACGACGGGCAACACACACAGACGGGTTCAGTTGCGCTCAATGCCACCTCGGTCAATGACGCACCAACCATCGCAGGAGGCAGTCCGCTCAGCGTTGCAGAAGGCGGCACGACCGCTTTCTCTGCGGCGGTAACGGTGGGCAGCGGCTTTACCCAGTCGCAACTGGGCCTGGTCGACGTCGACACCAGCGCAGTTCAGGCGACCATCAAGATAGCCGGCCTTCCGGCGCACGGCACATTGAAGTTAAATGGCAACCCGGTGGCCGTCGGCTCAACGTTATCGGTCGCCGACATCGACAAACTGAGCTATACGCACGACGGTTCCCAGGTCATCGTTGCGACGAGCGATACCTTCCTGCTGACCGTCGTCGACGGTGCCGGCGGCCTATTGACCAATCAGACGGTGACCGTCAATCTGACGCGCGGTCAATCAGCCGCCCAGCGTCAGTGGCACCATCACGTGATCGAGGGCGAAACCGGCGTCCGCCTCGACTTGAATGGTGCCTGCCTACGCTCGGCACGGCGCGCGGTGCGATCAGCGTGAGCGACCCCGAGGGCGCAGCGATCACCACCACAACATCTCCAGTCTGCCGACGCACGGCACGCTTTTTTACAACGGCGTCGCGATTTCTTCCGCCAGTGTCGGCACGCCTTTTATCGTGCTCGACAAGACCGCTGCTCACCTACAGCCATGACGGCAGGAAACCTCGGCGGACAGCTTCACTATGAGCGTGACCGACAACGGCGGCGGCACCGGGATACCAGCACGACGGCTTCGGGAACGATCAATCTCGACATTTATCCCAACGACGACGATCCGCTGCTGGCGACCAACGTCACCCAGACTCTGGGGCATCGTTACTGACCATTACCCCGACCATGTTGCGGGTCACCGATGTGGATACGCCCAACCAGGCAGCGCTGACCTACACGCTGAACAGCGTTCCTGCTCTGGCGCTTGGTTATTTCACCCTGAACGGAAAGACGCTTGTCGCTGGCACCACTTTTTCGCAGGCCGATATTGCGGCCGGACTGCTGGTGTACGTGTCCCGCTCCAATACCCCAAGAACCGACAGCATCAGCTTTACAGTCAAGGATAGCAATCAACGCATCTATCCCGACGCTGCGCGATGGCGGCATCTGCAATACAGGCACTGACACGCTGACAGTCAATACTTTCAATATTATCGTTTCCGCCATCGCTCCGACCGATGGCAATTCACCGCCTCCCTTTGCGCTGGTCAACGCGGCGCCGGTCACTGGCGGCAGCAACAGCGCGACGCTACTGAAAGCGCGACGGAAACACTCACCGCTGCCATGCTCGGCGCGACGGATGTTGACGCCCGCCGTCGAAGAACTGGTCTATCGCCTGCACTCCGCCGACCAGCGGATCGGTTCGACTCAATGGAGTGGCGCTCGTCATCAACCAGGCCTTCACCCAGGACGAAACGCCACTAATGGCCGCGTCAGCTTTGCTCACGCCGGTGGCGAGGACTTTCATCGACGCATTTACCCATATACGGTGTCAGATGGCAAGTCGGAATCGGCCCCTGCAAACATTCAACATCGCGACTACGCCGCAAAACGACAGCGCCGAGCGTGACGACTGCCGGCAACTGGTCTTCGAAGGCGGCAGCTTTGCCGTGACCGCGACGAATATCCGTCCTCGCTGATCCTGACAATTCTGGCATCGGATAGTGAAACCGGCTATGGGTCAATAATCTGCTCAGCTTCTGATTTGCCGGATCTGTAACTAACGGCAATCTTGCAGCTCAATGGCGTTGACGTCATTGCCAACACCACCTTTGTCCTTTCCTGAGCTCGCCGGCAATCTACCATACCCATAACGGGCAGCGAGACTTACCGACTCCTTCAAGCTGGTCCCGGTGGACGAGCGTTAAAGGCATCACCGCTGAAACGGCTACGGCGACCAACCAGATCAGCACCGGTGCGGGAAGTCACCGTCCCGATCACGATTTACCCGCCGAACGACGCGCCGTCCCATTTCTCGAAACTCGACTTGACCGGGCCTCGGGCGATCCAGGAAGGCTCAACCCGAACCATCGGTGGCGCCAGTAGCTATGCCATCATCAACGGTGTGACGGGTTCGGGAGTGCCGACGCCAGTGGCGGGGCGCATCTGGTATTCGGCGACAACGACAACTCATCGCGGCAACGCCAGTATCGGGTCACGGCGGCAACGATCAACGGCCAGTTGATGCTCACGGGTGCCACGCTGGGGATCGGCCTGCGGTTCCACCCAGGCCGATCTGGACAATAACCGGATCACTTACAAGCACAACGGATCGGAAACCTCGAGCGATGCTTTCAGCCATGTGGTCAGTGACGGTGACTGGACGGTCAATGACAACCAGGTTTTTTCCCAGGGTACCGCAATCGGTTGCCTCGAGCTTCCTGATCCAGATCACCTCGCGCAACGATGTTCAGACTCTGGTTGCCCCTGCCAACCGGGACGCCTTTGCAGGTGCCGGAACAACGGCGATCCCGGCGTGACGCTCTTGACCTCGACTGGCAGATGGCGCGGATCGCTGGTGAAACGGATTGCGCTAGCGCCGAAGTTCAGGTGCTGGATAATGCCAATGCGCTCGCTGGTACGGTTTGCTTTCAGTTACGCTGCCGCCGACCCTGATCGGCGGCAGCGCTTTCCTTCGGAAAAATACCACCCCTGATCGGTCAGGGTAGCAAGGCCCAGGTCGATGCTGTCCTCGCTTCTCTGACCATCGCCTTCAGTGCCGATGCCGACGCCAGGGACTACAAGATTCGCATCACCGCCGACGACCGCTCGTACAGCAACGCCGGCGTGCTGACCGGCGGCGCCAACGGTGGTCCTGACCCCAACAATGCCGACGGTTCGGCCATTGACGTGCGCTAATAAACTTCGCGTGACCAGGGACATCGTCCTGCGCGCGTCCAACTTCAGTCGATGCCCACTATCAACAACGCCAGCGCCTACATCGTTTAATGAAGACGCAACAGCTTCCAATTGCGGTTTCGCCGTGTCCGATGCGACAGCTTCGGCGAAGATGTTACAGTGACTGTCCGGTTTACAGCGATGCGCTCCGTACCACGCTGGCCAATGCCGGAACCTGTGGGCGTGCTGATCCTCGGCGCGAATTTCACCGGTCTGACCTTCTTCTCCGGCAACAACAGCAACAACACCATCACGCTGACCGGCTCGCTAAGTGAGGTTCGCCGCACTCGAACGACCTCAAGTTTGGCGGCGCGGCGAATTACAACGGGACAGGGTCGGCAACAGTAAACTTTGCATTCAGGACAACGATTGCCGATTTCAATCATGCCGACGGTCTGAAGACGGCGACAAAGGGAACAATACCATCACCATTGTCCCGGGTCAGCGACCAGCCGACACTGAGCGTCCCAGGCAACCAGACCCCGAGTAACGGCACCAGTATTACCATAGCCGGATTCGTCGTCGGCGATGCTTCAGAGCACGGGCTGGGGCTACTGATTATGTGGAAGTTACGGTCGCGGGAACGCTGTTTGGCGTCCCGCATGGCAATGACCGACCTGACGGCAGCGGGCAGTGCCACGCTGACCGGTGATCCCCACGTCAAGCGTCGTCATCATGTTCGACGGCGGACGTGCAGGCCACAGGCACTCAACAGCATGATCTACACGCCTGCTCCACGCGAATGCCACCACGCGATCGTCACCACGACGACGGTTGATGACCGACCATAGCGTGCCCGGCACTGGAAACGTGCGCCGAAGGCTCAGGAGTCGATGGCAACAATACCGGGGCCGTCAAGACCTTCAATATCAACATTTCCAACAGCAATGAAGCGCCAGCATGACCCCGCCACGCCGACCGTCACCCGAGGTGACAAGTACAATGCCGGGGCTGGCATTTCGATTGCCGATAGCGACGATTTCAGTGTGCCGCCGAGAAGGTGACGCTCGACCTCGGTGCCTCGCCCAAAGGTACGATCACGCTTGAGCACTCTCACCGGCCTGACCTTTACTACCGGTGATGGAACAGCCGACACCAAGATGGTATTCACCGGCACCAAGGCTGACATCAACGCCGCGGTCGCCGCGCCGAAACCACGCCGACGGGCAATATCAACACGGTGGGTGGCGGTACCACGAGCAACTTGAGCATCAGCGTCGACGACCAGGGCAATACCGGTAGTAACGGTGCGCTGACGGACAGCAAGATCCTTGCCCCGATTAACAACACGCTTATCATCGACGCCCCTGACGCGCACGGCTGCAAGCACGGCGCGCGCTGACGCGGCGGAGGATAGTGCAGCCCAGTTGTGGAACACTTCCGTCTCCAGCCTGTTTTACCGGAGTTTTCTCCGACCACCGCCGACACCCAGACGGGCGGCTCGAATGCCAACCACGCAGGGCTGAGCCGCCATCGTAGGCCAAGCGGCCACGGCAGCGCAGGGCAAGTGGCAGGACGACAGCGGATCGGGCTGGACCGGTCTTTGCTGACGGCGCCTTCGCTGGCAATACCCCTTCCTGCTCAAGAGACGACGGACCAGGTGCGCTTTTGCCCACTTCGGCAACTGGCGGGCACGCCAGGGCAACTGACGGTACGCCTGATCGATGCTTCGTCCGGGAGCCAGTAAACCAGCGGGGCCGGGCCGAATCTTTCGGGAGCGCTGTACCGGCGGCATCAGATTGGCTGATTTCGGACGCGGCCAATGCGGTGACCCCTGAGTACTGTGGTCACGGCGGTCACCACCCCCCGCATCTGGCACGGTGGCGCTCACCGCAATCAATGAAGACAGGGCCAACCCGCCAGGTGCCTGTTTCTGCCTTTGATCACTGGCGCTAACTATTCGGATGCCACTGACAGATGGTCGCCGGTGGCTCCCTGGCCACCGCGCTCGGCGGCATCGCCATCGTCGGGCAATACCGCCAATGCCGCGACGCGGGCGAACGTGGCAGTATTCGACCAATGGCGGAACGTCGTGACGGCGAGGCCGACCGGCGGTCTGGGCGATTCCAGCGCACTGGTGCGGCGTTTGATGGCGGCACGTTGCGCTTCGTCCCGGTCGCCAACTTCAACGGCACGCCTGGCGGTTCGTCGGTACGTCTAACGGATTCCGTCCAGGTATTCAGCGCTTTCAGCCGACATTTCCCCGCCATCGGCAGCACTGGCACTCCGGTCGGCGGCGAGCATTCCGGTCGCCACCACGGTCAACCCGGATCACGGACGCGCCCACCATCACGGCACTGGCCGGAACTCCCGGGCTGACCGAACAGCAGGCCGCCCCGGTCCGGCTCGATGCTGACGGTAGTGTCAGCGTCTTCGACCAGGAACTGAACGCCGGCGGCAACAACTGGAACCTGGCCACTTGACCGTCCGCGGCAGTGGCACGGCGGCGGCATCCGATGTCTTCAGCTTCGTCGATGATTCGCCATTTGTCGGTGTCGGGGTCGAGA
>JADJNC010000016.1 GCA_016709335.1 Candidatus Propionivibrio dominans | reverse complement strand
CACCCAATGACGAAAAAAACGCCTGAAACAGCCGGGAAACCGCCCTTGCATGGCAGGAAACCGCCACTTAAAACCGCCACAAGCGCCACAACACGCGGGAAAGTCGCTACCCCTGCCCCCCCGGCATCGCTGCCGCGCCTGCGAAAGCTGACGAGCATTGAAGGGTTGCTTGCCGAAATGCGGTCTGTTTATCGTTCCTGTCGCGCTGGCGTGCTGCCGCCTGCCACTGGAACGCGACTGGTCTACATCCTGCAAGTGATGGCGCAACTTACCGAAACCGCCACTCTCGAAAAACGGATTACCGCTATGGAAGAAAAGGTCAAAACGCATGAAGAACGAATCACGCCTGTCCGCCTTGTCCGATAGGGTCAACGCCCTTGAAGGCCAGCTTCACGATCCTGATGAATTTCGCCGGTTCGCGCTCGATCATTTGCTGGTCGCCGAAGTCGCAGTCCTTGCCGACCCTGCCGCACGCACTGAGGCGGTTATGGCCGGAGTCGCTCGCCGCGATGCCGGAATTTGTCCGGTTTTGCTGCACCGGATCGAACGTGAAGCGAAGCGCGACTATCCGCACGATGCAGAACGCTACAGCAGCGACGCTGCTACTCGTTTGCAGGCAGACATTCGGCTTGCCGCTCACTTGCGCGCTGCCGTCTCTAAGCATTTCTGACGATACGATCAAGAGCATCGTGGCGGTGACCAGGCACTCGACCAGGCACTTGACCAAGAGCATCCGACCAGGAACATCCGGTCAGAAAAGAAAATGACAGTAACTTTGGCGGTAACTCTGGATTCGAAAATCCTGAAACGTAGTAATACCAAGGGTTACAGCGGATAGTTCGGTAGTCACTCGCTCTACCGAACTCGAAACAAGGCCGGTTTCACTGACTGCTGACCAGTTGCAATCCGGCCTTCTCTGGCACAAATTCAATGCCGGCCTGTTGCAAAGTCCAAGCCTCTATCTGCTCATGCCATTTCCGCAGCATATCGAGCGGCCTTACCTTGTAATGCTTTTCAGCAGTTGCGCTTGGCTTGTGACCCATGATTTGCGCGGCAACGCCGGCAGGCACTTCGACCCATTCAGCCAGCGTGCCGAAACTACGGCGCAGACCATGCAAGGACAGCGCCGGCAGGCCGGCAGCGGCCAAAGCCTTGTTGTGACCAGCACGCGGCTCTTGAATCCGGCCTGACAGCGCGGCAGGGCTTGAAAAGACCCATTCATTACGCCGGGGCAGCGCAGACAGCAGCGAAGCGACGAAGGGCGTCAACGGGATAACGCGCAAGCCTTCAACCTTGTCCTGATGGTGAGACCCTGCCAGCGAAAATCCACATCCGACCATTTCAGGCCGGCCATTTCTTCACGCCTCGCGCCCGTCAGAATCAGGCATTGCAGGTATGCCGCGATCACTGGATTATCGAGTTTGCGGACATACTCAAACCAAAGCGGCAACTGCTCGCGCTGCAAGCAATCCTTCTTTGTGTTTTTCTTCAGCAGTCGCTTTTTTTGAGTATCAGACGATATGCAGGCGTCTTTGTGAACATAGGCTCGATACTCTGGTCGACTTGCCGCCCAATTCAAGAAGGCACGCAGCCGGACAAAGCCGTTATTGGCTTGCGTTGGTCTGCTGGTTTCGGATTGCAACCAAGTCAGCACACAATCTGAATCAATCTTCGCCAGCGGCAACGCCAGCAACGGGCGCAAGATACCGGGAATCGTGGTATCGCCTTCGCCCTTCTTGCGGCCTCGCGTCTTTGGCTTGCCACCGACAGCAGATAGCTTTTGATGATCGATCAGACTTCTGGCACTCCAAGCCTTTGCTTGTGTTTCGAGATAGACCGTCCACGCCTCTATAGCCGGGGCTTCGGCATTCTGCGCTTCTTCGCGTTTGGCAGCGGCAGCGGCTTTTTTTTCGGCTTTGACTTCACGCGGATCAAGCCCTTTATCCAGCAGGATTTGAAGCCTTCTGGCTTCAGCTTGCGCGGCAGGTATCGACCAGACTTTTACATCACCGATCACTAGCCGCAGCGTCTTTGTCTGATATTTGCTTTGGAATATCCAGCGTTTATCCGTAGAGCCTCGCGTAGCACGCACTCCAAGGCCGGGAGTGATACTGCACCACAGGAAACTTTGTGCAGCGCCTTCAGCGCACTGGAAAGCATCAATGCGGCCTATTGTGAGTTTAACCTTTGCCATATCGCCCCCTGAATTTGTAACCGATTTGTAACCGGTAAACCAGTATAGCGATCAATTCCGATCAACGCAATAAACAGGCAAAACAGGCATAAGTCATTGAATCGTTGATTTTATAATCTACAAAGCCGAATTCCGATCAACGCCAGTAAATACGTACTATTGAGCATTCGTAATGCGAAGGTCGCCAGTTCGATTCCGGCCAGCGGCACCAATAAAAACAAAGACTTATCACGGCTCACAAGGTAGGG
Source organism: Candidatus Propionivibrio dominans (assembly GCA_016709335.1). Classification (GTDB taxonomy): domain Bacteria; phylum Pseudomonadota; class Gammaproteobacteria; order Burkholderiales; family Rhodocyclaceae; genus Propionivibrio; species Propionivibrio dominans. The sequence goes on along the minus strand of JADJNC010000016.1, from coordinate 116,105 downwards.
CTTTTTGTTTTGTGGCTTCAGTGCTCCCCTAGTGCTCCCTGCACTATCAATCCGAATCAACACGCATCAGAGAATTTACCGACGTGCGTACCTCCAGACATCGCTTATCCGCTTTTCGTCTGGCCTGACTAGGGGGCGGCTTAATCGGTCAGGCGGCTTCCTTATGCAATTCTTCTCGAATGACCTTGCGTATCGTTTCTTCAATATCGGCGTGATGAAATGCGGATTTAAGCGTTTCGTTTATCAGCGTTTGATACCCGCGTTCACCAGCCTGTTGCTTGAAGCGTTCGACGACCTCAGCATCAAGGTACAAAGTGACGCGCATCTTCGGCCTCACCACGCGGCCAGCTTCGCGCTTTACCAGCACCAGTTTTCCGGCGTCAATGTCGGTCTGGGTGATAGGCGCATCATCATCGAATGTTATTGAAGTAGATTTCTTGTTCATTTCGTTCGGCCTTTCGCATCGAAATTACGCGGATTTCTTCGTCAGTCTCGGCGGTGACGATAACCACCACCACATCGTGCAACATCCCCAACGTAATGAAACGTTGCTCACCATAATCGAAGCGCTTGTCTTCAAATGTTATGGCGGCAGGACTCTCAATAACCACTGGGGCATCATCGAGGTCGTACCCGTGTTTCTTGAGGTTGGCGGCTCGCTTCACTTGGTCGCAGAGGTAGCGCATGGTTATAGCGTATGTATGTTTGTGTGCATAGTCAAGAAGCGCTGCTTAGCACCACTCGCAAACCGGCCTTCTCTGGGACGAATTCAATCCCGGCGTGTTCGAGAATCCAGGCTTCAATCTTGATGTGCCACTGGCGCAGCAGGTCAAGCGGCCGGCGGCGGTAATGCTTCTCGGCTATGGCGCTTGTTGCGCCGACACACCTGTCGGGCATTCTGCCCATTGAGCAAGCGTGCCAAAATTACGGCGCAGACCGTGCAGGGATAGAGCTGGCAGGTTGCCAGGCTCTGAGAATACCCATTCATTGCGGCGCGGTAACGCAGCCGGCCGCGAAGAAACAAAAGGCTTCCGCGGAAAAATGCGCTTGCCTCCACTCTTTTCCTTGATGGAGATCCTGTTCCATTGAAGATCTACTTCTAAGCATTTCAGGCCGGCCAAATCTTCACGCCGCGTGCCAGTCAGAAGCAAGGAATGCTATTGATGTTTCCGTAATTCATGACAACCAATGATCTTCTGAAACGTTGTATCTCCAAGAGCGATATTGGAGAATGTTGTCATGGCACAAAAGCGGCTGAGCGAAGCTACAAAGAAAAGATTGAAGGCAGGACGGATGCTCCTTGCGGGCAAAGGCTGCGCCGACGTTGCCACGGCCGTGGGCGTGGCACGGCAAACGGTATATACGTGGAAAGGTCTGCTTGATGAAGGCGGTATCGATGCACTGCGCGCCGTGCCGGAACGAGGCCGCCCGGCCCAACTCGATGAGCGGCAATTGGCAGCGGTTCGAGCAACGCTCCTGCGCAGTCCGACCGAGCACGGATTTGCCACCGAGTTATGGACACTCAAGCGCGTCGGCGCCGTCATCGAGCGCCTGCATGGCGTGCGCTTCGGGCAAACACAAATCTGGCGCATCTTGGGTTCGTTGGGCTTCAGTCCGCAGAAACCTGAGAAGCGCGCCATCGAACGCAATGAAGACGCCGTACGCCATTGGAAGCGCCGTACTTGGCCCCGCCTTAAAAAAAAGCCCAGCGAGACGGTCGATTGATCGTTTTTGTCGACGAGTCCGGCCTCAGCGAGCGCCCCACCCGAGTGCGGACTTGGGCACCCAAAGGGCAAACACCGATTATTCAGTTTCATTTCAACTGGACCCACGTCTCGGTTATTGCCGGAATCACGCGAACCAACTGTTTGTTTCGTTTGCACGAGGGCAGCATCAAGAAAGAAGAGATCGTCGAGTTCCTCAAAGCGCTCAAGGCCCACTTGAAACAGCCGCTGCTGGTCATCTGGGATGGTTTGAGGGCGCATCGCAGCCGCTTGGTGCGCGAGTATCTCGACCGACTGGACGGGCACATTCAAATCGCCTTCCTGCCGCCGTACGCGCCGGACATGAATCCGGTCGAATATCTGTGGGCCTGGCTCAAGCGACATGCGCTCGCCAATTACTGCCCCAACAATCTGAGCGAACTGCACACGACCGCTCGCAACAAGCTCAAGAGCGCTCAGAAGCGCCCTTCGATCATCGCTGCTTGTTGGATGCAGGCTACGTTGTGGTGATGTCATGAATTACGGAAGTCTCAATAATACGCTGAATGCACCGGGTTTCCAGGTTTTCGGGCGACAGACCAGGCAGGCATTTACGCTGTCAATTTGCGTGGATCACGCAGAACCCGCTTTCGGTGCAAGTGAGAGCGTATCTGCCAAGCCCGTCGTTTGGTAAAGTAGCGATCCAGTCGTTCAATAAGAAGCCTGGCGGTGTACAGGCCAGCCACCGCACAGAGGATTCCGATAAAGAGCATGATAATAGTCGTTCGCATAGAGTTACTCTAGCGCGCTTAGATTACAGTTCTATGATGGCAATCATCAGCATTCGTGCTTTACCAAAATGGACTACCCGGCGCAAAAAAACCGAATGAAAAAAACACCTTGGACGCCGCTTGCTGCGAGAAACTTACCGCTAATCGGATATCGGTGGACGTTCTACCGAATCTTCTGCTTCAATGAACCCAAATGCTCAAGAGGTGCGTGAAATGAAAAGAGATTCCGGATTTACCCTGATCGAACTGATGATCGTCATCGCGGTGATCGGGATACTTATGGCCATCGCCATCCCGAACTACAGCGAGTACGTCACGCGCAGCCGGATCACCAGGGCTACCGCAGCCTTGTCGGACATGCGCGTCAGGATGGAACAGTTTTTTCAGGACAATCGTGTATATCCAACGGCCTGCACGGCTGCTCCGGCCGCAACGGAGATCGCACTGCCGCCTGCGGCTGACAATCCTGATTTTGCTTTTACCTGCGCAAATCTTGCCGCAAACACTTTTACGCTTACGGCCACCGGTCAAGGCAAGATGGCTGGTTTCGTCTATACGGTAAATCAGTCCAATGTTAAAGCTTCGAGCATCGCTGCAGGTTCGGCATGGCCCGCAGCGACACAAAATAATTGCTGGATTACTAGCAAGAGCGGCTGTTAGGTCATGAAACAGGCCGGGCGAGGTTTTTCGATGATTGAACTGCTGATCGGGGTGGCTGTTCTCGGCATTTTGCTCGCACTCGGTGCGTCGAGTTTCAGAGTCTGGATCGGTAACATGAGAATTCGAACTACGGCTGAGGCCATACAGAACGGGCTTCAACTTGCACGCGGCGAGGCGGTGCGGCGAAATGCCTTGGTTCGCTTCCAGCTTGTGAATGACCTCACTGCGGGTTGCGCTGACATTGACACCAGCAACCGGATTGTCAGTTATGACAATCCAGCGGGTGCCTGTGATGCCGCCTTGTTGAGAGATGACGTTCCGGTAAACGACGCGGCCTGGCAATCCGGCACCGCGCATACTGCAGAGGCGTACAGCGGCCGAGGGTTCGGGCAATGTGCTTGTCGCCGCGGAGCAGTCAACCTTCACTTTCAACGGACTCGGGCGGCTTGCCGCCGTTCCTGGCGACCAATCCGGTGGTCATCAACGTGCAGCCAGTTGCCGCCGTGGGCGATTGCACGACGATGCGTTGCCTGCGGGTGACAGTCACTGTCGGCGGGCAGATTCGCATGTGTGATCCGAACCGGCCTGCTGGTGATCCTCAGCTATGTTAGGAGAAATCATGCGCAAACAACAATCGGGCATCATGCTGCTGGAAGCGCTGATCGCCATTCTCATCTTTTCGCTGGGTGTTCTCGGCATCGTTGGCTTGCAGGCCTCGGCAGTGGCCGCGACGCGCGATGCAAAATATCGCACCGATGCCGGCCTGCTGGCGAACGAACTAGTCGGGCAGATGATGACCGGTAATCGCGACGGCGCAACCTTGCAGGCCAACTTCCAGGGTGATGACGACGATGCGCTGGGTACCAGTGTTTTGGTCGACGGCCCGCTTTTCCTTCTCTGGCGGGCCAGGGTGCGCGCTGCCTTGCCGGGTGCTGATCTCAACGATCCGCGGGTAACCGTGATACCTGGAGTACCCGGGCCGCCGCAAACTGCCAGTGTTGTGACCGTTACGGTGCGCTGGAGGCCACCCAACGAGACCGTCCCCCACCGCTATCAAGTCGTAGTGCAAATCATTTAGAGGTTGCCTTGAATCCGAGTGCTTTCAAGACTGTGACAACAAAGCCTTCGCGATGGCCACGCGAAAGTTGCGCCCATCCAGCCTGCTCGCAACGTGGTGTGGCTTACGCCGCAGGCTTCAGCCTGGTTGAAGTAATGGTGGCGATGGTGATCGGTCTGCTCGGCATCATCGTCATGATGCAGGTGTTCAGCGTGTTCGAGGGGCAGAAACGCACGACCGGTGGCGGCGACGATGCGATCAGCAGTGGCGCCGTTTCGCTCTATGGTGTGCAGCGGAATATGCAGCAAAGCGGCTGGGGAATCAGTTCGGTGGAAGTGATCGGGTGCACGGTGAGCGGTTTGCTGGTCGGCGGCGCTGCGCTTCCCCTGATCCCGGTGACGATCAATCCTGCACTCATTACCGGTCAGGATGCGGATACCGACACGCTGCTGATTGTCGCCGGCAATGGCAATGGGTCGGTCGAGGGCGACACTATCGATGCCGTCCCGGCGGCCAACAGTTATGCGGTGAGAACGCCGACCGGTTTCCTCGTCGGTGAAAGAGTGGTCGCTGTTCCCCAGGCCAGGCCATCGCCTTGCACTCTGGCGTTAACCACGGTTACGGGGGTGGTGAGCCCGAATGTAGCGGTGGCCGCTGGTTTTGTCGGCATCGTCCCCGGCGACAAACTGTTCAATCTGGGACCTGCGCCCACGGTGCGCGCCTATGCCGTGCGTAATCAAAACCTGACGGTGTGCGACTACACGGCAAACGATTGCGGCCTGGCTGCCAATAACGGGGATGCGACAGTCTGGGTACCGGTTGCCAACAATGTGGTCAGCCTGCGTGCGCAATATGGGCGGGATACCAGTGCCGCAGCAATGGATGGTGCGGTCGATGTGTGGGATCGAACCAGGCCGGTTCCCGCTTTTCCGGCCGGCAATACGGCTAATGCCTGTGCCTTGATCCGGGCCTCTGCCGTGCGTATCGCGCTGGTTGCGCGCAGCAGCCAGCCGGAAAAACTGCGGACTGGCCGGCGCTGACCGTGCATGTCACCCCGGCAGCGCCCTTGTGGGCCGGCAGCGACACCGTCGTACTGACAAGCATCAATGCTGCGGAAGCGGCGGCTGTCGCGATCGGCCTGCCGGACCCCGACCCGACCTGGCCGACGGGGCTGGATTTTCGCTACAAGGTATTCCAGACCGTCATACCGCTGCGTAACGTACATATCCCGCCTGCGAGCGGAGTGGTGCCCTCATGTTAAATCCATTATTCCCTGCTCCCTCAATCACCCATAAGCGGTGCACACTGGCTGCCCGACAAGGCGGCGTCGTGCTGATGATCGCACTGATCATTCTGGTCGCGCTGACCATCGGCGGGATCGCGCTGGTTCGTTCGGTCAGCACGACCAGTATCATCGCCGGCAATCTGGCCTTTCAGCAAGCGGCGACGATCCTGGTGACGCCGGCACGGAAGCCGCGATCCGTTCGATCGAACTCGGTAATCCTTTGGCCATGAGCACTATCGCCCTGCAAAGCGATAACTTTGCCAGAGCCTATTCCGCCTCGACACTTGCCGCAGGCAATCCGGCGAACTGGGATACCTATTGGTCGACAGATATTGATCCTCTACCCGCCGCATTGCCGGGAACCTGTGAGAATCGCGTCTGTGCATTGCCAGTAGATGCCGTCGGCAACACCGTGACTTACACCATCCAGCGCCTGTGCCAGACCGCCGGTGACCCGGCTCTTCTGCCCACCGGCTGTGCCAGCCGTTCCCAACTGGCTTCGCAATCCGGCGGCAGCCTCGGCTCCGGTAACCCGCAGATGACCCAGGTTCCCCAGTATTACTACCGCGTTACCAGCCGTATTGCCGGACCGCGCAATACCGTCAGTTACATCCAGACCATCGTTGCCCGCTAAAGCAGGGAGATTGCCATGACCACTCATACATCGTTCTCAACGTCCTCAGGTAGCCAAACGTTCAAACGACTCTACCGGATCGTCGGCGGCGCACTCTTTTCTGCGTTGCTGGTGGCCAATGCGCATGCAGCGGCAACGGCGCTGGCTACCGAACCCTTTGCCCTGTCAACCAAAATCAATGCCTTGCCCAATGTCATGTTTGTTCTGGATGACTCGGGCAGCATGAAATCCGATTACCTGCCCGACTGGGCCGGCCCCTACCAGGCCACGATCAGCAGCGTACTGACCATCGTCACCCCGGCGCATCGTTTCTTCAATGGTGCCTACAACGGCGTCGCCTAACCCGGCAACCCGTTATCGTGCACCGGTGATGTACGACAATACCGGGGCGCTGGATACCACCACCTACCCCAGCCAGACGGGGCAAAGTGCGGCCACGGGCGGAGACGGCTCGGCCACCGCGCTCCTCCCCAACTGGAAGGCGGTCAAAGTCGATGGCTATGGCATTCAGTCGGCGGCAACGGCCAACCTGGAAGGCAATGCCTTTTCCTACACCACGGTACCTGGTGAATACTGCAACAGTGGCCAGCTCAGAACCTGTATCGCCTCGGCGACGCCTTCGGGCGCTTACACCTTCCCGGCCAAATTGCGCTGGTGCACCACCTCGGCGATCTCCGTGGACACCACGGCCAACGCCGGCACATCGTGTCAGGCCAGCAATATTGAGGATACGCCGGTCAATGCGACGAACGGGGTGACCCCGTACACCTTCCCGCGCATGCCGAGGCCGCATACCGCTACCCTGACGGTGAGTGCTCCCGGAACGGTAAGCAACATTACTGTTGATGGCTTAAGGATCATTCCGGCGGATGCAACGGGGCTCTCTGACGTCTCTCTGGCGGCCGATATTGCCGCCAAGATCAACGCGTGTACGTATGGCATTACCGGCGCTACCCCGTGCACCGTGGTTGGCTATAGTGCTGTCAGCTTGAACCAGGTAGTCACCATCACGGCGCCTGCAGCAACCAGCTCGACACCGGTGGTCACCGGGGGGACAACCACGCCTGGTGCCTTCAGCAACGGCAATGTCCCTGGGAGCAGCGTGCTCAACGTGATTACCCCTACAGTGACCAGCTATTTCAAGGGTGCAGACCGCACCGATTGTGCGGGCGCCACCTGCACTTATGCTGAAGAAATGACCAACTACGCCAACTGGTATGCCTATTACCACACCCGCATGCAGATGATGAAAACGGCATCGAGCATTGCCTTTTCTGCGGTCGATGACAAGTTCCGGGTCGGCTATTACAGCATCAACAATGGCGGCGGCACTCAATTCCTGAATCCCAGTGCCTTTAACGGCGCACAGAAATACGAGTGGTACACCAAATTCCTGAACGCCGTGCCGTTTGGCGCAAACGCCCTTGCGCACCGGGCTGTCCACCATCGGGCGCCTGTACGCCGGCCAGTACTCGGCCACGGGCTCGACCTTGAACACCCTGCCGGTCAACGAGCCAATGCAGTACTCCTGTCAGCAGAATTTCACCATCCTGTCGACCGATGGCTACTGGAACGACACGAGTGACCCGGTGCGCATTGACGGCACGACCGCCATTGGCCAGCAGGACGGCGACCTCAAACGTCCGTATTACGACGGCGGTACGCAAACAAAGACGGTTTCCCAGACGAACAAGTCTGAAGAGCAGATCGGAATCAATACCTTTCTGGTGGAAAGTCGAACTCAACAGCAGCAAACGAGTTCCAAACGGTTGACGCAATCGGTGGTTACCACGACAACCTATCCATTCAAGGAAGAGACCACAACCCTGCAGACAAGAAGCACACCGCTGACCAGAGATACCTACAACCTGGAAAGCCGCACCTATCCGCTGATTGCCAGCACGAAAGTATTGAATGAATCAATTTACAAGCTGCAATCGACGACACGGCCGCTGGAGAGTTATACCTACAATCTCGTCCAGACGGAGATACCGCTGCAGGAAAGAGTGTTCAACATCACCTCGGTAACAACACCGCTGCAGGAACAGGTCTTCAACATCACCTCGGTGACAACGCCTTTGCAGGAGCAGGTATTCAACATCACCTCGGTGACCACGCCCTTGCAGGAGCAGGTATTCAACATCACCTCGGTGACCACGCCCTTGCAGGAAAAGGTTTTCAACATCACCTCGGCCACCAGGGATTTACGGAGCAGCACTTACATGCTGCAATCGAGTACCCGGCAACTGCAGCAAAGAAATGAGTATTCAACGGATGGCGGGGATACCTGGCAGAACACCGGCTGGGTGAATGTCAGTTCGTGTACCGTTCGAGCCTTTGGTCCGGGCTGGGTCAGGAATACCCAATGCCGATACGATACGGCGGTTGTCGTGGGTAATCTGTGATCATGTACATCGGTGGCGGCATCGGTCGCGCCGAATTATACCGAGGCCCAGGCTGTGAGCTGTGCGTACGAGACGACACCGCTTGTCGCGACGGTTGGGACGTTGGTACTACCGTTGCCCAATCGGGTTCCTCGCCTTATTTACCCTCGGTGAGCTGTTGCCTACGCGGCGCCGGTAACGCTGACCAACCAGACGAGTTGTACTGCGGTAGCCGAATCGGGAAGTTCACCTTTCGCCGGCCCGGCCAGAACTTGTACGCATGAGGCAACGGCAGCCAGCACCACCGATGTGGCGACCTGCACGGCGGCGACCCCGGCCAACGCAGCTACACAAAAACAACATGCACCTACACTGGAGCACCGGTGACGTTGACCAATGAGACGACCTGTACGGTAGTGGCGCAATCGGGCGGCAATCCGTATTCCGGTCCGGCAAGAACGTGTACGCACAATGGGACGGCGGCGAGCACGACCAGTGTGGCCACCTGTAACAAGGTGACCCCGGCGAATGCAGCGACACCGAAGATCGACTGTGTTTACGCAGGTACGGTGGCGGCACCGGTGGTGACGCTAAGCAATGAGACGACCTGTACCGCAGTCGCGCAATCGGGCGGCAATCCGTATTCCGGTCCGGCAAGAACGTGCACGCACAATGGGACGGCGGCGAGTACGACCAGTGTGGCAACCTGTAACAAGGCGACACCGGCGAATGCAGCGACACCGAAGATCGACTGTGTTTACGCAGGTACGGTGGCGGCACCGGTGGTGACGCTAAGCAATGAGACGGCCTGTACCGCAGTGGCGCAATCGGGCAGCAATCCTTATGCCGGCCCGGCAAGAACGTGTGTACGCACAATGGGACGGCAGCGAGTACGACCAGTGTGGGAACCTGCAACACGTCGACACCGGCGAATGCAGCGACACCGAAGATTGGCTGTGTTTACGCGGGTACGGTGGCGGCACCGGTGGTGACGCTGACCAATGAGACGGCCTGTACCGCAGTGGCGCAATCGGGCAGCAATCCGCATGCCGGCCCGGCCAGAACGTGCACGCACAATGCGACGCCGGCCAGCACCAACAATGTGGCAAGCTGCACGGCGGTGACCCCGGCCAACGCGTCGGCTCCGCAGTATACCTGTGGCTTTACCGGAGCAGCGGTGGTGACCAGTCCGGCGACCTGTACCCCCTCAACCAACCTGACCGGGCCCGTCAACTTCACCGGTCCTTCCGTCACCTGTGGATACACGGCAGCGGTTGTGGCGACCAATCTGCTAACCTGTACTCCGGTTGCAGCATCGGCGGTACCGCCTTTCACCCCTTATGTAGGTTGCGGATATGGTGCCGGCGTGGTGGCGACCGGTCTCAATTCATGCACCGTAGATCCCCCGGAAGCTGGCCCGATCTACACCCAGGGCTCGACCACCGCCTGCGCCTATGCGACGACGGCGACAACGACCAGCCCCGTGGCCTCCTGTACCACCGTTGCCCAGTCCGGAACCTTTGCCGCACCTGAAGTGAGGTGCGCCTATGCGGCGACCGCCACGACGGCGACCGTGGCCAGTTGTACCGATGTGCCGCAGTCCGGCAGTTCACCCTATGCCGGGCCTAATGTCAGTTGTGCCTACAGCGGAACTCCCAGCGCCACGAATCTGAATGCAGGAACCTGCAATGCCTATCGCGATACGGTATCGCCCTATGCCGGCCCGGCCGTCGATTGTGTCCATAAAGCGACCGCCTCGCAAACCACGGGTTTGAGTACCTGTGTCGCCAACGAAGATGCCGGCCCCGCTTTCACCGGCCCGAAAACCACCTGTGCCTATGGCGCGCCGACGGCCTGGGTGAATGCAAGCGCAACCTGTGATGTCGTTGCCCCGTCGGCCGGTCCGACAAATTATGCTCAGGCGGTCGAGTGCCAATATTCCACACCGCCGGTTGAAGCTCTGGTGGGAACTCTGTACCGAAGTGCCGCAATCCACCGCTCCTTCCTACACCCAGCTTGTCGCCAAGCATTGTGTTCCCGGTTCCTTCCCGGTGGTTGGTGCGGCGGTGGTCAGCACTGTTGACAATTGTTCAACCGATCCGACCTCGGGCGGTAGCCCGATCGTCGTCAGTACGGCGACCACCTGTACGTATCAGGGGGCGGTAGCAGTCAATACCGCCACGTGCACCCCCGTAGCGGAATCGGGTGCCTCGCCCTATGTGACCGCGAAGACCTGCCCGATCAGCAATACCGGATGGGTTGCCGTGGAACCGTCCTGTACGCCGGCAGGAACCCCGCCATTTAATCCTGATGCCACCGGAAAAGTCGTCGAGTGCACCACAACCGACCAGATCGGCACCCCTGCCGCACCGGTTCCGACCGCGGCCTGCACGCCGGGGACGGATTCCGGCACCAAGGTACAAACCAATTGCACCACGCTACTTAGTACGGGACCGACGCCGGTCAATCCGACGACCTGTACGACGGTCAACCCCGGCGTTGCTCCCGACTATGTCAAAACCATTTGCCCGATTACTACCTCGGCGTCGACGGTTATGGGCTGTCAAGCCCAGACGGCAGCAGCCGGTAATAACTGGCAGACCGTGACCTGTGTCGATATCGCCGGCACGGGTACCACCAACACGCTGGCCGATGTGGCCTCCTACTATTACCGCACCGACTTGCGCACCTCCGCACTGGGCAATTGCACCGGGGCCATTGTGCCTCCGGCCACGACGGGCAATGCGCTTTGTTCGGCAGCGGACGATCTGTTGCCTTTGGATCCCCCGGGCCCGATTTCAGCCTTGAACAATGTGCCTACCTCTACATCGGATCCGAACAAAACCCAGCATATGGTCACTTTCACCCTCGGACTGGGGGCGTCGGGTTACATGAAATTCGATGATAAATATAAGGACGCGCCTCCCTTTGACGTTGCGACAGGTTCTACTAGTGACTTCGCGGCCGTTCGTGGCTTTGATCCCTTTTTGCCGGCCAACAGCGTTACCGCCGATCCGGGCAATGGCGTTTGCTCGTGGCAGTCCACCGGCGACTGCAACTGGCCTTTCCCTGCAGTTACCGGTGACGAGCAAACGACCATCGACGACCTGTGGCATGCCGGGGTCAATGGACACGGCGCCTATTTCAGCGCGACCGACCCGAAGACGCTGTCGAACAGCATTTCAGGTGCGTTGAAACAGATAGATGCCGTGGGCGGGGCTTCGGCGTCGCCAACCATCAGCAACCCCAGCCTTTCTCCGGCCGACAGCTATATCTTCAGCAGCAGGTACACCTCATCGGAGTGGTCGGGCGAGTTGTTCCGCAAGACCCTGAATCCCTTTACCGGAGCTGTTCCGGCAACATCAGACTGGGCGGTTCAGGGCAAGCTCGATGCCAAAACCCCCGCGTCACGCAACATCTGGACCTTTGACTCCAGTGTCGCGGTCACCAAGCTGAAGGCCTTTACCAGTGCGAATTTCGCAGCGAATGCCAATTTCCTGACGCCGCATATTTCCACCTCGCCCACCGGGCTGACCCAGTTTCTCTGTGCCTCGATCGATACCTGCCTGCCTGCAACGGTCCAGGATAATGCCAACGCACTTGGGGCGACCGGAGCCAATCTGGTCGAATTCCTGCGTGGTGTTCGTACCAATGAAGGTGCGATCGACGACAACAGCAAGTTTTATCGGCAGCGCCAGCATGTTCTGGGCGACCTGGTCAACGCACAGGCGGTGTACGTAAACCAGCCGCTCTACAGCTATGCGGATGCCGGGTACAGTGCGTTTGTTGCGGCCCAGGCGACACGGCAAGCGGTGGTCTATGCTGGGGCCAACGATGGTATGCTGCATGCCTTCGCGGCCAGAGGCAGTGCCGCAACGGAAGCCCTGGTCGAAGCCTCGGCCGCGGCCAGTGCGGCGTATTCCCTCAACCCGACAACAGCCAACCAGACGGCAGCGGAAAACGCCGCACCGGCAGCGGCAACTGCGGTTGGCGCGGATACCGTTATCGGACAGGAACTTTGGGCCTACATCCCGACCATGGTCATACCCAATCTTTACAAGCTGGCGGACAAAAACTACAAGAACAAGCATCGTTACTATGTCGATGCCACGCCGGTGGTGGGCGATATCTGTGTCAGCGACTGTGGCAATGCGGCACTGGCGGTATGGAAGACGATTCTGGTCGGCGGCCTGGCGCGCGGCGGGCGGGGTTATTACGCTCTGGATATTACCGACCCGACCCCTACCCCTACCACCCCGAAGGCTCTGTGGGAATTCACCAATGACGATCTGGGCTATACCTACGGTAATCCACAGATCGTCAAGTTGAGCAATGGCACCTGGGTCGTGCTGGTGACTTCCGGGTACAACAACATTCCCAACGATGACGCGGCCACCGGCGATGGCGGGTCGGCTGTTTGTTATCAATGCGGCAACTGGCGCGCTGATTCGAGCGATTTCGACCGGGGTAGGGGATACCACCAGCCCGAGCGGATTGGCAAAAATTACCGCCCAGGTCGTCAACCCCTCATCGGACAATACGGTTGAAGCGGTTTATGGCGGTGACCTGCTGGGGAACCTCTGGCGGTTCGACGTCAATAATACGATCGGTGGAGTGGGTGATGCCAATGGCAGTCTGGATGTTGCCAATAACGGTTACGATGCGCAGCTTCTGGCGATTCTCAAGGACGGTGCCGGTATACGGCAGCCGATCACGACCAAGCCGGAAGTGGGTTTGATTCCGAAAGTCAACGTCAAGGTCGTTTATGTCGGTACCGGGCGTTTCCTTGCCGCGGACGATGCCAGCGATACCAGCCAGCAATCGTTCTATGCGATCAAGGATGTCCGGGCAGCCAACACGACGCCGGCAACGGCGATTTATGACAATCCGGGAGCACCGCGGACGGGCGTCAGGAGCACGGCAGGGTTTATCCGCCAGGTGCAGACCGAGATTGACTGCCCTGCCGGTACCGCGAAGAATATTTGTGATCCCGATCTGGTGCCGAAACCCAGGTCCGGACCAGCACAACCAATCCGGTTGATTTCGCGTTGGATAGCGGCTGGTTCTTCGATTTGATCACGACGTCCGAGCGGGCCAATACCGATCCAGCGCTGGCGCTGGGCCTGCTGGCCTTCAATACCAATGTGCCCAGTCTGGAGGCATGTGACGTGGGCGGGACAAGTTACCAGTACTTCATCGACTATCTGACGGGAGGGGCCATCAAGTCGCCATTGTCGAACAATATTGTCGGCAAATTCCTGTCAAATCAGCTGGCTTCAGGCTTGAGTCTGGTAATGACAAAGAGCGGCAGGCTGCTCGCCATCTCCGGGCTGTCCGGTGGCGGCATCGACGTTGGCGAGCCGCCATTGCCGGCACCAGCCTCGGTGACCCGGCGTACCTCATGGCGTGAGCTGATCAGGGAGCAATAATAACGGCCAGGCGAGGCTTCACTCCAGACCCTGACAAAACTGCGGCACCGTTACGGGTGCCGCAGTGCTTTATCGGCCCGACAGGTATCAGCTGAGTTCGTAGCTCGGGTTAGTTCGTAGTTCGTAGGTCGGGTTAGCGACAGCGTAACCCGACACCCTATCGAACCGTCGCGTTAAGAGCATGGTAGGCACAGAGCTGCTGCCGCCAACCCGCCCTGCACTGATTCCGCTCCCACGTGAGAAAATGCGAGCATGACAAGCGCTAAAAATGACTGACAAGCCCCATGTTCCCTCCAGATAGCCGCCCGCCATGCTGAACCTTGCACACAGCGACAGGAACCTTGCCACGCGCCGCTTGCTGATGGCTCTGGGCGTTTCCTTGTTGCTGCACTTCGGGGTCCTGTCGAGACCCGGCTTCTTCTCTTCAGCCAAAAAGGCAACAAGCCACAGCCCTTTGCAAGTCAGCCTGGTGGCACCTGTAGCCACAGTCGCCACTCCTGGCCAGCCGCCAGCGGAAAGTGCTTCTGAAGTCGTGTTGTCTGCGCAAGAGAGCAGGGTAGCCCGGAAGATTGAACAACAAGCCGCCAAGCCGGTTGTCCCGGTAAAACCGGCTGAGCCGAAAACCCAAGAACCGCCGAGTATTCCGGAAGTCACGGTAAAACCATCTGAAGCAAAGCCCGCCGCCCCGGCCAGCGTACAGACGTCTTCCCCGCCTGCGAAAGAATCGGCAGATCAGTCGCCCGGGGTTCCATTGCCCGGGCTGACCGGCCAGGTCAAACGGGTTGCGATCGATTTCGAGATTTATTCAGGTGCCGACCGGCAATTGACGGGCTCGGGGCAGCACCGCTATGTCTCCGATATTGGCGGGAATTACGGGGTAAGCATCAAACAGGTGCTCAAGGACGGCGACCCGGCCCAGGGCCAGCCGTGGCAACTTGAAATCTCGGGAACCATCGGCAGACAGGGACTTAACCCAATACTTTTCCAGATACAGGGGGCGGTGTCCGAGCGACTGATGGCGCTCAAGGAGGTTCCGGAAAATTCATCTGCGCTGCCTCCCAAGGGGCGCAGTGGCCGAATGCCCGATGGCCTTCTCGACCGGCAGAGCCTGCTATATCAGTTCATGCTGCAGCCGCCTGCTCTGACCGGCGGCAAATTGTGGCTCTCCGACGGCGCGACACACCGTCTTTATACGTATCGCCTGGCCGGTATCGAATCCTTCATCATCCCCTCGCTCGGCGGGGTGCGCACCATCAAACTGGTTTTTTCGACCAGCGACAGCCCGGAAATCGTCGAGCTGTGGCTGGTTCCCGACTTGCACTATTTGCCGGCGAAAGTACGCCATATCGACCGCCAGGGTGTGATCACCGAGCAGGTGGTGATCTCGCTGGACTTCAGCTAGGCCTGCAACTCCTGTCAGTGCAAAGAAACAGTAGGTCGGGTTAGCCCAATGGGCGTAACCCGACGTCAGGCGGAATGTCGAGGGCGCCCAGCGAAAAATGCTCCTTAATCGCCCCAAACTCCTCAGCGTGTGGTGCTTCCAAGGCACATGTCATGCCCAATCTTTGTGGCCTACGATTCAATAACCGGTGGAAAATTGCGGGTAGGTGAGGAAGTGGTCCGATAGCCTCCTGTTTTTAATAACATGCGATTAAATTAATAAAGACTTGCATGTAATCAATTTTATTAATAATATCTTTGTTATGCCCAAGACCTCGATCGCGCTGATGCAACTCCCCCGTCCACACTATCGGCGCTCGAACGCCTTGGCGCTGATCTGGCCGTCGCCAGGCTGCGCAGGAAAGAATCGCTTGTTTCCTGGGCCACTCGCCTTGGTGTTTCGGTTCCCACGCTGATGCGACTTGAGGCCGGTGAGCCCGGCGTGGGCATGGGCATTTATGCCAGCGCGCTGTGGCTGATCGGTCGCGACGGAGCGCTGGCCGATCTTGCATCGCCGGAAGCGGACGCTGGGGCGCTGGAACTCGATGTGCGGGAAGCAGTAGCCCTTGGCAAAGCCCGTGCCAAAGCTTCTTCGGCGACACGCATTGAACGCAGGGAAGTTAAAGTCGGTTCAAATGGCTGATCCGATCAGAGCAACCTGATTCGACACGCTCTACCTGTGGTTCCTGGAAGACCCCGATTCGCCCCGACTTGTCGGTACGCTTAACCTGGTCAGTGCGGGGCAGGGCGTCTCGCTGACTTACGCCAGCGCCTGGATACAAACCGGCTTTGCCCTGAGCGAAGACCTGCCTTTGGTAGAGATTGAACATTTTCCGCGCAGCAGGGGGGTGGCTGTTGGGGCTGTCGATGACGCACGGCCCGACCGCTGGGGTGAGCGGGTGATTCAATTCATCGAAAAGCCCAGCCGCTTGTCACTCATGGAATATTTGTACTTTGCAGGTGACGACCGCTTCGGTGCGCTGGGTGTTTCAACTGCAAAGGATGAGTATCTGCCGCAGCGAAATGGGCCGCTACCGCGGATGGAGAATGCTCAATTTCTGAGCGAAGTCATTGCCAAGATCAATGGAAAAGAACCGATCACTGATCTGGAGCGGCGCATGGTCGCTGCGGGGGGAAGCTTTGGCGGCGCAAAGCCCAAGGCGCTGATTGAAATTGACGGCGCACAGTGGGTTATCAAGTTTTTTAACAACGAACCCATCGACGCGCCGCTCATCGAGCATGCGAGCATGACGCTTGCCAGCCAGGCGGGCATTAGCGTGGCGGAAACCCGGCTGGTGCCCCTGCTGGGAGAGAACGCTATCGCGATTCGGCGTTTTGATCGTGACGGAACACGGCGTATCCACTGCCTATCTGCGGGTACTGCTTTGCGTGCGCTGGTTACTGCGGGAGATACGCCGGATCTCGGCTATCCCAATCTTGCGCAACTGTTGCGCCGCGCCGGCAATACGGCGCATGGCGAAAATAAACGCGAAATGGTCGAGTTGTTCCGTCGAATGGTCTTCAATATTCTCATGGACAATACCGACGACCACGAAAAGAATCATGCCTTGCTGCTGGCCCCGGAGCCGACTCCGGTCAGGCAAGGCAGGCCGCGCCGGCCGACTCCGCCTGGCGCCCGCTTACGACGTGTTACCTTCAAACTCAGGGCAAGGGCAGCAGGAGTTCGGCGTTGGTGCGGACGGTCGGGAATCAACCTTGTCGAACGCAATGTCGCAGTGCAGATTGTTCGGATTATCGCCTCTTGAGGCCGCTGCTGAAGTATTGAGGATTATCGCCGTCGTCAACCGCTGGCAAGAACACTTCAGAAAATGCCGGGTGACTGATAATGATATTGATGATCTCGCTCAACGTATCGATGGCGAAGATCTGTTGTCGCAGCGAAGAGGGTTCACTGCCGACGCCTATCTGGAAATCCCGCCCAAAAAACGCCATAAGCCGTTTGGGTGACATGAAACCGGGCCAGGCGTTATTGGTTGATGCGCTATCACTCAACTCATCAAGGGGAATGTGCAGCGAAGCAAATCCTGTGCGATCGATCCATCCTGCAGAACTACCCCTGGTGGCGACAAATGTGTCTCATTTCTGCAACTCCTTCGGCAGCGCAAAGGTCACGTTTTCTTCTACGCCCTGCAGTTGGCTGGCCTGGCCGGGTTGTCCGCCGCTCAGCCGGTTAACCACGTTCTGAACCAGCACTTCCGGAGCCGAGGCGCCGGCGGTGACGCCAACGCGCTCAATGCCTTGCAGCCAGACCGGATCGATCTGTTCGGCCTGATCGATGAGAAAGGCTTTGGTACCGAGCAGTTCGGCGACTTCGCGCAGGCGGTTGGAGTTGGAACTGGACTGGCTGCCGACGACAAAAACGATGTCTGTCCGGGTGGCCAGTTCCTTGACGGCATCCTGACGGTTTTGCGTTGCGTAGCAGATGTCGTCGCGCTTCGGGCCGACAATGTCCGGGAAGCGTTGGCGCAAGGCGGAGACCACCTTTTCGGCGTCATCGACCGACAGCGTGGTCTGCGTGACGTAGGCGAGTCGTGCGGCATCCCTGACCGCAAGCTGGTCTACGTCAGCCACGGTTTCAACGAGGTACATCCCCTGCGTGCTCTGCCCCATCGTCCCTTCCACCTCGGGGTGTCCCTTGTGTCCGATCATGATGATTTCGCGGCCTTCCTTGCGCATCTTGCCGACTTCGACATGAACCTTGGTGACCAGCGGACAGGTGGCGTCGAAGATTTTCAGGCCGCGCTTTGCCGCTTCTGCGCGAACGGCCTGCGAGACGCCGTGGGCGCTGAAAACAAGCGTGCTGCCGCTCGGCACGTCGGCCAGATCGTCGATGAATATGGCACCTTTGGCGCGCAGATCGTCGCATACATACTTGTTGTGTACGACTTCATGGCGGACATAAATCGGTGCGCCGAATTTTTCAATGGCGCACTCAACGATGGCTATGGCACGTTCGACACCGGCACAGAAGCCGCGCGGGTTGGCGAGAATGATTTGCATGGAGGTCCTTACATGATGCCGATGATTTCGACCTCAAAGCAGATCGGCTTGCCGGCAAGCGGGTGGTTGAAGTCGAAGAGGGCGGTGGTCTCGTTCAGTTCGCGCAGGAACCCGGCAAAACCGGCGCCGCCATCGGGCGCGCCAAACTCGATCAGCGAGTTTTCCTTAAGTTCTACTTCCGGGGGCAGGGCACTAAGTGCAATGCGTTCGACGAGTTGCGGGTTGTATTCACCGAAGGCCTCGATGGCGCCAAGCTGGAATACACGGCGCTGCTGTGCCGCTAGCCCGATGAGGCACTTTTCCAGCGGCTCGGCAAGCTGGCCACCGCCCATTTGAAGCGTTGCCGGAGAGAGGTCAAAGGTGCTGACAAACTCGTTTCCCGCATCGTCAGACAGGCGGTAATGGAGCGTCAGGTAGCTGTCGGGGCGTACGGTGGAGTGGCTTGGTTTGTTCATCCTAAAACCTTGTTTAGTGCAGGGAATACCGTGGTGCAGTGGCGTAGGTCGGGTTAGCGCAGCGTAACCCGACATTAACCCGACAATACATTTATTGTCGGGTTATGCCCCGCAGGAAATCCCCTTGGGGGACGCTACGCTAACCCGACCTACAGACTGCTTGCCTACTTGTCCTGGCCGGTTTTGACCGCGTTATCGGCAGCGGGTTTCGTCATTAATTGATCCCAGGCGAGCAAAATGGCACCCACGGTGATCGCCGAATCGGCGATGTTGAACGCCGGCCAGTAGTAGCCGGCAACGTGCCACTGGATGAAATCGACGACCGCTCCGAAGCGGATGCGGTCGATGACGTTGCCGAGCGCGCCGCCGAGCACCAGGGTGAGCGCCAGCGAGAGCCGGAACTCGCTGGTATGCCGGCGCAACAAGCTGACAATCCAGACCGAGACGCCGAGCGCCAGCACGGTGAAGAACCAGCGTTGCCAGCCGCCGGCATCGGACAGGAAGCTGAACGCCGCGCCGCTGTTGAAGGTCAGCACCCAGTTGAAGAAGGGGGCGACATAGCGCGAATCGCCTGGTTGCAACGCGCCAAGAACGATCCACTTGCTGATCTGATCGAGGACGATAATCACTCCGGCCAGCGTCAGCCAGCTTCCGATGTTACGCGCAGGCACGAGTTTCACCTTCGCCATGGAGGTTGCTCAGGCAACGGCCGCAGAGGTACGGATGTTCGGCATCGGCGCCTACGTCCTCGCGCACGTGCCAGCAACGCTCGCATTTGGCATGACCAAGCGCGCTGCATTCAAGCTTTTCTTGCGCATTGCGCACGATGCTGGCCGTCGAGCAAATGAGGACGAAGCGCAGATCGTCGCCCAGCGATTCGAGGATCTCGTACTTTTCGCCATCGGCATGAATCCTGACTTCAGCTTGCAGCGAGGAACCGATCCGGCCGGCGACGCGCAGTTCCTCCAGGGCGCGCGTGACCTCGGCGCGGTAGAGCCTGATCTTGCTCCACTTGTCGAGCAGCGCGGCTTCGGCAGCGGGTACGGGAAGCGGCTGCCAGGTTTGCAGCATGATCGACCCGGTCTTGCCGGTCAGCGTTTGCCAGACTTCCTCGGCGGTAAAGGCAAGGATGGGCGCCATCAGTTGCGCAAAAGTCTGCGTGATGTGCCACAGCGCGCTCTGCGCCGAGCGGCGGGCGCCAGAGTTGGCGGCCGTGGTATATAGCCGGTCCTTCAGGATATCAAGGTAAAACCCGCCGAGGTCTTCGGAACAGAAGGATTGCAGGGACTGCACGACGCGGTGGAACTCGTACTTGTCATAGTCGGCCGCGCACTGCACCTGCAACTGGCGCGTCATGGCCAGTGCGTAGCGGTCGATTTCGAGCCACTGCCCGGGTGGCAGCAAGTCTTTGACCGGGTCGAAATCCGAGGTGTTGGCGAGCAGGAAACGCAGGGTGTTGCGGATGCGGCGGTAGGATTCGACGACGCGCTTGAGGATTTCGTCGGAAATCGACAGCTCGCCCGAGTAGTCGGTGGCAGCGGTCCACAGGCGCAGGATATCGGCGCCGAGGGTGTCGGAAACCTTTTGCGGTGCGATGACGTTGCCCTTCGACTTGGACATTTTCAGCCCCTTGCCGTCGACCACGAAGCCATGCGTCAGCAGCGCCTTGTACGGTGCGCGGCCGTCAATGGCGCAGCCGGTGAGCAACGAGCTCTGGAACCAGCCGCGGTGCTGGTCGGAGCCTTCGAGATAGAGATCGGCTGGGTAGGCGAGTTGGGCCTGATGCGAACCGCGCAGGACGCTCGAATGCGTTACGCCGGAATCGAACCAGACATCGAGCGTGTCGCTCATCTTGCGATACTGGGCGCTTTCGTCACCGAGCAGTTCGCTGGCGTCGAGCGAGAACCAGGCTTCGATGCCGGCCTGTTCAACGCGCTGGGCGACGTCTTCGATCAGTTCCGGGGTGCGCGGATGCAGCGCAGCGGTCTCCCGGTGCAGAAAGAAGGGGATCGGCACGCCCCAGTTGCGCTGGCGCGAAACGCACCAGTCGGGGCGGGTTTTCATCATCGCCTCAAGTCGTGCTCGACCCCAGGCCGGGAAAAACTGCGTTTCATCGACGGCGCGTTCGGCAATCCAGCGCAGCGTGGCGGCGTCTTCCCGGTCCTTGTGATCCATGCCAATGAACCACTGCGTGGTGGCGCGGAAGATGATCGGCGTCTTGTGCCGCCAGCAGTGCGGGTAGCTGTGCGTGATGCGCTCCATTTTGAGCAGGCGTCCCCGGGCTTCGAGTTCCTGCAGGACCAGCGGATTGGCTTCCCAGACCGTCTTGCCGGCCAGCGGCGAGACCGAGAGGTCGGGCGTGCCGGCGAGAAACCGGCCATCGTCGCCGACCGGGTTATTGACCGGCAGGCCATAGACCTTGCCGATCTGGTAGTCGTCGGCACCATGCGCCGGTGCCGTATGCACCAGGCCGGTACCGGCTTCGAGCGTAACGTGCGTGCCGCAGATGATGGCCACATCGCGTTCCTGGAAGGGGTGCCTGAGCAGCACGTTTTCAAGCGCGGCACCTTTGGCCGAGCCGATCACCGTGCCTTCGAGGCCGAAGCGTACCAGACAGGCCTCAGCCAGCTCGCGAACGAGGATCAGCGAACCCTTCGGCGTGTCGATCAGATCGTAGTCGAATTCAGGGTGGGCGCTGACCGCCTCGTTGGCCGGCAAGGTCCACGGCGTGGTGGTCCAGATCACGGCAAAGGCCGGGCCGCGCAGGTGTGTCAGGCCGAAGGCTTTGGCGATCTTTTCGGCGTGGTTGGGATGCACCTCGAAGGCGACGTCGATGGCCGGCGAGTTCTTGTCCTCGTATTCGACTTCGGCCTCGGCCAGCGCCGAGGCGCAGTCCAGGCACCAGTTCACCGGCTTCAGCCCCTGGTAGAGGTAGCCTTTGTCGAGGATTTTGCCGAGCGAACGGATTTCGTCGGCCTCGGTCTTGAAGGCCATCGTCAGGTACGGGTTGTCCCACTCGCCGAGAATGCCGAGGCGGATGAAGTCTTTTTTCTGGCGTTCGACCTGCTCGGCGGCAAAGGCACGCGACAGTTCGCGCACCTTGTCGCCGGCAATGTGCTTGCCGTGCCGCTTCTCGATCTGGTGCTCGATCGGCAGGCCGTGGCAGTCCCAGCCGGGGACATAAGGCGCATCGAAACCGGCCAGCGTCTTCGAGCGAATGATGATGTCCTTGAGAATCTTGTTCACCGCGTGGCCGATATGGATGTCGCCGTTGGCATAGGGCGGACCGTCGTGCAGGATGAAACGCGGGCGTCCCTTCGCGGCCTGGCGAATCTGCTCGTAAAGCTTTTTCTCCTGCCACAGTGCAACCCACTGCGGCTCGCGTTTGGCGAGATCGCCCCGCATCGGGAAGGGGGTATCGGTCAGATTGAGTGTGTTTTTGTAATCAGCCATATATTTAGCGTCCACCGCAAAGGCGCAAAGGGGCAAAGGATACGCAAAGGTTATAGTCCATTGGCAATTCGCTTGAGGCCTTTATGCAGTACTTCAACATTGAAATTTATCCAGAAAATGCAGTTGAGCGTAATGCCAATATCGTAGGCCCTCATCCCCGGCCCTTCTCCCGCGGGGAGAAGGGTGCACACCCCCTCTCCCCGCAGGAGAGGGTCGGGGTGAGGGCCAAAGACTCGCCAAACCTAGTGTTGCGGCGGTCGCGCTCAACTGCGTTTTTTTAGGTTCAAACGTTTTTCTTTGCGTCATCTTTGCCCCTTTGCGTCTTTGCGGTGGAAGTAAGATTTAGCATCGCTGACGTCGCAGGCAATCTGCGCCTTGAGAACATCAAGGCCAGGAAACTTCATTTCGTTTCTCAGCTTGTGCAGGAAACGCACATTGAGGTGGGTGCCGTAAATCTCGTCGGAGAAATCAAAGAGGTGAACTTCAAGAATCGGGCGAACAAGACGATGGGCGCTCGGACGGATGCCAAGGTTGGCGACGCCCCGGTGCGGCCCGCCGTTCAGTCCGTGCACTTCGACTGCGAATACCCCGAGCAGTGGGGGCTTGTCATGCTTGATGCGGATGTTGGCCGTGGCAAAACCAAGCTGGCGCCCCATTTTGTCGCCGTGCACCACGCGACCGTCGATTGAATAGGGGCGTCCGAGCAGGCGGGCGGCGTGTTCGATGCGTCCCTCGGCGAGCGCGTCGCGGACCGCAGAACTCGATGCGCGTTCACCTTCAAGCGTAACGCTGTCGATGGCTTCAAGCTGAAAACCGTATCGTTCGCTGGCTTCGCGCAACAGCGCAAAGTTGCCCCGGCGGCCAGCGCCGAAGCGGAAATCGTCGCCGATGATCAGACGCTTGACGCGCAGGCTGCCGACCAGGATGCGTTCGATGAATTCTTCTGCCGAAAACGCGGCAAAGCGGGCGTTGAAATGGCACACCCATGTCAGCGCTACACCTTCGTCGGCAATCAGCTCGAGCTTCTCGCGCAATGTGGACAGGCGTGCCGGCGCCGATTCGGGGGCAAAGAATTCTCGCGGATGCGGCTCGAAAGTGAGCACCGCCGGCAGCAGATTCTCGCTTTTGGCAATGGCTCTCAGTTGCGCCAGCAGCGCACGGTGACCTAAGTGCACACCATCGAAATTGCCGATGGTCAGCACCGTGGCGCGAGGGGCTATTTGTGAAAATCCGCGATATACGAGCATCAGGACGAGGGGGCAGGGTAAAAACGGAAAAGGGCTGAATTATAATGGTTTTCCGGGGCCTTTTAGCGGGCAGGGCACTGGAAGTTGTCCTTGTAGGTCGGTTAGCGGCTTTCGCGTAACCCGACATCACCAAGCGCTAAAGTCAATTGCCGTCTTACGCCAGCGCTGACCCGGGCGACGCACATGCGGCGGCTGTAAGGCTGGCAAAGCCCCGCTCGCACTTGTCGAACTCCCAGTACCTGCGAACTGGCTTATACTCTTCGCCTTCAGAAGGCGCGGGCAGGTAGCTGGCGCTTTTTTCATTCCGGTATCTGGAACTGCGGAGTAATGAGCCAGAAGAGTTGCTATCACTGCGGTCTGCCTGTTCCGGCCGGGGTCGACCTGTCGGTCAGCATCGATGAGCAGCCGCGTGCCATGTGCTGCATCGGCTGTCAGGCGGTGACGCAGGCGATTGTCGATAACGGGCTGGCGGACTATTACCGCAATCGGGATGCCTTGCCGAATTCACCGCGCGAGGCCTTGCCTGCCATTGTCGAGGGTCTTAAGCTCTATGATCATGCCGATTTCAGAAGAGTTTCGTTCGCGAGCTGGGCGAAAGCGAGCGCGAAGCCTCGTTGATCATCGAGGGCATCACCTGTGCCGCCTGCATCTGGCTTAACGAGCAGCATGTAGCCAAGCTCGCCGGCGTAACCGCCATGGAGATCAACTTCGCGACGCGGCGTGCGCGTGTGCGCTGGGATGACCGAAAAATCAGGCTTTCCGACATCCTGGCCGCCATCGTCGCCATCGGTTATCGCGCTTACCCGTACGACGCCAGCAGGAATGAGGATCTGGCACGCAAGGAACGGCGCAGCGCCCTGTGGCGGCTGTTCGTGGCCGGCTTCGGGATGATGCAGGTGATGATGTACGCCATCCCGGCCTATCTTGC
The DNA here is from genome assembly GCA_016709335.1 of Candidatus Propionivibrio dominans. Taxonomy (GTDB): domain Bacteria; phylum Pseudomonadota; class Gammaproteobacteria; order Burkholderiales; family Rhodocyclaceae; genus Propionivibrio; species Propionivibrio dominans. The sequence goes on along the minus strand of JADJNC010000016.1, from coordinate 91,618 downwards.
CGGCGACGGGGACATGGCACCCGACATCGAATTGCTGTTGCGTTGGGCGAGCCTGCTGCTGACCTTGCCGGTGGTCTTCTATTCAGCCGCGCCGTTCTTCCGTGGGGCCTGGCGCGATCTGCGTCTGCGCCGGGTCGGGATGGATGTGCCGGTCGCACTGGGCGTCGGCGCGGCCTTTGTGGCCAGCGTGTGGGCAACGCTGACGGCTTCGGGCGAGGTCTATTTCGACTCGGTAACCATGTTTGTTTTCTTTCTGCTCGGCGGGCGCTTCCTGGAAATGACGGCAAGGCAGCGTGCCGTGAGCTTCACCGAGGTGCTGGCCAGGCTGCTGCCAGCCCTGGCTACCCGGGTCACCGGCTACCCGCAGAATCGATCGCTGGAGCAGGTCATGGCGGCCGAGCGGCGCGGTCAATGTCGAAAGCCCCTTGTGGATCAGGGTCGAGCAGGTTGGCGAGGCGACGCGTCTGTCGGCGATCATCCGCCTGATGGAGCGGGCGGCGATGGAGAAACCGCGCATTGTCGAGATCGCCGACCGTATTGCCGGCCGCTTCATCCTGGCGCTGCTGCTGGTGGCGGCGACGGTGGCGCTGGTCTGGGGCATCGTCGATCCGGCGAAAGCCTTGTGGATTACCGTTTCGGTGCTGGTGGTGACTTGCCCCTGTGCGCTGTCGCTGGCTACGCCGGTGGCCCTGACGGTAGCCAGCGGCGCCATGGCGCGCGCCGGTCTGCTGGTCACTCACAGCCACGCGATCGAGACGCTGGCGCGGGCAACGCACTTTATTTTCGACAAGACCGGGACGCTGACCAGCGGGCAGATGACCCTGCTGGAGGTATTGCCCTGGGGACTCTCGACCGGGAGGCTTGTCTGGTGCTCGCGGCGGCCATCGAGCAGTCTTCCGAGCATCCCGTCGGGGTCGCGCTGCGCAAGGCGGCAACGGGTACTCGTCTTCCCGAGTTGGCCGGTGTGACCAATGCGCCAGGAAGCGGGATGGAGGCGCTGCATGAGGGTACAAGGGTTCGTGTCGGGCGTCCGGACTATGTTGCGGCGGTGCACGGTCAGCCGCTGCCGGAGTCGGCGCGCTCTTTCGCCGCCAGCAGCGATACGGTGATTGCCTTGGGGAACGACACGGGCTGGCTGGCGCTGTTTCGCTTCGGTGATGAAATCCGCCCGCAAGCGGCGGCGATGGTCGCGGCGCTACGCGCCGACGGACGCCATGTCGCGCTGTTGAGCGGCGATGCGGCGCCGGTGGCAAGCAAGGTGGCGCAGACACTGGGAATCGACGCGGTGGAAGCCGGAATTTCGCCGCAGGGCAAGCACGACTACGTCTGTCGTCTGCAGGCCAGCGGGGCGATCGTGGCGATGGTCGGTGATGGGGTCAATGACGCGCCGGTACTGGCTCAGGCGCAGGTTTCGGTGGCCATGGGCGGCGGTTCGCAGTTGGCGCGGACGCAGGCCGATCTGGTGTTGCTGTCGGAGAATCTTGATCATCTGAGCCGGGGGATTTTTCGTTGCGCGGCGTTCCTTGCGCGTCATCCGGCAAAATCTGCTGTGGGCCTTGCCTATAACCTGATTGCGCTGCCACTGGCGATTTTCGGTTTCATCACGCCGTGGATGGCCGGTATCGGCATGTCCGGCAGTTCGCTGCTGGTCGTTTTGAATTCCTTGCGGCTGCAACGGTTTAGTGAGTATTAAGGAGTACTGATTAACCATGGAGAGTCTCTATCTGCTGATCCCGCTTTCGGTGGTGCTGGTTTTTCTGATTGGCCTCGTTTTCTGGTGGTCGCTGCGCAGCGGCCAGTTCGACGATCTGGAGGGGCCGGGATACCGGGTGCTGATGGATGATGACAAGCTCGGTGATACCCCTGTCGAGGTTGCCGATCTTGCCCACGACCTTACCCCCGATCCGGCTCGTTCGGCAGGCGAGAATGGCAAAAAGGATGCATCAGGTTAAACCCCTTTCGATAAGTTTAAAAACTCTCAGGAATGCTGATGAAAATGCGCCTGATTCGAACATTTATTTATTTTTTGCAAGACGGAACTATTTCTAATCGGGATTGCAGCGGTTAGAATGGAGAAGTTTTCTAATGCGGCTTCAAGGGGAGTTTTAGCTGCATTTTGTACCTGTAATTGATGATCCAAATCAACAAGGGAGGTGGGTTCATGTCAGCAACTCAATCGACGTACAACTACAAGGTTGTGCGGCAATTTGCCGTGATGACGGTCATCTGGGGCATCGTCGGCATGCTCGTCGGCGTCATCATCGCCGCCCAACTGGTCTGGCCGGAGTTGAATTTCGGGCCGTGGCTGTCCTACGGTCGTCTGCGGCCGCTGCATACCAATGCGGTGATCTTTGCCTTCGGCGGTTGTTCGCTGTTCGCGACATCCTATTACGTCGTTCAGCGCACCAGCCATGCCCGCCTGTTTGCCGGCGGTCTGGCTGCCTTCACTTTCTGGGGCTGGCAACTGGTCATCCTGCTGGCGGCGCTTTCGCTGCCGCTGGGTTTCACCTCCGGCAAGGAATACGCCGAACTGGAGTGGCCGATCGACATCCTGATCACCGTCGTCTGGGTTTCCTACGCCATCGTCTTCTTCGGCACCATTGCCAAGCGCAAGGTCAGCCACATTTATGTAGCCAACTGGTTCTTCGGCTCGATGATACTGACCGTTGCCGTGCTGCACCTGGTCAATAGCGCCGAGATTCCGGTTTTGCCGCCGGCATCCTGACGCCCAAGTCCTACTCGGCCTATGCCGGTGTCCAGGATGCGATGGTTCAGTGGTGGTATGGCCACAACGCGGTCGGTTTCTTCCTGACCACCGGCTTCCTCGGCATCATGTACTACTTTGTTCCGAAGCAGGCCGGTCGTCCGGTCTATTCGTACCGGCTGTCGGTGGTGCACTTCTGGGCGCTGATCTTCACCTACATGTGGGCCGGCCCGCACCACCTGCACTACACCGCGCTGCCCGACTGGACGCAGTCGGTGGGCATGCTCTTCTCGCTGATCCTGCTGGCGCCCTCGTGGGGTGGCATGATCAACGGCATCATGACGCTGTCGGGTGCCTGGGGCAAACTGCGTGACGATCCGATCCTGAAATTCCTGATTACCTCGCTCTCGTTCTACGGCATGTCGACCTTCGAGGGCCCGATGATGTCGATCAAGACTGTCAATGCGCTGTCGCACTATACCGACTGGACGGTGGGTCACGTGCACTCCGGTGCGCTGGGCTGGGTGGCGATGATCACGATCGGCTCGATGTATTACCTCCTGCCGCGCCTGTTCGGCAAGCCGCAGATGCACAGCGTCAAACTGATGACCGTCCATTTCTGGGTGGCGACCATCGGCATCGTGCTTTACATCGCTTCGATGTGGATTGCCGGCGTGATGCAGGGCCTGATGTGGCGGACGAGCAACCCCGATGGCACGCTGGCGTACAGCTTCGTCGAATCGGTCAAGGCGACCTACCCGTTCTGGGCTATCCGTCTGGTCGGTGGTGTGCTCTTCCTGTCCGGCATGCTGATCATGGCCTACAACATGTTCAAGACCATGGCCGGTGGAAGTACCGTCGATGCGCCGGTGCTGGTTCCGGCCGGCCAACACGCCTAACAGGGAGGCTCCAATAAAATGAAACTTACGCATGATTCAATAGAACGCAACGTCGGCTTGCTGATCATCCTGACGGTGCTGACGGTCATCTGGGGTGGGTTGGTCGAGATCGTTCCCTTGTTCTTCCAGAACGCGACGACGCAACCTGTGGCCGGTCTCAAGCCGTACGATCCCGTACGACTGGCCGGTCGCGACATCTATATCCGCGAAGGCTGCTACAACTGCCACTCACAGATGATCCGGCCCTTTCGCGCCGAAACCGAGCGCTATGGCCACTACTCGGTGGCCGGCGAGTTCGTTTATGACCATCCGTTTCAGTGGGGTTCCAAACGTACCGGCCCGGATCTGCAGCGGGTTGGCGGCCGCTATTCGGACGATTGGCACCGCGCGCACCTGAACAATCCGCGCGACGTGGTTCCCGAGTCCAACATGCCGGCTTACGCCTTCCTCGGCAAGACCCCGGTCAACGCCTCGACGATCGGCGCCAAGATGAGTGCCCTGCGCATGGTCGGTGTGCCTTACACCGATGCGGAAATCGCCGAAGCCGCCAAGCAGCTCGAAGGCAAAACCGAGCTCGACGTACTGGTCGCCTATCTGCAGGGGCTGGGAATCGAGTTGAAAGGGGCCAAGTAAGGCCATGGATATCAACGATCTGCGATCCCTGGTGACGGTCGTCTTCCTGGTGACCTTCCTGGGTATTGTCTGGTGGGCTTACGGCTTGAGGGGCAACAAGAAACGCTTCGAGGAAGCGGCCAATTTGCCGTTTGCGGATGAGGAAGCGGATCGGGTGGAACTCGGTCTTTCCTCCGGCAACGAAAAAAGGAAAAAATCATGAACATTTTTGTCAATCAGTTCTGGAACTGGTATGTCATCCTGCTGGTGCTGGGAAGTATCCTGATCTGTGGCGTCTTTCTCTGGTCGCAAAGCATTCACCATCCGGGCAGTGAACAGACGAGCGATACCACGGGTCATGTGTGGGATGAGTCTCTTGAGGAGTACAACAATCCGCTACCCAAGTGGTGGATGTGGCTGTTCTACATAACCATTATCTTCGCGCTGGTTTATGCCCTTCTGTTTCCGACGCTCGGCAGCTTCCAGGGTCTGCTCGGCTGGTCGTCCAGCGGCCAGTACCAGTTGGAGCGTGAAAGAGTCGATGCCCAGGTCAATCCGCTGTTTGAAAAGTTCCTGAAGATGGATCTGCAGACCGTCGCCGCCAACAAGGAGGCCATGGAAATGAGCGGCCGCCTGTACCAGACCTATTGCCTGCAATGTCACGGCTCGACGGCACAGGGGTCAAGAGAGCACGGCTATCCCAACCTCACTGACAAGGACTGGCAGTGGGGTGGCGAGCCGGCCCAGATTGTTGAAACGATCACCGCCGGGCGCATGGGCATGATGCCGGCGTATGGCGGCAACCCGGATGCCATCGGTGGCGAAGCCGGCGCCAGGGAAGTTGCCAATTACGTGCGCTCGCTTTCCGGCTTGCCTAACGACAGTGCGCTGGCGGCCAAGGGCAAGGTGAAGTTCGAAACCAGTTTGTGCGGCCTGTCATGGTCAGGATGGCGGGATGCAGGCCATTGGTGCGCCCAACCTGACCGACAAGGTCTGGCTGTACGGGAATTCCGAGGCCAAGATTGTTGAAGCGATCACCAAGGGACGCGCCAACCAGATGCCGGCCATGAAGGATTTCCTCGGGGAAGCGAAGATTCACCTGCTGTCCGCTTATGTGCTCAATCTGAGCATGGGTGGCGAGAAGAAATAGTTTTTGTGGTCGCCCAGGGGGCAACGCGAGTTGCCCTTTCTTTTTTATCAAAGGTAGACAGATCTGATCCTTGTCACAATTGCATGTTATCTTTTATCGTATATTAGAGTAATGTGTAATTCTTAAATGGATCAGGAAGCGAAGTCATGAACAAGGCCGTGAATAACCCAAGCCAGCCGGTTGTCATCAACACCGATGGGCTGTACGAGAAACACAAAACGATTTATGCGCGCAGCGTCAAGGGCGTTTTCAACAACTGGCGCTGGGCCATGGTTTTTGTTACCCAGGCATTGTTCTACGGCCTGTGCTGGATCGACTGGGGCGGGCGCCAGGCCGTTCTCTTCCACCTGGTCGAGCGCAAGTTCTATATTTTTGGCCTTGTTTTCTGGCCACAGGATGCGATTTATCTGGCTGTCCTGCTGGTCATTTCGGCCTATTCGCTGTTTCTGGTGACGGCAGTTGGTGGCCGCCTGTTCTGCGGTTACGCCTGCCCGCAGACGGTGTATACCGAGCTGTTCATGTGGATCGAGCGCAAACTCGAAGGCGAGCGTCCGGCGCGCATGAAGCTCGACGCGCAGCCAATGAATGCGCGCAAACTCCGCCTCAAGGCGATCAAGCATTCACTGTGGCTACTGGTTGCGCTGTGGACCGGTGTCACCTTTGTCGGCTACTTCACGCCGATCAGGGAACTCATCGGCTCGATTGCCACCCTTACACTGGGCCCCTGGGAGACCTTCTGGATTTTATTCTACGCGGCTTTCCTCTACATGATGGCCGGCTTCATGCGCGAGCAGGTATGCAAGTACATGTGTCCCTATGCCCGCTTTCAGGGCGTCATGTTCGATCCCGATTCCTTGATCATTACCTACGATGCCGAGCGAGGCGAGCCGCGTGGCCTGCGTAAAAAGAATGTCGATACAAAAGCCCAGAATCTCGGCGACTGCGTCGATTGCGGGATCTGCGTCCAGGTTTGTCCCACCGGGATCGACATTCGCAACGGCCTGCAATACGAGTGCATTGCCTGTGCCGCCTGTATCGATGCCTGCGATACGGTGATGGACAAAGTGGGCTACCCGCGCGGGCTGGTACGTTACTCGACTGAGAATGCGCTGGCCAAGCACTATAAGCCGCGCGACATCTTCGCTCATCTGATGCGTCCGCGCACTATCCTGTACACATCGATCCTGCTGGTGATTATTGCCGCGACGGCCTGGAGTCTAAGCACTCGTATTCCACTCCGGGTTGATATTCTGCGCGATCGCTCAACGCTTTACCGTGAAGCGGATGACGGGCGGATCGAGAACGTGTTCACGCTGAACGTGATGAATACCGATGCCACGACACATCGCTACGCGATCAGTGTCAGCGGAATCGAGGGGATCGACATCGTAGGTGAGCGGATCGTCGAGGTACCCGCCGCGTCCAACAAGAGCGTTCTGGTCATCGTAGCGGCTCAGGACGCCAGCAAGGGTTCGAACAGGATTTTCTTTGATGTACGTGCGCAGAATCACGACTCGATTGCCGTGCGCGAGAAGACGACTTTCTTCATGCCATGAATCAGAAATTGATTGCCATCAAGCCCTGGTATCGCCACCCCTGGCCATGGATTCTCATGGCCGGACCGTTCATCGTTGTTATTGCCGGGTTTATCACACCTTTATCTGGCGGTCAGAAGCAATGACGGCCTGGTCGATGACGACTACTACAAGCAGGGTCTGGCCGTGAATCAGGTGACGGCACGCAACCAGAACGCCGTCAGGCTGGGCTTGCAGGCCGATCTGATGCTGAGTACCGATGGGAAGCAAATCCGGATTCTGCTGCGCGGGAAGCCGGACACCGTTCTGCCGGACGTACTCAAACTGCGTATTGCTCATCCAACCCGCGCCGGGGTTGATCAGAATGTGCTCGTGCGCTCCGATGGCGTGGGGTCTTATTCGGGCAAGCTGAGTGCTCTTCTGACGGGCCGCTGGCGTATTGCCCTGGAGGACGAGAAGGGCGAATGGCGCCTGACCGGCGACTGGAACATTGAAAAGAATGCTTCGCTACGTTTGCCGGACGAAGCGAAAACCGAAGTGGGTTCTGCTCAAATTTCTGATAACAAGGTGAGGTAAGTCATGGCCTGGAACACGTTGTTTACAAGCGATATCGGGCTTTTCAGCCTGTTTGTCATTGTTTTTATTGTGGGGATGGCGTTCTGGTTCTCGCGCTTTTTTTCAAGAAAGATACGCGAAGAAGAGCAGACGCAGTCAAAGTTGAGAAGCAACAGGTGAAGTGAGCTGCTGCCGGTCTGAAGGGTAGTGGCTGGACGCTACCTGTTCTTGTCGAACTTCTCGACCAGTTGCCTGAGCTTCTCGCTACGCTGACGCTCCTGCGCTTCGGCCTCGCGTTGCGCCTGGCGCCGTTCGGCATCCTTCCGGAAACGTTCGCGCAGGACTTCAGTGGCATGGGTGCGGTGTGCAGCCATCACTTCGGCGCCAGCGCTGCCGTCAAGATCGAGACGGTGAGTCGCTTTCTCCATTGTCTTTAGATAGCGCAGCGAGTGGGTATGCATGCCCAGCGCGATGCGCAGGGTTTTACGGTCAATATCAGGTAGCCGTTCAAGAAGTTGCTTGTCGATGCCTATGACCAGAGGCGAGCATTCGCGAAAGACCGGAAAACTTTCCTGCAAGGTTTTAAGCAGTTCGCGAGCATTCTGGCCTGGATTGGTGGGCGGAGTGAGTGTGTTCATGGGCACAATGAATCTGTCTTTTTCAGGGGTTCCGGAAGCCTTGCAGCTTACCACGACGTCATGCTGCGCACGCGACCGGCGTGCGTGCAGGGCGAAGTGCTCAGAAATGCATGCCGCGCATGATCTGGGTGAAGGCGATCTGATCAGCCGATGGCGTTTGCATTGCAGCAGGCTTCTTGCTCTGGCCGGCGGCGATTGAATCAGGGAACATGCGGAAGCTTGTATTCATGACGATTTGCGCCACTTTCGGCATCAGTGAATGCAGCAGGGCGCCGAAGATTCCCAGCCGTGTGGCAATGCGCACCGGTTTGTGGATGATGGCGTCAACCACCAGCAGGGCCGCTTCTTCGGGAGTGAGGGTGGGCACCTGCTCATAGAGTTTGGTAGGCGAGATCATCGGGGTCTTGACGAGTGGCATGTTGATTGTCGTAAAGTCGATATGACGGTCAGCAAACTCCGACGCCGCACAACGCGTCCAGGCATCCATGGCGGCTTTTGAGGCGACATAAGCCGAGAAGCGCGGGGCATTGGTCAACACCCCGATCGATGAAATGTTGACCACCATTCCCTTTTTCTTCCTGATCATCCCCGGCAGCAAGCCCATGGTCAGGCGAAGCGCGCCAAAATAATTGACCTCCATGGTTCGTTCATAGTCGTGGAAACGATCGAACGAATTCTCTATGCCGCGACGTATCGAACGTCCGGCATTATTGACCAGAATATCGACGCCGCCGTGCTGCTCGTCCATGATCTTGACGAAGGCATCGCATTGCTCCTTCGAGGCAATGTCGACGACGTGCGTGATCAGCTTCAGACCGGCCGCCTCGAACTCGGCGCGAGTCTCGTCAAGCTGTTGGCCGTCGCGTGCAATGGTGACGGCGATGGCGCCGGCCTCGGCAATCTTGCGGATGGTTGCTTTCCCGATGCCCGAGGAGCCGCCGGTAACCAGCACAACCTTGCCGTCAACCTGGCCGCGCAGGCTGTAATCAATGAACAGGTCCGGGTCAAGATGGCGTTCCCAGTAGTCCCACAGACGCCAGGCATAGGTGTCAAGCGGCGGCACGGCAATCTCAGTGCCCTTGAGTACGCGCAGTGTTTCGCGGCAATCGAAGCGGGTCGGGTAATTGATGAACTCGAAAATGCTGTCGGGGAGGCCAAGATCCTTCATCACCGCATTGCGAATGCGGCGAATCGGTGTCAGTGCGAACAGCGCCTTGCGGATGTGCTTGGGAATGAAGCCAAAAATCGCGGCATTGATACGCATGGTCATTTGCGGCGCGTGCGCCGCACGGGCAAAACTGTTGAGCAGGTCGCCGACACGCATCGGACTCGGGTCGGTCAGATGGAAGCACTTGCCGTCTTCATTTTTCAGGTGGGCGATGTGATCCATCGCCGCAACAACGAAATCGACCGGAACGACGTTGATGCGCCCGCCTTCAATGCCGATGGTCGGCATCCAGCTCGGCAGGAGCCTGCGCATCTTCTGGATCAGTTTGAAGAAGTAGTACGGCCCGTCGATCTTGTCCATCTCGCCGGTGCGCGAGTCGCCGACAACGATGGCCGGGCGGTAGATGCGCCATGGCACGCGGCACTCCTTGCGTACGATGCCTTCGGAATCATGCTTGGTGCGGAAGTACGGATTTTCCAGGTTCTCGGCTTCCTCGAACATGTCTTCGCGAAAGAGGCCTTCAAACAGGCCCGCCGAGGCAATCGAGCTGACCAGGTGAAAATGCTTGACGGCCATGGTTTCAGCCAGGCCGACGGTGTTGCGCGTTCCATCCACATTGGCACGTTGCTGATCCTCCGCGCTGGCATTGAGGTCGTAAATTGCAGCGAGGTGGAAGAAGTGGGTGATCTTGCCTTTCATTTTGCGAATTTCGGTTTGCACTACTCCAAGATTCGGCTGCGTGAGATCGCCGACGACCGGGATCGCGCGTGTCGAATCGACGCCCCAGTAATTCCTGAATTCATCGATGCGTTGCAGTTCAATGGTGCGAACGAGAAAATAAACAACGCTGTCGGGACGTGCAAGAAGTTTGGCAACAAGACGTTTGCCGATAAAACCGGTGGCGCCGGTCACAAAATAGTTCATACACTTCTCCTGATTGGATGTGAGCCTGAAGCTGATATTAGAGGGTAATGCCTAGGCTATTAGTATGCCCCCTCTATTTATTGTCTCTACAATGGCATCAAGGAGCAAGAGAAAACGCTTGCCGACCTTACAAGTAGTAAAGCGAACGGACATGACTTTGTCAATCAATCAAGTTATTGAAGGCTGTGCCCGTTACTCTCACCCCCGACCCCTCTCCCGGAGAGCGAAGGGAGATTCGAAAGTCGCTCGAACGACTTTCATGAAAAAGGAGTTTGAAATGGGAAAGAAACTGAAAGCACTGGCCGGTAGTCTGACCGAAAACCAACTTGCACTCACCGTCAAGGATTCCGCACAGCAGATCTGGCTGGCAGGGCTCGGCGCTTTTGCCAAGGCTCAGGAAGAGGGCGGCAAGGTGTTTGAAGCGCTGGTCAAGGAAGGTGAAAGCATTCAGGCACGGACGCGCAAGATGACTGATGAGAAGATTGCCGTCGTTGCCGGCAAGGCTGCCGGTACCTGGGATCGCCTTGAGCAGGTGTTCGAAGACCGTGTTGCGCGTGCTCTCGGCAGCCTGGGCGTACCGAGCAAGAAGGATATCGAAAAGCTTTCCCGGCGCGTCGTTGATCTGACCGCCGTCGTCCAGGGCCTGACCGAACAGAAGGCTGCTGCGAAACCTGCTGCGAAACCTGCTGCGAAACCGGCAGTCAAGGCCGTTGCCAAACCCGCCGCCAGGAAACCTGCTGCGAAACCGGCAGTCAAGGCCGTTGCCAAACCCGCCGCCAGGAAACCTGCTGCCAAGCCAGCGGCCAAGCCGGTTGCAGCAAAGGCTGTAGCGCCAGTCACCCCGGCTGATGTACTGAAGACTATCTCTCATACCAGCCACTAAGTGGGTAGGGGTCGAGGCGGTAGGACTGCCTGTCAGAGTGTGAGTTTGAACACACTCTGACGGTGGGCATCTGTCTTGATGCAGTGAGCAACGTACCGGATGCTTTTTCGGGAGACACTTGATGGCCGCTGGAGCCTTGCGTTCGAAGGTCGGGTTGGCGCTTGCCGGCGGTGGGCCTGTGGGCGGAATCTACGAGGTCGGTGCCATGGCCGCGTTGGCCGAAGCGCTTGAGGGGGCGGACTTCAACGAGTTCGATTTCTTCGTCGGGGTCAGTTCAGGAAGCATAATCGCAGCTGCGCTGGCCAACGGATTGCGACCGGATACGCTGGCCCGCATGCTGGTTGAGAATGATACCAACGAGGTTTTCGACCCCGAAATCCTGTTGCGGCCGGCTTTTGGTGAGTACTACAAACGTGCGCGTTCCGTACCCCCGCTGCTCTGGTCGTCGTTGCGGCATTATTTTTCCGACCCCTGGCATCTCGGTCTGTTCGAGTCGTTTCAACGCCTGAGCCACGCGCTTCCGGCCGGTGTATTCGATAATGCCGGCATTGATCAATTGCTGAGAAAACTGTTTTCGACTGCGGGGCGAAGTAACGATTTCCGGCAGCTCAAACACAGGCTCTTCCTGGTCGCGACCGATCTGGATACAGGCGAGTCGGTGGCGTTTGGCGGGGCAGGGCACGACGATGTGCCGATCTCCCTGGCCGTTCAGGCCAGTGCCGCATTGCCCGGATTGTTTCCTCCAGTAAAGATCAACGGACATTATTATGTCGATGGCGCCTTGATCAAGACGCTGCACGCCTCGGTGGCCTTGCGCGAGGGTGCCGATCTGGTGATTTGCATCAACCCGCTGGTGCCTTTTGATTCCGAACTGGCGGCCAGACAGGCCCGCCGGGGTCATGATGTGCGCAGACCGGAGCATCTGGTTGACGGGGGCTTGCCGGTCGTCCTGTCGCAAACATTCCGCGCCATCATCCATTCACGCATGCGCACCGGTATGGATCGCTACCAGCATGAATACGAGGGTTCCGATGTGGTGCTGTTTGAGCCGGGTCGTGACGATGCTGAAATGTTCTTTACCAATGTCTTCAGTTACCGTAGCCGCAGCCGCTTGTGCGAACATGCCTATCAGCATACGCGCTCCGATCTGTACCGGCGGCGCCATGAACTCGCGCCAGTTTTCGAACGCCATGGTTTTCATCTGAACGTTTCTGTTCTCCGCGATCACAGCCGTTCGTTGCTGTCAGGAAAACGCCAGCCCGATCTGGTATCAACCGCGACGGCGCTCGATACTTCGTTGCACGATCTCGAATGCTGGCTGGAGTTGCAAAAAGCCTGATTTCCTGAACAGACATCCCGTCAGCCCCGGGATTTCGTTTGACGATGTTGTGCCGGAGATGGCTAGGGGGTGTTGACATTCATTTCATCCAAGAAATGAATGTCAACACCCCCTGGGTCTTGCTATCATGTGAGCTGGTCATTTGTCCGGAGTATCGCGATGACATCCCGTGAGCGCGTTCGTGAACGTATTGCCAGTGTCGATACGGCATGGCTGCGCATGGATCGGCCGAGCAATCTGATGCAGATTATTGGCGTGATGATTTTTGCCGGACGCCTGGATCACCAGCGCTTGAAGCGTACCGTCGCCAAGCGCCTGCAGCGCTATGCACGCTTCCATCAAATCGCCGAACAGAATTCAGAGGGTGCCTGGTGGGTTGATGACGATGATTTCGACATCGATACCCATGTTCGGCAGTCGCTCCTGCCCTCGCCTTGCGGCAAGCGTGAACTGGAGAAGTTCGTCGCCGAACTGGCCAGTGAGCCGCTTAACCCGTCACGCCCACGCTGGGAGTATCAGCTTGTCGAAACCGCCGAGGGTGACTCGGCACTGGTCATTCGCATTCATCACGCCATTGCTGACGGCATTGCGCTCATCGGTGTGTTGAATTCACTGACCGATGAGAGCGCCGATGCACCGGAAGAGGGTGCGCCGAAGTCACCGGCCAGGCGTGATTCTCTCGTCGACGATGAAACGGACGAGGATGATAACTTCTGGAACAGCATCGCCGAGCCGATTACCGACCTGGCGCTTGCCTCGATCCGTATCGGCGGCAACCTGTGGGGCCAGTACCAGGGTCTGCGCAAGGACCCAGGTTCAATCCGCGACTATGCCAGCGTCGCCGGCTCGCTGGCCAATGAAGTCAAAAAGCTGGCGTTGATGCCCAACGACAGTGCCACACGCTTCAAGGGCAAGCCCGGTACGGTCAAGCGCGTGGCATGGTCCGAATCGATTCCCCTGCCTCAGGTCAAGGCCGTTGGCCGCGTCCTCGGCTGTTCCGTAAACGACATGCTGCTTTCCGCCGTGGCAGGTGCTTTGCGCGCTTACCTCCTTGAGAAGGGCGATGTCGCAACGGACACCGAGATACGTGCCCTGGTGCCGGTGAATCTGCGCTCGACTGACAGCAGTGAGAAGCTGGGCAACCATTTCGGCCTGGTCGCTCTCGAGTTGCCGGTCGGCATCGAGAATCCGCTGACTCGTTTGTACGCCACGCGTGAGCGGATGCAGGCGCTCAAGGGCTCCTATCAGGCACCGGTGACTTACAGCCTTCTCGGTCTGGTCGGTATGGCCCCGGTTTTTGCAGCAACAGGTACTCGACCTGCTGTCCAGCAAAGCCACCGCGGTGATGACCAATGTCCCGGGACCGCAGCAGGCGCGCTACATGGCCGGGGTCAAACTAAGGCAGCAGATGTTCTGGGTGCCACAGTCAGGCAGCATCGGCATCGGCGTCAGTATTCTCTCGTACAACGGTCAGGTACAGTTCGGGTTGATTACCGATAAAAACATGGTTGACGATCCCGAGCGTATCGTCGAGCGCTTCTCTCTTGAATTCGAAAAACTGCTTTGGCTGGTCCTGATGGAACCCTGGGCGCGTCTTGGCAATCCGGCGGCCGTTGAAGCGGTGCTTCTGGAAGAAATCTGATGGGATATGGTTTAACCATCCCCATTTCTTCATGCGACCATTCTGGATTGCTCAAGTATTTCCCCTGCGCTACATTATCTCCCGGTGTGATTGTGTTTTGAAGCATCAACGCTGGTGAAACACTGCGCCGGCGTATAGTCAAAGGACACTGCCTTGACCACCCTTAACGAAGAGCCTGAAGTTGTCGAAGCGGCGCCGGAGCGCAGTCCCAAACTCACGCTTGTCGTCATTCTCTCGACGCTGCTGGGCGTTCTGCTGACGGTGATAGCTGCCGGTGCGTTTCTTTATCATCAAAGCAGCAAGGCCTTGCAAGCTGAGGTTCGTGGGGCAAAAGACGCGCTTAAGGAAAAGAGCCTTGCACTTGACGAGATGAAGGCGCAAATCGAAGTGCTCTCCAGGCAGGTGCATTTGTTGAAAGAGTATTCAGTCGCCCGTTCAAATGCCGCTGGCGAAAAAGTCAAAAAAGCGGAAAGTGCCGTTCCGGCTGCACTTGATGACGCCGCCATTGCGCCGAAATCACCAGCAGCCAGGGAAACAGCAGCGGCCCCAGTGCCCCCAATCCCGCCCAGGGCGAAGAAGCCGCAAACGGTTGCTCAGAACTGCGAGCTGGTTGGCAAGTCGCCCGAGGAACAGGCCGCTACGCTACAGCGTTGCGTCAACCTGATCGAACCGTCCAAAGACAAGCCACGCACGCGCTGATTGAAATAAGGGCACTACGGTACTCGGGTCGGGCTAACGAGCGCCGGGGGATCCCGAGTTTCCCTCTGTGCCCTTTGCGCCTCTGCGACCTCTGCGTTGAAAGCGCTTGCACAGCTTTTTCTGGCAGCTTAATCCTCCAGCTCGGATCTGGCCGACTCGACATCCAGCCATTCCATGGCGTCTGCCGGAATGCAGGCCACCGCCTCCTGATAATAACGCTCGGCATCCTTGATTCGGGCATTGCCGAACATCATGGCCAGTCCGTTGGCAAATTCGATTCTGGCGATGGCCGAATCCGGATTGAGTTTCAATGCCGTTTCAAAATGTTCGACCCCGATGTGTTTCTTCGCCCCGTAGGTGAGGCCGCCGACCAGCGAGCCGACCTTGTCTATTACTTCGGCATGGTAGGCGCCGAGCGCGATATGAGCATCGGCGTGCTTCGGTTCCAGCGTGATGGCTTGCGACAGGCTGTTCCTGATCTTGCCTCCCAGGCCTTCGGTTAGTGCCTTGACCACCGAAATGCTCTGGCTGTAACGACCCAGCGCATAGGCGTGGAGGTACCAGGCGTTGGCATACTCCGGCATCGCCTTCTGCTGTTCTTCACAACGCTGCGCGGCGTCGAGCAACAGCGTGCGCTTGCGATCGTCATCCGTCTCCAGATAACTGGCGTAGACGGTCGCCGCCTTGTTGGCAACGGCGAATCCGGCCATGCCGCAGCCGAGTCCGAGTTCGACCGCCTTGCCGAAGTCTCCGGCATGGTAGCTGCGCCAGGCGGCCTGGACTTTTGCATTGTCCGGATACGGTTCGCAATCACCACGATGCAGGCGCGTCCAGTTTTTCTGGAGCGCAGCACCGGTATATGAAAATGCCTTGTCAGAATGGGGAAATTTTTTCCAGGCCATCACTGTTCTCCTGAATGATCGAAGTGGTTGGATTATCGGAGGGGTTGTTGCTTCAGGTACTCGACAGAGAGCTTTTCCAGCAGTGATCGTGATTTATCGATCAGGAAGGGGGAAACCATGGCCATGACCTGATAAACACCCCGCCCGATCCGTTCGTTCTCCATTTTGCCGCGCGGATCGCGGGCATATTCGAAGGATAACCAGTACGTGGCAATTACCGCCATATTGGTGCTCAGCGCATGCAGTTCGGTACTGGTCGCCCGCATGGTGCCGGCCGAGACCAGTCCTTCGCAGAGCAGCGTAGCGGTCATCACCTTGTGTGCGAGGATCTGCTTGAAATGAATTTCAAGCGTGCGGTTGCGTGTCAGCAAATCGTTCAGGTCGCGGTAAAAAAAACGGAACTTCCAGATCTGCTCGAACAGCAGGTGCAGAAACAGCCAGATGTCATCGACGTCGGCCTGTCGGTTGCTCGGTACGGAGAGTATTGCTTCGATCTCCCGCTCGAATCCGGCGAATATGGCCTCGACAATCTCGTCCTTGTTGTGGAAGTGGTAATAGAGATTACCCGGGCTGATATCAAGATCGTCGGCAATAACGGTAGTCGTGACATTCGGTTCGCCAAAATCGTTGAACAGCCGCAGGCTGGCTTCCAGGATGCGCTCGCGTGTTCGTCGCTTCGGTTTGATATCCATGGGCCTGCCCGCTGAAGGCTTGTTTGTCATGAGCACTGAGCATAACACCTCAAACCGCTGCTGGAAATGCCGACAGGTTTTGCCAGATGACTATGGCGAGAATGCACGCAGCAGTTTCAGTGATTCAATCCGCTCAGAGGCTGAGAAAAAAACAGGAATCCACCGCAAAGACGCAAAGGTGCAAAGAAATCGCAAAATTAACAAATTGTTTGCAATAGCATTCTTTGCGTCACCTTTGCCGCGCCTCTGTGGTGGGGGTTATAGCATTTTTTTCACTCGGTTCAGGCGTGAAAGTTTTCATCAAAGAACTTGTGTACCTCGCGTTCGATGCTCGGTTTGAGTGCCGAGAGCAGAAATCCGAGGCGGATGTGCAGGGCGACTTCCTTTGCATCCAGCGCCAGCTCGCCCGAAAGGCCCGAGCGCTTGAAGCGTAGTACATCTCCGTCCCATGCATAGTTCAGATCGAACTCTTCCTTGAGTTCGGAGGCCATGTGTTCGGCAGCGGCGCGGGCGTCGGAGTGCGTTTTGCCGTGTTTGCGGCGAATGCTGATTTCAGCCATTGCGATACTCCTTTGAGGTCAGCCCGCTTCGGCGCAGAGTGAACGGAATGCCGCGTAGCGGCGCGGGTCGATATCGCCACGCTGGACGGCAGAATGAACGGCACAGTCGGGCTCGCGGTCATGCCGGCAATTTCGAAAGCGGCATTGACCGAGCAGTAGTCTGAATTCCGGAAAGCCGAGCTCGATAGCGCCTGACGAGAGGTGGCGCAGGCCAAACTCCTGCAGGCCGGGAGAGTCGATAAACACCGAGCTGGCGTCGAGACGATAGAGCGTGGCGTGTGTCGTGGTGTGTTTTCCGCAGTCAAGTGCTGCGGAAATTTCGCGCGTTGGAGCCTGGGCACCAGGTACCAGCGCGTTGGTCAGCGTTGATTTGCCCATGCCGGACTGGCCTACGAGCACGCTGGTCTGGCCTGATAAATACGGGCGCAGGGCTTCGGCGTCGGCACGCGCGGAAAGCCTGAGCAAGGGGTAGCCCAGTTTTTCAAATGGCGCCAGGGCAAGGACGGCCGGCGCAACCCGCTCGCTCAGGTCGCACTTGTTGAGAACGATCAGCGCCTTGATGTCCTGGCTTTCGGCAGCAACCATGCAGCGCGAGACCAGTTCGTCTGAAAACGAAGGCTCGGTAGCGACCACAATGACGATTTGCGTCACGTTGGCGGCGATCAGCTTCTGTTTGAAATCGTTCGAGCGATAGAGCAGCGTGCGGCGCGGGTCGACTGAAACAATGACGCCCTGGGCATCGCCGCTACGTTGCACACCAACCTGGTCGCCACAGGCCAGCTCACTTTTCTTGCCACGCGGAAAGCACAGCAGCGTCTCGCCGGAAGTCAGTTCAACCCGATATTGCCTTCCATGCGCGGCGACGATGGTGCCTGCGAGTTTCAAAGTGATGTCAGTGCCTCGATTTTGGCGGCACAGATAAAATCGTTGCGCGACAGGCCGCCGACGTCGTGCGTGCTGTAGGCGACCATCACCCGGCTATAGCCGACTTCGAGGTCGGGGTGGTGATTCTCGCGTTCAGCGAGCCAGGCGACGGCATTGACGAACAGCAGGGTGCTCTTGTAATCGGCGAAACGAAATTCCCGGTGCAGTCGTTCGTTGACGATTTCCCAGCC
This sequence comes from Candidatus Propionivibrio dominans, assembly GCA_016709335.1. Lineage (GTDB taxonomy): Bacteria > Pseudomonadota > Gammaproteobacteria > Burkholderiales > Rhodocyclaceae > Propionivibrio > Propionivibrio dominans. The sequence goes on along the minus strand of JADJNC010000016.1, from coordinate 73,601 downwards.
GTCGAGTTGTTTGAGCAGGGCGATGATCTGCGGGGCGTCGAGCCGGTGTTCTGCGCCACGCAGGGGACGGCAACGATCTTCGATGAGCGGTGATTCGGACATGGTGACCTCAGTTTCTGTTCAGGCGTGCAAGGCGTGAAATACGCAGCGCGGCAGGAGGATGCGAGTCGTAGAACAGCGAGTGCAGCGGGTCGGGTGTCAGTGTCGCGGCATTGTCTTCGTAGAGCTTGACCAGCGCCTTGACCAGATCGTCGGCCGAGGCATGCCTGGCGGCGTAGCGGTCCGCTTCGAATTCATGGCGGCGCGAGAGCAGACTGATCAGCGGCGTCAGCAGGAAGCTGAAGACCGGCGCCACCAGAAAGAACAGAATCAGTGCCAGCGCGGTGTTGTGCACGCTGACCCCGAGCCCGTTGAAGAACCACTCGGCGTCAATCAACTGGCCAAGCAGTGCCAGACCAGCCAGCGACAGGGCGAAGAGCAGGACGATGCGCTTGATCACGTGACGATGCCTGAAGTGGCCGAGTTCGTGAGCCAGAACGGCTTCCACCTCGACCGGCTGCAGGCGGCCGAGCAGGGTATCGAAAAAGACGATACGCTTGCTCTTGCCGAAACCGGTGAAATAAGCGTTGCCATGGTTCGAACGCCGCGAACCGTCCATCACGAAAAGTCCCGACGAGGCAAATCCGCAACGTTGCAGCAGAGCCTCGATGCGCGCCTTGAGCGGCGCATCGTCGAGCGCGGAAAACTTGTTGAAGAGCGGAGCGATCCAGGTCGGGTAGATGAAGAGGATCAGCAGATTGAAACCGCACCAGAACAGCCAGACATAGAGCCACCACAGGCTGCCCATCTGCGCCATCAGCCAGAGCACAGCGAGCAGCACCGGCGTGCCGATGGCGACGCCAAGCGCCGTTTGCTTGAGAAGATCAATGAGGAACAATCTGAACGTCATGCGGTTGAAGCCGAATTTCTCTTCGATGACAAATTGCGTATACAGCGTCAAGGGAAGATCGACCAGGCCCGAAATGAGCATGACACTGAAGATCAGTGCCACGCCATAACCCGCCCCGGAGAGCCTGGTACTCCAGAAATCATGGAGCGCCTGAAGTCCGCCGCCAAAAGTTAAAACCAGAAGCAGAGCAATCTCGACGAGGAGCGACACCACCCCGAAACGCGTTCGGATAACAGTGTAATCCGCCGCTTTCCGATGCGCGGAAAGCTCGATTCGACCGGCAAACTGATCGGGAACTGCGGCCCGGCAAGCCTGGACGTGTGAAATCTGGCGCCAGGCCAGGTACAGGCGAAGCGCGACCATCACCGAGAGGGCGAAAAGAAATGCAATCGAGAAAATATTGATCATCAGGCTGTGACAGAATGAGGTATTGAACAGTCTGGACAGATTATATGGCACAGGACGCGAATCATCTCATTTGGCTGGACATGGAAATGACCGGCCTCGACCCCGAGCGCGAGCGCATCATCGAACTGGCGATGATCGTAACCAACAACGATCTGGTGACCCTCGCCGAATCGCCGGTGTGGGTCGTTCATCAATCCGATGCCGAGCTTGACGCGATGGACGAGTGGAACAAAAAAACGCATGGCCGCTCCGGATTGATCGCAAAAGTCAAGGCTTCGGTACTTGACGAGGCGATGGTTGAGGCGGCAGCGCTGGCTTTCATTCAGGACTATGTTCCCAGGCAGGCCAGTCCGATGTGCGGCAATTCAATTGGACAGGATCGCCGCTTCATGCTGCGCTATATGCCGAAACTGGAGGAATGGTTTCACTACCGGAATCTCGACGTCAGTACCCTCAAGGAGCTATGCCGGCGCTGGAAGCCCGACCTGGCCAAGGGTTTCGTGAAGAAAGCTGATCACACGGCGCTGGCCGATATTCGTGAATCGATCGAAGAGTTGAAGTATTACCGCGAGCACTTTTTAAAGCTGTAACGAGTTTGGCCTGAAAAACTGGGTGACCAGCGCCGGGTGACCAGCGCTGTCGACGCCGGGATCGCAGAGGGCTCCCGGATAATTTTCCATGCACTCAGCAGGAATTCAGGGGCGCGAGCTGCCGGCTTCGGGAGGGGCAACGAGGTGGTCGGGTAAAGTAGCCGCCTTGTTGGCCTTGGCGTCGCGCCGGAAAAGGTGAAAGATATCGCTATCGCGTCGGTCTCCAGGCCGTTTTCCTTCCCAGACCTTGCGCCATCCGGCCGCCGAAATCGCTGCCGGGTCCCGTGTCTCGCCTTGTATCAGCAACCAGTTACACGCTTTGCCGGCGGTGCTCTTCAAGGGAACGGTACGAATCCGGTCAAAGTAATCCAGAGAAGCAAGAATGGAATCGGGCAGGTTGGCATTGGCCACACAGTAGGTTTTGGCCGGCAGCGTTTTGGCCAGTGAGGCAGAGAGCGGACGGTAGCTTTTGCCGTAGTCAATCCAGGGCATCCACAGTGTGGCGATCAGCAGCCAGAACAGTGCCAGACCGGACATCCAGTGCATGATGCCGCGCATCGACGAGCGCGGGCTGGTGACGATCAGCCAGCACCAGAGGCTGGTGGCCAGTATCGAGAAGACAAAGGCAGGCAGGCTGAAGTGGCCAACAAAGCCGGGTTCCAGTCGCACTGCCTGGCGTGCCAGTCGCTCTGGCCAGCCGTACACCATGGCGTACCAGACGATCCAGACGACGGCCGCAAGAAAGGTAAACAGCATCATGCCAAACCAGTCAAAGGAGTTTGCCGCGCCGCGCCGCAGTGAGCTTACGCCGGGAACGGCCAGCAGGACCAGTGGTGGCAGGAGCAGTAAAGCCGCTGCACTGCGCAACTCGGTGCTCAGGCCAAGAATGAGCAGGACTGACACAAACGAGAAAATGGGAAGTGCCAGCGGTGTGCTGCGCAGAAGACGTCGTTTTGACCATAACGCCCATGCCGCCAGGGGTAGGGCAGGCCAGGCGTACCAGAGCAGCAGGCTGAGGTAACGCAGGGTGTTGGAAAAGGCCGGTACCGGCTTGGTCAAGGCCGCCAGTTCGCGCTGAAAAAATGTCTTGAGATACTCTGGAGAAGCCAGGTACAGGGGGAGTAACCACAATCCGGAAAGGAAAAGCGCCAGGGCCATGGCCAGGGCCAGAAGCTTCAGGCTTTTTTTCCTGTCCGCAGATTGCCACAGGGAAAAAGCGGTAACCGGCAGCAAAGTCAGAACGGGGAGCAATCCGTTGGCCAGGAAGGCGATGGCGACAGCCGTGCCAAATACCATGGCTGCAACAACGGGGCGACGTGGCATCAAGGCCAGTGCCCAGAAAGCGGCCGTATTTGCCGTCAATGCGGCGAGCATGGGCTGCGCCTCGTGGGCGTGGAACAGGAAGCCGATGCTACCGGCAAGAATCAATGGCCCGGCAGCCGCATGAGCGCGGCCATGCAGTTCGCGCGCGGCGAGCAGGATGAAGGCAAGCGCCAGCAAGGTGAATAGGCCGCTGGCCAGACGCGCGGCGTCATGCACGGGCAGGAGCCACGAAAAGAGGTGGGCTGTGATCGCCGCTGCCCAGTAATAGAGCGGCGCGTCCGGGTAAGGCTGTCCGGCAAGTTGTGGCATCAGCCAGTTGCCGTTGCTCACCATGTCGTAGGCGATGCCGATCGAGATCGCATCGTCGTGCTTCCACGGGTCGTGGCCGATGAGGCCGGTAAAGATGTAGACCACCAGCAATACGGCCAGCACCCAGCCGCTGGGTGGCAGGGAAATCCCCTTGAAGCGCGGTTGTTCCGGGATAAATGGCATGGCCGGGCGCTAGTCGATGGAGGGCTGTTGAGTAAATGAAAAAGGCAGCCCTGCGGCTGCCTTTGCGCTGAGTCCGCTTGAACTCGGTATCAGAATCAGGCCGGCTTGTGCATCGAGCCGTACTTCCTGTTGAACTTCTCGACGCGGCCGGCAGTATCGATGATCTTCTGTTTGCCAGTGTAGAACGGATGGCAGGAAGAACACACTTCGACGTGCAGCGCTTTCTTCATCGTCGACTGGGTCTTGAACACGCTGCCGCAGGAGCAGGTGACTTCTATTTCTTGGTAAGCGGGGTGGATACCGGATTTCATCTTGAGCTATTCCTGTAGGTCCAAATCTAGCCGATTCGATGCAAACGTCCGTTACATCGGTGACCGGCTCCGGAAAACGCGCAATTATCCTTGATTCTGTGGAAATTTGCAATTTCGATGCGGTCAGTGCAGATCAACGGCGCATCGAGTCGAAAAATTCCCCGTTGTTTTTCGTGGCCTTGATCTTGTCGAGCAGGAATTCCATCGCTTCGAGATCGTCCATGTTGTAGAGCAGTTTTCGCAGTATCCACATCTTTTGCAGGACGTCGGGCATGAGCAACAGTTCTTCGCGACGGGTGCCGGAACGGTTGACGTTGATCGCCGGGTAAACGCGCTTTTCGGCCATTCGGCGATCGAGGTGGATCTCAAGGTTGCCGGTGCCCTTGAATTCTTCGTAGATGACATCGTCCATGCGACTGCCAGTGTCGATCAGGGCGGTGGCGATGATGGTCAGCGAGCCGCCTTCCTCGATATTGCGGGCCGCACCGAAGAAGCGCTTCGGCTTCTGCAGCGCGTTGGCGTCAACACCGCCGGTGAGCACCTTGCCTGAAGCCGGTTGTACGGTGTTGTAGGCGCGCGCCAGGCGGGTGATCGAGTCGAGCAGGATGACCACATCCTTTTTATGTTCGACCAGGCGTTTGGCCTTTTCGATAACCATTTCGGCGACCTGTACGTGGCGGGTGGCGGGTTCGTCAAAGGTTGAAGCGACCACTTCACCTTTCACCGAGCGGGTCATTTCGGTGACTTCTTCCGGGCGTTCGTCGATCAGCAGGACGATGACCGTTACGTCGGGGTGATTGCTCGTAATGGCGTGCGCGATGTGCTGCATCATTACCGTCTTGCCGCTCTTCGGACTGGAGACGAGCAGGCCGCGCTGGCCTTTGCCGATCGGCGCAATGATGTCGATGATGCGACTGGTGGTGTTTTCCTCGCCGCGAATGTCGCGCTCGAGTTTCATGTGTTCGGTGGGGTGCAGCGGCGTCAGGTTCTCGAACAGGATCTTGTTCTTCGACGCTTCCGGAGCCTCGCCGTTAATCTTGTCGACCTTGACCAGTGCAAAATAGCGCTCACCATCCTTGGGTGTGCGAATCTCACCCTCTATCGTATCGCCCGTATGCAGGTTGAAACGGCGAATCTGGCTCGGGCTGACATAGATGTCATCCGTGCTGGCCAGGTAAGAGGTGTCGGGTGAGCGCAGGAAACCGAAACCGTCCGGCAGCGTCTCCATCGTGCCGTCGCCAAAAATGGTTTCTCCCTTTTTTGCCTGATTCTTGAGCAAGGCGAAGATCAGTTCATGCTTGCGCAGTCGATTGGCGCCCTCGATATTGTTGGTGACAGCCATGTCGAGCAACTGGCTTACATGTAGGGCTTTGAGTTCGGATAGATGCATGAGCGGATATGAAGAAGTAATAGGGGGAGATGCGTTGGGCGTTGTCGCGAATGAAACATGACAAGCGTACGGCGAGGGGAATCTGGGTACTGCCGGGAATTTTGCTGCGGGCTTGCGAGTGGGTTGCTACAGGAGTTTTTGCCTGAAAGTTCTGTGCGGGCCTTGTTTTCCTGTTTTCAGGTGCCGCACTGTCCGAACCTTCAGGCGCAGGTTATCGACTTTACAGATGGCTGTCAATGAATGTGCTGAGTTGCGATTTCGATAGCGCACCGACCTTGGTCGCCTCGACGTTGCCGTTCTTGAACAGCATCAGCGTAGGAATGCCACGCACACCGAAACTGGCGGGGGTAGACTGGTTGTCGTCGATGTTCAGTTTGGCAACTTTCAGGCGGCCGGCATAGTCATTGGCGATTTCGTCGAGAATCGGTGCAATCATTTTGCATGGGCCGCACCATTCGGCCCAGTAATCGACCAGCACGGGTTGCTTCGATTGCAGAACCTCGGCGGCAAAGGAATCGTCGGTGACATAATGAATGTGTTCGCTCATCGTAAAGCCTCTTGGGGAAACAGGGGTTGGGGGGAAATTTTGATGCCTGAAGAGATGAAACTCGGCAGATGGGGGCTATCCTAGCGAAAAAATACCCACATGGGAAGCGAACAAGCAAATACGATATAGTTTGACATGTTAACTTTGGAAAGCACGAAATATGACTTACGTTGTTACCGAGAACTGCATCAAGTGCAAATACACCGACTGCGTTGACGTTTGCCCCGTCGACTGCTTTCACGAAGGACCCAACTTTCTGACCATCGACCCGGACGAGTGCATCGATTGTACGCTGTGCGTGGCCGAATGCCCGGCCGAAGCCATCTTCGCCGAGGATGATGTGCCTGAGCATCAGCGCAAGTTCATCGAGCTGAATGCCGAACTGGCGAAAATATGGCCGGTGATTACCGAGCGTCGGGAGCCGCCGGCCGATGCCGATACGTGGAACGGGACGCCGGACAAACTCGATTACCTCGAGCGCTGATCCGCTTTCCGGCCTGCACATGCCGAAGACCGCTGACGGGCTGATTTCGACGGCCTTGCCGGCGGGTGAGGGTTTCTTCGATGCACTGGCCAGCGCCATGCTCAAGCGTTGCGCCAGTGCGCTCGCCACCGGCGATCTGTCATCGGTGCTCATCCTCGTTCCGGCGTTCCCGATCGCTGTCGAGTTGCGTAGCGCGATACGGCGCGTGGCGCCCCGGCCGCTGCTGCTGCCGCGCTTCGATACGCTGCGGCACTGGGTTGATTGTGCCCCCGTCGCCGCCATGCATAAGCCGCTGGCGGACAGCGAGCGACTCGTTCTGCTGCATGAAGCCCTGCGCAAGTTCCTCTGGTTAGACGAAGCAGCGCTGTGGGGTATCGCCTCGGAGATGGCCGGGCTGTTCGACGAGCTGACGACATCGGCGAAGGGTGACGTCATTTCGCTAGCCGATGACGAAGCCGCGCTGGCCTGTCAACTGCAAGCCGCCTATGCGCTTCGCGCTTCGGAACCGCTGGCCTTCGAGGCGCGTGTCGTACATGAGTCATGGCGTGCGCTGGCCACCTGCGGGCAGCCCGATGCAGCGGCGGCTTACCGGCTGCGGCTGGCCGCATTGGCCAGACTGGCCGAGCAGGACGACGCGCCGTCCTGCCCCCTGCTGGTGCTGCTTGATGCCGCACCGGAAGAATCGCTGGCTCCTGCCGAAATCGAATTCCTGCGGCGCTATGAGCGCGCGCAGGGTGTGTCGCTGTTCCATCCGGCGCCGCGTGCGGCGTGCACCTCGCCGCTGATGAGCACCCTGGCGGCGGCGTGGCCGGAGGCCACGGAGGCGCCGCTGACCTCCCTATCCCCGCTATCCCCACTCTTCGAGCGTGCCGCCGATCTGGCGCTGCGGCAGCCGCAAAGCCCGCTGGCCGGGCGCCTGCAAATCGTTCCGACGGCTGGCCGTGAGCAGGAAGCGCAGGCCGCCGTGGCGCAAATCGGCGAATGGCTGAGCGCCGGACTGATCCGTATCGTGCTGATAACCCAGGACCGTCTGACGGCGCGGCGCGTTCGCGCGCTGCTCGAACGCGAGGACATTCTGGTCAGCGATGAAAGCGGCTGGAAGCTGTCCACCTCGCGCGCGGCGGCGGCCGTCGATGCACTCATCGAAACGGCGGCGGGTGGTGCTTACTATCGCGATTTGCTCGACCTGTGCAAATCGCCCTATGTTTTTTCCGATTGCCAGGAGAGCGCGCGCAAGGCGGCGGTGTTCACGCTTGAATCGGCGCTTCGTTCGTCCTCGGTCAAGGCCGGTCTGCCGCGCATCCGGCGCTGTTTGCTGGAAGCCGACAATGACGGATCGAAAGACCTCGGGCTGGCACTGCTCGACCGGATACTTGAAGCCACCAGCAAACTTTTTCGCTCGAAACCGGCGCCTCTGGCGCGCTGGATCAAGCGACTGCACCAGGCGCTCGCCGTGCTGGGCGCACTCGAACCCTTGCAGCAGGATGCTGCCGGCAAGGTGCTGCTCGACCTGCTCGAAGCACGCCGCATCGAACTGGACGGCAGCGCAGCGCTGTTCAGCTTCGCGACCTGGCGCGACTGGCTCAACCGCGAGCTGGAAGCGGCCAACTTCCGTGACAGCAGCATCAGCAGCCCCATCGTTCTGACGCCGCTCAACGCTGTCGGTCAGCGTGGCTTCGAAGCCGCCCTGCTGCTCGGCGGCGATGCGCGCCAACTGGCACCCGCCGCCGATGGTGCATTCTTCAATCAGTCCGTGCGCCGGGAACTCGGCCTGCGGACGCGTGAAGATGCCGAGCGCGAACTGCGCCGCGATCTCGAATTGCTGCTGGCGACAGTGCCGCGCGTAAGCGTAACCTGGCAGTCCGAACGCGAGGGCGAGGCCAATCTGCTGGCACCGGAACTGGCCCTGCTGTCGACCCTGAATCAACTGGCCTGGAACGACGGCCTGATCAAGCCCCCCCTGCCGGCGCGCAGGGAATCGACGCCCGAGGACGCTTCGGCACCGCCCGCCACCGTGCCGGCGGCGCCCGTCGCGCCGCCCGGCGCTGATCCCGCGGCGGGTCTCGGTGAGCGGCTATACCAGCCTGGTTGCCTGCCCCTACCGCTTCTTCGCCCGCCATGTGCTCGGGCTGGGCGAGATGGACGAGGTCAGCGAGGAAATGGACAAGAGCGACTACGGCGCGCTGGTGCACCGCGTGCTGGAGCGTTTCCACGAGCGCCATCCGGTAGTCTCCGAACTTGCCGAGGACGAGGCGCTGGCAGCCTTGCAGGATTGTGTTGGCGAAGTCTTCGCGCCGGCTATCGCGGATAATTTTCTGGCGACGGGTTGGCGTCTGCGCTGGGAAAAGCGGCTGCCTGCCTATCTCGACTGGCAGCGCGCGCAGGAGGCGCTAGGGTGGCGCTGGGCGCAGGCCGAAACGCGGGTCAGCCGCGTGCTGCCGCTGGTCGATGGCGATAGCGTCGAGCTATACGGACGTATCGACCGTATCGACCAGACCCGTGAAACAGGCAAAGGTGCTTCGCTGCTCGACTACAAGACGCAGACCGCCAAGGTTATCCGCGAGCGGCTCAAGGACGACGTACAACTTCCGGCCTACGCGCTGTTGCACGGCGATGCCGTACAAGCCGCCTATGTCGCACTTGATGACGAACGGATCGCAGCGGTAGCGTCAGTAGCGGCTGGAGAAGGGGATGGCGTTTTATTGGCCGCGGCCGAAGCACAGGGCCAGCGCTTGCAGTCGGCCTTCGCCTGCATGCACGCCGGGGCCAGGCTGCCGGCGCACGGCGTCGACAGCGTTTGTCAGTGGTGCGAGATGAGTGGCTTGTGCCGGAGGGATTATGTCTGACCCCTGTCTTTTTTCTTATGGCAAACCCATAGAACGTCAATATTGCATCGTTTATTCCGAATCGGAAGGAAAAATTGAATCGTTTGGGCATTTTTTTTTCGCGGGCCGGAAGGAATATGTTTGAGTGACTATCCAAAATCAATCAACCATGATCAATCACCCGTTCGCTCCGAAAACCCATGCCTGACTCCCCCACTTCCCTGATCCTGCGCGCCCTCGATCCGTCGCACAGCGTCGTTGTCGAAGCCTGCGCCGGCAGTGGCAAGACCTGGCTGCTGGCGTCGCGCATCGTGCGTCTGTTGCTGGCCGGCGTCGCGCCCGGCGAGATTCTGGCGATCACCTTCACGCGCAAGGCAGCGCGCGAGATCGAGGAACGCGTCGTCGGCTGGCTGCACCTGCTGGCCACCGGCAGCGAAGCGCAAGTCAACGAATTTCTTGCCGAGCGTGGAGTCGTGGCTGACAAGGAGACATTGCGCACGGCGCGCAGCCTGTACGAAGGTGTTCTGGCGGCGCAGCCGGGGCTGGCGGTCAATACCTTTCACGGCTGGTTCCTGCAACTCGTCGATGCCGCACCGCTGTCGGCCAATCTGGCGGGGGCCACATTGGTCGAAACCGGTTCGCGCCTGTTCGACGAACTGTGGCAATCCTTCGCCTCCAGCTTGCAGAAGGCGCCGGACAGCGCATTGACGCAGAGCTTTGTCCGGCTGCTGGCCGAGGTCGGTCTCGATTCGACGCGGCGCCTTATTCGACGCGCACTGAACCGGCGCAGCGAATGGCTGGCTTTTGGCGATGCTTCGCCCGCTAAGGCGGAACAAGTCATGGCCACACTGTGCCAGCAACTGGGCGTCAGTGAGCCAGGCCGGGCGCTGAACGATTTCTTTACCGGCGACTGGTCGTCCGATTTTCAGGCTTACCTCGGTTTGCTCGAAATGAGCGAACTGCCGAGCGACCAGGCGCTGGTTCTGGATCTGCGCAACGCACTGGCCGAGCCGAGGCCGGCCGTTTGCTTCGAACGGTTGCGCGGCGTTCTGCTGACCGGGAAGAACACGCTGCGCCAGCGCAAGCCGGGCACAACAGCCGACAAGCGCTTCGGCGTCGATGGCGCGCGGCGTTTCCTCGATCTGCATGCCCAGTTGGGTGAGTCCCTCACCGACTATGTGGCGTGGCAAATCGAAGAGCGGATCGTTGCTTTCAATCAGGAGGCCTGCGCCGTGTTTCAGGCTTTTCTGGCGCATGTCGATGAATTCAAGAAGGCGCGGCGGCAGATCGATTTTGTCGACGCCGAGTGGAACGTTCTCAAACTGCTGCGCGACGAGGACACCGCCGCATTCCTGCAGGCACGTCTCGATGCGCGCTACAGCCATGTGCTGCTCGACGAGTTCCAGGATACCAACCCGCTGCAATGGCAGATCCTGCTGGCTTGGCTGGCGGCCTACTCGGACGCGTCGCGCCCCGGCATCTTTCTGGTTGGCGACCCCAAGCAGTCGATCTATCGCTTCCGTCGCGCCGAGCCGAAACTGTTCTCGGTGGCCAGCGATTTCCTGATACGCGAGTACGGCGCGCTGCGCTGCGAACAGGACGCCACGCGTCGCAATGCGCAGCCGATTGTCGACGTGATCAACGCGCTCTTTCTCGGCATCCCGGAGTTCGTCCCCTTCCGTGAGCAGACGTCATTGGTCGGACCGCTGCCGGGACGGGTCGAACTGCTGCCGCTGTGCGCCAAGGCCGAGGACGAGCAGGTGCCGGAGCGTGATGGCTTGCGCGATCCACTGAGCGAGCCCGATGTCGAGCCGGAGGATTTACGGCTCGCGCAGGAGGCCGAGTACCTGGCGGCGAAGATTGGCGAAATGGTTGGTGTCTGGCAGATCGAAGAAAAAGGGGTGGACGGGCAAGCTGGACAACGGCCGCTGCGCTACGGCGACATCATGTTGCTGGTGCGTTCGCGAACCAACCTGGCCTGCTACGAGCGCGCGCTGAGTGCCGCCGGAATTCCCTTTACTGCCGGGTCGCGCGGCGGTTTGCTGGCGGCGCTGGAAGTGCGCGACACGGTGGCGTTGCTTGAATTTCTCGTCACGCCGGTGGCCGACCTGAAGCTGGCACATGCCCTGCGTTCGCCCGTTTTTGCCTGTCGCGACGAAGACCTGATGCGGCTGGCTGCACGTCAGGAGGCGTCATGGTGGCAACGGCTGGTGGCGCTGGTTGCCGAGGGAGCAGGCCAGGCATCGCCCTGTCTGGCGCGCGCGGCGCGATTGCTCGGCGAGTGGCTGCAGGCGGCCGACCGTTTGCCGGCGCACGATCTGCTTGACCGGATTTTCCATCAGGGCGAAGTCATCGAACGTTACCGTCTGGCCGTTCCGGAAGCCGTCAGCGCCAGTGTCGAAGCCAACCTGCGCGCGTTGCTGCTGCTGGCGCTCGATCTTGACGGCGGGCGCTATCCGAGCCTGCCGCGCTTCATCGACGAGTTGCGCGACCTGCGCGACGCCGACGTCGACGATGCGCCGGACGAGGGCGTCATCGAAGCGCAGCGCGTCGATGCCGGGCGTGTGCGGATTCTCACCATCCACGGCGCCAAGGGACTGGAGGCGCCTGTGGTCTGGTTGCTCGGTGCCAATTCACCACCACGCGGGCTGGAGGCGTGGGACGTGCTGGTCGATTGGCCGGCGCAGGCGCCGTCGCCGCAGCATTTTTCGTTCTACGGCCGCAAGGAGGATCACGGTGCGGCGCGGCAGCCGCTGTTCGACGCCGAGAGTGCCGCGGCCCGGCGAGAGGAACTGAATCTGCTCTACGTCGCCATCACGCGCGCGCGCCAGGTATTCATCGCCAGCGGCATCGAGAATGCCAGGGATCAGGGAGGAACACCCTATCGCCTGCTCGAAGCGGCGCTCGACAGACTGGACGGGGGTTTGGCCTATGGCGATACTTTACCCATGCTCAGCAGAGTACCACCGGATGCAGCACAAAACTCGGCGTCTGCGCTGTGTGTGCCCTTGCCGCCGGTCGGCGAGCGCCGTCGCCCGCCGGATGCGGCCGAACGATTCGGAATTCTGCTGCATGCCTTGCTCGAACGGCGAACCGGCGGGCTGGAGACGGAAGGCTGGTGGAAGGAGCTGGGCTATAACGATGTTGACTACGGGCGTGTTCTGCCGGTGGCCGAACGCCTGCTTGCTGCCGGGCCATTGCAGCGCTTCTTCGACCCGGCGCAGTATCAACGGGCATGGAACGAAGTCGAACTAACGAGTGACGAGGGTGAATTGCAACGCATCGACCGCCTAGTCGAACTGGATTCGGCCTTCTGGGTGCTCGATTACAAGAGCTCGGGGAGCGACAGCGCACGCCTTGCCGACTACCAGGCGCAGGTCGCCGCCTATTGCCGGGCCGTGTCAGGCGTCTTTCCCGGAAGCCGGGTGCGCGGGGCCCTGATATTTTCCGATGCCTCGTTCCATGAAGTGTGCTGACCTGTCCGGGGTCACAGCACTTCCATAAACCAGCCGGATGGAATAGCATCTCAATAGTATGATGGCTTGGCTAACGTTGCTGGAATGCTGTCAAGGGTGATCGGAGCAGTTCCGGATTCATGAAGTTGATCAGGAGGATGACAAGTGGACAAGATCTGGCTGCAGAGTTACCAGGAGGGCGTGCCTGCCGAGATTGAGCTGAGCGAGTTCCAGTCGCTCGGTGAGATGTTCGAAAAGAGTGTGTCGCTGTACCGCGAACGCATCGCCTACATCAATATGGGTGTCGAGATAACCTATGGCGAGCTAGACAAGCAGTCGCGCGATTTTGCAGCCTACCTGCAGACGAACCTCAAGCTGCCGAAGGGTTCCCGTGTGGCGATCATGATGCCCAATGTGCTGCAGTATCCGATCTGCATGCTCGGCGCCTTACGTGCCGGATATACGGTGGTGAACTGCAACCCGCTGTACACGCCGCGCGAACTTGAGCATCAACTCAAGGACTCGGGCACTGAAACGATCGTCATCCTGGAAAATTTTGCCCATACGCTGGAACAGGTGATCGACAAGACCGCCGTAAAGAATGTGGTCATGGCGCGGCTTGGCGACATGCTCGGCGTACCGAAGGGCAGCATTGTCAATTTCGTCGTCAAGTACGTCAAGAAAATGGTACCGGCATGGAGCCTGCCGAGCCACGTCGATTTTGGCAAGGCGCTGTCAAAGGGTGCCGGCAGCGATTTCAAACCGGTCGTGGTGACGCAGGAGGATCTTGCCTTTCTGCAATATACCGGCGGCACCACTGGGCTGTCCAAGGGCGCGATGCTGACGCACCGGAATATTCTGGCCAACCTGGCACAGGCCTATGCCTGGATCAAGCCGGCCGTTGTCGAAGGCGGCGAGTTGATTGTCACGGCACTGCCTCTCTACCATATCTTCGCGCTGACGGCGAACTGCTTTGCCTTCATCAGGATCGGTGCCAGCAATCTGCTGATTACCAATCCGCGAGACATCCCGGCGTTCACCGCCGAGCTGGCCAAATATCCGTTTACCGTAATCACCGGGGTCAACACGCTGTTCAATGCGCTGCTCAATAATGATCAATTCATTGCGCTCGATTTCAGCAAAATGAAACTTGCGCTGGGTGGCGGCATGGCCGTACAGCGGGCGGTGGCCGAACACTGGAAGCGCGTTACCGGCAAGCCGCTGATCGAGGCCTACGGTCTGACCGAAACCTCGCCGGCAGCGACCATGAACCCGCTGAACATTCCTGAATACACCGGTGCCATCGGGCTGCCGATTTCGTCGACCGAGGTGGCCATCCGCGATGACAAGGGCGTTGATGTTCCGCTCGGCGAACGCGGCGAACTGTGCATCCGTGGCCCGCAGGTCATGAAAGGCTACTACAACAGGCCGGAAGAAACGGCCACGGTCATCATGGCGGATGGATTCCTGCGAACCGGCGATATCGCGGTGATGGACAATAAAGGTTACGTGCGTATCGTGGACCGCAAGAAGGACATGATTCTCGTCTCCGGCTTCAACGTCTATCCGAATGAAATCGAGGAAATCGTCGCCATGCACCCCGGGGTTCTCGAGGTCGCCTCGATTGGGGTACCGGACGAAAAGTCGGGTGAGGCGGTAAAGATTTTTGTCGTCAAGAAGGATCAGTCGCTGACGGCGGCACAACTGATCGCGCACTGTCGCGAACACCTGACCGGTTACAAGGTGCCAAGCCATGTTGAATTCCGGACTGACTTGCCAAAAACCAACGTCGGCAAGATCCTGCGCCGCGAGTTGCGCGACGGAGTGGCGAGCAAAGGCTGAGCTCCGCGCTGAGGGCGCTGCCCGTTTATTGGGCAGCCGCTTCCAGCCTAGACCCGTCAGGGTTTTCTCTGCCAGCGCACAGCAAATCCACAGACTTGTTCACAGCTTCTGTGAGTAAGTGGAGTTAAGGTGCTTTCTCCTGCCTGAACAAGGCCTGGACGGATTCAGGACAAGAGTATGTGGAAATCAATTCTGGCCGTTGCCATCGGCGCTACGCTCGGCGCGCTGTTGCGCTGGCAGCTTGGCAGCCGTCTCAACAGTATCTTTCCGACCATTCCTCCCGGCACACTGGCAGCCAATCTGATCGGCGCCTACGTGGTCGGGCTGGGCATCGCCTTCTTCGCCACCTTCTCGGCGATTTCGCCGGAATGGCGCTTGCTGGTCATCACCGGCTTTTGCGGCGGACTGACTACCTTCTCGACTTTTTCCTCAGAAATTACCACGCTGCTTCAGCAAGGCCGAATCTCGTGGGCGCTTGGCGCCGTCGCTGCGCATGTTGTCGGGTCGGTGGTGATGACTTTTGCCGGCATCGCTACCATCTACCTCTTGAAAAATTCCCCTTGAAGAAAAGACCAATCGGATAACGGAGGCGAACATGGAAGGCGAATTCCTGAGATTCTATGTGGACGAAAAGCAGAGCCATCACGGCGTTCTGCTCTGGGAGTGGCTGCTCCGCCAGGCCAATGCAATGGGCATGCGCGGTGGCTCGGCATTCCGAGCGATCGGTGGCTTCGGACGCCACCATGCCGTGCACGAGGAACGTTTTTTCGAGCTGGCCGGCAGTACCGCGATCAAGGTTGAATTCATTGCCACTGAAGCAGAGTCGAAGCAACTGCTGGCCCTTCTGCATCAGGAAAAAATCCGCATCTTTTATGCCCTGATCCCGGCGCGTTTCGGCATCATCAATCCGGATGCCGCTGATCCAGTCAGCATGACGGCTGACGATTAGCGGGCACAACAATCGGCAGAATCGTGGGCGGCGCGGCAACTTTTTTTGCAATCATTCGACCCTCTTCGCTTTCCCGCTGTTAAATCAGGAGGCATTCCGTTGTATAGTCGCGTTGTTGTCAGTGCCCCACAGTTTTTTTTAACTTCCAACATGGAGACAAACATGGCCAATGCCGTAAAAGCTGCATCCCCCAAAAAAGCTGCTCCCGCTAAAAAAGCTGCTCCCGCTAAAAAAGCTGCTCCCGCTAAAAAAGCTGCGCCTGCCGCGAAGGCTGTTGCAGTGAAGAAGGCCGCGCCCGCCAAAAAGGCAGCGCCTGCCAAATTCGTCAAGATCACCAAGGTGGTCGGTCGCCAGATCCTCGACTCGCGCGGCAACCCCACCGTCGAAGTCGATATCACGCTCGACAACGGTTTCATGGCGCGTTCCGCCGTCCCGTCCGGTGCATCCACCGGCGAATTCGAAGCCTGCGAACTGCGCGACGGCAACAAGAAGGTTTATCTCGGCAAGGGCGTACTCAAGGCCGTTGCTGCCGTGAACGGCCCGATCGCTACGCTGCTCAAGGGCAAGAACCCGCTCAACCAGCGCGAACTCGACCAAGCGATGATCGCCCTCGACGGTACCACCAACAAGTCCAAGCTCGGCGCCAACGCGATACTTGGTGCTTCAATGGCCATCACGCTGTGCGGTGCCAACGTCAGCAAGATGCCGCTGTGGAAGTACATCGGCAAGATCCACAAGAACAAGGAATTCGTGTTGCCGACACCGATGGCCAACATCATCAATGGGGGCAAGCACGCCGACAACCTGATCGACTTCCAGGAATTCATGATCATGCCGGTCGGCGCCAAGACCTACTCCGAAGGCCTGCAATGGATCACCGAAATTTTCCACGCCCTGAAGGGCATCCTGAAGAAGGCCAAAAAGGTTACGGCGGTCGGTGACGAAGGCGGTTTTGCCCCGAACCTGTCCAACGACGAAGCGCTGAAGTCATCATGCAGGCCATCGAAGCGGCCGGTTACAAGGCCGGCAAGCAAATCGGCATCGCCCTCGATTGCGCGTCATCCGAGCTGTTCGACGAAGGCGATCGCAAGGGCTACAAGTTCTGGAAGTCCGACCCGGACAAGCTCTACACCGCCGACGACATGATTGCCAAGTATTCCGAGTGGTGCAAGAAGTACCCCATCGTATCCATCGAGGACGGTCTCGACCAGAGCGACTGGGACGGCTACGTCAAATTCACCAAGGCGCTCGGCAAGAAGGTGCAGATCGTTGGTGACGACTTCTTCGTGACCAACCCGGTTCGCCTGAAGAAGGGCATTGACATGGGTGCCTGCAATTC
Organism: Candidatus Propionivibrio dominans; assembly: GCA_016709335.1. Taxonomy (GTDB): domain Bacteria; phylum Pseudomonadota; class Gammaproteobacteria; order Burkholderiales; family Rhodocyclaceae; genus Propionivibrio; species Propionivibrio dominans. Next base: position 56,697 of record JADJNC010000016.1, on the reverse strand, counting down.
GATCCTGATCAAGGTCAACCAGATCGGTACCGTGACCGAGACGCTGGATGCCATCAAGATGGCGCAGAAGGCCGGCTACAGTGCGGTATCCTCGCATCGCTCCGGTGAGACCGAAGACTCCTTCATCGCCGACCTCGCCGTCGGTACCGGTGCCGGCCAGATCAAGACCGGTTCGCTGTCGCGTACCGACCGCATCTGCAAGTACAACCAGTTGCTGCGCATCGAAGAGCAACTCGCTGGCAAGGGAATCTACAAGGGCCTCAAGTCGATCAAGGGTGCCGGCTTCTGAACAAGCCATAAGGCATGACAAAAGGGCATCGTTCGCGATGCCTTTTTTTATCTGTGCGCCAGGCATGGCGCGTTGCGCGCAAGCGCAACTTGACTGACTATGGTGGTCAGTTAGGAACTTGGAGGTGCAAGTCCTCTGCACGCCCTGCAGGGAAGTGCTAGCTGAACGGCAGGGTGTCCGTCGCAAGGCGGAATCTGAAGGAAGCCGAAGGCAAATTGCTGGCCTGACGAACAGGAAGCGGATAGAGGCGGCGTAGCGGGGTGAGGCGGCCGATACCGTCAAAGCCCGATACTTGCACGGAACGTTACGACATAAATCCGACAGGCATAAGCATGAAGGTTGCGCGCATTACCCTGGGAGGCCCGTCAGCCTGCCCTGTGCTAGGGGCTACTGACATCGTGGTGTTGGGATGGGTTGGCGGAGTCAGCAGACGCCGTAGTAGCTGCTCGAAACCGGAGTAGTGAAGGGCTGAACCTGACATGAGTGGATAGTCACGCGTGCTCTCTGCGCGGACAGGGCACAAGCCTCCGGGATCGGAGGGCCTGTGGCTAGACTGGAGGGGCCGGAAGTCCCGATGGTGGCCTTGGGTGCTTAGTGGCCGACAGGCGACACGATGCACGAAAGCGAAGCTCGCTGGGGAAACCCAGTAGTCAGGAACCGCCGTATGCGGAACCGCACGTACGGTGGTGTGAGAGGGCGACGGGGGTAACTCCGTCCCCTACTCGATGCCTTGAACATTGCCATCCGCCAGCGCGCCACGGTACCGGATGCGTGCGGGCGACAACGGTGAGTTACCCGAAGCGCAGGCCAGTTACTTTGCCGCACCGCCGGCTTGTGCCGAATTCGGATTGATGGTCACGCCGCGCCGCGCCAGTTCGTCGACGATGACACGTGCGTTCGCATTGCCGCCATCGGCCAGACGCTTGACGCCGGCGGCGATGCTGTCGATCGAGGCGCGCACCTTGATCGCCGCCTCGGCCTGGGGCGCCAGTTGCGCCGCCGCAGCGAGCAGGGCCTGGCGCTCGTTGAACAAAGCATAGGACTGAAAGAGCATCCACAAAAGTAGCGCACTGGCGAGCACGATGAAGGGTGTCAGGAGAGAGGTGGGGGTGATCGAACTATCGTTCATGGCTGCGCTCATTTCCTGACGGCCTGCGCCGGATTAGCCGGGGGATTGACGTTGAAGGTTATGCCGTTGGCAGCCAGCAAGGCACGCAACTGATCGTCCTGCTTCTTGACCGATAACTCGACCAGCGCGTTGACGATTTCCTTGTTGATCGCTTCGAGCGTGACGGTGCCCTGGATGAATTGCTGCTTCTCGACGTTCTCCCGCGCCAGCCCGCGATTGGTTTATTGGTTTGCACCAGTACGATATTCGCCATGACTAGGGCGAGAACCGTCCAGGCGATGAGGTGGAGCAACAGGGACTGCGTTCTGGACGACATGGATTCAAGGCCTTTCATGAAATTGATCGAAATCGGCTGGCACTGGCGAGCCAAAGCACATGCGACTTGCGGGCGACGGCGGACGCCCGCAAGCCAGAGGCTCTGCGGCCCCGGATCAAGCGGCCTGACGTGCCGTACGGCGGCGAGCGCCCAACATCACCACCAGTAGCCCGGTCAGCATCATGCCATAGGTGCCAGGCTCCGGAACGGCCAACACCTCTCCGTGCAGATGCAACTCGACCGCTGCAAGTCCCAAGTCAGGGCCGCTGCCGTTGGTGGAGAGGCGGTTCAAGACAATTATGCGGTCGAAGCTACCCAGGCTGGTGCCGCTGAAGCCCACGGTCAGGCCGCCGGCCAGGCTGCTGCCCGCGGCAAGGCTGTCAAAGCTGTTGAAGCCGCCCAGCAGGAAAGGGTCGCCTACTTGCAACGCCGAGAGGTTGAAGGTGCCGGCCAGTGCATCTGCCGGGCCGAAAGCGCTGTTGGTCAGCGACAGCGCGGTCGATCCACCATTGACGCCCTGCACCACGGTGCCGAAGTTCAGCGTGTAGCTCAGCGCCCCACCGCTCAGGTCGCCGACGCCGGAGATCTTGGCCAGAGTAGTTGCGGCCACGTTGTTCACGGTCGCCGAGAGCGCGACGTTGGCGGTACCCAGCGCCAGGTCGGCCATTTCCGGGTTCTGGCTGGTGAAGGTGACCACCGCATTGGTGCCGCTGTACACCCCGGCTGTGCCGGTGTTCAGCGCCACGCTCAGGTTGCTGGCATCCGTGGCGCCTGCAACCACAGCGGCAGCCGTGCCACTGGCGGTGAAAGGCGCTGCGCTACCGCTCAGGCTGGCACGCAGGGTGTCGGTGAGCGTACCACTGGTGGGGTTGGAACACTCACGTTCTGGGCGGCAACCACATCGCCCACGCGCACGACGCCGAAGTTCACCGCGGGCGTGTTCAATTGGGCCACGGCTGGCGCATACACGTTGCCGTTCACCGTGACCAGTTGCGTGCCCACCGACGCCACTCCGAGGTCGTTGCTGACGCCTTTCACAGCGCCGGCCGTTGCATAGGCCAGCGTAGCCGTGCCGCTCTTGACACCGGAGGAGGAGGTGTCCAGGCCTACGCTCATGCTGCCCACACCCGTGTTGCTAGTGCCAGCCCAACGCCCAGCAATGCTGCCGCTGCCTGTGGCACCATTGGCAAAGCCGCTGAAGCTGGCGTTGAGGTCTTCGCTGAAAGCGCCAGCGGTTGCGCTGTTGGCAACGGTGAGTTCCGTGCTCAGCGTGCCGCCCACACGCTGCGCCGCCAAGTTCACAGATGACGGCGTGGTGCTGCCGATGGCGGCGTTATAGGCTGCGGCTCCGCCAGCAAGAACGATGTTGAGCTTCTGGTCGGCGATGTTCTCGAAGTTGCTGCGCAGGTTCAACACCTGGCCGCTCAGCGGCGAGAGCGCGCCGGCGGAAGCGGCGGTGAAGGTAACACCCAGATCACCGCTGTTGCTGCCTGGCCCGCCGGTAGTGTAGTTGCTCGCCGTGACGCCGGTTCCGCTCAGGCGCGCGTCGGTGAGGTTTGCGCCATTAACGTTGGTCTGGAGCGCGCCGCGCAGTGCCGGGCCCGTGGTGCCAGTGTTAGCGATCTGATAATTGAAGGTGGTCGCGCCGACGCGTACATTGTTGATGGTCAGCGTCGCGTTTGTCGTGGCGCCATTTGTCACCGCAGCGCCGGTGATCGCCTGTGCCGCATTGCCACCGGCAACGATCAGGCCAGCGCCAGTGACGCCAGCACGGCGGTTGAAGCTGTTACCGGAGTCGGCTGCGACGTTGGTGTAGTCGGTGTTGACGGTCAGGTTCTGGGTGCCGATATTCAGTGTTGAACCCGAAGCTCCCATAATCAACTGGCCTTGGGTATTTGGGCTGTTGGTGAGGTTCATCACGCCAGTCGAATCGACCCGCAAGGTGCCGGTACCGGCCAATGCGTCCTGGATCGTCAGCGTGCCATTTTGTGCACGCATCGTGCCGTTGTTGGTTAGCGCGCGGTTGACGTTGACGGTGATCGTACCGCCGGCGTCGGCGTTGATCGTACCGTTGTTGGTCAGTGTCGCGGCACCGCCAGCGAAAGTCTGCTGGCCGATGAGGCCGGTCTGCCCGCGCACTGTTACGCCCGACCCGATGACCAGATTGCCCGCCTCGACATTCAAGCGGTTGCTGCCGCTACCATCGGCAAAGATAATGCTGCCCGTACCACCGATAGTTTGGTTACCTTGAGGCGCCAAAATGCTGTTGTTGCCAATATTGATCGCTCCGTTGAGCGTCATGCCGCCAGACGTGATGCGCTCGATACCGGTGGCCGAGGCCAAATCGAGTACGCCGTTAAGCGTAGTGCCATTGAGGAAGTTGGTGCTACTGTTATTTGCGATGAACTTGCCGCTGCCGCTGCTGTTCAGCGAACCGCCGGTGACCGTAGCGCCGCTGAGCAGTACCGAGCTTCCCGTACTGGCCAGCAAAATGCCGGTGCTGTTGTCGTAGCCACCACCCGTATTGAGTATCAGCTGACCGCCATTACGGGCTTCCATCGTCGCCTGGTTGATGACCTGCCCGTTGACGCCCACTGTGATGCTGCGACCGGCGACGTCGGCTGAGATCAGACCTTGGTTGGTCAGTGTGGCGGCTCCGCCAGCGAAGACCTGCAGGCCGATGAGGCCGTTGCCGCCGCGGACGGAGACGCCCGAGCCGATGACCAAGTTGCCCGCTTCAACGTTTAACCGGTTACTGCTGGCATCGGCAAATACGATGCTGCCCGTGCCGCCGATGGTTTGATTGCCCTGCGGCGCCAGGATGCTGCTGCTGCCGATATTGATCGTCGCGCCGTTAAGTGTCAGCCCATTGGTTACGCGTTCAACACCGGTGGCCGACGCCAAATCCAGCGTTCCCAAGAGTGTGACGCCACTGATGACGTTGCTGCCGCTGTTGCTGGCGCGGAACGACCCAGAACCCGTCAGGTTCATGTCGCCGCTGATCGTGACGCCATTCTGATTCACCACGCTGCCGGCACCAGCGAGGATCTGGCTGCCGGTGTTGCCAGTGACCGCCGAGTTCAGGTTGAGTGTGCCGCCATTTGAGGCAGACAGCGTGCCATTGTTGGTCACCGTGCCATTGACCGCAAGCGTGATGGTGCCGCCGGCCACATCGGCGGCGATGGTGCCGTTGTTGGTCAGCGAAGCCGCGCCGCCGGCGAAGTTCTGTGCGCCGATGAGGCCGGTATTTCCATGCACCGTGATGCCGCTGGCCAGCGTCAGGTTACCCGCTTCGACGTTGAGGCGATTGCTGCCGTTGTTGTCGGCAAATACGATGTTGCCGCTGCCGCCAATGGTCTGATCACCCTGCGGCGCGAGCACCGAGCCGTATTGAGTGATAGGCCGCCGGTTACCCGCTCGACGCCAACAGCCGAGGCTAGGTCGAGATCGCCCGTGAAATTTGCGGCGTTAAGGAAGTTGCTACCGCTGTTGCTGGCCCGGAACGATCCTGTGCCGGCGTTGTTGATCACGCCGTTGAGCGTGACGCCGTTCTGCAGGATGGTGCTGCCGGCGCCGACCGTGATCTGGCTGCCGACATTGCCTACAATGCTGTTGTTGAGCACCAGCGTGCCACCATTCGAGGCGGCCAGCGTACCGTTGTTGGTCACCGTGCCGTTGACGCCGAGCGTGATGGTGCCGCCGGCCACATCGGCGGCGATGTTGCCGTTGTTGGTCAGCGAAGCCGCGCCGCCGGCGAAGTTCTCTGCGCCGATGAGGCCGGTATTTCCATGCACCGTGATGCCGCTGGCCAGCGTCAGGTTACCCGCTTCGACGTTGAGGCGATTGCTGCCGTTGTTGTCGGCAAATACGATGTTGCCGCTGCCGCCAATGGTCTGATCACCCTGCGGCGCGAGCACCGAGCCGCTGCCGATGTTGATCGTGCCATTGAGCGACAGGCCGCCGGTTACCCGCTCGACGCCAACAGCCGAGGCTGGTCAGGATCGCCCCGTGAAATTTGCGGCGTTAAGGAAGTTGCTACCGCTGTTGCTGGCCCGGAACGATCCTGTGCCGGCGTTGTTGATCACGCCGTTGAGCGTGACGCCGTTCTGCAGGATGGTGCTGCCGGCGCCGACCGTGATCTGGCTGCCGACATTGCCGACAATACTGTTGTTGAGCACCAGCGTGCCACCATTCGAGGCGGCCAGCGTACCGTTGTTGGTCACCGTGCCGTTGACGCCGAGCGTGATGGTGCCGCCGGCCACATCGGCGGCGATGTTGCCGTTGTTGGTCAGCGAAGCCGCGCCGCCGGCGAAGTTCTGTGCGCCGATGAGGCCGGTATTTCCATGCACCGTGATGCCGCTGGCCAGCGTCAGGTTGCCCGCTTCGACGTTGAGGCGATTGCTGCCGTTGTTGTCGGCAAATACGATGTTGCCGCTGCCGCCAATGGTCTGATCACCCTGCGGCGCGAGCACCGAGCCGCTGCCGACGTTGATCGTGCCATTGAGCGTCAGGCCGCCAGTTACGCGCTCGATGCCGACGCCGCTGGCCAAATCCAGCGTGCCGTTGAGCATAACGCCGCTGATGAAGTTACTGCCACTGTTGAAAGCGACCAGCGCCCCGCCGCCAGTGGTGTTGATTGTGCCGCCGGTGATCGTGCTGCCGAACTGGTTGACGACGCTGCCCGCAGCGACGTTGATCACGCCACCCGCGTTGTTAATGTTGTGGCTGGCTGAAACACCCAGGTTGGCCGTGCTGGCGCCACCGATATTGATGATGCCGGTATTGGTCGTGCTGCCGCCGCCCACCAAGTTCAGGCCGAAGGCGTCGATGGTGATCTGTCCGGCATTGTTGTTGAGGTTAAGCACCGACTGCCCGGTGTTGATGGTGACGACACCGGCAGCGCCAACGGTGGCCGTGTCGACGCTGCCCGGCGTACCCGCCGGGTTACCGCTGCCAGCCACGCAGGCGACCCAGTTGCCCAGCGCCGCCTAGTTGCCGTTGGTGGTGTTCCAGGTGCAGGTGGCGGCGAGTGCCTGTTGCGCCGAACAAGCGAGCAGGATGGCAAGCAGCGTTGGTTTGACTGGAAAACGAGATTGGTGAGCGCTCATACTTGTCTCCTCTGGGGGATTTACGGAATGTCGATGACGGGTTGTCACCGGCAAGAAAATGGCTTCTCGTTAGCAGAAGCAAATTACATACCGTGACAGAAATGATGAGAGCAATGGAGTAACTTAATACATTAAATCAATATATTGACGAAGGTGACCGCGCTCCAAGAGTTCCTGAAAAGGAGTTCCGCGAAATTTCAGACCGCCTCTTGTAAAACCGAAGCATGATGCAAATGCACCATTTCCCGTGCTGGCTGGTGCATCGGTGATCGCTGGTGCAGAATAGATAGCGTGAACACGTCCGACGCACATGCCCTGAACCGGGTCATCCTGTCCCTGTACCGCGAGGGACGCGAGGTGCCGCTTGCCAGTTTTCAGGCATGGGCGCTGGAGCAGATCGAGGGTCTGATTGCCTTCGATTCGGCGTGGTGGGGCAATGCCGCGGCGAACCCGCCAGCGCTGCATGAAATGCATCTGCACAATTGTGAGCGCAGCATCCTGCAGGCCTACCCGCTTTACCTGGAGCAGGATATTTTTCGTGCGGCGTTGATCGCGCGGCCTGGAGTCGCAATCAATCTGAGCGATCTGATGCCGCGGGCGCAGCATGTTCAGACACCGCTGTATCGGGAGTTTGGGCGTCGTTTCAAAGTGGAATGGTCGCTCGGTACATTGCAAATCGAACCTGTCTCGTCGCTCTACGAGTTTCTGACGGTATGGCGTCACGACCCCGGACGACCCTTTTCCGAAGCTGAGCGCCAGACCAAGGAACTGCTGATGCCGCATCTGGTGGAGACCCACCGAGCGGCGCGGCTACGGCATTTTCTTAAGGTCCCGACCGCCCACAACCGGGTTTGGGCTCTGCTCGACGAACGCGGTTATCTGCGCGAAGCATCACCGTCCTTCATCGCCTACCTGGGCGCAAACTGGCCTGGCTGGAGCGGAAGCGGGCTGCCGGAACCCCTGGCCACTTCTGTAAAAATCGGACGCGCTTTCAAAGCGCCGACCTCCCACTTCGAGGTCAAGCCCTACGGCCAGTTTTATTACATCCAGGGGAGATCCGACGGCGTGCTTGAGCTATTGTCCAAGCGCGAACGGGAGATTGCCTCACGCTATGCCCGAGGCGAGACCTATTCGGCAATCGCGTCCGGCCTGTCGCTGTCGTCATCAACGGTGCGCAACCACATCGCCCACTGTTTTTGCAAGCTCGGGGTCAACAACAAGGTGGAGCTTGCGCGCCGGCTGGAAAGCACGGCGTGACCTTTCAGCCGAATCTGGAATCAACTTTCTCGGGTTTCCTCTTTCGCTGCCTTGAATGGAAGCCTGCGCTCGGGTCTATAATCTCACGATCTGCCACTTGTCATGCAGGGCTCATCATGCCGCTTACGAAATTGCAATCTACCTGTCGTTGGTTGAACGGGCTTGCAGCTGTCATGCTTTTCTGCGCGGTTGCCCATGCCGCCGGAGTGCGCCAGTTTTCTCCTCAGGGACAGATCGATCGGCAGATTCGGGCGACGGTGGTTTTTACTGCGGACATGGTGCCGCTCGGTCGGCCCGATGCCGCGCCACCGTTCACCATCGATTGTGGCGATGCCAAGGCAAGGGGCGCTGGGGCGATGCGCGGAGCTGGTCTTACACCTTGGATCGTCCCTTGCAACCCGGCGAGCGCTGCGACTTCCGGCTCAGGTCCGGTCTCAAGGCGGCCAATGGCGAAACCGTTTCAGGCGAGTCGAGCTATGCGTTTTTCGCCCCCGGCCCGTGGCCGCGTTCGCTGACGCCGCGGCCGGGCGGGGCCATCGAGGAGGATCAGGCCTTCGTCATCGAAGCCAGCGGCGTGCTCAAGCGTGAGTCGGTCGAACGCAATGTGTGGTGCGAGGCCGACGGCGTCGGCCAGCGCATCCCGGTGCGCATCCTGCCCGACGATACGCGCAACGCAATCCTCGCCACGCTGCATCGCGACCTGCAACCGGGCACCCTGGCCATCGCCTGCTCCGAACGTCTGCCAGCCGGTGCGAAAATGCGATTGGTCTGGGGCAATGGGGTTGAGGCTGAGAGCGGAGCAAAATCGAGCCGTAACGAGAGCTTCCCGTACCTCGTCCGCGAACCTTTCCGCGCCAGTTTTACTTGTGAACGCGAGAAGCCCGGCGCGCCGTGCTCGCCGCTTTCGGATATGCGCATTGAATTTACGGTGCCGGTCGATGCCGGGAAAGTCGCCGGTGCCCGCCTGATTACACCCGAAGGGTCGCGCTCGCCCGCGCTGCCGGATCAGGAGGGTAACCGCGAAAACACCGTTCGCGAACTCGTCTTCAAACGCCCGTTTGCGCAGAATGCCGAGCTGAAGATCGAGCTGCCGGCAGAGATCAAGGACGAGGCTGGCCGCCCCTTGAGCAATGCGTCCAGCTTCCCGCTCACTGTGCGTACCGGCACCTTGCCGCCGCTGGCCAAATTCCCCGGCGCGTTCGGCATCGTCGAATTGAAAGAGGGTGGGGTGGTTCCGGTGACGCTGCGCAACGTCGAGCCCAGATTGCCGGTTGCCAGTCTGCAGATGCCGGCAGACAATGCGCATCGCTTTACCGCCCAGCGCCTGACCGACGATGCCGAAGTCATTGCGGCGATCAAGGCGCTGGCCCGGTTCGAGCAGCAGACACGCCAGATCAGGATCGGGAAGGGCAAGGAGCAGCGCGACTACGAAGACCCGTTCTACGCCCGCGAACTGCCTTTCCTCAAGGGCAAGGCCGGGGTCGTCAGCCGCGAGTTGCCCAAGCCCGGCGGCAGTGCCGAGTTTGAAGTCGTTGGCATCCCCTTGCCAAAGCCCGGCTACCACATTGTCGAAATCGAAAGCCGGCTGCTTGGTGCCGCCTTGTTGTCGGCGCCGGCGCCGATGTATGTGCGCACCTCGGTACTGGTCACCAACCTGGCCGTGCACCTGAAGCGCGGCAAGGACAATGCGCTGGTGTGGGTGACGGCGCTCGACAGCGGCAAGCCTGTGGCTGGCGCCGAGGTGCGCGTTTCAGACTGTGACGGCAAATCGCTGTGGCAGGGGCGCAGTGACAACCAGGGGCGTGCGCCGGTCGATATGGCGCTGCCCGAGTCAGCTTGCACTGAGGCCAGCTTCCTGTTCGCCAGCGCCCGCCTGGGCGACGACTACAGCTTCGTCCGTTCGGACTGGAACGAAGGCATCGAAGCCTGGCGTTTCGGCGTTGAAACCTGGGGCGAGTACGAAGCGCGCAAGATCCACACCATCTTCGATCGAACCCTGTTGCGCGCCGGTCAGACGGTGTCGATGAAGCACATCGCGCGCGAGCGCAACAGCCGTTCCTTCGCTTTTCCCGAGGCGCAGACGCTGCCCGGCGAACTGGTGATCCGCCACGAGGGCAGCGGTGACGAATTTCGCCAGCCGCTAAGCTGGGACAGCCGCGGGGTGGCGACCAGTCAATGGAAGATTCCGGAATCGGCCAAACGCGGTGCCTACCAGGTCGAACTGCGCAGCGTTGCCAATGGCCGGGGGGGCAGCGCCTATAGCGGAAGCTTCAACGTTTCCGACTTCCGCTTGCCGGTGTTCACCGGCAGCGTGCAGGGCGTTCCGGGGCGCCTGGTGGCGCCGAAAGAGGTACCGCTGGTGCTCGGCCTGTCCTTCCTCAACGGCGGTGCCGCCAGGGGCGCCAGGGTCGAGGTATCGGCGACGCTGCGTCCGCGCTGGCCGGAGTACAAGGGCTATGAGGGCTTCCGCTTCCTGGTCGATTTTGACGAGCAGGGTCGCGCGGCGTTTGCCGTCGATGACGGCCGCGAGCGCGAGCAACTGATCGCCAGCCGCCTGCCGCTGACGCTCGATCAGGCCGGCGCCGGCAAGCTCGGCGTGCCGCTGCCGGCCAGGGTCAGGGGTCCGAGCGAACTTTACGCCGAGATGACCTTTGCCGATCCGAACGGTGAAATGCAGACCGTGCGCGGTTCGGTCGAACTGTCCCCGGCCAGCGTGGTGGCCGGTATCCAGGTCAGGGACTGGGCGTCGGTCAAGGACAACGGCAAGGTCGAGATCGTCGTGCTCGACACGCAGGGCAAGCCGCTTGCCGATGCGCCGGTCAAGGTCAATGCCAAGCGTCGTATCGATTTCAGCCACCGCAAGCGTATTGTCGGCGGCTTCTACGCCTATGAGAACCATACCGAGTTTTCGGATATGGGTGAGGTCTGCAAGGGGCGCACCGATGCGCGCGGCAAGTTTCTCTGCGAGCCGCGCAGCAATGAGCCGGGCAACGTTTACCTGCTGGCCGAGACCAAAGACAAGGATGGGAACAGCGCCTATGCCGGCACCAGTTACTGGGTTTCGGGCAACGGCGATCAGTGGTTTACCGCAGGCAATCAGGATCGCATCGACGTCATCCCCGAGAAGCGCAGCTATGCACCGGGCGAGACGGCACGCTTCCAGGTGCGTACGCCGTTCCGCTCGGCGACGGCGCTGGTTTCGGTCGAGGCCGGTGGCATCATCGAAACGCAGGTCATGGAACTGTCGCGCTTCAAGCCGCTGATCGAATTGCCGGTCAAGGGCGAGTGGGGGCCGAACGTCTTCGTTTCGGTGCTGCTGGTGCGTGGCCGGGTCGAGCCGCTGGCGTGGTATTCGTTTTTCTCGTGGGGCTGGCGCGAGCCGGCGGCGTGGTTCAGGGAATGGTGGAATCCGCTGCAGCCCACGGCCATGGTCGATCTGGCGAAACCCGCTTACAAGCTCGGGCTGGCGACCATCGAGGTCGGTGTCGACGCCTTCCGGCTGAAAGTTGAAGTGAGTCCCGAAAAGACCGACTATCAGCCGCGCGACAAGGCGCAGGTGAAGGTTACCGTCAAACTGCCCGACGGCAAACCGGTGCCGGCCGGCACCGAGATCGCTTTCGCCGCAGTCGATCAGGCGCTGCTCGAATTGCGCCCGAACGAGAGCTGGAAGCTGCTTGATGCGATGCTGCCCAAACGGGCCTATCAGGTGGAAACCGCGACCGCGCAATCGCAGGTGATCGGCAAGCGGCACTTCGGCAAGAAGGCGGTGCCGCCGGGCGGTGGCGGCGGTCGTGCGCCGGCGCGCGAACTGTTCGACACCCTGCTGCTGTGGAACCCGCGCGTGGTACTGGACGCCAGCGGTAGCGCCACCATCAGTGTGCCGCTCAACGATTCGCTGAGCGAGTTCAAGCTGGTCGCCGTCGCCGATGCCGGGGTTGGGCTATTCGGTACGGGCAGCGCAAGTCTGCGCACGCGGCAGGACCTGCAACTCATTTCCGGTTTGCCGCCGCTGGTACGCGAGAAGGATCGCTTCAGTGCGCTGCTGACCCTGCGTAATGGCACGGCGAAGCCGATGACGGTCAGCGTTTCGGCGAAAACTTCCGGTAGCGCCGGCGAGCGAACGCTCGATGGCCGGGAAGTCAAGCTCGACGCCGAAAGCGCCAGCGAACTGCTGTGGCCGGGCGAAGCGCCGGAAGGCGAGACGGCGCTGGTCTGGGAGTTTGCAGCCAGCGACAAATCGGGTACCGCCAAGGATCGTCTGCGCATCACGCAACAGGTAGTACCGGCGGTGCCGGTCACCGTGCAGCAAGCCACTTTCGCGCGCATCGAAGGCAAACTGGAGATTCCCGTCGCGATGCCGCCCGGTGCCGTGTCGGGCAAAAACGGCCCGCTCGGCGGCATCGAACTTGGCCTCTCGGCCAGGCTGGCCTCGCCGCCTCCGGGACTGAAACGCTTCTTCGAGGAGTATCCGTTTGTCTGTCTCGAACAGAAGGCCTCAGTGGCCATCGGCCTGCGCGATGAGCAGCGCTGGCAGCAGGTCGTCGAAGCCCTGCCCACCTATCTTGATGCCAACGGACTGGCGCGCTTCTTCCCCGGCGAAGGCACCCACAATGCCGGCAGTCCGGCGTTGACCGCCTACCTGCTCGACGCCAGCCACGCCGCCGGTTTCGCCATTGCGCCGGAACTCGCTCAGCGCATGGAGCGCGGCCTCGCCGCCTTCGCCGAAGGGCGCATCAAGCCCGAGCACTGGTCGCCGCAAAGTGATCTGCTGGTACGCAAACTGGCGGCGATCGAAGCGCTCACGCGGCGCGGCCAGAAGCCGCTGTCGGCACTGTCCAGCCTCGAAGTCGAGCCGCTGCGCCTGCCGACCTCGGCGCTGATCGACTGGTATCTGATCGTCAAACGTCTGCCCGGCCTGCCCGAGCGCCCGGCCAAACTGGCCGCCGCCGAACGCGAACTGCGCAACCGGCTGTCCTACCTTGGCGGGCGCCTGGTCTTCACCAGCGAGCGTTCCGATTTCTGGTGGTGGCTGATGGTCAGCGGCGACGCCAATGCCTTCCGCCTGATCGAAGCGGTGCTTGACGACCCGGCCTGGAAGGACGATCTGCCGGCCCTGGTGCAGGGCGCCATGTTGCGCCAGCAGCGCGGACGCTGGCTGACGACGGTGGCCAACGTGTGGGCCACGATTGCGCTCGACAAGTTCGCTCGCCAGTTCGAGCGCGAAGCGGTGAACGGCAACACGCGCATCTCACTCGGCGCGCTACCGATGCAGAACTTCACCTGGCCGATGAACGACGGCAAGGCAGCCGACGCGCTCGACAAGCTGCTGCTGCCGTGGCCGGCGAAGAGTCGAAGCAGCGCCACCCCGAACGACACGCTGCAACTTGTGCACGAAGGCAGCGGCAAGCCCTGGGCCACGATGCAGATACTTGCTGCCGTGCCGGTGAGAGAAGCACGCGCCAACGGTTTCCGCGTCACGCGCGAAGTCACCCCGGTGCAGGAGAAGCTAAGCGGCAAGGTTACGCGCGGTGACGTCTGGCGTGTTCGCCTCAGCGTCGAGTCCGATCAGGACATGTCGTGGGTCGTGCTCAACGACCCGATCCCCGGCGGCGCTCGCATCCTTGGCGAAGGCGACGGCCGCGATTCACGCCTCGTCGGCTTCGGTGAGAAGGAAGGCGCAAAGGCTGAAAACAAGGCCTGGCCGACCTACGTCGAACGTACCTTCAGCGCCTACCGCGCCTATTACGGCTACGTCCCGCGCGGCAGGTTTTACATTGACTACACGTTGCGCCTGAACAACGCCGGAGAGTTTTCACTGCCGGCCACGCGCGTCGAGGCGATGTATGCGCCGGAAGTGTTCGGTGAGGCGCCGAACGCGAAGGTTGTGGTGGGTGAGTAGGGATTTTGTGGGGGTTGATATTCATCAACAGCCTCCATAGAGCAGAAGATAGATCGCTATTTGCTTGGCCTTGTGCGACGATTGTTGCCAGGATTCGTTAGTTACAGAAAACATTCGTGGTTTGTCCATAGGGTTATTCTGCGTTTTTACAGAGCAACCATGGGCTTCCGAACGACTCTACAAACTCCTCTAACCTTCACTGGCCTGAAACCATTTCATGCCGACTAGAAAAGGAATCGCCGTGATTCGAAACTTCTTCCTGGGCTTGTTTCTACTGGCCGCCACGCTGTGTGTTCTGGCTCAGATTCCGGATAAACTCCCGATTTCGCCCACTTACAAGGGGGAAGTTCGACGCGGTGCCGATGGCCGCTTGATTGTTCTTGACAAGGAAGAAATGATCAAGGCCCGGGCCGATGGGACGTCAAAGCCGGCAACGATGATCGTCGGCAGCCAGGAAAAAATCACCACCATTACCGAGGCGGCAAAGCAGGCTCAGGATGGCGAGATCATCGAGATCCGCCCCGGAGATTATCGTGGGCAACCCGCAGTGTGGGCCCAGAACAACCTGGTCATACGCGGTGCCGGGGGGCGAGCGGTGATGATCGCCGACGGAAAAAGCGCCGAAGGCAAGGCGATCTGGGTGGTCAGGGGTGGCAACGTGCGGATCGAAAACATCGAGTTCCGTGGCGCGCGCGTTCCTTCCGGCAATGGCGCCGGTATCCGTTTCGAGCGTGGGCATCTCGTCGTTAACCGCTGTGCCTTCTTCGATAACGAGATGGGGCTCCTCACCGCAAATAGCCCTGACATGATACTTGAGGTAAGCGACAGCGAGTTTGCCACGGCGCCGCACCATGAGGGACAGCTTCACCACCTGCTCTATGTCGGCTCCATCGGGCGATTCGTGCTTTCGGGAAGCCGCTTCGAGCAAGGGTATCTCGGGCATCTGGTCAAATCGCGCGCCCGCGAGAACGACGTGCGCTACAACCTGCTGGTCGATGGAACGGAAGGGCGTTCTTCCTACGAACTCGAGTTCCCGAATGGCGGTATCGCCTATGTGGTCGGCAATGTGATCGGGCAGAGTGCGACAACGGATAATCCGGTGCTGGTTGCTTACGGCGCAGAGGGGCCACGCTGGGCTGACAACGCACTCTTCTTCGCCCACAACACCCTGCTCAACGACTTTCACGCCGGTACTTTTCTCAAGGTGTGGGCGGAGAAGTTTCCGGGCAGCATCGAGACTTGGGTGATCAACAATCTGACGGTGGGCTTTGGTGATCTGAATTCACCGGCACAGGGCCGATTCGAGGGTAACCAGACGGCCCAGCGCCGCGATCTGCTCTACCTTGGCGGTTTACCGCTACGTTTGAACACCAGTTCTCCATTCCGTGGATCGGTGAGAATTCCTGGTCAGGCGCGAGGTGTGGATCTGTTGCCGGCAGCCGAATTCAGTTTCCCCGCAGGAAGCCGATCGATTCGACTTAGCAATTCTCTGGCGCCTGGTGCGTTCCAATAATTGCAGGGACCGAAAACCTTTAAGTGACAGCAAGGGGTAACTGGACGCTCTACAACATTGGGGGGAGGCGCCAGAATAAACTTGCACCTGATTGGCAGCAAAGTTCAGCATATCATCCAGGATCCGCGAAGCGGAACCAGAATATTTGGCTACGCTACTGCGTGGCCTGGGTCTGGAGGGCAATGTGCTATCATTATAGTGACTGCAATACGATAGCAAAGAGGGCATTATGAAAGCATTGAGTATTCGTAATCTGCCGGACGATGTTTATGAGGCGTTGAAGAAGATGGCGGCGGACAATCACCGCAGTATGCAGGAACAGGTGCGCTGCCTGATCGAGCGGGAAGCCAGGTTGGCCAGAGGCTCCGGTCTGGAGGTGGCTCGTGCTTGGCGGCTTCGGCTTGCAGGTCGCAGTTTGGGCGACACTGTGGAAGACGTGCGACAGGATCGCGAAAGATGATGTGGGTGATCGATACCTCGGCGATGATCCGCTTGTATGTTCCCGATGGCCCACTGCATCCGGAACTTGAGACAGCATTCAATCGCGCTGCAAGCGGCACGGAACTGGTATTGGCACCCCAATTGATTCTGGCAGAAGCGGCCAATGTGTTGCTGCGCAAGCGGCGTCGTGGTGAGTTGTCCGCACAGGAACTGGGGGAGCTTCTGCCAGCGCTTGTGACGCTGCCGATCCGCCTATGCGAGCATGCACCTTTGATTTTGCCGGCATGCGCCTTGGCGGAGGCGCATGGTTTGAGTGTTTATGATGCTATTTATCTAGCCCTGGCTGAACAACATGGCGCGCGCCTGATAACCAGCGACGACGCTTTGGACAAAGTGGCACGCAGTCTTGGACTGACGTGATGTAGGTTAGGAACACGATTCCGTCGCCCGCCTGACCCGGCGAGCTTGACGGTATGGCATGATCCGTATCGTTTGACAATGTACTTGTTCGCGGCTGATCGACATGAAATGCAACATAACAACCATCGGTGGCGGAACCGGGACCTTCAACGTCCTTTCCGGCCTCGGGAAAAATGACAAACTCAATCTTGCGGCCATCGTGACGGTGGCCGATTCCGGGGGGTCGACCGGCGAGTTGCGCGACGAATTCGGCATTCTTCCACCCGGCGACGTGCGTCGCGCCATCGTGGCGCTTTCGGAAGACACCGAAGTGGTTCGCCGGCTCTTTGAATACCGCTTCAAGGAAGGTCGCAGCATCGCCGGTCACACGGTCGGCAATCTGCTACTCACCGCACTGTCGGACATCATGGGAGACTTCGAGCACGGCATCGAAGAGTTGTGCGAAATGTTTGACGTTCGTGGCAAGGTCATTCCGGTATCGCTCGACAATGTGCACCTCGGCGTCACCCTCGAAAACGGCGAGCGGATCGTTGGCGAAACCGATATCGACATCCCGAAACACGATGCCAACATTCCGATCCGTGACGCGTTCCTGCTCGGCGGCGGACGCCTCAATCCGCGGGCCAAGGAGGCGATTGATAACTCCGACTACGTGATCATCGGCCCCGGCGATCTGTATACCAGCATCATTCCGAATCTGTTGTGTACGGGAATGTACGACGCCATCCGCACTACCCGTGCGAAGATCATCTACGTCTGCAACATCATGACCAAGCACGGCGAGACCGATGGATTCTCGGTCGAGGATTTCGTCCGGGTGATCGAGCAATATGTCGGAGAAGGCCGGATTGACTATGTGCTGGTCAATAACGGCGAGCTGCGCACCCAACTCCTCAGCAAATACGAAGCCGAAGAAAAGACACCGGTGCGCCTTCTCGATCGGGAGCTCATCCTGAGCAAGGGGATCAAGATCGTCGAACGCGATTTCACCAGCGCTACCGACTACATCCGCCACGATCCGAGAAAGCTCGCGCGCACCGTCGAGGACTTCGCCAGTGGATGGATCAAGTAAGAAGAGACTACGAAAAAACTTCCTCCTGAATTTGAAATTTATTTGGCTGGTATAAGTGAGATGTAGGTCGAGAGTAGCGTCCCCAGAGGATGGCTTCGCAGCATAAACCGACGGCAAATGGGCGATCTGACGATTGTGTTACGCTGCGCCAACCGACTCCGCATTCGCCGCAATTTTTCCGATTTTGGAGCCGGGGCTGATTGTGGCTGAGTGGGCAAAACCGTCCGCGGGATTGGGCGGGGCGCGGGGGGCCTGGATCTGCTGACGAACCGGGGCAGCTCGCTGACCCTGCCTACGTGGCGCCCCGCCTTGCTTTCAGGCGCGCTGAATGCCTGCGGTGCGCGCTACGAGATCCTGCTGTATGACCTGACCAGTACCTTTTTGAATGCGATCCGCCCGAACAGGCAAACGCCGCTTGGCTACAGCCGGGATCATCGGCCCGATTGGTGCAGGTGGTGATTGCCTTGACGGACCCCGAAGGCTCCCGCGACCTCGAGTGGCGCAGCGGGCGTACCCAACCACCCGCAAAAGGCGGCGGCGCTGTGGGACGGAGGCCACCTGTGGCTCGAACCTGAACGTGAGTCTCCGGCGAAACGGCAGTTCTACATCCAGTGACCGAGGAGCAGCGCGACCAGCTCTCGTCACGGCTGGCTGAACTGAGCTTTCAGGGATCATCACTGCCGGCGCCTGTCACTACGACCCTCAGCCTGAAATACGATTCGACTTACCAGTGCGGACAGTGGGCGGCAAGGATTTTCAACTCGTCGCGCGTTGCCCGGTAATCGGGACAGAGTTGTCCGACGATGGCCCAGAAGCGCGGGCTGTGGTTCATTTCGCGCAGATGGGCAAGTTCGTGGGCCACTACGTAATCGACCACGTGCGCAGGGAAAATGGATCAGCCGCCAGTTCAAACGGATGCCGGTCTTTTGACTGCAACTGCCCCAGCGCGTGCGTGCTGCCGACAGGGTGAGCGGCGGTACCGCGAGGCCCAGCCGTTCGGCGAAATGTTCGAGGCGTTCGGCAAACAGCCGGCGCGACTTTTCACGCAGGGCTTTTTCCAGCAGGCGGGTGGCGTCGCCTGGCGAGCGCAGGCAGAGGGTCAGTACCGGGGCGGCCTGCTCGTTCCATACGGCGCGGTTGCTGCCCAGGGCGAGGCGGATGTGCAGTGACTCGCCGAGCATCGGCAAGCGCACGCCATCGACAATTTTCAGGGGTTCCGGGCGACGGCGAGTGCGCCATTCGTCGAGCTTTTTTGCCACCCAGTCGCCATGGCGCAGGATCAGCGATTCGACCTCAAGCAGCGACGCGCGACGCGGGGCACCAACGCGCAGGCCGCGATGGTCGATCGACAGGCCAATCGTGCGTCGCCGGGCACGGCGCAGAACATACGGAACAATACGGTCGCCGAGGGCAATGGTGCGCGGCGTTTCGTCTGCCGCCAGTGGTTTGTCGTTGGCCAGCGGGAGTTCAGCTTGCCACGGCATAGGCCGCATCCGGGTAGCGGTGCGGCGCCAGGCGCCGCATTTCATTCTCGATCCACTGCTCGGCCAGATCGGTAATTTCCGCTGCGGTCTTACCGGCCGGGTCGATTGCCGGGCCGATGCTGACGGTGATCAGCCCCGGTTTTTTGACGAAGGCATTTCTCGCCCAGAACTCGCCGGCATTGTGCGCGACCGGAACGGCGAGCGCACCGGCGCTGACCGCCAGATGCGCCCCGCCTGGCTTGAAGCGGCGCGTTTCTCCGGGGGCGATGCGCGTTCCTTCGGGGAAAATGACAACCCAGTAGCCGGCCCTGAGGCGCTCGCAGCCCTGCTCGATCACCTGCCGCAGCGCATCCTTGCCCGCACTGCGGTCGATCGAGATCATTTTGACGACGGCGAACGCCCAGCCGAGGAAGGGAATCATCAGCAGCGATTTCTTCAGCACGAAGACGAGCGGCGGAAAGATGTCCTGCAGGCTGACGGTCTCCCAGGCCGACTGGTGCTTGCAAAGAATCACCGAGGGTGTGGCCGGGATGTTTTCGCGACCGCTGACCTGGTAACGCAGTCCGAGCACGTACTTGCACAGCGCCATGAAGCCGGCGCGCCAGACGGCGATGACGCGGTAGCGAAAGCGCATCGGCAGGACAATCGACAGTGTAACGAACAGGCCGAAGGGGGCAGTGATCAGGGCGGCGAGCAGCAGATAGACGACGGAACGAAGGAAGGCGTTCATGACTTCAGGATATATTCGACCGCCGCAGCGAGGTCGGAAAAAATCAGCGTACCCTCCGGCAAATTTCCTTCCGCCTGCGTTGCTTCACCCTTGCCGGTGAGTACCAGTACCGACCGGGCGCCGACGCTTGCCGCCGGCTGCAGGTCACGCAAGGAGTCGCCAATCACATAGGCATCGCTGAGGTCGGTGTTGAAGCACCCGCCAATGCGCTGGAACATTCCGGGCTTGGGCTTGCGACAATTGCATTTCGAATCGGAGGTATGCGGGCAATAAAAAACCGCATCGATGCGCCCTCCGACCGCTTGCACGGCACGGTGCATCTTGTCGTGAATGGCATTGAGCGTGTCCATGTCGAACAGGCCGCGACCGAGTCCCGACTGGTTGCTGGCAATTACCACCTTGTAGCCGGCCTGGGTCAGCTTGGCGATGGCCTCAAGGCTGCCGGGCAAGGGTCTCCATTCAGCCGGCGACTTGATGTACTGATCCGAGTCGTAATTGATGACGCCGTCGCGATCGAGGATAACGAGTTTCATACGCCCAGTTTCGAAATGTCGGCTACTGCATTGAGTTGGTCGAATAATGCCTTGAGCAGGCCAAGCCGATTGGCGCGCACAGAAGGATCATCGACGTTGACCATCACCTTGTCAAAGAAAAGATCGACTGCGGCTCGCACCGAGGCCAGCGCCTTGAGCGCGTCGGCATAGGCTTCGCTGGCGACATGCGCTTTGACCAGCGGTGCAATCTCCTGGACCCGCGTGTAGAGCGCGATCTCGGCTTCCTCCTGCAGCAGGGCTGGATCGGGTTGGGCGAACTGGCCATTACCGCTCGCCTCGGCCTTCTTCAGGATGTTGCCGATGCGCTTGTTGGCTGCGGCCAGCGCCAGCGCCTCGGGCAGGGCGCGGAAGACGCGCACGGCGTCGAGCCGGGCCGGAACCCGGTCGATCCGCGTCGGGCGTTGCACCAGTACGGCTTCGACGATGTCCTGAGGCCGCCGGATTGACCGCCGGATTGTCCAGCACTCTCCCTGAGCAGACCGCGCAGGCGCTCGAACATGAAGTCGAGCAGCGGATCAGCCACCGGTTTGCTGAGCACGCCGACGGCAAATCCGGCTTGCGCGTCGTCAATCAGTTGCGCAAGATCGAGCGCCAGCGGCGATTCCATCAGGATGCGCAGCACGCCGAGCGCGGCGCGGCGCAGCGCAAAAGGATCCTTGTCGCCGGTCGGGATCTGGCCGATGCCGAAGAAACCGACCAGGGCATCGAGCTTGTCGGCCAGGGCCACGGCGCAGGCGATGTGGCCCTGCGGCAAGGCGTCACCGGCAAAACGCGGCTGGTAATGGCTCTGCACGGCGTCGGCAACGGTACCGTCCTCGCCGTCATGCAGTGCGTAATAACGGCCCATGATGCCCTGCAGTTCGGGGAATTCGCCGACCATGTCGGTGACCAGATCGGCCTTGGCCAGGCGGGCGGCGCGGGCCGCCAGCGAGGCATTGGCGCCGAGATGCACGGCAATCTTCTGCGCCAGCCCTTCAAGGCGTTCGACCCGTTGCAGCACCGAGCCAAGCTGGTTGTGATAGACGACGTTGCCGAGCTTTTCCAGGCGCGAGGCCAGCGAATGCTTGCGGTCCTGGTTGTAGAAGAAGCGGGCGTCCGAGAGGCGCGGGCGCACCACGCGGGCGTTGCCGCCGATGATGTGCTGCGCATCGTCCACCTGCATGTTGGAGACGATCAGGAATTTGTTAAGCAGCTTGCCGGCATTGGGCCCGGTGTTTTCAAGCAGCGGGAAATACTTCTGGTTCTGCTGCATGGTCAGAATCAGGCATTCCTGCGGCACGTCGAGATACTCGGCCTCGAACTCGCCGACGTAGATGACCGGCCATTCGACCAGCGCGGTGACTTCGTCGAGCAGGCCGTCAGCCGGGTTGAGGCGGGCGTTCAAAGCGTTAGCTCTGGCGTCGAGTTGCGCGGCAATCGAGTCGCGCCGTTCGGCAAAGCTGGCGATCACCTTGCCGGCAGCCAGTTGCCCGGCATAGTCCTCGGGTCGGGCGACAACAATCTCGCCGGAGGACAGAAAGCGGTGTCCCAGCGTCGTATTGCCGCTCGCCAGCCCCAGCACTTCACCGGCGACAACGCGGCTACCATGCAGCATGATCAGGCCATGCACCGGACGCACGAA
Organism: Candidatus Propionivibrio dominans; assembly: GCA_016709335.1. GTDB lineage: Bacteria > Pseudomonadota > Gammaproteobacteria > Burkholderiales > Rhodocyclaceae > Propionivibrio > Propionivibrio dominans. Next base: position 34,864 of record JADJNC010000016.1, on the reverse strand, counting down.
CTGGTGCTCGGAAGCGCCCCAGCGCATCAGCTTCTGGATCGGCAGTTTTTTGAGCGCCTGGGTGACGATTTCGGCCAGGTAGCGCTCAAGGCGCTCGCCCTTCTTCGCAATGTGTGCGACGAAGTATTCGGCCTTGCCTTCGCCGGCCTTGTGCAAGTGTTCGAAGGTGACGCCCGCCGAGCGCATGAAGCCTTCCAGAGCCTTGCCCGGTTTGCCGGTCGCGTCGAGCGCGCTGCCTACCGCCGGGCCTTTTTTCTCGATGATGCGATCCGCCTGTTGCTCGGCAATGTCCGTCACCATCAGCGCCAGACGGCGTGGTGTGGCGTAGGGCGTGCAGATACTTTCCGCCGAGGCGAAAGCCTGCTCCCTGAGCGCGGCAAAGACAGCGTGGGCAAAGGCTTCCGGAGAGCGCCTTCAGCGACTTGGGCGGCAACTCTTCGGTGCGCAACTCGATCAGCAAACTGTGGTTCATTTCGCCTCCTGGCCGACAGACGCCCTGAGCGAGACGGCGTCTTGCGCAGAAGTGCTCACGGGCTGCACCTTGCACATCGGGAAGCCGAGGACTTCGCGCGAGTTGAAGTAAGCCTGGGCAACTTCACGCGCCAGGGCGCGCACACGGCCGATGTAGGCGGCGCGTTCGGTCACCGAAATCGCGCCGTGTGCGTCGAGCATGTTGAAGCAGTGCGAGCACTTCATCACCTGTTCGAAAGCCGGCAGCGCCAGATTCAGCCCCATCAGACGCTTGGCTTCGGATTCGTGGTCGCTGAAATGGCGGAACAGCATGTCGACGTTGGAATGCTCGAAGTTGTATTTCGACTGCTCGACTTCGTTCTGGTGATAGACATCGCCGTACGTCACGCGGAAGCCCGGCCCTTCGGCCCAGACCAGGTCATAGACGTTATCGACCCCTTGCAGATACATCGCCAGACGTTCGAGGCCGTAGGTGATTTCACCCAATACCGGCCGGCAGGCGAGCGAACCGACTTCCTGGAAGTAGGTGAATTGCGTGACTTCCATGCCGTCCAGCCAGACTTCCCAGCCCAGACCCCAGGCGCCGAGCGTCGGCGACTCCCAGTCGTCCTCGACGAAGCGGATGTCGTGCTCGTGGAGATTGATACCCAGCGCTTCCAGCGATTGCAGGTAGAGCTCCTGAATGTCCGCCGGCGAGGGCTTCAGAACGACCTGATACTGGTAGTAGTGCTGCAGGCGGTTCGGGTTTTCGCCGTAACGGCCGTCCTTGGGGCGGCGCGAGGGCTGCACGTAAGCGGCATTCCACGGCTCCGGGCCGATCGCGCGCAGAAAGGTGGCGGTATGGAAAGTCCCGGCACCGACCTCAATATCGTAAGGCTGGAGCAACGCGCACCCCTGTTGGTCCCAGAAATTCTGGAGACGCAGAATGACTTCCTGAAAAGTTGGCATGAATGGTTTCGTGAAAGCGGGACAAAGGCGGATTTTACTTGGTTTTTCATGCAACGAGAACGGTGTGGGAGTCAAGCGATACAATGTTGGTGCCCTTGCTGATCCTTGCTTTAGAGCAACCATTGCACTAGACTTCGTTTCATGGCAACGCTTCAACGATTCGATAGCTGTCGGGTGCTGATGTACCTTGACGACCATCCTCCGCCCCATGTGCATGTCAAATTACGTGACGGGCGCGATTGCACCATCGATCTTGAAAGCTTCGAAATCAGAGGGCGAGTTGCCGAGCGTGAGATCCGTGACGCGCTGGCCTGGATCAAGACCGAAAAGACCAACTTGTTGATCGAATGGAGGAGGAGCAACCCATGAACGACTATTTTTTCCCGAAGCTGACTGCTGTAGAGGCCTTGGCACCCTATCGCCTGCGCACCCTGTGGAACACCGGCGAAGAGCTTGAAGTTGATGTCTCGACACGTTTGAAGAACCATCCTGCACTTGCCGCCATTCTTGACCCCGAAGTGTTTGATCGCGTGCATATCGGTGAATGGGGAAATAGCATCGAGTGGATCGACGAAGAGTTCGGCGCCGATAACGTCTACGCCTGGGCGAAAGAACAGGCCGGTGAAGTTAGTCACGAAATTTTTGACGAATGGATGAGGCGTAACGGATTATCGCTAACCACCGCAGCCGAAGCTCTGGGCATCAGTCGCCGCATGGTCAGTTATTACCGCACCGCGCATAAAGCGATTCCGCGCGCCATCTGGCTGGCCTGTCTCGGCTGGGAAGCTACACGCCCGACAGAGCGGACGCTCCCGCGCGCTCTGCCGACAGCTCGCGAATACGCTGCGCTGCACGCGTAAACACCTGCCATAGTTGATGAAAAGCACTTTCCAGACTCGACCTGAATAAGGCAGCAGAACTTTTCCACAGCCGAAAGCAAGCGGAATGGGTCAGCATGAAATTCATTCAGATCCGAGAAAATGACACCGACCCGAGTGGCACTTACTTAAGCGTTTGGTATCCAATTATTCTTATATAAAACAACCGACTGCCGAACAACCAAAAGCTGCTCGTCGCTCCTGTGAATGCCGGAACCCAGGCCAACCTGTCGTTCTGGACACTGGCCGAAGCCGGTATTACGGTAATCCGGTTGTGTGAAATCAAGCCGATAAACCATGCTGATGGCTTAATTGACGTCCTCCCCGGCCTGAAGGCCGGAGATTCCTACGGCGCTATGCATGAGCAAGCTCACGTTTAGTCGCTTCGGCGGGTTCCTGCTTCGCAGAGTGGCCTAACCGCGCCGACTCTCCACAGGCTAACAAGCGATGCCCTCGCTCTAAAACATTGATCGCGCCGACAAGATCGGCATTGGCTTCGTAGCCGCAATCGACACAGCCGAACTTGGCTTGCGTCTGGCGGTTCTCTGCCGAGACATGCCCGCAGGCTGGACAAGTCCGACTGGTGTTCCTCGCGGGAACCGCGATAACTTCACCGCCTCGCCAGACCTGCTTGTACTCCAGTTGCCGCCTGAACTCGGCCCATCCTTGATCGAGAATGGATTTGTTCAGGCCCGACTTCTGGCGCACATTTCTGCCGGGCGCTTCGCTGCTGCCTGCCGCTGACTTGGACATATTCCGTACCTGCAAGTCCTCGATACACACGATCGCGTGGTTTTGGCTGATCGTGGTTGAAGTCTTGTGCAGGAAATCGCGGCGGACATTGGCGATGCGGGTATGGAGCTTCTGGACTTTGGCTTTCGCCTTTTTCCAGTTGTTGCTGAACTTCACTTTGCGAGGCATGGCCCGCTGGTAGCGGGCGAGTCGTGTTTGATGTTTCCTGAAGGTGTTGAGCGGCTCGATGTGGCTACCGTCGCTCAGGGCGGCGAATCGGGTGATTCCGACATCGATGCCAACGATGGCCGTGGCCGGGTGAACGGGCTGTTCGACTTCGCGCTCGTTCTGGATAGACACAAACCATTTGCCGCCGTTGCTCGATACGGTGATGTTCTTCGCTGTGCCGAGCATGTCCCGGCTGTTGCGATAGCGAATCCAGCCCAGCTTGGGCAGGAAGATTCGGGAATTGCCCTGATCGAGCTTGTAGCCCTGCGGGTAGCGGAAGCTGTCCGATTGGCCTTTTTTCTTGAAGCGCGGGAAGTCGGCGCGTTTGGCAAAGAAGTTGGTGTAGGCTCGTTCCAAATCCTTGAGGGTTTGCTGCAATGCCTGAGAGGGTGTTTCGGTCAGCCAAATCGTCTCAGTTTGCACTTTCCATTCGGTTAGCGACTTGCACAGACCGGCGTAGCCCAGCTTCTTCTCGCCCTGCTCGTATCTGACTTTCTGCATCGCCAGCGCCTTGTTAAAGACGAAGCGACATGCCCCTGCGAAGCGGCGCATATTGCGCTGCTGTTCGCAGTTGGGCTGTAGTTCGTACTTGTAGGCTTGCAAGCGGTTCATAGGTCAATTATAGTTTGGTCTATGCCAACAAACAATGATATTCGACACGGGCGGCACTGTGTTTTTAACATGCATGTCCACCTGATTTTTGTGGCGAAATATCGCCGCAAGGTCTTCGATAGCGATGCAATTTCCCGGCTCAAAGAACTGTTCGCTAAAACATGTACCGGCTTTGAGGCAGAACTGGTGGAAATGGACGGCGAGCGTGACCACGTGCATTTGCTGGTGAACTATCCGCCCAAGGTTGCCGTATCGGCCTTGGGAACAGTCTCAAAGGGGCTTCTAGCCGGGTTCTGCGCAAGGAAAGACCGGATATGGCCCAACACTACTATCTCAAAGGTGGATTGTGGTCGCTAAGTTATTTTGCCGCCTCCTGTGGCGGCGCACCGATTAGCATCATCCGGCAATACATTGAGCAGCAGGCAACACCCGATTAACAACCAAGGGCAAGGACGCCTACGGCGTCCGCGCTATCCATCCCCGACCAAACTCGACGGCTTCGCCTAAAGGTTGCTTCGCAACCAGATCGTTTGGACGAGGCTTTTCGCGCATTTGGGTAAAAATTGAATGACAGCAACCAAGTTTCCAATGGTTGTTCAACAGATCGATCCAAGCGCAACAGATTGAAATCTTGATTCCGGCATCGCTTCGTTGAGCCCCCAATCAATGGCACGACCCTTTGACCGTACCAAAAACAACCCCTGGACAAGTATTTTCCAATTCAGGTATGAGCCTGAACGAGGTTGGGCTAGATGACTTTGATGTATGGTTGACGGGTTAAAAGCAGTCTAAGGGTTTACGCCAGGAAGCCAACCGCGCTTGATTTGACTTGATGAAGAGCAGAATGCGGCCGCAGGGCTCCCGGCAGGCGGATTGCGCAGCATGGTGCCCGGCAGCGGAGCGCGACAGGACCGCGAGGCTGGCGTTTGGTTTTACAAACCGGCAAACAAAATCACGCTTGGCACGGCGGCCTGAGCGGCGGCCAGGTCGGTCGGACTGGCCTGAGCCCGGCGGCTACCGGGACCCGCTTGAGCGGACCAGCCCACTCAACCACCAAGCACCCACCAGCCACGGACGACCTGCCTGGCGGGGACGCGGCAACACGGGCGCAGATTGAGCCAGGGATAAAGGTTTCTGGTAGAACGCATTGACGGTGGGCAAAGTGCTGCGGGATATGCTCAAGCCCATGCGCGCACCACGCTGGCTCTGCCGGCCAGGTTACTGTGCGCGAGCGGACGCTGCCCGATGCCAGCTTCTCCAGCAGCTGGCGACCGATGATTGATGTACCGGGCCATGCGGAATGAAAGCCGAGGACACGAACGGAAACGCGCCCAGACAACCCGAGCACCGGCAAAGGGAATGCCACGAGCCCTGCACGCAGGCCCGACCCGCCACGCCACGGCAGACACAGGAGAGACGCCTTTGACGCCGCCCACGCCGAGAACGGACGAGCGCACAAAGCCGGCACGCCCCGGGCGGGGGCACGACGCCGACCGGCACACGGCGCGCGCCGCACCGCCAGGTGATCAGACAGATACGGCCAGGCGTTCAAGCGGACCCGTACCCCGGAGGCGCGCGCAAAAGGGACGTCTTCATGGCCTGATCCACGACGAGCAACGCCACATCGACCGCGGTATTTACGCGTAAAGGGTGCGCTGGCCCGAAGCGCTGGCAGGGGACTCGGCCAAGCGGTTGCGTTGCCAGCGGGTCACCAGGCGATCGAGCACGGCTGAGCCGCGGGGCTGCAGGCCGCGAGCAGCCCACGCGCGTTTGTGCGACCAGGGTAGCGCGCGAGTACCCGGCTGAGGACATACCGCCCGCGATCGCGCCGCCGCAGAGACCAACGCGCACTGAGAAACGCCGATGCCAATCGGGCAGCCGGCCGTTCATGTGATCACCATGCTTGCAATGATCAACCCACATCTCAACCCCCCTTCCCTCAGGCTCATTCCTGGTGGAAATACGCCCTCGCCAGGCTCATACCACGTTGGACAAGGCTGGACATTTCGACTAAAACTTACTTATGTTAGATTCACAGCTTGTTGAACACAAGCATAATAATCTAATATCTGACAAGAACCAGTTGGACAAAAAGTTAAATGGGAGACGGCATGGATTCAGCTCAATCCAATCAACGCTTTGACACACTTACTGCTCAGGTTGTCGATTCGGTGATCATGTACCTCACAGCCGACGGCAAGGTTGCTAACGCGCATCACTATATGAACATTCGATGTGTCCCCGATTCCGTGCAATCACGCGTATTGAACCAGACCGCTGTTATTCGTCACAAAAGCCTGCAACTCCTTCAGCATACTATTCGGGGGATGTTTGAAATTGAGCTACGCTCAAAATGTTAGGCCAACCGCACGGTTCAACCGTAATGCTTCTGCTTTATTTGCCCCTGCCCACGGTAACCATGTTGGAAATTCCAGGGGCCACTGGCTATGATCTAACGTCCGCGCCTTTGCTTTTTCGAAATTCTTAGGATTACGTACTCGACGAAATGGGATGCGAACGCTCAGACTTTATACAATCAAAACGTTTCGGAAAGCCATAGTTTGAAATCTTTCCAGATTGCGCGGCAATACCCTTCTACACTCTCACACTAAAACACATCAAACGAAAGAGAGATCAATGCACGCGATACCGCATCAAGCTGAGAAGACGTCTAGTCTGACCTTATTGCATAATATTCCGATGTTTGCCGGGACGCCCGATGTGCAACTTGAGCAGTTGGCCAGAATGGCCGTTCACCGCAAGGTGAAGCGTCACACGACGATTGTTCGTGCGGGGGACAGCACAGACTCGCTTTTCGTCATCATGAGCGGGCGCGCGAAAGTGCTTAATCGCGACACGGAAGGACGTGAGGTGATTCTGACCGTGCTCGGCGTCGGCGAGTGCTTTGGCGAGATGGCGCTTATTGACGGGTCGCCGCGCTCGGCCGATGTGATCGCCGAAGAAAATTGTGATCTGCTGGCGATTGCCAGAGGGGATTTCACAAGAGCACTGGCTGGAAACGTCAATCTGTGTCTGAATATCATGAAGAGCTTAGTGTTACGTTTGCGCGACGCAAACCAAAAAATCGAGAGTCTGGCGCTGATGGATGTCTACGGGCGCGTTGCCAAACTGCTATTCGATAGTTCTGTCGAAGAATACGGTTTACGCGTGATCCGTCGCAAGGTAAGCAAACAGGATATGGCCAAGATGGTTGGCGCCTCGCGCGAGATGGTCAGCCGTGTGATGAAGGATCTGGAGCAACGCGGTTATATCAGTGTCGAAGCAGGTCGGATTGTTCTCAATGAGAACTAACCTGTGTTGAGATTCCTTCATTCTTGAAGGCAGTCGGCTACATCATCCAACTGAAAGTAGCCGAAAGGGTTCAGCGTGAATTCCCTTCAAATCAGAGCAAAATGAAAACGCGCCCTTACACTCGTGGCCGACCGTCTACGCTACCGCCTCTCCGGAACTTTTCTGCCGCTTCAGAAAGTCACGGAACAGGTAGTCGCTTTTCAGGATATGTTCGATCAGCCAGTTCCTGACGAACTTCATCGTGTCGATTTCAAGGTGCAGGTTGCCTTCGCTGTAGGACTGGTGCAACTGGAAGATCGAGTCGATCAGGGCTTCGTGGGTATGCTGGTGCTGGAGGAGATTCGGGTAGCCAGCAGCCTCCATGATGTTCTCTTCGTGCTGAAAATGCATCTGGGCATAGGCGATCAAATGATTCAGAACACGGGCGATGTCCCGGCGATCCTGCGCGTCCACCCAGTGGGTATGAAAGTCGTTGATCAGGCGGAACAACTCCTTGTGCTCGGTATCGATGATGTCATTGCCGATCAGATACTGATCGGACCAGGAAAGCAGGGCCATGCGGCGATCCTCCGGTGAATTCTTGCTGCTTCAGGATACGGCTTTGCGCCGGCAAAAACCAGCGATCAGCAGCAGCGCAAGCACAATCACCGGCCAGTTGCCGGCGCGTACATAGGGTGTGGCGCCTGTGTAGGCCTGTACTTCGCCGCGCAATGCGGCGCGGGTGAAGGGTTTCAGAACGGCCTGAACCTGTCCGTCGGCGCCGATAATGGCGGTCATTCCGGTGTTGGTCGCGCGCAGCATCATGCGGCCGCTTTCGAGGGCGCGCATCTGGGCGATCTGCAAGTGCTGCGCCGGCGCCAGCGAGTCACCGAACCAGGCGACATTGGACAGATTCACCAGCAGCGTCGCTTCGGGGAGCGCGCGGATGATTTCCTCGCCGAAGGCATCCTCGTAGCAGATATTTACCGCCACCTTCTGCCCGGCGATGTTCATCGGCGCCTGGGTCTGCGCACCCGGCGTAAAGTCTGACATCGGGATATTGGCCATGGCCAGAAACCAGGCAAAGCCGGGCGGCACGAATTCGCCAAAAGGCACCAGGTGCGACTTGCTGTAGCGTTGCGTCGCTGACTGGCCAAGGCTGATCGCGCTATTGGTATATTGCGTGCCATCGCTGATGGAAATACCCAGGAGCATGTCGCCGTGCTGGCGTTCGGCGAGCTTTTTCAGTTCGTCGAGATATTCGGGTGGAACCTGCCCAAGAAAAGCCGGCAGCGCGGTTTCCGGCAGTACCGTCAGTTGCGCCGGATTATCGTACGCCAGGCGGTAATAGATGCGCAGCGACTCGTTGAATTTCTCCGGTCGCCATTTGAGATCCTGCGGTACATTGCCCTGCAGCAGGGCGACGCTGATCGGCGCCCCCTGCGGCGCTGTCCAGCGCACTTCACGCAACAAAGAACCCGCGGCCAGCAGCAGGCCGACCAGCACAATCGGCAGTGCCGGGCACCAGCGCAGTGTTGCCAGTGGCCAGCGCGAAACGGGGCAGGGTTCAACCGACATCCAGCGGCGGAATACTTCGCAGATCAGCGCCGCAACGAGCACGGTCAGCAGAGAGACACCATAGACGCCGAGCAGCGGAGCAAATCCGGCAAGCGGGCTGGGCGGCACCTGCGAATAGCCAACCGCCAGCCATGGAAAGCCGGTCAACACCCAGCCGCGCAGCCATTCGGCAAGCGCCCACAGCGCGGCGAAGAACAGGCAGCGTTGCCACCAGCCGGTCGGCGAGAAACGGACAATCAGTGCACCGGCCAGTGCCGGGAATAGCGCCAGAACGCAGCAGAAGAGAAAGGTAGCCAGCGCGGCAACCGGCGCCGGCATGCCGCCGAAAGTGCTCAGGCTGACATAAACCCACGACACGCCGGTAATGAACAGGCCAAAGCCAAAGGCAGCGCCGATCAGTGCGCCGTTGAGGGCATCCCTGAATTTTCCCTGCCTGTCGTTGGCGGCCAGGCCAAGCAGCGCGAACAGGCCTCCGAGCGTCAGCCACAGCAGCGCGAACCAGCCGAGCGGTGCATAGGCCGGAACACTCGCAGCGCCAAGCAGCAGCGCAAAGACCAGGCGCAGTGTGAACGACTCAGCCCGGATCATCGGCGTTCAGGGCGGCGCTGACCAGCAGCGTGTACAAGCGGCGACTGTCAGCTCGCAAGACCAGAAAGTGCATGCCGCCAAGGTCGATGGCTTCGTTGCGTTTGGGCACCCGGCCGAGATGATTCAGGATCAGGCCGCCGACGGTATTGCACGCCTCGTTGCTGAAACGGGTGCCGAGGAGGGCGTTGAAGTCCTCGATGCTGGTTTGCGCCTTGACGCGATAACGGCCACCCTGATCGAGCTGGATATTGTCGTCGTCTTCGTCAAAATCGTATTCGTCCTCGATCTCGCCGACGATCTGTTCGAGAACGTCCTCGATGGTAACCAGACCGCAGACGCCGGCGTATTCGTCGAGCACCACCGCCATGTGGTTGTGCGATACGCGGAACTCGCGCAGCAGCACATTCAGCCGCTTGGACTCGGGGATGAAGACGGCCGGACGCAGCCATTCGCGCAGGCTGAATTTACCATCGCTCTGCACGCGCAGCAGGTCCTTGGCCAGCAGCAGGCCGATCACGTTGTCGCGATTGCCGCCGATCACCGGAAAGCGCGAGTGCGCCGTATGATTGACCTGGGCAATGATTTCGTCCAGCGGGTCGTCAATGTCGATGACCTGCATCTGGGCACGCGGCACCATCACATCGCGCACGCTGATTTCTGAGGCCGCGAGCGCGCCCTCGGTGATCGACAGCGCGTCAGCGTCAAGCAGATCGCGCTCATGCGCTGAATGCAGCAGTTTGATGAGTTGTTCCCTGTCTTCCGGTTCGCGCAGCAGGAGGGAGGAAAGCCGCTCGAAAAAGCCGGGTTGTTTGTCTGGGTTAATGTCCATGGATCCTGAAAAAATCAATTGCAAACTCATTCAACGCCAGGGTGAATTTGTTCCAACAGTCCACTGTCATTCCGGCGAAAGCCGGAATCCAGATTCGTCCATCTGATCAAGCTTTTTAAAGAGAAATGTTTGATTAACGAACTGGATTCCGGATCAAGCCCGGAATGACGGTATTTCAATGAGCCTAAAAAACGCAGTTGAGCGTAATGCCAATATCGTAGGCCCTCATCCCCGGCCCTTCTCCCGCAGGGCGAAGGGTGCAAACCCCCTCTCCCTGCGGGAGAGGGTTGGGGTGAGGGCCAAACCCTCGCCAAACTTGGTGTTGCGGCCAATTTGTCGCGCTCAACTGCGGTTTCTAGGATGAGTTAGCGCCAGAACAAATTTACCGTGCTTTCAAAGCAGATCGCAACACCGCATAGCGCGCAGAGTGTAAATCGATAGCCTTCATCCAGTTGCTCAGCTTCCTTTTCATACACCTTTGCCCTTTCCTGATTTTACTCTGCGTCAAATGAGATTTTACGGTTGTTCAAGTGATACCTGGCATTGCCTGCCGCCGCTTGTCCTTACTCCTCGCCCGCATACGGATCGGCATAGCCGAGTTCGGCTAGAATGGCGCGCTCATGATTCTCCATCTGGCGAGCATCCTTGCGGCTTTCGTGATCATGACCCTGCAGGTGCAGCAGGCCATGCACGATCAGATGCGCGTAATGGGCTTCCGCCGGCTTGCCCTGTTCGCCAGCTTCGCGCTCGACCACCGGCGCGCAGAGGACCAGGTCGCCGCACAGGATCGGCGTGCTGGCATACGGGAAGGACAATACGTTGGTGGCATAATCCTTGCCGCGATAGTCACGGTTAAGCGACTGCCCTTCCGGGCTATCGACAAAGCGGATGGTCACCTGTCCTCCGCCCTGCACCGCGGCACGCGCCCAGCGACGAATCTGCGGGCGCAAGGGTAATCCCGTTTTGTTACAGACATATTGCACGCTCAGATTGAGTCGCCGGCTGCTCATTTGCCTTCCAGCGAAGCCGTATGCGCTTCGTAAGCGGAGACGATGCGCGCGACCAGCGGGTGACGCACCACGTCATCCTTCTGGAATTCGGTAAAGGCGATGCCGCGCACCTCCCGGAGAATCTGGCGCGCCTCGATCAGCCCGCTCTTCTGCCCGCGTTGCAGGTCGATCTGCGTCACGTCGCCGGTGACCACCGCCTTGGCGCCGATGCCGATGCGCGTCAGGAACATCTTCATCTGCTCGGGCGTCGTGTTCTGCGCCTCGTCGAGGATGATGAAGGCATGGTTCAGCGTGCGCCCGCGCATGTAGGCCAGCGGGGCGATCTCGATCGCGCCGCGCTCGAAGAGTTTGGCCACCTTGTCGAAGCCCATCAGGTCATAGAGCGCGTCATAGAGCGGGCGCAGGTAGGGATCGACCTTCTGCGCCAGATCGCCGGGCAGGAAACCGAGCCGCTCGCCGGCCTCGACCGCCGGGCGGGTGAGCACGATGCGTTGCACCAGTTCGCGCTCGATGGCATCGACCGCCGAAGCTACCGCCAGATAGGTCTTGCCGGTACCGGCCGGGCCGGTGCCGAAGGTGATGTCGTGCTCCTGGATATGCGTCAGGTACTCGACCTGGCGCGGCGTGCGGCCGTGCAACTCGGTCTTGCGCGTCATCAGCGTCGGCGACAGGCTGCCGATCGACGCCTCCCGGAGTGCCGGGCGATTGACCAGCTCGATCAGACCGAGCTGGATTTCATCGACCGAGAGCGTATCCCTGGCCAGCGCATAAAACATTTGCAGCGCCTCGGAGGCGCGCGCCGTCTGCGCCGGTTCGCCACGCAGCGTGAAGCGCTCGCCGCGCCGGGCGATCGACACATCGAGCGCGGTTTCGATCTGGCGCAGGTTCTCGTCGAGCGCGCCGCACAGATTGGCAAGCTGGTGGTTGTTGACCGGCGACAGCAGGAGCTCGACGGCCCGCGGTTTGGTGGTGGCTTTGGCGCTCATGATTCCCTGGTCATTATTTCGCCGCGCAGCGAATGCGGCAGGGCGCCGGTAATGAGCAGGTCGACGAAGCGATGAATCAGCCGCTCGCTGTGGGCCGACCCGCCGGCAAAATTGACAATGCGGTTATTGTCGGTGCGCCCGGCAAGCTCGTTCCCGTCTTTCCTTGACAGACCCTCGACCAGCACCCGCTGCACCGTGCCGACCATCGCCTGGAAGACCGTCTGCGCCAGTTCCTCGATGCGCGCTTGTAGCCGCATCAGGCGCTCGATCTGCACCGCGTGCGGCGTATCGTCGTGCAGTTCGGCGGCCGGCGTGCCGGGGCGCGCGCTGTAAAGAAACGAGAAGGAGGCATCGAAACCGACCTCGTCGATCAGCGTCATGGTTTTCTCGAAATCCTCGGCGGTTTCACCGGGGAAGCCGACGATGAAGTCGGACGATAACGAAAGGTCGGGGCGCGCCGCGCGCAGCTTGCGCACCAGGCTCTTGTATTCAAGCGCCGTATAGCCGCGCTTCATCGCCGCCAGCACGCGGTCGGAGCCGGACTGGACGGGCAGGTGCAGATGCGAAACGAGTTTCGGTTCGCTGGCGTAGATATCGATCAGCCGTTGCGACAACTCGCGCGGATGCGAGGTGGTGTAGCGGATGCGCTCGATGCCGGGAATCCCGGCGATGTATTCGATGACCAGCGCCAGGTCCGCCTTTTCCTCGCTACCCGACATCGCGCCCCGGTAGGCATTCACATTCTGCCCGAGCAGCGTCACCTCCTTGACCCCCTGTGCGGCCAGGCCGGCCACTTCGGTCAGCACGTCGTCGAAGGGGCGCGAAACTTCCTGACCGCGCGTGTAGGGAACGATGCAGAACGAACAGAACTTGCTGCAACCCTCCATGATCGAAACAAAGGCCGACGCCCCATCGACACTGGCCGGCGGCAGATTGTCGAACTTCTCGATTTCAGGGAAGGAGATATCGACCTGCGACTTGCCCAGCCGGCGTCGCTCGGCAATCAGTTGCGGCAGACGATGCAGCGTTTGCGGGCCGAAGACAACATCCACGTACGGCGCCCGCGCGACGATCGCCGCGCCTTCCTGGCTGGCCACGCAGCCGCCGACGCCAATCACCAGATCGGGCTTCGCCAGCTTGAGCCGCCGCACCCGGCCGAGGTCGTGGAAAACACGCTCCTGCGCTTTCTCGCGCACCGAGCAGGTGTTGAAGAGAATGATGTCGGCGTCGTCGGGGGTGTCGGTCTTGACGATGTCTTCGGATGCAGCGAGCACGTCGGCCATCTTGTCCGAATCGTACTCGTTCATCTGGCACCCGAAAGTGCGGATGAACAGTTTTTTTACCATTTTGCCCTGATTACTTTTTGGGATGTGACGAAGCTTCGGTCGGGCTGATCATCCATATGCGAAAAATCGCCCCATTGGCATCGGCAAGATAAACAACGTCCTTACGCTCCTGAATGGTCATCGGCATGACAATCAGGTTCTGCTGGTTGCGGAACTGGGCGGTCGGCGCCAGCGGCAAGGGATGACCGTCAATCACCACCACACCGTCGTCCAGCGGCGGCAGCATGACGCCCTGCTTGGCTTCCGGCGGCAGCGTGCGGGTCATCGTATACATCTCGTATTGCGCCGCAGTCGACGTAGAATTCTGCGCTGCTGCTTCGATAATGGCGCTGACAATCGAGGCGATGAGGGAGGCGGGTAGTGGCATGGCGCCATTATAGTCAAGCTTGCCCGCCTTGTGTAAGCGTAAAACTTGACCATGAACCGCTCGCAACCCTATAATCTCGCGCCCTGCCTGGTGATGTAGCTCAGTTGGTTAGAGCGATGGATTCATAACCCATAGGTCGGCAGTTCAATTCTGCCCATCACCACCAGTCATACCAAGGCTTGCAGCGTAGTAAGCCTTTTTCTTTTGTGCTGAATTTTCGCTCATGTAACCACTGTGTAACCCGGTTTCATCAATCTGAAGCAACACGCACAGAGAAAAGCCGGAACCGACCGGCAGGCATCAGCGGGCAGCGCAGCGCACCGGCCTGGAACAAACGAACAAACCAGCGCAACAAACGGCAGGCGCCAGCGAGCAGGACGAACCGACCAGGCCACCGGCCAGCGGCACGCCAGCTACCGGGCCGACCAGGAGACCAGCCACCGACCGACCGCCACACGGGGGCACCCCCGCCGGGGGGGGCTGCACGCGCACGCATTTTTTTTATCTGCCACCCCTCGACAAAATTTCTGGTCAGGCTGAAAGTTCCGGATATTCCCCTTGGCGTCCGTTCTGGCGTGGTCTGTAGGCTTGCACAAGCGACCGTAGCGGCACGATTGAGGGCTCAGGCATGGCGTAGCATCGCCAAAAGAAAACCGGCCATTACAGCCGGTCTGGTGGGATTGTGGATCGGTCGATGCTGGCGCTATCGTCGCGACTGCCGTACAGCGCTCTGCACGAACCCGGCGCTTGTCGCAACCAACTGCAATCGGTCGCGATCCCTTGCTTCTTCCGCGGCCTGTGGCGACTCACCGGCCAGCCTCTCGAAAAGCACCTTGCGAGAGAATCTCCACTCGCGCCCGCACTTCCTTGCTGGTATCCGGCCAGCCAGCGCCAGGCGGCGCAGCGTGACCAGATGAATGTCCAGCAGTTCGGCGGCTGCGTCGGCGTCCAGAACGTCTTGGTCGCTCATAGTCTCACCGCTTCATGCGTGGCAGTTATCGCAGCGGCCAGGGCATCAGCACGGCGGCTCAGCGAACCGACGAGGCATTCAAGGGCAGATTCATGATCGTGGCCAGCCTCGTAATGTCCGCCAGCAGCAAGGAGGCTGTTGATTTCCTCGACTGCACCGGTTGGCATCACATGAGCAAGACGCTCGGCCAGCACTGCGGCGGCGGCGTTCGCGGCGTAGATTTGGTCAAGCGCCATCCCGAGTAATTCAATGATGCTGGCGTTGGGTGTTGCGGATGGGGATTGTGCTGAATGGGTGTTCATGGGTGAATCCTCATAAAGTTGAAGTGATTCCCCGCGTCCATGTCAGATTGTACGTGCCACATGTACATGTCATAGGAGGGGATACTTTACCAGTGAGGTAGGCTTGGCGTCAATGGCGGAAGCGAAAAAAATAGAGTCTGTCTGTCGATTGCTGAATGATCCGTTTGAGGGATATGCAAATACTTTGAAGATGGTTATTCTGCCGACATTGGTTCTGATCTGATTGTGTCCAATTCGTTAGGAGTTCCAATGAACAACTGGGTTACGCTGCCACACGAGAAAGCAACTGCTCATCCGGCCTATGGAATCAAAGGCACTGCTTCATTTCTACGCTCAATATCTCTAGTTTTACCTGTGATCGGGTTCTTTATGGCGATTTCCGCGCTGCCTACACTTATTACAGCCCGGGGAAGCTTGGCTCCTGTTGACTATTTCATGGTGTTCTTTCCCTCCATCATTTTTCTTTTGTGGTCTGGGTTAAACGACAGGCTTCTTGGTAAGCATAACCCTGCTTTTATCCGGTCGTTTCTTGCTTTCTTGGCAATTGGCCCGATCATTTCAATCGCAGTAATGCTCATTTGGTCGATCAACACCGGAGCCTCTGGCAATGACGATGCAATGTCTATCGGCTTGCTTTCAATTATTTTTGCTTGGGGTATTTGGGCTGCAATTTGGGTGCCTTACATCCTGCTATCAAAGCGCATCAACGTAACTCTTCTCTGTCGAGTGAGGCTCAATGATCCCTTCTTGCATGCCAACGGTGAGCAAGGCTCCTAGCCGTCATTGCTGCGGTATTGGGGGGATGTCTCCCCCGCCGACAAAAAAATACGCAAAAACTCTAATATTCAGAATGCCAACCCTCGCGAACTGTCGATCATCAGCGTTTTAATGTACGGATTCTGCCTCACCGTCGACCACTCGGCCCAGTCCTGCGTCAAGCTTCTCTAGTGCCGCCCGCTGCTGGCCGAGAAGTGCGCGCAGCTCGTCGGCGCTAAGCTCACTCACCGGCTTGTTTCCGGGCGTTTGTGGCGCATTTGTTCCGATTGTCGCGATCCCGGCAATTTGCAAAACATCTAAGCACGCCAGTCTGCGAACAGCAGGCGGGCAGTCGATAGCGCCGCCGATCATTTTCGTCAGTGTGTCGAGCGCCTGTGGCGCCCAAGCAACCGCTTCCGCCTGCACACGCCGCTTCATCTCGTCGCGAGCGGAGGCCAGGGCCTCCGATGTTGCCAGCCTTCCCATCAATCGGGCAGAGCCGCCAGTAGAGCGCACCCGGTCGCCCTTTGCAATCTGTTCCAGCAAGCGACCGTTCGGGTTGATGATGCGTGATTCGATCATCGCCCTGTTGATTTGGCTGTCCTCTAGGCCAGTCTCTTTCAATACCGACTGGACGTGGCCGGCGAGGCTCAGCGGCTTTGCTCGCTTTATGCGGTTTTTTGATCCCTTTGGCCGGCCAGGTCTGCGAGGCTGTTGTGATTTGATTTCGTCTTTCATTGAAGTTCCTTTCATTTGTCATTGCGATTCTTCGTTGGTGCGTCATCATCGGCAGGCGCCACCGCTATGGCTGTAGCACGCCGGAGCGTTGCCCCAAGAGCCATGCAGTCGCCTTGTTGGATCCCTGGCTATTGCCGTGCTTGTCGGGGTGGCACAGCCGGATCAGTTGGGCCAGCATGCCCGGTTCAATTGCGCGGGTCGTCGCCAGGCGCAAAACGCTCAGTTCAGCCTGAAGTTTTAATATCTCAAGCCGTGCCTTCAACAGTTCGTTGCTTGTGCCAGGCGCAGAATTCTGCTCGGCCCGCTTACGCTTTTTCCAGCAGGGTAGGCAGGTGCGTTTCCACGGCTCGTCGCGCTGGTATCGGTTACCGCAAGTCGAGCAAGTCGCAAGGCTCACGGCTTCTCCCTTTTTGTACCAGAATGTGGTCGGTTCTTTTCCCGAATTGCCCTGTTATGAAAAAAGCATAAAACGGGAAAGATTTCGGGAAAGGGTTTGACTACTTCCCGCGATTTGCTAATCCAGATACAAGCATCAAAGCCAGTGATACCAAGGCTTACAGTCTCTTTCCCGCGATTCCCGAAATGTCCCGAAACGGGAATGCCGGGAATTCCCGCGATTCCCGCTCCCTCTATAAGAGGGAAGGGAAAACGGGAACGGGAAACCAGGAAGATCAAGCAATCCATAGCCAGCCTTCCTGATGCTCAATCAAACCGCGATTGACCAGGCCAGTAATTGCCGCCCGCGTGCGTTCCGTCTGGCGCTTCGGGTCGCAGACAAGGCGGGTGCGTATTTTCTCGATAGCATCTTCCAGCCTCACACATGGGCGGGTCGGTGCGGCTCCACCTTGGCAGTAGCTGCTTGATGCTTTCAAGACGGAGCCAAGAGCATCCCAGATAACCCGCTGATTGCCAGACTTCGGCGGCAGTGCCCGGTGTACAGCATCCCCGGTGCTTTCTTCTGGAACGACTACACAGGATGTAATCGGCTCGCCATCCTCATCGGTGCCAATCTCCACCACTTCCAGCCGGAACGGGTGCGCTTCCCCGTCCTCGCCATCCTTGCTCTTTGCCATGCGCCACTCTCGCCGGTCGCCATCACGGGAAACCTCAATAGCAGCATCAAGCGCAGCGTGCAGGCTGGAGTGCCCGCGTAGCCCTTTGGTCGCGTCTTTGCCGGTGTGATGCACCAGCAACACCAGCCCACCCAATGCGGCCTGTATCGCTTTCGCTGCGGTGATAACCTCGCCCATGCTTTTACTGTCGTTTTCATCCATGCCGGGCGCGGCTCGGTTCAAGGTGTCGATTGCAAGAATTCCACCATGGTAACCAGCGGCTTTCACGGCTTCCACCAAGTCGGCGCGGTCGGCAGTTATGCGAATGTCCAATGATTGCAGCATGAAACGGAACGACTCCGGCAGCTTGCCGTTTTTGCATTGCCACGCCTTAACCCGTTGCGAGATTCCGGCCTCACCTTCTAGTGCCACATACAAAACAGGACATTGTGTTACCCGGCATCCGAACCACTCCCGGCCACCAGCAACAGCGGCCAGTTTGTCGATAACGAGAAATGATTTCGCTGAACCGGAAGGGCCAAAATCTGCGGTGATGCCTTCAGTCGGAAGCACTCCCTTAATTCGCCATTGCACAGGCGGCAAGTTGGCAAGGTCGGCAGGCGTCAGCAGTTTGAACCTTTGCGGTTGTTCCTTGACTTGCTCCAGAAGGGCGGCAACTGCTTTCAAGTCGTGCTCTTTGTGGAAGTCGTTCAAGTCGTAATTGCTGGCGCTCCCTTTCGGCATTTCAACCCATGCGCCGTGAATATCTTTGGCAATTGCTGCACACTGGTTTTCCTTGCCGGCATCAGCCACCAGCACCAGCCGAGCAGCCTTGTGGCGCTCGCGTAGTGCCTTGGCGATACCTTGCATCCGGCCAACACCGAAACACACCGCAGCGGGCGCCGTAGTGCCTTGGTGAGCACTCCATGCTTGCCCGATGCCCTCGCAAATGTAAACCGGCCTGTCATCACGAACCGGGCCACCGACAATTAAGCAGGCGTCAGACGGCAGCTTCGCGCCTGGCAAGAATAGCTTTTTCGCATCCGGGCCGGGCGGTATAAATTGCAGCGTAGCGAGATCCCCGGAAAGACTCCGGCAAGGCAACACCAGCGAACCGTCGCAGGCTTGCCCGGCAATAGTCAGGTTGCCGTGATAAACCCGCAGGCCATCCGGCAAGCCTAGTTTGCGATTGATGTACTCATGCGAAGCGGCAACAGGCTTGCAAGCGTTCCAGAGCGTTGCCGGGTCGTGTAACGGGGCTTTGTCAGGCTCCGGCGCTTTGCCTTCAACCTGGCGCGATTGCGTTCGCTTTGGGGGCGGTTCCGTGCTGTCACTCCATCCGCTATCACGGGCAGCCTTGAAAATTGTTGCGGCGGTAATGCCCCCGCTTTCTTTGGTACTGTTCCAGACAGAGCGGCATTCGGCCTCGCTCTTATAGTTTCCAGCCCCGGCGCTCCAGTTGTGGAAGTCGTCAAAATCCAGCCCGGCAGCTTTTGCACTCATGGCAAGGCGCACCCATGTTTCACGGTCGGTGCTCGGGTCAAGGCTATCGAGTGCAGAGCGTGCCCTTGCGATTTCGGTAAATGGGTCGCGATTCATCGCTGGCCTCGCTTCCAGCTACGTTTCTGCTGGCGCTCGCGGCTTGGTTTCGCCAGGCCGAACCATGCAGTAAGCGGATCGATTTTTGCTGTAGAATCTGATCGCGTTGAAATTTTTGTTTCGCCATCTGCGCCGGGTGCCCTCCCGGCGTTGGCGTTTCCAGCCGGCCTCATTCAAACGCCCTCGCCATTCAGAAGGCTTCGAAGGTCGGCTACACGCCAGGCCAGCCGGCCTGAAATTCGAATCGGACGAAGCGGGCCGTTCTCCATGCAGGCCCAGGCGCGCAAGGTCTGTGGGCGACGGCTCAAATAGTAGGCGGCGTTCTCGGTTGGTATTGCGGTTCGGGTTTCCTGCGCGAGTGGCGGGAAGTGAGCGGCGGCGGTTGCGTTCTGCATTTGTGAAACCTCTTACGTGTTGAAGAAGGCTTCAGATTGCCTATCGGTATTCCATGGCGATATACAGGCGGAATACTGGCAAAAAAATGGCGACATACTGGCGATTGCGCGCCTCGGTCGCCTTCCGTTATGGCGGGGTAATGGCGGTTATTCGTATCCGGTCAGCAAGTGCTTGGAGTCTATCGAGCGCGGTGGCAAATTGTTCGCCAGCTTTCGCAGGCACCGTGCCCAGTCCCACCCACCAGGGCCGCATTCCCTCAGCCACCAGACGGCGGCGGAATATGGATTGAATAGCCCCCTGCCAGTCTTAGCGGCAGATTTCAACCCGTTCCGCTTGGCTCGCTCGCAGTGGTTCTTCCACTTCCCGCCATCGGGAAACATTGTTTCAAGTTGTGCGGCTTTCACAGGGTCGAACAGTGCGTCCATGGCGACACCATAGGGGTCGGTCGCTTTATCAGATTCCGCGGCAGGCGCCGCCATCGGTGCTGGCGGCTCGTCCTGCTGGAGCGTCAGACTGTCGTCTGCGCCCTGGTCGGCGGCGTCTTGCTCTGGCGACGGGTCGGGTGCACATGCCGGTTCTTCATCGTGGATGGGTAGGTCAGCAAAGATGATTTGATCATGCTCGAGCAGGGCTTGCGCGGCCTCTGCGAGCGACACAAAGACGCCATTGTGTGCTGGCTGTCCGTTCAGAGAAATTCGACCGCCGTGCATTGGGTTACGGGCCTTTAGATGTCCCTGGTCGAGACGCTCGGCAAGTCTGCTGGCTAAGTCAGGCGCGGCGGCGAGAACTGTATGAGCCGCTGCGTAGATCGAGCCTAGTTCGCCAAGTGGATGGCCACCCGCCAGCACGACCTTGACCAAAGATTCAATGGTCGATTGCGACCAGCGCGCGCATCGTAGCGCGAGTTTGTTAGCCGCTTCTTCTACAGTGAGAATTTCATCTTGCATATCGTGTTCCTTCAAACACCCTTCAATCAGGGGCCGCGCCAAGCAAGTGAAGGGGCTTGCTGTTCGTTCCGGGTAATTAGGCCGAAACTAGGCGCGGCTTTAAACGGTCAGGCGGCGGTTGTGCTTGGCACCGTCGCCCGTTGCACCTTCGGCATACCCGCCTTGCGTACTTGCCAAAGGTCGTATTCTGCCTGCTGTGCAATCCACACATCAGCATGACCTCCGTTCTCCAAGCCTAACCAGCCTTCAATTCGCAGGGCCATTGCCGGGGATATGGCGGCACGCTCGTTAAGCACACGGGATAAGGCGGCACGGGTTACGCCTAGTTGCTTTGCGGCGTCGGTTACGGATAGTTTCAGGGCCGGTAGCACATCCTCCTTCAAGGTTGCGCCGGGGTGGGGCGGGTTAAACATTCTGCTCATATCAAATTCCTCTCAGTGGTAGTCCTGATAATCGACCAGCACGGCGTCACCGTTCTCGAAAGTGAAGGTCATGCGCCAGTTGCCATTGACCTGCACCGAGTAATGCTCGGCAAGGTCGCCAGATAGCCCGTGCAGGTTCCATCCCGGCAAATTCATATCATCCGGCCTTTTCGCTGCATCCAAGCGCGACAATTGGCGCTGAAGTTTGGGGGCATGGTGTGGCTGAATGCCTGCCTTGCTGCCTGTCTCGAAAAAGCCTTTCAGCCCTTTGTGCTGGAAACTCTTTATCATGGTCTGAGTGTATAGCGTAGCATTACGAAGATCAAGCGGCGGTATTCTTCACCAGTAGCAATCCTGCCTTCTCTGGCACGAAGTCGATACCGGCCTGTTCGAGAATCCACGCCTCGATTTTGACGTGCCACTGGCGCAACAGGTCGAGCGGGCGGCGGCGGTAATGCTTCTCTGCGGTCGCGCTCGGTTTGTGCCCCATGAGTTGAGCGACTACCCCGGCAGGCACTTCGCACCACTCGGACAGCGTACCAAAGGAACGGCGCAAGCCGTGCAGGGTCAGCGCAGGCAGGCCGGCAGCGGTCAATGCCTTGTTGTGCCCTATGCGCGGTTCCATGAGCCGGCCAGAGGCGGCGGTAGGGCTTGAGAATACCCAAGGGTTGGAAACTGTCTCGCCGTTTCGCTCCATCGTTCGGCGCGGCAGCGCGGCCAGCAGCGAGGCAACAAAGGGCGTCAGCGGAATTGTGCGGCTCCCTTCAACCTTGTCCTTGATGGTCAGGCTGTTCCACTGGAAATCTACGTCAGCCCATTTCAGGCCGGCCAGTTCTTCACGCCTCGCACCAGTCAATAGCAGGGTTTGCAGATAGGCAGAATGCACAGGGTTTGCCAACTTGCGTACATGCTCGAACCAGAGCGGCAACTGCTCACGTTGCAGGCAATCATCCTTCGCGGCCTTCTTCGGCAGTTCATCGCGTGTCAGGCGTGAAGCGCAGGCGTTGACGTGCACGTTGGCGCGGTACTCTGGCCGGTCGGCGCACCAGTTCAGGAAGGCACGCAACAGGCCGAAAGCCAGCCGTGCATGCGTGGGGCGGGTCAGTGCTTCATCCCTCAGCCATGCCCGTACTTGGTCGGCGTCAATCTTCGCCAGCGGCAGGGCCAGCAGCGGCACCAGTGCGCCCGGTTGCGTTATCCCTGCCTCGCCCTTGCGCCTTCCCCTTGTCCGGATTTCGCCCCCGGTCTGGCTGACCGTCGCATGGTCTTTGCGGTGGCTCGCGCTCCATTTCGCTTGCCGGGTTGCAATGTAGATTGTCCCCGCTTCCATTGCCGGCGCTTCAGCGTTGCGGGCATCTTCCCGCTTGGCTTCCGTTGCGGCCAGCTTCTCGGCCTTCACCTGGCGCGGATCGTCGTCATGGTCAATCTGTTTTTGCAGGGTGCGGGCTTCTTCTTGCGCGGCATCTATGCCCCAGGCTTGAACTGAGCCGATAGTTACGCGCATGGTTTGCCCGGCCACCTTGCGCTGAAAAATGTAAGCCTTCGCCCCGTTGCCCGTTGCTCGAACTGCCAGACCGGGCACGGTATCGCACCAAAGGAAGGATTGATTCTTGCCCGGTTCGCACTTGAAACCCGCTACCCGGCCAGCCGTGAATTTAACCTTTGCCATCTCTTGCCCCTTTCCGTGTAACCGCTATGTAACCCGTTTTGAAGTATATCTATCAACACGGAACAATACAAGGAAATGAGCAACTATCCTTAAAGCCAGCAAATGCAATGGTTTCTGGCGGTATAGCGAATATCAATCAACACTAATAAACTATATCTTTGTAGGATTCATAACCCATAGGTCGGCAGTTCAATTCTGCCCATCACCACCATCATTAACAAGCACTTAGGCCACTTCCCCGGAGTTGGCTTTTTGCTTCATGGCGTTCGTGTAGTTCCCGTAGGTCGGGTCAGGCCGCAGGCCGTAACCCGACGTTTCGAAGCACCAATAGCCCAGCCACCCCACCAACTCACACACCACTGAGTCGCCGATACACAGGCGGCTAGTCATCGCATAGCGCCGAGCGTAAGCCAAGGTAGTCCACAAACGGATTGAAATCCCGGTCGCTGAACAGCAGAACATGGTTGTTCTCGATGCAATAAGTCGCAATCAACGTATCTATGGTTTTACGAACAGTGACACCGTTTGCTCGCAATTGCCGATAGTTTCTGGCGGCTTGAATTGCGTTTTCAGGCCCGACGAGGGAGACGACAGCCAAATTCCCTGTCATCAAGCGCATTGCCTTATTGAATTCTGCCTCTGGCTGAAATCCTTGCAGAACTTCGGCAACAATAAGGTCGCCCGTTAGCAGAAGCTCGTTCCCCAACAATGAGTCAAGCCTATCGGTTTGCGGTGAATCCACACCCCTGAAATAGTCAATCCAGACACTCGAATCGACTAATATCATTGGTCGCGGCGCATCTCGTCGAGATTGCCCTGCCAGTTGAGCTTCCCTCTGAACTGACGAAACTCTTCCTGTTGCTTCAGCTTCAGCACTGTCTTCAAGCCAAGTTCAACCGCCTCCCGTTTGGTCTTCAACCCGGTCGCCGCAAGGGCATCCGCCATCAACTTGTCATCAATTTCAATGTTTGTGCGCATGATGTGTATCCTTTCTGCGTTTTATACACATACTCTAATCTGACGTACCGACTAAATCAAGTCCGACCGCACCTTTGGTACCAGGGTGACCCAGGCACACCGCGCTACGTAGCCCTGACCGTCATGGCGACCGGCGCCACCCGCGAGGATGAAATCCACCGCCTGCAACCCCTCCCGACCTCCCCTTGTCGGGGGAGGAGCACCGGTTCTCACCCTCCCCTGACAAGGGGAGGGCTGGGGAGGGGTTTAACATTCGCCACCCACGACTGGTTCTCCAGATACCACAGCAATGTAGGTCGGGTTAGGCCACAGGCCGTAACCCGACAATCGTCGGCTGCGGCGTACATTGCCGTCGGGTTATGCTGCGAAGCAAATCCTCTTTGGGGACGCTACGCTAACCCGACCTACGACCTACGACTCTCTCGATGTAGTCGGAACGTCAAATTCAAGACGGTCAGCCAGAAACAAACTACCCCCGCGCATCCCCCCAGCGCAATTTGCAGCGGTCATCCCCCACATAGCTCGTCTCGCCGGCACGATCGACGCAATAACGCGGCGAAACGATCATCTCCAGGAACTCCATGCCATCGCCGATACGCGTGTATTCGAAGAGCACGCTGCGTCGCTGCGGATGCACACTTGACGTAACATTGCAACAAAGCCGGATTGCCGGCTTTACCGCTCTGTCTTTACCCTCAAAGGCTGGCCGCCGGAATGGCGAGGATGCGTTCATCCAGCCAGCGCGGGCGTTCATCGTTATTGATGACCAGGCCCAGAGGGCAGTTATGGCTTGCCACAAACTCGGAGATCGAACGTAATGAACGTTTATCCGACTGCTGCGCCAGTTTGATTTCCACTGGCAGGAGGTGCGAACTGCCAAACTGACCTTCCAGAAGCAGATCAATCTCCGCGCCGCCGCGTGTTCGGTAATGAAAGGGCTCCACATCAATACCGGCATTTTCGAAGCCTCTCAACAAGGTTTCAACGACCATGCCTTCCCAGGACTTACCAACAACAGGATGGGTGGCGAGCATGGTGTGATCCTGGATTCTTAAAAGCCGGTGCAAAAGGCCGCTATCCCGCAAGAACCCCTTGGGATGCCTGACCAATTGCTTTGCTGGCGAGCGATTCCACGCCGGAATGTGTCGCCACAGGAATGTATCGTGGGCGATCCCCAACCAGTCTCGTACGGTGGGCTCGCTCACCCCGAGCGTTCTGGCGATGTCCGCATTATTGATAATGTTCCCTGAATGCTGACTGAGCAGCGCGATAAATTGCCGGTAGCGATCACGATTCAGATTGGGGAACAAGGCACCAATGTCTCTCAGCAGATAGGCGTCGATATAGTGGTGGTACCACAGGCTGCGGAAAGCCTCGTTCTCGCTCAGCCAGGGCTCGGGGTAGCCACCCTGAAACCAGTAGTCGCGAACCTCCAACACCGACAAACGTGCAGTTGCGGCGACCTGGATACTCTCAATCGTCGCGCCCTCGGCCAACAGGGGGTAAAGGCGTGATGGCGGGACTTGCCATGCCTCTGACAAGCTCAATGGGGCCATTTCCAGACGTGCCACACGCCCTGCCAGACTTTCCGATATCTGCTTCACCAACTCCGGTGAACTGGACCCTGACAATAAAAACCGTCCCTTCAATGAACGGTCCCGATCAATGGCCACGCGCAACGCAGAGAACAAAGGAGGCGCCAATTGCGCCTCGTCAATCACCACCTTGTCGGCATGCAAGCGGAAGAAAAGATCGGGATCGGCCAGCAATTGCTGGCGGTCCATTGAATTTTCCATGTCAAAGCGCTGCCATTCGCCGGGGAGCGTACCCAGCAACGTCGTTTTGCCGCACTGCCTGACCCCCGTTAGCACGACGCAGGGGAAGTGAGCCAAAAGTGTTTCAAGATGGGATTGAATGTGCCGAGAGATCATTAGTGTAATTTGTAAGTACATACTTCAGGAATTACATGATACTACTGCATTTACAGTCGTTGTTGAAGCCATCCAGCCTACCCCATCCGCCCCACCAACTCCCCCTGACAAGGGGAGGGCCGGGGAGGGTTTAACATTCGCCACCCACGACTGGCTCTCCAGATACCACAGCACCGCCTTGCGAATCCCCATCTCGAAGGTCTCGGCCGGCGTCCAGCACGCGGCGGAGAGCGCTAAAGTAGTACCTGAAAAAAAGGCCGGAAGTTCCGGCCATTGAATGTGCTGTTGTCGCGGTTTCGCTTTACGCGGCTAACAGGTTGTGAAGACGCTCTGCAGTAGAAGCCTGAACCTCAACGGACTCAAAAAGATCTGCCGGGTACAGATAGTCTTCACCGGAATCATCAATTACCCTTACCATCCCGTGAGGATCCTCCGGTTCAATGGCTTCGTAGAGACGACCTAGCGTCAGGTCGCTGGTTGAAAAGTCTCCACACCCTTCGCGAGAAACACAGACCAAAAATCTCATATCCATTTTTTCACCTTCAATTTAACCTTACCAATCCCATTGCCCTCGGCAATAGTCTCAACGTGTTCGATAGAGCCGATAATCTTCAAATTCATGAGGCCCATTCTAATAAAAAAAACACCGCAGCCAAAAAATTTTGAACTCCATCACGGCAGCAATGTAGGTCGGGTTAGGCCGCAGGCCGTAACCCGACAATCGTCGGATGCAGCATGCACTGCCGTCGGGTTATAAGTGTGGTGATGCCTACACGATAATCTCCAAGCAAGTTACCGCCAACACAGCCAACTTGATACCATTGGGTGCATGGCAGTTGTAACGCAAGGAGAAAAGCATGAATACAAGACCTTCGGTGGTATTGAGCCAGAACAGGGAGTTGATTCGGCACATCGTTTTTAGTCATCGCTCAAGCAATCCGCGTATTTTCGGCTCGGTTCTGCATGGGACCGATACGGAAGGTAGTGATCTGGATTTGCTGATTGACCCCTTGCCGGGCGCTACGCTGATTGACCTCGGGGCTATTCAGGATGAACTGGAAGAATCGCTTGGTATTTCGGTTGATGTATTGACCCCAAAAGAATTGCCGTTGAGCTTTCGGGAGCTTGTTCTTCGAGAAGCCAGGCCAGTATGACACCCCCGAATGGCGATCGGCTGAAGAAAAGTCTTCATCGCATTTTGTCGGCAGCATTGCTTGCCGAAAGCTAAGTTGAAGGTTTGTCGAAAGAGGATTTTCTCGAAGACAGCAAAACACAAGATGCGGTATGCATGAACATCCTTGTTATCGGGGAGAATTCGGCAAAACTGCTGGAGCTTCTCGGCGAAGAGCTTACCGTTGGTTACGCTGATATTCCATGGAAGGCTATGAGAGGCATGCGTCACCGTATGGCCCATGGCTACGAGGAAACCGATTTCGATATGGTGTGGGATACGGTGAAAACTTACATGCCAGAACTCATTGATAGTCTCCGGAAAAAAGGCATTTAATGAGGCCTCCATATCGCGCAAGCGAGTATGCATCGGTGCTTTACCGCAACAGTTTCATTGTCGGATGATAGTTAGCAACGTAGGTCGGGTTAGGCCACAGGCCGTAACCCGACGTCTGGGAGCCACGACGCCCAATCCACCCCGACAAAGTCCACCCCACCAACTCCCCCTGACAAGGGGCCGGGGGTTGGGTTTTAAAAAGCTTAAAATACCCCCACAGCAACCCCTCAACCCCCCTTGTCAGGGGAAAGTCTGAGCAGCGACATCCCGCACCCGACAGTTGTGGTTTAGACATCCTGTAGTCGAATTGCCGATTGGTGGAAAGTTGGGCAATTAAAATGTCGTGCTAATTTTTGGCACGTACGTGCTAATATTTGTTTATGTCGATCGCCACAGCCCTTTTTACAGACAGCCAGTCCCGTGTCTTCCCATGGCTCTTTGGTCAGGCAGGGCGCAGCTACCATCTGAGCGAACTGCGTCGTCTGACCGGCCTGGGAAGCGCCTCTTTGCAAAGGGAATTGAAGCGACTGTCCGAGGCTGGTCTGGTGCATTCCGAGCGCGTCGGAAACTTGCGACTGTTCAGTGCCAATCAGCAAAGCCCCGTATTTAACGAGTTGGTTGCGCTGACGCAAAAGACCTTGGGGGTAGCATCCCTGTTGCGCGATGCTTTGCTGCCCATGGCACCCAGGCTGCAAGCCGCGTGGCTTTATGGCTCTGTAGCAAAACAGACGGATACGGCACAGAGCGACATTGATGTGATGCTTGTCGGCGAGAACCTGTTGCTCGGTAGCATCCTGGAATTGTTGCTGCCATTGGAAGCGCAGCTCGGTCGAAAAATCAATCCAAGCTGCTACACGCCAGCCGATTTTGAGCGTCGTCGCGCTGACCCCGATTCATTTGTGAATCGAGTCCTGGCGCAGCCCACGATACCCTTGACAGGAGATTCCGATGAGCCTGCCCGCCCTGGATAACCTGGTGCGTATCGGCCAACTCAAGGCCGAGACACCTAACAAGGAAGAGGCGAAACGAATGCTGGCGATGGCGAGAACTCGTTTGGCGGATGCCCGTCTTGCAAGCCTTTCGCTTGAAGGACGATTCACCAGTGCTTACAACGCGGCTCACTCGGCTGCCCTGTCCGCGCTTCGCTGGCATGGTTATCGCAGCGAAAACCGATACACCGTATTCCAGTGCCTGTCGCATACGGTGAAATGGCCCGCGCCCCGCTGGCGAGTTCTCGATGCAGCACATCAGAAACGAAATCTGGCCGAGTACGAGGGCTTTCTGGAGATAGAAGCATCAACTATCGCGGAAATGTGTGACCTGACAGAGGCGCTGATCGCTGATGTGGCTGAACTGCTCAAGTAGCCTTACTCCACTTTCCCGCAAGCACCGCAGCACCCCGGCATTGTAGGTCGGGTTAGGCCAACGGGCCGTAACCCGACGTTCCGGAGTGCCCAAAGCTCATTTACAAGGCGCGAATTCCGGAATACAGCGCAGTGCATGAAATAGAGTCGGGTCGTCCCGATGATGTGCCGCCTAAGCGGCGTGCTTTATTGGTGAAGGCATGGCGCGTTTGCTAATAGACAGCACCTCGATACCAACGATAAGCCCTGCAGCGTCGTAGTCAATTAAGATGCCAGGTTCGATTTCTCGGGTCGTCTCAACCTCTGAATCAGAGATTTCAAGATAAGCGGCGTCTGCCTGCGGATCAAATTCAAGTTTCATAAGTCGCTAGCCTCATCGTCAAAATATACTGTCACTACGACAACAGGATCAACGGTTTCATTGTAGATTACACGCAGCACCCGAAATCCCCTTTCAGGAATGGCCAGCAGCGCATGCACCAGCGCAGGATCGTCCTTGTCATTTTCGGTCCGCGCCGGATGAGCCAGCGCTACTGCGATCCATTCGAGCAATATCTTCCGTTTTCGGCAACGCTTGATAGTATGCTCGGTTAGCGTTTAATCCATGGCCGGCGTTCTATCAATAATTAATGAACAGCCCGGTAAGCGACTGAGAACTTGCGAGCGAGCAACTCAAAGGGAATATCGGGACCATCCGGGTAACCGTTCGCATCCAGAAGTTCGGGAACCAATGATTCCAGCTTGGTGGATAGCGCTTCCAAAGTTTCTGCCTCAGTGGCAAGCCCCGGCACATCATCGGACCTCGCAACCCAAACGCCCGCTTCCGCATCCCACTCAGCGCGTATAAAAAGTACCTTACACATTCTGGAACTCCCCCCAAAAAAACCTTGTGCCATTCTAATCCGATAAGCCAACAAATACGGCACTTCCCTGGGCGCCATGTTCGGTAAATGTGTAAGGCAGGGCAGGCGAAAATTTGAGCATGGCGAGGTAGTCACAATATGTGGCTACCTTGGCCGATCCAGGCCGGGCCGATCACCGAGCAGCCGTGCTCGATCCTGACGCTAGCCCCTCATGCACGCTAACCCGCGATCCCTGGCCAGCGGCCAGAATCATTCCTTTTGCCATGCTTGAAGTTAATAGCCGACACGTCAGCAGCCGTTCTACAACGACGTAACCCGGCAAGACAACAATACAGGCACCTTCAGCATCGTAGGTCGGGTTAGGCCGCAGGCCGTAACCCGACAATCGTCGGCTGTGGCATACATTACTGCCGTCGGGTTATGCTGCGAAGCAAATCCTCCTGGGGGACGCTATCAGAACGAGCGCGCAGAATAGCCGGCGGCGCAAGCCTCAGAGTGGATGCAGATGAACTCCTTGAAATTGAGCGCGCCCTGTTGCCCCGATCCTCAGTTCCATGGTGAAGGCGGATTACTTCGCGAATCCCCGTTACGTCGTTAGAATGATGGTCCGGAGGTCACAATGAATCGTTCTCACGCCATTTCACTGCTAACCCAGAGCAAGCCAGCACTGACGGCTCGTTACGGAGTAACACGTCTCGCCTTGTTTGGATCAACTGCGCGAGACGTGGCACGTCTCGACAGTGATATCGATATTCTGGTTGCATTCGACGGCCCGGCAACGTCCGAACGTTACTTTGGCGTCCAGTTTTATCTTGAGGACCTGTTCGGCAGCCCCGTTGATCTGGTAACTGAAAACGCTTTGCGTCCTGAACTGCGTCCATTCATCGAAAAGGAGGGTGTGCATGTCTGGTAAGGGCCGCCGCGAATGGCGTTTCTACCTTGACGACATGATTGGCTTTGCCGAGAAAGTCATCGCGTACACCGACGGACTCGACCAAGTGGGATTCATCACCCGCAGGCTAACCTACAACGCACCCGTGCGTAATCTTGAACTGATCGGCGAGCCCGCAACGCATATCCCTGAGCGTGTGCGAGGTGCCAATCCAGATCTGCCGTGGCGGCTCATCATTGCCACTCGTAACCGTCTGATTCACGGCTATCTGGGGATAGACAACGACACCTTATGGAGCATCATCCAAAGTGACATACCGGCCCTTTTGCCAAAGCTGAGGCAACTCAGGCAGCGAGTCACCGGAGGAGAATTGGGCTCTTTTCTCGAGTGAGGCCGGCGCAATAGCGCGGCGAAACGATCATCTCCAGGAACTCCATCCCTTCACCGATACGCGTGTATTCAAAGAGCACGCGGCGAATCACCTTGGCGACCTTGCGCAGGTGGCAGCCGTGGCCGATCCAGGCCGGCCCGATCACCGAGCAGCCGTGCTCGATCCTGACGCTCGACCCGATATAGACCGGCCCGACGATCTTCGAACTTCCCCACTCGATCGAGGTGTTCGGCCCGACCCAGACGCCAGGCTCGATCTCCTTGCCGGGCATGCTCATCTCCGCCACTTCACCGCGCAGCACGCGTTGCAGCACCGACCAGTAATCGGTCATGCGACCGATGTCGATCCAGTTGAATTAATTGCTGATACCCAAGGAGCCGCTAAACAAGTGTCAAAACGTAATTCCGGCGAAAGCCGGAATCTGACCGCAGGGAATGCAGAGCCAGAAAAGTCGAGGCACTGGACACCGGCTTTCGCCGGTGTGACGGCTTATTCAGGATCATTTGGCAATACCCAAAAATACGGCCAGGCATCGCTCGACCTCCACCATCGCATCCGCATCAATGCGCCCGAAGGATTGCCCCAACTTGTCACGCTTCACCGTCATGGCTTTATCCACCATAACCTGAGAAATCTTCTGCAAACCGTTCCTGGAACTCGGCTGAATGTTGACGCGCAACAACGGTGCGGCGACAAGGCTGCTCGTCACCGGCAATACCGTAACGGTAGAGTGTTCGTCGAACAGGTCAGCCTGAATCACCAAGGCAGGCCTTGGCTTGCCAAAGTCGCCTTGCATGGCGATGGTCACCAGGTCGCCTCGCATTATGCCGACCAGCCGTCTACATCTGCCAGGGCTTCATCCATGAAGTGCTGCATATCCGTATCGGCTCTATCCGCCTCAGCGGCAAGCCGGGACTGACGCTGGCATTCCGCCGCGAAATCTGGTCGTCGCGTATCCGGCACCCAGATTTGCACAGGACGCAGCCCTGCCATGCGCAGCGCGTCGCGGTGCTTTTGAACTCGTGTATTAACGTGTGTGTTCGCCATTTAATCGACCTGATCAAGTTAGTTACATGCAACATGGTATGCACACTTGACGTAACATGCAACATAGCCGGATCGACGGATTTACCGCTCTGTCTTTATCCTCAAAGGCTGGCCAAAGTTGCTGCCGATGAAACCGGCACCGCCGGTAACGAGGATGGTCATGCGGGGCTCCTGTGAGTTAAGGCGGAATTATCCGGGTTTTATGCTGCCAGCGTGAACCGCTCGCATAGTCCGTACGGACTATTGCACTCTGCATAACCAGTGGCCCAAACCAGGGCCCGCTATTAACCGCAGGCGTAAAACGGAGAGGGGGCAACCCACCTGGCCTTTGGGCGAATAAAGCAGCGGAGGTCGGGTCAGGCCACAGGCCGTAACCCGACATTCCGGATCCCCATGCCCAACCCACACCAACTACCGCACCCCTGCTACCCCCGCGCATCCCCCCAGCGCAATTTGCAGCGGTCATCCCCCACATAGCTCGTCTCGCCGGCACGATCAACGCAATAGCGCGGCGAAACGATCATCTCCAGGAACTCCATGCCTTCGCCGATGCGCGTGTATTCGAAGAGCACGCTGCGAATCACCTTGGCGCCCTTGCGCAGGTGGCAGCCGTGGCCGATCCAGGCCGGCCCGATCACCGAGCAGCCGTGCTCGATCCTGACGCTCGACCCGATATAGACCGGCCCGACGATCTTCGAGCTCTCCCAACTGATTGACGTATTCGGCCCGACCCAGACGCCGGGCTCGATCTCCTTGCCGGGCATGCTCATCTCGGCGACTTCGCCGCGCAGCACGCGCTGCAGCACCGACCAGTAATCGGTGACGCGGCCGATGTCGATCCAGTTGAAGAAACGGCTCTGCGCGTAGAACGGCAAGCCCTTCTCGGCGAGCAGCGGGAAGAGCTGGCTGCCGATGTCGAAGACTACCCCCGAGGGCACCAGATCAAGCACTTCCGGTTCGAAGAGATAGATGCCGGTACTGGCCAGGTTCGACCTGGCTTCCGCCGGGCTCGGTTTCTCCTGGAAAAACTCGACCTTGCCCTGCTTGTCGGCAACGACGATCCCGTAATTGCCGACCTCGTTTTTGGGCACCTCCAGCGCCACCACACTGGCGATGGCGCCCTTGCTGCGGTGCTCGTGCAGTGCGGCGCCCAGATCGAGGTCGATGATCGCATCACCGCAGATGACCAGCGTCGTTTCGTCGAAGAAGCCACTGAAGTCCTGGATCGCCTTCAGCCCGCCGGCCGAGCCTTTCGGCTGCGGCACCACGTCGCCATGGTCATAGACGCCCTCAAAGGAATAGCCGATGTTCACCCCCCAGCGGTGGCCGTCACCGAAATATTCCTCGATCTTGCGGTGATGGAAAGCGACATTCACCATGATCTCGGTGATTCCGTAGCGCGCCAGGTGCTCAATCAGGTATTCCATCACCGGCTTGCCAAGAATCGGCACCATCGGTTTGGGCAAGTCCTTAGTCAGCGGGCGAACCCGCGATCCCTGGCCCGCAGCCAGAATCATCCCTTTTGCCATGCTTGAACCTCAAGTAATTGAATAGTGCTTAAAGCCATCTGAATTTAATTGCCGATACGACAACATGCCATGCCTGGAGCCCGCGTCAACAGGCGATCTGCAACGATGAAAACCGGCAAACCAATGAATACGGGCCTCTTCAGGCTAGAAACCTTGGACTGCCTATTCACATGGCCCCCATCCCACCCCACCACGGTAAATTTGTTCTAACCAACCACCGACCACCGACCACCGTCATTCCGGCGCAAGCCGGAATCCAGATTCGTTAATCTGATCAAGATGTTAAAAACTGTTTGATGAAACCGCAGTTGACCGCGTCAAATTGGCCGCAACACGTTGAGCCCGCGGGAGGGGGGGCACCCTTCCCCCGCCTCGGGCCACAGTATTTCAATGAGTAAGCGCCAGAACAACCGCCTTCCCCCGCAACCATGTTGCAAGTGAAGTGGCGAGCATGGACGCGCTGCATTGTGTCTGTTGGCTGCGCCTAATCTGCGTAGCCGAGCAAGCCCCACCAATCGCTGGCCGCGTGGAGAACGCGCACGATGCATACGCCGTCGGGGCGCGGTTCGTAGAAGACCAGATGATTGTCGAAGCCTTTCACCCGCCATTTGCGCACGTTCGCCAAGGTTGGATTCTTGAGCGTCAGCGGTGCGCCCATTTTAGGTTGCTGCGCCAGAGCGTTGAAGCTGGCTTCGGCGTTCGTGAGGAAGCGTTCGGCCATGTCTAGCCCGGCTTCTTCCGCCAGATAGACGAAGTGCGCGACCAGGTCGCGCCGCGCCGCCTCGCGCCGAGTGACCGTCGGGATCAACGTTTTTGCTTTCGTGCTCCAACTTTCGCCAAGGCTTCTTTGCGAATAGACGTCCAGTCCGCCAGGGTCAATTCAGTCTCTGCGCCGGACAGGCCTTCCAGCAACATCGCCTCAAGCTGTTCTTTGGCCTTGCTCTTCTCGTCATTGCGGATCAACTCGCGCACGTACTCGCTAGCGCTGCTATAGCGCCCAGTCGAAATCTGGCCGTCAACAAACTGTTTGAGCGGGTCAGGCAATGAAATATTCATGCTTTGCATGGGACACCTCCTTGGCCGATCAATAGTGCCATAAATGGCATTAAATGGCAAGAACTGTCATAACCCAAGGGCAAGGCATGGCGTCTCTGCTCTCGTACCGCCAGTTGGCCGGGTGTTGGCCACAGGCCGTAACCCGACATTACCGATCCCCATGCCCCCTAACCCACCACACCAACTGCCGCACCCCTGCTACCCCCGCGCATCCCCCCAGCGCAATTTGCAGCGGTCATCCCCCACATAGCTCGTCTCACCGGCACGATCGACGCAATAGCGCGGCGAAACGATCATCTCAAGGAACTCCATGCCTTCACCGATGCGTGTGTATTCGAAGAGCACGCTGCGGATCACCTTGGCGCCCTTGCGCAGGTGGCAGCCGTGGCCGATCCAGGCCGGCCCGATCACCGAGCAGCCGTGCTCGATCCTGACGCTCGACCCGATATAGACCGGGCCGACGATCTTCGAGCTCTCCCAACTGATTGACGTATTCGGCCAGAATCATCCTGGAAACCGCAGTTGAGCGCGACTAATTTGCTGCAACACCATGTTTGGCGAGGTTTGGCCCTCACCCCGACCCTCTCCACA